>CAWEMT010000010.1:0-96863 GCA_963810255.1 uncultured Alphaproteobacteria bacterium | reverse complement strand
ATATGTTGTGCCGTTTTTGACCGATTTCAGACTGGGCGTCTGCGAATTGGTTTGTGACTATTTCAACGCCTTCGCGGAAGTGCTCAGGTTTGAATTTGTGCGTATAGACAACAACCGAATGGCCTTCCTTCGGAGAATAGGCCGCAGTTGCATGTTTGCCGGTGCGCTTTTTCATCGTAAGTGCTCCGATTGGAATATCTAATCGCGCTAACCGGAATTCCCCAGATGAACTCCGAACTGGGGCGAATAGTCTCCGTTTTCCGACCTTCTTGCAACACTGGCGCGCGGCGCGGAAGGCGACATAACGGCCGTGACATCACGACCTTCGCGCCGATCTTGACCAGCTTGTCTTTCAGGCCCGTCAGCGACCTTGATAGGCTCGGGCGTCGCCAGTGTGCGCAAGAAATTGCCGAGATTGTTCGATGGAGCGTCTCGCTCGATCTATTCGGGTATGCGCACGAACTTAGTCATTCATATCGCACGCATCGACTTCTTCAGGCGCGGGCCCGCGTAATCGAGGAAGGTGCGTATCTTCAACGGTAAACCGCTGCGCCATTTCGATCTTTCTTGCCGGAACGTCTATGTCCGCTTTCAGAGGTAAAGCAGGCTCCGCCGAGAGATCGCGGTATGCCCGCTCATGGGCTTGTATCTAATTGGAACTTGGGAACCCCGGAATCGCGAAGCGAAGATCATCCTTCCTCCTGTAGGGGAGCCAGTCGATCAGGGCGCGCGCCCGGCCGTTACTTTGAAGGAGTGGCCTCGGTACCAAAACGCTTTCCAACTGCTCAAGCCGCCGTCGATGATCAAACGCCCAGTGCTCGAGCTAGGCGGTGGCCGGGTGCTGATCGGCTTCAAGCCGGAGCAATACGGCGCCGCTTTCGTCCCGCGGCATTGACAGGCGTAGGCGCTTAGCTGGCTCGATTGCCAGAGCGCGTCAGCCCTTCGCCGACGATTTCGTTCGGATTTTGGCGTCGTCCTTTACCAAGGCGACCGGCAGATTCTTGCGGAAATTGTCTAAGATATTGGCGCTGACCTCGGCGGCCGGTACCGGGCGGCCGAAATAGAAGCCCTGCACCTGGTCGGCGTCGGCGCCATTGAGAAAGTCGACCTGGTTGGCGGTCTCCACGCCCTCGACGGTCACCCGCATGTTCAACTCGCGTCCGAGTGCGATAATACTCTTGACCACCGTCTTAACGTCGTGGCCGGATCCTTCGAAATTCTGCATAAAGCCACGATCGATCTTGATCTTATCGAACGGAAACTTCCACAGATAGCTGAGGCTCGAATAGCCGGTGCCGAAATCGTCCATGACGATCGATACGCCGAGCGCTTTAAGTTCGAGCAGCTGTTGCATGGTGCGCTCGTTGTTGCCGAGCAGGAGCGTCTCGATAATTTCAAGCTCGAGCCGATTTGCGACCAGTCCAGTCTCCTTCAGCGCGGCGGTAACGACGGCAACGACCGTCCCGGACTCGAACTGGGAGGGCGACAAGTTGACGGCGACGGTCAATTCCTCAGGCCATGTCGTGGCTGTCCGGCACGCCTCGCGCAGTACCCAGGCGCCGAGTTTGTCGATGAGGTGCATATCCTCGGCCACGGGAATGAACTGGTCCGGCGGAATCAACGTGTCGTCTTGCGCGGGCAAACGCACCAGCGCTTCGTAGCCCATCAATCGATTGCGACCGATTTCAAATATAGGTTGATAGTGCAGAATGAAGCCATCGTTCGCGACTGCTTCTCGAATCAACTTTTCGAGCACGTGGCGAGCGAGGAGAGCTTCATCCATCTCGGGCGTGAAGAAGGTGATACGATTGCGCCCGGCAGTTTTGCCGCTATACAGCGCGAGATCGGCACTCTTGAGTAGTCGTTCCGAGCTGTTGCCGTCGCTCGGCGCCAGCGCGATGCCGATCGTGACATTGGCTTTGATTTCCTGCTCATCAAACCACATCGGCTCGCTCAGCGCCGAGGCGACACGCCGCGCGAAACTTTCGACCTGCTCCTTGCCGCCCAACCCGGTCTGAACCACCACGAATTCGTCGCCTCCGAGACGAGCCACCAAATCCTCGATCCGCGTCAGCGCACGCAAGCGCTGGCCGATGGTGGTGAGAAGAAAATCGCCGCCATCGTGGCCGAACGTATCGTTCACTTCCTTGAAACGATCGATATCTATGAAATGGACGGCGATCTGGCCGCCCACCGACGGCAGCGCGGCGAGGGCGCTGTCGAGCTTTTCTATAAGACGCGCTCGATTGGCGAGGCCAGTCAATGCGTCGTGATGGGCGAGAAAGCGGATGCGACGATCGGCTTGTTGTTTTTCTTTCGTTCGCCGGTACCACGCGATCGCCGGAAACGCGAAGGAAAACCCTGTCAGCAGGCAGAGCAGAACCGCCGCGACCAGAAATGTCCGGTAGAAACTGTTGTGCTCCACCGTCTGGTCCAGGTATGCCGCGACGATGGCAACCGGCTGGCCGGCGACCATGACCGGGATATAGGCCTCGGCGAAGTATTCCGGCTGGTCAGGCGGATGGCCTTCTTTCGCATCGACGACGGGATGGCCGTCCTTGATCGTGCTGGCGGCGATTGCGTTGTATGTCGACAAGTCGACGGATGTGATCTTGTCGCGGTCGGACACCAGGATTGAATAGCCGTATCGGTTGAAGATGATATAGCGGAATACCTCGCCGGCATTGCGAGTGCTTTTGAAGAAAGTCAGGCTGGCCGAAGACGGCGTCTCGCCGGATGCGATCTGCTGAAGGTCGCTGACGTTCGCTGCCAGATATTCCGCCCAATTCTGTGCGGCCCGAGTGGCGTTCTGGTAGAGCAGATGTTCGGTCGTGGTCTTGACCGTGAGCCAAGTGCCGCCGACTCAGAATGCCGAGAACCAGCAATCAGCATGCCGATGTAGCGGCCGACGGATGTGATTTTTGAACATCGCCATGGCGATCTACTTTTTCGGACCGGATCGTCGCAAGCTCGGTCTCGACCGTCGTCCAAAGTTGGCGGTTACGGGCACTTTTTGCGTATCCACGTGTCGATTATGGATTGATAGATCCGCCGCGCGGCTATCAGGTCGGACGGCGAGGGCTCAACTGTCTTGTGTTCAGAGTCTGATTTGAGCTTGTCGAGCATCCGCTTCTCGATGAGCCCGAACGAGTTCGATCCAGGTCGCGGCCGCCCGCTCGCCGCTGTACTTGCGGATGAGCGCCTTGCGCCGCTTCCGGCAGGCTGTCGAATTTCTTGCGGTTCATCACCACCACCAGCGGGGCGGCGCCGATGCCGAGGAGGTAATGGTTGGCCGCCGAGCCCGCGGTACCGAACTGAAACAAGCCGCCCGGGCTCAACATGACGGCATCGACGGAACCATGCGCCAGCGCGTCGGCCAGCCGCGATGCCGGCATGATGGTCGGTATGGCGCCCAGGCGTGGCAAGGCCTCCGCCTCCATCGGGTTGTTGGTACGAATTTTCTGACCCTTGAGCGCGGCGAGCGATGCGATCGGTTTGCGGCTATGGATGACGGTGGGACGCGCTGGTGTAGGCGCCGATCACGAAGAAATCCTGATAGCCGCGCAAGGCATTGGCGGCGATCAGGTGGGTATAGGCGAGCGTGCCCTCGCGCACGTCTTGAAACAGACCGGGCAATTCAATCAGCTTGATTGTCGGGAAACCGATACGGCGTCTGGCCCGGCACGACCCAGGCGATGTCGGCCACCCCCTCGAGCACCATGCCCGGCTGCTCGGCCACCACCTTTCCGAGCGCGCCGTTGGGATAGACCTTGATCGCGACCAGCCCTTTGCCTTCGGCGTTGACCGCATCGACAAACGGCTTGACTCCGTGCGTATGTCGTCGGTTTGTTCGGAGGCGAAGAACGAGAGCTTGAGCTGGATCGGCTCGGCGGCGGCCGCGAAAGGCAATAGCGTCAGCAGCGCGGCCGCGAGTCTCGTGATTGCCTTGCTCATTGTTTCATGACCTTCCGTCGCACGGCATACCGAACTGCCTCTTGTGAAGTCACACGCAGTCGACCTTCGATCGAACTGGCGCCAACCCGCGTCATGGTTTTGACCTGATTTTTGCGAGTTCGGACTCCACCAAACGGAGAAGCTCGCGATTGTGCGGACTCTTGGCGGCCCAATCCTCCACCACAGAAGGGAAAACTTCGTGAGCTGTAGCCAGGTCGCTCGACGACGGCTCCACAACCGTACGCCGACGGTCGGCCTTCAATCGCGCAACCATTTCGCGGTTCTTGACCACGAAGCAATCCGCGCCCTGCTCCGACAGCCAATCGCCGCTGTACTTACGGATGATTTCCTGTGCGGGCGGCGGCAAGCTCGCGAGATTTTCGCGGTTCATCACCAAAGAGACGAGTGCGCCGCCCAGCGGGAGCAAATAGTGGTTATTGGTGAGTTGAGCGAAGCCGAATTCCGCCAGGATACTCGTTGGGACCGTCACACCATCGAGCTTGCCCTGACTGAGGTCCTCCATGGCCCGATTGATCGGCACCAAAAACGAGACGGCGCCCAACTTGCGCAACGTCTCGGCTTCCACCTGATTGTTCACTCGGATTCGTTGCCCCTTCAAGTCGGCAAGCATGGCGATCGGCTTGCGGCTGTGGATGCTTTCACCCTCGGTCACAAAGGCGCCGACTACATAAAACTTTCGATACCCTTCGAGAGCTCCCGCAGCGGCCAGCCGTGCGAAGACGAGGCTCGCCTCACGTTCATTCCGGAACAGGCCGGGCAATTCCAAGACTGAAATGTCTGGGAATTGGCTCGGCGTATAGGCTGGTACGACGTAGGCTAAGTCGGCGGCGCCGTTTAGGACCAGCTGCGCTTGTTTGGACATGTCCGGATTGATTGTGCCGCTGAAGTAAACCTTGATCTGGACAATTCCAGCGCCGTCGGCGTTGACCGCGTCGACGAGCGGCTTGACATAACACTGATAGATGCTGGAACGGTCTGACGTGATGAACGAAAGCTTCAGCGTGACCGGCTCGGCTACCGCTGTTGCCGGCAACAATAGCGCTATTGTCACCGCGCCGACTTGGGTCACGCGTTTGATGGACGAGCGAGCTGATTTGCATGCAAAAACCGGCAATGTCTTTAGTGCGCCCATTTGCCCACCTCAAACCGACGAATGAAGTTGTGCGATCTCTTGCTTGACCAGAGCTAAAATCCCGCACTTATGGGGATTCGATTCCGCTCGTCTCGGGCTTTGTTAAAATACAAAGCTTTCGGTTTGTTTGCGGGGATGATGAAAAGGCCGTCGTTAAACTTCTGGATCTATACGTAATGGTAATTAGGTGAGGCAATTGAAGGTTCAATTTCAATATGATCTATGCCGATTGGACGACAACTTGACCTGGCCTCAGTCGTCCCCGCGACTCTTCACAACTTCTGCCCGCGCGGCACCGACAAGTTCGGCATTGTGGGGACTAGCGACCGTGAAGTCGGCGATTACGGCGTCGAACACGGTCTGCGCAGTTTTCATATCCGCTTTCGACGGGTAGGTGACTGTCCTGCGCGGTTCGGATTTTAGGTGGTCCATGATCAGCGCAGTCGATGATTCATTGATCCGAATATAGTTTTCATCGAGCCATTCGCCGCTGTACTTGCGGATGATGGCCTGGACGTCGGCAGGCAGGCTGTCGAATTTCTTCTTGGTCATAAGCAGCGACAACGGCACACAACTCGTCCCAAGCATGTAGTGATGTGAAGCCACCCGGCCAATTCCGAACTCGATCATCGGCGCCGGCGGCGCCGCGGCGCCGTCGATCTTTCCGCTACTGATCGCGAGAGCTGTTTGAGTCAGCGGCACGAAGACTGGCTCAATGTCGAGGCGCTTAAAGATGGCAATCTCAATGTCGTTATTGGCGCGGATTCGTTTGCCTTTGAGGTCCACAAGTGAGGTGGCTGGCGGACGCAGGTGAAGACTTTCCGGTTCGCTAGCGAATGTCCCTAGAACAAAGAAGTCGTCAAACCCGCGCATGAGGCGGGCCGCGACCAGCTTTGAAAAAACGAGAGTGGCCTCGCGTCCGTCCTTATAGAGACCGGGAAGCTCAATGACCGTGCTGTCCGGGAATAGCTTACGTTCATAAGGTTGGACGACATAGGCGATATCGGCGATACCGTCCCGCAGCAATTGCGATTGATTGATCGGATATTGCCCAAGTGAGCCGCTGAGATGGACGTCGATTTCGACTCGGTCTTTGCCCTCCTTGTTCACGGCGTCAACAAACGGTTTAACGGCCGAACGATAGAGATGCGTGCGATCCGAACTGAAGAATGCCAGCTTGAGTGTGATCGGGTCGGCTTTGGCCAAGGCCGGCAGCAGGACGAGCGCGGTGACGATAAAGCGAAGAGCTTGGGCGATCATAATCATCCTCGGCGCGGCCGCGGATGAGCATGTGCGGCCATACACCAATCGATAAAATGCAAAGCTTTCATTCCGCTTGCGCGATTGACGAAAAATCGCTGTATCGCCTCAGTGATAATCCTATGAATTCGTGCGGAGGTATCCGGCGGAGCATCGGCCCGCCACGGTGGTGCGCTCGTGACCGCCGGCGCGGAATATAAGCTTACGAACGACTGGTCGTCGCCAAATTCAATGGTGAATTTTCCAACACCACCTCTATCTATTCAGGCTCTGGGACGATCAGGAAAGCCTGGTGAGGATGGTATTGGCCCTAAACCGAAGTGTCATACTCGCAATTTGATATTTGCTTATTGGCGAAGACCGGACGTCTAGTCGACGCGCCGCGAGCACCAAACAGACATCATTGATACTGGGACGGACGTCCATTGTCGGGGGTTAAGCGGACATCGCTCGGTGCGGCTGCAATGTCCGCTTTTGATGCTGTGGACGGGTGCGCCGGGAGACCGGCGGAAGGTAGACGGTGCAAGTCCGTCACGGTGAAGGTGTAGCGAGCCACACCGGCCCCGAGTCATGCGCGTGTAGTCGTGAGGCTGCAAGCGAAGCGTTGACAGGGGAGCGTGTAGGCTAGGTATTGAGCGGCGTAAGACAAGTTCGGGGCGCTGATGTTTTCCGTCCAACAGAAGGCAAGATGGTTCGTGTCGTCATCGCAAGACACGAGCCAGCCCCGCGTCGTCGTAGACCCTGGCATGCGCAGAAGCCTTTCGACCGGGAACCGGGAGATCTCCATCGCTGTCCCCACCAATCGTGGCCGGGACCGCGTCGGGAAGGCCGGAGGCCGTAGCCGACGATGAGCGTGATGGAGAAGTCGGACCTGCTCATAGTAGCAATGAAGCGAGCGAACAAAGCGGCCTCGGTTGCGGCGGAGCCCGCGGAGCGAAGGGGCGGGGCCAAGGAGAATGCGGAACTGCAAAGCACGGTCCGGACGCAGAGCCGGGTAGCCGTGTCACAGGCGCAGGCCCGCATACGAGAAGCCTTCTTCACCAGAGAAGCGGTTTCTCGTCACCATCCAAGGTGGGAGCCCGGTGCGTTAGCAGCGCCCGCCGGGATCTGTGCGGGGGGCGGAGAGAAATCTCCGTCCCTACCGCGACCTCCTCCACCGGCACGTGAGTGCCATGAAAGTGGGTGCTGTTAAGGCCCCACGTTTCAGAGGAGCCCAGCATGCAAGCGATCACGACAATCGGTCTCGATATTGCCAAGTCGGTGTTTCAGGTCCATGGCGTTGATGCCGCTGGCCAAGTGATCATCCGCCGTCAGCTGAAGCGGCGCTATGTCCTGGCTTTCTTCCAGAAGCTAGCGCCATGCCTGGTCGGCATCGAGGCCTGTGCCTCATCACACCATTGGTCGCGTGAGATCAAGGCGCTTGGCCACACAGTGCGATTGATGCCACCGGCCTATGTGAAGCCTTACGTCAAGCGGCAGAAGAATGACGCCGCTGACGCGGAGGCGATCTGCGAGGCGGTCACCAGGGTCAACATGCGGTTCGTGCCGACCAAGACACCCGAGCAGCAGAGCTGCCTGATGCTCCATCGCACGCGCCATCTCTTCATCCGTCAGCAGACCGCTGTGATCAACGCGATCCGTGCTCATCTCGCCGAACTCGGGATTGTCGCGCCGGTCGGGCGCAAGGGTGTTGAAGAGCTACTCAACGTTGTCGCCGATGCGGCCGACAAGCGGGTACCTGACATTGCCCGCGCATGTCTTGCTGCTCTCGGAGATCAACTGCGGAAGCTCAAAGAGCAGGTTCTGGCGTTCGACCGGATGATCACGGCTTGGCACCGATCCAATGAGTTGAGCAGGCGGCTCGATGCGATCCCCGGCGTTGGTCCGATGCTCGCTAGCGCTCTGGTCGCCGGCGTCGCTGACCCGAAGGCCTTCAGGTCAGGGCGTAACTTCTCGGCCTGGATCGGGCTGGTGCCGAAGCAGCATTCGAGCGGGGGCAAGGACAGGCTCGGCAGTATCAGCAAGCAAGGCGACCGCTATCTGCGCAGCCTGCTCGTGGCTGGTGCGCTCGCCGTCATCCGCTATGCCAAGATCCATGGCACCAAGCATCGCCCCTGGCTCACGGCATTGTTGGCGCGGCGGCCGACGAAGGTCGCCGCCATCGCACTGGCCAACAAGATCGCGCGGATGGCCTGGGCGATGATGGCCAGGGGCGAGCGTTACAGGGAGCCCGTCGCGCTTGCGGCGTAAATGAGATCGCGTCGGACACCCGGCGTGATGTGATGGTTGGGAGGGCGAACAGCACGTAATGCAGAGCCGGTCGATCCGGCGATCAGGACAACCCACTAGTGCCATCGCATCATCGAATGCGTGCTTTTGACCGGGACCTGATCCGCGGAGGGCATTATGGCCAGCGGTCATGTGAGCCGCACAAACAGGCCGAACACATGGCTGCACCGACCAAGGCTGCAAACGTGAAGAAAGCTCTTGCCAACCCGGAGCCGTCCACACATGGCACTTAGATGGGGTAATCGGCCGGCAGCTTGTGGATAGCCGAAGATTTTGGGTGCTGCGCTTCAGGCTGATGGTGAAACGAGGTCCGTTGTGACGGCCTCAAGCATCAGAAGGAGAAGCGCAGCATGGACCATTTTGCTGGATTGGACGTATCGGTCAAGGAAACCAGCGTCTGCATTGTGGATGACACGGGCAGGATCGTGCGGGAAGTGAAGGTGGCGAGCGAACCGGAGGCTCTGCTGCCAGTGCTGACGAACCCCGCCTACCACTTCAAGCGGATCGGACTGGAAGCCGGGCCACTGTCGCAATGGCTGTTCAGTGCCCTAGCTGATGCGGGCTTGCCGGTGATCTGTGTCGAGACGCGGCATATGCGGGCAGTGCTGAAGGCGCAGATCAACAAGACAGACCGCAACGATGCGCGCGGCATGGCACAGATGATGCGGGTGGGGCTTTACCGTCCGGTGCATGTGAAGACATTACGCAGCCAGAAACTGCGGATGCTGCTGACCCATCGCAAGCTGCTGCAGTCGAAGGCGATCGCTGTTGAAAACGACTTGCGCGGCACCTTGCGCAACTTTGGCCTCAAGGTCGGCATGGTCGGGATGGTGAAGTTCGAGGCGCGCATCAGGGAGCTGGTCGAGAACGTCCCCGACTTAGCAGTGCTGGTCGAACCGCTGCTCATTGTCCGGCGCGTGCTACGCGAGCAGTTCGTCATCCAACACCGCCGCCTGCTGGCCATCGTCCGGGATGATGAGGTGTGCCGGCGCCTGATGACGGTCCCGGGCGTTGGCCCCGTGGTGTCGCTGACCTATCGAGCCACGATCGACGTACCCGCCCGCTTCAGGAAGTCCAAGGCAGTCGGGGCCGTGTTTGGGCTGACGTGTGCCAAGTATCAATCGGGCGAGGTGGAATGGAGCGGCAGAATATCACGCTGTGGAGATGAGATGATGCGGGTCATGCTCTACGAAGCAGCTCAGAGCATGCTGCGTTCGAAAAAATGGTCATGGCTTAAGGCCTGGGCGATGCAGATCGCCAGGCGTCGCGGAATGAAGAAGGCGATTGTGGCCCTGGCGCGCCGGCTCGCCGTGATCATGCACCGTATATGGGTTGACGGCACTGATTTCCGCTGGACCCGGGAGGCTGCAGCGGCATGAGGTCTGATCAGGATCAATAGCGACAGGAGAACACTCGAGCTCCACCGAGCGGTGGAATGATGTCCCTCGCGGGACGATGGATGAGGCGAGTTCGCATGTCCGCTTGGACCTATTGTCAATCTGACGGTAAGGCCGCGTAACAGATTGTTCCGCCTCGTCTTCGAATCCCATGATGGAAGATGCTATGGGGCGGCGGCGAGGATATTGCATCCATCGTTGCTGATGTGAACCGATGGAGCGCCCCATGCAAAAGTTGAACGACCTGAGCCGATCTCTCACCGCCCTCGAACCGGATGGCACGCTAATCGCGGTCATCGAGATGAGCCTGTCGAGCTGGCTCGTTGCCGGCATCGTGCCTGGTGTTGAGCGTCAACCGTTGAAGAAGCTTGCGGTGGACGAAAGCGCATTGCTGAAGCTGCTGTGCGCGCAAGCTGCTGATCGCCCTGTGGCGGCTTGTGCGGGAGGGCGTTGTACCAGACGGCGTTGTTTTGCGTCCGGCACAATGAATGGAGGACGCTGAAGGCACCCCCACAGTTTCGGTCTCGTCCGTCCGCTTGTGACGAGGCGCCGATGACGGTTCGAGGTGGCGGAATCCCGGCATGCCCCTTGGCTTTCGTGCCGACTGGAAGAATGGGTCCGCCGCTTCGGAGCTTCGCTGCCGATGCGCATGACTGCATCATGGTTCGGGTCCTTGGACCTACCGGATACAAGGTTGTGGCGCGATTGATCGCGCCCGAAAGCGGGCTCCCCTCTGATCGTCATCCCGACCGCACCAAGAGGTGCCATCGTGCTCGAAGCCGTCAAGGTGTGGCCTGGCAAGGGTGGAGCTCGCCGCAAGGTTGGTGCGATGGCCAACCTTGACAACTCCTACGCACGCTGGCGTCAGCGAAGCCAGCGTCGGGACGAAGAAACGGCCTTTCAGATCGAACAAAGAAACGGACGGAGGAAAAAAGATACGCCGCCCTGCTTAAACTTCTTGACTAAAAAAGCCCCATACAAGGGCCCTAGTGCCGATTCCGAAGAGAAGCACGAGCCCGTGAGCGACATCGACACTGCAGTGGTGGATCGTCTGAAAAGCGCTTGACCCGAACCGGCCGATTAGAGAAGCGGACATCTCAAATGTTCGAAACATTGCCTTGCACTGGGGTGCCTAGATAGGCCGTCAGTACGTTCTGTTCGGATAGGACGGTTTCAGGAAAACCTTCGGCGATTGTGCGGCCGTAATCGAGCACGTGAATGCGGTCGGCGAGGTCGGCGATCATCTGCATATCGTGCTCGATCCAGATCATTGTCACATTGAGCTCGTGCTTGATGCGCAGGATGAACCGCGCAAGATCCTCGCGCTCTTCGCGGTTGAGGCCGGCCGAGGGCTCGTCGAGCAACATGACGGTCGGCTCGAGCGCTAAAGCGCGGGCAAAGCCAACGATCTTCTGCACACCGAACGCCAGCGCGCCAACCGGCGTATGGCGGTAGCGCTCCAGTTCCACCAGATCGATAATATGTTCTACAGCTTCCCGGTGCCTGATCTCGGCGCGACGGACGCTGGGCAGAAACAACATCTCGGCCAGCGGACTGGTTGCGATGCGGGCGTGGCGGCCGGTCAGCAGGTTTTCCAACACGCTCATCTGCGCGAACAGTTCGCCGTGCTGGAACGTTCGCGCTAGCCCGAGCCGGGCAATGTCGTGCGGCGCGCGGCCAGCAATGTTCTCGCCTTGGAAGCGGATTGCGCCGCTGCCGCGGTAGATGCCGCTGATGCAATTGAGGACACTGGTCTTGCCGGCGCCGTTCGGCCCTATCAGCGCGAACAGTTCGCCGGTCTCGACCGCAAACGAAACATCGTCGAGTACGGTCAGCCCGCCGAACTTCAGGCTAAGGTGCTCCATCGCCAACTCAGCCATACCACCTCCGCGACCGGCGATATTGCTTGACCTCACGATAGGAGCGGCGCCCGCCGCCGGTATCGCGGCTCTGGCCGAGATAAAACTCCTGTACGTCCTGGTGGCTCTTGAGCCGATCGCGGTCCCCATCAAGAACGACGCGACCGTTCTCCATGACGTAGGCGTAATCGGCAATCTCAAGCGCGGCGGCTGCGCTCTGCTCGACCAGCAGGATGGCGATGCTGAGCTCGTCGCGGATGGTCAGCAGGCGCCGCGCGAGATCCTGCACCAGCACCGGGGCAAGACCAAGCGACAATTCATCGACCAGCAGTAAATTCGGTCGGCACATTAATGCGCCGGCAATGGCGAGCATTTGCCGCTCGCCGCCCGACAACAGACCGCCGACGCGCGCGCGCAGTTCGGCCAGCCGCGGAAAGAAGTGATAAACCTGCTCCTGCAACTGGTTGCGAACTGCAGCGTTGGCCCCGCGCGGCACCGGCGCGACGAGGTTCTCGGCAACCGTGAGATTGGGAAACACCTTCTCGCGTTCGGGCACCAGCACAACGCCGCGGCCGGCGATGTCGTGCGGCAACCGGTTTTCGATGCGCACGCCGCGGAAGGTGATAGCGCCTTGTGTGACGCGCGCGTCGTCAACGCCGAGAAATCCGGAAATGGCCCGCAGCGTCGTCGTCTTGCCAGCGCCGTTGGTGCCGAGCAGGGCGACGATCTGTTTGGGCCGGACAGACAGGGTCACGCCTTGCACCGCGGTGATGACGCGCTTGTAGACAATCTCGATTTTCTCGATCTGCAACAGCGGCTCGCTCATTTGCGCGTCCCCGACAGCGGCCGGTATTTGAAGGGCCAGAGCAAGAAGTAGTTCTGCAGGCGTCGCCAGATGCCCACTAGGCCGAGCGGCTCCAGCACCAAAAACAGGATCATGACTACACCGAATGCAGCGTAGTTGACGGCGAATATGTCGCCGGCGAGTTTTTGGGCGTTCGGCAGCAGGCCGAGCAGGAATTCGATTGCGTAAGGGAAGAGCGTGACAAAAGCGGCGCCGAGCAGGGCGCCGAGCAGCGAGCCCATGCCGCCGATGATGATCATCGCGACATATTGAATGGATAGGAACAGATCGAAGGCTTCGACCGACACGAACCCTCGGTAATAGGCGAACAGGCAGCCGGCAACCGAAGTCATGCTCGAGGAGATGACGAAAGCGAGCAGTTTGTAACGTGCAATGCCGATGCCGAGGGCTTCAGCGACGGTCTCGCGCGCATGGATTGCGCGCCAGGCGCGGCCCGAGCGGCTGCGCAGCATGTTGAGGCAGATTAGCAGGCTGGCGGCGGCGGCAAGGAGCAGTACGAAATACCAGGCGCGGCCGTCGGTTAGCTTGAGGCCGGCCAGGCTCGGCGGGTCGATCACAATGCCGGTGGAGAAGCCGCGCTTGGTTTCATATTCGCCGCCGAGATAGATGACGATGAAATGCAGCGCCAGAGTACTGACCGCCAGATAAAGACCGCGCAGCCGCAGGGAGGGCAGGCCAAAAATGAAGCCCAGCACAATGCCGGTCACCGCGGAAGCCGGAAGCGTGATCCAAAAGGGTGCGTGAATTTCGCGGGCCAAAATGCCGGTGGTGAAAGCGCCAGCGGCGATCAGGCCGGCGTGGCCGAGCGAGATCTGACCGGCATAGCCGGTGAGCAACATCAGCGACAACGCGCCGATCGAGGCGAGGAAAACCTGGCAGGCGAGGTCGAGCGCGAAAGGTGAAGCGGCAAAGGGAAAGACGGCAAGCAACACGGCGAAGACAATAAGGCTTGTGCGCTCGGCGCGTGTCTGCACCAGCGCGAGGTCCTGGCCGTAGCCGGTGCGGAAGTACCCGCTGGCGCGCGGCGCCGGCCTAAACACGGTCGAGCTCCTCGCGCGTGCCGAACAGGCCCCACGGCCGCACGATCAGCATAGCAATCAACACTAGAAACGGCACCACATCGGACAACAATGGATCGACGTAATAAATCAGCAACACCTCTGCCGCGGCGATGATCAAAGCGCCGAGCAGCGCGCCGGCAAGGCTGTCGAGCCCGCCCACCAGCGCCGCCGGGAAGGCCTTGAGCGCGATCACCGGCATGCCGGTGGTGATGCCGGAATCGAGCGCCATCAGAATGCCGGCGAGCGCGCCGGTCAGCGTGGAAAGACTCCAGGCCAGCGCGTATACGGCATGCAGATTGATGCCGCGCTGCGCCGCCAGCAGCGGGTTCTGTCCGGCCGCACGCATGCGCATGCCCCAGCGCCCGAAGCGCAGGAAAAAGAACAGCCCGCCATAAACCGCGGCATTGGTGAGCACGAGCACGGCCGACCACAGCGACATGCGCGCGTCGCCGAGCACCACAAGCGAAGGGTTGGACACACCGAGCGTCTGCGCCGGATATTGCTGCTGCGACGTCCAGATCAGCACCAGCACGCCGCGGATGAGGATGCCGAGCGCGACGGTGGTGAGGATTGCGGCGAGCACCATTTCGCCGGTCATCTTGCGCATAAGACAGATGTAGACGAGGGCGCCGGCAGCGAGGCTGAGCAGGATGGCCGCCGTCAGCGCTATCGCTGGATGTCCGCTGAACAAAGACGCGGTCGCCAGCACAAGATAGGCGCCGAGCATCATCAATTCGCCGTGGGCAAGATTGAGCACGCGGCTGACGCGGTAGATCAGCACATAGCCGCAGGCGATCAGCGCATAGATCGACGCGAGGACGACGATATTGACGACGAGCTGCACGGAGGCTCCGCACGCTAAGACAGGGGCGTTCCCTCTCCCCGGAGGGGAGAGGGCGAGGTCATCTTAGAGCAACGCTGGAGGCAAAGACCCCTTCAACGCTCATTTCACGTCGTAGGTCTTCCAGTCCTGCACACGGGCGATCTTGCTACCGTCCCACTTGTAGACGCGGTAATAGAGATGTGTGCGGAAGTGGTTAGTCTTGGTCCACTCGATGGGTCCGCCGCGCAAGCCCTTGGTGTCGATCTTCAGGTTCTCCATGGAGTCATGCAGTTTGGCGCGGTCGGCCGATGCGCCGGCGCCTTTCATTGCCGCCTCGATCGCCATGCCGGCAATCCAGCCCTCGGTCATCGTGTGACCGGGGTATTTCGATCCGGCCTTCTTCGCCGCTTCTTCGATTTCCTTCTGGATCGGCAGTCCTTCCTGGAACAGCGCATTGGAATTGACGGTGAAAAACTTGCTGTCCTTAAGTCGCGCCAACTCGCTCTCGGCTTCGAGGTGGCCCCAGGCGATATAGTCGCCCTGCCAGCCGAGCTTGCGCAGCGCTTCCAGCGTGCGCACTTGTGTGACCCACGGCGCCCAGGAATAAACCCAGGTCGGACCGGAATCCTTGAGCTTGGTGGCAAACGGCGTGTAGTCGGCGGTCGGCGGCGGGATCACTTCTTCGTCCACCGGAGTCATGCCCATCGTCTTCGACAGGCCCATCGCGTAGTCCATCTCGCCGCGCGAGAGCGGGATCGCCATTGCCGAGAAGCCGATCTTCACCGCCTCTTTGGCCGACGCCTTGACGAAGTCGAGTGTCGCTTGGCTGTCGTAGTGGGCAGCGTAGCCGGTGGTGCAGAATTCGTGAGAGGCGGCCGGCGGATAGACGCTGGTCGGGCAGACGCCGCTGGCGAACAATAAAGGCACGCCGGCATTCTTCGTTTCTGCGATCACCGGGGCATAGGTCGAAGACAGGCTCGCATTGACCATCAGAACCACATTGTCCTGGCTGATGAGCTTCTTAGTGTTGGCGGCCGCGGTGGACGGTTTGGCGCCGTCGTCCTCGACGACGAGCTTAATCTTGTGGCCGTTGACGCCGCCGCCTGCGTTGACGCGGTCGATATAGATGCGCATCGCATCGACAGCGGGCGCGTAGGTGCTGGCGACGGGTCCGGTAAGAGCGGCGGTGACGCCGACAACATAGTCCTGCGCCGTGGCCGGCAGCGCGAATGCGCCAGCAGCCAAAGCTGCGAACAAAGTCCTCTTGAGCATTGTCTTCCCTCCCTTTTATCGTTGAGTTTGAGTTTCGTGGTTACGTCGTCAGTGCTCCGCCTGCGCCGGCAGCGATCAGGCGCTCCTCACTGTCGTCATACATCGACTCGACCAGTTGGGCGAAGCGCTCATACATTAGCTTTCGTTTGACTTTGCGGGTCGGCGTCACCGGCTCGCCTTCCTCTTCCGGGTCGAGCGCCTTTGGCAGGATGCGGAACGACTTGATCTGCTCGACGCGCGCCAGTCCGTCGTTGACCTTGTCGATTTCGACCCGGATCAGGCTTTCGATTTGCGGGTGCGCGGTGAGGCTGGTGAAGCCGGTATAGGCGACATCGTTGGCGCGCGCCCAGTCGGCGACTGTGTCGAAATCGATCTCGACGATGGCGGTCAGATATTTTCGGCCGTGGCCGAACATCGACCGCCTCCGCAACGTAAGGGCTGGCGCGCAACGGCATTCTCGATGAAAGAGGGCGAGATGGTCTTGCCACCTGCGGTGACGATGAAGTCGCGGGCGCGGTCGATCAGCCGCAGGCTGCCGTCGCGCCATTCGCCGATATCGCCGGTGCGCAGCCAGCCATCTTCACCTTTGATCTCACGCGTCGCTTCGTCGTTGCGCCAATAGCCTTCGAACAGGTCCGGGCTACGGACGAGCACTTCGCCGTCCTCCGCCAACATCACCTCGACGCCCTCGACTGGTGCGCCGACGCTCCCCGGACGCGGGAAGGGTCCGCGCTGGCCGGCGATAATGCCTCCGGCCTCTTCGGTCTGCCCGTACATTTCGACGACGTTGACGCCGTAGATGTGCCAGAGCGCCGCGGTTTCCTCCGATAGCGCGGCGCCGCCGCTGACCACAAGCTCCAGCTTATCGAAGCCGAGCTTGTTGAGGATCGGGCGGAAAACCATGAATCGCAAGACCGTGTAGAAGGCGTCCTTCGCAAGTCCGGTGTCTTCGCGCCAGCGCTGCCTGACGTAGTCGCGGGCAAAGTGCATTGCGAGATCGTAGATCGCACGCGTGGTCCAGCTCGAATTGAGCACACCGACGAGAACGTGCGAGGCAAATTTCTGCAGATAGCGTGGCACGGTGAAGAGGACCGTCGGCGCGACCTCGAACAGGGTTGTGGCGAAGTCCTCCGGGTCCTCGCCAAAATGCGGCACCAATTGCGAGATCAACGGCAGCGTGATGGCGACGTCGCGGCCAAGGATGTGACACATTGGCAGATAGACGACGGTGCGGTGGGGCTTCTCGCGCAGTGTTGGATATTGCGCGGCGACTGTATCCGTTGCCGCGAGGTGCTTGCCATGCGTGACCAGCGCGCCTTTGGGATGCCCGGTGGTGCCGGAGGTGTAGACAATGAAGGCCGGATCATTCGGCGAAAGCTGCTGCGGCCAGTGCTGCAAGCCAGAGCAGATTCAGGCCTTTCGACCGCACCAAGCAATTTGCCGAAACGATGCAATTTCTTGTGCGCATACCCGAACATGGCGGAGTCATCGAGCACGACGACGGCGCGTAAATCAGGCAGTCTGCCCGGCAATCGGCAAAATCTTATCAACATACTCCTGATCTTCCGCAATGAAGACACAGGCGCCGCCGTCGCGCATCTGGTACTCTACTTCCGCCGCCGCCGCAGTCGGATAGATGCCGTAGACAATGGCGCCGAGCGACTGCGCGGCGAGATCGCAGATCATCCATTCTTCGCAGACGTCGCCCATGATGGCGATCCGCTCGCCGCGGGCAACGCCGAGCCCTTGCAGGGCGCGCGCGGCGTGCGCCACGAGCTCGGCATAGTCGCGCCAGCTTCGCTCGCGGTAAATGCCGTAATGCTTTGAACGAAACGCGACTAGATGCGGCGTCACGCGCGCGCGCTCGCACAACAAGTGTGGAACGGTCGTGCGGCGTAATCTTTCGCGATCGACCGGGATGGACGCGGTCATAGGGCGCTCTCGCTGTAAAGCGCTGGTTTATTAAATTCTATAGCTCAATCGAATTGCGAGTCCATAGGCGGAGGCGCCGTCACTTCCGTCGCCGCGGCGACAAACGGCGGCCGCCATTTAGTTGGGCAATGCCGTCGATGACCAGTTTGGCGAATTCGGCGCTGATTCGTGGGACGGAGGCGTTCTCCTTGCGCTGCCAACCCGATGCTGCATTGCACATGCCGAGTATGGCGAGTGTCGCCAGGCGGGCGTCGAGATCGGCGCGGAATTCGCGCTTGGCGATCCCCTCCTGGATCACCTCCACGAAAATGCGCTCAAGCCCACGCGACCAGCGGCCGATGCGCCGGCGGCTTTCGGTGGGCAGATTCTGGCGCTCGTTGAGGAAGACCTTGACGAAATCGCCGCGGTCGAGGAGGGGCGAGAGGTGCGAATTGATCAGTAACGACAGGCGTTGCCGGGCGCTTTCCGGCCGTGCGGAGATGGCCTTGGCAGCCTCGAAGAAGCCCTCGACCCCTTTGAGGCACACAAGCTCCAGCGCGGCTTCCTTGGACGAAAAATAGTAGTAAAGGCTCGCCTGCCGGATGCCGAGCACGTCGGCGATGTCCTGGGTGGTGGCGCCATGGAAGCCGCGTTCGGCAAAAACACGGGCGGCCGCCTCGATGATCTGCGGCGCACGGCGGCGCTGGCTGGCGCTACGCCGCGTCGAGGGGAGGCTGTGGACGTTCATCGCGTTTGTCCGTCTCCGCAGCCGGCGCGCCCAGATTGGTCTCAAAAGAGAGGCCGCATGCGCGCGCATTCCGTTAAGGCCCTTGTCTTGTGCCACGGCGGCGATTTAAATTCCATCTATCGATCTATAGAAAAAATCAAGGGAGATTGCCCGCATGGCGCTGCCCCTCCAAGGCCGCCCGCCGTTCCGCGCCGACCACGTCGGTAGCCTGTTGCGCCCGCCGGCACTGCGCCAGGCATTCCGCCGTCATGCCGCCAACGACATCGGCGACGAGGAGTTCGCGCGCCTACAAGACGGCTGCATCCGTGATGTGGTCGCGCTGCAGCAAGACGTCGGGTTGCAGGTGGTCACCGACGGAGAATTTCGCCGCGGCTCCTATTGGGGCCGCTTTGTCGAGCGCACCCATGGTTTCGAAATCAAGCCGGCCTCTTTCAAGTTCCGTAACGACGCCGGGCACGAGGTCGAGTTTACCGCACCCTATGCCAACTCAAAGATCAAGCGCATGCAGCCGCTGGCGCTCGATGAATTTGAATTCCTGCATGGCGTCACCAAGCTGACGGCCAAGATCACGCTGCCGGCGCCCTCGACCATGCATTTCTACCGCTGCAATGATTTCGCCGACAAGGGCGCTTACGCGGATGTCGAATTGTTCTTCGCCGACTTGGCGACCGTGTTCAAGCAAGAGATTGGCGAACTCGCCGAGGCTGGCTGCCGGTACATCCAGCTCGATGAGGTCGCCGTAGCGCTCTTATGCGATCCTGGCATCCGCGAGCAGATTACCGGGGCCGGCAGCGATCCCGATGCGCTGGTCGATTTGTATATCAACAGCATCAACCAGGCGGCTGCCGACTGCGCACCGGAGGTGGTTATTGGTGTGCACATGTGCCGCGGCAACTTCAAAGGCCACTATCTCGGCGCCGGCGGCTACGAGTTGGTCGCCGAGCGTTTCTTCGCCAACACCAAGGTCAATCATTTCCTCCTCGAATACGATACGCCGCGCGCCGGCGACTTCGCACCGCTGCGCTTTGTGCCGAAGACCAAAGGCGTCGTGCTCGGGCTCATCAGTACCAAGACGCCAGTGCCGGAATCCCTCGACGATTTGAAACGCCGGACCGGAGAAGCCGCGCAATACATCGATCTCGATCGGCTCGCGATCAGCCCGCAATGCGGCTTCGCCAGTACCGTGGCCGGTAATCCGCTGACTGAGGCTGACGAGCGGGCCAAGCTTGCCCTGATCGTTGAGGCTGCCAAAGCCATCTGGGGTTAAACGGATGCGCGATACCTCTAGATTGCGTTCGATAAAACGTCGCCTTTTGGCGCTTAACCGACATCGGACGACTTGGCGTCCATGAACCGGTTTGGGGGTAATGGTCGCGAAATCCTGAAGCTATAAGCGAGAAAATCTTGCAATCGTTTTCCACCCAGCTGTACCCACTCGCAATCCCTTGTCGCTAAAAACTCTCGCTTTTGCGATGTGCGTCATGGACAAGGATGCCGACGCCTTCTGCGGGCTTCGAAGGGCATCATTGCGACCTAATGAGGAAATGCCGGACCGCCGCCCAAAAGAGAGAGCGACGGTTCGGCACCTCAATAATGTTGGCACCGCTGTTGGTGCAGCAAAAATTCGCGCAGAAGAAACATAATAAAATCAGAGGTATATACCTAATACACGATTCCGCCCCTGGCACCATTCTTGCTTTTTTGACTCACGCACAACGTCGCTGAATTCTAGAGAGCGGGCGGACGGAATTGAACCGTCGTATCTGCCTTGGAAAGGCAGCGCTCTGCCTTTGAGCTACGCCCGCCTGTAAAAAAGTCTACAAAGGCGGGCTTTAGCTTTGAGTTAAATCGTTCGCATAATCTTTAGGGTAATTTGGTTACCGGCGCGCGTACGCGTTCCGAAAATCGGCGTCGCAACAGTATATTTTTTCAGTAGCGCGCCGGCCTAAATCACCAGCCCGACATTCCCACGCTCAGCATGAAGCCGAGCGCAAGGTCGTGCGGGCCGGTGCCGCCGACGCCAAGCTCAATTCGTTACGGACAGATCAACTCCCACCGGAACAGGCCACGGTGGTAGTAGCAGTGTGGCGAGCGCGGCCGCACCCAGCCGCGCATATGCGGATAGACGACGACCCGCCCTCGGTAATTGGGAATCCAGGCGCAACGATAGGGGCCACACACCCAACGAACGTCGGTGACGTCCGAAATATTGGCCGCAGTACGGCCTAGCGACGGATTGGCTGTCGCCGCCTGGGCATTGACGCTCAAGCCGGACAGTAAGGCGCCGGCCAATAGACCAAAAAAGATCGCTCGCTTTAACATGGAACACCTCTTGGATTGGCAAAGATCCTTACGGACACACGATCACCCAGCGACCGCGACGGCCACGCACATAGTTGCAGTGCGGGCTTGGGGGCGGCCCCCAGCGGCGCATGTACGGATGAACGACGATCGGCCCGCACGTGCGCAATGCGCCGCATTTCCAAGCCGACCCGGACGCTTATCTCAAGATCGCGACAGAAAATCTGGCGTTTTTCGACAGCGGCGCCGCGCGACCGCATGCCCGGCGCCGCCGTGACCAATGTGCGCGGTGGCCAGGGAATTATCTGGACAAATCTCTGTCCGCGCGGAGACGCGCCGTGGGACGCGCTAACCGCCGCGCAATGGGACAAGTATTACGGCATTGCCGAAAAATATCTCGGCGTCCAACATGAATGGTTCGAAACGTCTATTCGTCAGCAGCGAATCCGCGCCCGGCTTAATCCGGTTCTTTCTGCTCAAGCGCGCACAATCGCTACGCTACCGGTTGCCGCTCAACCCGACGTTGACGATAACCTGCGCTTCACGGCGCCGCACGACATTCTGGCCGGATCGCCGGGGACCTCGGCAAAAATTCAGGTTTTGCGAGGCGCCGTCGATAGTCTTATTCGAAAGGTACCCGGGTCACCGGCGTCATCGTTGACGGTGAGGCAGTCGAGGCCAATGAGATTGTCGTTGCGGCCGGTGCGATCGGCACGCCTCAACTTCTCTACCGCTCGGGAATTCGTCCAAAGGCATTAGGACGGTGGCTTTCCTATCATCCGCTACTGATTTGCCAGTTGGTGCTCGACGAAGGCTTCTGCGCGGCTCCCGGTATCCGTGACCGGGAACCGCGGCTGCAGGTACCGCCGAGCAAAAACGCGGAGTGGTATTCGCTGATCCTGCGGGACGTTTCGCCATTTCAACCGACGGGAGACGACACCACAATTGACGCCAATAGGCTCGTTGAGATGCAGTTCATCTGCCCTGTCGGCATTGACGAGCGGAATGGAATTCGTTTCGACGAGCAGAGTCGTCCGGCCTTCAACCTGCCGCTATCGCCGGCCGACGAAAAGAGGATGTCGAATGCCGAAAAAGAAGCTGACAAGCTCACCGCGTTACTTGGCCGATACCGCAGCGGCTGCAATCCTATTTGGATGCCGTTCGGGTTCGCTCATATGACGGGGACGACCCGAATGAGTGCTGCTGATGACGGCACGGGGGTAGCCGACTATAGCGGCCGGGTGTGGGGGTTTGACAGTCTTCATCTGGCGACAAACGGTCTGATCCCGACGAGAATGGCGGTCAATCCGACGCTGACCGGCGTTGCGCTGGCGGCGCACGTCGCCGATGAAATCGTGAAACGCTCGTGATGCGGTGACTGACTTCAAATAAATCGGCCGCACTTTTGGCCGCGCGAAGCGGTCAAATCACCAGCCCGACAATGCCCACGCAAAACATGAAGCCGAGCGCCAGGCGCCGCACGCCGACGTCGCTGAGGCGCGCGAACAACGCGCCGCCGAGCCAGGTACCGGCAACGAAAGGAATGCAAAGCAGGAGCGCCGACAGGCTGACCTTCGTGGTTGCCGCCCCGGCGCTGAACAACATCACCAATCCAATTACCGAAATTGAAGTGACGAACACGGTGAGATTGGCGCGAGTCACCGCCTGCGGGTCGGGGCCCGATAGGAGATAAAGAATGACCGGCGGCGCGCCCACGCTCGTGGAGCCGAGGAGCACGCCGACGATGCTGCCGAGAACGATCGATGTGGCGGGCCGCGGCGATCCGGAATAGCGCAAGCCTGTCAGCAGCAAGCCGCTGAATACGACAACCACCGCCGAGATGACCTTGCGGGCGATGAACGGATCGAGCGTGATCAGGAGATAGCCACCGATCGGCACGGTGAAGCAGGCGGGCGCGATGAGGTAGAGCAGCACGCGCTTGTTGATCTTCGGCCACGCGTCGGGAAACATCACCAAGGCGGCGGCGGTTTCGAGAATCAACGCGGTCACCACCGTCGCCACCGGTCCGATCAGCAAGCTCAGCGGCGGCGCCATCAGCATCGCGCCGCCGAAGCCGGTCACCCCGCGCATCAGGCCGGCAAGCGTCACCACCACAACGACGGCAACCTCGGTCAAGTCCATGGAGACACCGGCCGCTGCTGCGACGCGCTCACACAGGCCGGTTGCGTCATTGCGCCGTTTCCTTCGCGCGGCTGCGCGCCTGCTTGTAATGAAACGATTTGATGTCCGGGCGCAAAGCAATTTCCTTAATCAGGGTGAGCAACGGCGTTGAAGCGAGCGGATACTCTGTCTTGATCGGCCCGGCCGCCTTCAGCGCGTTATATTCGCTGTCCGAATAAAACGCCGCCAGCAGCAAATCGTCGTCGGATTGGAACGGTCCGCGCTGGCGCCTGATGCGTTCGATGCCCGGCTCGAGTAGGTCGCCGGGCCGCGCCGTCACCGGCTTGGCGCCGTTGCTGATGCGGTCGAAGATGTTGGGTTCGATCGGTCCGGCAATCTCGCCGTAATGGCCGAGGACGTATTTGCGCACCTCGTCGGGCACGGTGCCGTAGCGCTCCTTGCCCATCACGTTGAGCACCGCCTGGGTGATGACGAATTGCGCGAAGGGGCTGACGATGATTGGATAGCCAAGGTCGCAGCGCACACGCGCCGCTTCTTCCAGGATCTCGGGCAATTTATGCTCGATGCCGATCGTCTTGAGCTGCGACTTTAGGTTGGAGATCATGCCGCCGGGCATCTGGTGTTCGTAGTGAAACGAATTGTGCTCGACGATCTGTCCCAGCGGCTTGCCCTCGCGCCCCGCGATATAACGCAGTCGCTCGGCCACGCGCTCGACCAGCTTGAGATCGATGCCGGTCTCATAGCCGTGCCGCGCGATATTGTGGACGAAGGTTTCGGTGGCGGGATGCGAGGCGCCGTTGGCGAGCGTGGAGGTCGCGGTGTGCACGACGTCGATGCCGAGCGGCACCGACTGTACGGCCACGTAAGGCGCCAAGCCGGTGAGGCAGTGCGAGTGCAGCTGCAAGGGCAGTTCACCGCATGCCGCCTTGGCGATCGGCACCAGCGTTGCCGCGCGCTCCGGCGTCAACAGTCCGCTCGGGTCCTTGAGAAATATCGCATCGGCGCCGAGCGCGACCAATTCCTTGATCTTGCGCGCGTAGTATTCGTCGGTGTGAACCGGGCTGACGGTATAGACCACGCCGGCGTCGACATAGAGTCCGGCTTTTTTCCCGGCGCGCACCGGTACTTCCATGTTGCGAATATCGTTGAGCGCGTCATAGGGCGTGTGATAGCGGATGCCGTTGGCGAAGATGCGCTCGGCGGTGAGCGCGACGATGTCGTCGGGAAAAAATTCGAAAGTGAAAAGGCTTTGGCCGCGCGTCATCACGATCAGCGGCGTCTCTTTGATCCAGGAGCTGACGATGCGCATGCGCTCCCACGGGTCCTCGCGCAAATAACGCACGCAGACGTCGAACACGGCGCCGCCGGCGAGATCGATCGCCTCGAAGCCGGCGCGGTCGAGCAGCGGTGCCGTCTCCGCCATCATGGCCGTGGTCATGCGCGTCGCCCACAGGCACTGGTGCGCGTCGCGCAAGGTGACGTCGATCAGCCGCACGTTTTTCGCCCCGCTCATGACAACATGTCCCTCTCGACCCAGCGCGTGTCGGCGCTGCCGTCGCGAAACGCGGACGCCGACAGCAGCTGGCGATGAAACGGGATAGTTGTGGCGATGCCGGCGACCGAAAAGCGATTGAGCGCCGCTTCCGCTGTCGCCAGCATTTCGTTACGCGATTGCCCGGAGATGATGAGTTTTCCTAAAAGCGAATCGTAATAAGGCGGCACGCTGTATCCCTCATAGACGTGGCTGTCGAAGCGGATGCCGGCGCCTTCCGGCGGCCGCCATTGGCTCACCAGGCCGGGGCTCGGCCGAAAACCCGCGCTCGGGTCCTCGGCATTGATGCGGAATTCGATCGCGCTGCGGCCATTCGGCGGCGCCGGCTGGCGAATCGACAACCGCTCGCCCGCGGCGACTTTCAGCTGCTCCGCCACCAAGTCGACGCCGAATACTTCTTCCGTCACCGGATGCTCGACCTGGATGCGCGTGTTCATCTCGATGAAGAACCATTTGCCGCTGGCAAGGTCGAAGAGAAATTCGACGGTGCCGGCGCCTTCGTAGCGTAATTCACGCACCAGCGTCACCGCGGCTTCCGCCATCTCGCGGCGGCTCGCGGCATCGAGCACGGGTGAGGGCGCTTCCTCGACGAGCTTCTGGTAACGGCGCTGAATGCTGCAATCGCGCTCCCACAAGTGGATGGCGTTGCCATGCGCATCGCCGAAGACCTGAATCTCGACATGGCGCACGCGCGGAAAATAGCGCTCCAGGTAGATGTCCGGTTGTCCGAAAGCGGCGGCCGCTTCCGCCGATGCTTGCGCGAATGCGCCGGCAAAGTTTTTCGCCTTTTCGACGATGCGCATGCCGCGTCCGCCGCCGCCGCCGGCTGCCTTCAGCAACAGCGGAAAGCCGACGTCGCGCGCCAGCGCAGCGGCCTCGTCCGCCGCGCGGTACGCATTCTCACTGCCTGGGACTAGCGGTATGGCGAATTTTTTTGCGGTGCGGCGCGCCGCGACCTTGTCGCCCATCATGGCGATCACATCGGCGCTCGGGCCGACGAAAATCAGCCCGGCTTCGCGGCATTCGGCTGCAAAGCTGCTTTTTTCGGAGAGAAATCCATATCCCGGGTAAAGTGCATCGCAACCGGATCCGAGCGCGGTGGTGATCAACGCACCGGCGTTCAGGTAACTTTGGCTTGACGGCGCCGGTCCGATGCAAATTGCGCGGTCTGCGGCCCGCACATGCGTCGAAGTACGGTCCGCATCCGAATAAACGGCGACCGATTCCAACCGCAAGCTGCGACAGGCGCGCACCGCGCGCAAAGCGATCTCGCCGCGGTTCGCGATCAGCACTCTTTGCAAGCGCCAATCGTCCTTCTTTCGAACTAACAAAGCGCCGGCAGTGTGCTGGCTAGAAAATCATCTTGCAACAACATTCTTTTTATTATCTGATAAAATGAACGCTTTGACCAATACGGATGACCGCCGCGCCTGACGGCAGCACGGACACCGAAAGTAAACGCAAGCGGCCCCGCCGGATTTTTTTGGTGAGAAGGCCGGCAGCTTTTCTTCAGGAGCGGGCGGCGCTAATCGCGCAGCACGATCTTGAGGAATGTGACTGCGCAAAAGCGCAAGGGAACAAGGGAGGAAAGGTCATGGCTCTACGAAAACAGAAAAGATGTGCCGCAGCGGTCGTTCTGCTGGGCGCAGCGATTGTGTTCGGTGCACCGTCGGCGACGCAAGCCGCCGATGCCGTGCCGGTTCTATTGTGCCCGTTCGGCTGCGGCCCGATTGCCGGCGATACCATCCTGATGAATCAGATGGTCAAGCAGAACAAGGACGTCATGCTGCTGCCGCAGGAGACGCCCGGTTACATGTACAACATCCGCGAGATGGCGCAGAACAAAGCCAAGTGGAAGACGTCGCTGTTCTCCACGGAAGACACGCTGATCCAGACCGCCTATTTCGGCGGAACGCCGGACATGAAGCAGTTTCTACCCGCGCCGGTGAAGGTGCCGTTCAAGCTGTTGTATGGCGAGGCGTGGTGGGGTCAGGGCAAATTCTTTGCGACCTTCAACTGCAGTCTGAAATCGATCGCCGACCTGAAGGGTAAGCGCATTTCCCTCGGCCTGCGCGGACAGTCGGACTGGGGCGTGTTCTCGACGCTGTTCCTGAGCACCGCCTACGGCATCAACGGCAGCAATGCCGATATCCGCTACCTGACTCCCGGCCAGCTGACGCAGCAATTGATCGACGGCGCAACCGACGCTGCCGTGACGCCGATTGGAGCCGAGCCCCACCTCAAGGAGTATCTCATTCCGGGGGCGGTGCGGCAGCTCGAAGCGACGGGCAAGAAGCTCTGCTACCTCGGCGTGACCAAGGCGGATGTGGACAAGGTGAACAAGCAATACGACGCCACCTTCATCTACGTCGAACTGCCGGCCAAGACGCTTCCCGGTCAGGACAAGCCGCTCGGTGTCGGTTTCGACCGAGCCTTCAAGGCGGCGCATGCCGAATTTCCGGCCGACAAGGCCTACAAGGTCGTGAAGGCGGTCGCGGAACTCGGGCCGTCGATGAAGAAGCTGAACGCGCTTTGGAAGATTTGGTCGCCCGAACTCATGGTCTGCGGCTTGTCGGAAGAGAACGCGCATCCGGGCGCCATCAAGGCCTACAAGGAGCTTGGCTGGTGGGACAAACGCAAATCCTGCCAACCGATGACCTATCCCAAATCATAAGCGCTAACGAACAAGCTTCGGGTCGGCCGCCGCCCGGCCCGAAGCCCAAAAGGTAAGAGCAATCCCGAAACACTGCAGCGATGTGGGCCCGCCCCGACGATGCGGCGTAAATTTGGTCGCCTGGAGGTTTTGCTTTCTATGGGGTGGCATCGCTTAAAACTGATCACCGACGTGCCGTTTCTGGCGGTCGGCACGTTGCTCACGGTTTACATCGGCGTGGCGGCGTTCGGCTATGTGAAGAATTCTTCCGAATACTATTCCAACTTCATTCTCGGCGTCTGCCTGATGTCGGGACTGCTGGCGGTCCGTTATCACTGTCACGAAAAGATCGACGGGCCGCTCAGGCCGCTTTTCTGGCCGCGCTTCGCGTTCTCGGTGCTGGCGCTCGTCACCAGCGCGATCGCGATGGGCTATGTGCGTCTGCACGCCGTCGAGCTCGAACAGACCCAGCCGTTCTTTAACGACACCGATATGGTTTTTGGCTGGCTGATGACGGTGTCGATCCTGGCGCTGTGCATGATTCATTGGGGCATGCTGTTGACCGCCGTTATTGCGCTCTCGATTGTCTACTTCTTCTTCGGCTATCTGATCCCCAATCCACTGCTGGTCACGCCGCACTACGACGCCAAGTTCATCATGAACTACATCGGCCTTGGCACCAACCAGGGCTTCTATTTCCTCACCCAGATCGCCGCCAACTCGATCTATTTCCTCATCATCTACGCGGCGACGCTGTTTGCCGTCGGCATGCTCAACATGGTGCTGGAAGTCGGCAAGGTGACGGGTCGGCGCATTGCCGGCGGCGCCGCTGCGCCGGCGATCATCGGATCGGGCATTGTCGCGGCCATCATGGGGCAGGCGGTCTCCAACGTGGTGCTGACCGGCCGGCTGACTATCCCGATGATGAAAAAGCACGGCTATGACGCTTCCATGGCCGGCGCGATCGAGGCGACCGCATCCTCGGCCGGTCAGATCATGCCGCCGGTGCTCGGACTTGCCGCCTTCATCATCGCGTCGTTTCTCAACCGCCCTTACATCGAGATCGCGCTGGCGGCGACCATTCCGGCGCTGCTCTATCTCGTCGGCGTGGCGATCGCCGTGACCGTCTATGCCAAGCGGCGCAAACTCCCCAGGCTGACCGAGAAAGCCGATCTGCAGATGATCGCGCGCATGTCGCCGACCTTTCTGATTTCTTTCGGCGTCGTGCTCTGGCTGTTGCTGGGTTACCGCTCTCCGGCGATCGCCGGCCTCTACGGCATCGTGCTCGCGCTCGGCCTGTCGCTGCTGCAAGGGCGTTATCGGCCGAAGTGGAAGGCGCTTTACGAGGCGGTCGACGAAGGCTTCGTGCTGGTCGCGGTTCTCTCGCTACTTCTGGTCGCCATCGGACCGCTCGGCCAGGTCATGCTGACCACCAATCTGTCCGGCCGGCTCGGCTCCATCCTGCTGCAATATCTGCCGGACTCAAAGCTGCTGCTGCTGATCGCGACCATGTGCGTGTCGCTCATCCTCGGCATGGGGCTGCCGACGCCGGTCGCCTACATCATCGTGGCGCTGGCGCTGGTGCCGTTCCTGCAGCAGATCGGCGTGCCGCCGCTGGAGGCGCATTTCTTCGCCTTCTACTTCGCGGTCTTCTCCACGCTCACACCGCCCGTCGCCGTCAGCGTGCTGGCGGCCGCTAAGCTGGCAAAGGCGTCGTATGCGAGGACGGCTATCGATTCGATGAAGATCGCCGCCACCACCTTCATCATTCCGTTCGCTTTCGTCTACTCGCCGGTACTGATGTCGTTCCCGCACGTTGGCTGGGACGTCGTTCCGCAAATCCTGGAAGTGCTGGCCATTCAGTTCACTGTCTCCGTCGCCGCCTATGGCTATTATCTGCGCAGCCTCATTTCCTGGGAGCGGGGCGTCTTCGCCGTCGCCTCGCTCATCGGCTTCTTTGCCATGACCTGGGGCGAGATTTATTGGCATTGGACGTTGATCGCCATCTGCGCCGTAATGACGGTCTGGCTGTTGGCGACGCGTGCGCGCGGCGCGCAACTGGAAAAGGTGGCGGCGTGATGCAACCATGGCCCGCAAGGTGCTTGAGATGAAAAGGCCGGTCTTATTTTCGGATCCGTCCGTTGTGCCGATCCGCAACGAGATATCGTCTGGCAAATCAACGTCACGGCGTCGGGCGCGCGCGTCGGCACCCAGTTCACAGGCCGAGGTGCATAGTTCCGCGCACAAGGCCTTCACGGTGCTGGAGACGGTGGTGTCCGCGCAGCGGCCGCTCAGCGTTTCCGACCTTGCGACGCTGATGGACGTGCCGACGCCGACCATGCACCGCATTGTGCGCATGCTCGATACCGACGGCTTTTTGGAGCGCGGGCCCGGCAGCCGTCTTTACGGACCTGGGCCGCGCCTGGTGGGCTTTGCCATCGACGCCATCCGCGCCTCGATGCGCACGGGGCCGCGCCACACGGTGCTCGAACGCCTCTCGGCCGCCGTGCGCGAGAGCTGCAATTTCGGCATGATCGTCGGTAACTCGATTGCCTATATCGACCGCGTCGAGGCGGCGTGGCCGCTCGGCCTCAAGTTCGAGCCTGGATCGCGCGTGCCGATCCATTGCACCTCGATGGGCAAGTTACTCTTGAGCATGTTGCCGAAGCGGCGGCGCAACGAACTGCTCAAAGGCGCGTCGCTGACGCGCTACACCGAGCATACAATCACCGACGCCGGCGATCTTGCGCGCGAGCTCGATAGGATCCGCAAAAACGGCTATTCGATCGACAACCAGGAATTTCTTGCCGGTGTCGTTTGCATCGCCGTGCCGGTGCGCGACAAGCGCGGCACCGTTTGCGCTGCGGTCGCCGTTTCGGCGCCGCAGGCGCGCATGTCGACGGCGGAAGCGGTTCGCCGTCTGCCCGCTTTGCTCGAAGCGGCCAAAGATCTCGGACAAACGCTGGGCCGCGAATGACTGCGGAAATAGCAGGACCGACGATGGGGCTGAGTTACGACGAAATAACCGAGATTCTCAAGATCATCGACAGCAGCTCCTGCGACGAGGTCGTGCTTGAGACCGGCGATATCAGGCTGGTGGTGCGCCGGCGCGGCGCCGCAAGCGCGCCGCAGGCGGCCTTGCCCGAACCTGCCGCCGGATCGGCCGCCAGCGCTCCCGCCGCGCAACCGCAGGCACCGCTGCCAGCCGAGGAAACGCCCGTCGCAGCCGGCCAACATGCCATGCGCGCGCCGATGGTCGGCACGTTTTATCGCGCGCCGTCGCCGGAGGCGCCGCCCTTTGTCGAGGTCGGCTCCCGTGTCGAAAAAGGCGATCCGGTCTGCATCATCGAGGTGATGAAGCTATTCACGACGATTCACGCCGAGCGCGGCGGCACCATTGCCGAGATTCGCGCCGACAATGCGATGCTGGTGGAATACGGGCAGGTTCTCTTTGTGATCGATCCGAGTTGAGCAACGAGCGTTTATCATGCCCGAGCCCAGCATCGATCGGCTGTTCGACGTCGCCGGGCGCAGCATCCTGGTCGCCGGCGGCGCCGGCGGTCTCGGCGCGCCGCTGGCGCAAGCGCTGGCGCGGCGCGGCGCCAAGGTTCTGATCGCAGATATCGACGCCAAGGCAGCCGATAACGTCGCCCAGGCACTGCAGCGCGAGGGCCATCAGGCCAAGGCAACGCAGATCGACGTTGTGCGCTCAGAATCGTGTGCCGACGCGGTCGAGGAAGCGGTGCGGCAATGGGGCCGGCTGGATGGCTTGCTCAACGCCACCGGCATCTATCGTGTCGCCGACGCGCTGGATTTTGACGACAAGGCCTGGCAGTTGACCATCGACGTCAATGTCACCGGCGCGTTTCGTCTGGCGCGCGCAGCCGGCCGGGTGATGGTCGCGCAGCGCGCCGGCGCCATTGTCACGCTGGCTTCGGTGTCGAGCCTGGTGGCCAATCCGCGTTATGCCGCCTATGCCCCGAGCAAGGCGGCGGTCGCGCAGCTCACCCGCGTGCTCGCCGTCGAATGGGCGGCCCATGGCGTCACGGTGAATGCCATCGGGCCCGCCGCGACGCCGACACCCCTGGCGGCGCCGATCTTCGATGACGCGCAACAGCGCGCCGCGGCCTTGGCGCGTATCCCGATGGGCCGCTTCGCAACGCCCGACGATCTCGTCGGCGGCGTGATATTTCTGCTGTCGTCCGCCGGCGCCTTCGTGACCGGGCAAACCATCTATATCGACGGCGGACGCACGCTCAGCTAGCGGCGTGGGCGCCATCATCGCTACAATGTCATCATGCGGCTGGTATTAAAGCTTCATCCGGACTCGCATTGCAGCGCGGTGAATCGCATCGAAGTGGATGTCGTGCGTGCGCATCCCGCCAGTCTGGTATTGCGATATGTCGTCACCGGAACGATCGGCAATTTGCGCCTGCCGGGGATGTCGACGTCTACGCGCGCCGATGAACTTTGGCGGCACACGTGCTTTGAGGCATTCGTCCGGGCCTTGCCGTCGGCCGCGTACCACGAGTTCAACTTTTCCCCGTCGACGCAATGGGCGGCCTATCGCTTCAGCGGTTATCGGCAGGGGAGGACGCCAGCCAGCGAGATCGGCAATCCGGGCATTGAAGTGCAAGCAAACGCTGAGCGCTATCAATTGGCCGCCACCCTGGCGCTGGATAAGTCTGCGAGCCTGCCCATCGATGCGATCTGGCGCCTCGGTGTTTCGGCGATCATCGAAGAAACGAGCGGCTCGCTATCGTATTGGGCGCTGGCGCACCCTGCGGGCAGAGCGGACTTTCACCATTCCGATTGCTTTGCGCACGAACTCCCAGCAGCATGAGACGGCATGAGATTCGGCATCGATCGGATTCTAACTGAGCCCGCTTTGCGCGCGCCGCAGCAAGGCCGGCGTGTGGCGTTGCTCGCGCATCCGGCCTCGGTCACGCAAGGCCTGACGCATTCGCTCGACGCGCTCGCGGCATGCGCGGACATCAAGCTCACCGCCGCCTTCGGTCCGCAGCACGGCCTGCGCGGCGACAAGCAAGACAACATGATCGAATCGGCGACGTTCAACGATCCGCAATACGGCATCCCGGTGTTCAGTCTGTACGGCGAGGTGCGCCGGCCGACGGATGCGATGATGGACACATTCGATGTCATCCTCGTCGATCTACAGGATTTGGGTTGCCGCATCTATACCTTCGTCACGACGCTGCGTTACGTGCTGGAAGCGGCCGCGCGACACCGCAAAGCCGTGTGGGTGCTGGACCGTCCCAATCCGGTCGGCCGTCCCGTCGAAGGCCTGCGGCTCCGAACCGGATGGGAGAGTTTCGTCGGCGCCGGATCGCTGCCGATGCGTCACGGGCTGACGCTCGGCGAGCTGGGCTTGTGGTTCATCAGGACGCTCAAGCTCGACGTCGACTATGACATCATCGAGATGCAGGGGTGGCAGCCGGACACCGCGCCGGGATTCGGCTGGCCGCTCGGGAACCGAACCTGGATCAATCCCAGTCCCAACGCGGCGAACTTGTGGATGGCGCGCGCCTATGCCGGCACGGTGATGCTGGAAGGCACGACGCTTTCAGAGGGCCGCGGCACCACGCGGCCGCTCGAATTGTTCGGCGCACCCGATATCGATGCCAAGCGGGTGCTGAAGGAAATGCACTCGCTTGCGCCGCACTGGCTGCAGGGTTGCCGCCTGCGCGAGTGCTGGTTCGAGCCGACGTTTCATAAACACGTCGGCAAGCTTTGCAACGGCGTGCAGATTCATACGGAATATCCTGGCTACGATCACCAAGCGTTCAAGCCTTGGCGCATCCAGGCGCTGGCCTTCAAGGCGATCCGCAATTTGTATCCCGATTATCCGTTGTGGCGCGATTTTCCTTACGAATACGAAAATGACAAACTCGCCATCGATGTCATCAACGGCGGTCCGCTGCTGCGCGAGTGGGTGGACGATTCCTCGACCACGCCGCACGACTTGGAAGCGCTCGCTATGCCGGATGAGCAAGCTTGGTTAAGCGAGCGCCAAGTCCATCTGCGCTACTGAACGTCGCCCACCGATCTCAACTTACTTGTAGACGCCCTAGCGCGAAAAGGATCATGTGCCGGTGAACTTGGCCGGCCGCTTGGCGTGGAACGCCTCGACGCCCTCGCGGAAATCGTCGGATTGCCGCAGCCGGCTGTAGCAATGACCTTCCAGCTCGATGGCGATCGCGAGCGTCGAGTCTTCGGTATCGTTGAGCAGCTTCTTGGCCGTGCGCTGGGCGATCGGCGAAAACGCGCGCAGTTCCTCGACCAGCGCGTCGGTCGCCACCTCAAGCCTGTCGTCGGCGACGCATTCGGTGGCAATGCCCCAATCGTAAGCCTGCTTGCCGGGAATGCGCCTGGAGCGCATGACGATGTCCTTGGTGCGGGTGATGCCGACGATCTTCTGCAGCCGCGCCGAGCCGCCGGAGCCGGGAATTTGCCCGAGCTTCTGTTCCGGCAGCGCGTAGAAGCAAGTCTCCGATACGATACGGAAATCACAGGCCAGCGAAATCTCGAAGCCGACGCCGAAGCAGTAGCCGCGGTTGGCGGCAATCACCGGCTTGCTGCAGCGGGCCGGCGCCGCGATATTCCAGGCGAGCTTGGAGACATGTTCGGGCGAGGCCTCCATGAACCCTTTGATGTTGCCGCCGCTGGAAAAGTGCTCGCCGGCTGCGCGCAGCACGATCACCCGCACGCGCGCATCGTCGTCGAGCGCCTCGAAAGCGAGCCGCAACTGGTCGCGCTGCGGCATCATGATCACGTTGAGCGGCGGCCGGTCGAGCACGATATCGGCGCGCTGCTTCTCGGCGTCGAGCTCGACCCGGAAACCGTCGAGCGTCGTCAAGCGCGGGTCATTGAAAGTCATCGGGGTCATGCTGCGTTTCCGTCGTGATGGGCGTTGGCGGAGTTGTCTTCCGGTCGGAATTCGCCGGTCACCAGCATGCGGCGCAGGAGCTTGCCGACGGGTGATTTGGGGATCTCGGCGACAAAGATGTACTGGCGTGGCCGCTTGAAATTGGCGAGACCGGAGGCGCGGCAGAATTGGTCGAGCTCGTCCTGGCCGACGGCCGAGCGCCGCTTGATGAAGGCGGTGACGACCTTGCCCCAGCGCTCGTCGCTAAGGCCGACGACCGCGACTTCCGATACGGCCGGATGCAACGAGAGACAACTTTCGATTTCCACCGGCGAGACGTTTTCGCCGCCGGTAATGATCATATCGTCGACCCGGCCGGTGACGAACAAATCGCCGACGGCGTCGACGTAGCCGGTGTCGCCGGTGAAGTACCAGCCGTGTTTCAACGCCTTGGCGTCGGAATCCGGCCGGTGCCAATAGCCCTCGAAAGATTCGTCTCCTGCTAGCAGCGCGATGATCTCCCCTTCTTCGCCCGCCGCCGCGATCTCGTCGGGCCCACTGGCGTTGAGTTTCACCACGCGGATGCGCTGATTGATGCCGGCGCGCCCGGCCGAGCCCGGTTTTGCCGGCGCGTTCTGGTCGATGGTGAAGGTGTAGATTTCCGACGACCCGTAGTGGTTGACGAACAGGTCCGGCTTGAAGGCTGCCTGCAATTCCTTGAGCAGCCCATCGGTCATCGGCGCGCCGGCGAAGCCGAGCTTGCGCACGCTGGAAACGTCGGCCTTGGCGAAACGCTCGTCATGCACCAAGTCGTGATAGAGCGTCGGTACCAGATAGAGATTGCTGATCTTCTCGGCGGCGATCAATTCGAGGGCGCGGCCGATATCGAAGCGCGGCAGACAGACGAAAGCGCCGCCGATCAGCGACATGGCGAGCAGTGAGCGCACGCCCATGGTGTGATAGAGCGGCATGACGCCGAGCGTGCGCTCGCCGTGCGCGTAAAGATTCTGCGCGACATGCGCCAGTGCCGCGGCCCGTTCGGCGCGCTGGCGCCGCGGCACGCCCTTCGGCTGCGCCGTGGTGCCGGAAGTGTAGAGCATGACCGACCAGGCTTCGGCATCGGCGCGCGGGCTTGCGTCCGCGCGTCTGGCGATCCATCAGCGCGCTGCAAACGATGTCGCCGGCGCGCGGGTTGCCAAGCGCGATGCGCGGCAAGTTATGTGCGTTGTTTGATTGCGTGACCGCCTTGCTGGAGACGTCTTCGTAGACGACCGCTTTGGCTTGCGCGTTCTCGACAAAGAAATCGATCTCGCTGGCGGTGGCGCGCCAGTTCACCGGCGTGACGATCACGCCGGTAAACTGGCAGGCCCAATGCAAGGTCGCCGCTTCCCAGCGGTTTTGCAGCACGGTGAGCAGATGATCGCCGGCGCCGAGCCCGAGCTGGTCGAAGCCGGCCACCAGCGCGGAAATCTTGCCGTACCATTGCGCATAAGTGAGCCGCAGCGGGCCATCGACAATGGCGAGCCGGTCGGGATCGCGCTCGACGCTGCTGACAAAGCTGGTGCCGAGATCAAGCATCGGCTGGGCACCTCGCGCAGGCGTTTGGCGGCATCGAGCGCCGCAGCGATAATCGGCACGTAGCCGGTGCAGCGGCACAAATGCCCGCCGAGATAGTCGCGCAAGTCGGTCTCTTGCGGGTCGGGTTTCTCGCGCAAATAAGCGTCGAGCGACATCAGAATGCCGGCGGTGCAGAAGCCGCATTGCAGCGCGTGATGGCGGCGAAACGCCTCTTGCAGCACCGACAGCCGGCCGGGCGCCGGCTCAAGCCCTTCGACGGTGCGGATTTGCGCGCCGTCGGCCTGCACCGCGAGCGTGAGACAGGCGCGCGCCGGCACGCCGTTTATCTGCACCGTGCAGGCGCCGCAAACGCCATGCTCGCAGCCGACATGGGTGCCGGTCGCGCCCAGCACGTGGCGCAGGAAATCGGTCAGCAGCATGCGCGGTTCGACGTCGGCTTCGACGGCGCGGCCGTTGAGGGTAAAGCGCACGCGATGGCGGGCGTCGGCCTTCAGGCGCGGCATCGCTGCGCCTCCTCGATCGCCGCACGGCCGAGCCGGCGCACAAGCCCGCGGCGATAGCCCGCGGTGGCGTGGAGGTCGTCGCGCGCTTCGAGTTCCCAGGCCATATCGTTGAGCGCGTCGTCGAGCGCGCTGCTGCCGATCGCCGCAAAGTCGCGCGCCACCGGCCGGTCGGCGACGCCGCCAATGGCCAGCCGGACACCGCGGTCGTGCGCCACCGCCGCACAGGCGACGATGGCGAAATCGCCGTGGCGGCGGCCATATTCTTGGAATGCGTAACCGGTGCCCGCACGCCGCGCTGGTACTTCGATCGCCTCGATCATTTCGTCGTCATCGCGCGCGGTCGACATCAATCCAGTAAAAAATTCATCGGCCGGCACGCGGCGCGCGCCGCGCCGGGACGACAGCTCGATGGTCCCTCCAAGCGCGAGCAGCGCCAGTGGGATTTCGGCGCTCGGATCGGCATGGGCGACCGAGCCGCAGACCGTGCCGCGGCTGCGCGTCTGCGCGTGGCCGACCCAGGGCAGGGCAGCAGCGAGCAGCGGCTGGCTGTCGCCAAGCTTGGGCCAAGCCAGCAGCGCACCTTGTGTCACCGCAGCGCCGATGCGAATGGCGTCGGTGCCGGCGGCGATCTTCGCCAGCGCCGGCAGATGCATGATGTCGATGAGGACCTTAGGTGCCGCCAGCCGCATCGACAGCATCGGCACCAGGCTCTGGCCGCCGGCGATGATGCGCGCGTCGGCACCGTCCGCGGCGAGCGCGTCATGGGCTTCGTCGAGCGCCCCGGCGCGGATGTAATCGAAGCGGGGCGGCTTCATGCGCGCCCTCCGCCCGAAGCCGGCTCGGCCGGATGCAGGAATTTCGCCAGCTTCACCGGCGTGATCGGCAGATCGATGGCGTCGAGCGCGAGCGCGTCGGCCACCGCATTGGCTAAACACACCGGCGTGCTCATGCAATTGCCTTCGCCGACGCCTTTGGCGCCAAGGGGCGTGAACGGCGACAATGTCTCGACATGTAGAATGAGCGGCGAGGGCACCTCGGTCGGCGTCGGCACCAGGTAATCGGCGAAGCTGCCGGACAGAAAGCTTCCGTCCGCGCCATAGGCGTATTCCTCGTAGAGCGCGGCGCCGACGGCGTGGGCAAAGCCGCCGGTGATCTGACCGGCGACCATGCCGGGATGCAGCACACGCCCGCAGTCGTGCATGGTCACGTACTTGTCGATGCGCACGGCGCCGGTGACGCGGTCAATCTCGACGCCGCAGAAATCGAAAATAAAGCCGTGGCAGAGCGAGGAGTTGATTTCGTCATCCTCGGTCGGTGGGGTCAGTTCGGGCGGCGTCCAGAACACCGTCTCGCGTAGCGCCTGGTTTTCTTCCGCGACAGTCTCCGGCGACCAATGTGTTGTCGCCGCGACCCGGCTGAACGGCAGGCTGTTGTCGGGATTACCGCGCGCGCCGACGCGCCCGTTGGCGAATTCGATATCCTCGGGCGCGACATTGAGCTGCGCCGCAGCAATGCGCGCCAGCTTGTCCTTCAACTTTGTGGCGGCCAGATGCGTGACGCCGCCGACCGCGGCGGCGAAACGGCTCGAATAGTTGCCGGACGCGATCGACCAGGCGTCGCGCGCGGTGTCGATCTCGGTGACGACGCGGATGTCGCGCGGCTTCAGCCCGAAGGCCTGGGCAACGATCTGCGCCAGCACCGTGCGGTGACCCTGGCCTTGCGGCACGCTCGCCACATGCACGCTGACCGAGCCGAGCGGATCGAGCGTCACGGTTGCAGTTGAATGCGCGCCATTCTTCGGCCCCGCGCGGCGTCGCTCTTCCGGCGTCAGCACGGTGGTGATGTAGCCCATGTTGGAAACGCTCGGCTCGACCACGGCGGTGCAGCCGATGCCGTAAATGCGGCCTTCGGCGCGGGCGCGGTCGCGCCGCGCGCGCAATTCGGCAAAGCCGCCGTCGGCGAGCGCGACGTCGACGGCGTGGCCGTAATTGCCGGAATCGAGGCGGCCGCCACTCGCCGTCCGATAGGGAAACGCCGCCGCCGGCACCAGATTGCGCCGGAGGACCGCGACCGGATCGAGCTTGAGCTCGACCGCGATGCGCTGCATGAGCCGCTCCAGCGCGTAATACATCTGCGGCCCGCCGAAGCCGCGGTTCAACCCGGTCGGCGTCTTGTTGGTGAGCACGACACGGTTGCGCACCGCGACGTTGCGGATGTCGTACGCGCCGGTCAGATTGCCGTGCATGCGGTAGAGCGTCGCCGGCTCGGGCGCGCGGATATGCGCGCCGACATCCTCGATCTGATCGTAGCGGAGGGCGCGGACGCGTCCGTCGGCGTCAACGGCGGCTTCGGCGCGTGACACCCGGTTGGTGGCGGACACCGAAGCCGCCAGATGTTCGAGCCGGTCCTCGATCCATTTCACCGGTCTGCCGGTTGCGCGCGCCGCCACGCCCATGAGGACGACATAGGGAAAAACCGCCTGCTTGACGCCGAAGCTGCCGCCTGACTCCGGTGGCGTGCGCAGGCGCAGCCGGTTACCCGGCACCTTGAGCGCGCGCGCCATGACCGGGTGCAGGCTGAAGGGCCCTTGGAAATTGGCGAGAATGTCGTAGGCGTCCGCGCCGGGATCGTATTCGGCGACGACGCCGTAGGTCTCGATCGGCGTGCAGGAATTGCGCGGATAATTGACGGCGACGGAAACGCGATGCGCGGCTTCCGCGAAGGCGCGTTCGGGATCGCCGTAGCGGAACGAGCGGTCGCTGGCGATGTTGCCGCCGAGCCCGTCATGCAGCGCCGGCAAGGCGGGATCGAGCGCGGCGAGGGGATCGACGATTGCCTGAAGCGGCTCGTAGTCCACCTCGATCAGTTCGAGCGCGTCCTCGGCCAGATAGCGGTCGGCCGCTACGACCACCGCCACCGGCTCGCCGACATAGCGCACGCGATCGGTCGCAATCGGCCAGCACTCGATCGGCGCCTTCACGCCGACGACCAGGCTTGCCGACAGTGCCGTGACGTCGGCGCCGGTCAAAACCGCGGCGACGCCGGGGGCTTGCCGCGCGGCGTCGGCGTTGATGGCACGAATTTTCGCATGTGCGTGTGACGACCGCAGGATCGCCGCGTACAGGGTGTCGGGCCGCACGCCGAGATCGTCGATGAATCGGCCGCGTCCGGTCAGAAGCGCGTCGTCTTCAAACCGTTCGATCGATTGGCCGATCCAATCCGTCGTCACCGTCGCTGTGCCTTCGCGTTAGCGGCGCCCCACAGCGTGGGGCGCCGTCGTGTGCGTTATTCGATCGCTTTCCCGCAACCGAATTACTTCAGCAGGTTGACGTACTTGCCGTGTTCGACCTTGAGAATGGCGGTGATGCCTTCACCGTCGCGATCTTTATCAAAGCTCACCTCGCCGGCGACGCCGGGGAAATGCTTGATGCCGCTCATGCACTCGCGGATTTTGTCGCGGTCGGAAGCGAGATCGGCGGGTTTGTTGGTGACGCCCGACTATTCGATGCAGTGCTTGAACAGATAGATATTGTCGTAGGAGCGCGGACCGCCGTAATTCGGCTCCTTGCCGCCGCTCTTGGCAAGGTACTTCTTGAGGTACTCCGCCGCTGCCGGCCGCGGATCGCCGATCCAGGCGGCGGTCGACATGTAGGTGCCCTCGGCCGCCGGCCCGGCGATTTCGATGAAGCCCTGCGTGCTCGAGCAGGCGCCGGCGACCATCGGCACTTTGAGCCCTTGCTTCCAGGCCTCCTTCGCGATGGCGCCGGAGTTCTGGTAGCAGGAACCGAACGCGATGCCGTCGGCGCCCTCGGATTTGGCCTTGGTGACCTGCGCCGAATAGTCGGTGTCCTTGGTGCGGTAAGTCAGGCGAGTCGATAACTTCGACGCCATTGGCCTTGAGCAGCACGGGCAGGATCTTGGCGCCTTCGGCCTTGGATACGGCGTCCTCGGCGTCATAGATGATGACGACTTTCTTCGGGTGATATTCCTTCACCCAGGCCGCCACCACCGGCTTCAACTGCTTGTCGCTGGTCAGCGTGTTGCGGAACGCCCATTTGCTCATCGCCGACAGGCCAGGCTTGGCCGAGCAATAGGAGTTGATGACGGTCTTCAATTGAGCGTCGAGCTGCGGCGCGATGGTTTCGAACACCGATGAGAAGCACGGTCCGGAAATCGCCAGCACCTTGTCGCGCTCGACCAGGCGGCTGATGGATTTGAGCCCTTCGGCTTCGAGCGTCTGCGTATCGTAGCAGATCAGGTCGATCGGCACGCCGCCGATCCCGCCTTTGGCGTTGATTTCCGCGACCGCCATATCCATGGAGACCTTGGCGGCCTGGCCCCACTCGGCGCCTTTGCCGGTCAGCGGCACCATGCAGCCGATCTTGACGTTACGTCCTTCCAACTTGGCCGCTTCGGCTTTGTATGCCGATCCGGCGAACAACACGATGGCCGCGACGGCCAGCGATGTTGCGAGATGTCTTTTAAGTCCCATTGTTACGACCCTCCGAGAAACTTTGAACAGACAATTTGACCGCGCCGCGCATTGAGGCGGCGCATTCATGTGGAATTCCCGTGAATGTTATCCTGGATGTTCGACCATCGCACCTCCATCGCGATCCATTTTTATTGCCTCCTGATTGTCATGCCGCGTGTTGCCCAAGATACGTACTGCGCACCTCGGGCATTTTCAGAAGCTCTTGACCCGTTCCGCCGAGAACGATCCTGCCGCGCTCCATCACGTAACCGCGGTCGGCAACCTGCAACGCTTGGCGGGCATTCTGTTCGACCAGCAGGATCGTTTTGCCCTCCTTTTGCAGTTCACGGATGGTGAGAAATATCCGCGTGATGAATTTTGGCGCGAGGCCGAGCGAAGGCTCGTCCAGCAGCAGCAGCCTCGGCCGCGCCATGAGCGCACGGCCGATCGCCAGCATCTGTTGTTCGCCGCCGCTCAGCGTTCCCGCGGTCTGATCCCGCCGTTCCGCCAGCGCCGGAAACCGCTCCAGCACCGCGGCGACGTCGCTGCCGATCTCCGCGTCGCTGCGTCGAAAGGCGCCCATCAGCAGATTTTCCATCACGCTCATACGCTTGAGAATGGCGCGGCCTTCCGGCACCTGGCTGACGCCGAGATCGACGATCTTGTGCGGCGGGCGACGCGCGATGTTCTTGCCCTCGAACTCGATCGTTCCCGCCGTCGGCTTGATCAGGCCGGAAATGGTTTTCAACAGCGTCGTCTTGCCGGCGCCATTGGCGCCGATCAACGTCACCGTCTCGCCCTGTGCGATCGTCAAAGCGACGTCGTGCAGCACCTCGATCTTGCCGTAGCCTGCGCGCAGGCCGTTGATCGCCAGCATCGTCATAGTTCGACGTCCTCGCCCAGATAGGCTTCGATCACGACCGGGTCGTTTTGAATCTGCTCCGGCGTTCCGTCGGCGATTTTGGTCCCGAAGTTGATCACGGTGATGCGGTCGGAGATGCCCATCACCAGGCGCATATCGTGCTCGACCAGAACGATCGTGGTACCGCGATCGCGGATGCGCGTGATGACGTCGTCGAGCTCTTCGGTTTCGTGCGGGTTCATGCCGGCCGCCGGCTCGTCGAGCAGCAGCAGCTTCGGCCGCGTGGCCAGTGCCCGCGCCATCTCCAGCTTGCGCTGCTCGCCGTAAGGCAGATCGGAGGCCTTGTCGTCGCGCTTGTCGGCCAGCCCAAGGAATTCGAGCAGCTCGATGGCGTTGCCACGCATGTCGCGTTCTTCGGCGGCCTCGCGGAACGGCAATTGGAAGGCGCCCTTGCTGAGCGCCTTCCATACCGAAGGGTAGGCGCGGCAGTGCTCGCCGATCATCACGGATTCCAGAACGGTCAGCTGCGGAAACAGCCGGATATTCTGGAAGGTGCGGGCGATGCCGCGGACGGTGCGCCGGGAGGCGCGCACGTCGTCGACCACCGCGCCGTCGAAGATGACCTTGCCGCTGTCGGCGGGAAGCACGCCGGTCAGCAGGTTGAAGAACGTCGTCTTGCCGGCGCCGTTCGGGCCGATCAAGGCGTGGATGTGGCCTTGCGCCACCTCCATGCTGAGATCGTTCAGCGCGTAAAAGCCGCCGAAGCGCTTGGTCAGCCCTTCGATCGCAAGGCAGATATTGCTGGCGACCGTCTCACGCATGGCGGGCCTTCCAGCGCGAGGGCCGCAAGCGGCGCAGCATATCGCGCGTGATCAACCCATCCGGCCTGAAGATCATCATCAAAATGAGAATGATGCCGAAGGCGATCAGGCGTTTGGCGTTCTCGAAATCGAGGAAATCGTGCAGGAAGTCGTAGACGCGGTTCATCGGATAGAAATTGGTCCAGGCGACCGGCACAAGCTCCAGCCAGTCGCGCAACGACCTGAGAAATTCCGGGATGGCGTTGAGCGCGACGGCGCCGACGAACGGTCCCCAATAGGTGCTGCCGCCGCCGACCACGACGAACATCAGAATTTCGACCGAGACCATGATGTTGAACGTGCTGGAGTCGAGATAAGTCGCGTGATGGGCGTAGAGTGCGCCGGCAATCCCGGCGATGACGGCGCCGAGGCCGAAGGCGAACAGCTTGATGCGCACCACGTCGATGCCCATCACTTCGGCGGCGGTTTCGTCCTGGTGGATCGAGTCCATGGCGCGGCCGAGGCTCGACCGCTCAAGCCGGGCAAAGAAAAATATCAGCACCACGATGATGGCGATGACGTAATCGAGCGTGAATTTGTTGAAGGAAATATTGCGGAAGCCCTGGGCGCCGCCGACATAATCCCAGCTCAGCGCGATCACCGAGATAATTTCGGAGAAACCGAGAGTCAGCAGCAGCAGATAGACGCCCTTGATGCGCAGCGCCGGAAATCCGACAACGACACCGATGATGCCGGCAACGACCCCGCCGCCGATCATGGCGACGGCAAACGGCATGCCGAATTTCTGCGTCAGAATCGCGGAGATGTAGGCGCCGACCGCCATGAAACCACCCTGGCCGAGCGAGACCTGGCCCGTCTTGTACGGCGCATAGAAGCTGTAGGCGGCAATGACGTTGATGCCGGCGAAGATCAGCAGCGAGCGCGTATAGCCGTCAATCAGTCCGTCGAGCATGCGCTACCTCCCTTCCGTCGTGCGGGTGCCGAACAGGCCCGTCGGCCGGTAGAGCAGAATGAGAATGAGGATCGCGAACGAGAAAAAATCACGCTCGGTAGTGCCGATATAGGCGGACGACAAAATCTCGATCATGCCGAGCAGCAGCCCGGCGACCATCGCTCCCACCACATTGCCGAGCCCGCCGAGCAGCATGACGATGAGGCCTTTCACCGCCGCGCTGAGCCCCATGAATGGAGAGATGGCGCCGTTCTTGATGCCGTCGAGAACGCCGGCGATGCCGGCGATGCCGGAGCCGATGATGAACGTGATCAGCACCACGCGGTTGACGTCGACGCCGAGCAGTGCCGCCGTTTCGTGATTTTCGGCGACGGCACGGATGGCGCGGCCCGTCTTGCTGCGTTCGATGAACAGCCACAGCAGTACCATCAGCGCGAGCGCGACGCCGAGAATGAAAATCTGCACCGAACTGATAGTGATGGGGCCGAAATGATAAAGCTGCTGCGCGATGGTTTCGGGAAACGCCAACTGCTGGCCGCCGAAGATGTAGATCGCCAGATTCTGGATGATGATTGTCAGCCCGATGGTGCTGATCAGCGGTGCCAGCGGGCGGTCCTTGCTGACCGGCCGCACCGAGACGTAGACCGCGATGACGCCGAGCACGGCGCAGGCGATCATGGCGCCCAGCATGGCGACGTAGATGTTGGCGCCGCCCAGCGTCACCAGATAGAGCCCGACAAAAGCGCCGATCATGAAGACTTCGCCGTGGGCGAAATAGAGCAGGTTGAGCACGCCGAAGATCAGCGTGTAGCCGATCGCAACGAGCGAATACGACGCGCCCAGCATCAGCCCGTTGATCAGTTGTTGGTAAAGCATGTCGTCTTTCGCTGGGACCTGACGGGTTGGAGTTTCTGCATGGCGATGCCGCGCTAATGAGCCGCCGCGGAAAAGTCTTGCATCACGCGTGACACCGTCACGCGCGCCTTGCGGGTGGTGGCCGGCGTATTGCGGCTGCGGCCGACGAAGCGCGGAACGCCGGCGGTAACCACCGCTCCGATGGCCGCGATATCGCCGTGCTTGATGGCGGCAAGGGCAGTCGTCTGGGTGCCGCCGTCCGGCGCGTCGAGCAGCACGATGTCGGCGGCTTTGCCCGGCGCCAGATAGCCGCTGTCCAGACCGTAGACCTTGGCGTTGCTGCCGCTGGCCGCGCAGATGAACTGTTCCGCCGGCATGTCGGTGAGGCTCGCCAGATGCGCGATCGTATAGAGCATGCCGAGCGGCATGATGCCGCTTCCGGTCGGAGTGTCGGTGGCGATGATGAAGCGGTCGAATTCGCCGTGTTGGTGCGCAAGGCGCGCACAGAGCAGGGTGGTCCGTAGGTTTCCGGCCGTGCAGACTTGCAAGGCAATCTTGGATTCGCGGATGACGCGCTCGAAGTCGGCATCCGGCATGGCGGTGGGACCGCCGTTGATGTGGAATGACACATGCGGCTGCATCTTCAAAAGATGATCGCCGGTGATGGCGCCCGATCCCGGGATCGACGAGCCGCCGGTGTGGCAGGTGGTCGTCAGCCCCGCCGCCTTGGCATCCGCCACCATCGGCACATAGTCGTAGGCGGTCTTGACCGCGCCGAAGCCCGCTTTTGCCAGCCGCACGCCGTGTTGTTTGAGTTCGTCGAAGTCTGAGCGCTTGAGGCCGGGTTCGAGAATGACCGAGCCGGCGATCACTTTCATGCCGCCCGGGCGATAGTCGGCGAAGCAGCGTTGCGCGGCGAGCGCCAGCGCCTTGACGCCTTCGACGTCGCGCGGCCGGCCCGGCACGTGCACTTCGGAGGCCGAAATCGCCGTCGTGGTGCCGCCGTGCACATAGCTTTCGAGATAGCCGACGGTGCGCTGGCGCGGCGTGTAGTCGCCGAAGGTCACGTGCACATGCGAATTGATCAGCCCGGGAATGGCCGTCATGCCGTCGGCATCGATGACCACGTCGGCGTTATCGACGTCCTTAGCCGCGGCCGTGCCGACCGAGGCGATGCGGTCGCCCTCGATGACGATCGCATCGCCCTTGGCAAACGGATTGCGCCAATCGCCGGAAACGATCTGACCGAGATTGACGATGACGGTTTTCATGACGCTACGCTACTCGTGACTCGTTTTAGTGTTTGCGGGCGCGTTCGTCCGCCAGGTCGTAGGTCGCCAGCAGGTCATCGACGCTGCCGGTGGCGCCCTTCCAGTCGTAAGTACGGAAACTGTGGCCGGTGGTGACGAACCGCGCCCCCGCGTAAAACATTTCGTATTGGGTGTGACGCGAACCGAATTCGGAGCCGACCGCGTCCCAGGCCGCCTTCATGAATTTCACTTTTTCGTCCGGCGTCATGCTGGCGGAGCGCTGGGTCGTGCGGATGATTTTCGCAAGCTGCGGGTTGGCGAAATCCTCGATCGACGACGGCAGCATGATCAGCGCGCCGCCGGCGAGATCGCGCAAGGTGTTGATGACGCGCGGGTAGAGGTCCTGGGTCAGCACCTGCGCCGAGTACATGTAGTGCTTGTTCGGCATGTACCATTCGCCGACCATCGCGCCTTCGGTTTCCATGCCGGCGAGCATGGCGTTCACCATGCTGGCTTGCGCCGCCAGCGTGCCGAGCTGCTCGCGGATCGGCGGCATGTTGGTGGTGCCGATCGCCTCGGTGATGCGGTGGGCGAGTCCGACGAGGAATTTGATTTTCACCGAGAGGCGGATTTGCGACTGGTAGTTCTGATAAGTGTGGCCGGGCGTGTCGTGGAATTGCGCGCGGCACATGTCGGTGTCGCGGTAGACGAACAAGCGTTCCCACGGCACTTTGACGTCGTCGAAATAGATCAGCGCGTCGTTTTCGTCGAAGCGCGACGACAATGGATTGTCAAATACCGAAATGGCGGAGGCCTCGTAGGATTTACGCGACAGCACGCGCAGGCCCTTGGTGTTCATCGGCAGCGCGCAGGAAAAGGCAAGGTCCTCTTCGCCGGGCTTGAGCGGCTGCAGGTTGGCGACCAGCACCTCGTTGGCCATGATCGAAGAGGTGCCCAGCAGCTTGGCCCCGCGCACGGTAACGCCGCCGGAATCCTCGTCGACGATGCGGGCGACAAGGTCTTCGGCCTGCTGGCCCCAGTCCTTGGAACGTTCCGCCTGCGGATTGATGATGACGTAAGTGAGGAAATAGTCGTTGCGGCTGGCTTCCTCGAAATAGTCGGCAAAGGCCTTCGCCCGTTCCGTGCTGTGCTTTTGGAAAACATCGAGGCCCATGCGCTGGCCGACCAGCGTCGAGGCGACGTGGTCGGGCGAGCGCCCCATGAAGCCGTAATGCAGCGATGCCCATGTCTGCAACGCCTTGCGGCGCAGGACCATCTCGGCGTGATTGCGCGGCATTTGCCAGCAGCGATTAACGCGGCGGTTCGAGCCGTCCGGAACGAACGTCATGGATTCGAGATTTTCCGGCTTCGACTGGAAGTCGTAGAGCATTGCCGCCGACTTGACGGAATTGCGAAAGGCCGGATGTTCGGTCACGTCGGCGACCAGTCTGCCGTCGATATAGACGGTGCGGCCGTCCTTGAGGGACTTGATGTGCTCAGCGCCCGTTTTGCAGGTCGTCATCGTCAGCTCCATTACCTGCCGTTCGTCAGGTCAGTCCGTCGGCGCCTTTGATGTCGCCAACCGCCAGCCCGCCCACGCGATGATGGGGTCGGCCGCGGTTCGCGAATGCGCAAATGATCGCCAACTCGTCCGGCAGCGGCGCGTCCGCCAAGGTCACCGTGATGCCGTCATAGTGAGAGCGCACGTAAAGAGCGTCCTTGTGCGCCAACGGAATGTCGATGGTCGCGCCCGGCGCGGCGCGCTTCGTGAGCGATGAAATCCAGGCCTTGCCGCCGCCGGCGGCCTCGCGCATCACGTTGCCGAACACGGTCGTGAGCATGGCGACGCCGTGCTCCTGTTCGCCATTCATGCCGATGACGGCAGCCTTGCCGTAGCTTTGCGGTTCGTGCGGCGCGAGCAGGGCGATCGCCATCGCGTTGATGCGGCGTCCGATCTCTTCGCTGGCCTCGGTCAACGGGCTCAGGTCCTTTTCGAATTTTCCGGCGAACGGATTGTCGATCACGGCGACCACCGCGACCTTGCGCAGCGGCGGCGTGACGGTCTGACCGCCTTCGATCGCGACGTCATCGATGAACGCGAGCGTGCGCTTGATCTGCATCGTCGAAACTCCCCCGGCACCCTTTTGTTATTGCACGAATGATCAGTCAGTCTAGTAATGCATGTCAATAGCGAGCCGGGGCGCGCCTCGCGTTCAGCTTTCCTCCAGCGCGATGGGCCGGCCGGGCTTGAGCGGGCGGCTATCGCGGCGCGGGCGGTAGTTGAGGCGGTAGCTCATCTCCTTGGCCTTGAGCGGCTTGCGGCAATGGTCGCAGACCACCGTAGGGTTGAAGTCTTTGCCGCAATCTTTGTGCGTGAGGATCAGCGGAACTTCGCCCCGCGCCAGCCAGTCATCACCCCAGTGCAGCATTGCAATAAGCGGGCCGTAGAGGTCCTTGCCCTTGGCGGTCAGCGGGTATTCGTAGCGCTCCGGCTGGTCCTGGTATTTGCGGCGCTTGAAGATTCCTTCCGCCACCAGCCGGTCGAGGCGGTCGGTCAGGATATTGGGCGCGATGCCGAGGTTGTTTTGCAGGTCATCGAAGCGGCGGCCGCCGAAGAAGGCTTCGCGGATCACCATGAAGCTCCAGCGGTCGCCGATGACCTTCAGCGTCTGGGCGACCGAACTCGGCCGGCCGCGGTCGAGCACGCTGGGGTCGGACGGCCGCCGGTTGCGCTTGGCATCGACCACCGGCGTCACGCCCGCGCCCGGTCCATCGCGGTAGATGACGGTTTTGACGTTGACCTCTTCCTTGCACTCCGAGCAGGCCACCATCGGCCGGCAGACCTCGCCGCAAAGGTTATGCACGAGGTAGATCGGCGGCTTCGCGGTCTTCTGCAGCCATTTGTCGCCGAAGGCGAGCAGCGCCATCATGACCGGATAGAGGTCAACGCCCATCGCGGTGAGGCGGTATTCGAAACGCACCGGGCGATCCGAATATTGCACGCGCCGGAGCAACCCCTGCGATGTGAGCATGCGCAAGCGCTGCGTCAGCGTCGCGCGCGGAAGTCCGAGCGCCGATTGAAATGTCTCGAAGCGGGTGGCGGCGAAATAGCTTTCGCGCAGCACCAGAAACGCCCAGCTGTCGCTCAGGATGGCGACCGTGCGCCCGACCGAGCAGTTACGCTCGTGGATGACGCGCACCGGCTTTGCCCGCACCGGACGGGCGCCGCGCTGCGCCGGCGAACGGCGCCGTAAGCTCACGACCTGACTCAACCGCAACCCCGTATCGGCGCGCGCCTTACCCTGGCGCCTCGTTATTGCCGCACGTTCGCGCGCGCGGCTGCTTGACTTGACAATAGCGTACATAGTCTAATTATGAAAGTCATTAGCGGCGTAAGAGTCCGGGCCTTCCGACTGCAATGAAACCCGCAGCGTTCGACTACGTGATTGCCGACAGCGTCGAGATGGCGGCCGCGTCTTTGGCGGACGCCGGTGGCGACGGCAAACTTATCGCCGGCGGCCAGAGCCTCGTTCCGATGCTCAATTTCCGTCTGCTGCGCCCATCAATTCTGATCGATATCAACCGTATCGGCGGGCTCGCTTTCATCGAGGAAAGCGAGAAAGCCATCCGTGTCGGCGCGCTGACGCGCCATTATCAGCTTGAGACGTCGCCGGTGATCGGCCGGCATCTGCCGGTGCTCGCTTGCGCCATGACGCACGTGGCGCATCTGGCGATCCGCAATCGCGGCACCGTCGGCGGCAGTCTGTCGCACGCCGATCCGGCGGCAGAATTGCCGATGTTGGCGCTGCTGCTCGACGCCGAACTGACGGTCGCTTCGACGTCCGGACGGCGGAGCGTTGCCGCGCGCGATTTTTTCCTCGACGCGCTGACGGTCGACCTCGCCGACGGCGACATCGTCACCGATATCGTGCTGCCGAAGCTGCCGCCGAAGAGCGGATGGGGCTTCGAAGAGGTCGCGCGCCGCAGCGGTGATTTTGCTCTCGCCGCGGTGGCGGTGACATTGACGCTTGCCGATGGCGTTGTCGGCGAGGCGCGCATCGCCATGACCGGCGTCGGCCCGACGCCCAAGCGTGCCAGCGAGGCCGAGGCACTGTTGAGCGGCCGGCGCGTCGAGGGCGGTCTCATCGATCAGGTGACGCAAGCCGTGCGCGCCGACGTCAGTCCGGAAACGGATCTGCATGCCTCGGCGGACTATCGCCGCCATCTGGTCGGCGTGCTGGCGGGCAGGGCGGTCACCGCGGCCTGGCGGCGGGCCAATGAGGCCGCCGCATGAGCAAACCGCGCGATATCACCGTGACCGTCAACGGCGTGGCCTATCGGCGCAGCGTCGAGCCGCGGCTGTTGCTGGCCGATTTCCTGCGCCACGAACTCGGGCTCACCGGCACGCATGTCGGCTGCGAGCACGGCGTCTGCGGCGCCTGCACCGTGCTGGTCGACGGCGACAGCATGCGCTCGTGTCTGATGTTCGCCGTTCAGGCCGACGGTTGCCGCATTGAGACAGTCGAAAGCCTCGGCACCATCGGGCAATTGAATCCCTTGCAGGAGGCGTTTCGCACCCATCACGCATTGCAGTGCGGGTTCTGCACGCCTGGCATGTTGATGACGGCGACCGACATGATGCGCAAATATCCGCTCGCCAGCGACGACGAAATCCGCGAAGGCCTGTCGGGCAATCTGTGCCGCTGCACCGGCTACGACCACATCGTCAAAGCGATCCGCGCGGTGGCCGGCAAAGCCGAGGGCAAGACATCATGAAGATGCATTGTCTCTCCGGCGGGCGCCTGCGCATGCGCAAAAGCATCTATCTTCCCGACGCCGACCGCAGCGAAATGATCGAATTGCCGGTCTTGAGCATTCTCTTGCGCCACAGCCAGGGGAATGTGCTGTTCGACACCGGCTGTCACCCCTCAATACCGGAACAGGCCGACGCGCGCTGGGGCGGTCTCGCCAAGTTCATGGTGCCGATCATGCAGCCGGGCGACAACGTCATCACATCGCTTGCCGGCGATCGGCCTCGCGCCGGACGATATCGACGTCGTCGTGTGCTCGCATTTGCATCCGGATCACTGCGGCTGCAACACGTTCTTCAAGCGCGCGACCGTGGTCATCCATGAAAAGGAGATCGAAGCCGCGCGCGCGCCGGAAGCCGAAAAAGCAGGATACCTTGCGGCCGAGTGGGTCTCGCCGGCGCCGATCGACGCGCTCAAGGGTCAGCGCGATCTGTTCAATGACGGGCGCATCGTGCTGATCCCCTTGCCCGGCCATACGCCGGGCACCACCGGCGCACTCGTCGCGCTTGAGCGCAGCGGCGCTTTCTTTCTTGCGTCCGACACAGTCAGCCTGCGTGCGACGCTCGATACCGGCATTATTCCGCGCAACACCTGGAACGGCGAGGCGCTCGCCAAGTCGCTTGCCGAGGTGAAACGCATCGAAGCCGGCGGCGCCACGATCGTTTGCGGCCATGACGCCGCGCAATGGGAGACGATGAAGAAAGGGGCGGCATTTTATGACTGACGCTCCCGAAATCCGCGCGGCCGAAAATTGTCGGCACCAGCGTCAAGCGCACCGAGGACCCGCGCCTGCTGACCGGGCTCGGCGCTTACGTCGACGACCGCCAGGTGCCGCGCCTGTTGCATGTCGCCTTCCGCCGCAGCGAACACTCGCATGCGAGCATCCGCGCCATCGATTGCGCCACCGCGCGCGCCGCCCCCGGCGTGCTTGCGGTGCTGACCGCGGACGACATCGAAGCCGCGGTCAAGCCGCTGCTCGCGACCTCGCGCATGCGCGGTTATTACGCGACGCCGATCTTGCCGCTGGCGCGCGGCAAGGTGCGCTATGTCGGCGAGCCCATTGTCGGGGTGGTGGCGGAAAGCCGTTACCTTGCCGAGGATGCGGTCGAGCTGATCGCCGTCGATTTCGAGCCGCTGGCGGGCGTCAACGATCCGGTCGAAGCGATCAAGCCGGGCGCGACGCTGCTGCATGACGAAGCGCAGACCAACGTCCTGCTCAGCCGCGAATTCAAGCGCGGCGACGTCGATGCGGCGATCGCGCAGGCCGCCGTGCGCGTCGGCGGCCGCTTCCGCATGCACCGCAAGACGGCGGTCGCCATCGAGCCGCGCGCCTGCCTCGCCGAGTACGAGCCCGGGCGCGATGCGCTCACTTTGCATTCCGCTACGCAAGTCCCCGGCATCGTGCGCGATGCGCTTTCGGCGGCGCTCGATATGCCGGGCCACCGCTTGCGGGTGGTCGCACCCGACGTCGGCGGCGGCTTCGGCGGCAAGGGCTCGCTCTATCCGGAAGAAATCTTCGTCTGTGCGGCGGCGCGTCGACTGGCGCGCTCGGTCAAATGGACCGGCGATCGCCTGGAGGACTTGAGCGCCACCAGCCAGGCCTTCGACGAGATCGTCGATGCCGAACTCGGGCTCGATAGTCGACGGCAACATTGTCGGCCTGCGCGCCGACGTCATTGGCGATGTCGGCGCCTATTCGATCTATCCCTGGACCGCCGCGCTGGAGCCGGTGCAGGTGGTCAGCTTCCTGCCCGGCCCCTATCGCGTCGAACATTATCGCGGGCGCGTGCAGGCGGTAGCGACCTCGAAGGCGCCGACGGGTCCCTATCGCGGCGTCGGCCGGCCGATTTCGACCTTCGTCATGGAACGGCTGATCGACATGGCGGCGGTAAAGCTCGGCATGGACCCGAAGGACATCCGCCTGCGGAATCTCGTGAAGTCCGAAGAGTTTCCCTACAAGATCGGCTCGGGCATCGTCTGGGATCAATCGGGATTTTGCGAAGGCCTCGCCGCGGCTTGCGACAAGATCGGTTACGACGCGTTGCGCAAAAGACAAGCGGAGGCGCGCGCCGCCGGACGATGGTTCGGCATCGGCATCGCTACTTACGCGGAGTTGACCGGCATCGGCTCGCGCATCTCGGTGGCGCCGGGCATGACGATCAACACCGGTACCGAGACCGCCATCATCCGCATCGATTCAACCGGCGCCATTACGGCCTCATTCGGCATCGCCTCGCATGGGCAAGGCCTGGAGACGACGCTGGCCCAGGTGGTGGCCGAGCATCTCGGCGCCCGCATCGAGGACATTCGCATTGTGCAAGGCGACAGTTCGGCCGTCGCCGGCGGCACCGGCACCTATGCCAGCCGCAGCACGGTGCTCGCCGGTGGCGCCGCGCGGCTGGCGGCCGAGGCTGTGCGTGAGAAGGTTCTCAACGCGGCTTCCCATCTACTCGAAGCGTCCAAGGACGATCTGGTGGCGGGTGCTGGCGTCGTTTCCGTGGCCGGCACCGACCGCACGGTGACGTTCCGCGAGGTGGCGCGCGCGGTCTATTCCGACATGGCGCGGCTGCCGCAGGACGCGCGCGAGGAACTGGCGGCGACCAAGACCTACGACCCGGTTTTCGGCACCACCACCTCGGCAACGCACATCGTCGCGCTGGAGATCGATCCCGAGACGTTTGAAGTGCGCCTCGACCGTTTTGTGGTCGCCGAAGATTGCGGGCGCCTGATCAATCCGATGATCGTAAACGGCCAGGTGCATGGCGGCGTCGCGCAAGGCATCGGCGCCGCGCTCTACGAAGAAGTCGTCTACAACGACCAGGGCCAAATTCACACCGCCAGTCTGGTCGACTATCTGGTGCCGTCGGCCTGCGAAGTTCCGCCGATCGACGTCGTGCATCTGGAAACCGAATCGCCGACCACGCTGGGCGGTTTTCGCGGCATGGGCGAAGGCGGCACCATCGGCGCGCCGGCGGCCATCGCCAATGCCATCGCCGACGCGCTGTGCGCCGCTCGGCATCGAGATCAACGAGCTACCCGTAACGCCGGAACGTCTTTTCCGCCTGATCGAAGCGGCCAAGGCGAACGGCAAATCTTGAAAGAGCGAGACATGGATTTGGGGCTGAAGGATAAAGTTGCGTTGGTGACCGGGGCGGGCCGTGGCGTCGGCCGCGAGATCGCGCTCAGTCTCGCCGCCGAAGGCGCTTCCGTCGCGATCAATTACCGCAGCTCGGCCAAGGATGCCGAAGCGCTGGTGGCTGAGATTGCGGCCAAAGGCGGCAAGGCCAAGGCCTATGCGGCCGATGTCGCAGACTTCAATGCGGTCAAGGCCATGGTCGCAGCAGGCGGCGAAAGATCTCGGCGGCCTCGATATCCTTGTCAACAATGCCGGGCTCGCTCTGCGCAAGCGCTTTGTCGAAACGACGCCGGAGGATTGGAAAAAGCAGATCGACGCCTGCCTCTATGGCGCGATCCACTGCTGTCATGCCGCCGCGCCGCATTTCGAGAAAGCCGGCAACGGCCGCATCGTCAGCGTGATCGGCGATTCCTCGCGCGTCGGCGAGTCCGGTCTTGCCATCGTCGCCGCCGCGCGCGCCGGCGTCGTCGCCTTGATGAAATCGCTGGCGCGCGAATTCGGCCGCAACGGCACCACCGCGAACACGGTTTCGCTGGGGCTGGTGGAGACCGACCACGACAAGGAATGGGTCGAGGCCAACCGCGAGAAGCTGGTGAAGCTTTATCCTGTGCGCCGGCTCGGACAGGCCGGCGATGTCGCGCCGATGGTAACGATGCTGGCCTCGCCGCGCAGCGGATGGATTACCGGGCAGATGCTCAGCATCAGCGGCGGTTTCAGTATGGTTTGACGGGGAGAATGACGATGTTGCACACCGATCTGATCGCGCCCGTTCGCCGAATTGCTGCGGCGGCATGCCGCGGCGCGGGGAGGCAAGGTTGCCTATCGTGACGCGCAGTCGTCGGTCACCTATGCGCAACTTCAGGAGCGTACCGGGGGTTCTCGCCGGTCATCTTGCCGATCACGGCATCGCGCGCGGGCGATACGGTTGCGATCCTGCTGCCGAATTCGGTGCGAATGGATCGAGACCTGTTTCGCCGTGACGCGCGCCGGCGCGATCGGCGTGCCGATCAGCTACGACGCGACCGAGCCGGAGATCGCCTATCGGCTGTCGGACGCCAGCTGCCGCGCCATCGTGACCACGGCCGAGCGCGGCGACCTGGTGGCGAAGCTGCAAGCCGGCGCGCCGAACCTATCGATCATGATCGTGACCGACCGCGGCACAACGCAGCGCCAATGCGCTGCGTTACACAGACCTTATGGCGGCGCTGCCGAAATCGCTGCCGCGCGATCCGCCGTTGATGCACGAGACGGCCTACATCCTCTATACGTCCGGCACCACCGGCCGCGCCAAAGGCGTGCAAGCTGACCGTGCACGGCATGCTCTGGGTGGTGGCCGCCTGCTGGGCGCCGATCTCAGGGCTTAGCGACCGCGACACCGTGTTGTCGCCGTTGCCGCTGTTCCACTCCTACGCGCTCAATCTGTCGGTGCTTCGGCATCCTCGCTGCCGGCGCCACCGAATACATCATGGAGCGCTTCTCCACCAACGAGGCGGTGCGCCTGCTCAAGACCGGCGAATTCACCTACATGCCCGGCGTGCCGACCATGTTCCATTATTTGCTGCAAGGCGACCCTAGGCGAAGCCAGCATCAGCTTCCCCAATCTGCGCGTCTGCTGTTCGGCCGGCGCCATCATGCCGGCGACGCTGAACCGCGAGTTCGAAAAGCGTTTCGGCGTGCCGTTGCTCGATGGCTACGGCATCACCGAAACCTCGACCATGGTGACGATGAATTGGCCGACCGGCGAGCGCGTGATGGGTTCCTGCGGATTCCCGGTGCCCGGCCTTGCCGTCCGCATCGTCGATCCGGTCGAGCGGGCAGGATGTCGCCATCGGGCAAGAGGGCGAATTGATCGTGCGCGGGCCCAACGTCATGCCTGGCTATCACAACAAGCCGGAGGAAACCGGTAAGGCGCTGCGCAACGGCTGGTATCACACCGGCGATCTGGCCAAGAGCGACGAGAACGGCTTTCTCACCATCACCGGGCGGCTGAAGGAGTTGATCATCCGCGGCGGCCAGAACATCGCGCCGGCCGAAATCGAAGAGGTCGTCAACACGTTCGAAGCGGTGCTCGATTGCGCGGTGGTCGGCGCGCCGCATGAGCATCTCGGCGAGGTGCCGGTGCTTTTTGTGGTGCCGCGTTCCGGGCAGACGGTCGAAACCGAGGCGCTGCTCGGTCATTGCCGCACGCATCTGTCGGCCTACAAGGTGCCGCAGACCGTGCGGCTCATTCAGGAAATCCCGCGCACCGGATCGGGCAAGATCATCCGCTACAAGCTGAAGGAACAATTGGGCGGGTGATGGGCGTTGACATTGGAAGTGAGGCGGAGCACGGCTCGCTAGGCGGACAGGAGTTCATGCGATGAGCGACGTCGAAACCCTGTGGGCCGACTTCAGCAAGCGGATCGCGACCGCCGACGACTACATCAATTCGCTGCGCGGCCGCCGCATGAACGTTTTTTTCATGGGCGAGCGTGTGCCGGAGCCGCTCGATCACCCGGTCATCCGTCCGTCGGTCAATGCCATGGCCGAAACCTATCGCATTGCGTCGGAGCGGCCCGAGCTTGCCACGACGCATTCCGGCATTGCCGATGTCCAGGTCAACCGCTTTCTGCATGTGCCCGACGAGCCCGGCGGATCTCGTCAACAAGCACGAGATGCAGCGCGAACTCGGCCGCCGCACCGGCACCTGCTTCCAGCGTTGTGTCGGGCTCGACGCCATCGGCACCTGCCATTCGGTGACCTTCGATATCGACGCCAAGAACGGCACCGACTATCACCAGCGCTTTCTCGCGTTCCTCAAGCGCGCGCAGGCGGCCAATGTGGTGATCGGCGGCGCCATGACCGATCCGAAGGGCGACCGCTCGAAGGCGCCGCACCAGCAGACCGATCTTGATCTTTTCCTGCGTGTGGTGAAACGCGACGACAAAGGCATTTACGTCTCCGGCGCCAAGATGCACCAGACCGGTGCGGTGAATTCGCATTGGCTGATCTTCATGCCGACCATGCGCATGAGCGCCGACGATCGCGACTGGTCGGTGGTCGGCGCGGTGCGTGTCGATGCGCCCGGTCTCACTTATATCGTCGGCCGCCAGACCAACGACACCCGCATCGTCGACGGCGGCGCCATGGACGCCGGCAACGCGCAGTTCGCCGGCCAGGAAGCGCTGATCGTGTTCGAGAATGTTTTCGTGCCGCACGCGCACGTCTTCATGGACGGCGAATGGGAATATGCCTCATCGCTGGTCGAACGGTTCACCACCTATCACCGCTCATCCTATGTCTGCAAAACCGGTTTGGGCGACGTGTTGATCGGCGCCGCGGCTTCGGCGGCTGAATATAACGGCGTCGAGGCGGCGTCCCATATCAAGGACAAGCTGGTCGAGATGACGCATCTCAACGAGACGATCTATTCGAGCTGCATGGCCGGCGCGCATCAGTCGAAGGCAGTGGCTTCGGGCGCCTATATCAACGACGAGATGCTGTCCAATGTCGCCAAACATAACGTCACGCGCTTTCCCTATGAGATCGCCCGCCTCGCCCAGGATCTTGCCGGCGGTTTGATGGTCACCATGCCGTCGGAAAAGGATTTGCAGAATAACGAGATCGGTCCGCTGATCCGCAAGTTCCTGCAGGGTCGTGACGGTGTCGATGTCACCGACCGCATGCGCATCCTGCGGCTGATCGAGAATATGACCATCGGCCGTAACGCTGTCGGCTATCTGACCGAAAGCCTGCATGGCGCCGGCTCCCCGCAGGCGCAGCGCATCCAGATCGCGCGCGCGATGAAGATCGAGGACAAGAAGGCGCGTGCGCGCAAATTGGCCGGCGTCACTCCACCGAACAAATGAGCGGCGCCGGCGTCACGCCGGATCGAAGTAGTGGATTTCCAGGAGCATGCACCCCTGTTCGGACTTGAACGGGCCGTGATAGGCGCCGGGCGGCCGGCAGGCATAGGTGTTGGGTGCAAATGGCTCGCCGCCCTCGCCCTTGGCGTCGTTGCCGACGACCAGATCGCCCGACAACAAGAAGACTTCTTCCCAATAGTCATGCACGAACGGCGCGGTAGTGTAGGTGCCGGGCGCAAAGCGCAAGAGCCGCGTGCGGGTGCCGCGCTTGTTCGGCTCGTCCAGCGCACCGGACAGGATTTTCTGCGCAATACCCGCCGGATAGCCGGGCGGCGTTTCCCAGCCCGCGCTCATGTCGAGGGCATGGAATTCCTTGTGTTCTTTATTGACGCTCATGGCGGGTTCTCTGTGTGGGCAGACCTCGCAAGCTAAGTGATGTTAAGAAGCTGCGGCTGCTAACTCAAGAAACAAGAGGCAAGCATGCTTGTATTCGAGCGACATTTGCGTAGCGGTTCGGATCGCATCGAAGTCGATCCTGAGGCGCTGATCGTCGCCGGCTGGACCGGCCGCGATGAAGCGGCGCTGCGCCACCATATCGAGGAGCTCGCCGCCATCGGCGTGCCGCGCCCCTCCTCGGTTCCTGTGTTCTACCGCATCAGCACGGCGAACTTGACACAAAGCGCGCGCCTGGAGGTGCTCGGCCCGCGTACATCCGGCGAAGTCGAGCCAGTCATCGTCGTCCTCGATGACGGCCTGTGGCTCGGCCTCGGCTCCGACCACACCGACCGCGAGGCCGAGACCTCAGGCATCGCGCTGTCGAAACAACTTTGCGCCAAGCCGCTTGCCGATGTCCTGTGGCCCTTCGACGACGTTGCCGATCACTGGGACGAATTGATGCTGCGAGCCTTTGCGACGATCGACGGGCAACGGGTGAAGTACCAGGAAGGCCTCCTGTCGGCGATCCGTCATCCAACCGAACTCGTCGCGAAAATTGCGCCGAATGCGACATTGCCGCGCGGTACGGTCATGTTTTGCGGAACGCTCGGCGCCATCGGCGGCATCCGGCCGGCCACGCGCTTTGAAATGACGCTCGAAGATCCGCTGCGCGGCCGTACCATAACTCACGCGTATGACGTCGTGACCCTGCCGGTGGTGAGCTGACGGCAGGGAAATTTCGTTTCCATCCGTTAACCTCGCGTCAATCGTGTTGACCCAAGCTGCCGCCATGCGTGGTTCGGGGCTCACATCACTAGTTGCAAAAGCAGCCGGCATTGCCGGTTGCGCGGCGTTGCTGCTTGGCGCGGGCGCGTCCATTTCCGGCGATGCTCCGCCGGATCGCGCGACATTAAGGGCGAAATATCAACGTCCGGCCGAAATCCCCTTTCCGGAAGGCAACCCCTATTCGGAAGCCAAATCGAAGCTTGGCCGCATCCTGTTCTTCGATCCGCTGCTTTCCGGGTCCCGCGAACGCTCCTGTGCAAGCTGCCACAACCCGACTTTGTCGTGGGCGGATGGCCTGCCGCTCGCCATCGGCGAAAAGAAGATGCCGCTTCATACGCCGACGCTGCTCAATGTTGCTTGGGTGCCGCGGCTTGGATGGACCGGTCATTTCCGCAATCTCGAAGCCGTGGCCTTCGGTCCGATCTCCTCACCCGGCAACATGAATTTGCCGGAAGCGGAATTGATCAAGCGCCTGTCTGAAATTCCAGGCTACGTGAGCGCTTTCCACACCGCTTTTGGCGACAGCAAGATTACCCGCCGCAATATTGAACTCGCGCTTGCGACCTTCCAGCGTTCGATCGTCTCGGGCGAAGCGCCATTCGACCGTTGGATCAAAGGCGACGAAGGCGCGATCAGCGAGGCCGCCAAGCGCGGCTTCGACCTGTTCAACGGCAAAGCCCACTGCGCGTCCTGTCACAGTGGCTGGGCGTTCACCGATTCCTCGTTCCACGACATCGGCACTGCAAAAGGCGACGACATCGGGCGCGGCAAGCTGTTTCCGACCTCGGTGAAGCTACGTTATGCCTTCAAGACTCCGACCTTGCGCGATATCGCGCGGCGTGCGCCCTACATGCACAACGGCTCGGAAACGACCCTGGACGAAGTGATCGATCTTTACGACAAGGGCGGCATCGACCGGCCGAGCCGCTCGGTGCTGATCTTCCCGCTGCATCTCAGTCAATCTGAGAAGGGCGACCTGATTGCATTCCTGCGCACGCTGACCGCCGCGCCCGAGCAGGTCGCAATGCCGCGTGTTCCGCGCTGAACGCTCAGCGTGGCCTCAAACGCTTAAATTGTTGCGCTTATAGAGCGACCGGCAGAAATGAGCCGGCGAGTGCGATGCCGCCGATCAACAGCACGCCGGCGGCGGTCTCGATCGTTTCGACGTAATCTGGATAGCGCTCGGCAATCGTGGCGGCTGCCGTTCCGATTACGACGCTGATAAAGCTGACTGCGCCCAACATAGCTCCCTGCCGTAAATTTGTTTTTGTTTGCACCGCAGTCCTAGCCGGAAAATCTTACCAAGCGGCTTCAGACGCGCTGCGCCTGCGTGAGCGCGGCGGTGTTCGTTTATGGGGGTTAACCAAGAGTAAAGGCTTCCTTACCGAGTCCCTAAGATTTGTGGTAAAAAGCTAGTGTTACCAGGTAACTGCGTGCGGCGGTGCATCTGGTGTCTGAACTGGGTTTTTGCCTTGAGGAGGCCTGAAATGAACCGGCTGCCCATGCGGCTGCCGCGTCCGGGGACGATTCCGCTTGCCGTTATGGTTAACGCGGTCTTTGCCGGTACTGCGAGTGCACACGTCAAATGGTTTTGCGCCTACAACGTCGGCGGGCAGCCGGTTGGACTGGAAAACGTCCTTTGTCCGAACTTTGAGGTGCTGCTCGGGACGTCGATCCTGGCGCTCATGGCCGGCTGCCTGGTCGAGTGGAGCTTTATCGGCACGGCGATGCTGCGTGCCATCGATCGCGCCACGCAGCTCATCGAGGAAAACACGGAGCTGATCTTCCGCGCCGGCTGCGTTTTCTTTTTCATCTCGATCTGGGCGATCGGCGGCATAATCTTGACGCCGGAATTGAAGACCAATTCCAACTGGATTGGCGCCATACAACTCGCCATAGCGGCCGGCATGGCGTCGCGCCGCACAATGCTGTTGTCGGCGGTCGGCATCTTTGCGTTGTTCGACATCGCGCTGTGGAATTACGGCACCTTCCATCTCGCGGACTATCCGATTTTTCTCGGCGTGGCGGCCTATGTTGCGCTCGCGGGCGGTCAAACCAAATTCTTCGGCGCGCGCGCCATCGACGTGGTGCGCTGGACGGCTGGCGTCACCTTGATGTGGGCTTCCATCGAGAAATGGGCCTACCCGGAATGGTCGTTTCCGCTGTTCATCGAGCATCCGAACCTGACTTTCGGCTTCAGCCAGGAATTCTTCATGCAGGCGGCCGGCGCGGTTGAATTTGCTCTGGCCTTCGCGCTGATGTGGACGCCGCTGGTGCGGCGCGTGGCTGCCATCGTGCTGACCGGCATGTTTGTCAGCGCCGTGCTCGAATTCGGCAAGGTCGACTTGATCGGGCACACGCTGATCGTGGTGGTTCTGCTGGGCATCATCGGGGACCGCGGCGAGAAATCCGAACTGGTGCGGCGTCCGTGGCTGGTGCCGGTCGGCTATGCCGGCGCACTCGCCCTATTCTTGACGACCTACTATCTCGCGCACACGGTCTTGTTCGGCACGTCGCTCACTTGACGTGAACGACGAGCCTCATCTTGGGATGAATCGCGCAGAGAACGTCGAAATCGCCGGCGACCGGGAATGTGATACTGGCCTTGCTGCCGGGCTCCTGGTCGCCGGAATCGAACGTGAACTTGTCCGAGTTGATATAGGCGTGATGTCTTAGATCGCCGTCATCGTTAACGATCTGCAGCGTCTCGCCGCGCTTGATGGTGATGTCGGTCGGCGTGAATTGCCGGCCCTTTTGCGAGACGACATGGCTTTGCTCGGCGATCGCCGCCCATGTGCCCAAGCTGACCAAAAAGGCGGCGAACAGGCCCAAGAAAATCGAAAAGCCCAGACGGGCGCGCAAGTCTTGAATATCCACGATCTTCCCCTGACCGTCTGAAGCTTCGAAGCTCAATGGCCCCCCGTCGCAAGCTTGGACACGCGCAGTTAAGGCAGCGTTAACGAAGCTACCAGGTAAGGGGCGACCGCTGAATCCACTTTAACCGCAGCCGATGTAGGCATGCCTTGGGGTAATCAGGGGCATCCATGTCGGGGGCCGGATCGTTGACCGCGAAGTTCGTTTGCCAGTGGCGCCGTTGCGCCGGCTGGTTTGCGTCCTTTCGCAAGACGATCCGCGGCCGCATCCTGGTGGCGTTCCTGCTGATGAGCGCCATTACGGCTTCGCTCGGCGGCTACGCCATCTGGGGCATCCAGGACGCCGGCATCCTGGTGCGCAAGACCTTCGACCAATCGCTGATGTCGATCAACTATGCGCGCGCGGCGGCCACGGATTTCGCCGCCATGCGGGCGGTTTTCGCTGCGCCGCTGGATCGCCGACGATCCGGACATGCGCGCGAGCCTCGACCAACAGATCGAAGGTCTGGCCAAAACGCTCAGGGACGATCTGAGGATCGCGTCGCAGCGATCGCAGTCGGCCCGCGCCAAGCATGCCGCGGTCAATGTGCAGCACGCAGCTAACGCCTGGAAAAGCACCAGCGAGCACTTGCTGGACAAGACGAAGCTCGACGCCAGTTGGGACCTGCTCGACAATTACGCCAAGAAGGTCGACCAGCAGGTCGATCTGCTGATCAACTATACCGCCGGTGACGGCTTCCTCTACCGGCAAACCGCGAGCGCAACGGTCGCGCGCGACTTGCGTCTGAACATTGCCGGCACGATTCTGGCGCTGCTGCTGTCCGGCGTCGTCGCCTGGGCGCTCGCGCGCCGCATCATTCGCCCGGTCGCGGCCGCGTCGAACGTCGCCGAATGCATCGCGACCGGAAAACTCGATGTCGTGATTCCGACCGGCAGCGCCGACGAACTCGGTGCGTTGCTTGGTTCGATGCGGTCGATGCGCGACAAGATCAAGGAAATGATGGAGCGCGAGGTGGCGCAGCGCCGTTCGGCGCAATCGCGGCTTGCCGACGCGCTCGACAGTTCGCAGGAAGGCGTCATGGTCGTCGACGCGAACGATTGCATCGCGCTCGCCAATGCGCAGGCCGCAAACTTGCTGGGTGTGCCGGCGGAGCTGATGCGGCCGGGCACGCCGCTTTCGCATCTGCGGCCGTTCGTCGACGATTCGACGCATGACGGCCCACATCCTCACCCGGCGCGAGGACGGTCTGCCGCCGGCCGGCGACTTCCAGGTCGATGAAGGGCGATGGCTGCGCATCAGCCAGAGCGCGACGCGCGACGGCGGTTTTATCGTCGTATGCAGCGATATCAGCCATTCGAAAGAGCAGGAGGCCAGCCTCCGCCAGATCAACGTGCGGCTCGACGCCGCGCTCGACAACATGTCGCAGGGGCTGTGCCATTTCGACGGGAAGAACCGCCTCGAAGTCGTCAATCGTCGTTTCTTCGAAATTTTTGGCTTGTCGCGCGAACAGATACAGCCGGGCATCACCTTCAGCAAGATCCTCGAGCTGAGCGAAGCGCGCTGGGATCAAAACAGCCAGACCGTGACGAAACTGCTGGCGGAGCAGGTTGAATTCATCAGCCGCCACGAGACCGGCACGCATTACTACGAGCTCAGCGACGGTCGTGTGATCGCGAGCGTCTATAGCCCGACGTCGAATGGCGGCTGGGTCGCAACCTTCGAAGACGTGACCGAGCGCCGCCAGGCCGAAGCGCAAATCATGCACATGGCGCGCCACGATGCGCTGACCGATCTGCCGAACCGGCTGTACTTCCGTGAGCGCATCGAGCAGGCGCTCGGGCGCGGCGAACGGCTCGCGATTCTGTTCATCGACCTCGACCGCTTCAAGACCGTCAACGACACGCTGGGGCACCCGGTCGGCGACGCGTTGCTTTGCGCGGTCACCAAGCGGCTGCAGATGGCCGTGCGCGGCAGCGATACAGTCGCGCGGCTCGGTGGCGATGAATTCGCCATCGTTCAGTTCGGCGCCAAACCGACCGATGCGACCGAGCTCGCGATTCGAATCATCGAAGCGCTATCGGAACCCTTCGACGTCCTGGGCAACCAGGTCGTCATCGGCGCCAGCATCGGCATCGCGATGGCGCCGGCCGACGGCAAGCAGCCGGATCAGCTGCTGCGCAATTCCGACATGGCTCTCTATCGCGCCAAGAGCAGCGGGCGCGGCACCTATCACTTCTTCCAGCCCGAGATGGACGCCGAAATGCAGGCGCGCCACGCGCTCGAAGTCGATCTGCGCAAGGCGATGCTCACCGGCGAATTCGAGAACTACTATCAACCGATCGTCGACATCGCCACCGGCAAGATCGCCGGCTTTGAGGCGCTCGCGCGCTGGAACCATCCGCAGCGAGGGCTCGTTGCGCCCGACGCGTTCATTCCGCTGGCGGAAGAAATCGGCTTGATCGTGCCGCTCGGCGAATGGGTGCTGCGCCAAGCTTGCCGCGACGCCGCTACCTGGCCCGGCCGGCAGACGGTCGCGGTCAATCTGTCGGCGGTGCAATTCCGCAACCCGTCACTCGCACTGACGGTTGCGTCCGCGTTGAGCGCGTCCGGCCTCGATGCCAAACGGCTCGAACTCGAAATCACCGAAACCGTGCTGTTGCAACAGGACCGCGGCGTTCTGATTACGCTGCACCAAATTCGCGACCTCGGCGTGCGTATTTCGATGGACGACTTCGGTACCGGCTACTCTTCGCTTAGCTATCTGCGCAGTTTCCCCTTCGACAAGATCAAGATCGACCGCTCCTTCATCCAGGAGCTGGGCAAGAAGGACGATTGCACCGCCATAATCCGCGCCATCACGCGGCTTGGCGGCAACCTCGGCATGGCCACGATCGCGGAAGGGGTGGAGACCGTCGAGCAGCTTGAAATCCTGCGCGGCGAGGGCTGCACACAGGTGCAGGGCTATCTCTTCAGTCAGCCCAAACCGGCGCGCGAAGTTCACAAAATGCTGCAAATGAACGCGGAACACATTCGCGCGGCCTGAATCGAAAGCGTGTGGGCGCCAAATAGCTACATCTGTTCGGCGTTGAGATAGGCGAGCCGGGCGCCGCAAAAGGCGCAGACTATGCCAAGTCCCAGCGCCGTCAGCGCCGCGATCACGTCGGCCGTGCCGCCGCCATCGCCCATCTTGCTCATGATGCCGCCAACCGTGGCGACCGCGCACACCACGCCGATCAGAACGCGCTGCGCCAGCCGGAAGAGGAATGCACGCTCGCGCGCGGCCGCGATCAGATAGACGCCGGTCGCCCAGCCGCCGGCAAACCCGGTGGCGCTGATTGCCCACCATGCCAGTGCCGAGGTGAATTGCTGTCGTACGCCGCCGGCAGCGCGCAGCGCGGCATCGAGCCCGACACCGAAGACGGTGAGCACGATATGCATGGCCAGCGCGGCGAGCACGCCGCAAGCGACGGCTGCGACGTAGTGCATGCGACGGAGGGTCTCGGTTTCCACTTGCGGGGCGTCCAAGGGCGGCACAAGGCTTATGGCCGGGCAGACTAGCGAAAGTCTCCCGCGTGGACCACGCCCTTCGGACTTGATGTGGTCCTGCGGCAATATATCGAACGCAAGCGCCATCAGGGCGTTAGTCTGGGGGCCAGAGCATGTGGGCGAGGGCGCCGATGGCAGCCGACGGCACGATTGTGGAAAGCAATATCCCGGCGCGGCTCGACCGACTGCCTTGGGGCCGCTTTCACACGTTGGTGGTGGCGGCACTCGGCGTCACCTGGATCTTGGACGGGCTCGAGGTGACGCTGGCCGGTTCGCTCGCCGGGGCACTCAAGCAGAGCCCGGTGCTGCAATTCTCCAATGCCGACGTCGGCCTTGCGGCCAGCGCCTATCTCGCCGGCGCGGTGCTGGGTGCGATTTTCTTCGGCTGGCTCACCGACCGGCTCGGCCGCAAAAAACTGTTTTTCATCACGCTCACCGTTTACCTAATCGCGACCGCGGCTACCGCCTTCTCCTGGAATTTGTGGAGCTTCGCACTCTTTCGCTTCATCACTGGCGCCGGCATCGGCGGCGAATATGCCGCGATCAATTCCACCATCCAGGAGTTGATTCCGGCGCGGGTGCGCGGCTGGACCGACCTGGTCATCAACGGCAGCTTTTGGGTGGGCGCGGCGATGGGCGCGCTCGGCTCGTTGGTTCTGCTCGATCCCGCCGTGATCGATCCGGAAGTCGGCTGGCGGCTCGCGTTCCTGATCGGGGCGAGTCTGGCGCTGGTCATCTTCTTCATGCGGCTGTGGCTGCCGGAAAGTCCGCGCTGGCTGATGACCCATGGCCGCACCGACGAAGCCGAGCGTGTGATTGCAGGCATCGAACAGCGCTTTGCAGACTTGCCGCCGCCGCACGATTTACCGCGGGTGCGCCTGCGCGCGCGACGATCGACGCCGCTGTGGGAAGTGGCGCAGACACTGTTCAAGCGGCATCGCCAGCGCACCTTCGTGGGCTTGAGCCTGATGACGGCACAGGCGTTTTTCTACAACGCAATTTTTTTCACCTATGCGCTGATCCTGACCGATTTCTACGGCGTGCCGTCGGACCACGTTGGCTGGTATCTCTTGCCGTTCGCGGCGGGAAATTTTCTCGGCCCTGTGCTGATCGGCCGCCGGTTCGACACGCGGGGGAGGCGGCCGATGATCGCCTTTACCTACATTATGTCCGGCGTGCTGCTCGCCGGTACCGGCTGGTTGTTCGCGCGCGATCTCATCACCGCGGAGACGCAAACACTGTGCTGGATGGCGATTTTTTTCTTCGCCTCGGCGGCGGCGAGTTCGGCCTATCTGACCGTAAGCGAAACCTTCCCGCTGGAAATCCGCGCGCTGGCCATCGCCTTCTTCTACGCCGTCGGCACCGGCGTCGGCGGCATCGTCGGCCCGTCGCTGTTCGGCGCGCTGATCGACACTGGCTCGCGCATGAGCGTATTCGGCGGGTATCTGTTCGGCGCCGCGCTGATGATCCTGGGCGGTCTGGTGGCCTGGCGTTGGGCCGTTCCCGCCGAGCGCAAGCCGCTGGAGACGGTGGCGCGGCCGCTGACTTTTATTGATATCGGTTAGCGTGAGGTTGATTTCCGCCGACAGCGGATGCAACGATGTGGCGCTTCCCACAATAGTGTCGGGTCATGGTGATGAAAGTCGCGCGTTTTTCGCGGTTCGGTCCTCCGGACGAAGTCACTGAATGCGTCGAGGTCGCAGACCCGCCCGCGCCCGCGGCGGATGAGGTGGCGCTCGACGTTCTCGCGTTCCCGATCAATCCAGCCGACACCTTGATGATCGAAGGGCTCTATGCGGTGCGTCCGCCGCTGCCGTCCCTCATCGGCGCCGAGTGCGTCGCCCGCGTCACTGCGGCCGGCAAATCCGTAACTGACGTGCGCGCAGGCGACCTCGTGATCCCGCTTGACCGCGACAACTGGGTGCAGCGCAAGGTCGCCAAGGCGGCGCGTGTGATCAAGGTCCCGTCCGGCGTCGATCCGCTGCAGCTTGCCATGCTCAAGGTCAATCCGCCGACGGCCTACCTGATGATGACCAAATACGTGACCTTGTCGTCCGGCGAGTGGATCCTGCAAACCGCCGCCAATTCGGGCGTGGGGCACTGCCTTATCCAATTGGCCAAGGCTGAGGGGCTCAAGACCATCAACATCGTGCGCCGCGAGGGGCTGGCCGACGAGCTTAGCGGGCTCGGCGCCGACATTGTGCTCGTCGACGGTCCCGATCTTGCCGAACGCATCACCGCGGCTACCAAGGGCGCGCCGATCCGCCTCGCCATCGATGCCGTCGGCGGCGGCCAGATCGTGCGCTTCGGCGACGCGCTTGCCGACGAGGGGACCGTCGTCAATTACGGCCTGTTGTCGGGCGAGAACCCGCAGTTGAGCGCGCATCAATGCGTCTTCAAACGTCTCTGCTTGACCGGATTCTGGCTGGTACCGTGGCTGCAGAAGTTGTCGCGCGAGGAGGTCGTTGCGCTTTATGGGGGCCTCGCCAAACGGATCGCTGACGGCAGCCTCCGGGTTCCCGTTGCGGCAACCTTCCGCATCGAAGACATCAAAAAAGCGGTCGCCCTCGCCAATGGCTACCGCCGCGCCGGCAAGGTGCTGGTGACGCCGAACGGTCCGATCGGCTGAGGACGGCCGCGCACACGAAAAGCATCATGGCCCTTTTGCTCACACCTTTGTTCGGCAGCACCGAAGTCTGGCGGCGCGAATTCGCCGCCGCCATGCCGGAACTGGAGGTGCGCGTCTGGCCCGATCTCGGCAATGCGGCCGAGATCGACGCCGCCGCGATCGGGCCGCCGCCGCGCGGCGCGCTGCGTAAGCTGCCGAACCTGCGCCTCATTATGTCTTTGACCGCCGGGGTCGATGCTCTGCTGCGCGACCCCGATCTGCCCGACGTGCCGATCGTGCATGCCGGCGATCCCGCGGGCGATGCCATGATGAACGAAACCACACTGCTGCATGTGCTGCGGCATCATCGTAATATGCCGGACTATCTGCGCGCGCAGCAGCGCGCCGAGTGGATCAAGCTGCCGATCAAACCGGCGCGTGAGCGCAAAGTTGGCGTGATGGGGCTCGGCACAATCGGTCTGGCGTGCGCCAGGATGGTGGCGTCGGTCGGTTTTGAGGTCGCCGGCTGGGTGCGGCAGCCGCGGCAAAGCGGCGATATCGAGATATTCAGCGGACGCGACCGGTTTGGCGACTTCCTAGCGCGCAGTGAGATTCTGGTGAATCTGCTGCCGCTCACGCCCGAGACGCGCGGCATCATCGGCGTGGCAACGCTCAAAGCGCTGCCGGCCGGTGCAGCTATCATCAATCTCGGCCGCGGCGAGCACGTCGTGGAGCCGGAACTGATCGCCGCGCTGGATGCCGGTCACATCGCTGCTGCCACCCTCGACGTCTACCCGGTAGAACCACTGCCCGCCGACAGCCCACTCTGGCGCCATGCGAAGATCACGGTGATGCCGCACGTGGCGCGAAAGCTCGACCCGTCGGATCTCGCGCCGCGCATCTGTTCGATCCTTCGCGACTTCCAGGCCGGGCGGCCGCTCAGCCAACTGGTCGATCGGAAGCGCGGCTACTGACGGTCCTATTGCGACCTTCAGCAAATTCCGATAGCGACCGCTGGCAGCCGGGGACAGCACCTCATGAAGTTCGCGCACTTTTCACATATCTGGGCCAAGCCCGGGATGACGCCGCACCAGCGCTATGAGCAACTGTGGCGCGAGTTGCGGCTCTGCGACGATCTCGGTTTCGATTATTCGTTCTGTGTCGAGCATCACTTCCGCCCGGACGAAAGCTGGATATCCTCGCCAAGCCTCTATGCGGTCGGCGCCGCCGCGCGCACCAAACGCATGCGGATTGGGCCGATGGGTTACATCGTTCCGCTCTACCATCCGTTGCGCCTGGTGGAGGAGATCGCCATCGTCGACCAGATGTCGGGCGGGCGCATGGAGCTCGGACTGGTGCCCGGCATCAGTCCGGATTATTTCAAGCCATTCGGCTTCGACTACAATTTCCGCAAGTCGCCGACGCTGGAATTCGTCGACTATCTGCGCGCGGCTTACGGCGAGACGCAACCGTTCTCATTTCACGGCGACAATCACAACACCGACAGTGCCGAAATCTCCGTGCAGCCGATGCAGCGCCCGCATCCGCCGCTCTGGATGATGAGCCGCGATCCGCAGACGCTGGAGTTCTGCGCCAAGAACGGCATCAATCCTGGCTATTTCCTGGTCTACCCGCGCGCCGACGCCGCGCCGCGCTATCGGGTGTTTCTCGACAATTGGCAGAAAGCCGGCTGGCCGCAAAAGCCGAAGATCGCCTATTGCACCATCATCTATGTCGACGAGAGCGACGAGAAGGCGCTCGACGTCGCGCTCAAGCGCGCTTCGCGCGCTTACGAAGGCTTCCTGCCGCCGCCCAAACAGGGCGAAAGCTTCGACGAGCGCGTGCGCGAGCATGCCAAGCGCTTCATCGGCCGCGGCGAGCCGGGCGCCTCCGAGATCATGGCGAATGTGTTCAACCCGGATTACCTGATGAAACACGAACTGGTGTTCATCGGTTCGCCCGAGACCGTCGCCGCCAAAATCCGCAAGACCGCCGAAGCCGGCCTGTTCAACGTCTGCATGGGCGAGTTCAATTTCACCGACTTGCCGGAGCCGGACCTGCTGCGCTCGATTAAGCTGTTCGGCGAGAAAGTGATCCCGGCGCTGCGGGATTACGAGCCGTTCTGAGCCGGCATGACCGGCAGCACCAGCACCGAGGGATGCGCCGCGTCGTGATAAATGGTGTCGCTGCCGATCTTGTCGGGGCGATATTGATGCACCCAGAGCTGCTCGCTCATCGGCGAATCGCCGTTGACGATCTCGAGCCGCAGGCGGTGACCGGCCTTGATGAGATAGGCCATCGGTTCAAGACTGATCTCGAACTTGGTGATTTCGCCGGGCGTCAAAAGCTGCGGATTGGCGTGGCTGTGATAGGGCACCATGTCGGTTGAGCGCTTGGGATCGAGCGCGCGGTGCGAGGCGCGCAGCCAGCCGCGCGTGATCAGGTCGGCAAAAGGGTTCAGGCTTTTGCCGCGATCTTCGGGCGATTGCGGGAATTGGTCGGACAGCTTGACGAAGAAGTCGGTGTCGCGCGCGCTCGACGAGGCATAGAGCACAAACTTGATCGGGCCGGTGATTTCCATGTCGCTGGCGAGCGGCGCGCTGGTGTAGGTGAGCACGCGCCGCACCGGATCGAAGCCGCCGGCTGGACCGGTGGGCCCAAAACCGGCCACACCGGCGACCCAGCCGGGATTGGGATATTGGTAGCTGGTCGAAGCCGCGCCGGTCGCGGCTTGCGGCGCCAGCCCGCCGTCGTTCAGCGAGGTGACACTGCCGGTGTTGGCGGCATTGAGATGCCACTGGGTGTATTCAATGCCCGGCGGCGGCCAGGTTTCGGCGCTACGCGTGATGTTAGCGCCGCGCACGGCGTATTCGACGTTTGGCCGCGCTTCGTAATCGGTCGGTTTGCCTTTGAGATAGTGATCGTAGAACGGCAGCATCACCTTCTCGTGGAACGCGACGCTGGCGAATTCCGCCGCCGCCGCCCAGGCATTCGGCACACCCGACATGCGCAGCTTCTTGGAGCCGCTGGCCCGGCAGTAGCCGTCGATGTTGCCGCGCGTATGCAGTTGGATCTTGCCCCACACGCCGCTCGAATAGAGCGGCACCTTGATGCGCTCAAGCATTTCCCAGGCGCTGCGTTCGCGCCAGAAATCGTCGTAGGTCGGATGCGCCGCGGCCAAGGCCGTCAGGTCGGTCTTCTGGTCGCATGACGGACCTTCCGCCGGAAAACGGTTGATGAAGCGGTTCTGGTACCACCAGTAACCGGGAAAGAAGTCGCAGGGGATGCCGCCGTGGTGCGTGCCGGCGCGATAGACATCCGCGAGCCCGTCATGCGCGGCAAGGCAGGCAAGCGAGGGCGGCGCCAGCGCACCCATGAACCATTGCAGCATGCAGTAGTAACTTTGGCCGATGCCGCCGACTTTGCCGTTGCACCAGGGCCGCGCGCCGATCCACTCGATCACGTCGTAGAGATCGGTCTGCTCGTTTGGCCCAAGGAATTCGAAGTCGCCGCCGGAGCGCCCACTGCCGCGCACATCCATGTGGACGTAGGCGTAGCCTTGCTCGACGTACCATTCGATCGGTCCGGTCTCGCGCCAGAGAAATTGTGCGCTCGCCGGCAGGCTGTTGTTGTCGAAGCGATAGGGCGAAGCGGCAAACAGCGCGGGGTAGGGGCCCGAGCCGTCCGGGCGATAAACGCGCGCGGCAATTGAGGTGCCGTCGCGAACGGCGATGGAAACGATCTCGTCGATCATGGGTGTCCCGGCACGCGATACAGACCCAAGGAGCGTACAACAAAGCAACGACCCGCGCACTGCGCGGGCCGTTTCGAAAGCGAGGCGCTTATAGCGGGAACGTCAATGGTGCAACGGGCAAACAGAAGGGTTCCAGAACCAAACATCGCCAACTTTGATCCAGCAAAAACCAACGCCATAGACATACCAGACGCCATTCCAGGTGTAGCCGTTGCGGCCGACATAAATGAAGCCGTTATAACTTTTCCCGACGACGTACACCGTCTTGCGCTTATGGACCACGACAACCTTCTTCTTGTGCGTGACCACCACGACGGATTTTTTCTTTTCCTTTGCATCCGATGCCGCCGGGGCCGCAAGCACAAAGCCAAGCACGGCAAAAAGCGAAAGAACGATGGAAAGCTTCTTTGGCATTTCGTCGCCTCCTCTAGGCTGAAAGGTGCACCGCAACCGCATGCGAACTCGCTCCCGCTGCGGGTGATGCCCATGGCCGCACAGTATCGCAGCATTTGCAGCGGTATGGAACTGTCGGTGCGGCTTCGCGTCTTGGCCGAATCTCACGCGGGAGCCGGCACGGCTCGCGCCTGCTTTGCCGGTGGGGGCTTGCATTCGCAGCGTCCGGCGGGCTGTATTTCGTCCGCCACGCCCGCCGCTTTTCATCAGAGGAAACGAGAATGGCCGCCCGGAAAGTCACCCGCCAGGACATGCGCGACGCCGCCGAGAAATTCAAAAACTGGGGCAAATGGGGCGCCACCGACGAGATTGGCACGCTCAACTACACGACGCCTGAGGACATCGTCGCCGCCACGCGGCTGGTGAAGAAGGGCAAGGTCATTTCGCTGGCGCTCAATTTCGATCACACCGGGCCGCAAGGGGCGAAGAGCAAATACCCGTCGATGGGCCGCACCAATGCGATTCACACCATGCTGCGCACGGGCACCGACGCCTATTCCGGCGTGCTCGACAGACGCGGCATCCGCGCCGCCGACGACATGGTGACTATGCCGCTGCAATGCGGCACGCAATGGGACGGGCTCGGCCATGTGTTCTATGAGAACTATATGTGGAACGGTTACGACTGCCGCGAGGTGACGTCGGCCGGCGCGCAGAAATGCGGTATCGAGAAGACCAAGAACAAGATGGTCGGCCGCGGCGTGCTGCTCGACGTGGCGCGCTTCAAGGGCGTCGAATTGCTCGACGACGGCTACGGCATCACCTGCGAGGACCTCAACAACACCGCCGAGGCGCAGGACGTCGAGGTCAAACGCGGCGACTACGTGATCGTGCGCACCGGCATGATGGAACGCTGCCAGAAGGCCGGCAGCTGGGACGGCTATCCGGGCGGCGACGCGCCGGGCTTTGCCTTCGAGACGCTGGAATGGATCAAGCGCACCGAACTGGCCGCGCTCGCTTCCGACACCTGGGGCTGCGAGGTCAGACCCAACGAAAGCGAGGAGGGCATCAACCAGCCCTGGCACTGGATCACCATTCCCATCATGGGCATGACCATGGGCGAGATTTTTCAGTTGAAGGAACTGGCCGACGATTGCGCCGCCGACAAGGTCTATGAATTCTTGTTCGTCGCGCCGGCGATCCCGATCACGGGCGCGGTCGGCTCGCCGGTTAATCCGTTGGCGATCAAATGATCGCTTTTGCCGTCATTCCGGGGCGTCGCGAAGCGACGAACCCGGAATCCAGCGGCAGGATTGGAATGAGTATCTGGATTCCGGGTTCCGGCCTTCGGCCGTCCCCGGAGTGACTGCGAGGAAGTGGAACGTAGCTATGAAACCGCAATGGCCCGTTACGCGCAGCGACGCCGAATGGCGCAAGCTGCTCAAGCCGGAGCAATACGTGGTGATGCGCCGTTTCGGCACCGAGCCGGCGGGTAGTTGCGCGCTCAACAATGAGTCGCGGCCGGGAACCTTCCTGTGCATGGGTTGCGATCAGCCGCTGTTCATCGGCAAAACCAAATACGACAGCCACACCGGCTGGCCGAGCTTCTATGCGCCGGTCGAGGGCGCGGTCGGCCACAAGAAGGATCCGGTCTACGGCGATCTCAACGTCGAAGTGCATTGCCGCCAATGCGGCAGCCATCTCGGCCATCGCTTTCCCGACGGCCCGCCGCCGACAAATCTGCGCTATTGCATCAATGGCGTGGCGTTGAAATTCGTGCCTGAATGAACCGATGACCCAGGTCGGCCACAACCAGAAACGCACCGGCGCGGAAGTACTCGCCGACATGCTGGCGGGCTATGGCGTCAGCCATGTCTTCATGGTGCCGGCGGTATTGCGGCGCACCTTCGCCGAGATGGAGCGGCGCACCAAGATTGCGCGCGTGCATTGCCACGGCGAGAAGGCGGCGGCCTATATGGCAGATGGATACGCCCGCGCCTCCGGCAAGCCGGGCATCTGCATGGCGCAGGTGATCGGCGCGCTTAATCTCGCCGCCGGCTTGCGCGACGCATATTTGGCACATTCGCCGGTGATTGCCATGACCGGCGGCCGCGACCCCAAAACCAAGTTCCGTAAAGTGTACCAGGAGATCGACGACGTGCCGGCTTTCGAACCGGTCACCAAGATGAACGTCACCGTCGACGACGTGGCGCGTATTCCCGACATGGTGCGGCAGGCCTTTCGCGTCGCCACCTCGGGCGCACCCGGGCCGGTGCATCTGCAATTCCGCGGCAATGAGGGCCAGCTCGACCTGGAAGAAGCCGAGATGGAGGCGCTGATCGAGGCGCAATTTGCACATGTGCCGCCGTTCCGGCCGGAGCCGCAGATCGAGCACGTGAAGGCTGCGCTCGATCTGCTGCAAATCGCCGAGCGGCCGATCTTTGTCGCCGGCGGCGGCGTGCGCGCCTCGGGCGCGGACAGAGAGCTGGTAGCGCTGGCGGAAGCCCTGCAAATTCCGGTCGCCACTTCGCTCAACGGCAAGGACTGCATCCCCGGCACGCATCCTTTGTCGGCCGGCGTGGTCGGCAGCTATTCGCGCGAGAGCGCCAACCGCGCCGTCAACCGCGCCGATCTTGTCTGCTTCATCGGCACTGAGACCGGCGGCATGACCACGCATTTCTGGGCCGTGCCCAAGATCGGCGCGACGGCGATCCAGGTCGATATTGAGCCGGAATCGCTCGGCCGCAACTATCCCTTGGCCGCCAGCGTGCTGGGCGATGCCAAGGCGGTGCTCGCGCGCATGTCGGCGCTGGCGGACAAGGCCAGCGCAAAGAAGCGCGCGGCCTGGATCAAGGAAATCTCAAGCCTGCGCAGCGACTGGTATGCGAAATACAAGGCCGATCTCGAATCGAATGCGGTGCCGATTCACCCGGCGCGCATTTGCCACGAACTGACCCAGCACGTACCGGACGACGCCGTCGTCGTGGTCGACACTGGGCACGCCGGCATGTGGATGGGCGGCCTGTACGATTTGCGCGTGCCGAGCCAGAGTTACATCCGCAGTGCCGGCCATCTTGGTTGGGCCTTCCCCGCCGGCATCGGCGCCAAAGCGGCTTGCCCGGACCGGCCGGTGGTGGTGTTCACCGGTGACGCCGGCTTCTGGTATCACATCGCCGAAATCGAAACCGCCGTGCGCTGGAATATCAATTCGGTGACGATCGTGAACAACAATGGCGGCGGCAATCAGTCCAAGCGCGGCTTCGACCGCGCCTATGGCGGCGAGCAGACGGCGCAGGCGCGCGAATTGTGGACCTACCGGCCGATGAATTTCGCCAAGCTTGCCGAGGACATGGGCGCACTCGGTACTCGCGTGGAAAAACCCGGAGATATTGCGCCGGCGCTTCAACGCGCGCTCGCAGCGGGACGCCCGGCGGTAATCGACGTCGTCACCGACATCGACGCGCTGGCGCCGACCGCGGTGAGTTGAGAGCTCCCATTCATTCTCGCGCAAGCGGGAATCCAGTCTTTACGGAAGCGCTGGGCCCCCGCTTTCGCGGGGACGGACGGAGAAGTTCTAAGCCTCGCCGATCTCTTTCAAAATCTCCGCCGTGTGCTCGCCGAGCACGGGGGCGGGGCGTTCGGAAGCCGCCTTCCAGCCATCCATCACGATCGGCGTGCGCACGCCCGGAATAGTGCCATCCTTGGCGGCGGCGCTCGGTATCTCGAGCTTCATGCCGCGGTGAACCACTTGTGGATCGCTGAACACCTGCTCGAGATCGTTGATCGGTCCGGCCGGCACGCCTTGCGCTTCGAGCTTTGCGAGCAGGTCGTCGCGCGTCATCCGCTTGGTCAGCGCCCTTAATTTTTCGACCAGTTCGTTGCGATGTTCGAGACGGCCGATATTGTTCGCGTAGGCCGGATTTTGAGCAAGCTCGGGCGCTCCCAGCACATGGCAGAATTTGACGTACTGGTTGTCGTTGCCGGTGGCGACAATGATGTGGCCGTCGGCGACCGGGAATTCCTGATAGGGCACGATGTTGGGATGCGTATTGCCGATGCGCCCGGGCACCCTGCCGGAGACCAGATAATTGAGCGCCTGGTTGGCGAGCACGCCGACGGTGGAATCGACCAGCGCGCAATCGACATAGCAGCCCTTGCCGGTCTTCTCGCGTGCGGCGAGCGCGGCCAGGATGCCGATCACCGAGTAGCAGCCGGTGAAGATGTCGGAGATGGCGACGCCGGAGCGCGTCGGCGGCCCGTCCGCGTAGCCCGTGACGCTCATCATGCCGCCCATGCCTTGCGCCATCAGGTCGTAGCCGGCGCGCTTGGCGTAGGGGCCGTCCTGGCCGAAGCCGGTGACCGAGCAATAGATCAAACGCGGATTCTCAGGGGCCAGGCTTTTGTAGTCGAGCCCGAATTTGGCAAGGCCGCCGACTTTGAAATTCTCGATCAGCACGTCCGAACGCTTCGCCAGCTTGTGCACGATGCGTTTTCCATCCTCGCTGTCGAAGTCGACTTCGATCGAGCGCTTGCCGCGATTGGCGGAATGGAAATAGGCCGCGCCGATATGTTTGCCGTCGGCGCCCTCTACAAAGGGCGGGCCCCAACTGCGGGTATCGTCGCCGGGGCCCTTGCGCTCCACCTTGATGACGTCGGCGCCGAGGTCGGCCAGCATCTGCCCCGCCCAGGGCCCGGCCAGGATGCGGGCAAGTTCGAGGACGCGGAGACCCGCCAACGGCTTCGGCATGTGTGAGAACTCCCGGCAAGTGCGGAATGAACGACGATGGCGGGGGTTATAAATCCATCGGTCGGCGCTGACCAGACCGGGAATTGTTCATTGCTGGCAGACCGTTACGGCCTATTTTACCATGGTAGCTATGGCACTGTGCCGCATCGGCGGCTAAGGTGTAACTAGGGGCCGATAAGGCTATTGTAGTGGCCTGACAAACAACCGCAACGGCCGTTCCGTTGCCAGAAAAACTTAAACGGGAGGAGATCGATGAGAAAGTTCACGACAATTCTTTTTGGCGCCACGGCTGCCATTCTGCTGTCGGCTTCGGCGCAGGCGCAGGTGACGCTGAAGGCCTCGCACCAGTTCCCCGGCGGCAAGCACGACGTGCGCGACGACATGGTGCTGATGATCGCCAAGGAGGCCGAGGCCGCCAATGTCGGCCTAAAGGTGCAGGTCTATCCCGGCGCCTCGCTGATCAAGCCCAAGGAACAGTGGAACGCCATGGTCAACGGCCAGCTCGATATGGCGCTGTTCCCGCTCGACTATGCCAGCGGCAAGGTGCCGGCCTTCGGTGCTACCCTGATGCCCGGGCTGATCCGCAGCCAAGACCGCGCCAAGCGCATCAACAAATCCGACTTCATGAACCAGATGCGCGCCGAGATCGAAAAGCACGGCGTGATCGTGCTGTCGAACGCCTGGTTTGCCGGCGCCATGGCGTCGAAGAACGGCTGCATCACCAAGCCGGAAGACATGAAGGGCCGCAAGTTCCGCTCCGCCGGCATTACCTTCGCCGACATGTGGAAGACCGCCGGCGCCTCGATCGTCAGCCCGCCATCAAACGAAATCTACAACGCCTTCCAGAGCGGGGTCATCAACGGCACCGATACCAGCCTCGGCAGCTTCCAATCGATGCGTCTCTATGAGGTGACGGACTGTCTGACCGCCCCAGGCAATAATGCCTTGTGGTTCATGTACGAGCCGGTGCTGATGTCGAAGAAGAGCTTCGACAAGCTCAACAAGAAGCAGCAGGACGCGGTCATCGCCGCCGGCAAGAAGGCGGAAGCCTTTTATGAGGGCAAGGCTGACGATGTGAACAACGCGGCGATCAAGGCGTTCGAGGATCACAAGGTGAAGGTCGTGACCCTGAGCGATGCCGAATATCAGGCATGGCTCGCGGTCGCGCGAAAGAGCTCTTACGCCGACTTCGCCAAGAAAGTGCCGAACGGTCAGAAGCTGATCGACGAAGCGCTCGCGGTTAAGTAGCGGGCAACGTGCTTTGCTCCGGCCGGCGAAGTCTTCGCCGGCCGGGCGCAAGGCTTAGGCCGGCACCGCGCCACATCCGGTCGCCGAAATCAGCCGGAAAATCGGTTCCATGGACACCTTCATCTGGGTCGTGCACGTGCTGTCGCGCATCGCCGGCATGGTGGCGGCGTTTTTGATCGCGCTTGCGGTGATCGTGATCTGCGACATGGTGGTCGAACGTTACATCTTCAACCGGACCACCATCTGGCAGCTTGACGTCGTCACCTACTGCATCATCGCGACCACGTTCGTCGGCAGTGCCTACGTTTTGATGACGCGCGGCCACGTCAACGTGGACGTCCTGCCGATCTATCTCGGCCCGCGCGCGCGCTATTGGTTGTCTATTTTCGCAAATCTGCTGGCATTTTGTTTCGCCCTTGTGCTTTTCGTCCTGTGCACGAAGTTCTGGTACCAGGCTTGGGTCAGCGACTGGCACTCAGACACGGTCTGGCGCGCGCCGCTCTGGGTTCCTTATTTCTCGATGCCGGTCGGGCTCGGCTTGCTGGTTCTGCAATACATCGCGGATTTAGTGTCCGTAGTGACCGGGCGAACACCGCCGTTCCAGATCAGCCACGAAGAGCACGTCGCGTGAACCCGACCCTGCAAGGATCGATCATTCTCGTCGCGACCGTGGCGACATTGCTCACGGGCATTCCCGTGGCCTTCGGTCTGGGTGCGATCGCGGTGATCTTTCTTGTGCTGTTTCAGGGCTTCGACAGCATTCAGGTGGTTGCCGAGACGTTCTATTCCAGCCTCGACGAATTTACCCTGGTGGCTATCCCCATGTTCATCATGATGGGAGCGGCGATCGGCTCATCGCCCGCCGGCAAGGATCTTTACGAAGCGCTCGACCGCTGGCTCTACCGCGTTCCAGGCGGGCTGGTGATGTCCAATCTCGGGGCCTGCGCGATCTTTGCCGCCTTGACCGGCTCCTCCCCCGCCACCTGCGCGGCCATCGGCAAGATGGGCATCCCCGAGATGCGCCAGCGCGGCTATCCGGATGAGGTCGCGACCGGCTCGATCTGCGCCGGCGGCACGCTCGGCATTCTCATTCCGCCGTCGATCACCTTCATTCTTTACGGCATCGCCACCGAGACATCGATCGGGCGGCTCTTCCTCGCCGGCGTCTTTCCCGGCTTGCTGCTGACTGCGTTGTTCATGGCGTGGACGCTCGTCTACATCTGGTTCAAGGGCTTCCGCGCCTATGCGCCGGATTTCCGCTTCACCTGGAAGCAGAAATTCGAATCGATCCCCAAGGTGGCGCCGTTCCTCGCCGTGGTCATCGGCGTCATGTACGTCCTTTACGGCGGCGTCGCGACGCCGTCCGAGGCGGCCGGCGTCGGCGCCGCGTTCTGCGTGCTACTCGCGATTTTCATTTATCGCATGTGGAGTCCGACCGCATGGTGGCAAATCCTGCGCTCCACCACGCGCGAGTCGGTGATGATCCTGATGATCATCGCCGCCGCCGCGCTGTTCGGCTACATGCTGACCTCGCTCTACATCACCCAGACGTTGGCGCAGGCGATTGCCGACGCCCATTTCAACCGCTGGGTGCTGATGGGGATGATCAACCTTTTCCTGCTGGTCTGCGGCTGTTTTATTCCGCCGGCTGGGATCATCCTGATGACAGCGCCGATCCTGCTGCCCATTATTACAGCAGCCGGCTTCGACCCGGTCTGGTTCGGCGTCATCGTGACCATCAATATGGAGGTCGGCCTGATTACCCCGCCGGTCGGGCTCAATCTTTTTGTCGTTAACGCCATCGCCCCGGATGTGCCGACCAAAACGGTGTTATGGGGCTCGGTGCCTTACGTCATAATGATGATTGTCGGCATCATCATCTTGTCTATCTTTCCCGGTATCGCCACATGGCTGCCTGACTATCTGATGGGTGTGGCTATAGGGCCTAAATGAACGCTTCGTTTTTCGGCGAGCTTTTACAGGCAATATCCGAGCGTGGCCGCGCGCTGCTCGATCGCACGCGCGACCGGCGCGGCGACGCCTCCGCGCATTCCGAGAGCTTGGTCGAACTATGCGAGGGGCTTTTGTCGGGGCGCGGCGAGGCTTCCGGCGTCGCCTTGGCCCGCGAGATCCTCGGCCGCTACGGGACGCTGACCACCGGTCCGCGCATTGCCTTCTTCGAGGCGCTGGCCGAGCGGTTTGGGCCCGATCCCGCCCGCATGCAGGCCGCCGTCGCCGCCTGGCAGGAAAAGCCCGGCGATCAAACCGCAGCGGAAGTCCACGCTGCCTCCGAGCCGCGCCGGCAAGAGCTGTTCCGGCGTCTCAACCTGGCGCCCGGCGGCACCGTCGCGCTGGTGCGCATGCGCGAGCAATTGATGGACGTGCTTGCGCACCGCCGCGGCGACCTGGCCGCGGTGGACGAGGACTTCGTGCATCTGTTTTCGTCCTGGTTCAATCGCGGCTTCCTGGTGCTGCGCCATATCGACTGGTCGACGCCGGCGATCGTGCTGGAAAAGATCATCCGCTACGAGGCCGTGCACACCATCCACGATTGGGACGATTTGCGCCGGCGCATCGATCCGCCCGACCGGCGCTGCTACGCCTTCTTCCATCCGGCATTGGTCGACGACCCGCTGATCTTTGTCGAGGTCGCGCTGACGCGCGATATTCCGGACGCCATCGCGCCGATTCTCGCCACAGGACGCGAGCTGATTGAACCCGACAAGATGCGTACCGCCGCGTTCTATTCGATCTCCAATTGCCAGCGCGGGCTCGCCGGGGTGTCTTTCGGAAGCTTCCTGATCAAGCAGGTGGTGGAGGAGATCACCCGCGAAATGCCGAAGCTCGCGACCTTCGTGACGCTGTCGCCGGTGTCCGGGTTGGCTGCCTGGCTGGCACAAGAACGCGGCCAGGACAATTCGGCGGCGCTGACCGCGGCCGATAAAACCGCGCTTGCCGGGCTCGACGAGCCGGATTGGTGGAAGGACGCGGCAAAGGCGGCCGCCTTGGAGGATCCGTTGATGCGGGCCACGGCTTGGTATTTCCTGCGCGCGCGCTCACCGCGCGGGCTGCCGCTCGACCCTGTGGCGCGCTTCCATCTCGGCAACGGCGCGCGGCTGGAACGCATCAACTGGCTTGCCGATACCTCGGACCGTGCGATGGCGCAGGGGCACGGGCTGATGGTGAACTATCTCTACGATATCGATGATATCGAGAAGAACCACGAAGCCTATGCCGAAGGCCGCACCGTGGTCGCCTCCAACGCCGTGCAGCGTCTGCTGCGCCCGTCGCTCGAACTGGTGCCGATCGCCGGCTAGGATTTCCCGTACACCGGCACGATGGCGCCGCGCGTCACTTTGTTGTCGGGCGAGGCGAGAAACAGGATCGTTGCCGCCACTTCCTCGACCTTCGGCCAGGCATCGAAATCGGCTTTCGGCATCGCCGCGCGGTTGGCGGGCGTGTCCATGATCGAGGGCGCCACGGCGTTGACCAGGATGCCGTCCTTGGCGGCTTCCTCGGCCAGCGCGACGGTAAGCGCGGCGACACCCGATTTGGCGACCGTGTAAGCGGTCATGCCGGCGCCCAGGCGCGGCTCCAGCGCCGGCCGTGCCGTCACGTTGACGATGCGGCCGCCTTGTGCGCCGGCCAGCATGGCGTTCACCGCGGCCCGGCAGCACAAGAAGCAGGAGACGAGATTGCCGTCGATCTGCGCCATCAGCGCGGCTTTGCCGGTATCCGCGACTTTGCCCGGCGCGAAACCGCCGGCGACCTGGATCGAGGCCCACGGCGCGGCGCCGCCATAGACCCTGGCGACTTCCTTTTCGTCGGAGAGATCGGAAACCTTGATCAGCTTTGCTTTGGCATTGCTGCGAAACGGCACCCGCTGCGCCTCGCCGTCGTGCACGTAAGGAATCGTGCAGGTGGCGCCGAGTTCGAGCAGCTTGGCGACCACCGCGGCGCCGAGCGCGCCGCTGCCGCCGGTAACGATCACATGTTTGCTTGAAAAATCCACCGACTTCCTCCGTCATGGCCGGGCTCGTCCCGGCCATCCCGCTTAGGATGGCACAGTGCGTCCCGAAGCGGGATGCCCGCGACAAGCGCGGGCATGACAGCAGCGTTAGCCGCGCCCCCGTTTCACGCGCATCGGCAGCACCTGAAATTCGATCCAGTTCGCCACCTCGCCGACGCGCAGCTTCTTATTGAGCACATTTTGGCTGATGCCGTGCCGCCAGGACAGCCGCTTGCAATCCGGATCGCGGTCGAGGATATCGAGATCTTCCGCAAAGGTTTTGATATCGGCCGCGCCGGAGAAGAAACCCTCCTCGATCAGCCGCGTGCCGATGCGGCGCACGATCGCCGCGATCTCGCGCAGTGGGTATTCGGGGTGATACTGCACCGCCCAGGCGACCGACCCGTTGGTGCGGATCTCCGCCGCCTGCACCGACGACATGGCATTGGTGGCGAGCACCGTGGTGCCGGGCGGCACCATTTCGATCTCATCGAGATGCACCGTCGGCGCGTTGAAGACATCAAGCTTGCCGACATACATCGGATGCTTGCGGCCGGCCTCGGTGAGGCGAATGCCGCGGCCGAAGCCGATCTCGCGGCCTTTCGGATTCTTGCGCACGCTGCCGCCGGCCGCCGCGGTGATGACTTGCAAGCCCCAGCATGAGCCGAACAGCGGGGTGCCGGTCGCCAGCGCCTCGCGCACGAGGTCGACCTGGCGCATCACTTCCTTGCCGCCGGTATAGACGTGGAGCGCCGAGCCGGTGATGGCGATGCCGTCATAGCCGGAAAGCGCCTCGCCCTCCGGTAACGTCGCCGTAGGATCGCCCGGATAGCAGATATCGACGATGGCGCCGGGCAGTAATTCGCGCAGCAGGTCGGAATAGCCCTTGCTCGCCGGCACGCCGCCGGCGGCCACATGCTCGGCCATGGTTTGGGGAGAATTGCCTTCGATGACGAGCAGACGGGGGGAGGGCATTGGTCCGGCTTCAAAGTCCCCGGCGGGCGCGGCTCGCTACCGGGCGCATGATGGGAAGATATGGCCGCCTATGGGCTATTTTGCAATCGAGGCCGAATTGTGTGGCTTTGCACCTGTTCTTGAGCGGGGCGCATAAGCCGCTCATTGTGCGGCAGTCAGAACCGAATCAGCAGGCAAATCCCTAACCCTATGGCCGACTTCGACCTCGCCATTATCGGCGGCGGCATCAACGGAACCGGAGTGGCGCGCGACGCCGCCGGGCGGGGCCTGCGCGTGCTGCTGGTGGAAATGAACGACCTTGCCTCCGGCACCTCCTCGGCCTCGACCAAGCTGATCCACGGCGGCCTGCGCTACCTCGAGCACGGCGCCTTCCGGCTGGTGCGCGAGGCGTTGACCGAGCGCGAAGTGCTGCTGCGCATGGCGCCGCATCTGATCCGGCCGATCCGCTTCATGCTGCCGCTGCCGGTCGCGCATTCGCGCTCGCCGATCCTGCTGCGGCTGGGGCTGTTCATCTACGACCATCTGGGCGGCCGCAAATTGCTTGCCAAAACGCGCACCGTCGATCTCACCCATCACCCGGTGGCGCAGCCGTTGAAGCTGTCGTTCCGTTACGGCTTCGAATTTTCCGATTGCATGGTGGACGATTCCCGCCTGGTGGTGCTCAACGCGCTCGATGCCGCCGAGCGCGGCGCGGTCGTCCGTACCCGCACGCGGCTCATTCGCGCGGTGCGGCACGAAGAATGGGAGCTAACGCTCTCGACCCGCGGCCGCCGCGAGACCAAGACCGCGCGCGTCCTGATCAACGCCGCCGGACCTTGGATCGACGGCGTGGCGGATATCGTGCTGCGGCAACCGCTGCCGGCGCCGGTGCGTCTCATCAAAGGCAGCCATATTGTGGTGCGTCGCCGTTTCGAGCACGACGGGGGCTATTTGTTGCAAGCTTCCGATGGCCGCGTGGTGTTCGCCTTACCGTTTGCCGGAGCGTTCACCTTGATCGGTACCACGGATGAGAACTTCATTGGCGACGTCAATGCGCTGTCGCCTGACGCGAAGGAGCTTGTTTACCTGTGCAGCGCCGTGAACGATTATTTCCGCGAGAAGGTGCAACTCGGCGATCTGGTTTGGTCGTATAGCGGCGTGCGTTCGCTCTACGACGATGGCGCCAACCGGCCCGAAGACGTGACCCGTGACTACATGTTGACGTTCGACGAAAAATTCCGCGCGGCGCCGCTGCTCACGATCTATGGCGGCAAGATCACCACCCATCGCCGCCTTGCGGAAGCAGTCATGGCGCGCATCGCGTCATATTTCACGCCGCGTGCGCCCTGGACCGCGATTTCGCAGCTCCCCGGTGGCGAATTTCCGGTCGGTGAGTTCGATGCCCTGGTGCAACAGATGATCGGCCGCTGGCCGTTCCTTGCCAAAGCGCATGCGCGCCGTCTGGCGCGCGCCTACGGCCGGCGCGCCGAGCGCATCCTCAAGGACGCGCGGAGCATGGACGACCTCGGCCCGCGCTTGACCGGTGATCTTACCGGCGCCGAAGTGCGCTATCTGGTCGAGCATGAATGGGCGCAGACCGCCGACGATGTGCTTTGGCGGCGCAGCAAGCTTGGGCTTACCGCCACAGCCGAAGAGGGCGCGGCGCTCGGCGAGTTTATCAAGACATTGAGGGAATGACGTGCCGGACGCTCTTATCGCCATCGACCAGGGGACCACCTCGACGCGCGCCATCGTCTTCGATGCGGCCTTACAGCCGCTCGCCAGTGCACAGGAGGAACTGCGCCAGATCTATCCGGCGCCGGGCGAGGTCGAGCACGACCCGGAGGAAATCTGGAGCGCGGTTGTGGCTACCGTGCGCAAGGCCATGGCGGAAGCCGACCTTGCCGCAAAGGACGTCGCCGGCATCGGCATCAGCAACCAGCGCGAAACGACGGTGATCTGGGACCGGGCGACCGGCAAGCCGATCCACAACGCCATCGTCTGGCAGGACCGGCGCACCGCCGCGATGTGCGAAACCTTGCGCGCCAGTGGCCATGAGCTGGAGATCAGGGCCAAAACCGGGCTGCTGCTCGATCCTTATTTTTCCGCCAGCAAGATCGCCTGGCTGCTCGATCGCGGCCCCCGCACGCGCGCGTCGGCGGCGGCTGGCGATCTCGCTTTCGGCACCATCGACAGTTTCCTGCTCTGGCGGCTCACCGGCGGCAAAGTGCATGCCACCGATGCCAGCAATGCCGCGCGCACGGCACTGTTCGATATCGGGCGCGGGGAGTGGGACGCCGGCCTCTGCAAGATATTCGGCGTACCGATGGCGTTGTTGCCGGAGGTGCGCGACAACGCCGCGGAATTCGGCAGCACTGTGCCGGATCTTTTCGGCGGACCCATCCGTGTCCGCAGCATGGCCGGCGACCAGCAGGCGGCCATCATCGGCCACGGCTGCTTCAAGCCCGGCATGATCAAGTCGACTTACGGCACCGGCTGTTTTGTCGTACTCAATACCGGGCCGGACCGCGTCGCCTCGCGCCATCGGCTGCTCACCACCATCGCCTACCGGCTCGACGGCAAGACGACCTACGCCTTGGAGGGCGCCATCTTCATCGCCGGCGCCGCGGTGCAATGGCTGCGCGACTCGCTGAAGATCATCAAGGCGGCGTCGGAAGCGGACGCGCTCGCGGCGCAAGCCGATCCGGCGGAGCAGGTCTATCTGGTGCCCGCTTTCGTTGGTCTGGGCGCGCCGTATTGGGACGCGCAGGCGCGCGGCGCCCTGTTCGGTCTGACCCGGCAAGCCGGCGGCGCGGAGATTACGCGGGCGGCACTTGAATCGGTGGCCTATCAGACCCGCGATCTGATCGAGGCCATGCGCGCCGATTGTCCGGCGGCTTTCGAAGGCGGCAACGTGCTTCGCGTCGATGGCGGCATGACGGCAAGCGAATTCACCATGCAGTTCCTCGCCGACATGCTGGCGACACCGGTCGACCGGCCCGTGGTGATGGAGACGACCGCGCTGGGCGCCGCCTATCTTGCCGGCCGTGCCGCCGGGCTCTGCCCCGACCTTGACGGCTTTGCCGCGCAGTGGCGGCTCGACCGCCGCTTCGAGCCGCACATGGAAGCGGCCGAGCGGGAGCGCAAATATGCCGGCTGGAAGGACGCGGTGAGACGCACCTTAACGAAGGAATGACGTTGAGCGCTTCTCGCCCGGCCGCTAGCGTCACGGCGAGGGAATTGATGGCCGAAGGGGATACGGCAGATACGGCGCTGGTGTGCTTCGAAGCGGTGAGCAAGCGCTTCGGGGCGATTTCCGCGGTCGACGATCTGACGCTCGATATCGTGCAAGGCGAATTTTTCGCGCTGCTCGGTCCCTCCGGCTGCGGCAAGACCACGCTGTTGCGCATGCTCGCGGGCTTCGAGGCGCCGAGCCAGGGCCGCATTCTGCTCGACGGTGAGGACATTAGCGATGTGCCGCCGCACCGGCGGCCGGTCAACATGATGTTCCAGAGCTATGCGCTGTTCCCCCACCTCACGGTGGAAGGCAACATCGCCTTCGGGCTGCGCCAGGAGCAGGTGAGCCGGCGTGAGCGCGCCGAGCGGGTCGCCGACATGCTGGCGCTGACGCGCCTGCAGGGTTTCGAGAAGCGGCACGTCGGCCAGCTTTCCGGCGGCCAGCGCCAGCGCGTGGCGCTGGCGCGCTCGCTGATCAAGCGCCCGCGCGTCCTGCTGCTGGATGAGCCGCTGGCGGCGCTCGACAAGAAATTGCGCGCCGAGACCCAGTTCGAGCTCATGGAGCTGCAGCGCAAGCTCGGCACCACGTTCGTCATCGTCACCCATGATCAGGAAGAGGCGATGATCGTCGCCGACCGCATCGCGGTGATGAATGAGGGCCGGTTGATCCAGTTGGCTGAGCCCTCCGACATCTATGAGCGGCCGAAGTCGCGCTGGGTCGCCGAGTTCCTGGGTGAAGTCAGTTTGATCGAAGGCCGCATTGTCGGGGGTGGCCGCGACATCATGGCGGCAGTCGGCACGCTGCAGATCGCCGACGCTGCCGGCGCCAAGTCCGGCGACACGGTCGCGCTGGCGCTGCGCCCGGAAAAGGTGCGCATGGATGCGCAGTGTCCGCCCGGCGAGGGGCTCAACGCCATCGCCGGCATCGTGTTCGAAATCGGCTATCGCGGCGACATGTCGCTCTACAAGGTTCGCCTCGCCGACCGCACGCTGATGAAGGTCGCGCTTGCCAATACCGCCGCGCGCGGCGTGCCCTCTTTTGCGGTCGACGACTTGGTGTGGCTCACCTGGCCGCCTGATGCCGGCGTGGTGCTGACCCAATGATGCGATGTGTGCACGCTCTCTTATCCCTCCCCGTCTTCCGGGAGGGTGGCCGGCGCAGCCGGCCGGGTGGGGCGTGATGTCGAGCGAAAGCCACTCCCCACCCCGGCTCGCTTCGCTCGCCGACCCTCCCCTAAAGGGGAGGGATAGACAGCGGCGCGCGCGAATGGCTGTGGTGCTGCCCTATCTGTGGCTGGCGGTTTTCTTCCTGGTGCCTTTTGTCATCGTGCTCAAGATCAGCCTGTCGCAGCCCACGATCGCACAGCCGCCTTATCTGCCGGTGCTCGATCCGGCTGCCGGCTGGGAGGGATTGAAGCAGTTTTTTGCCGGCCTCTCGCTCGACGCCTACGGCTTGCTCGGCTCCGATCCGATTTATCTGTTGTCCTATCTCAAGAGCCTGCAGGTCGCCGCAGTCTCAACCGCGATCCTGCTCTTGATCGGCTATCCGATCGCCTATGGCATCGCGCGTTCGCCGCGCCGGCTGCAGCCCGTGCTGGTGATGCTGGTGATCCTGCCGTTTTGGACCTCGTTCCTGATCCGCGTCTATGCCTGGATCAATATCCTGCAGCGCGACGGGCTGCTCAATGATGTGCTGATGGCGCTACGCATTATCGATCATCCGGTAGCGTGGCTGTCGTCCGACACCGCGATCTATATCGGCATGGTCTATTCCTATCTGCCGTTCATGGTGCTGCCGCTCTATGCCACGCTGCAGAAGATGGACGAGACGCTGCTCGAAGCCGCGGCCGATCTCGGCTGCACGCGGGTCGGCGCATTCTGGCGCGTGACCATGCCGCTGTCGCTGCCGGGAGTCACTGCCGGCGCGCTGCTTTGTTTTATCCCGATGGTTGGCGAATTCGTCATTCCCGATCTGCTCGGCGGCTCCGATAGTCTGATGATCGGGCAGACGCTGTGGACGGAATTCTTTTCCAACCGGGACTGGCCGGTGGCCTCAAGCATCGCCATGGCGCTGCTCGGCTTGCTGATCGTGCCGATGCTGCTCTACGAGCGCCTGCAGCGCCGCCAATTGGAGCGTAGCTGATGCGACGCGGAGCCTCGCCGTTCAACGTCGCCGCGGTCGCGCTTGGCCTCGCCTTCCTCTATCTGCCGATCGTCATCCTGGTGATCTATTCGTTTAACGCTTCGCGGCTGGTCACGGTCTGGGCCGGCTGGTCGCTTCACTGGTATCGAGCATTGTTGCACGACGACGCCATCCTGCAGGCTGCCTGGATCAGCCTGCGCATCGCCGCCTTATCGGCAAGCGCGGCAACCGTGCTCGGCACGCTCGCGGCGGTCGCGCTGACGCGCGCCGGCGTCTTCCGCGGCCGGTTGTTGTTCTCAGGCATGGTCTATGCGCCGCTGGTGATGCCGGAAGTGATCACCGGCCTTTCGCTGTTATTGTTGTTCGTCGCGCTCAATGTCGATCGCGGGTTCTGGACCGTCGCCATCGCCCATACAACGCTGACCATGTGTTTCGTCGCGGTGATCGTGCAGTCGCGCCTCATCGGCTTCGATCGCAGCCTCGAGGAAGCGGCGATGGACCTCGGCTGTCCGCCGCTCAAGACCTTCCTCACCATCACCTTGCCGCCGATCATGCCGGCGGTCGCCGCCGGCTGGATGCTGGCATTCTCGCTTTCGCTCGACGATCTGGTGATCGCCAGCTTCACCACCGGGCCGGGCGCCACCACGCTGCCGATCCGCATCTATTCGGAGGTGCGCCTCGGCGTGAAGCCGGAGATCAACGCGATCTGCACCATCATGATCGTGATCGTCGCGGCCGGCACTATCGCCGCGTCGCTGATAGCAAAACGCGGCGCGGCTCGCCGCGAGCGTGCTGCCTATGGAGCGCAGGTGTGATTTAATCCCGGCTTCGGGCAAGTGGAGAAAAGGCGATGATCAAAATCACTTGGTTCGTCTTTGGTGTTTTGTTTCTGATCGCCGTACAGCCGGCCCGGGCGGAAACGATCGATGTCTCCGGCAGTCACGGTGGCAGCGTCGTGGCTTACAACGCGCGCTGGGCGGGATTGGCGCAACGCGGGGTCAGTGTCCGTATCGTCGGCCCCTGTCAGTCGGCTTGCACGGTTCTGCTCGGCCATATTCCGCGCAAGCGGATTTGTGTCATGCCGAACGCGAGCTTCGGCTTCCACCTGGCGCATCTGCCGCAGGCTACGGCGAGGTTGTGGCGAGCTTATTCCTCGGACATCAAGGCCTGGATCAAGGCCCATGGCTGCCTCACACACGAATTCATTTGGTTGCGGGCTCCCGACGTCTACCGCTTCTTCCGCAAGTGCTGAGGCTTTGCTAGTCGCTGCTGCGCTGGCCGCCGGGCGGGCGGAACAGGTAGACCAGAAACCAGACCGGCACGATCACCAGCGAGCCGAGCAGCAAATTGGGCCAGGCCCAGGCAAAGCCCTGCTTGGCGTAGTCCGCGATGCGGTCGCTCGACAGGCCGACATTGCGCATCAGTTCCTCGGCCGTGATGCCGAAGTGGGCCAAGATCGTTCCCACCACCAGTGAGGCGACGGCGATCTTGACGAGAGTCCGGACGATCGGAAGCAGCATCCGCAGCCTATCGCGCTGGACGTGAGGCCGGCGAAGTGATTCGCAGTTGCGGAATGATAGTCGAAGCCGCGTCCAGCGGCACGCTGGTAAACCAGGCAGAGGCTATTTCGGCTCTTGCGCCGCCGGCTGCGCGGGCGGCGATTGCTCCGCTGCCGGGGTCGCGCCGGACGGGCCGCCGATGAGGCGCTCGAGCACCGAGCGCGTGCCCTGTTGCGCGCCGCGCTCGCGCACCGCATTGAGCAGCGGAGCCGCCGCGCCGGAGCGGCGGATCAAGGCCTCCGGATCGGGCAGCATGATCGGGTCGTCCCATGAGCCCTGCACGACGAAGGGCAACTCGAAGGGCGCGACGCCGGGCTTTGCGTCGGCCACCAGCGCGGCGGTGCCCTTGAGATCGAGTTCGCGTTCCGGAATCGAGGCCGAGCCGACCAGCGCCAGCCGCACGGACGAGCCGTCAAGCTTGACGCTTTCGACCTTCACCGTGCCCTGCGTGATCTTCAACGTCACCAGGATCTTGTTGAACGGCGTGCGCCCGGTGCGGAATTCGCCGCCGCCCGACAGCGGCCGCCGCTCCAGGCGGCGCAGCAGTTGTTCGACATTGAAGCCGGTGAGGGCGCCGTTGGTGCCTGTGAGGCTGGCCGTGCCGTTCAGCGTTTGCGTGACCGCTAGCACGCTGCTGCCGGTGCCTTCGACCGCGAAGACGATGTCGCCTTTGCCTTCGAGGCGGCGCAACCCGAACAATTGGCTGAGGCAGCTTTCCAGATCGATATCGTTGAAATGCAGCTGCGATTTGACGTCCACGCCCGCGTCGAAATTAGCGAGCGTCAGCGTGCCCCTGATCACGCCGTTATAGGCCTGTGCCTCGCCGATGGTGATGGCGAGCCGGCCGTCGTGCAGATTGGCGCCGATGGCGGTGCGGCCAAGCTTGGCGCTTGAAATCGTGACCTTGGCGGCCGACAGGCGCAAATCGAGATCGCCGCCGGCCAGGCCGTCGAGTGTGACGTGCGCGCTGCTCCATTCGCGCTGGTTGGCGGTCAGCAGGCGCGCGGTGGAGACGTAGGGCGTGAGATCGAGCGCGTCGGCCGCGAGCGTGCCTTGCAGCGTGCGCCGCCCGTCAGTGGCAAAAGTGAGCACGCCCTCGGCTCTGTTGCCGTCGAGTTCGACATTGACGTTGGACAGGCCGATCGTGCCGCTCGTCACATTGGCCAGCGCCTTGATGGCGAAGTGACCGAAGCCGCCGCCGGGCAGCGGCTTCTCGCCGAACCAGACCAGGACATCGCGCAGCGAGGTCGTGTCGCCCGCCAGCGTGCCTTCCAGCTTGAGCGTGGGCTTGACGCTGAACGCGCCTTCAAACGCGCCCTTCATCAGCGCGCCGGCGAGGCGCACCTTCAATCCGGTACGGCCGCCGGCCAGCGCGGCCGGAAAATCGCTCAGGATCAAGGTCACGTCGAGCGGCTCGTTGCGCCAGACAAGGCGTCCGGTGGCCCCCAGCGTCTTGGAGATCGACGGCCAGGCGAGGGAAAACTGCACATCATCGAGCTTGCCGGCGAGCTTGTGCTCCGCGTTGCGCACCATGACGGTACCGTTCCTGATACGGATCTCGGAAAATGCCGCCGTCCGTTGCGTGCCGGATTTCTGACTGCGTGCTAGCGCTTCGATCAGGCCGGACCAGTTCGAGCCGCCGTTCGCATCCAAATCGATAGCGATGTTCGGCCGCTCCAACGCCACGTCGGCAATCTCGACGCGTCCGACCAGCAACGGGAAAAAGCGCAGGCGCGCGGTCAGCCGCTCGGCGGTGAGCGCGGGGTGGGCGGCATCGCCCAGGACAACGTCGGCGAAGCTGATGCGACCGGTGGGAAATAGCGAGACGGTGGCCGGGCCGCGCAGGTTCGGGTTCAGGCCGGTGACGGCGCGGATCTCGTTCATGGCTTGCTGGCGCGCCGCGTCGGCCGAAATCAAATAGCCGGCAGCCGTAAGCACGCCGGCAATAATCGCCGTCACGGCGAGCAGGGCTATTCCCAGGCGTTTGAAGCCAGCGGCGGCCGTCAAAGTGTCAATTTCCGGTGTTCGGTGCCGATCTAGGGGTGACTATACCACCCGTCCCGTCGGGGCCAAACGTGCTCGGCCTCTGTGACCCTTTCATGGCCGGTGATAATTACTGCAAATGCCGCGACGCCGCGCCCGGCGGCGCGGCGTCGGCGATTTCCGCAATCAGCTTTTTGATGATCGCCTGGCCGAAGGAATTGAAATCTTTCGCCTCCAGCACGAAAGAGCCGGGCCCGCCGGCGACGTTTGTTCGATAGTAGTGCGCCAAGCCGCCCGGCGGATTGGTGTGTTCCGGATTCCAGGGCAGCGGCCGCTCGCTCAGAATCACCAGCCCGTTAATGGTGATGCCGAGCGCCAGCGCGTCGTCGCGGGCCTTGGTGACGTCGTGGCCGGCATTGTTGGTGCCGTCGCCGGAAACGTCGATGGTCTGCCGCTCGGCCACGAACGGCGCGCGCGCGAACTGCGCCACCGCGAAATCGATGCCGCCGCTGATCGAGGTGCGGTCGGCGAAAGAGCGCGGCGTTTCCAGCAGGCGGTCGCCGAAGGCTTGCGCCGCTTTCGGCCCATCGATCGCCGTCCAGTCGATCACGACCTTCTGGCTGGCGAAGCCCGACCATTCCAGGAACAGCACCGCGATGCGCTTGTTGCGGCCGGACTGGATGGCTTCAAGCACCCTCGGATTGGCGATGGCTGCGGCGTAGCCTTCCCGCTGCAACTGGAATTTTTGCGCATCGACGCTGCGCGAGACGTCGGCCGCCAGCACCAGCAGCAGATCCACCCGCTCGGCCGCGCGCGCCGCCGGCGCGAGGACCGCGGCCAACAACAACAGCAACGCATTGCGGAGGACGATGCGCATTGAACACTCAGGTCGTCGCCCTTCGTGGCGCGCGTTCGGGCGGCGGGGAGAGGTAGCTTAGCCGATATTCGAAATTATTTCGCCAGCACCTTGGCGGCCGGAAAGGTGACTTCCACCAAGGTTCCGTCGGCGATCTGGCTGGAGATGTTGAAACGGGCACGGTTAGCTTGCGCCAGCGCCTTGGAGATTGGCAGGCCAAGTCCGCTGCCGTCAGCACTCGAACGCCCGGAGGTGGCGATCTGGCGGAACGGCTCAAGCGCCGTTTGCAGTTCCTTCTCGGTCATGCCGTTGCCGGTGTCGCGCACGCGCAGGCTCACTTCACGCGCCCCGCTCAGCGCAGTAGATACGATCACCTGCCCGCCGGCGCCGGTGAACTTGATTGAGTTCGACAACAGATTGAGCGCGATCTGGCGCACCGAACGCGCGTCGGCCACGATTGGCGGCAAGCCGGCGTGCAGCGACGTGCGGATGATGACGCGCTCGCGGTTGGCTTGCGGCTGCATGATGGCGACGCATTGCTGCACAAGGGCGTTGAGGTCGACATTGGCGAAGGTCAACTCGAGCTTGCCGGCCTCGATCTTGGACAGATCGAGCAGGTCGTTAAGCAGTGAAATCAGATGGCTGCCGGAGGCATGGATGTCTTTCAGGTATTGCCGGTAGCGCTCGTTGGCGATCGGGCCGAAACGCTCGTCCATCATCACTTCGGAGAAGCCGATGATGGCGTTGAGCGGCGTGCGTATTTCGTGGCTGATGGTGGCGAGGAATTCCGATTTGGCGATGGAGCCTTTTTCGGCCGCCTGCTTGGCGTTGATCAGCTCTTCTTCGTTGCGCTTCCAGGCGGTGATGTCGCGGAACACAGCGCAGAAATTCTCTCCATCCGCCAGCCGCCCGGTGGAGACGGAAAGCGGAACCAGGCCGCCCTGGCGCACCAACCCGATCGCCTCGCGGCCGGCGCCGAGCATGCCGGCCCCGCTGGCGTGCGCGAGCCGTTCGAGATCGTCGAGCGTGGCGTGCCGGCTTTCCGGCGCGAACAGGTCGCCATACATCAACTCGGTGAATTGGCTTGCCTCGTAGCCGAACAGCGCCTGCGCGCTGCGATTGGCGGAGAGCACGCGGCCGGCGCGGTCGACCACCACGACGCCGTCGGTGGCGGTGTCGAGGATCGACTTGAGCTCGCGGTTCTCGGCTTCGAGCCGGCGCAGCGCCATGTCCGCGCTTTTGTCGTGGTCCTCGGCCTGCGTACTGATCATAAGCACCAGTGCGTTCTCGCCGCCCCAGTTCGTGCTGAACAGCCGGCCTTCGACCGGCTTCTGTTTGCCGTTGATGGTGTTGATGGTCAGCGTCTTGCCGCCATTCCTCGGCTCGTCGCCGGGCGCTCCTGCGCTGGTCTCGATGAACAGGCTGTCGAGCCCGCCGGCCTCGGTGAGCGCGGCAAGCGAGGAATAGCCAGTCCATGCAAGGAAGGCGCGATTGGCGTAGATCAAATTGTTGAGGCGGTAGACTAGGACGCCGGCCGGCAGGCGGTCGAGAATTGGGCGCGCTTCCTCGGTATCGGCGATTGTATCGCCGTTGCGTGTGACACGCGGAGGCGTATTCGCCGGCAGCGCCGTCGGGGCGCTTATTTCGCCGGCGCTTGGGTCATCGGTGACTTCGTTCGCCGTCTGTTTGTCGGCGTTCTTGATCGACCCGGCAGCTTTCTTGAGCCGCTCGCTGAGTTCGTGGCCGAGTTCCTGAAACGCAACGTGCTCGGTGGCGGTCAACGTCGCGCGTGGTTCGGCCGGCGGTGCAGTCGGCGCGGCCTCATCCTGCGGTCTGGATTTTCGCCGCGCCTGGATCGCGGCTAGCCTGTCGACCTCGCGGCAGACGCCGAAGCCGCTATAGCCGTTGAAGCGGCGGTCGCGGCCGGATACCGGCAGCCCGGACATTTCGACGGTCAAGCGCTCGTCCTCGCCGTCGACAGGCCAGAGTACGTCGATGTTGCTCCAGGTGTCGCGTGAAGCGAGCGCCGCCGTCACTTTGCCGTCGCGATCGAGCCCGAGCGTCTTGGCGATCTCCGCCCAGGGACGGGTAAGGACGGCGGCGGTCTTCGGCCCGAGCAGGCGGGCGAATTCCTCAGCGCCCGCCGTGAAGCGGGTGTTGGCATCCATCTGCCACACGAAACGGTAGGGCTTGTCGCGCGCTGCGGCGGGCTCCGGCCCGGTCGCGGCGGACCGCGGCGCCTTTTTCGCAGTTGTCCTGCGCGCGGACGCCGATAATACAAGCAGCAAGGACGCGTCGGTGTCGGTGCCGAGGCGCAACATCGTGGCTGGGCCGGCGGCGATTTTGCCTTCGGCGCGTCCGTTAAGCAGCGCTTCGCGGGCGAGTTTTTCCGCGCCGAGCGCTACCAAATCATGTGCTTTCGCGAAGCGTTCACGCGCCGCCGGCATGATCGCGATCGGCTCGCCGTCCGCCGTGAAGATCGCCGCCGGCCGATCGAAGTCCGCAAGCAACCGGCGGGCGCGCTCCGGCAGCGCCAGCTCCTCGCCGGCGCGTTCGATGGAAATCACCAGGATTGCAAAATCGTCGCCCAAGGTGATGCGCGAGCAAAGACAGGTCAGTGTGCCGCCAAGGCTGGCGCCGAAGTCATGCAGCCGCTCCAACCGCGCCGCGCCGCCTTGCGGCAGCGTGCCGGTAAGACTGGCGATCTGCGCCGCGGCCGGATGCTGGCGATCGAAACGCCTCGCGCCGAGCGCGCCCGGTGAAGCCGCGCCGAAAATCGCCGCCGCCGCGGGATTGGCCCAGCGGATGCGCGTCGCATCCGCGCTCCAAAGCCACACCGGCGACGGGTTCAGGGCGTGCGCCGCGAGCCGCTGGTCGTTCAGGCAGGTGAATTCGACGCCGGTCCCGCTCATATAGCTCTCGTCGCCCGATTTACGGCTAATGAATCCTTAATAGGGCGGCATTTCCGCGGCGTCCACGCGACGACGGGCTTGGCGGTCCGGCAAACGGCGATATCCTTAATGGGGCAGGTCGCACGGCTGGCGTGACCCGCGCGCTGCACTACATGCTATGGTTAAGGGCCGGCGGTGGTCGATTGTGTCGAGGCAGGAGGATGTCATGGCGAACGATGGAATTCCGAAATTCGAAGTTCCGGCGGAAATGCGAGCGATGGCGGAGAAGAGCGTCGAACAGGCCAAGCAGGCCTTCGACGGGTTTATTGCCGCCACCAAGCACGCGGTCAGCACCGCCGAGAATCACGCGACAAGCGCGCGCAGCGGCGCCAAGGAAATGGGTGAGATGGCCGTCAGCTTCACCCAGCGCAACATCGCCTCGTCGTTCGAATATGCCCAGAAGCTGGTGCGTGCGAAGGACCCCAGCGAATTGATGGCGCTGCACGCCGAATACGTGAAAAGCCAGATCGCCACGCTGACCGAACAGGCCAAGGCCTTGAATCAACAGGCGGCCAAACTCACCGGACAAACCGGCGAACATTGACGCGCTGCTTCTTGGCGGTTGTTCCCGGGCGAGCTTCGCTCGCCGGCAGGGCACTGATTTTATGACATTTTTGTGCAGCGCAATATTTTTGTTGCAATGCACCAATAACGCTGATATATACACTTTATCGCAACCCGCCTTGATGCCCTTGTCGGGCTTTTCCGCAAGGCTGTTTCGCGTCGTGGCGGGTCTACCAATCGGGCGCGGGCCGGTTTGCCGAGGGCGGCGGCTCGCTTTTGAGCCGGATGCCGCCCTCTGCCGAGGAGGATACTCATGGCCGACGATACCGTTGCCCCGAAATCAAAGTCGAAATCGGTTGCCCCCGTGACGCCGATGTTCGAAATGCCAAAGTTTGAAATGCCCAAGTTCGAAATGCCGAAATTCGATATCCCCAACTTCGAGATGCCGAAGATGGAAGTACCGGCCGCTTTCCGCGAGATCGCGGAGAAGAACATCACGCAGGCCAAGGAAACCTACGAAAAGATGAAACACGCCGCCGAGGAGGCGACCGACATGCTCGAAGGTACCTATGCCACGGCCTCCAAGGGCTGTTCCGATTACGGCCTCAAGGTGATCGAGACCGCGCGCACGAACAGCAACGCCGCGTTCGACCTGATGAGCAAACTGTTCGGCGCCAAGTCCTATGCCGAAGCGGTCGAGCTTTCGACCGGCTACATGCGCTCGCAGTTCGAGACCATGACCGCGCAGGCCAAGGAACTGACCGAACATGCCCAGAAGGTGGCGACCGAAACCGCCGAACCGATCAAGGAAAGCTTCACCAGCGCTTTCAACAAGGCGGCCTAAGCGACCCACGAGGCGGAAATTTCAACGTGAGCCCGGGCCGATGACGCCCGGGCTTTTTCTTTTGTGATCCAGCTCCTGCCGGCGGCTCTCGCGACGCGAGCGGCTTGCCAAACCGGCGCCGTGAACCTAGGTTCGGCGCGCTCGCGTTTATCCGACGAGCCCCTGCAGGTGTAGCTCAGTTGGTTAGAGCGCTGGTCTGTGGAACCAGAGGTCGGTGGT
>CAWEMT010000009.1:0-293699 GCA_963810255.1 uncultured Alphaproteobacteria bacterium | reverse complement strand
CGAGTAGGTAAATTATGCACCGGGATGATTGTGGCCTAACTTGATGTCCGCTATGGGTCAAAGACGGCCTACCAATTCAGGGCCAGCGCCGACCTTTGTCCGTTGTTAGTCCCATTCAACAGCGACCGTTTAAGGCACGGAGCCGGAAGGCCGCGAAGTGCCAAAAGGCGACAATTCGGCCGTGCGCGCGATAATCGGGAACCTTTCATTGGGTGGCCATTTGACTTCGCGGATTGCTAACGGCCACATTTATGTGAAGTCGAGCTAGGCGCATTCATGGAACCATCAGACCAATATCTGGCGTCGTTCACAGAAGAGGGCCGTTATCGCCTGCTCATCGAGGCTGTCACGGACTACGCCATCTATCTATTGGACCCTTCTGGAATTGTGACGACCTGGAATTCGGGCGCACAAAGGTTCAAAGGCTACACCGCAGAAGAAATTATCGGGCAGCACTTTTCGCGCTTTTATACTGAGGAAGACCAGAAAATTGACCTGCCGAAGCGGGCCTTGGAGATCGCCAGGCGTGAAGGAAAATTTGAGGCAGAGGGTTGGCGTGTTCGCATAGACGGAACGCGCTTTTGGGCTTACGTCGTTATAGATGCGATCCGCGGGCCAACCGGGGAGATTATCGGCTTTGCGAAAATCACCCGCGACTTGAGCGAGCGCAAAGCGGCTGAACAGGTCCTTCGCCGAACCGAACAGCAGTTTCGCTTGCTCGTGCAAGGCGTCACCGACTACGCAATTTATCTGTTGGACTTGAACGGCAACATAACCAGCTGGAACCTCGGCGCGCAACGCATCAAGGGATACCGTCCCGACGAAATCATCGGGCAGCACTTTTCGCGCTTCTACACCGACGAGGACCGCGCGGCAGGTGCTCCTCAACGAATGCTTGAGGTGGTCAAGAGAGACGGACGCGTTGAAAGAGAAGGCTGGCGCATCCGCAAGGATGGATCGCGTTTCTGGGCGCATGTCATCATCGACGCTATTTATGACGACGATGGTGCGCTTATTGGCTTCGCCAAAATCACTCGCGACGTCAGCGAGCGTAAGAAAGCCGAAGAGGAACTGGAAAAGGCGCGTGAGTTTTCGATGCAATCGCAGAAGCTTGAGGCGATTGGTCAACTCACTGGCGGCATCGCCCACGATTTCAACAACCTGTTAACGGCTGTGCTTGGCAGCCTAGAAATGCTGCGCAAGCGTTTGCCCGACGACCCAAAAAGCATCGCGCTACTTGAAAATGCAGCCCAAGGCGCCCAGCGCGGTACGATCCTGACCAAACGCATGCTCGCCTTTGCGCGCAACGACGAACTCAAACAGGAAGTGCTCGGCATTCCCGAACTAGTGCGCGGGATGACGGAACTCCTGCGACGGTCCGTGGGGCCGTTATTCAACATCGAGACCCGTTTCCCGCTCGCTCTCAAGTCGGTCGAGGTAGACCCCAATCAGCTAGAGCTTGCACTGCTCAATCTCGCCCTGAACGCTCGCGACGCCATGCCTGATGGTGGCGACATCATCCTGTCCGCTCGCGAAGTAGGCGTTGCGCCCAATCAAATAATCGGAGTTTCACCCGGCCAGTACATCTGTCTCAGCGTACTCGACACGGGCGAAGGGATGGACGAACAAACGCTGCGCCGCGCCACCGAGCCATTCTTCACGACCAAGGGAGTTGGCAAAGGAACCGGCCTTGGTCTCTCGATGGTGCACGGCTTTGCCGAGCAAAGCGGCGGACGTTTGATCCTTCATAGCCGGAAAGGTAGCGGGACGACAGCTGAGCTTTGGATACCGATTGCCAAGACTTCCGCGCAACCGGCGGCCCCAACGCACCCACCCGCAGCAAAGACCGTTCGTCCGCTCACGGTTCTGGCCGTCGATGACGACGCCCTCGTCTTAATGAATACGATCGCGATGCTCGAAGACCTCGGCCACACCGTTTTCGAAGCCTATTCAGGCAAAGAAGCGCTCGAAATTCTCCGTCGCGAGGGTTCCGTCGATCTTGTCGTTACCGATCAGGCCATGCCAAAAATGACCGGGACAGAACTTGCCGAGGCTATTAGAAGCGAATGGCCGGACATTCCCGTCTTGCTCGCGACCGGTCATGCCGACCGTGTGCCTGGAGAAGATATCGGCTTGCCGAAACTTACCAAGCCATTCTTACAGCGCGATCTAACCGTAGCAATTGAGCATATGACCCCACCGCGTCGAAAGCCGCAACGCGTTATTCCGCTGCGTTCTCGATCAGGCCCAACAGTCTAATCTCGATAGGCCGCGCATTGATTGTCTGGACCGAAGGTTCAGCGGCATTGAGTTTCTGCTTTGGGTCATTCGCGACCGAGGTGGTCAAGGCCACGCTTATGTTTGTCCGCTTGGCGCCGAAAGCGACCAAATTGGGGACCTTCCGCAAACGACGCTTTGGTAGAGTCGAGGATGGGCGCGGTAGCTTGGGCCATTCGGCAACGCTCCGTTTCCCATCCCCGCTCATCGAACCGGACGTGCCCGATTAAGGCATCCGGCTCTCCGACCGGTTTCACCGTGAGGCACACAGCGTGGCCGGTAGTGGCAGGCGTTCGAGACGCAGCAGACCGCGTTCTCCATAGACCACGTCGAGGGAGAACCGCCGTGTGCCACGCCCTGCCACCTTGTACCGTCGGGCAAGGAAATCGCGCGCACGTTCATAGACGTATCGGTCAACGCCGCGGAATGCCGATCGGCGTGTCCCGTAGCAGAAGTAGTTCGACCAGCCAAGCAGAGACCTGTTCAGCGTGTCGCGCACTTCTGGCCACGGATCGTTGTTGCCAGGCACCAGCAGATTGCCAACCTTCGTCTTGAACCGTTGCACGCTCCTCTTGGACGGGCTCGCGTCAGATACCAAAGACCGTTCGCTTTGTAACGGTGAGGTCCAAACGAGTAGCCGAGGAAGTCGAAGCGTTCTTGCCGAGCATTCTTCAACGAGGTCTTAGCCTCGTTGAGTGCCAGCCCGAGCCGCGTCATCACCGCCTTCATCCACGCCAGGGCCTCGGCCGCACATCCGCGACTGAGGATGACGAAGTCGTCGGCATACGCGATGACGTGTGCACGGAACGCTTCCCCGCGCCCGGTCAGCCGCCAATACTTCAGGAACCGGTTCATGTAGATGTTGGCGAGCAACGGGCTCACGACGCCGCCCTGAGGCGTGCCGCGCATGTTGCTCTTACCACCACCAATGCGCCGCGCCCTGTCGTCATCATCCCGTTCCTCGATCGGCGCTTTCAGCCACAGCTTGATCAGCCGGAGCACGCGCCGGTCCACGATGCGACGAGCTACTGATTTCATAAGCTCGGCGTGTGGAATTGTATCGAAGTATCGGGATAAATCGGCGTCGACCACGTTGGTATAGCCCCGGCAAATCAGCCGGTGCACTTCCTTGACCGCGTCCACCGCCCCGCGAACGGGACGGTAGCCGTAGGCATTGTCCTCGAAGTCCGCCTCGAAGATCGGTTCCAGCACGAGCTTGGCGGCGGTTTGGACCACCCGATCCCGGATTGTCGGAATGCCGAGCGGTCGCTCGCCTCCGTCCGGCTTCGGTATGGACACCCGCCGCACCGGATCAGGCCGGTACGTCTTCGAGACCAGTTTCCTCGCGCAGGCCCGCCAGCCACCTCTCTAGACCCGACGCTTCGATTGCCGCGAAGGTCATTCCGTCCGTGCCCGGCGCACCCGCATTTGCTCGGGCCAGCGCATAGGCGTGACGCAGAATGTCCTCGCGGTAAATCTTGTCGTAGAGCAGGTAGAAGCGGAAGGCAGGCTCCGCCTTCGCCTTACGATAGAGCTTTCTCTGAAGGGTCCGGATCGTTATCGGTGTTGCCAGGCTCATCGCCAATCACCTTCACCTCACCATCTTCGAAAGCGCACCAGAAGTCAGGGCCCTTTCCTCCGCCAGCATTACCCGGCTTCGACGGTCATACGACCCTGTCCGACTCCCGCCATGGCCGCCGCCTGTCGCGACGTTGAGGCTGCTACCCTCACCCGTAACGGGTCTCCCCCGATTACCCGAACCACCTTTCCGTCGTGCCGTGCCCACTACCCCGGCGGATCGAGCGGGTGCGCCTGTCGATTGCTTCCCCGCTCATGCAGCCTTCCCCAAATGGCAGGAGGGTCGGCATCCGCATTGTCACTTTCGAGGCCTGCTCAGGCTTCACTCACGTTACGGCCCGCCGGATTGCTCAGCCGCCTAAAGCGGCCTTTGTCACGAGGCTCCAGCTCTGCCGGTTACCCGGCCGAGCCGCTCGTCAGCTACCAGATCAATCGACAACTCTCTGGGTGGAATCTTCCTCCACTAGCGATCCGCGCCTTCGGGGCGCACTGCCAATAAGCGACATTGCCAGCGCCGCTACACTACCTGCGTGACAAAATGCATTTCCGTACAAGGGCGGCGTCGGCTAAGGCTTTTTTGGTCATTATGCCGTCCTCTGAGATGTTGCGCCAACAAGATCGGCTGCACTTTTCGCCAGTTGGACCGACATCGGGATGGATAGCTTGCAGACCAATCCGGTCGGCGCGAAATCAGCGTGCACAACGCCTCCAAGAGGCTCGAGTGCCCTCTTAAACAGACGCGTCCCGAAGCCGCTGCTCGTCGGTCGCGCTATCGTCGGCCCGTTACTCTCGCGCCAAGCAAGCTCCAAACACCCTTGATCGAGCGACCACTCGACTGACACGCGCCCCCCGGCTTCCGAGAATGCCCCATACTTGGCCGCGTTAGTTGTTAGTTCGTGGATCAACAACGCCATCGTCAGCGCAAGCTGCGCTGGCAAAAGGACATCTGGCCCCGCAAGTGCGGTGCGTTCAGCGTTGTAGGGGGCACCTTTGCCAACAGTAACGTACGAAGACTTGCTCCTTGTCCTTGCAATTCCGCAAGAAGACCATCGGCGTTAGCGAGAGCAGTGAGAGCCCCTTGAATTTTGTCACTTGCTTCTGGATGGTCTTGCAGGCACATCCGGATGATCGCCTGGATCGTCATGACCTTGTTCTTGAGGCGGTGGCCGAGTTCCTGGACGGCGAGAGCGTGAAGGCCCTCCTCGTCGCGAAGTCGTTTCGCTAGGCGGCGGGTGTAGTCGGTGCCCCAGACCATACCGAGCGAAGACAGTAGGTATATCGCAAGTGTTATTTGGCTCCCCAGGTCCGACGGCAACACGTTGCCGGAGTGGGGCATGAAGGCCCACCATGCCATGACCGCGCCCGCCGCAGCCGCAAACGCACCCGGCCCCGCGCCGCCGAAAAACGTTACTAGGACAACCGTGGGATAAAACGTGATGAATGGCAGCGTCTGGTAGACGATGAAGCCTAGGCTCCACCGGGCCAAGGCTGCTGCACTGACAATTATGGTCGCGGCCAGATAGGCCCGCAATGAGCCCGGCCTTATGGTTCTAGATAAGCTCAGCACCGTCTGCACCGAACGCCCCAACCAATTCCTGCGAGCCCGATCATGCCTTAGCGCCGAACGCGGCGGTAGATGGGATGTTCAGCAGTGTCGATGTCTGCTTTCAGGGTAAAACGGAAATGTGAATTCCGCGGCTCGTTCGATAAGATTTTACCCCAGACTTGCACTCGAAACGGCGGAGTTCTTTGGGCGGTGGTCCAGTTAAATAATCGACCTCTACAAGCCGCATCCATGCCTCGCAGTTTGGACAGGCTGGAGGATCAATAGGCGAGACGTCGTCCATTTCACACGTCCCTGAGGGCTAGGCAGCACTCCTGCGTACACCTATTGCATTAAGCGCACGCGTCTTTATGATTTCAAAATCACGTTCGCCTGTCGCTGTCACGTTGACAATCGACTTGGCGATAATTTCTGTGAGGGGGTCATTCCGGTCAACCAAGCGCAACTCAACTAACGCGCCCTCGTATGCGGCCGTCATGGCTTCAATTTCGTCGGGGCCAAATGCGCCAGCATCAATCAAACGATATATTGCCATGACTTTGTCCTCTTATTCGTATAGGACGACGACCGTTTTTTGATGCCGGCAACTTGGGCATTCAAAAGTTCGTCTGTCGTGACGCGGCTGATCCGGCTCAATGCTGGCCAGCCACATGGGCAAATTGCATTTTGGACAGGCTGGTCGCGCGTCGGAAGCGATTGGCTTATCCAGGATATGAGACTGCGGCATGGAACAATACTGCACGCCACAGTCACCTCGAGCAAGTCTCTCGTAGTCTAAGAGCAAAAAGGGCATTCGCGGTTATTGGCGACAGGGACTAACTTGGCTGCTCCGCATTCAGCGATATTTGCTGCCGCCGTTGGTGTTCTGTCCAAGCACCCCGAAATCTGTCGATTTTTGTCCGGCTACAGCAGAATGCCCCGCGCCAGCAAGTCCGCGACTAAAGAGCTCCCGGACCGCCGCAGCACGACTTGGCATTCGGTGCTCGAACCGAAAATCATCTACTGCCTCCAATTCTTCCGGCGACAGCATGATTTGTAAGCGCTCTCCGCGAGCGAGCTTGCCGTTCTTTCTCATGGCAGACCCCCAAATGAGATACCTACTCATTCTAATAATATGCGTAATTACTAGTCAAATACCTTAATGTCTGATTTCGGACAATTCGTATGTAAGATGTTGGCGCCAAACATGAAATCATGGCCTGAGAAGCAATGACCCCAGGGTGGTCATTACTCGGCTCGCACACCGCCAGCCCGTCCGCAAAAAAGGGCAGACCTTTAGACGGTGTTCGCGCGGCTTTCGAGCATCCGAAGGGATGGCCAGCGCGAACACAATGGCTGCAGCCACACTGACATTGCACAATTGTCACTTGGAACTTTTGGACCGACCCTGTGTTCACGGAAGGGGCACGAATTGTGAGCCAATGCTGGATCGGTTGAGGCACCGGTTTCCTTTCCGGCGGTCCTGGGCGGAGGTCACTCCGTTAACAGCCCGCAAAAACCGCCGGACGCAGGTGGGACGCGTTCGTTCCGCCGTCGCGTGTATTTTAAACCGTCGCTGATCGAGAGGCCAAAGGCAGCCGATTGCTCGGGAGGCTACGGCAAATGCCGCAACTTTTTCGTCCCGTGGCCAATACGGTTGCGCGCGTTATTCTGACAGCTGCGTTCGTGTCGCCGTTCCTTGCCATGGGGGCCGGCTATGCGGTTATGCGCTCGGAATACATAACCGGCCAATCCATCACAGTTGAACAGCCGATACCCTTCAGTCACGAGCATCACGTCGGCGGTCTCGGCCTCGACTGCCGCTATTGCCATACGTCGGTTGAAACCTCCGCCTTCGCCGGCATGCCGCCGACTAAGACCTGCATGACCTGTCATTCGCAGCTTTTCACCAGCGCCGCCATGCTGGCGCCGGTGCGCCAAAGTCTGGCTGAGCACAAGCCGATCCACTGGAAACGCGTGCACCGTCTGCCCGACTACGTCTATTTTGACCATTCGGTTCATGTCGCCAACGGTGTCGGCTGCACGACCTGTCATGGCGCCGTGGAAACCATGCCGCTGATGCGGCAAGGCGGCGCCGCTGACGATGGACTGGTGCCTCGACTGCCACCGCGATCCGGCCCGCATCTGCGGCCACACGGACCAGATCTTCAACACCAGCTGGACGCCGCCGAAGGATCAGCTCGAACAAGGCCGATGCCTGCTCGCTCAATATCACATCAAGACCGAACAACTGACCGATTGCTCGCGTGTGCCATCGATGACCAGCAAATACGATCTTGACCGCCGCACAGCCGCTGAAATTGCTCGGCAGCAGTGGCTTTGCTTCTGGCCGCTCGGCGCTTGCGGCAAGCCGCGCGGAAGAGATCGTGCCCTATGTCGACATGCCGGAGCGCGTTGTCGCCCGGCGAGCCGTTGAATTTCGCAACCACCCTTTCGCTTGCCGGCTACGGGCGCGGCGTGCTTGCCACATCCATCGAAGGGCGGCCGATCAAGATCGAAGGCAATCCGCGCCATCCGGCGAGCCTGGGCGCTACGGACGTGTTCGCGGAAGCCGCCATCATGTCGCTCTATGATCCGGACCGTTCGAAGGCGGCTCGGCACAACAACGATATTGCCACCTGGGACGCCCTTGCCGGCGCACTTGCGGGCGCAGATGGAGCGAGAACGATCGCGGCGCGGCGCCGGCTTGGCGATGGTCAGCGGACGCATCACGTCGCCAACAATGTTGCGGTCAGATCGATGCGCTGTTGCAGCAATATCCGCAAGCGCGCTGGTATCGCTACGAGCCGGTGAGTGACGATTTTGCTCTTGCCGGGGCGGCGCAGGCCTTCGGCCGACCGCTCACCGTCGCCCCGCGCCTTAGCGATGCGGCGGTGCTGCTGACCCTCGACGCCGATCCGCTCGGCGCGGGGCCGGCGCAGATCGTCAACGCCCATGGCTTTGCCGGGAGGCGCCAGGTCGACGCCAAGCCCTTCTTGCGGCTCTACGCCGCCGAGGCGGAATGGACGCTTACGGGCGCCAATGCCGACCACCGCATGGCTTTGCACCCGGCGGCTCTTCGCAACTTCGCGCTGCATGTCGAAGCGGCGCTGCGCGACGCGACAGCGGAGGCCGATCTCCCCGCGGAAGCGGCAAAGTTCGCTCAGGCCGTAAGCGCCGATCTTTTAGCAAACCGCGGCCGCGCACTGGTCATGGTCGGACCGCGCCAGCCTGCCGACGTGCATGCGCTTGGTCACTGGATCAATGCGCAGGTGCAAGCGCCGGTCGATTTCACCGAACCGATCGACACACATCCGCAAAGTCACGCCGCTTCGCTACAAGACCTTGCGAACGAACTTCAAGGCGGTCGGATCGAGACGCTTGTCGTGCTCGACGCCAACCCTGCCTACGATACGTCCGCGACCCTCGACATCGCCACGGGGATTTCCCGCGTTCCGTTCAGCGTGCATCTCGGCCTTCACGATGATGAGACCGCCGCACACTGCCACTGGCACTTGCCGCTTTCGCACGCCCTGGAAAGCTGGTCAGACCTGCGCGCTATCGACGGCACCGCCAGCATCGTGCAGCCGCTGATCCGGCCGCTCTACGACAGCCGCGATGCACACGAGTTTCTCGCTATGGCCGCAGGACAGCTTGCGCCCTCCTCCTACGATCTCGTGCGGCAAACTTGGCAGGCGCAATCCGGCGCCGGCGATTTCGAAGCGTGGTGGAGGCGCGCTTTGCATGATGGCGTGATTGCAAGCAGTGCCGCCGCAAAGATAGCGACACCAGCGCCTGCCACGCCCAACTTGGCTCCTGCCGAAGCCGCCGCAGGCATGACGCTCCTGCTCGGCGCCGACCCATCGCTGTGGGATGGACGCTTCGCCAACAATGCCTGGCTGCAGGAATGCCCCAAACCGATGACGAAGGAGGTCTGGGGCAATAGCTTTGCGCTCTCGTCGGCGGATGCCGCTCAGCTACGGTGTCTCAGACGGCGACGTTATCGAGGTCGCGCAAGGCAAGGCCACCGTGCGCGGACCGGTGACCGTCAGGCACGGTCAGGCCGATGGCGTTATCGCCACCTCGCTCGGCTATGGACGCAACCGCGCGGGCGCCATCGGCAATGGCATCGGCTTCGACGTATATCCGCTGCGTTCGCTCGAAAACTCGTGGCAGAGCGAAAATGTCTCGGTGAGGCACACCGGCGAGCACCGGCCTGTCCCGAGCACGCAACATCATTTCAAGCTCGAAGGCGAAGCCAAGGACCTATTCCGCGGCCTTAACGCTCGCCGAACTGGCGGAGGGCAAGCGGTCCCCCGATCACGGTTCGATAGACATGCCGACGCTGTATCCGCCGGTGCCCTACGACAACTACGCCTGGGCGATGGTGATCGATACCGCCGTCTGCATCGGCTGCAATGCCTGTGTTGTCGCCTGCCAGGCCGAGAACAATGTGCCGGTGGTCGGCCCGGAGGAAGTCGCAGGGGGCGCGACATGCACTGGCTGCGCGTCGACACCTATGTCGTCGACGCCAAGCAGCCACCGCGGCTTCCAGCCGGTGCCCTGCATGCATTGCGAGCACGCGCCCTGCGAGCCGGTCTGCCCGGTCGCGGCCTCGGTGCACGACAGCGAAGGCCTGAACGTGCAGGTCTATAACCGCTGCATCGGCACCCGCTTTTGCCAGTCGAATTGCCCCTACAAGGTGCGGCGCTTCAACTGGTTCGGCTATGCCGACGGCCAGGAATACGCCAATCTCGGCGCGAAGTCGGTCACGGCCCAGCACAATCCTGACGTCACCGTGCGCGCGCGCGGCGTCATGGAGAAGTGCACCTATTGCGTCCAGCGCATCAGCGCGCGCGCGGCGCGAGGCCGAAAAGGAGGACCGCCCCATCGCCGAAGGCGAAGTCGTCACCGCCTGCCAGTCGGCCTGCCCGACCCGCGCCATCTCCTTCGGCAACCGCAACGACCGAAAGCGTCGCGGTCAACGACGCGCAAGGATGAGCCGCATCATTACGCGCTGCTCGGCCATCTCGGCACGCGGCCGCGCACGACCTATCTCGCGCGGCTGTGCGCAATCCCAATCCGGCGCTGAAGGAGAACGGCATCATGACCGGCAACAGGAAGGGCCGGTAATCGCGCGGTGGACCAAGCCGCGAGGCGCGCAGCTACGACGCGGTCAACGAGCTCGTGTCCGCACCGCTGCTGGAGCGCGAGGACCTGGCGCTGGCGCGTCTGGTGGATCGCCTTTGGCGTCAGCTGCGCGCTGACATTGCTGATGGCCGCGTCGCTGTTCTGGGTGCTTCTACAAGGGCATCGGCATCTTCGGCAACAACACCACCGTGGTCTGGGGCTTCCCGATCGCCAATTACGTCTGGTGGATCGGCATCGGCAATGCCGGCACGCTGATCTCCTCGATGCTGCTGCTGACGCGGCAGCGCTGGCGCGCCTCGATCAACCGCTTCGCCGAGGCGATGACGCTGTTTGCCGCCGCCATCGCCGGCATTTTCCCGATCATGCATCTCGGCCGGCCGCTGTATTTCTACTGGCTGACGCCCTATCCCAACACGATGGCGCGTCTGGCCGCAGTGGCGCACGGCGCTGATCTGGGATTTCTGGGCGATCCTCACCTACATCCTGTTCTCGATCATCTTCTGGTATGTCGGCCTGATCCCCGATCTCGCCACCATGCGCGACCGCGCCACCGGCAGAGTCAAGCGCGCGATCTTTACGGCGCCTTCGCGCTCGGCTGGCGCGGCTCGGCGCGGCACTGGCATCATCTACGAGATCTATCACACGACGATGGCGGCGCTGGCGGTGCCGCTGGTCGTCTCGCTGCACAGCGTCGTCGGCCTCGATTTCGCCGCGAGCCTGATGCCGGGCTGGCAGGAGACGATCTTCCCGCCTTATTTCGTCGTCGGCGCGATGTATTCCGGCTTCGCCATGGTGGTGGTGCTAGCGCGCGGCGTGCGCTGGGGCTTCGGCATGCAAGCGCATCGATCACGATCGAGCATTTCGACGTCATGGCCAAGATCATGCTCGCCGCCTCGCTGATCATGGGGCTGTCCTACGCGACCGAATGGTTCGCCGCCTGGTATCGCGGCGAGCACGCCGACCGCTGGCTCGTCATCTTCAAGTTCACCGGCACCTACGCGCCGCTCTTCTGGGCGCTGCTCGCCTGCAACGTCGTCATCGCCGCAGCTGTTCTGGTGGCGCCGCATGCGCCGCAACATCGCGCGCCGTCTGTCGTCATCGCCATCCTCATCAATGTCGGCATGTGGCTCGAGCGCATCCTGATCGTCTGGAACACGCTGTCGCACGGCTTCCTGCCGTCGCATGTGGCGTATCCTTCGTGCCGACGTTCTGGGACTGGTCGCTGCTGATCGGCTCGCTCGGCTTCTTCGCCTTGCTCTTCCTGCTTTTCGTGCGCCTGGTCCCGGCCGTGTCGATGCACGAGATGCGCAAGCTCGTCTACGAGGAGGGCCGAGCATGAGCGGCGTGCTGATCGCCGAATTTCACGGCGGCGACGCACTGCTGCGAGGCGGCGCGGCGCGCCAGCGCGAAGCCGGCTATCGAGCGCTCGATGCCTTCACGCCGTTCCCGGTCGAAGGCATGGCCGAACTGCTCGGCGCCACCTCGACCCGGCTGCGCGTCGCCGATGGCCATCGGCGGCCTTGGCATCGCCGCGTTCGCCTACGGCATCGAATATTACAGCGCGGTCATCGACTATCCGATCAACTGCGGCGGGCGGCCGCTCAATTCCTGGCCGGCCTTCATGCTGTTTCCGTTCGCGATCGGCATTCTTGGCGCCGCTTCTGCCGGCTTCATCGCACTGCTGGTGGAAACCGGGCTGCCGCGCCTGCACCATCCGCTGTTCGAAATTCCCGGCTTCGAACGCGCGAGCCAGGACCGTTTCCTGCTGGCGCTCGAAGCGCCCGAAGCAGCGAATGACTTGCGCGCGCTCCGCGATTGGCTGAGCGAGGCCGGCGCCATCGCGATCTGGGAGGTGGAAGCGTGAGGCGCGATCGTCCGCTCATGCGCCCTCGCGCTCGTGCTCGCCGGCTGCGACGTCAGCATGACGCAGCAGAACCAGTTACGGCACCTATGAGCCGGCCAGCCATCTGTCACGGACGGCACCTCGGCGCAACCGTCCGCCCGACGCATACGGTCGCGCAAGGCGATCTTGCGCGCGACGACAGTCGCCGACAACCCGCCGCCGGTGACGCCGCGCTGCTGGCGCGCGGGCGCGAGCGTTTCGACATCTATTGTTCGCCCTGCCATGGGCTTCGCGGCGATGGCGACGGCATCGTGGTCAAGCGCGGCTTTCCCGCGCCGCCGTCCTATCACGAGCCACGGCTGATGGCGGCGCCGGCCGCGTACTTCTTCGACGTCATCACCCACGGCTATGGCGTGATGTACTCCTATGCCACGCGGGTCGAGCCGCGCGACCGCTGGGCCATCATCGCCTATATCCGCGCGCTGCAACTCTCGCAGGCGGCGCGACCCTGGCGCAGGCCCCGGAAGCGCGGGAGAAGCTGCGATGACACCCCGCAGCACAGCCTCGGGGACATTCGGCCGTGTCATATCGCTGACGGCAGCAGTGGTTGCCGGGGCAGCGCTGGGATTTTTGTCGGAACAACAGAACCCGCCGCAAAATGACTCACGCGGCGCGACGTCAAAGCAGCGCGGCGGACTGCTGATCGTTGCTCTCGTTGCAGCCGCTGCGATGCTGCTGCTGGTTTTTCTGCTGCCTAAGCTGGCGGCGGCCGGATGGCTCATCGCTTTTGTCTTTGCCAGCGCGGTTCCCCTCGGGAGCCTCGCTTTGTTGATGATCCACCGGCTGACCGGCGGCCGCTGGGGCGAAGCGCTCAGCCCAATGCTGGCGCCAGCGGCGCTCACCATGCCGGTGGTAGCGATTCTGTTCATTCCGGCCCTCGTGGCGCTGCCGCTTCTTTATCCTTGGGTCGCCGGCAGTCCCGCGGTGATGCCAAGTGTCGCGCATTTCTATCTCAACATTCCGCTGTTCGTAACTCGCACCGTGATTGCGTTCATCGCCTGGAGTGTATTGGCGCTGCTCATAGCGGGCAGCGCATCCCGCAGCGCCGTGCTGATCGCGGCGCTTGGGCTTGCCTTCATGCGCTGGCGATCAGCCTGTTGTCGGTCGACTGGATCCTGTCGGCGGAGCCAGTTTTCATCTCGACGTCGTTCGGCGCCAGCCTCGCTATCATGCAGCTCCTGGCAGCGCTGGCTTTCGCGGCACTGGCGGCGCCGCGTAATCTCGATAACCAATGCGGTACGCGATCTCGGCGGCCTGCTGCTTGCGGTGACGCTCGGCCTCACCTACATCGATTTCATGGCCGTGCTGGTCATCTGGTACGGCGATCTTCCGCACAAGGTCGATTTCTTCGTCAAACGCGCCGATGGCGTATGGCGCTGGATCGCGATCGCGACCTTCCTGCTCGGCTCGCTGATCCCGGTTTCGGCACTGCTCTTGGAGCGTGTGCGCGCCAGCCTCAATGCTTTGCGCTGGATCGCGGCGAGCATTCTTTGCGGGCTCGCGCTTTACGTCGCTTGGCTGCTGGCGCCCGTTTACGGACCGGAGGCGCTGGCGACGGCGCCGCTCGCGGCAATCGCCATTTGCTGCGCCTTGCTGTTCCTGACTGTCGGGAAGCGGCCCGCAAGCGACCTTGATCATGTGAGAGTAACGCATGACTGATCAAGCCCGCGCCGACGATCTTGAGCCGGGTGGCGTGAGCACGCGCGGGGTGTTGATCGCGGCCAGCGGCGCCATGGCGCTGTTGGCAGCGAGCATGATCGTTTTCGCCCTGATCTTCTATGCCGCGGTGCCGGGCCATCGCACGCCCGCGATCGCGCAATTTCCGAAGCCGCGCCTCGAAGCCAATCCGGCGGCGGAATTGCACACCTTGATCGCCAGGCAACGTGCAGATCTTGAGGGGTACCGCTGGGCCAATACCGAGCACACGCTGGTTGCGATCCCGATCAAGCGGGCGATCGAGATCATCGCCGGGCGCGGCGAGCAAGCCTTTTCACCGTTCGGTGCCCGCACTCCGACAACCGCGCCTGCGGGGGCAAGCCATGATGCGATGGCTCGCCGCGCTCATGACGTTAATGCTAGTCGCACCCGCGTGCGCCGACTTGGCGCCGACGCAGCTCAAGGCCGTCAAAGCGGAGGCTAAAGCGGGCGCCGCGTTTCCACTCACGCTGCGCTTTTTGAACGCCAACGGCGTCGAGCATTCGCTGGGCGACATCGTCGGTGACGCGCCGGCCGTGATCGTGTTTGCCGATTACACCTGCACTAACCTGTGCGGGCCGATCTTGAGCTTCGCCGCGGCGGGACTTGCCAAAACCGGCCTAACGCCGGGCCGGGACTACCACCTCATTGTTATCGGTCTCGACCCTAAGGACGGGCCCACGGCCGCAAAGGCAATGCAGGCCTTACGCATCGGCGCCGACGATCCGGTGACCAAAGCCAGCGTGTTCCTCATCGGGAACGCGCCCGGAATCGCAGCCGCGACACAGAATGCCGGTTATCACTATGTCTACGACAAGGACACCGACCAATTCGCGCATCCGGCCGCCGCTTACGTAATCGCCAGCGATGGGCGCATCGTACGCGTGCTTTCGGGGCTCGGCCTCACCGGCGGCGGCGACCTAAGGCTGGCGCTGGTCGACGCCGGCAAAGGCCGTATCGGCACCCTGCTCGATCAGATCACTCTCTGTTGCTTCGGCTTCGATCCGGCACGCGGCATCTATACCGCCTCAATCACAAAAATACTGACGATCATGGGCTGCATGACGCTCTTGATTCTGGCCGCCGGCATTTGCTTCCTCGCGCTGGCGCGGCGGCGGAGAGTGGCCTCATGACAGTCTCCGCCTTCATGACGCAGGCCTCGACCCACGCCGCGCACATCGATCGCCTCTTTTACGCATTGACCGCAATCTCCTTCGTCATCGCGTTTCTGGTGTTCGCGCTGGTGATCGGATTTTCCTTCCGTTACTACCGCGGCTCCAAGGCCAAGCGCGGACGCATGCCGCATATCATGCGCAACGAATTTGAGATCGGCTGGTCGGTCGCGACCCTATTCCTGTTTCTTTTCATTTTCTGGTGGGCGGCGAGCGCACAACTATCGGCACTGACGCCGCCGCAACGATGCGCTGCAAATCCACGTCGTCGCCAAGCAGTGGATGTGGAAGATCCAGCAGCCCAGCGGCGTGCGCGAGATCAACGTGCTGCATGTCCCGATCGGGCAAGCCGGTGGTGCTGAGCATGACCTCGGAGGACGTCATCCACAGCCTGTTCCTGCCGGCGCTGCGCATCAAACAAGACGTGCTGCCCGGCCGCTACACCTATCTGTGGTTCACCGCCGACACGCCCGGCACCTATATGCTCGAATGCGCGGAATTCTGCGGCACCGGGCATTCGCGCATGACCGGCCGCATCGTCATCATGCCGCCGCAGGCCTACGCGCAATGGATCGCGGCGCAGCCACAGACCAGCGGCCTCGCGCAGCAGGGCGAAGCGCTGTTCCGCTCGCTCGGCTGCTCCGGCTGCCACGCCACGAATTCCTCGATCCACGCGCCCGATCTGCACGGCGTGTTCAATCGCCTCGTCCATCTCGCGAACGGACGCACGGTGCGCGCCGACGAAGCGTACCTGCGCGATTCGATCCTGCAGCCCGACAAGGACATTGTCGCCGGCTTCAAGCCGATCATGCCGAGCTTTAAGGACCAGTCAGCGAGGCGCAGCTCGATCCGGCTGCTCGCCTATATGAAATCACTCTCGGACAACGACGAAGTCGCCAACAAATGACCGTCGATCACCGTCGTCGACATTGCCCGAGCGTAAAGCCGCGAACTACCTCGAGGACGGCCATACGGTTTGGTCGTGGCTCGCCACCACCGATCACAAGCGTATCGGCATCCTCTACGCGTTGTCGATCACCGTCTTCTTTTTCATTGCCGGTATTGCGATCGGCCTGGTGCGGCTCGAGCTTTTACAGCCGCACGGCATGTTCCTCACCGACGATCAATATAATCGGCTGTTCACGCTGCACGGCATCGTCATGGTCTGGTTTTTCCTGGTGCCGTCGATCCCGACCACGCTCGGCAATTTTCTGCTGCCGATGATGATCGGCGCCAAGGATGTCGCCTTTCCGCGGCTCAATCTGATGTCATGGTACCTGTTCATGATCGGCGGCGCTGTTCACGATCTATGCGATCTGGGCCGGCGGCGTCGATACCGGCTGGACCTTCTACACGCCGTTCTCGACGCTATATCTCCAACGGCCATGTCATTGCGGCCGCGGCCGGCGTCTTCATCGTCGGCTTTTCCTCGATTGCCACCGGCGTCAACTTCATCACCACGGCGCATATGCTGCGCGCGCCGGGCATGACCTGGTTCCGGCTGCCGTTGTTGGTTTGGGCGCTCTATGCCACCAGCATCGTCATGGTGCTGGCGACGCCGGTGCTGGCGATGTCGCTGTTGCTGATGATGGCCGAGCGCCTGTTCGGCGTGCCGATCTTCAATCCCGCCAATGGCGGCGATCCGCTGCTGTTCCAGCACCTGTTCTGGTTCTACAGCCATCCCGGCGGTCTACATCATGATCCTGCCGGCGATGGGCGTGGTCTCCGAAGTCATCACCTGTTTCGCGCGCCGGCGCGTGTTCGGCTATACCGGCATGGTGTTCTCGCTGATGGCGATCGCGGTGATCGGCTTCATGGTCTGGGGCCACCACATGTTCGTGTCGGGGCAATCGCCATATGCGAGCCTGGTGTTTTCGTTCCTGTCCTTCATCGTGGCGGTGCCGTCCGCGATCAAGGTGTTCAACTGGACCGCGACGCTCTACCGCGGGCAGATTTCGTTCGAAGCGCCGATGCTCTACGCCATGGGCTTCATCGGCCTGTTCACCATCGGCGGCCTGACCGGGCTGTTCCTCGCCTCGGTGCCGATCGACATCCATGTCACCGACACTTATTTCGTCGTCGCCCATTTCCATTTCATCATGGTCGGCGGCAGCGTCATCGGCATTTTTCGCCGGCGCTGCATTTCTGGTGGCCGAAGATCACCGGCCGCATGTATCCACGAAAGCTGGGCGCGCGTCGCCGCGATCACGACCTTCCTCGGCTTCATGCGTGACCTTCTTGCCGCAGTTCGTGATGGGCTATGCTGGGCATGCCGCGGCGCTATCACGTCTATCCGGAGGTCTTCCAAATCTGGCACGTGATGTCGACCGGCGGCGCCGGGATCCTGGCGGTCGCGTATGTGTTGCCGCTGTTCTATCTGCCGCTGTCGCTGTGGCGCGGGCCGAACGCGCGGGCGCAACCCGTGGAAGGCGACCGGGCTCGAATGGCAGACCGCCGTCGCCGCCGCCAAAGCACAATTTCGAGAAGCGCCGGTCGTCGATACCGGGCCATACCACTATCACCCGGCGGACGAGACCGCCGCGACGCATGACCGCGATCCCGACGTTCAGCAGGGTGAGCACCCATGAGGGAAACCTCGCGGGCGCTGCATGAACCCTGGCCGAGCCTTGAGCGTCAACGTGAGGCGTGTCTTTCGGCGTTTGGGTGTTTCTTGCCAGCGAGGTGCTGTTCTTCGGCGGGCTGTTCCTCGGCTACGCGATCTACCGCAATCTCTACCCTGAAGGCTTCCACACAGCGGCCCAAGAAACCGACATTTTCTACGGCACCTTGAACACCGCTATTTTGCTGACCGCAGCCTGACAATGGCGGTCGCCATTCGTGCGGCCGACGAAATTTCCGTCGCATGACCTTGTGGTGCCTGGTCGCGACCGCTATGCTCGGCCTGGCCTTTCTGGTCGCCAAGGGCTTCGAATATCACGACGACATCGTGAAGGGCTTGGTCCCCGGACCATATTTTCCGCTGCATCCGGCGCCAACCCAAATTTTCTGGGCTTTTTATTGGGTGGCGACCGGCGTGCATGCCATCCATCTCACCATTGGCATTGGCGTCGTTGGCGTCGCTAAGACATTGCTTTACCGCGAGCGGCTGCCGTTAGACGGTAGCCCCTTTGAGGGCATCGCGCTTTATTGGCACCTCGTCGATATCATCTGGATCGTGTTGTTGCCCCTTCTCTATCTGATCGGCCGCGCGTGATGAGAAATGCCGCGAACGACGCATTGCGTCTTTGGATTGTGCCCGGGGCCGTGTGGTTAGCCCTGTTGGTGTTGCTCGCCGCCACGGTCGGCTCGGCTTATGTCCCGCTGGGCATTTTCAATTCCATCGTCAACATGGTCATTGCAGCCGCCAAGGTCGCCTTGGTCATGCTGTTTTTCATGACGCTGCGGTCCTCCAGTGCCTTGCTGCGGCTGGCGGCGCTGGCAGGCATTTTCTGGCTGGTGTTTATGTTTGTTTTGACGGCCGGCGATTACATGACGCGACAGTAACCGGGCCCGCTGCCCGATTCCGGCACGCAATGCATCAGTTTTGCTCTTGTCCGCCCGTCAAGGCCGACGCCCACTAGGCCTCGTAATACGCAATCGTTGATAAGAGCGAGCCGGTCGGGGCACATCGCGATCCTGCCGCTTTCGCGCTCATGTATGATAAAGGCGAACCTGCCCTGGAACCGCTTCGGCGCTTCCGTGCCCCAAGTATGCCAGGTTCAGGATGACTTCGATGTCGCTGCTAGAGAAGAAGTGATAGCCACGCTGCTCTGGTTCGGCCCTCAGCTACTTATGATTGTAAATACAGCCATTAAAAACCAGCGACAGGCCGAGTTCCGGCACGACCATCGACTGTAGTCCCTTTTCGGACAGATCGATGATTTTGAGACGCCGGTGGCCGAAGGCTATACCGGCCCGCTAAGCACACTCACCATGGCGCCGACCGCCGCCACCGAGGCCGACGAATTGTCAAAAGTGATTTCACCGCATAAACCGCACATATTCAGCAGGCCTTTTCCATATAAGTCAAACCTCACTGATCTTAAGTGAAGACAATCGGATTTAATTGGTCAAACACCTCGAACTCCCCAGAGTGTCGGATGCGTCGTAAAACGCGCTTGGTAGGCTAGCATTCGATCCGGCGTGCGTTGGCCGTCGCTCTTGTATCGCGGCAGGGCATAGGGCGACGAGCCGGCTCGATACGGATCGCCGAGCGAAGCTGACACGGCGTCCGTCGTTGGGACCAATTTTACGCCGGCTTATCCGTTTGGTACGGCCGGCCCCTGGTCATTGATCGCTTCTAGTAATTTGCGCAATCGAATGGCCGCTATCGGACTGCGGGAAAGGCGGGTTTTAGCTCGGGAATGTTTGTCCGCTAATCTTGCAGGGCGCCGTGCACACGAGACCCAAAGCGGACATGCCATTCGAGGATGCTAACCGCGCTTATTTGATTTGAGTGGCTTTTCTAGACAAAGGAACCTCCATTCTACTCGGCCGTTATCCCTCGAATGGCCATAAGGAATGATGCGGTGGCTTGGCGAATATTCAGTTTGGTTTTGGCGATTGCACTGCCGGCAGGGGCCGCCGTACAAGCGCAGCCACGAGCCACGTCACCGGTCGAGCCCCAGGCAGAGCGCGGCATTCCCAATCAGTGCAAAACGCGCGCGACTTTAGGGCAAGGCGGCGGAATGGACGTGAATACGCCGGAAGGCAAGACCCTCAGCCAGAAGCTAACGCGGTCGAACGGCGTCATTTGCCCCCCGCCGCATGTCGACCCGGATATAAAGTATCCGGCACCAGGCAACGGTATCATGCCAGTGATTCCACCTTCCACCGTCACGCCCGAAACGCAGGCGAAATAGCTACGTTTCGCACGGCGCTGTCGCTCGCCTTGAAATCAATGTTGTTTAGGTCACCTGTCCTTTCCGAAAATCATATCTGGACGTTTTTCAAGACCTACCTTCAAGACCCACCGCGACAAGTCGTCGAACTACGTCGGAGAGCGTCAATATGGGCTCTTGCTCGGTTTCGCCACTTCTCGAGCGCGACCGCTGATATCACCAATATTTATTGATAGGATTACTTACGAAAACAGCCGGCGCTCGAGCCACCCAAGTCCAAAGAGAATTATAAGCGCTAGGATCAGGCCACTCAGCACAATCTTCCAGGCCGCGAATGCGCAGGCAATTCCAAGCGCCCGCGGTAATCCACACCGTCGCGCGGTGGTGAGGCCATCACAGTAGCCGCGTTGCGGTCGCGCAAAACTACACCAGCGCCGATGAAGCCGATGCCGGTTAGCACACCGGATAGAATCCCTTGCACCACACGGGCCAGCGCCTCCGGCGAGGCTGTCAGGTCATCGAAACTGAGCGCTGCTAACGCGGCGACGGCAGCACCGAGCGAAACCAGGGCCAATGTTCGCATCCCTAGTGGCTTTTCGCGCAGTTCACGATTGAAACCGACAGCGATGCCGGCCCCGGCGGCCGCAAGCAGGCGGAGCACCTGATCGAGCGGGCTGGCGTCCATGGGTCCTCGCCATTGGTGAATTACGACTTGTCAATACGGAACCAAACGTCAAAGTTCCAAGACTTCGTCTTATAAAAACACTGAGCCCAAAGAGGCATGATCAAACGTTAAAACCAGTTCTCGAAGTCTGGAGGCCCCGTGATCCGTGTCGCGTTGCTCCTTCTTGTGCCGGTCGCCCCCCTGACGGCGTACGGCTTCCATCTATCGCCGAGTTGGGTTTTCATTGCAGGTATCGCCGGAATTGCCGGTACTGGCCGAGTGGATACGCGCCGCGACCGACCAGTTGGCTCTCCATACCCGCCCCATGATCTGGCGGCCTTCTCACGATCAGCCTTGGAAGTCTTGCCGAGCTTGTGCTTGCGCTCTTCGTCCTCGCGCGCGGTTAGATTTAGGTCGTACATGCCCAGATCACCGGCTCTATTATGGGAACCTGCTTGCTCGGATTTGGGGCTCGCTATCGTCGTTGGCGGTCTCACGCGCGAGCGCCAGAGTTTCAAACGCGAGCGCGCCGGCCTTCTATCCAGCCTGTTGATTCTCGCCGTCATCGCGCTCTCTTCTGCCGGCCGTTTTCGACTACGCCGGGGCGTAGCGTCCGCCATAGTGCGAATATCGCGGTGTCCGACGAAGCGCTGAGCTTGGCTGTCTCAGCCGTTTTACTGCTTCTCTATGCAGGAAACCTCGTTTTTACCCTCGTTACCCACCGCGACGTTTTTGCGACCGGAGAAGAGGAACATGACGAGCCCCGATGGTCGACGACAACATGTCTGGCAATCCTCACTGGAACGACCGTAGCCGTCGCAATGGAGAGCGAGCTCGTTTCTAGCGCGTTAACGGATTCCGCCGCGTCCATGGGCCTTACACCTCTCTTTCTTGGCGTCATTGTGTTGGCGCTTGTCGGTACCAGCGCCGACATCTTTGCAGCCGTTTGGTTCGCGCACCGAAATCGGATGGGGCTCGTCATGGGCATTTGCATCGGCTCTGGCATTCAGGTCGCCCTCGTCGTGGCTCCCCTTTTGGTGATCTTTTCCTGGATCATTGGCAGCCCAATGTCACTGGTGTTCAGGAATCCGATCGATCTGTTCTCGATCGTCGGAACCGCATTCATTGTCAATGCCATCGCCAGCGATGGCGAGACGACATGGTTCGAGGGTGTTTTGCTCATCGGTGTGTATATCGTTCTGGGGATGGCCTACTTCTTATCCTGACGGCGGACCAATCCCGCCTGCTAGTTATGCTATTAGCAAAAAAGGCGGTGGATCTTGGACCAAGCAACGCAGCACCTGCGCGGTATCGACCGAACCCTGCGGACAAGCGCTCTTGGAGCTCTCTTCCTGATCGCTATCTGGGTACTAAGGGATATTCTACTCCTTGCATTCGCCGCGGTTCTGATGGCCTGCGTGTTGAGGGGAGCGAGTGAAATCCTTCATCGCCGGACTGGCGTCGGGTCAGGTCTATCGCTGCTGGCCGTGGTCGTGGCGGCGGCACTTTTCCTTGGAATTCTGCTGTGGTGGCGCGGAACGGCAATCGCCGAACAGGCAGCCGAGATGGTTGATCAACTAACCAACCAGACACAGCGATTATGGGAACAGTTGGGCACGACTGCATGGGGCTCTCTAGTCGGGCGGCAGCTACGCGGCGCGGCGGAAGCTGTGAGGAGCGGTCTCACCGGCTACGTTCCCAGCGTCGCTAGCTCGGTGCTCGGCATCGGCGGCAGCGTGGTCGTCGTTGTAGCAACAGCGTTGTTCCTCGCCGCGTCACCACAAATGTATGTTAGCGGCAGTCTCCGATTGCTACCGAAGGGTTGGCGGCCGCGCGGGCGAGAAGTAGCCCAACAAATCGGCACGAATTTGCAGCTTTGGTTCCTGGGTCAAGCTGCCGATATGATCATCGTTGCGATCCTAGTGGGCGCCGGTCTTTTCCTGCTCGGGGTGCCACTTGCGGCAACGCTCGCGATCTTTGCCGGTTTCCTCAATTTTATCCCGTATGTCGGCGCGCTCGCCGGCGCAGTCCCTGCGATTTTGGTGGCATTTTCTCAATCGCCAACGCTGGCGCTATGGGTGGCGTTGCTTTTCGTCGGTGTGCAGATGCTGGAGGGCAACGCCATCGCGCCCTTGATTCAGAAACGAACCGTCTCGTTGCCTCCGGCCATCACGATATTGTCTCAGACGATACTGGGAACGTTGTTTGGAGCATTCGAACTCGTGCTCGCGACGCCGCTTGTCGCGATGCTCCTTACTGCCGTGCGCATAATCTACATCGAAGGCGTACTGGAAGATAAGAGCAACCCCGAGCCCTGCCGTCACCTCTAAAGTCGTCGCTTGGCAACGGGTGCGGGATCACCTATTGGCTGGAACAGGCGGGACTTAACCGTCGCTGGACGAACTCGCTGGCGTGTCATTTCTTTCGCGAGTTTAGCGGGGATCCGTCGAGGATCGTTTGACGACGGCAACCTTGAGCGTGGCATTCTGCGTCATTTTCCGCAGCCACTTGGATCGATGATGCATCGTCCAGCGCGCCCAATGCCCCGTGCGTGACCGGTCTTTAGACCAGATTCGGTGGCCAGGGAGGGCGCCAGTCAGAGTTCTAACAGCTGTGTCGAACCATGGCGGCTGTTGGCTGTTATCCCTTCATGAGCATAACCAGCCGCTCAATTTCCGTCGTCCGCCGAAGCAATTACCCAGCCTGGTTGGCCGGGGTTGCGCTGTTGGGCACTTTCGCATTGACGAAGGCGCTCGATAATGGTGAGCGGCGGCCCGAGACGGGCGCGCGGCAAACCGTGCGCGCGGCGCAGGGCGGCTGGCGGTTCTGGAAGCGCGTGCTCTTCAGTACCTATGAAGGCATCACCGACGATCGGCTGCTGGCGCTCGCCGCCGGCGTAGTTTTTTACGGATTGCTGGCGTTGTTTCCGGCGATCACCGCATTGGTATCGTCCTACGCGCTGTTCTCAAACCCATCTACCATCACCGACCATCTCGCGACACTACAGACCGTCATGCCACAAGGCGGCTACAACATTGTGCAGGAGCAGGTCAATCGCATCATCGACAAGGGCGCCGGGGGGCTCAGCCTGGCGTTCTTCGCGAGCCTTGCGCTCGCTATCTGGAGCGCCAATGCCGGGCTGAAGGCGATCATTGACGCTCTCAACGTCGTCTATGGTGTGAAGGAACGCCGGAGCTTCATTCGTCTCAGCCTGCTTTCGCTGACTATGACGATCGGTACGATCATCGCGCTGCTGCTCGCGATCAGCGCGGTCGTGGTTGAGCCCATCGTCGTATCGTATCTGCCGCTTAGCAGTTTTGGCGCGAGCGTCGTCGCTTGGCTGCGCTGGCCGGTGGTGATCGTGCTTCTCATGTTCGGTCTGGCGACGCTCTATCGCTTCGGGCCCAACCGCGATCATCCACGCTGGCTGTGGATCGGTGCCGGTAACGTGTTCGCGGTGTCGGCTTGGCTCGCCGGGTCGCTGCTGCTGTCGTGGTATCTCGGTAATTTCGCCAACTACGATGCTACCTACGGCTCGCTCGGCGCTGCTATCGGCCTGATGATGTGGCTTTGGATCACGGCGATCGTGGTTCTAGTTGGCGCCGAGTTAAATTCGAAAATTGAAGAAGCGTGCGCTCCGGACACGAAGTCGACGTAGGATCATTACCTTCGCCTTTCTCCCCTCGGAAAACTTCCCTCGCCCCTCTGCACCAGCGGTCGCGACCGCAGCGCTGAAAGCTATGTCTGTTTTAAGAGGAGATACCCCGCGATGGAAGCATCCAACGCGAGGTATCTCAGAGGGCATGCAGAAATTATTTGGCGCCGGTGGTGCCAATGGACGGGTTCGTCGAACAGGTCGCGCCCTTTGGCTTCGCGGCCTTTTCGCACGAAGCCATGGTCTTGTAGGTGCACTTCAAGCCACCAGCGCGGCCTTCGGTGATGCAGAACTTGGCCTTCCCGAAAACTTTGTGCTCCGAGTTCACCATATCCGAGCCCATCTTGCTCTGCGCCGCGTTCTTATTCTGCGTCTCGGCACCGCCTTTGACGGTCGCGCTCTTTGCCGTGTGCTCCGAGCCCGTTCCTGAGCCCGTCGTACTCTGCGCGGCGTTTTTGTTCTGCGTCTGGGCGCCGCCTTTGACAGTCGGACTCATCTGCGCACTGGCAACAGACACGCCGGCCACAAGAGCCGCAACGGCGGTGAGCGTTGTTAATGCCTTCATCGATCTTCCTCCTCCGATTTTTGGGCTGCGTATACTGCACCCGAGACAACAAATGCCCCCGATGAAAACGAATATCCCGAAACTATGTTCCAAGAACTCAGGATACTCCTCCTCAGATTTTTGGGCCGCGTATACTGCGCCCGAGAACACAATTGCTCCCTGATGAAAATGAACTCCCCGAAACTATGTTCCAAGACTCAGGCTGTTACTTTCATATGGAGAATTGATGGAGCGCCGCGGCAGCTTGGCGGCAACGCGATAGCGCAGCTTCAGTAAGCCTTGGGACTTCCAAACGGAGACGCGGGGCTGTGCTAGTCAGGACGATTGTCGGTCATGACGGCACCTTCTGATCGCATCTGAAAACACCTTGTTGGACCGTCCCGTTCCAAGCGCTTGTCAGACGGTCTGCTCCAATGCCGCATAACCACCGCGAGCGCATGACGTACGTCGGCGAATGCGGCTTCGATTTTGGCAATCGGCCGCGGTTGCGAGCGAACGGGACCTCTGAACCACAATTGAGACTTGTTGGGTCAGCGCTTTCACGACTTTATTTTGCGCACAGATGAGGCCCTTTCAGGTTAAACACGCCGCAATTTAAACTGGTCGGCTTTTCTCAACGCCCTAGCCTTGAGGCAGTCACGCGAGGGCGGCGGAACCGCAAACCGCCAACTTCGTTTCTATATCGAACACAAGGACAAAATATATCAAAGTAGAGTGTTAGATGCCGGAAACAAACATCAAGTCGCCCGGGCTGACTTCGGAAAAACGACCGACGGAAGACGATCGAGCACGCGCCAATCTTGGCGGCAGTAAGGGCTCACGGAAGCTTCCACCGGCGCCGCTGACAAGACAGAAAGATGAGCAAATGGCACCGAACGACGAGCCCGGTCACGTCGCTTAAATTTCCGGTGGGCTCACCCTTCCTATAATGTCCATGAGGAGAACCTGATGCCAGCAACTTCGAAAGCGCAACAAAAGGCCGCGGGCGCTGCCTTGTCCGCAAAACGTGGAGAGCAGAAAGTGAGCGACTTAAAAGGTGCGTCCAGGTCGATGTACGAACTCGATGACCGAAAAGGAACTCGACAAGATGGCTTCGACAAAGCGCAAGGGAAAGCCCGAGCACCGCTCCTGAATTGTTGCATGCCAAAACATCAACGACAAGAGGAGCATTCTTGGTACCAGAATGGCTACACCATTTATCGCTGGCTTCGCTGCTCCTCGGAACTGTTTGCGCCGTTATCATTATCGCAGACGAATTACGCCATCCGCAGCACATGTGGATTATGAATGTTGTTTGGCCTGTCACCGCCTTGTTCGGCACGGTGTTCTGGGTTTGGAGATACTTCCATTTTGGTAGGCTTGCCACAAAACACAAAGTTATGAATGCAAAAAAGGAGGGGAGAACTCCGTCCAATAAAATAAAGCCGTTTGCAGCGATGGTAGCGGAAGGGGCTTCGCATTGTGGAAGCGGCTGTACGCTTGGCGACATTTGCGCGGAGTGGCTGGCCTTTGGCGTTCCTGTAATCGCAGTGTGGTTTGGGTGGCATTCAATATTTTCTGAAAAGATCTTTTCAGTTTGGATCATCGATTACATTTTTGCGTACGCTTTTGGGATAGTGTTCCAATACTATACAATTGCCCCTATGCGGAATCTTGGATTTGCGCGCGGCATGTGGGCTGCAATCAAAGCGGATACGCTTTCGTTGACCGCTTGGCAGGTCGGAATGTACGGCTTCATGGCCATCGCATTCTTTTGGGTTTTCCGAACCCTCCTGGGAACTGAGCTCAAGGTGAACTCCGTCGAGTTTTGGTTCATGATGCAAATCGCCATGATTTTTGGCTTCGCCACGAGTTATCCGGTCAATTGGTGGCTGCTCCAAGTTGGACTAAAGGAAAAGATGTAACGCGCTTGGATCACCAGACATTGGGTTCGGGATGGAACCGATTTCGGCGCAAGGTCGTTAAATTGCCGAATTAAAGCCTGTTCAGGAGTTTTAACATGCCCTCTTCCGCCACCCAGCGCGACCGCTTTACCGAGGCTGCCGAAAAAGCCGCAACGGGCGAACGCGATATTCAGAAAGGAGTTGACCGCAAGGAAAAAAACCAGCCCAAGTCAAAGGAAAGCAAGCGAGCGATGCAGGCAGGTGCCAGACGTTATCCGGAGCCGCCCTTGCCCCGTCAGCATTTGAGAAAGCCCGGTCATGAGAGCGACCTGGAACTGGCGCCGATGTACGATGCGCCGCATTATAAAGGCTCGGAAAAGCTCAAGGACAAGGTCGCCATAATTACCGGCGCGGACTCCGGCATCGGACGCGCCGTGGCCGTATTGTACGCTCGCGAAGGCGCCGACGTGGCCGTTTGCTATCTTAACGAACATGACGACGCAGAAGCGACGAAAGCGGCGGTGGAAAAGGAAGGCCGCCGTTGCATTGTCATTTCCGGCGATGTCGCCGATTTCGATTTCTGCAAAGCCGCCGTTGCGCGCACGCTCGAAGGAATTCGATCGGCTCGATATCCTCGTCAACAATGCCGCTTTCCAGGAACATGTCCTCGATTTCGAAGACCTGACCGAAGCCCATTTCGACCGCACCCTTAAGACCAATCTCTACGGCTACTTCCATATGGCCAAGGCCGCGGTGCCGCACATGAAGGAAGGCAGCGCCATCGTTATGACAGGCTCGGTCACCGGCTTGCTCGGCAACGCCAGCCTGCTGGATTATTCGATGACCAAAGGCGGCATTCATGCTTTCGTTCGTTCGCTGGCGACCCACCTCATCGACAAGGGCATCCGAGTTAATGCGGTCGCGCCGGGGCCCGTATGGACTCCGCTTAATCCGGCCGACCGCAACGCCAAAGGCGTCGAAAAGTTCGGCGGCGACACGCCGATGAAGCGTCCAGCGCAACCGGAAGAGATCGCGCCGGCTTTCGTGTTTCTCGCGGCGCCGAGCTGCTCAAGCTACATCACAGGCGAGATAATACCCATCATCGGCGGATATTCGGGAGGCTGATGGCCGCCGGTCGCAAGGGGCCCAAGGCGGCCGAGTCGCGAATTGCCTGCTCTGCCAAGTTGTCGCCCGGCCCGCTGACCTTAGGTTTAATCGTGCTTCTCCGCTAGGTTTTGGTCGGTTTCAAAGTCTATGCCGACGAAGTTCACTTCCACAGGCTTGGCGAAACGCCTCCCGTTCGTCTGGTCGTGACGGGCAAACTGGGGAGGCGCGATTTTGACTATCACGTCGTACTTACCACCACGAGGGATCTTGATATTGACCCCGTAGTGGTAGAGGCCCGGATGCCACACAAATGGCACCGGGAACGGGCCGATCCTCTCGCCCTTTGCAGAAACCAGCGCTGCTTCGACATCGAGCGCCGGTATGAAGCGGTGATCGGCGGCATCGCTGACTGAAACCTCTATATGACAATTCTCGTCATGAGGCTCCTCCCAGACGAGTTCACCTTCGCCGTTCAGGTGATACATGCCTTCCGCCTCTTCCTGGGCAATTCCGACAATATAGCCGTCGACCGTCTTTTTTGCCCCGGTGTAGGCGACCTTCTCCACCATGTAGTCGAGCGAACGTTGATAGGCTTTGCCTTCCTCGCGAGCCATTTCTAGTTGACGGTTATCAACCTCATTGCTGGGGACCTGCCTTTTCCTGTGTGCGTCCATCATTGCTTCCCTTCGCCGGTCGGAACCGGATGTGTCGTTTTCGGTACCCACGGAAATAAAAATCACTGGGCCCTTTGGTTCCATCAGCCGCCTGCTGCAGAGCGTCGACATTTCTATCCCCTTTGGCTCAATTAGCAGACAATGCACTAAGTCCGCCCTACATCTGCTGATGTCTCGAAAGCAAACATCAACGGCCCTAAACGGGGTTTCGCTTGGTGACAGGTGACAAAAGAAAAGTGACAGGTGACAAAAGAAAAATCCCGACTGAGAATGAGTATTGCGATGTCGCTCCTGCGACAAAAAGATGAATATTTCAGAGCCTCGCCGGAACATATGGATGTACGAACTGTTCCTAGCTAAGGGCCTACAAGGTTGACGAGCTATGGCCGCTCGCACGAGCAGCGCTGAAAATTTCTTCGACCGTTGGTCGCGTCGAAAGTTGGCGCGCGATGCGGCGCCCGACCCACCCGTGGCTGGTACCGCAGGGGACGCTGGCGATGCGAGAGCATTCGCCGGCTTTGACTTCAGCTCCCTTGATCTCAATTCCGATTTTACCCGCTTCATGCGCGACGACGTGCCCGACAGCGTGCGCAACCGCGGCCTCAAGATGCTGTGGGCGTCGAGCGCCATCATCAGCGAACCTGACCAGCTCGATGACTATCTGGAAGACTTCTCCGAAGAGGCGATGGCGCTGCCGGCCGAGTTGGCAAAATCAGCATATCGGATCGGCGCCGGATTCGTATCCAAATCAGAGACGGCAAAAGACGCAGCGGCGTTGATCTCGGACGGCCAGGCCGAGGCTGAAGATGACAAGTCACCTGCTTTAACCGTTCGCGAGCAAACAGAACCGGCCGCACAATCGGACGGCGACGGGCCGGCCGAAACGTCGGTGACGCGCGATACCTAAAACGCGCTGAGTTCGCTCAAATTTTGACGCAGGGCGGGAATCCGCTGACGTGGAACGAAAGTCCGTGTGCTGCATTGAACACTATAGTTTGGACCTATGCGTCTAGGGGATGCGACAAAAGTTTCGCCCGCTCGTTGATGGCAGCGGCGAAGTCGGGTGGAGTTCGCCAATGCCACGCCCAATGTCAACGCGACCAACCGAACAATCAAACGCAGCGATAGAACCCGCAAGCCGCCGCGCGGTGCTTCGAGGCATTTCGCTGGCGGGTCTCGCCGCCTCTTCGGCGGCTGCGCTGACGGCGCCGGCCAAAGCCGCGACCGAAAAACCGCAGAGTTCCGCCGACCACCGCAAGCTCGACTACCGCGAAACCGATCACATCCGCACCTTTTATGAATTGGCGCGCCGCTGAGGCTGCGCGCGACGTCGAAAGACCAGCCATGCTGACCAAACGCCGCGAACGCCAATCCCGCCTCCCCCGAGGTCTGCAAGCCGCCCTCGCCCAGGTTCCCAACCCTCGTCTCTCGCGCCGCGGCTTTCTTGAGGCGTCCGGTGTCACCGCGGTCGGGCTCGGCGTCATGGCGAGCCTCAAACCTCGGCAGGTGCGCGCTGCCGAGCCGAAACCGCATGAGCCCCCCGGGATCGAACGCAAGAAAACCGTCTGTCCGTTCTGCGCGGTCGGCTGCAGCATCTGGGCGGAAGTCGATAACGGCGTCTGGATCGGGCAGGAGCCGGCATTCGAAAGCCCGATCAACCTCGGCACCCATTGCTGCAAGGGCGCCGCCACGCGCGAACTGGCCATCGGCGACCGCCGCCTGAAATATCCGGTCAAGAAAGAGAACGGCGCCTGGCAGCAGGATCACCTGGGAGCAGGCGATCGACGAGATCGGCGACAAGCTGCTCGAGATCCGCAAGGAAACCGGCCCGGATTCCGTCTACTGGCTCGGCTCGGCCAAATTCTCCAACGAGATGGCCTATCTGCACCGCAAATTCGCGGCCTTCTGGGGCACCAACAACGTCGATCATCAGGCCCGCATCTGCCATTCCACCACGGTCGCCGGCGTCGCCAATTCCTACGGCTACGGCGCCATGACCAACACCTTCAACGACATCCACAATTCGAAGTCGATCTTCCTGCTCGGCGGCAATCCGGCCGAGGCGCATCCGGTGTCGATGCAGCATCTGCTGCGCGCCAAGGAGAACGGCTGCAAGCTCATCGTGGTCGATCCGCGCTATACGCGCACCGCCGCGCATGCCGATGAATTCGTGCGCGTGCGGCCCGGCACCGACGTCGCCTTCATCTGGGGCGTGCTGCACGTCATTCTCAAGAACGGCTGGGAAGACAAGGACTATATCCAGCAGCGCGTCTTCGGCTTCGATGACGTGCGCAAGGAGGTCGAGAACTATCCGCCCGATGTGGTCGCCAATATCACCGGCGTGCCGGCCGAGCAGATCGAACGCGTCGCCGAGATCACCGCCAAGAATCGCCCCGGCACGCTTGATCTGGTGCATGGGGCTGACCCAATCGACCATCGGCAACAACAAGACCCGTGCCGCCTCGATCTTCCAGCTCGCGCTTGGCAATATCGGCAAGGCCGGCGGCGGCGCCAACATTTTCCGCGGCCATGACAATGTGCAAGGCGCGACCGACCTTGGCGTGCTGTGCGACAACCTGCCGGGCTATTACGGCCTGACCGAAGGCGCCTGGAAACATTGGAGCACGGTCTGGGACGTCGACTACGATTGGCATGCAGAAGCGCTTCGCCTCCAAGAAACTGATGGAGCCGAAGGGCATGCCGGTGTCGCGCTGGTTTGATGGCGTGCTGGAGCCCAAGAAAGACGTCGACCAACCCAACAAGATCCACGCCATGATTTTCTGGGGCCATGCGCCCGAATTCGCAAACGCGCGGGCCCGATCTGAAAAAGGGCCTGGAAAAGGTCGATCTGCTGGTCGTCATCGATCCGGTGCCGACCATGAGCGCGGTCATCGCCGACCGCAAAGACGGCACTCTATCTCCTGCCCGCCGGCTCGACCATGGAGTGCGCCGGCTCGGTCACCAATTCCAATCGCTCGCTGCAATGGCGCGAGCAGGTGATCGAGCCGATGTTCGAGGCCAAGAGCCGATTACGAGATCGCCTATCTGCTGGCCAAGAAGCTCGGCTTTGCCGACGAGCTGTTCAAGCACATCGAGATCAAGGACAACGAACCGATCGCCGAGGACATTCTGCGCGAGATGAATCGCGGGCTGTGGACCATCGGCTATACCGGCCAGTCGCCGGAGCGGCTGAAGCTGCACATGCAGCATCAGGACCTGTTCGACACCACCACGCTGATGGGCATGAGCGGGCCGGTGAAAGGCGAATATTACGGCCTGCCATGGCCGTGCTGGGGCACGCCGGAGATGAAGCATCCCGGAACGCCGCTGCTTTATGATCAGTCCAAGACCATCGCCGAAGGCGGCCTGCCGTTCCGCGCCCGCTGGGGCGTGGAGCATGACGGCAAGAACCTGCTCGCCGAGAAGTCCTATCCCAAGGGCTCGCCGATCAAGGACGGCTATCCGGAAATGACCATGGCCGTGCTCGAGAAGCTCGGCTACGTCGACCAGCTCACGCCGAAGGAAAAGGTCGTCATCGCGGCGGTTGCCGCCGACATCTTCCATCCGCGCTTGCTCTAGATCAGCGACGCCGACGCCAACGCATGTTGCAACAAGATGGAAGCGCAGCAGGCCCAACGCCGCCGCAGCACCGACGCCAGCGAAGGCAAGAAGCAGGCGGCCGACGCAGCAGGAACGCCGCAAATTCCCCAATTGTCCGCAGAAGGCGCACGACGCCATCGTCGCCTATCTCGCCAACGCGCCGAAGCCGCCAGGCCAAAAAAAGGGCTCGGCCGCCAAAGATGTCCAGAAGAGACGGCGCACAGTCCAAAAAAGACGGTGAGACCGGCGAAGCGGAATTCAGCGGCGGCGACGGCGCCAAAAAAGATCAGGCCGAGCCCAAGGAGGTCGCCGGCCTGCAGGAGAAAATCCTCAAGATCAACTGGAAGACCGATCTCTCCGGCGGCATCCAGCGCGTGGCCATCGCCAACGGTCTTGCGCCCTTCGGCAACGGCAAGGCGCGCGCGGTCGTCTGGACCTTCCCCGACCCGGTGCCGGTGCATCGCGAGCCGCTTTACACCGCCGCGCCGCGATCTGCTGCCGAAATACGAAACCTACAAGGACCGCCGCGACTTCCGCCTGCCGGTGCTTTACCGCTCGATCCAGGAGAAGGATTTCTCCGACCAATATCCCGCTGATGCTGACCTCCGGCCGGCTGGTGGAATTCGAAGGCGGCGGCGACGAAACCCGCTCCAACAAATGGCTGGCCGAATTCCAGCAGGAGATGTTTGCCGAGATCAACACCGACGACGCCAAGCGGCTCGGCATCACCGATGGCAAGATATGTCTGGTGTCCACGCCGGAAGGCGCGCGCGTGCAGCGTCGCCGCGATGGTGACGCCGCGCGTCGGCAAGGGCGTCGTGTTCATGCCGTTCCATTTCGGCGGCTTCTGGATGGGCGAGGACATCACCGATCGCTACCCGAAAGGCACCGTGCCCTATGTCGTCGGCGAAGCCGCCAATACCGCCATGACCTACGGCTATGACGTCGTGACCTTCATGCAGGAAACCAAGGCCACGCTCTGCAAGATCGAAGCGGCGTAAGGAGGAGACATCTATGGCACGAATGAAATTCCTTTGCGACGCCGACCGCTGCATCGAATGCAATGCCTGCTCGACCGCCTGCAAGAACGAACATGAAGTGCCCTGGGGCATGGTGCGCCGACGCGTCGTCACCATCAATGACGGCGTAGCCAGGACAAGGAAGCTCCGTCGCGATTTCCTGCATGCATTGCACCGATGCGCCCTGCGTCGCGGTCTGCCCGGTCAGCTGCATCTACCAGACCGACATCGGCGTCGTGCTGCACAACAAGGATACCTGCATCGGCTGCGGCTATTGCTTCTACGCCTGCCCGTTCGGCGCGCCGCAATATCCGAAAGCCACCAATTTCGGCTCGCGCGGCAAGATGGACAAATGCACCTATTGCGCCGGCGGACCGGAAGCGAACGGTTCGGAGGCCGAGTTCAAGAAGTATGGCCGCAACCGCATCGCCGAAGGCAAGCTGCCGATTTGCGCCGAGATGTGTTCGACCCGCGCGTTGCTGGCCGGCGACGGCGACATCATCGCGCAGATCTACAAAGAGCGCGTCGACCAAGCGCGGCTACGGCTCCGGCGCCTGGGGCTGGGACACCGCCTATTACGGCTCGCGCGCGGGCTAACGGACGAGGTCAGGAGGAGAATCATGGCAGCGCGGATCACCGGCGGCATTGTCGCGCTGATTGTTGCGGGCTTTGCTGGTCTGGGTCGTGATTATCTCGTTCGGGCCTGAATCGGTGGTGGCGCCGACCGTCAATGTCGGCATCGGCGAACAAGTACGGCACAGACGCCACCTGCTGCAGACCGTCGGGCAAGCGGGACGCAACAGACGACCGCCAGCCGAGCGCTAGCGACATCCTGGCTGCGCGCACCGCCTGATGCGATGATCGCACCGAGACCGGACCGAAGGCGTTTCCACCGCTCGCGGCCGGGCATCTTCTTGCCATCGACACCGATCGGAAGAACGGCGCCGCAGCCGCAAGACCCGAAAAATGGCAGGCCGACAAGCCGGACGAAAACTTGCTGCGCGAGCGCGGCAACATCTACGGCATTTCCTCGCTGCCCTATCCCGAAGCCGCCAGCTTCCAGCAGCCGGCGGAACGCGACTGGCGCCGTTTCCACAACGATCCGGTCCGTTACGGCGGCGGCTGGATGCATTTTCGGCACGTTGTTTGCGCTTGCCTTCTTCTTGCTTGTGCGCGGCCGCGTGCGGGTCGAGGAAGGTTTCAGCGGGCGAGCAATTGCCGCGCTTCAATGCGTTCGAACGCGCCAATCACTGGATGACAGCGACTTCGTTCGTGTTGATGGGGCTACGGGCCTCATTATCATTTACGGCAAGCCGTTTCTCATTCCGCTCATCGGCGAGCCGGCTGTTCGGTGACGTCGCTCATTGGTCAGCGCTTGGCTGCATATGTCGTGCGCCATCCCCTTTGTGCTTGGCATTCTGATCATGATCGCGCTCTGGCTTGACGCATAACCTGCCGACCGGGTCGATTGGGAATGGCTTAAGCGCGGCGGCGGCTTCGTGCACGATGACGGTCGCAATCCGCCGGCCTACAAATTCAACGCTGGCCAGAAGATCGATCTTCTGGGTCGTGACGCTTGGCTGGATTGGCGCTGCTGGCGAGCGGCGCTCAGCGCTGATGTTTCCGTTCTACTGGTTCGGTTACGATCGGCATGCAATCGGCGCAGATCGTCTCACGCCGCGACTGGCCTTTGTCTGATGGCGGTGATCTTCGGGCACATCTACATCGGCACCATCGGCATGGAGGGCGCCTTCGACGCCATGTGGCCGGGGATGTCGACCGCAACTGGGCGAAGGAACATCACAGTCTTTGGTATCAGCGAATCACCGGGTACCGAAAGACGATGAAGGCGGACGGATTGCGCCGGCGGAGTGAGGTTCTGCCGACGATGTGCTACGAAAGACTTGAAGATCGACGATCGGCGTGGTCAAGGCGACCTGCACCATGAAGATTACGGTGACGGCCGTCCACACCACGTAAGCATGAAAGGCAAGCCGATCCTCCAGCATATGTCGGCGCGCGACGGCGCCGGCTAAACCGCTGCCGAGGAATGCCGCGATATTACTGGCAATCATCAATATGGGCCGTTGTCGCAGCAACGACTGAACGTCGGAATCCGTCGGTACGTTTTGTATCAAATCGAAGCCGAGATAGAGCGCGAGCGCCGCCGCTATCCCATATCCGATCGCCGGCCAGGAAATTTTTGAAGAACGAAGAGGCGCGCGACCGGCAATATTCTCCAGCACTTTGGTATTTTTCATCGGCAATTCCAACCGTCCGACAAAGACAAAAGGCAACGTTTCAACACACACACGCGTTCCGCCCGAACAGTGTCTTTTTCCGCGGTCCGCTCATGGCTGTGTCGATGGAGCAGGCGTTAACTCCGCCGATGTTTGCATCGGCGGCGCGTCTGGGCGCCTGTCACGCCGCTTCTTCCTCCAGGAACGAGGTTTACCTGGGCCCCAGGCCATATAGAACATGGATAGGCCGTCGACGGTTTCGCCATAGGGTCCGGGCAGTCAACACACCCAGTGCGGGAACAGGACGGGCGCTAGGCTGCCCAGTAGCCAAGTGCTCAACCCACGGCCCGTATCCAGTCTGCTCAGCCCCGTCACCTTGCAACACTACTTCGTATTGGTGCCGCTCCCGACGGTCGGCGCACTCATCGTAGTCGGCAGATTTTCCGCGTGTAGCAAATGCTTCTTGAGTACCGGCAAGGCCTGCTGCGCGAATTGCTTGAGCTTGGCGTTCTGGGCGGCCTGACCGTAGTCTTGGATAGTTTGACGCCCTCCTTATGGCCCTTACCTGCTGGTCCTTGAAGGTTCGAAGGAACTCGGTGCCGGAGGCCGACTGCAATCGCTTGATTAGACCGCGGTGCTTTTTGTCAAGCGACTGTGGCAGGGACACGCCGTGCACCTCCTTGGCCGCCGACTTGAGCTCCTCCTGCGCCTTCTGATGATCGCCGATAATCATCTTCGCATAGTCCTGCACCTTGCTGTTGTCCGATTTCTGCTCGGCGATCCTGCCGGCCTGTATCTCGAAAAGGTTGGTCATCCCGGCTTTCTTTACGAAGGTCTTGGTGCTCGCGGGCATCGCCGCCCTTGACACTGCCGGCGGCTGATCCTTTGCGGTTTTTGCAAATGCGGGCATGGTCAGCGCTGCGGTAAGGGCCGCGGCCAAGAAGAGCTTATTCATCTGATACCTCCACGAGGTGGTTTGCGACCGTAGTTTAAAGGCCGCTTACAATCGCCCCTTGCCGGAGAAGTCATAGCTCGCGTCTCTGTTCCGACGCCTCCTCGCAGGGGAACGCCGCCCGACGGACTGCGTTCCGCTGCACGGCGGCTGGGGAAAAGCAACGAACTTCGAAAAATCCCTTGTCTTCGGCTTTACTTTGAGAAATTTTCGGGCAGCTTAAAGTGACCTAAGTGCTGGCGCGCCCGGAGAGATTTCGAACTCCCGACCCCCAGATTCGTAGTCTGGTGCTCTATCCAGCTGAGCTACGGGCGCTTGCAACCGCGGACGAAAAATAGCGCCGCGGAACAGGGCGCATAGCTATCGTCTCGACACCCTATTGGCAAGCTCGGCCCCTAGGCCTGCGCCCGCGCGCCACGCCGCGCCTCGAGGTCGACGGCACGGTCCGGAATCGTGATGCGGAAGGTCGCGCCGATGGTTCCCGGCACCAGGCCGATCTCGCCGCCATGCGCGCGCACCAGTTCGGCGGCAATGACCAGCCCGAGCCCGGTGCCACCGGTACGGGCGGAGCCCTGAAACGCCTGGAACATATGGGCCCGCGCCTTTTCCGGTACGCCCGGCCCGGTGTCGGAAACCTCGATGACGACCACACTGCCTTCGCGGCGGCCGGTGATGCGGATTTGATCGCGCGCCGGATCGCGCACGCCGCGCGCTTCCAGCGCCTGCACCGCGTTGCGCGCAACGTTAACGAGAACCCGAAACAACTGATCGGGGTCTGCCTCGACGGTCAGCCCGCGCTCGACCGAAACGATCCAGCGGATCGGCACATCGAGCCCGAGGCCGAGCGCCTCATGCACCTCCTCGATCAGCGGTTCGACTTCGATCGTCTTGCGCTCGGGCGGAGTTTCCTGCGCAGCGCCGTAGGAAAGCGTCGACTGGCAGAAGTCGATGGCGCGCTCGAGCGCGCGCATCAGCTTGGGCGCGAAGCGCTGCACTTTCGGGTCGGGCAAGGTCGACAATTGATCGGAAAAGATTTGCGCCGACGCCAGCAGGTTGCGCAAGTCATGATTGATCTTCGCCACAGCCAGGCCGAGCGCGGCCAGCCGATTCTTCTGATGCAGCATCGAGGCAAGCTCGCGCTGCATGGAGCCGAGCTCCTCGTTCGGCCGTGCCGATTTCGTCGCGGCGGCCGGAGCCGGCGATGATGCGATTCGGATTTTCCGGATCGGCGCGGAACGCGACCATGTTTTCGGTAAACCGCCACATCGGGCGCACCAAGATGTAATGCAGCGCGAAGAACACCAGCATCGCGGTGATGCCGGAGATCAATAACGACAGCAGCAGAATGTTGACTGAGAACGTCCACATCGCGTTGCGCAAAGGCGCTTCGTCGAGAACGATCTCGAGAAACTCGCCATGCACCATCGGCGCCGGCCCCACCACCCGCATCACGTCGTCGGGCGTGCTGAACCACAGCGTGTCGAAGGCGTCCATGATGGCGCGCCACCATCGAATGTCGCGCATGTCGATATCCTGGGCGATGTGGGACGGCACATTGGAGGCCGCGAGCATGCGGCGCTCGGTGCCCATCTTGATCGCCACCGCACGGGCGCCGATGCTCATTAAAATCTTGTTCGCCAAGCTTTCCGGCACCGCGCCGCTCGGCGCGGCATCCAGCACCAACGCTGCGGTATGCGCCGCAGCCAGGCGGTCGTTGAGCCAATTCATCCGGAAATTGGCGATCGACGGCACATAAATCAGAATTTCCGCCACCATCACGAACACGATGGTGAGGAGCAGCAGTTTGCCGGAGAGACCGATGCGTAAACCGCGCGCCGCGCTCGGCTGCGCCCGTGTTCCGATCTCACCCGTTGGCTCGGTACTCAATTCCAATTGGATTCAACCCAGGATTCGCAACCACTTGATGATGCGCCGCAGCAATGGGCTCGTCAAACTTGGCGTAAAAAAGTCAATGGCGGCACGCTTGCCGATTTCCGATAGCGTCGGATAAGGCACGACAATGCCGGTAAAAGCGCGAATATTGAGACCCTGGGCGATCGCCAAGGTCCAGGTGGTGATCAGTTCACCGGCCTGTGCGCCAACGATGGTGGCGCCGATAATCTTACCCCCCCGTTCGACAATGACTTTGATGTGACCGCGCGTCTCGCGCTCGGCCTGGGCGCGGTCGTTGTCGTGATAGGGCCAGCGCAGGATCCGGAACTTGACCTTGCGATCGCGGGCCTGCGCTTCGGTGACGCCGGTCTGCGCGAGCTCCGGCTCGGTGTAGGTCACCCATGGGATTGCGTCGTTGTTCACGCTTACGGGCAGACGGAATAGCGCGTTCCTGATCACCAGACCGGCGTGGTAATTGGCGGCGTGGGTGAACTGCAATTGTCCGGCGGCAACGTCGCCGATGGCGTAGATGCGCCGGTTGGAGGTTTTCAATTTCCTGTTCACGCGGATGCCGGAACGGTCGTAGCGCACGCCGGCAGTTTCGAGATCGAGGCCGTCGAATATCGGCTGGCGGCCGGCAGCGACCAACAAATGCGTTCCGACGATCGTTTCCAAACCATTCGGGCCTTCAAACGCGACCGCCACGTTGCCGTTCCGATACGCGACCCGGATGACCTTCACCCCACTGCGAATAACGACGCCCTCGCGCGTAAGACGATCGAGCACGATCGCGGCGCATTCCGGATCGTCCTTGGCGAGCGGCGTCGCGGCTTCCAGCACCGTGACCTCGCTGCCGAAGCGGCGAAAGGCTTGCGCCATTTCCAAGCCGATCGGTCCGGCGCCAATGACGATGAGTTGCTTCGGCAAATTGGTCAGATCAAAAACGCTCTCGTTGGTGAGATAGGGGCCGCTGTCGAGGCCCGGGATCGGCGGCGCCGACGGGGCCGATCCGGTCGCGATCACAAAGCGCCGCGCCCAAATCTGGATGTCCTCGCCGACGGCGACAGCCCTGCGATTGATGAATTTGGCTTGCCCGTGAATAACGCGCACGCCGAGACCCGTGAAACGCTCCGCCGAGTCAATCGGCGCGATGGCGGCGATCACGCTTTGCACGTGGTCGTGCACCTTGGCGAAATCGACGTCGATGCCCTGTGCCGTCACGCCGAAGGGCGCGGATCTTCGCATCGCATCGGCGCGCTTGGCCGCCGCCAGCAAGGCTTTGGAGGGCACGCAACCGGTGTTGAGACAGTCGCCGCCCATCTTGTGCCGTTCGATCAGCACCACCGCTACGCCGAAGGCGGCCGCCGCCGCCGCGACCGAGAGCCCGCCGGAGCCGCCGCCGATGACGCAAATATCAGGTTTGAGGATTTCCACCATGTCTCAATATTCTATGCCGACAATAACTCAAATTTCATCCGACGGTGCGTGAGCGCGCGCGCAGTTTTTTCACGACCACCGGCACCAAGGCAAGCAGTCCGAGCGCGACCAAGGCGCCGATGAGCTGCGGCGTCAGCACGTCCTTCGCATCAAAGGTGAAATGGCAATCGGCACGGCCGGCGGCGAGGCAGTCCTGGTTGGCCGTCCGTTGCGCGGCGATGACGCTGTCGAGGCCGGTCCCAGCGAAAGCGTAGACGAGCGCCCCCGGGATGACCCCGAGCGCGGTGGCGGCGACAAACGGCGCCAACCGCACGCCGGCGAAGGCCGGCACCAGATTGACCAGGAAAAAGGGAAAGGCCGGCACCAGCCGCAGGAACAGCAGATAGCTGAAGGCGTCGTCGCGGAAGCCTTGCGCAAGTTGGGTAGCGCGTGGGCCGGCGCGTTTAAGCAACGGCTCGCCAAGTGCGGTTCGCGCCATCAAAAAGATAATCGTGGCTCCGGCGGTCGCGCCGATTACGGCGGCCGATGTGCCCATCACCAAGCCGAACAGGAAGCCACCGGTAGCCGTCAAAAGGGTGGCTCCGGGCAGCGACAATGCGACCGTGACAATATAAAGCCCAATATAGGCGAGCACGGCCAGGAGGTGATGTTCGCTCACGAAATCGGCGACGGCCGCGCGATGCCTGACCAGCGCCTCGAGCGAAACTCCGCTTCTGCCGATGACGACGTAAGCGACGGCGGCAAGCACCACGACGGCGATGAACGGCGCAAGCCGGCGGATCGGGCTGCGGCGGTTTTTCAGCCGGCGGCGCGTGCTTTGCCATAGCGCGCTATATACACGAGCCCCGGCGCCGGCGGATCGGAATCACCGCCTTGTGACCCTCTCGTGACATGGGTTGAAACACGCGTAACCAAGAGCCGCCGGTCGCATTGACGCGCTCTACCCCCTCCCCTATAAGCCGCGCAAATCGCGTGCTGGCCCCAAAGAAATGCGGCTTTTCATGGTGGATTTGGGGGCGTTTTCGACGCTCCGGCCAACACGGCGCGACTGGCGGAGAATGAAATCGTGAAGCGGACCTATCAACCGAGCAAGCTTGTACGCAAGCGTCGTCACGGTTTCCGCGCGCGCATGGCCACCAAAGGCGGACGCAAGGTGGTGGCCGCACGGCGCTCGCGCGGACGCAAACGGCTTTCCGCCTGATGGCGGCGACGAGGCCGCGCGCATTGCTTTCATGGAACGATTGAAGCAACGGGCGGACTTTCTGGCCGCGGCGAAGGGCAGCAGGGTTTCTGTTTCTGCGTTTGTACTGCAGACGCGCAAGCGGACGGATGACGGCCCTATCCGTTTTGGCTTCACCGTGTCGCGGAAAGTCGGCAATGCGGTCGAGCGAAACCGGGTCCGCCGGCGCCTGCGGGAGATCGTGCGGCTTTCGGATGCGAAACGGATGGAGCGCGGCCACGATTACGTGCTGATCGGCCGGCGCGCGGCGCTTAATTTGCCATTTACGCGGATGGCGCAAGACTTCGAAGGAGCGCTGCGGCGCTTGTTTGCGGGGCGCGGCGGAAAAAAAGAAATGCGATGACCGACAATAAGAACACCATTCTCGCCATCGTGCTGTCGGCTATCGTGTTGATTGCTTGGCAGTTTTTTGTCGGCATTCCGCAGCAGGAAAAGGCGCGCCAGCAGCAGCAGACTCAGCAGCAGGCGCAACCCGCAAAACCGGGCCAGCCCGGACAGACGGCGCCGACCGCAGGCCAGCCAGGACAGCCGGCGCAGCCAGGCGCGGTGCCGGCGCCAGGACAAGGCGGTGCTCCGGCCGCGGCGCCAGGCCAAGCCGGCGCGCCCGCGCAAACGTTGACGCGGGAAGCGGCGCTCAAGCAGTCCGCGCGCATCCCCATCGACACCCCCAGCCTGCAAGGCTCCATCGCGCTCATGGGCGGGCGCATCGACGACCTGGCGCTGATCAAATACCGCGAGACCGTCGATCCGAAGTCGCCGCCGATCGTCTTGCTGTCGCCGTCCGGCAGCCCTGAACCGTTCTATGCCGAATTCGGCTGGACCGGCGAAGCCGGCACCACCGTGAAGCTGCCGACCTCCGAGACGGTGTGGACGCAAGCCTCTTCCGGCGGGCTGAGCGTCGGCCACCCGGTGACGCTGACCTACGACGACGGCCAGGGCCTGCAATTCCGCCGCACCATCGCGGTCGACGACAACTATCTGTTCACGCTCAAGGACGAAGTGGTGAACAAGGGCGCAAAGCCGGTGACGCTTTATCCTTATGCGCTGATCTCGCGCCACGGCACGCCGAAGACACTGGGCTACTACATCCTGCACGAAGGCCTGATCGGCGTGCTCGGCAACGACGGCTTGCAGGAGATCACCTACAAGAAGCTCGAAGAAAAGAAGAACATCAATTTCGACGTCACCAACGGCTGGCTCGGCATCACCGACAAATACTGGGCGGCGACGCTGCTGCCGGACACCGATGCGCATCTCAAGGCGCATTTCACGGCCGGCAAACTGGGCACGCAGGAAACCTATCAAACCGACTATCTGCTCGATGCGCGCACCATCGCGCCGGGCGCCACGGCGAACGTCAACGCGCGCCTGTTCGCCGGCGCCAAGGAGGTGCGTCTCATCAACGCTTACGAGAAGCAGCTCAATCTCAACCGCTTCGATCTGCTGATCGACTGGGGCTGGTTCTATTTCATCACCAAGCCGCTGTTCCTGGTGATCGATTATCTCTACCACCTGGTCGGCAATTTCGGCCTCGCCATCCTCATCGTCACCGTACTGATCAAGGGCGCCTTCTTCCCGCTCGCCAACAAGTCTTACGCCTCGATGGCGAAGATGAAGGCGGTGCAGCCGCAAATGGCGGCGTTGCGCGAGCGCTATCCCGACGACAAGGCCAAGCAGCAACAAGAGCTGATGGCGCTGTACAAGAAAGAGAAGATCAATCCGCTGGCCGGCTGTCTGCCGATCGCCATCCAGATCCCGGTGTTCTTCTCGCTGTACAAGGTGCTGTTCGTCACCATCGAGATGCGGCACGCGCCGTTCTTCGGCTGGATCAAGGATCTGTCGGCGCCCGACCCGACCAATATCTTCAATTTGTTCGGGCTGATCCCGTTCGATCCGACGACCGTGCCAATGGTCGGCCACTTCCTGCATGTCGGCGCCTGGGGCGTGATCATGGGCATCACCATGTGGGCGCAGATGAAGCTCAACCCGGCGCCGCCGGATCCGACGCAGAAGATGATCTTCGACTGGATGCCGCTGATCTTCACCTTCATGCTGGCGAGCTTCCCCGCCGGGCTGGTGATCTATTGGGCCTGGAACAACTCGCTGTCGGTGGCGCAGCAGAGCGTGATCATGCGCAAGCACGGGGCGAAGATCGAGTTGATCGATAATATCAAGGCGTTGTTTGTGAAGAAGAAGACGCAGGAGTAACTCTGCCTTGTCATGCCCGGCCTTGTGCCGGGCATCCACGCCTTTGGCCTAACACGAAAATGAAATCGTGGATGGCCCGGTCAAGTGCCACGATCGAGCCGGCCAAAGGCCGGACCCGGTTGCCCGGCCATGACGGATCGATCGATGATGAGTTCAGACGACTTCACCGGCGCGGAAATCGAGGCCGGCCGCAAGCTGTTCGCCGGCGAGTGGCGCTTTGTCGCCGCCGCGGGCTCCCCCGCCTCGCTGCCGCCCGCGCGCGGCACCGAGATCGCGCTCGCCGGCCGCTCCAATGTCGGCAAGTCGAGCCTGATCAACGCGCTCACCGGGCGCAAAAGCCTGGCGCGCACGTCGCGCACGCCGGGGCGCACGCAGGAGCTGATCTTCTTTACCCGCGGCGCCGGGCTCAACCTGGTGGACATGCCGGGCTACGGCTATGCGGCGGCGGCCAAATCCAAGATCGCGGCCTGGACCGAGCTGATCCACGCCTACTTGCGCGGCCGCGCCAATCTCGCCCGCGTCTATGTGCTGGTGGACGCGCGGCACGGGCTTAAAGACACCGACGATGCCACGTTCGACGCGCTCGGCCAGGCGGCCGTCAGCCATCAAATCGTGCTCACCAAATGCGATGCCATCAAACCCGGCGAGCTGGCGCGCTGCATGAACGAGGTCGAGGCGGCGCTCGCCAAGCGCCCGGCCGCCTTCCCCACCGTGCTGACGACCTCGGCGCACGACGGCAGCGGTACGCGCGAACTGCGCGCGGCGATCGCGCGGCTATTGGCGGAGCGCCGCGCGGGGTGATCTGCAAGCCGCCGGCGAATGTCCGCTATCGGCGGTAAAGCGGACACCGCGCGGCGCCCGGTAATGTCTGCCAATGACCCTGCTGTGTGAAACGCCCGCATGTGATTGCCGCAATGTGATTTGCTGTTGCGGAGGATCGAATGCGGCGCTTCGTTGAGGGAATGGATCGCGGACAAAGCACGTTGTTTCCGGAATGCCTGGAAGATTGGATCGCTGACGACAACCCGGTTCAGATCGTTGATGTCTTTGTGGATGAGCTCGATCTGGGCGCGCTTGGGTTCGGTGGTGTCGATCCCGAGATTACCGGGCGGCCCTCATATCACCCGTCGGTGCTGCTGAAGCTCTACATTTACGGCTATCTCAACCGGGTTCAGTCGAGCCGCCGGCTTGAGCGTGAGGCTTTGCGCAATGTCGAAGTGATGTGGCTTTTGGGCCGGCTGGCTCCGGATCACAAGACCATAGCTGACTTCCGCAAGGACAATGGCCGCGCCATCCGCCAGTCTTGCGCCCGGTTTGTCGAGCTCTGCCGTACCATGGGTCTGCTCACGGGCGCCAGCGTTGCGATTGACGGCAGCAAGTTCAAGGCGGTGAACAACCGAGACAAGAACTTCACCCGCGCCAAGATGGAGCGGCGCATCGCACAATTGAGCAGAGCGTCGCCCGTTACCTGCAGCAACTCGACACGGCCGACCGGCAAGAGCCATCAGAGGCGCTCAAAACCAAGACAGAGCGGCTGAAAGAGAAGATCGAGAAGCTCGAAAGCGAGATGCGGCGCCTCGCGGCATTAAAGGCTGATGCTCGCCTCACCCGACCAACAGATATCACTGACCGATCCTGATGCCGCTCGATGGCGACGAGTGGCCGAGGCTCTGGCGTCGTTGGCTACAAGGTTCAGGTTGCCGTCGATACCACACATCACCTGATCGTCACGCATGAGGTGACCAACATCGGCTCGGACCGGTCGCAGCTTCGCCACGTGGCCTCACAGGCGGCGAAAGCGCTGGGGGTGGAGAAGCTCGATGCTGTCGCCGACCGCGGCTACTTCAGCAGTGAAGAGATCCTGGCGTGCGACAATGCAGGCATCACGGTCACGCTACCTAAGCCGATGACCTCGGGGATTGTGAGAGGGCGGTTTGGCAAGCAAGACTTCGCTACCTTGCCGACGAGGATGTCTACATCTGTCCTGCCGGCCAAAAGCTCACCTATTACTTCACGAACGAGGACAAAGGCCTGGTCTTGCGCCGCTACCGAACCCACGCCTGTCAGAATTGTGCGATCAAGCATAAATGCACAACCAGCAAGGAGCGGCTGATCTCACGATGGGAACACGAGCATGTTCTCGAAGCTGTACAGCGACGGCTTGATGAACATCCGGAGAAAATGCGGCAGCGACGCGAGACGGTCGAGCACCCCTTCGGCACGATGAAGGTGAGAATGGGCCACCACTTCCTGATGAAGACGCTGCCGCGGGTCGCATCGGAGATGGCGCTACACGTACTGGCCTACAACATGACCAGGGTGATGAGCATTATGGGGGTCCGGCCGCTGCTGGCGGCGATGAGGGCATAGCCAGCCCAAAAACACCTCGGTCAACCTTCAAAGGCCCAGAATTCGCGCTCCTCCCAAGACGTTTTTACACGGCCAAGACCCAAAAGCTGACGTGCGTCACTCCTAATGACGCCTGGCTATCCGGATACCCAATAATAGCAGGCCCCGCCCGGCGAACCGGGTGAGGCTTGGCATTTGCTTTTGTCGTTGAGCTTCGAGTGAGGCCGATCAGTGCCGTTCAACGTCACGCCGCCGCGAACACTCTGTTCGTCGAAGGTTGCCGTTTCGAAAGCAGCTTATTTCGGATCGAGTCCTCGACTCGCTTTAATACTTTCTCTGCCTCAATGACCCGCGCTTCTGCATTTCTAACACGGTGATCGGCAGCGGATAAACGTTCTTCCATGGCGGCAATCTCCGCCTTGCTTTGTCTAACCATTTGCTCTGCTTCAGCGGCACGAGCGTTCGCCGCTTTGCATCGGTCTTCCGTCGCGCTTTGCGCCGACTCCAATGCGCGAATTCTGGAATGTGCAAACTCCAGCTGTTCAGAGGCTTTTTGTGCGAGACCGTGTGCACGCGCCGTGGTTTCAGCCGCGTGGTCTTCGATGCTCTGGACCATTTCAGCAGCTTGATTCACGAGGTCGATAGCCGTCACACTCTCCGTCTCGGTGCGCAAGGAGGTGAAATCGGAATTCGGAACTTCATTGGCCGAAACGGCTGTCACACCCATCTCGGCAAGCAAGGAAGTGAAATCGATATTCGGAACTTCATTGGCCGAATCGGGCACCACCTGGTGCCCAGTACGACTAACTGGTCTGACCAGATTCCATCCCATGGGTCGCTCCGATAGGAAAAAGCTTTGTTACAAAGTGATTAATCCAAAAAGTTCTTGTCAGATATTGGTAAACAAATGCTTAATCTGGGGTCTCCGGTGCTAGTGGCGCCAAGCCCATTCTCGCTGTTAGTGCGCACCGACGATGCGATCGAGTGGCGACCTTTTTGCTGCGCGGCATAAGTCCGCTTGTGGCCCTTAGGGGACGATTCGACCCACGCGTTGAATGCCCGTTTTGGGGGGGAATGCGGACGTCCAGCACGGCGTTGCTTTATAAGTACGCGTCCTAGCCTTCCGGCAGCACTTTCTCGATGCGGCGGTCGGGAACGAGCCACATGATCGCGACCAGCACGTAGATCGCAATCGAGCCCCACGGCACATAGAAGGCCAGCCCGATCGCCGCGAGATAGAGCAGCGGCGAGATCTTTCCCTTGAAATCGGCCCCGAGCGCGTGGGCGAGCGCGGAATGTTTGCCTTGCTTATGCAGGATCGCCCGCTGCAGCAGGTTATAGGCGATCGCCGGCATGAACAGAACGACGCCGTACATGGCGGTCGGCACCGGCTTCAGCGGATTTTCGCCGAGCCAGGCGGTGGACACCGGAATGAGCGAAAGCCAGAACAACAAATTGGCGTTGGCCCACAGAATGAGCCCGTCGACGCGGGTGACGGCGTGCAACAAATGATGGTGGTTGTTCCAGTAGATGGCGAGATAAATGAAGCTCAGCACATAGCTGACGAAATTCGGCGCGACGCCCGCCAGCGCCGACCAATCGGCGCCGTGCGGGACTTTCAATTCCAGCACCATGATGGTGATGATGATGGCGATGACGCCGTCGCTGAAAGCTGCCAGCCGGTCTTTTCCCATGCCTACCCGTCTCCATTCAAAGGCGCGCTGAGCTTAGCAGGTTCATCCGCGCGGGCCGGACACAATCCGGTCCGCGCGATTTGACCCCCGCAGGCTTCTGCATCGGCACGGATCGCGCTAGCATCGGTCATGGAACAGATTCTCGATTGCCCTTGCCGGCCTCATGGGCGCCGCCGGCATCATGCTGACCGCGGCGGGCGCCCACGGCAAGCCAGGCGCCGGCCTCGACAGCGCCGGTTATCTGTTGCTCATTCACGCCGTCGCCGTGCTCGCCGGCGCGGTCGCCGCCCGTAACGGCGTCATCCTGCGTTCGGCCGGCCTTGTCGTGCTCTGTGGCTTCATCCTCGGCGCCGGCCTGTTCGCCGCGGACGTGGCGGCGCGCGCCTATCTCGGCGGCCGTCTGTTTCCCTTCGCCGCGCCCGCCGGCGGCGTCATCATGATCGTGAGCTGGCTCCTCTGATCGTCGCGGCGCTTGCGGCCCTGCGCATCGGATAGCCTCTTTCGCCGCGCCCAAGCGGCCGCTAAAAGGGCGCACAAATCACTCAAAGGCGCGGCCATGAGCAAAGCCCCCAAAATCGATCCGCAGACCCAGGCGCGCATCCTGTCCGAGGCGCTGCCGCACATGCAGCGCTACGACGAGGAAATCGTCGTGGTGAAATACGGCGGCCACGCCATGGGCCAGGAGCAGACCGCGCGCGATTTCGCCAGCGACGTGGTGCTGCTGGAGCAGACCGCGATCAATCCGGTGGTGGTGCACGGCGGCGGACCGCAGATCGCCGCCATGCTGAAGAAGCTCGGCATCAAGTCGGAATTCGTCGACGGCCTGCGCATCACCGACGAAAAGACCGTCGAGATCGTCGAGATGGTGCTGGCCGGCTCGATCAACAAGCAGATCGTCGGCTACATCAACGCCGCCGGCGGCAAGGCCATCGGGCTTTGCGGCAAGGACGGCAACATGGTGCAGGCGCGCAAAGTGACCCGCACCGTGGTCGATCCGGATTCCAACATCGAGAAGGTCGTCGACCTCGGCTTCGTCGGCGAACCGGAGAAGGTCGACCTCACCGTGCTCAATCATGTGCTCGGCAAGGAGATGATCCCGGTGCTGGCGCCGGTCGCCACCTCCGCCAGCGGCGGCACCTTCAACGTCAATGCCGACACTTTCGCCGGCGCCATTGCCGGCGCGCTCAAGGCCAAGCGCCTGCTGCTGCTGACCGACGTGCCGGGCGTGCTCGACAAGTCGAAAACGCTGATCGAGGACCTTTCGGTCGCCGACGCGCGCCGGCTGATCGCCGACGGCACCATCGCCGGCGGCATGATCCCCAAGGTCGAGACCTGCATCTACGCGCTCGACCAGGGCGTCGAGGGCGTCGTCATCATGGACGGCAAAGTGCCGCACGCGGTGCTGCTGGAACTGTTGACCGACCACGGCGTCGGCACGCTGATGCACCGCTAGGGTTGCGCCCTGCCCGTCGGGACCTGTCCGGCCGGCGGTACAGAAATCCCGCTCCCGACGACAATCCGGGGCGGCTGCCCATTCCGCGCGGCCGGCGCTTGCCAGCATCTCCCTGTTCGAGAACAAGAAGTCCGTATAGGCTCCGGCGCTCGCCCCTGCGGCACGCGCCAATCAGCCCACCGTATACGCAATGCCGACCGCGCGGACACACAGCCGCCAACCCGGCAGCCAAACGCTTCGCCAGCCCGCGCACTCGACCGCTGATCTATTTTGCGGCACCGTGTAATCGACGCAACAACAATCAGGGAGATCTGATGACCCAACGCAAGGCTTTTTGCCGCCGGCGCCATGGCCGCCGCGCTCGCTTTTGCCGCGCCGGCCTCCGCGCAGCTTTACAGCCTGGGCACCGGCAAGCAGGGCTTCTTTACCTATTCCGCAGGCGCCGCCATCGCCAAGATTGCGTGCCGATGGCAGGCCTCAACCTGCGCATCAAACCGTTCGGCGGCAGCAGCGCCTATGTGCCGGGCGTCGACGCCGGCGAGCAGCAACTTCGGCCTCGCCAATGAGCTCGAGACCCACTACGCGGTCACCGGCACCGGCCATCTACAAGGGCAAGGTGCAGACGAATTTGCGCGCGGTCGCGGTGCTCACGCCGCTCTATTCGGTGTTCTTCGTGCGCAAGGATTCGCCGATCAAGACCATCGCCGACCTCAAGGGCAAGCGCGTGCCGACCGACTACGTCAGCCAGCGCGTGCTTGACGTGCTCACCCACGGCACGCTCGCCAATGGCGGCCTGAGCCTATTCCGACATCACCAAGGTGCCGGTGCCGAACGTCGCCGGCGGCGCCGATGAATTCGCGCAAGGCAAGGCCGACGTGTTCATGTTCGCGCTCGGCGCCGGCAAGGTGGCGGAAGTCGATGCCCAGGTCGGCGGCATTCGCGTGCTGCCCATCGATCCCTCCAAGGAGGCAATGGCGCAGCTGCGCAAGTTCATCCCGGTCGCCTATGCCACCCAGGTCAAGCCCGGCAAGGGCCGCGCCGGCATCGATCATGCCGACCTGGGTCTCCGCCTACGACTACCTGGTGCTGGCGAACGCCAATGTGTCGGACGAGGTCGTCTATAAGCTCGCCAAGGCTGATGCACGAGCACAAGAAGGAACTGGCGGCCAACTTTGGCGGCCTCAGCGGCTTCGATCCCAAGCGCATGGTCAAGGATCTGGGCGCCGGTTCAATTCCATCCGGGCGCCATCAAGTACTACAAGGAAATCGGCGAGTGGCCGCCGAAGAGCGAAGCCGAATGATCGATCGGCAACGTCCGGACCGAATAGTCCGTGTCTGACGAACCTCACAAAGCAGCCGGCGGGCCCGCAATAAAGGCGCCGCCCGCTGGTTCATCTTTGATCGGCGCGAGCCTGCTCACGCTCGCGTCGATCGCGCTTTGCAGCTCCAGTTCTATCGCAATGTGCTCGGCCTGCTGCTGTTACAACGAGCAGTTCCTCGCCGGCATGTTCGCGCTCGGCATGGCGCTGGTCTATCTGACGCAACTGCCGGCCCGACCCGGCACGCCGAAGCCCATCAGTGCCCTGGTACGACTGGGTGCTTGCCGCCCTCTGCCTCTTTCGTCGGCTTCTATCTTGCCGTCCGTTTTCCGGCCCTGTCGGAGAACATGGCGTCGCGGCCGCTCGACGGCCTCATCATCGCCTTCCTCATCATTCCGTTGCTGATCGAGGCGCTGCGCCGCACGGTCGGCATGGCGCTCACCATCGTCGTGATCGTCTTTTTGATCTATGCGCCGCTCGGCCAATACGTGCCCGGCGCGCTCGCCGGCTTGCCGGTGCGCATCCCGCGAGCTCGCCTTCTATCTGGTCTGGGATCCCGGCAGCATGCTCGGCCTGCCGCTGATGGTGGCGGCGACCATCGTCATCGCCTTCGTCTTCTTCGGCAACCTGCTGTTCGCCTCCGGCGGCTCCGCCTTCTTCACCGACATCGCGCTGTCGCTGATGGGCCGCTACCGCGGCGGCTCAGCGAAGATCGCGGTCACCGCGTCCTGCCTGTTCGGCATGATCTCCGGCAGCGCGGTGAGCAACGTCGCCTCGGTCGGCGTGCTCACCATTCCGCTGATGCGCCGCGGCGGCTATCCCGGCGCACGTCGCCGCCGCCATCGAAGCCGTCGCCTCGACCGGCGGCCAGTTGATGCCGCCGGTGATGGGCGCCGCCGCCTTCCTGATGGCCGAGTTCCTGCAAGTCCCCTATCGCGACGTGGCCATCGCCGCCGCGCTGCCGTCGCTGCTGTACTACTACGCCCTCTTCATCCAGGCCGACCTCCTGGCCGCGCGCGTCGGGCTTAACGCAGCATCGACATGCACCGACCTGCCGCCGATCACGCCAGGTGCTCAAGCAAGGCTGGCATTTCCTGATTCCGTTCGGCGTGCTGGTGTTCGGGCTGTTCTGGCTCAACTGGTCGCCGGAACTGGCGGCGCTCGCGGCTTCCGCCGTGCTGTTCGTGACCGGCTCGACGCTCGGCTACGGCGACAAGAAGCTGAAGCTCAACGACGTCGTCGCAGGCATTGCAAGAGCACCGGCCTCGTCTCGCTCGACCTGTTGATGATCACGGCCGCGGCCGGCTTCATCATCGGCGTGCTCAATATTATCCGGCTTGAGCTTCGCGCTCACGCTGCTGCTGGTGCAGGTCGGCTCCAACAGCCTTTGGCTGCTGCTGTTCCTGGCCGCGCTGATTTCGATCGTGCTCGGCATGGGCATGCCGACGGTCGGCGTCTACGTGCTGCTGGCGGCGCTGGTGGCGCCGGCCATGGTCAAGATCGGCCTCTCGCCGATGGCCTCGCATATGTTCGTGCTCTACTTCGGCATGATGTCGATGATCACGCCGCCGGTGGCGCTCGCGGCCTTCGCCGCCGCGTCGCTCGCGCAGACCGATGCCGATGAAGACCGGCTGGACCGCGGTGCGCTTCGGCTGGATCGCCTACATCATCCCGTTCCTGTTCGTGCGCGCGCCGTCCCTGCTGCTGGAAGGCAGCCTGCCGTCGGTCATCATGGGCGGTCGATCACCTCGCTGATCGGCGTCTGGTTCGATCTGCGCGGCCTTTGCCGGCTACGCCACGCGGGTGCTCGAGCATGCCGATGCGGATCGGCTTCGGCCTCGCCGGCCTGCTGCTGTTCATCCCGGCCGACGCCATGGCGCACGGCGATCTGGACCGACATTATCGGGCTGGCGCTCGGCGCGGTCCTTTTGGCGCGTGAGATCATGGCGACGCGCTCGGCTGCACCGCTTGGACGCGTTCCACCCTGAACCGCAGGTGTTCCACCGAGAATCCCGTTTCGTTCAGCAAACACATGCCGAAATGACCAAATTGCAACGGTTTCTTTGTTATTCCGATGCTGTTATACGGGTGAGGTTCAAAGAGGGGCCCCCCGCGGAATGAACCAGCGTCCGACCCGCGTTCTGCTCGTTTACCCGAAATTCGTGCCAAACTCGTTCTGGGGCTACACGGAAGCGTGCAAGCTCATCGGCGCGCGTTATCCGGCCGCGCCGCTCGGTTTGATCACGGTCGCAGCGCTGTTGCCGCAGGACTGGGAATTCAAGCTCGTTAACTGCAACACCGAAGAGCTTGAAATGTCGGACCTCGCCTGGGCCGACATGGTGATGACCGGCGGCATGCTCAACCAGCAGCCGGACTGCTTCCGCCTGATTGAGCTATGCCATGAGCACAACAAGCCGGTCGTGGTCGGCGGGCCGGATGCCACGTCGAGCCCTCATCTCTACGCGTCGGCGGACTTCCAGGTGCTGGGCGAAGCCGAAGACGTCATCAGGGATTTCGTCGCCGCTTGGGAACGCGGCGACCGCAAGGGCGTGTTCACCGCCGAGAAATTCACAATCGACGTCACCACGACGCCGATGCCGCGCTTCGACTTGCTCAAGTTCGACCAGTACCTCTACATCTGCATCCAGTACTCGCGCGGCTGCCCGTTCACCTGCGAGTTCTGCGACATCATCGAGCTCTATGGCCGCAAGCCGCGCACCAAGACCAACGAGCAGATTCTCGCCGAGCTCACCCAGCTCTACGAGCTCGGCTATCGCGGCCATGTCGATTTCGTCGACGACAACCTGATCGGCAACAAGAAGTCGCTGCGCACCTTCCTGCCCCTGCTGAAGGAATGGCAGGAAGCCCGCGGCTACCCGTTCGAATTCTCGACCGAAGCCTCCATCAACCTCTCCGACGACGACGAGCTGATGGCCGCGCTCAAAGAGGCCAACTTCTGGCTGGTCTTTATCGGCATCGAGAGCCCGGACCCCGCGACTCTGGTGGCGATGCGCAAGAAGCAGAACACCAAGCGCAATCTCGCCGAGTGCGTGCACAAGATCTACAGCTACGGCATCGCCGTCACCGCCGGATTCATCGTCGGCTTCGATACCGAGAAGGACTCGATCGGGGATTCGATGGCCGCCTTCATCGACGATTGCGCGGTGCCGGTCGCGATGGTCGGCCTGCTCTACGCGCTGCCGGGCACGCAGCTGACGCGCCGCCTCGAAAAGGAAGGCCGCCTGCACAAGGGCCACGACACCATGCTCGAGGAGCGCGCCGGTGATCAGTGCTCGATCGGCATCAACTTCGAGCCGAAGCGTCCGTTGCGCGACGTCCTCACCGACTACAAGCGCGTGGTGGACGCGGTCTACGCGCCGGAAAATTTCGCGCGACGCCTCGAAAAACTCGCCACCATGCTCGACCGCAGCGACCGCCGCAACGTTCCGGTAGCCGGTGATCGCCGCGGCGAAACGAGCTCGACCGAGATGATCCACAACATCATCAACGCGGTGCCCGGCACCCGCGAAATATTCTGGAACACCTTCAAAAACATCGCCCGCACCAATCCAGGCGCGCTGCGCTATATCACGATCCTGATGTCGCTCTACATGCACCTCGGCCCGTTCTCGCGGCGCGTGATCGACACCATCGACCAGCGCATCGCCGTGCTCGACGCCGAGGAACGCGCACATCCGCGCGAAGCCGCGCAGTTCGTCGCGGCCGAATGACGGCGCGAGCGCCGGCCGTTTAACCGGTCAACCGTCATGAGCAATGAGCGCTGGCCGCGCGGTTTCGGCAAGGTCGAAACCTGGGTGTTCGATCTCGACAATACGCTCTATCCGCATCACCTCAATCTCTGGCAGCAGGTGGACGACCGCATCCGCGCCTATATCGCCGATTTCCTCAAAGTGCCGCACGACGAAGCGTTCCGCGTGCAGAAGGATTATTACAAGCGCTACGGCACCACCATGCGCGGGCTGATGACCGAGCATGGCCTCGACCCGGACGATTATCTCGACTTCGTGCACCAGATCGACCACTCCCCGCTCGAACCCAATCCTGCGCTCGGCGCGGCGCTGGCGAAGTTGCAGGGCCGCAAGCTCATCCTCACCAACGGCACCCGCAAGCATGCCGACGCGGTGATGCAGCGGCTGAACGTGCACGAGCATTTCGAGGACGTGTTCGACATCGTCGCCGCGGAACTGGAGCCGAAGCCGTCGGCGAAAACCTATGAGCGCTTCCTCGCCCGCCATGACGTCGATGCCACAAAGGCGGCCATGTTCGAGGACCTCGCGCGCAATCTCGAAGCGCCGCACGCACTCGGCATGACCACGGTGCTGGTGGTGCCGGAAGGCACGCGCGAGGTGTTCCGCGAGGACTGGGAATTGGAAGGCCGCGACGCCGCGCATGTCGATCATGTGACCGATGACCTGGCGGGATTCTTGCGTGGGCTCGCCTAGGGTCCGATCCAATTAGCGCGTGTACTCATAATTTACGCTACTGAGCAACGATCAGCCAATGTCCGCTAAACGAAAGAGGCCGCCAACTGAGGCGGCCGCTTTTTTGTGCCTTTAACGAAAGCCTCTTAGCTCTTGTCCTGATGGACGGCACCAGTGTGGCGATCGACGATGAAGCGATCGACCAAGGAATTATCTTTGGTGACGACGTCGGCAGTGATGGTGTCGGCATCATTCTCTTTCACCTCGCCGACTTTGAGCCGCTGATTTCCTTGCTGAACGAGCCAGCGTTCCACGCGGCTCTTTACGTCGTCTGTGCTGAGATTGAGCGTCTGATTGCCCTGAACGTTACCCCTGCGGTCGTAGCCGTTTGCATAACCAGGGCCGTAACCGTGACCCTGCATCATGCCAGGGCCGTAACCGTTGCCCTGCATCATGCCGGGGCCGTAGCCGCCGCCCGAGCCGCGCATGTGGTAGCCCGGGCCATAGCCGCGGCTCTGTTCTTGATTCTGGCCCTGGTTGTCGCCTTGGCCTTGCCCGTTGGTTTGGTTATTGCTGTTGCGCATCATGCCGTAACCCTGGTCGCAGTCGCCGCGGTTGCCGTAGTCCTGGTCATTTCCCATCATGCTGGGACCATAAGTCTGGGCTTGCACCGTAACACCGGCGGCGATCACTCCGACCGCGGCCAGTGTCGTGAGAAGCAGAAATTTGCGCATGTGTTGTCCCTTCGCGCGCATAGCGCGGTTTGATGTGTGTGCCGTAGCCCGGACTTTGAACAAAAGACTTGCGCTGACGCCTCGCCGACGTGGCAAAAAACGCCGCCTGTCTCGATGTCGAATTCCATTGAGGCAGAAAGACAAGTCCTGACGGCTTGAATAGTTCCAAAACCAGATTTCCGGGTGAACCTCGATGTGAGGAAATCGCTCCGTGGCGGTGCGAGAGCCATGTCCGCTTTGGGTCAGTAGGACATGACGACAAGTCCGCCCAATGTCCGCTTTACCGCCGAAAGCGGACATTTGGCGGCGTATCCGCGCCGACATTTGGCTGCTCGTTTATGAGCCCGGGCCCTAGATTGAAACGGTGTGCTTTCCCAACATTTTGTTTGCGCGTGATCTTTTCCGGAAATCGGTTCCTACTTTTCGGAATCATGCGCTAGCCGATCGAGCCCACGAACTGCTGCAATTCCGGCGTCTTCGGCGCGGCGAACACCTCCTTCGGCGGCGCCCTGCTCGTGCACCTTGCCGTGATGCATGAACACCAGCTGGGTGCCGACATCGCGGGCAAAGCGCATCTCATGCGTGACCAGCATCAGCGTCATGCCCTCGCGCGCCAGCTGCTCGACCACGCTTGCAGCACCTCGTTGACCAGTTCCGGGTCGAGCGCCGAGGTGATCTCGTCGCACAGCAGCACTTTCGGCCGCATCGCCAGCGAACGGGCGATGGCGACGCGCTGCTGCTGGCCGCCGGAGAGCTGGCTCGGATAGGCATCCATCTTTTCCGACAGGCCGACCTTGGCCAGCATCTCGGCGGCGATGGCGCGCGCTTCCTTCTTCGACACCTTGTTCACCACGGTCGGGGCCAGCATGACGTTCTCGGCCGCGGTCAGATGCGGGAACAGATTGAACTGCTGGAACACCATGCCGACATGGCGGCGCAGCTCGCGCAAATTGGTCTTCGGCGCCGCCGACCTCGATGCCGTCGGCGAGGATGGCGCCCGGACTGATAGGTCTCCAGCCCGTTGATACAGCGAAGCAGCGTGCTCTTGCCCGAGCCGGAGCGGCCGATGATGGCGACCACGTCGCCCTTCTCGACTTCGAGCGAGACGCCTTTCAGCACCTCGATCGCGCCGAAGCTCTTTCTGAACGTCACGGATGCTAACGAGCGACATTGAGGCGACCCTCGATTTTCTTGGCGCACCAGGACAGCGGGAAGCACAGGCAGAAATAGATCAGCGCGACCAGCGAATAGACCAGGAACGGCCGGAAGGTCGCGTTGTTGAGCATGGTGCCGGCCTTGGTCAGTTCGACAAAGCCGATGATGGAGGCGAGCGCCGTGCCCTTGATCACCTGCACCGAGAAGCCGACCGTCGGCGCAATCGCGATGCGCGAGGCCTGCGGCAGGATGACGTAGCGCATCTGCTCGATATAGCTGAGCGCCAGGCGTGGAGGAGGCTTCCCATTGGCCGCTGCGGGATGGCCTCGACGCAGCCGCGCCAGATCTCGGTCAGGAAGGCGCTGGTCCAGAACGTCAGCGCCAGCGTCAGGCGGCGATCCACGGGCTGACCTCGATGCCGAACAGCGCGATGCCGAAGAAGAACAGGAACAGCTGCATCAGCAGCGGCGTGCCCTGGAAGAATTCGATATAGATCTTGGTGAACCATTCCAGCGGCGCGATCTGCGAGGTGCGCATGAACAACAGGACCAGCCCGACGATGCCGCCGCAGACGAAGGCGATCAGCGACAGCATGATGGTCCACTGCGTCGCGATCAGCAGGTTCGACAGAATGTCCCAGAAGCTGAACTGCAGCATGCGCTCACTTCGCCTTGAACAGGACGCGGCCGAGGCCGCGCAGCAGCGCGCGCGTCAGCGATGGCGAGCAACAGATAGACCACCGCGACGAGGAGATAGACCTCGAAGTTGCGGAAATTGCGCGAGGCCACGAAGTTGGCGGCATAAGTCAAATCCTGCGCCGAAATCTGCGACACCACCGCCGAGCCCAGCATGACGATGATGATCTGCGACGACAGCGCCGGATAGATCTTGCGGAACGCCTGCTTGAGCACGATATGGCGCAGCACCTCCCATTTGCTCATGGCGAGGCTGACGCCGGCCTCGAGATGGCCCTTGGGCACCGCCTCGATGCCGGCGCGGATGATCTCGGTCGAGTAGGCGCCGAGATTGATGGTCATGGCGAGGAACGCCGCCGTCGTTTCACTGAGCTTCAGGCCGAGCGCCGGCAGGCCGAAGAAAATGAAGAACAGCTGCACGATGAACGGCGTGTTGCGGATCAGTTCGACATAGACGACCACCACGCGGCCGAGCCACTTCGGCCCGAAGGTGCGCGCCGAAGCGCCGGCGGTGCCGACCGCGATGCCGGCGACCGTCGACACCAGCGTCAGCACGATCGTGAAGATCAGCCCCTGCAGCAGCACATGCCAGTAGGGCAGCAGTTCGCCCGAATTGCAGCTGTAGACCATCGCGCCGACGCTCCACTGCGCGGATGTCAGAAGCCGGGCGGCAGCGGGCTCTTCAGCCACTTCACCGAGAGCTTGCTCGAGCTCGCCGCGAGCCTTCGCCTTGGCGATGATCTCGTTGAGCTTGGCGAGCAGTTTCGGCTCGTTCTTGTTGAGCCCGACATAGCAGGGGCTGTTCTTGATCACGAACTTCAGCGTCGGCGCGCGCGCCGGACCTTCGCGTGGCGATTGCCGCGGCCACCGTATTGCCGGTGGCGATCAGGTCGACCTGACCGGAGACGAAGGCGGCGATGGTGGCGTTGTTGTCCTCGAAGCGCTTGACGGTGGCGTCCGCCGGCGCCAGCTTCGTCAGCTCCTGCTCCTCGATGGCGCCGCGCGTGGCGCCGACGGTCTTGCCCGTGAGGTCGGCCGCGCCTTGACACCGCGATGTCCTTGGTGCCGAACACGCCGGAGAAGAACGGCGCATAGGCGATCGGAGAAGTCGATCACCTTCTCGCGCTCGGCATTCTTGCCGAGGCTGGAGATGACGAGGTCGGCCTTGTGCGTCTGCAGATAGGGAATGCGGTTGGCGCTGGTGACCGGAATGATCTCGACCTTCACGCCGAGCGCCTTGCCGATCAGGTTGGCCATGTCGATGTCGTAGCCCTGCGGCTTGAGATCGAGCCCGGCGGAGCCGAACGGCGCGAAATCCTGCGGCACGGCGATCTTGATCACCTTCGCCGCCATGATCGAGTCGAGCTCGTCGGCCTGCGCCGGCACGGCAAAGCCGATGGCGGCAAGCGCAAACAGGGCGGGAAACAGTCGCTTGGCGAAAGACATCGTGGATCTCCGAGGTTGAGACGGCTACGGCCGTTCCGGCGCGACACCGGCACGAATAATGGGCGACTGGCCTCGGCTCCAGGTCGCTTAACGAAGCCTGCCCGATGCAAATCGCTTAGGCAATGGCTGCGTTTGTCTAAGCGGCGGGCACGATCTGCTGGACGAGCACCGCCAGCCCGATGCCGGCAATTCCGGCGCCGACCAGGCGCAAGGCGAGATGTCGGTGGCTCGTCGCGTCAGCAGCCGCGCGGCACTCATCGGCGGCGAGCGCGACGGCGCTTTGGATGACGGTCAGACCGAGCAGGTAGGCGTAGAGCGGCGTCGGCTCGGCGCCGTAGATCAATTCGCCGAGCGCGTAGCCGTGGATCAGACCGGCAAGCGCGAACAGCGCGAGCGCCGCCCTTGCCGCCATGGCGCGGCGGGCGAGCAACAGTCGCGCCGAGCGCGATGACCGAGAGCGCCACCAGAATTTCGGCGCCCGGCACGGTGGCGCCGCGGACATGCAAGGCGACGCCGCCGATCATCGCCAGCACGAAGCCGAGCGCGAGCACCGGCGCTGCGCGATGCGCGGCGGCGAGGCAGCCGACCGCCACTACGGCGGCGAAATGATCGAGCCCGATAATCGGATGGCCGAGCCCGGACAACAGCCCATCGGCGAAGGTCGCCGGCATGCGGCCGCCCATGAGATGATGGGCGAAGGCCGGCTCGGCCATCAGCAGTAGACTTGCCAAAACAATCGCGAGAACAAGCCGTTTTTCCAACCACGCGCCGGTCCTCCAGAGCGGTGCAGCTTAGCCGTCCGGGCGCGGCTTGACATCCCCTGCCCCGCCCCCGACAAACCGCTCCCGAACCGTGCCGGGGCCCTTTCCATGTCAAACGACAAACTTGCCAAAACCATCGACGCGGCCTTCGAGGCGCGCGACACGATCGGCCCCAAGAGCAAAGGCGCGGTGCGCAAGGCGGTCGACGGCGCGCTCGACCTGCTCGACAGCGGCAAGGCGCGCGTCGCCGAGCGCCAGGCCGACGGCCAATGGCACGTCAATCAGTGGCTGAAAAAAGCCGTGCTGCTGTCGTTCCGGCTCAACGACATGAGCGTGATCCCGGGCGGGCCGGGCAAGGCCGTGTGGTGGGACAAGGTCGACTCCAAATTCAAGGGCTGGAGCGCGGCGCGCTTCCGCAAGGCGGGCTTTCGCGCCGTGCCCTGCTGCGTGGTGCGGCGTTCGGCCTTTATCGCGCCCGGCGTGGTGCTGATGCCGTCTTTCGTCAATCTCGGCGCCTATGTCGATAGCGGCACCATGGTCGACACCTGGGCAACCGTCGGCTCCTGCGCGCAGATCGGCAAGAACGTGCATTTGTCCGGCGGCGTCGGCATCGGCGGCGTGCTCGAGCCGCTGCAAGCCGGTCCGGTGATCATCGAGGATAATTGCTTCATCGGCGCGCGCTCCGAAGTCGTCGAGGGCGTCGTCGTGCGCGAAGGCGCGGTGCTCGGCATGGGCGTGTTCATCGGCATGTCGACCAAGATCGTCGACCGCGCAACCGGCAATATCTATCAAGGCGAAGTGCCGCCTTATTCGGTCGTCGTCTCCGGCACACTGCCGGGAAAGCCGCTGCCGAACGGCGAACCGGGTCCCAATCTCTACTGCGCCGTCATCGTCAAGCGCGTCGACGAGCGCACGCGTTCCAAGACCTCGATCAACGACCTGCTGCGGGACTAGCCCGCCGGAAATATGCTATCGTTGTCGCCGGCAATCGGTTCGGGGAAACGGGGGCGTATCCATGACGAGACCAAAAGCGGCGATGCGGCCACCGATCCGGTTGCTTCCTTTTTCAAGCTGCTGTTCAGCTTTCGCGGCCGCATCGGGCGGGCGCAATACTGGCTCGGCTACGCGGTCACATTCGCAACGGCGTTTTGCACCTTGCTCCTGTTGGCGGAAGCGAACCGTCCGACCGGAGGCGGCGAGATCGTGATGCTGGGGTTTCCGCTGGCCGTCCTCTTCCTCTGGTTTCATTTGGCGGTGACCACCAAGCGGCTGCGCGACGCCGGCTTTCCCGCCAGCGGAGTCGCGCTCTATGTGCTGGCACCGATAGCCTTGTTCATCGGCACCATGGAGTTCTTCGAATACATCTGGGGCCTGATCTTCGCGGCTTTGGCCGTGCTGTTGGCGATCCCAGGCGTGCTGCCCTCCAAGCCGCAGCAAGCCGCGGCCGCGCCTGCCAATTGACGCCGCCACGCGGCGCCCGCTAAAGCGACAACATGTCCGGCCACGCCGATCCCGTTGCCATTGCCCGTGACCTTTTACGCTGCCGCTCGGTGACGCCGGCGGAAGGCGGCGCGCTGGCATTTCTTGAAGGAGTGCTGAAGAAAACGAGCTTTACAGTGCATCGCATTACCTTCAGCGAGCCGGGCACCGAGCCGGTTGAGAATCTCTATGCCCGCTTCGGCAACGCCGCGCCCAACCTTGTATTTGCCGGTCACACCGACGTGGTGCCGCCGGGCGATGAGCAGGCGTGGACGCATCCACCCTTCGCCGGCGAAGTGGACGGCACGCAACTTTACGGCCGCGGCGCCGTCGACATGAAAGGCGGCATCGCCTGCGCGCTCGCCGCCGTGCTCGATCTCCTCAGCCAGCACACGCTCAAAGGCTCGATCTCGTTCCTGATCACCGGCGACGAGGAGGGCATCGCCGTCAACGGCACGCCCAAGCTGCTGCAGTGGGCAGCCGAGCACGGCGAAAAGTTCGATCACTGCATTTTGGGCGAGCCAAGCAATCAGGAAGAACTCGGCGACACCATCAAGATCGGCCGCCGCGGCTCGCTCAACGGCCACCTCATCGTGCGCGGCAAACAGGGCCACGTCGCCTATCCGCAGCGCGCGGAAAACCCGATCCGCGGGTTGGTGAAGCTGATCGACGCGCTGCAGGCAAAGCCGCTCGACAAAGGCAGCAAGCAATTTGCGCCCTCGCACCTGGAATTCACCTCGGTCGACGTCGGTAACAAGACCGTCAACCTTATTCCCGGCGAGGCGCGCGCGCGCTTCAACATCCGTTTCAACGACAAGCACAGCCTCGCCTCGCTGAAGAAACTGATCGAGCAGCGCGCCGCCAAGACCGCGGGCAAAAAGATAAAGTTTTCCTTCGAATGGGAGCCGTCGAACGCCGCCGTCTTCGTCACCAAGCCGGGCCCGTTCACCGATTTGGTGGCGAGCGCGGTCAAAGGCGTCACCGGCCGCAAGCCGAAACTGTCCACGACCGGCGGCACCTCGGACGCGCGCTTCATCACCGCGTTTTGTCCGGTGGTGGAATTCGGCCTGGTCGGGCAGACCATGCATGCGGTGGACGAACGCGTGCCAATTGCCGACCTGCGCGCGCTGACGATGATTTATCGCAGGATTATTGAGCGGTATTTCGGGTAATGTGTCGTCCCCGCGTAGGCGGGGACCCATACGCCGTGCCTTCTCCATACACTGCGGAGTATGGGTCCCGGGCCTCGCTTCGCTCGCCCGGGACGACAAGAAAAATTAGTAATCCACCCGCATCAGATAAAGTCCGTCCGGCGGCGCCAGCGGACCGCAGACGGCGCGGTCGCGCGCGTCCAGAGCAGTGCTGAGGTCGTCGGCGCTCCATTTGCCCTCGCCGACCGGCACCAGCGAGCCGACCATCGAGCGCACCTGGCTGTGCAGGAACGAGCGCGCCGAGGCGAGCACGGTCACGTCCTCGCCGTTGCGCGCGACGTCGAGCTGGTCCAGCGTCTTCACCGGCGACTTCGCCTGGCACTCGGCGGCGCGGAACGTCGTGAAGTCGTGCTTGCCGATCAGGCGCTGCGCGGCGGCGTGCATGGCCCCGGCATCGAGCGGGCGCGGCACGCGCCAGGCGCGGCCCGCTTCAAGCGCCAGATCGGCGCGCCGGTTGAGGATGCGATAGAGGTAATGGCGCTTCACCGCCGAGGTGCGGGCGTTGAAATCGTCGGCCACCCGCTCGGCGGCCAACACCGCCACCGGATGCGGGCGCAAGTGCGCGTTGAGCGCGTCGCGCACGGTGTCGGGGTCCCAGTCCTTGGTCAGATCGACATGGGCGATCTGACCGCGCGCGTGTACGCCGGCATCGGTGCGGCCGGCGCCCTGCACGTGCGGGCTTTCGCCAGACAGCGCCGTGATCGCCGCCGCCAGCACGCCCTGCACGGTCGTCTGGTCGGCCTGCATCTGCCAGCCACAAAACGGCGTGCCGTCATATTCGACGGTGAGCTTATAGCGCGGCATTTCGTCTCCGGGCCGATGCAGTAGCCATGAATCCGGCGAAAGTCACGGGCGATCGGAGAAGGCGGCTTGGCCGACATTGATTCAACCGCGCGAGAGGTCTAGCTAGACCCTGCGGGGGCGCATCGAGATCACAAAGGCCCGCTTTGCCCCGCGCTCCGGCCATCCGACCGATTATCGCTGCGCTTGCGCTTCTGCTCGCCTCCGCGGGCTCGGCGCTGGCCGCAGGCGCCGGTTCCGAAGCATTGACGTTGAACGCCTGGGCATTCGAGCCTTCGGTCGTCGTCCCGAGCGCTCTGTTCGCCCTCGTCTACATTAGCGGCATCGTACGCCGGCATGCGGTCGATCAGCCTATCCAGCTCTGGCGCCATGCCGCGTTTCTCGGCGGCGTCGCCACCGTGTACCTAGCGCTGGAGTCGCCGCTCGACGCCGTCGCCGACCATTCGTTCTGGATGCACCAGATCCAGCACATGCTGCTGCGCATGGTCGCGCCGATGCTAGTCGCGCTCGCCGCGCCGCAAGCGATGCTGGTCGCCGGGCTTGCCCTCCACGCTTCGACGCAATGCCATGGCGCCGTTCTTCGGCAACGCGGTGTTGCGGCGGATATTTTCGTTTCTCATCGATCCGGTGGTGGTGATCGCGCTATTCGTCGCCGCGCTTTACGCTTGGCAATATCCACCGTTTCACAATGCGGCGATCCTCGACGATACCGTCCACGACTGGATGCATTTCACCATGCTGGCTGCCGGGCTACTGTTCTGGTGGCGCATTTTCGAACTGCGGCCGGCGCCGGCCGGATTGGGCTATGGCAGCCGGCTGATGATGCTGCTGATCGTCATGCTCAGCCAGATCGGGCTCGGCGCCTATACAACGCTGAAGGGCGACGTGCTCTATCCGGCCTACGACGCCGTCGGCCGCGCGTTCAGTATCTCGCCACTCACCGACGAGATGATCGGCGGCTTCATCATCTGGGCGCCGAGCTGCATGATGTGCGTGGTCGCCGTAATCATCGTCGTGCACATGTGGGGCAGCTACGAGACGCGCATCGACGAAAAGCGCGCGAACGGCGCGCTGTCGCCAGCGGCAATGCGCCTGATCCCGACCACGGGTGCCGCGCTGGCCGCGCGCGCGCGGCCGAAGAATCGCGGGCTCGCCATCGGCCTGTGCGCCTTCATTGTCTCTGTCTTCGCCGCCGCTTTTGTTGTCGGCGTATTGAACCATCTCAATGCGCACAGCGGGCTCTTGGCCCATGCGGTCTCAACGCCCAACTTAGTGCGCTAAATCCGCGTGCCGACTTTCACCGTCTTGCCGCGCAGGAATTCGTCGGCGCTCATCGGTTGTTTGCCGGCGCGTTGCACTTGCAGGAGCCGCACCGCACCGTCGCCGCAGGCGATGGTGAGGCGTTCGTCAAGCACCATGCCGGGCGCTGCTTTTGACGTCATTTGCCCCTCGCCCATGGTCGAGCGCAACGCCTTGATGCGCACACCGCCGATCTCGAACCAGGCGCCGGGAAACGGCGACAGGCCGCGGATGTGGTCGTGCACTTGGCTCGCCGGCTTTCCCCAATCGATGCGGGTTTCTTCTTTGGAGATCTTGGCGGCGTAAGTGACGCCCGCCTCCCCTTGCGGCGTAAGCGTGAGCGAACTGCGTTCGGCGGCGGCAAGCGAGCGCGCCATCAGGTCAGCGCCGCGCCGCGCCAGTTCATCATGCAGATCGCCTGCGGTCATGTCGGGCCCGATCGCAACCCGCTCGGCTATCACCATGGCGCCGGTGTCGAGGCCCTCGTCCATCTGCATGATGGTGACGCCGGTTTCTTTGTCGCCTTCCATGATAGCGCGATTGATCGGTGCGGCGCCGCGCCAGCGCGGCAACAGCGAGGCGTGCACGTTGAAGCAGCCAAAACGCGGCGCGTCGAGAATGGGCTTCGGCAGGATCAGGCCGTAAGCCACAACCACCGCGGCATCGGCGTTATGGGCGCGGAACGTCGCCTCGGCCTCCGCGCTTCTAAGCGAAGCCGGCGTCAGCACCGGCACGCCGAGCTTTTTCGCCTCACGTTCGACCGGCGATGCTACCCGTTCGAGGCCACGCCGCCCGCCGGGCTTTGCCGCCCGCGTATAGACCGCGGCGATTTCGTGCCCGGCGTCGGCGAGCGCGATGAGCGTCGGCACCGCGAAATCGGGCGTGCCCATGAAGATCAGGCGGAGAGGCATGGCGGCTTCCGCTTCCAATTCGTCATGGCCGGGCTTGTCCCGGCCATCCACGACTTTTTACTCTACGCCAGCAAAGACGTGGATGCCCGGCACAAGGCCGGGCATGACGGCGGTACGTGCAAATCAGCCGATATGATGCGAAGGCTCTTTGTCCTCGGACAGCGGCCTGACCGGCTCGCCGAGCTTGGCGGCCTTCTTGAATTTCTTCATCACCATGTCGCGTTTGAGCTTGGAGATATAATCGATGAACAAGACGCCGTTGATGTGGTCGATCTCGTGCTGCAGGCAGGTGGCGAGCAGGCCGGCCGCCTCGATTTCCCGCTCCTTGCCATCGAGATCGAGGTATTTGACCTTCACCGCCTTCGGCCGCTCGACCTCCTCGTAATATTCCGGGATCGACAGGCAGCCTTCCTCGTAGGCCCCCTTCTCGTCCGATGACCAGGTGACTTCCGGGTTGATGAACACCTGCGGCGCGGGCGGCTCGTCCTTTTTGGCGAGGTCGAGGGTGATCAGCCGGGCCGGCACGCCGATCTGGATGGCGGCCAAGCCGATGCCGGGCGCCGCGTACATGGTCTCGAACATGTCGTCGGCCAGCGCGCGCACCGTTTTGTCGATGCGCTTGACCGGCTCGGATGTCAGCCGCAGCCGCTTGTCGGGAATGATCAGGATGTCGCGCACCGCCATAACCGCGATTTAAGCAGTTGAATAACCGGGGTCAATGGAACTTGGGCTGCCCCTTGAGGCGGCCATCGAAGCGCCCTACCGTTCGCCGTTCGTTCGCGCCCCTCGCGCGAATCAAGGTAGAAGCGCGACATGCTCGATTCGCTCAATCGTCTGGCCGCCGATCTTCATCTGGCCCCCGACACGGCTTTGGCGCTCGCTCTCGGCTTCGCCGCGGTCGTCGCCCTCGGCGTGCTTGTCATCCTCGTGCTGCTGTTGCGCCCGCGCAAGCCGGTGGCCGATCCCGCCGCCGAGCAGCGGCTCATGGAGCTCAATGCGCGGCTCGATGCCATGGGGAGCTGGCTGCAGAACTCGCACAGCCAGCTGCAGCAGACGGTGAATACGCGGCTCGACGCGGTCTCGCAGAACCTCGGCGAGTCGATGAAGACCACCACCAAGCACACCACCGAGCATCTGCAGCAACTGCACGCGCGGCTGGCGGTGATCGACAATGCGCAGAAGAATATCACCGATCTGGCGACGCAGGTCTCGTCCTTGCAGGGCATCCTCTCCAACAAACAGTCGCGCGGCGCCTTCGGCCAGGGGCAGCTGGAAGCGATCATCGCCGACGTGCTGCCGAAAGGCGCCTTCGAATTTCAATACACGCTGTCGAACCGGACGCGGCCGGACTGCGTCATCTTCATGCCGGACGCAGGGCCGCTGATCATCGACGCCAAATTTCCGCTCGAAGCGATGACGGCGTTGCGCGACGCGCAAACCGATGAGGAACGCAAGCAGGCGACGGCGCGCGTCAAGCAGGACATCGCCAAACACATCTCGGATATCGCGGAGAAATATCTCATCCCGGGTGAGACGCAGGATGTCGCACTCATGTTCATCCCGTCCGAATCGCTCTACGCCGATCTGTACGAGCGCTTCGACGACCTGGTGCAGCGGGCGCGTCGCGCCCGCGTCATGATCGTGTCGCCGAATATGACGTTTCTGGCGGTTCAGCTCATCCGGCAAATCCGCAAGGATGCCGAAATGGAAGCGGCCACGCGCACGATACGCACCGAAGTGGGCTACATGATGCGGGATGTCAGCTTGCTGGGCGAGCGCGTGCGCAAGCTGCAAAGCCACTTTGGCCAGGCGACCAAGGACATCGACGATATCCTCATTTCGACCGGCAAGATCGAGAAGCGCGCCGCCAACATCGAGGCGCTTGAATTCGACGGCGACGAAGCGCCCAGCGCCGAAATCATCCAAGCTCCCATCCGCAAGCTCGAGGCGGGCGAGTGAGTTCACTTTCGGGCACACTTTTACCCTCCCCCTTGTGGGGAGGGTCGGCGCGCCTTGCGCGCCGGGGTGGGGGTGGCCGCGAGCAATGAAGACCCCCACCCCCGACCCCTCCCCACAAGGGGGAGGGGTGAAGAAAGCGCTCGATGCGCTCTCAGTCTATCTCAAACCACGCGTCTTGATCGTGCTGTTTCTCGGCTTCTCGTCAGGCCTCCCATTAGCATTGTCGGGCGCGACGCTCTTGGTCTGGATGCGCGAATCGGGCGTCGATCTCGGCACCATCGGCCTGTTCGCCCTGGTCGGCACGCCCTACACGGTGAAATTCCTCTGGGCGCCGCTGACCGACGCCATCGACGTGCCGCTGCTGTCGCGCTGGCTTGGCCGCCGCCGCGGCTGGCTGGTGTTCACGCAAATGCTGCTGATGGCGGCGATCGTCTTCCTCGGCTCGACCAATCCGGCGCAGGCGCCGGCAATGGTGGCGCTCGGCGCGCTGCTGGTGGCGGCGGCTTCGGCGACGCAGGACATCGTGGTCGACGCCTTCCGAGTTGAGAGCCTGCCGGAGAATGAACAAGCCGCCGGCATGGCCTCTTACGTGGCGGCTTATCGCATCGGCATGCTGGTTTCGACCGCTGGCGCGTTGTTCCTGGTCAGCGCCATTCAAGGCTATGGCTTCGACAAGCAGGCCGCGTGGCACTGGGGCTATCTGGCGATGGCGGTGCTGGTGCTGATCGGCACCGTCACGGCGCTCCTCGCCACCGAGCCGGAACGTTCGGTCGCGGCGGAAGCGACGCATGCCGGGCAAAAGCCGTTTGCGCGCGTCGCCGAAGCCGCCGTCGGCGCGTTCCAGGATTTTCTCAGCCACGATCTCGCCGTCGCCATGCTCGCCTTCGTGGTGCTGTTCAAATTCACCGACGCGCTGTCCGGCGCCATGACCGCGCCCTTCGTGATCGATCTCGGATTCACGCGCAACGAATACGCGGCGATCGTCAAAGGCGTCGGGCTGGCGGCGCTGTTGTTCGGCGGCTTTGCCGGCGGTTTCATCGCGCGCGCGCTGCCGCTGACCACCAGCCTGTGGATCGGCGCCATCCTGCAGGCCGCAGCCAATTTGTCGTTCTCCTGGCTCGCCGCGGTCGGCCACGATCCGACAGTGCTGGCGTTTGCGATCATCGCGGAGAACTTCACCAGCGCCATCGGCACCGTGATGTTCGTCGCCTATTTGTCGGCGCTGTGCCGCAATCCGCTGCACACGGCGACGCAATATGCGCTGCTGACCGCGCTGGCCGCGGTCGGCCGCACCTACCTCTCGTCCGGCGCCGGCTTCATCGCGGAATCGACCGGTTGGATCTGGTTCTTCGTGATCTGCGCGCTGGCCGGCCTGCCCAGCCTGCTGCTGCTATGGTGGCTGCAACGGCGCGGACACTTCAAGACGCTGGAGAAGAAAGCGGCGTAGCGTCTTTCTTCGTCCGTCCCCGCGAAAGCCGGGGACCCAGAAAAAAAATCAAAAACAAGGAAGATGGGGGTCCCGCCTACACGGAAATGAGCGGAGATTGGTGCAACGCCTCGACGAGCTCGGACTTATAACAACGTCCGCTCCTTCATCGCGGCCGAAAACGTCCGTTCGATCGCGTCACACGCAAGCAGGCGACCAGTTTCTTGCCCGCTTCGGAATTATGGCTGTAGCAGAGGTCCATCGCGTTCTTATCGATGAGCACGAAGTTGTATTCACCATCGTCGTCCAGCATGATGCCGCCCCTATTGTCCGGCTGCAAGGCGCCAATGAGCCTTTCCTTGTTGTTGCCGGCGGACATTTCCCCGGCGAAGCGGTTACCCTCCTGCCGCTTGATGGCGTAGAAGAATTCGATTCCTTTATCGGGAAAGTTCACACCGGCACCCTGCGCAGGCCGATACGGCGACGGTCCGATATGGACGGCGTAACCCGTGCCCTTCCAGGTCCCGACCAGACTAACCGCGTCATACGACGCGGCAGATAACGAGGTCGCGACCAATAGACTACAGGCGAGAAAAAAACGCGCGATGGATGAGACATGAAGGGCTCCTGTTTGGCCCGGCACATCACGGCCAAGCAGGCGCGCAACATAGGCTTCGAACCAGCGCCGCCGGAGATTAACGACCTGCGTGGTTTAGATTCTGTTGTGGTGGCGCGTTTGACCTTACCCGCGCACCGGCGGCGCCTAAAACAACGTCCGCTGCTTCATCGCCGCCGACAGCGTGCCCTCGTCGAGATAGTCGAGTTCGCCGCCGACCGGCACGCCATGGGCGAGCCGTGTCATCTTCACATTGGCGTCGGTCAACATCTCGGTGATGTAATGCGCGGTGGTCTGGCCGTCGACCGTGGCATTGAGCGCGAGGATCACTTCCTTCACCGGCTCGGCATGCACGCGCGAGATCAGCGCGTCGATGGTCAAGTCCTGCGGCCCGACGCCATCGAGCGGCGACAATGTGCCGCCGAGCACGTGATAGCGGCTGTTGACCGCATTGGCGCGCTCCAGCGCCCATAGATCGGCGACATCGGCAACGACGACGAGAATGGATTGATCGCGCCGCACGTCGGTGCAGACCGTGCACGGATCCTTGGTGTCGATATTGCCGCAAGTCTTACAGATGACGATCTTCTCGATCGCGGTCTGAAGCGCACCGGCGAGCGGCGCCATCAGCAATTCGCGCTTCTTGATCAGGTGCAGCGCCGCGCGCCGCGCCGAACGCGGCCCCAGGCCGGGCAGCCGCGCCAGCAACTGAATAAGGCGCTCGATTTCGGGTCCGGCAACGGCGGTGGGCATATTAGAAAGCGCATCCCTCGCCGCTTGCCGCAGCTTGCTCCAGTGTAGCGGCTCCAGCGTTCCCTCCCCCCTTGTGGGGGAGGGACAGGGAGGGGGGTAGCAGCAGGTTTGCGCACATGCGTCCACCCCCCTCCCCAACCCTCCCCCACAAGGGGGGAGGGAGCAGACAGTGCCGTGCGGCGAAATCAGAAACCGACATCAACGACCTTCACCCCAAGCCCAATCCCGGCGGCAGCGGCAGGCCGCCGGTGACGGCCTTCATCTTTTCCTGCAGCACGGCTTCCGCCTTACGGCGCGCGTCGGCGTGCGCCGCCACCAGCAGATCCTCGAGGATTTCCTTTTCCGACGGCTTCATCAGCGAGTTGTCGACCGTCAGACCCTTGAGATCGCCCTTGGCGGACAACCGCACCGTCACCATGCCGCCGCCGGCGGCGCCCTCGACCTCGATGGTGTCGAGCTCGGCCTGCAGTTCCTGCATTTTCGTCTGCAGTTGCGCGGCCTGCTTCATCAGGCCCATGAAATCGGCCATCGGTTATTTCCTTTTGCGCATGATCTTATCCGAAAACCGGGTTCCATCCCCGATCAGGGTCGAGGACATGCTTTTCGGGATCATGCGCTAGTCCTTATCGTCCTCGTCAGGCGGCATGTCGGCGATGTCTTCGCCGGCATCGACGACGTTTTGCGTGACGCCGACGATCTTGGCGCCGGGAAAGCGGTTGAGCACCGCCTGCACCAACGGATCGGCCTGCACGCCGCGCTCGATTTCCGCCTGGCGGGCATCGCTCTGCGCGCGCACGGTCTCGGCGCCCTGCTCCTGCGACACCACCACCATCCAGCGTTTTCCCGTCCAGGCGGAAAGCTTGCGTTGCAGATCGTGCACCAACGTCTTGGCCGCGTTCGGCTCCAACGCGATTTCAAGCTGACCGTCTTCGCAACGCACCAGCCGCATGTCGCGTTCCAGCGCCATTTTCATCGTAATGTCGCGCTTCTCGACAGCGAGCGCGATCAATTGCTCGAACGTACCGATTGCAAGCGTCGACGGTTCAGCGCGATGCGCCACTGGATCGCCGGCCGGGCGCGGCGACAGCGCCGCCGAAGAGCGGGGTGAGCCGCGCGGCGCGTCAAAACGGGGCGCGAAACTCTGCGCCGGCGCGGTCACGACGCCGCCATTGCCGCCATTGCCCTGCGGGCGCGCCGGGGCGCCCTCCTCGCCGATGGAGCGGATCACTTCGTCCGGCGTCGGCAAGTCAGCAGCATAAGCGATGCGAACCAGAACCATCTCGGCCGCGGCCACGGGACGGCCCGACGCCTGCACCTCGGCGACGCCTTTCAGCAGCATCTGCCAGCAGCGTGACAAAACGCGCATCGACAATTGCGCGGCGAAGGCGCGACCGCGCACACGCTCGGCTTCCGACAGCGACACATCGTCGGCGACAGCGGGCACGACTTTGACGCGGGTGACGAAATGCGTGAACTCGGCGAGATCGGACAGCACCACGGAAGGATCGGCGCCGATGTCGTACTGCTCGCGCAATTCCTTCAGCGCCGCGGCGACATCGCCCTTCATCAGCGCTTCGAACAGATCGACGATACGCACGCGGTCGGCAAGCCCCAGCATCTGCCGCACGTCCTCGGCGCGCACCGGCCCTGCCGCATTTTTGCTTTGGCCGGCACCTGTTTCGGCGCCGGCGTGCGCAATCGCCTGGTCGAACAGCGAGAGACTATCACGCACCGAGCCTTCGGCGGCGCGCGCGATCAGTGCCAGCGCGGAAGGCTCCGCTTCAATCTTTTCCTTGGCGGCGATGTCTTGCAGATGTTTCACCAGCAGCGCCGCATCGACCCGGCGCAGGTCGAAGCGCTGGCACCGCGACAGCACCGTCACCGGAACTTTGCGGATTTCGGTGGTGGCGAAGATGAACTTGGCGTGCGGCGGCGGCTCTTCCAGCGTCTTTAACAGCGCATTGAAGGCGGCGCCGGAAAGCATGTGCACTTCGTCGAGGATATAAACCTTGTAGCGCGCCGACATCGGCGCGTAGCGGATGGCGTCGTTGATCTGGCGCACGTCCTCGACCGAATTGTGCGAAGCGGCGTCCATTTCCAGCACGTCAGGGTGACGGCTTTCCATGATCGCCTGGTCGTGCACGCCCATCGCCGGCATGGCGATGGTCGGCTGCGTCACCGAACCGTCGGGCAATTCGTAATTGAGCGCGCGGGCGAGAATACGCGCGGTCGTGGTCTTGCCGACGCCGCGCACGCCGGTGAGGATCCAGGCCTGCGGGATGCGCCCCGACTCGAACGCATTCGAGATGGTGCGCACCATGGCATCCTGGCCGATCAAGTCGTCGAAACTGGCCGGCCGGTACTTGCGCGCCAATACGCGATAGCCGGCGCCTTCGGCGGCGGCGGCTTGATCGGCGGGTTTTTCAGCTTCGCTCATTATGCCATCCGCCGGAAGCGCGGTTCACACGCCTCGAACTGCGATCATGGAAATTAGGTGGGAGGCTGACGAGCGACCCGATCCGTGCTCGTTAGGGCTGCTTCCTTCCGGATCTGACCCGGTTGGCGAGTGGCTCGTCCACCGCCAACCTCCCGTGGACTTATATCGGGCGAACGGGGCCGGAAAGCAAGCAGTCCGCCACGCTGAGCCGTGCCCTTCAAATCACGCCCTTTGGCGACTAGGCTTTCGGCGAACCGGAGTTGTCCACATGGGTTTCCGCATCGCCATCGTGCAGCCGATCGCCAACCGAATCGGCGAGGACGAAAAGAACGTCGCCGACGCCGTCGATTTCATCGCGCGCGCCAAGGCGGAAGGCGCCGACTTCGTCTGCTTCCCGGAAACCTATCCCGGCCCCTGGCGCATGCCGGCAAGCTTCGATCCGACGCCACGCATCGCCGAAGCGGCGGCCAAGCACGGCGTCAACGCGGTCTACGGCACCATCGAGCCGCTCAGCCACAATGAGGGCACCGCGCATAATCTGATCTGCATGGCCTATGGCGACGGCCGCCCGCCGGTCAGCTATCGCCGCACGCACCCGAACGGGCCGTGGATCTATACCGGCGGCAAGTGGTGGGAATTCCAATACGTGCCGGGCAACGAGTTCCCGGTGTTCGACACGGCGCACGGCAAAGTCGGCCTCGCCATGTGCAGCGAGGCCTATATGCCGGAGGTGACGCGGGCGCTGGCGCTGCGCGGAGCCGAGCTGATCTTCATGCCGGCCGGCACCGACAAGGGTAAATTATGGGCGAGCTGGCGCAATCTGATCTGGTCGCGCGCCATCGAAAACCTCGCCATCGTGGTGACCACGCAGAATCTGTTCAGCTCCGCCGAACGCGGGCTCGCCATGGTGGCGGCGCCGGAGGAGATTTTGTTCGAGAGCACCGCGCCGGGGCTGTTCTTTGTGGATGTCAGCCTCGACCGCGCGCGCGAGATGCGCGCCACCACCGACACCGTGACCTCCGCGCTGAATTATGGCGCCAAGCAGGGCGTGCTGGGGCCGCAATGGCAGCGGCCCGAACTGCGCGCGGCAATGTATCCGCGGCCATAATTTTTCCCTCTCCCCGCTCGCGGGGAGAGGGTGGCGAGCAGCGAAGCTGCGAGCCGGGTGAGGGGCACTTCGGTTGGCCCAGAATCGCGGTTACGCCCCCTCACCCGGACCGCTTCGCGGTCCGACCTCTCCCCGCACGCGGGGAGAGGTAAAGCGCGCCGCGCATTGCGCTTGTCGACTCGCCGTGCGAATTTCGCGGCCAGCATGTCCCCCCGCCCCGATCTCGGTCCCAAGCCCCAGCTCGGCTACACCCAAAGCCGCATCGAGCGCGCCGCCGAGCTGCGCGCCGATGCCGCCGCGCTTGAACGGCTGGCCGCCGATCGCAACGCCCGCGCCGTCGTGATCGGCATCGAGATGATCGTGATGAAGAAGGGCGCGCCCCTGAGCGAGCCGCTGTTCACCCTGGACGAAGCGCGCGCGCTCGGCGTCACGCACGAATCGATCTTCCTCGGCACCATCGACGGCGCTCCGCGCTTCGGCATCGGCCTCGATCCGGCGGCGGCGGAGGCGCTGAAAGCGCGCGACGACTATCTGGTGAGCGACTTGCGTAGCATCGCGGTGCAAGGCCTGGTCGCGCCCGAACATTTGCCGCCGATCGCCGAAGCCAAGGCGGTGCTGCACTGGCACGCGCGCCATCGCTTCTGCCCGAATTGCGGCGCGCCGACGCAACCCGTCAACGGCGGCTGGCGGCGCGATTGCCCGCAATGCAAGACGCAGCATTTCCCCCGTACCGACCCTGTGGTCATCATGCTGGCGGTCGACGGCGAGCGCTGCCTGCTCGGACGTTCCCCGCGTTTTGTGGCCACCATGTGGTCGTGTCTCGCCGGCTTCGTTGAACCGGGCGAATCGATCGAGGACGCGGTGCACCGGGAAACCCGCGAGGAAGCCGGCATTGCCTGCGGCCGCGTCGCCTATTTTGCCTCGCAGCCCTGGCCGTTTCCGACCTCGCTGATGATCGGCTGCCACGCCGAAGCGCTCACGCGCGATATTGTCGTCGACCGCACGGAACTTGAGGATGCCCGGTGGTTTAGCAAGGACGAGGTGGTGACGATGCTGATGCGCAAGCACGCGCAGGGCTTGACCACGCCGCCGCCGGTGGCGATCGCCCATCACATCATCCGCGCCTGGGTGGAGGACGAGATCAGCTTTGACTGAAACGGCCCGCCAAAATCACGCTCCGCGAATCCTGTGCGCCGGCGGCGCCGTGCAAGACAACGTGATGCGGGTCGAACAGTTTCCCAGCCCCGGCACCAAGGTGACGGGATCCGATTTTCTCGTCAGCATCGGCGGCCAGTCGGGCAATGCGGCGGTGGCGGTGGCGCGGCTCGGCGCCAAAACGAGCTATGCCGGTCCGTTGGGCGGCGACGATGACGCCGTTGCTAATTGGGTCATCAAGACGCTCAAAGGCGAGCGCATCGATTGTGCGCATGCGGTGCGCGTGCCGGGCGGCGTGACGTCGGTGTCGGTGATCATGCTCGACGCCGCCGGCGAGAAAATGATCGCGACGAAGCGCGGCCAGCAGCTGACCGAGGTCGCGCCGGCCGCCGCGGCGCAAGCCGTGGCGGGCGTCGACTGCGTCTTGCTCGATAATCGCTATCCGGAATTCTGCATTCCGATCGCCGAGGCGGCGCGCAAGCGCGGCATTGCGTGCGTGCTCGACTTCGACTGGGGCGCGCCCTTCGATGATCCGCTGCTCGCTGCCTGCACGCATGTCATCGCTTCAGCCGAGGCGCTACACGGCAGCACCGGCTTGCGCGATCTTGCCGCAGGCTTGCGCAAGCTTGGTGCGCACTACCGGGGATTTCTCGCCGTTACCGACGGCCCAGGCGGTATTTATTGGCTCGAGGGCGGCGAGGTCCGCCACATGCCGGCCTTCAAGGTCGTGACCATCGACACGCTTGGCGCCGGCGACGTTTTTCACGGCGCCTTCGCCTTCCGGCTGGTGGAAACCGCCGATGTGGTCGAAAGCATGCGTTTTGCCGCCGCCGCCGCGGCCATCCGCTGCACGCGCTTCGGGATGTTGAGCGCCGTCGCAACGCGCGCCGAAGTCGATGAATTTCTCAAGCGGCAGGCCGCCTGACGCAGCTATTTCTTCGACGGACAAGGCGCGCCGCAGGGCGCGCAGGCGCCGGCGAAATCTTCCGGCGACACCGCGCGGCCGCTCGACGGGCTGGTGAGGTGTTGCGTGACGATCGCGGCAAGGCCGAGCACGACGACGGCGATGTAAACTTTTCGCATCGGCTAATCCCGCGACAGACCGAACAGCGGGCGCAAGCGGATACCGATCAGACAACCCGGCAACGCTGCGGCAAACCAGATCCAGCCGTGCAGCGAGCCGGACGCCACGCCGCCGACAAAGGCGCCGATATTGCAGCCGAAGCCGAGACGCGCGCCCCACCCCATCAGCAAGCCGCCGATGGCGGCCGCCAACAACGATTTGGCCGGCGGCCAGGCTCCGCGCGCGAACGGCTTGGTGGCGGCGGCCGCCGCCATGGCGCCCAGCAGCATGCCGAAATCGGTGAGGCTCGATGTGTCAGACAGCACTGAGCCGGCCAGCGCGTGCTTGGGTCCCACCCATTGCCAGAACGCAGACTGCGAGACATCGAAGCCGAGCACGCCCGCCGCCTTGGCGCCCCATACCGTGTAACCAAACGTCACGCTCCAGGGATGGCCGCCGGCCAGGAAGACCGCGATCGACAGCAATCCAATGGCGATGCCACCAATCACGTAACCGCGCGACGGTATGAAATTAGCGCCGCGCCGTTTTGCGACCGTGACGATGAGCGCGGCTGCGGCAGCCAGGCTCCCCAGCGTCGCCGCCAGTCCGCCCCAGGGGCCGAGATAATCCGACGCCAGGATCGGGTCGATGCCGCCGAGCGCAAGGAAAGCCGGCAGCGACAGGCTGCCGAACACGCAGCCGATGACGAAGAACAAAAGCGCGATCAACATACGCCCCGAACCGCCACCGGCGGTGTAGAGCGTGCCGGAACCGCAGCCATTGGCGAGCTGCATGCCGATACCGAAAGTGAAGGCGCCGATGATGAGCGATGCACCCAGCGGCGCGATGGCGCCGCCGAATTTCGGCGACAGCGCCGCCAGCGGCACCACGACAAGCGCGGCGATAGCGATGACGATCAGGCCGCCCAGCAATCCGCCGGCCTCGCCGCGCGTGAGGAAGCGACGCCAAGACGCGGTGTAGCTGAATTCGGCTTTGAGGAACGCGATGCCGAGCCCGAAGCCGCCGAGGATCAGCGCCGCCGACGCCGGTTCGCCGTCAAGCAACACCAGCGCGATCAGGATCGCGGTGGCGGCGAGCGCGAGCGCCAGGAACAACCAGTCAGCGCGCAGCCCGGCGCCCAGTTTGGGCGCTGTGATTGTCGCAGTCGACACCGGATTACCTTTGCAAGATGGAACGAATCACGAGCCGAGCCCGAGCGCCTTCTTCAGGTCGTCCCATTTGGTGCGGGCTGATTCGACCGGGCGATGCGGATCGGCGGTCCACTCGACCATTGAGCCGTCATAGACCTTCACGTCCTTGCGCCCGAGCAGCTCATGCAGCACGAACCAGTCGGTGGCCGACCAGTGACCGGTATTGCAATAGCTCACCAAGGGGCCGGCCGGCAGACGCGCGGCGACAGCGGCGAGTTCCGCCTTCGGCTTCAACCGATTCGTTTTCGCGTCGTAGAACTCGGCGCTGTCGAGCATGATGGCGCCGGGGATGTGACCATAGGCCGCGGCCTTCGGCGCCTTCTCCTTGCCGGAGAATAGCGTGGGCGTGCGCGCGTCGATCAACGTGGCGCCGCCGGAGGTTTCGATCTTCTCCACGTCGGCGAGTGTGGCCAGCGGTGTTTTGTCACCGTCGACAAAAAGCGTTTTCTGCGCCGGTGCATGATTGCCGCTTTCGGTCGGCAGGCCCGCCGCATTCCAAGCGGCAAAGCCGCCGTCGAGAATGGAAACGTCGGGCACACCGGCGACCTTCAAGGTCCAATAGACGCGCGCGGCCGAACCGAAATCGGTTACGTGCACGCCGGCCGGCACCACCACCACGTGGCTCTTTTCGTCGATGCCGAGGTCGCCGATCAGATTTTGGATCTCGAGAAGGCTCGGCAGCATGAACGGCACGTTGTGCACGGTGACGCGCCAGCCGCCTTGGTCGTAGTCGCTGTGCACGCTGCCCGGAATATGCGCCGCGAGGTAAGCCTTGGTGCCGCCGCCATCGATCGCGGAGCGGACATCGAGCACAACGAGGTTGGGTTCGCTGCGGTGAGCGTTAAGCCACTGCGCCGATACCAGCGGCTCGGCGGCAGCGTTTGTGGCAAAGCCGGCGGCCAACAGCAGCGCCAGCCCGAGGCGGCGCAAAACGGACGGGTTGAGGGAGAATGACGGTGTCATGGCGGAGCACTTCGCGATTTGAGTTGCCGCCGAGCGGCGGCACATGGCCCTTGAAATAGAATATTTTTCTATATAAAGACAGATATGGCATATAAATAAGAATTATATTCCATATAAGCTTGCAGCCATAGGCTAGCACGACCAAATTTCGAAGGAAAAAGAGAATGGATGCCATCGACCGCAAGATCCTCGCTGTGGTCCAGCAGGATTCTTCGCTTTCGGTCGCCGAGATCGGCCAGCGCGTCGGCCTCTCTTCGACGCCGTGCTGGAAGCGGCTACAGCGCCTGGAAGCCGACGGCGTGATCATGCGCCGTGTCGCGCTGATCGATCCGGAAAAGATCGGGCTCGGTATTACGGTGTTCGTGTCGATCGAGACCGGCGACCATTCGCAGGACTGGCTTAAGCAGTTCGCCGAGACGGTGGGCGCCATGCCGGAGGTAATGGAATTCTACCGGATGGCTGGCGACGTCGATTACATGCTGCGCGTGGTGGTGCCGGATATCGCCGGCTACGACACGTTCTACAAGAAGCTGATCGCGACGGTGCCGCTGAAGAATGTCACGTCGCGCTTCGCGATGGAGCGAATCAAATCGACGACGGCGTTGCCGATTATTGATTCGCGACCGACTGCCTAGTCGTTATTGGCAAGCATAGTCCACGCTGCCGGTGTTATAATCCGGCGCGGAGATGCGCGGCGCCATGAACATCTTATCCGCCAAATTGAGCGTTCCGGTGATGGTATAGCCGACCACGGGGGTATAGGCGTAGCTCACTTCGCCGAGAATCAGCTGGGTATTCGGAACCGCGAGCGCCGCATTCGCCGTCGCGAACGTGTAGGTCGAGCCAACCGTATACGCCGTTCCGTTTCGAGTTTTGCTCCATTTCACCGTCGCCTTGCCGGTCGAATCCATATTCAGACACGTCAGTGTGCTTTTTAGCGTGGCACTGTAGGGATACATGATCTTGGCGGAGGCATCGAGAATATTGTTCATGTCCGTGGCGCTGATGGTCGTTACCTGCGCCGCCAAGTTGGCCAGCGCGGCAGCGGTCAGCGTTACCTTGCGGTCGGCGCCCACGCCGTCGGAGACCTCAACGCAGCCGAAATAAAGCCCGATCATCACCGGCGCGATGAAGGCAAACTCAACCGCCGAGACGCCACGCCGGTCGCGCGCCAAGCGCCGCAACGTGTGACCAAATCGAAGGATCATCGCTTTCATGATGCGCTCAGCTAATAGGGTTCGTTGCGGAATACCGACGTCGCAACCAGCAAACGATTGTTGCCGTTCAAGTTGGACAAGTTGGCGTCGAGCAACGACACGATAATCGGCCACGCGTAATACAACGTGACGACGACGATGTCGCCCGGTCCGCCCGGCGTGTATTTCAAGTTCGAGGAGTCGAAATTCCCGCTAGTGACCGGCGCCGATGTGCTGATCGAATTGAAATCCGAATAGCTCCTGACGTCGACGTAGAGCTTGCCCTGACAGTCGAACAATCCGTAGACGCGATCGCAGACCGCGTTCTTGAAATCCGTTTGGCTGAAGCCGACCGTACCGGTCGTGGGAGATACACCGGTCTGCGCCTGCCCGGTCATGACCAAGCGGGCCGAAATCGGAAACGGCTGCTTCGAGCGTCTGGCCCGCAAAGAATACCAGCGCCGTCTCCAAAATCGCGAACAGCAACGCCAAAAACGGCACCGCGATAAACGCGAACTCGACAGCGGCGGTGCCATCCTGACGGCGCGCAAAGCGGCGCAGGCAGCGTCCCGGCGCCAACCGATGCACGCGGGCGACGATCTTACGGCGCATCAACTCAAACATGGCAAGCGTCCAAACTGCCGGGGGGGTGCCGAAACACCATGCACCTTCATATCAAACTGCGTTGTCGAATTCTTGCGCAGATTGCCTCGAACAGCAGCGATCCTGTTAAGCAAGCATTAACCGTGGCCGCGCCGTTCGGCGCCCACGCAAATGCAAATCGGCCTTGTTGCGTTCTTATTTGCCTGCGTGGCCGGCTTGGCTGGCGCGGGCGCCGCTCTGTCCGAGCGTAGTATTGAAATAGGTCGGGGAGTCGCCGAGCGTGATTCGCCGCTCGCATTCCGGCGCGCAGCTATAGGATTCGCGCTCGGTGCCCTTGTAGACGACAACGATATCGCGGCTGGTGGGGCCGAGCACCCGCACTTCCTTTGTCATCACAACGTCGCCCTTGTGATCGAGCGCCAGCATGTTGGTCTGGCCAAAGCCCTTGCCGGTAATGACCATAATGCCGCCGCTTTGCAGCGCGGCGTCGGCAATCAACGGGTTGCCGATGACGATCGTGGCGACGTTGGCGGGGAGCTTCATCACCTTCGCCTGATCGACGCTGACGGTGATGGTCTCGGCGTGCGCCGGCGCGAGGCCGACGACGGCTACAAAAGCAAACGCCCAGGTCCAAAGACCGAGACGCCGCCTGCCAAGCCGAAACATGCCCGCCATCGAATTCTCCAGTGCAACGTAACGATTCTCACCGGCCGCGGCGGCCGGCTGATTCAAGAGTTGACTCCAAATTGGTGAATGAAGTGCAAAGATCGCCCGCACCCGCGGTCGCATCAGCGCAGGAACGGATAGAGCATCTGGGCGCCGAAGCTACCGGGAAAGCTCTCGTCGTCGATGCCGTAGGCCTCCGGCAGCTTGTTCTTCGGCATATAGAAGGTGCCGAACAAGATGTCCCAAAGCGGAAATGTCCCGGCAAAATTTTTCGAGCCGCCTTCATCGAGCGCGGTATGGTGCCACCGGTGAAACACCGGGCTGGCAATCACGTATTTAAATGGGCCCAACGTCCATTTCAGATTGGCATGCACAAAGGCGGAATGAGCGGTGGTGAAAGGGCCAACCCACAGCATGATGTTCGGCGAAATGCCGGCCAGCAGCAAAGCGACGTCGACGATCACGGTACCGAACAGGATATTGACCGGATGAAAGCGCGCGGCCGAGATCCAGTCGACCTCTTCCGATGAATGATGGACGGCGTGGTATTTCCACAGGGCGGCCCCATGATAGAGCCGATGAAACCAATACAGCAGGAAATCCGACACCGCGACGAAAGTAATAGCCTGCAACCATAGCGGCATTTCGGCGAGCGGGCCGAAGCCGTTGTCGTAGAACTTGATCAGCGCCGCGGCGCCGTGGATATCGAAGATCATCGCCGCGCCCATCACCATCAGGCCAATGCGCACAAAGCGCGCGCCTAAGGGAATCAGAAACCAGTAGCAAACGTCGGTGACGATCTCGCGTTTTCTCCACCAGGGACGGCCAGGATTGCAGGCCGCCCATTGGCTGAGCAAGGCGAAGACAACGCCGAGGGCGATCGAGATCGGCACCAGCTTGAGTACGGTCTCACCGGCGACTTTGATGACGGCAAAAGATTCTGCGAGCACGATTTGAAGTCCAAAGGCTGCGGCGTTGACGCTGCCGGTATCAGCCTGGGGCAGTTAAAATGGCGTGAATGTTGCTGCCATTGGCGGCATCCAATTGAGATTATTGGCCGACAACCAAAGATCAGGCGCCATGCGGAGCTGAAACGCCCAGTATAGTGCTCGATCGTATAAGTTGTACAAAAGAGAATGCTTTGGTGTATTCGTAGGGTGACCTTCAGCGTATTTTGTTGAATATTTGAACAATATCTATTGTAATAACAGAATAAACAATTTGTTAACTTTGATCTTCTTCTATAAATTACTTATTAACTACGTAAGCTCCGGTACTTAATACCTTATCTTTCTGTGGTACTATTAACCGCCATGCAAGACCTCGCTGCTAGGGTCGCCGCAGTCAAGGAAAACCCGGATGCGAGTCCGGGTGCCTGACCGGCTCAGACAGCCAAATGTGGACCCCTAAGGAGCTACCGATGAAGAACCTCTTTGTGCGTTTCGTGAAGGACAATTCCGCTGCTACTGCGATCGAGTATGGTCTCATCGCCGCCGGCATCTCGGTCGCGATCATCGCGGTCGTGAACGGCCTTGGCAGCACCCTGAACACTAAGTTCAGCAGCATTTCGACGCAGCTGAAGTAATTCAGCCTCGTCAAACGCGACGGCAAAGGCTCCGGCTGATGGCCGGAGCCTTTTTGTTTTGCTGCCGCCACCTGGCGCCGGTTAACGCGCGGTTAAGATTTCACGCGCTAACCGAACCGCAAGCTTGCGTGGCGTAAAATGGCGCGAGTTCGCAATTCTTGGACTATTTTTCTTAGACCATTTTTGGGCCGCTTGGAGACTCGATCAATGCTGACCGATACTGTCAGGCTGCTTTTGTTTCCCGCCCTGATGGCGTTCGCCGCGTCGAGCGATCTCCTGACCATGACGATATCGAATCGGCTCTCGCTGGCGCTCACCGCGGCTTTTTTCCTGATGACGCTCATCACCGGCATGGGCCTACACGCCATCGGGATGCATTTGGGTGCCGCCGCGCTGGTATTGGTGGTTTCGTTCGGCTTCTTTTCGCAGGGCTGGATCGGCGGCGGCGACGCAAAGCTCGTGGCCGCTACCGCGCTTTGGTTCGGCTTCGATTATTTGTTCGACTACTTGCTCTATGCTTCGTTATTCGGCGGCGCACTGACGCTGATCTTAATTCAGTTTCGCAAGTTGCCGCTGCCAGCGGTTCTCGCCCGCCAGACTTGGGTATTGCGCCTGCATGAGCAAGGCGCCGGCGTCCCCTACGGCATCGCGCTCGCTGCTGCGGCGCTCGCCGTCTATCCCAAAACCGGCTGGATGCCCGCGGTCGGTCTCTAAACGTCGCGTCTTCACAAGACGTCTCAGCGGCACCGCGCAGACCTGCGCAAGAAAACATTAACTCAATTTCGATACTGCTTCTTAACCATACCTTGACCTTTAACTGGTCAAATCCGGTGTAAGCGGCGGCTTCGGCTGCCATGTGGTTTTCCGCGGCCGGGCTGGCCGCCACGGTGAGAGAGTGAAGCGTTATGAAAGCTGCGCGTCTCGTTGTACTGGCCGTCGCCCTCGGAGCAGGTGGTGTTGCCGCCATGCTCGCCGGCCGGTCGCAAAAGCCTCCGGAAGTCAAAGCGGTGCAGCCCAAAATGGCGACCGCCGATGTCCTCGTCGCCAAAGCCGATATACCGATGGGCACGACGATCACGCCGGCCAGCGTCGCTTGGGAAGCTTGGCCGGCCGGCACCGCCTCCGGCAACTTCATCCGCAAGTCCGATCGCCCCAACGCCGTCAATACACTGACCGGCTCGATCGCGCGCTATCCGTTCATCGCCGGCGAGCCGATCCGCGAAGCCAAGCTCGTCGACGCCAAAGGCTCCGGCTTCATGGCGGCGATCCTGCCGCCCGGAATGCGGGCGGTGTCGACACTGATTTCGCCGGAGACCGGCGCCGGCGGGTTCATCCTGCCGAACGATCATGTCGACGTCATCCTCACGCGCCGCGACCGCGAAGCTGAGAAAGCCACCGGCACCGAAGTGCAGACCAGCGAGACGATCCTCGGCAACGTCCGCGTGCTGGCGATCGACCAGTCGGTCGAAGAGAAAAACGGACAAAAGGTCGTTGTCGGCAGGACCGCCACGCTCGAACTCGCGCCGCACCAGGCCGAGACTTTGGTGCTCTCAAAGCAGCTCGGCCCGCTCTCGCTCGTGTTGCGCAGCATTGCCGACGCCAGCGGTGGCCCCAAGCTCGAGGAACAGCCGGAAAAGCGCGGCGGCGTGAACATAGTTCGGTTCGGCGTAAGCACGATTAGCACTGCGAAATGAGCGATCGAGGGGAATTGGGGACATGGCGACAGGCAAGTTGATCCGCGCCGCGACTTTCGCGGCACTGCTCGCAAGCACGAGTCTCGTCCCGGTGTTCCGGTGTGCGGAAGAGCCGCATGCGACGACGGACGTTACCATGTGGCATCGTCCGGTGATCCAGATCGCGGCCAGCGAGCACGACCTCGCGCTTCATTCAGCTCGGCATCGGCAAATCGGTCGCGATCGACCTGCCCACGCAATATCAAGGATGTGTTGGTTGCCGATCCGAACATCACCAATGCGTCATTCGAACCGTCGCGGCGCGTCTATCTGATCGGCTCAAAGTCGGACAGACCAGCATCTGTCTTCTTCGACGCCGACGGCAGGCAGATCGCCAGTTTCGATATCGCGGTGACGCGCGATCTAATACCTTGGGATCTCAGCCATGCGGCCGGCACTCAAGCGCGCAATCCCGACTGCGGATATCCGAACGTCCAAGCGACAAGGCATCTGCTCCCGGTATGGTCGGCACAGAGGACGCTGCAAATAGCTGGGCATCGTCTCAAGCCAGCGTGCAAGCGCAGCAAGCTCACGATCTCGGCGGCGCGCCTGGTCGGCAGCACCGGTCCTCCAACACCTCCGTTGTCAACGGTATCGTCGTGCGCGAGCGCGATCAGGTGTTGCTCAAGGTCACGGTCGCCGAAGTGCAGCGCGACGTGGTTAAGCAGCTTGGCGTCAATCTTAGCGGATCCTTCGGTTTCGTGCGCGAGGGCGTCATCAACTTCAACACCGACAATCCGTTCTCGGCCAGCGGTCAGCCGCTGAACAACACCGCAGCCTCTAGCGGCACGCAGGGCATCACCGCCGACCCCTTCTCACCGGAGCTTGGCGCCTTCGCAATAAACGCTCCCCGCATCAAGCGCGACGATGCGGGCGATGGAGCAGGCCGGCGTGATCCGCACGCTCGCCGAGCCGAATTTGACCGCGATCTCCGGCGAAACCGCAAACTTCCTGGTCGGCGGCGAATTCCCGTATCCACGCCAGCCTCAATCCGACACCGGTGCCGCCCCTGGGTTCGATTTCAAGAAATTCGGCGTCAGCCTGATATTCACGCCGGTGGTGCTGTCGGGAGGCCGCATCAGCCTGAAAGTGTCTGACTGAAGTCTCCGAACTCTCCAGCTGAAGATGGCGCCATAGTCGCTGGGCGAACTACCGTTCCCTCCCTCAAGGTGCGACGCGCCGAAACCACCTTCGAGCTTCCGTCGGGCGGCTCGCTGGCGATGGCCGGCATGCTCAAGCAACAGACCAAACAGGCAATCAACGGCTTGCCGGGCCTCTTGCAGTTGCCGATCCTGGGAACGCTGTTCAGGAGCCGCGACTTCGTCAACAACCAGACCGAACTGATGATCCTGGTCACGCCTTATATCGCCCGCGCGGTGGCGCAAAAAAACTGTCGCGTCCGGATGACGGTTTCGCTGAACCGCATCGATCCGCAAGGCGTGTTGCTCGGCAGCTGAACCGCATCTACGGCGAGAACCGCAGGCTCGATGCCAAGCACGGCTATCGCGGCAAATACGGATTCATCCTCGATTGAGCGGGACCAGGAGACGATTGATGACAACACTCCAAAAGGCGATCGCCGGGCGCCGCAGCCAAGCGGCGGTGCGCCTGTTGGCGATCGGCGGTCTCGCCGCCTGCTGGCCGGCTGCTACGAAACGGCGCCGATCGCAGCGGAGATCGATCCCACTTATCCCATCGATTACCGCGATCGCCATCCGATTACGTTGAAAGAAGGCGAGCACTCCGTCCAGATCTTCGTCGGCCGCAATCGCGGCGGTCTGACGCCGAGCCAGCGCGCCGACGTTGCCGCGTTCGCCCAACTGTGGCGCCGCGAGGCGACCAGCGGCATCATTGTCAATGTGCCGCACGGCGGACCGACCGACCGAGCCGCCGCCGAACTCGATGCGCGAAATCAATTCGATCCTTGCGGCTTCCGGTGTGCCGCGCCGCGCGATCTATGTGCGCCACTATCAAGCCTTCGCGCCATTCGCTCGCCAGCATCACGATCAACTATTCGAAGCTCAGTCGCCCATGCCGGTCCCTGCGGCCTGTGGCCTAACGACCTCGGCCCCGCCGGCAGGATCGCGTACAACGAAAACCTGCCGTACTGGAACTTCGGCTGCGCGACGCAGCGCAATCTGGCCGCCATGGTCGATAATCCAGCCGACCTGGTGCAGCCGCGCGGTGAAACGCCGGCCTTACAGCCGGGCGCCGCTCGGTCGCCATCGACAAATACAGCAAGGGCGAGAGCCCCTCCGTCAAATATAACGGCAAGTATGAGCAAGGGTAAGATAGGCGATGTCGGGAAATGATGAAGCAATCTCAACAAGTCGCAGTTGCTGAAAACGAGTCGATGTCGGTGATGCCGGCGGAGACTATTTCCAGCGACGAACAGATCGCACCCGCGCCGCGGGTCTCGATCCAGGCATTTTGCGAGACGGTGGAAACCGCCGCCGCCGTGCAGGCGGCCGGCGAGGACCGCCGGCTGGGCAAGGCCCATGTCAAGATCCAGATGGGCGGGGTCGCGGCGGCCGTCGAGGCGTATCGCAGTTCGCCCACGCCGAACGTCATCATGCTTGAAACGGAAACCGGCTCGGATGAAATCCTGACCGGCCTCGATCAACTTGCCGAGGTCTGCGACGCCGGCACGCGGGTCATCGTGGTCGGCCGCGTCAATGACGTGACGCTCTATCGCGAACTCACGCGGCGCGGCGTGAGCGACTATCTGATCTCGCCCGTGGGCACGATCGACGTCGTGCGCTCGATTTGCGGGCTGTTTTCGTCGCCCGATGCCAAACCGGTCGGCCGCATCATCGCCGTGGTCGGCGCCAAGGGCGGCGTCGGCGCATCCACCATCGCTCATAACCTCGCCTGGGCGATCGCGCGCGATTTTTCGCTCGATTCGGTCGTGGCGGATCTCGACCTTGCCTTCGGCACCGCCGGCCTCGACTACAATCAGGACCCGGCGCAGGGCATCGCCGACGCGGTGTTTTCGCCCGACCGTATCGACTCTGCCTTCGTCGACCGCTTGTTGTCCAAATGCACCGATCACCTGAGCTTGCTGGCGGCGCCGGCGACGCTCGAGCGCGTCTACGACTTCGGCGTCGATGCCTTTGACTCGATCCTCGATTCGCTGCGCGGCGCGATCCCCTGCATCATCCTCGACGTCCCGCATCTATGGTCCGGTTGGACCAAGCGGCTCCTGGTGAGCGCCGACGATATCCTGGTTGTCGCGGGTCCCGACCTTGCCAATCTCCGCAACGCCAAGAACCTGGTCGATCTGCTGCGCGCCGCGCGGCCGAACGACCACAAGCCGTATTATTGCCTCAACCAGGTCGGCGTGCCGAAGCGGCCCGAGATTTCGCCGGCCGATTTCGCCAAGGCGCTTGAAGACCAGCCGCTCGTTGTGATCCCGTTCGACCCGCAGATTTTCGGCACCGCTGCCAACAACGGGCAGATGATCGCCGAAGTGTCCGCGAACCATAAGACCGCGGAAATGTTCAGCGAATTGGCGCAGGTGCTGACCGGGCGCGCCGAAGTCAAGCGCCCGCGCAGCGGCCTGTTCTCGCCGTTGCTCGCCAAATTGATGAAGAAGACCGGTTGATAATTAGACGGAGGTCGTAGTCGTGTTCGGCAGGCGTAGCGGAACCACTGAAGCTCGCGCACCAGCGCCAGCGCCAGCGCCGACGGCTCAGCCGTCCGCGGCGCCGGCGGCCGCGCCGGCGCGCCAATACGCCGCCGCCGGAAAGCGCCCAGGCGCCGTTTCCGTCCGACGGACTAGGCGCGCCTTTGGTGTCGGCGCCGGTTGCGACCCGCGCGCCGTCACTGATCAATACCGTGCCGACGGCCGTCGATTCCCGCCGCTCCGACAGCTATTACGAGGTCAAAGGCGTCATCTTCGGCGCGCTGATCGAGGCCATCGATCTTGCCCAATTGGCGCGGCTCGATACCGATTCGGCGCGCGAGGAAATCCGCGATATCGTCAACGAGATCATCGCGATCAAGAACATCGTGATGTCGATCTCCGAGCAGGAAGAGCTGCTCGACGACATCTGCAACGACGTTCTCGGTTTTGGCCCGCTTGAACCGCTGCTGTCGCGCGACGACATCTCCGACATCATGGTGAACGGCTCCGGCACGGTTTACATCGAAGTCAAGGGCAAAATTCAGAAGACCGGCATCCGCTTCCGCGATAACCAGCAATTGCTGAATATCTGCCAGCGCATCGTCAGCCAAATCGGCCGCCGGGTCGATGAATCCTCGCCGATCTGCGACGCCCGCTTGCCCGACGGCTCGCGCGTCAACTGTATCGTGCCGCCGCTGGCGATCGACGGGCCCGCCCTCACCATCCGTAAGTTCAAGAAGGACAAGCTGACGCTCGCTCAGCTCGTGAAGTTCGGCACCATCACCGAACAGGGCGCTGAAATCCTGCGCATCATTGGCCGTTGCCGCGTCAACACCCTGGTGTCTGGCGGCACCGGTTCCGGTAAAACCACGCTGCTCAATTGCCTCACCGGGTTTATTGACGACGACGAACGCATCATCACCTGTGAAGACGCCGCCGAATTGCAGCTGCAGCAACCGCACGTGGTGCGTCTGGAAACACGGCCGCCGAACCTCGAAGGCGAGGGCCAGGTGACGATGCGCGATCTGGTGCGCAACTGCTTGCGTATGCGGCCTGAACGCATCGTCGTCGGCGAAGTCCGCGGCCCGGAGTTCTTTGATCTGCTGCAGGCCATGAACACCGGTCATGACGGCTCAATGGGCACGTTGCACGCCAACAGCCCGCGCGAGGCGCTTTCGCGGTTGGAATCGATGATCACCATGGGCGGCTTTTCGCTGCCATCGCGCACGATCAGGGAAATGGTCTCCGGCTCCGTGGACGTGGTGGTCCAGGCCGCCCGCCTGCGTGACGGCTCACGCAAAATCACCCACATCACCGAAGTGATGGGGATGGAAGGCGACGTCATCATCACCCAGGATCTGTTCATCTACGACATGACCGGTGAGGACCCGCAGGGCAACATCCTCGGCCAACACCGTTCGACCGGCATCGGCCGGCCGCGCTTCTGGGATCGCGCCCGCTATTACGGCGAAGAAAGCCGGCTGGCCACCGCACTCGACGCCGCGGAAGTCACTAGCCAAGCCCACAAGGCCTGACGCGGGGAGCGACATGCAAGGGATCGCTGTCTTCTTCCTGGCGACAGTCGCGATGGGCGGCGTGGTCTGGGTTTTCGTCTATCCGATTCTGTCCGGCGAGCGGCAAAGCGAAAAACGCCTGGCGAGCGTCGCCAAGGCGGAACCGGTCGCACGTATCGCGCGCGGCGCTCAAAAGTCGCGGCGAGAATCGGTCGAAGCCCAGCTCAAGGAATTCGAGGAGCGCCACAAACAAAGCAAGCGCGCGCCATTGTCCGTGCGCATCGCGCAGGCCGGCCTTTCGTGGTCGAAAAACCAATTCTTCATTATCTCGGCCTGTATCGGCGCCGCCATGTTCACGCTGGGGCTGTTCGCGGGTGGCGGCCTTTATGTAGCGCTCGCCCTGGGTTTTGTCGGCGTACTGGGGCTGCCGCGCTGGATGTTGTCCTTTCTGAAGAAGCGCCGGGAAAACAAGTTCCTCAACGCGTTCCCCGATGCGGTCGACGTCATCGTGCGCGGCGTCAAGGCCGGCTTACCGCTGCTCGACTGCCTGAAGATGATCACAACCGAGTCGCCCGAGCCGGTGAAATCGGAATTCCGCGCGATCGTCGAGACGCAGGCGATCGGCATGCCGCTGGGCGACGCCTGCAACAAACTCTACGAACATATGCCGGTGCCGGAAGCGAACTTCTTTGGCATTGTCGTCGCCATTCAGCAGCGATCGGGCGGCAACCTCGCCGAGGCGCTCGGCAATCTTTCGCGCGTCTTGCGTGATCGCAAAAAGATGAAAGGCAAGATCCGCGCGATGTCGCAGGAGGCCAAGGCCTCCGCCGGCATCATCGGCGCGCTGCCGATCGCGGTGATGACCCTCGTCTGGCTCACCAGCCCGCAATACATCTCGTTGTTGTGGACGGAGCCGTTCGGCCGCTTGATGCTGGCCGCTTCCGCCATCTGGATGTCCATGGGCGTGCTGGTGATGAAGAAGATGATCAACTTCGACTTTTAGGAAATACGGCCTCGTTTTTGGAAGCGCACGCGCCAAGTAGAAATAGAAAGTAACTGATGATCGACCTTCTCATCGATTCGATCAATGCCAAGACGCTGACGATGGTCTTCGCGGCCATCGCCGCTTGCGCGACCGTATTGACGCTCGCAATGCCGTATGTGTTCGCGGACTCGCTGGATCAACGCATGCGGTCGGTCGCTATCGAGCGCGAGAAAATGCGCCAACGCGAACGCGAGCGCCTGGTGCAAGCCCAGCAAAAGGTAAGTCTGCGCCAATCGCCCAAACAATACGTCCAGGCCATCGTCGACCGCTTCAATCTGCGCAAATGGGTCGGCCAGGAAGAAGCGCGGCTAAAGCTGGTTCAGGCCGGCTATCGCGGCCAGGCGCCTTACGTCACCTATCTGTTTTTCCGGATGGTGACGCCGGCGGCCATGTTCCTGTTTGCCGTATTCTATCTGTTCGTCGTGATCAACTTGAGCCAGCCGCCTTTGGTCAAGATCGGCATCTGCATCGCCGCCGCCTATGCCGGCATGCAACTGCCGCTGATGTTCCTGAAGAATAAGATCTCGCGCCGCCAGCTCTCGATCAAACGGGCCTTTCCCGACACCCTCGATCTGCTGCTGATCTGCGTGGAATCCGGCATGTCGATCGAGGCGGCGTTCAAGAAAGTCAGCGAAGAAATCGGCCGGCAGTCTATCGCGTTGGCCGAGGAGCTCACGCTCACCATGGCGGAGCTGTCCTATCTGCCGGAACGCCGCCAAGCCTACGAGAACCTGGCCAAGCGCACCGACCTGGACGGCGTAGCGTCCGTCTGTATGGCGCTGCAACAGGCCGAACGCTACGGCACGCCGCTGGCGAACATGCTGCGCGTGATGGCGCAGGAAAACCGCGACTTGCGCATGTCCGAAGCGGAGAAGAAGGCCGCCGGCCTGCCGCCGAAGCTGACCGTGCCGATGATCCTTTTCTTCCTGCCGGTGCTGTTTGTCGTCATTCTCGGCCCGGCCGCGATCAAGGTCATGGCCCTGCGATAACGCGCCCGCACACGCGGCGTGGGCGCGGTTAGGCGAAATCGGCCGGGTCAGAAATTCAGATCAGGTGCCGGATTTTTTTGAGGACGCCAGATAGGGGTGGCGTGCCTTGGTGCTCTTCAGCTTACCCTGCTTCTCGAGCATCTCGCGCAGGTACGTCACATTAGCCTCGGCTTCGGCCTCGGGCAGGTCGGCTCTGGCGATCTTCTCGGCTTCGTTGAAGCGGCCCTGCAGGCCGACCACCAGCGCGAGGTTCTGCCGCACGCGCGGCTCCGCCTTCGGCTGCGCCACCGCGCGCCGCAACGTGACCTCGGCTTGCTTCAGCTCCTTTGTCAGCGCGTAGGACAGGCCCAGATTGGACAGCACAGAGGGTTCGTTCGGGACGATCTTGAGCGCGGCGGAATATCTCTCTTGCGCATCGGCGTGGCGGCCCATCTGATCGAGCACGGCGCCTTCCGCGTTGAGGACGCGCCAATCGGGATTGTCCGGCGTCTGGGCGCGGCTGAGCGCGGCCAGTGCCTGTTTGTATTGCCCGGTCTCGGCGAGCGCGCGGCCATAGTCGCCAAGCAACTGCATATTGCGCGGGTTGCGCAGCGTCGCCTGCTCCAGCACGGCGACCGCCTGGGCGCGCTGATCGGTTGCCCGCAGCGCCTGCGCGTAGGCAATGGCGGCGCTGGCATCGCCCGGACTGGCGCGATAGCGCTCGCCGCGCGGGCCAAGTTCATGCCGCCAATCGGTATCGCTGCGCGACGTGCCGCTCGTGCCGATCGAGCCGGTGATGTCGTCACCCAGGGTCTTGCAGCCGGCGACGGGCAGCGCCAAGACTAGCGCGACGGCGGCCGAGGCGAACAATTGGGCGGTGCGGGATTTTCGAGGATGCATGGGCTGGGCGCGCTCCAAACGAGGCTCCCGTTGCAATAAAACGTTAACCCTAACGAGAGGTTAACTTGTAAACTGCGGGTCATTCACTTTTAGGATCGACGCATGGATTTGGGGCTCTCCCGGGACGAAATCGCGCTGCAAGCGCGTGCCCGCGCCTTTTCTCAATCGGTGGCGCGACCGCGCGCGGCGGCCATCGACCGCGACGAACAATACCCCTGGGATATCGTCAAAGCGCTGAGCGAGGCCGGCTTTGTCGGCATGACCATACCGGCGGCGCTCGGCGGCCAGGGCCGCTCCTTCCTCGACGCCGTGCTGGTGATCGAGGAAATGGCAAAATCCTGCACCGTCACCGCCCGCATCGTGGTCGAGACCAATATGGGCGCGATCTCCACGGTCATGGCCTATGGCAGCGAGGCGCAGAGGAAGCTGGCGGCGCAACTGGTGCTCGCAGGCGACAAGCCGGCAATCTGCATCACCGAGCCCGACGCCGGCAGCGACGCGCTGGCGATGACCACCCGCGCCGACAAACGCGGCGACGTCTATGTGATCAATGGCCGCAAGCACTGGATTACCGGTGCCGGCGTTTCCCGCCTGCATCTCATTTTCGCGCGGGTGTTCGATGAGCGCGGCGAAGCACTCGGCATCGGCGGCTTCCTCGCCGTGCGCGACGAAGGCAAGGGACTGCGCGTGGTGCGGCGCGAGCAGACGATGGGACTACGCGGCATGCCGGAAGGCGAACTCGCTTTCGAAAATCTCGAAGTGCCGTCGAGCATGGCGGTGCTGCCGCCTTCCGGCTGGCGCCGCGGCTTTGCCGACCTGATGAACGCCTATAACAGCCAGCGCGTCGGCGCCGGCACGGTGGCCATGGGCATTGCCGCCGGCGCGCTCGAGCACGCGCTTGAATGGGCGAAGACGCGCGAACAGTTCGGCCGCCCGATCGGTGAATTCCAAGGACTGCAATGGATGCTCGCCGACATGCAAACGCAATTGACCGCGGCGCGCCTGATGCTTTACGCGGCGGCGCGCTCGCACGGGCCCGAGGGCAGCGCTTTCCCCGATCCGTTGCTGGCGGCGCAGGCGAAGATTTTCGCCTCCGAGTCGGCGATCAAAATCGTCAACGACGCGCTGCAATTTTTCGGCGCGCGCGGCTATTCGCGCGAATTACCGCTGGAGCGGATGGCGCGCGACGTGCGCATGTTCACCATCGGCGGCGGCACCGCGCAGGTGCTGCGCACACTGGTCGCGTCGAAGATGCTCGGCTGGAAACTGCCGCAGAGCCGTGACGGCTATACCCCGAAATCCGCCATGCGCGACGCCGCGGAATAGCCATGCACTCGATTTTTGCGAATGCCGGCGATCAATCGGTGCCGATCCTGTTCGTCACGGCGGCGACGTTCGAAAAGACCATCGAGGCTGTCGATGACCGCGAACGCGGCTTCGTGCGCGCCGCCGGCTTCGAGCCGAAGCCGGGCCGCCACCTCATCGTGCCTGCGGCGGACGGCCAATTGGCCGGCGTCCTGTTCGGCATCGAACCCGCCGCCGACACCAAAGACCCATTCCGCCCGGGTCAGCTTGTCGGCCTGCTGCCGCCGGGCACCTACCGCTTCGCCAACGCGCCGCACGACACGCGGCTGGCGGCACTGGCCTTCGCGCTCGGCGCCTATCAATTCGGCCGCTACCGCAAAGCGGAAGCGCGCAACGTGCGGCTGGTGCTGCCCAAAGGTGTCGACGGCGAGGAGATCACCTCCATCATCGACGGCGTGACGCTGTGCCGCGACCTGATCAATACGCCGTCGAACGATATGGGTCCGGCCGAGTTGGAAGAAGCCGCCCAGGCGCTGGCCGACAAGCACGGCGCCGCGCTGCAAGTCACGCGCAGCAGCAAGCTCGCCAAGAATTTTCCGCTGATCGCCGCCGTTGGCGCCGGCTCTCAGCGGGCGCCACGGCTGATCGATATCACCTGGGGCAAGGCGGCCGATCCGAAGATCACCTTGGTCGGCAAGGGCGTCTGCTTCGACACCGGCGGTCTCGACATCAAGAGCGATGCCGGCATGCTCAACATGAAGAAGGACATGGGCGGCGCGGCGACCGCGCTTGCGCTCGCGCATATGATCATGGCGCGCGGGCTTAAGGTGCGCTTGCGAGTTATCATTCCTGCCGTGGAGAATTCGATCTCCGGCACCAGCTTCCGCCCGCGCGACGTCTATACATCGCGCAAGGGCATCACCGTGGAAATCGGCAATACCGACGCGGAAGGCCGGCTGGTTTTGGCCGACGCGCTCGCGCTCGCCGACGAGGACGAGCCGGCGTTGATGGTCGATTTCGCCACGCTGACCGGCGCTGCGCGCGTCGCGCTCGGGCCCGACATGCCGGCCTTCTTCACCGACGACGACGCGCTGGCGCACGAGCTCGCCGGCAGCGCCGCCGTCGAGAACGATCCGCTCTGGCGCATGCCGCTATGGCGGCCCTACGAGACGCTGCTCGATTCCAAGGTGGCCGACACCAATAATGTCAGCAGCGGCGGCCACGGCGGCGCCATCACCGCGGCGCTGTTCCTGCGCAAGTTCGTGACCGCCAAGTCATGGCTGCATCTCGATATCTTCGCCTGGACGCCGGCGGCCAAGCCTGGCCGGCCGGAAGGCGCTGAATGTCAGTCCGCCCGCGCGCTTTTTGCGCTACTCGCCGCCCGTTATTCCTAGCGTATGATCGCGTAGAGTCCGACCGATTCGCGAAATATAGCACGCGAATGGAACCGTATGGCCGCACCTGACCCCCGCATCAATCCCTATCGCCCTGATCTCGCGGCAAAATATCTGGAAGGCCAGGTCGAGGCGACCCATTTCGCCGAGGGCACCCTTTATGAGGTGATCGAGCCTTCGGCTTTCCTTCGCCGCGAGGCCTCGCACCCGGCGCGCCTTGTGAGCGAGGCTTTGGTCGGCGAGCGCATGATCGTCTACGAGGTCACCGACGAAGGCTGGGCCTGGGGCCAGCTCGAAACTGACGGCTATGTCGGCTGGATCGCAGCGAACGCGCTGGGCCAGCCCGGACCGGCGCCGACCGACAAGGTCGTTGCCGTGCGCACGCTGGTTTTTCCGGCGCCGGACATCAAGACGCTACCAATCGCGGCATTGCCGATGGGAGCGCGGGTTGCGGTCGCTCAACGCGATGAACGTTTCGCCGTCACCCATTCGGGATGGCATCTACCGGCCGTGCATCTGGCGCCGACGACCGCCACGCAACCGGATTTCGTCTCAGTCGCCGAGAAGTTTCTTGGCGCGCCTTATCTGTGGGGCGGCAAGACGTCGTTGGGGCTCGATTGCTCGGGCCTGCTGCAGATTGCGCTGCAGGCGGCGGGGCTTCCCTGCCCACGCGACAGCGACATGCAGGAATTGGCGCTCGGCCACGCGTCGTCTATCGCCAACCTGCATCGCGGCGATCTCATTTTCTGGAAGGGGCACGTCGCCATCGCGCGCGACGACGAGACGCTTATTCACGCCAACGCGCACCATATGGCGGTGGCCATCGAGCCCGCCGTGGAGGCCGTCGCCCGCATCAAGGCCGCCGGCAGCGACGTCAGCAGCGTCAAGCGTTTTTAGCGTTATTGCGCCACCACGCCCTCCGGCGCCGTCTCCAGGTTGAAGGCGGCGGCGAACAGCGCGCGGGTGTAATCGCTTTTCGGATTCTTGAATAGATCGGCCGCCGCGCCCTCTTCCACCATCTTGCCGTTGCGCAGCACCAGCAGCCGGCTCGCCAGCGCCGCCACCACGCGCAGGTCGTGCGAGATGAACATATAGGTGAGGTCGCGCCGCTTCTGCAGCGCGCGCAGCAAATCGACCATCTGCGCCTGGATCAGCATGTCGAGCGCGCTGGTCGGCTCGTCGAGCACGATGAATTTCGGCTCCAGCACCACGGCGCGGGCGAGCGCGATGCGCTGACGCTGGCCGCCGGAGAATTCGTGCGGATAGCGGTGGCGCGTATCGATATCGAGGCCGACATCGGTGAGCGCGGCGATCACGCGCTGCTCGCGCTCGTTCGCCTTAAGGTGCGGTTGGTGCACCCACAATCCCTCCTCGATGATGTCGGAAACCGACATGCGTGGGCTGAGCGAGCCGTAAGGATCCTGGAACACGATCTGCATGTCGCGGCGGTAGGGCCGCATCTGCTTGAACTTCAGCCCCTGGATCGACTGCCCCATGAACACCACCGGGCCGTCGGACGAGATCAAGCGCAGAATGGCAAGGCCGAGCGTGGTCTTGCCGGAGCCAGATTCGCCGACCACGCCGAGCGTCTCGCCCTGGCGCACGTTGATGCTGATGCCGTCCACCGCCTTGATGTGGCCGACGATCTTGCGCAGCAAGCCGCGCTTGATCGGGAACCAGACTTTCAAATCCTTGGTTTCAACCACCACCGGCGCGTCCGGCTTGGGCGGCGCCGGATCGGGTTTCGGCTCGGCGGCGAGCAGCGCGCGCGTGTAAGGATGTTCGGGCGCGGTGAACACGCGCTCGACCGGACCGTGCTCGACGATCTTGCCCTGGTTCATAACGCAAACCCGGTCAGCGAGCTTGCGCACGATGCCGAGGTCGTGGGTGATGAACAGCATCGACATGCCGAGCCGCGTTTGCGTGTCCTTCAGCAGCTTCAGAATTTGCGCCTGCACGGTCACGTCGAGCGCGGTGGTCGGCTCGTCGGCGATGAGCAAATCGGGCTCGTTGGCCAAGGCCATGGCGATCATGACGCGCTGGCGCTGACCGCCGGAGAGCTGATGCGGATAGCTTGCGAGCCGGGTTTGCGGATCGGGAATGCCAACCTGGGTGAGCAATTCGAGGATGCGCCGGCGCGCGGCCTCCCCGGCAAGTCCCTGGTGAAGCAACAGGATTTCGGCGATCTGCTTTTGGATGGTGTGCAGCGGATTGAGCGACGTCATCGGCTCCTGGAAGATAATGGTGATGTCGTTGCCGCGCACGTGGCGGATTTTGTCTTCCGGCAAAGTGAGCAATTCCTGCCCCTTGAAGCGCACCGAGCCGGACGGGTGGTGCGCGGCCGGGTAAGGCAACAGCTTCATCACCGACAGTGCCGTGACCGACTTGCCGGAGCCGCTCTCGCCGACCAGCGCCACCGTCTCGCCTTTGCCGATATCGAACGACACTTGATCGACCGCCAGCACTTCGCGCGCGCCCTGCCCGAAGGCGACGGAAAGATCGCGGATGGAGAGAAGAGGCTCGGTCATCGGAACGTCTTTCGTGGATCGAAGGCGTCGCGCACCGCCTCGCCGATGAAGATCAGTAGCGAGAGCATGATGGCGATCGAGAAGAATCCGGTGAACCCGAGCCACGGCGCCTGCACGTTGGCCTTGCCCTGACTCAGCAGTTCGCCGAGCGAGGGCGAGCCTGGCGGCAGGCCGAAGCCGAGGAAATCGAGCGCCGTCAGCGTCATCACCGACGACGACAGGATGAAGGGCAGGAACGTCATGGTCGCCACCATGGCGTTTGGCAACAAATGCCGGAAGATGATCGTGCCATTCGACACGCCGAGCGCGCGCGCCGCGATTATGTATTCGAAATTGCGCCCGCGCAGGAATTCAGCGCGCACGAGGCCGACCAGCGATACCCAGGAGAACAACAAAAGAATGCCGAGCAAGACGAAGAAACCCGGCACCAGCACGGACGAGATAATCAGCAGCAGATAAAGCGAGGGTATCGACGTCCAGATTTCGATGAAGCGTTGGAACAGCAGGTCGGTCCAGCCGCCGAAATAGCCTTGCGTCGCGCCGGCGGCAACGCCGACGACCGAGGAGACGATGGTCAAACACAGGCCGAACAGCACCGAGATGCGAAAGCCGTAGATCAGCCGCGCCAGCACGTCGCGACCGCCGTCGTCGGTGCCGAGCCAGTTGTATTCGAGATCGCCGCATTTGGCGAAGCCGTGGCTGGCGGCGAAATCGCAATCCTTTTGGTTCAAAGCCCAAGTCGGCTTGGAGGGGAACGGCGACGGCGGCTTGCTCACCTGGGTGCCGTAGGAAAAGCGGACCGGCGGCCAGATCACGGTGCCGCCTTCCTTTTTGATCAGGTCGATCAAATAGGGATCGCGATAGTCGGCGGCGGTGCCGAACAGATTGGGATCGGATGTTTTGGAAAAGGCGGTGTCGGGATAAGTGGCGACCGCCGGGAAGAACGTCTGCCCATTGACATGAATGTAGATCGGCTTGTCGTTGGCGATGAATTCGGCGAACAGCGAGATGAAAAACAGCGCCAGGAAAATCCACAACGACCAATAACCGCGCCGGTTGGCCTTGAAGTTTTGCCAACGCCGCCGGTTCAGCGGCGAGATCTCGATCCAACGCCGTTCCGGCGTCACGTCGAGACCGGAAATGCCGACCGCGGTGGTATCCGGAGACTTGATGCCGACGCGCGCGTCCACCTCAGACCTCCCGCGTCTCGAAATCGATGCGCGGATCGATCCACGTATACGTGAGGTCGGAGATCAGGTTCACCACCACGCCGATCAGCGAGAAGATATAGAGCGTGGCGAACACCACCGGATAATCGCGGTTGAGCACGCTCTCGAAGCTGAGCAGGCCGAGGCCATTGAGCGAAAAGATGGTCTCGATCAGCAGCGCGCCAGTAAAGAAGGCGTGCACGAAGGCGCCGGGAAAGCCGGCGATCACGATCAGCATGGCGTTGCGGAAAACGTGCCCGTACAAAATCTGATTGCTGCTGCAGCCCTTGGCGCGGGCGGTGAGCACGTATTGCTTGCGGATCTCCTCGAGGAACGAGTTCTTGGTCAGCATCGTCATGGTCGCAAAAGCGGCCAACGCCATCGAAATGATCGGCAACGTGAGATGCCAGAAGTAGTCGCCAATCTGGGCGTACCACGGCAGCGACCAGAAATTCTCCGACACCAGCCCGCGCAGGGGGAACCAAGCGTAGAACGAGCCGCCGGCGAACAGGATGATTAAAAGGATCGCGAACAGGAAGCCGGGAATGGCGTAGCCGATGACGATCACGGTCGACGTCCAAGCGTCGAAATGAGAGCCGTCTGACACCGCCTTGCGGATGCCGAGTGGAATCGAAATCAAATAAGTGAGCAGCGTCATCCAGATGCCGAGCGACATCGACACCGGCAGCCTCTCCTTGACCAGCTGCATCACGCTGACATCGCGGAAATAACTCTTGCCGAAATCGAAACGGATATAATTCCACAGCAAGATGCCGAAGCGCTCATAGGCCGGCTTGTCGAAACCGAACTGCTTCTCCAGCTTCTTGATGAATTCGGGATCGAGCCCCTGGGCGCCGCGATATTTGGAGGAGACGGCGTCGACTTGTCCGCCGCCCTGCAACGCGCCGCGGCTGCCGAAGTCGCCGCCGGGCGAGCCGGAGATGCGCGAGGTGGCGCCGGTGTCACTGCCCGAGAGCTTGGCGATCACCTGCTCGACCGGGCCGCCGGGCGCGAATTGCACCACGACGAAAGCCACCAGCATGATGCCGAACATGGTCGGGATCATGAACAGCAGGCGGCGAATAATATAGGCGGTCATGACAGCCTGTTAGCGCGTTATGCTCGATCCGTCACCTTAAGGTGTGCGCCAAGCGCGCCTCAAAGATGGCGGAGAAAGAATGCCCTCAACGCCTTTGCTCCAGCTTCGCCGCCTTGTCCTTGTCGTACCACCAAGTTGCCGGAATGCCCCGGAAATACCGCGGTTGTGCGGCGGGAAAACCAAAGGTGTCCCAATAGGCAATCCAGTGCGACGCTTTGTACCAGTGCGGAATCCAATAGCGGCCGGCGCGGAACACACGGTCCAAGGCCCGGCAGGCGGTCGTCAGTTCCGCACGCGTCTTGGCGGCGATAGCTGCGTCGATCATCGCATCCATCGCCGGATCGGCAATACCGGCCAGATTCTGCGAGCCTTTGATGGCGGCCGCCTTGGATGAAAAATAAGTGCGCAACGAGTTGCCGGGGGTGGCGGAGAAGCCGAAGCGCTCGGTCGTGATGTCGAAATCGAAGCCGTCGACGCGGGCGCGATATTGCGCCGGATCGACGATGCGCAAAGTAGCGCTAATGCCGATGATGGCGAGGTTCCTGATATAGGTCAGGTGGTGCGGCTTAAAGGACACTTCCTCGCTGAGAAACTCGATCGAGAAAGGCGTGCCGCTGGGCAGCACCCGCTTGCCGTCCTTGAGCATGTAGCCCGCCGCGTCGAGCAGATGCGAGGCGCGCAGCAGCCATTTGCGGTCGTGGCCTGAGCCATCGGTCACCGGCGGCACATAGGGCTCGCCGAAGACTTCGTCCCGCACCTTGCCGCGGAACGGTTCGAGCAGCTTTAGCTCGGCTTCGCTCGGCTTGCCGACCGCCTTCATCGGCGAGTTCTCGAATACCGACTGGGTGCGGTCGTAGGAGCCGTACATCAGGTTTTTGTTGGTCCATTCGAAATCGAAGGCGTCGATCAGCGCCTCGCGGAAGCGGCGGTCCTTGAACAAGGGGCGGCGCGTGTTGATGAACCAGCCTTGCGCGCCGGAGGGCGTATCGTCGGGGATAACCCGCCGCTTGACGCGCCCGTCCTTGAAAGCGGGAAAATCGTAGCGCGTCGCCCAGGTCCGCGAAGTGAACTCCTCGCGGAACAGATAATTGCCGGCGCTGAAGCCCTCAAAGCCGACGTCGCGGTCACGATAATATTCGTAGCGCACGACGTCGAAATTATTGAGCCCGCGCGAGACCGGCAGCCCGGCCCCCCACCAGTCCTTGACGCGCTCGAATTCGATGGAGCGACCGACATCGACCTTGCCGACTTTATAGGCGCCGCCGCCGAGCGGAACGTTGAGGGTCGATTCGTCGAAAGGTTGCTTGGCGTAATAGGCACGCGAGAAGATCGGCAGGCCGGCGACGAACAGCGGCACGTCGCGCGCGCGTTTCGGCGCGAAGCGCACCGCCACGGTGTGCTCGTCGATTGCCTGCGCGCCGGCCATATCGCGCAATTGCTGGGTGATGATCGGGTGACCTTTTTCTTTCAGCGCTGTCAACGACCAGGTGACGTCGTGCGCGGTGAGCGCGCTGCCATCATGGAATTTTGCTTCCGGCCGCAGCAGAAAAGTATAGGTGAGCCCGTCGTCCGAAATGCGCACGGCGCGCGCGGCCAAGCCATACATGGCGTCGGGCTCGTCGCCGGACGAAACCATCAACGTGGCGAAGGTGAGTCCCATGCCCAGCACGCCGTTGCCCTTGAGGATATAGCTGTTGAGCGAATTGAATGTGAGGAAGGAGCCGTTAAAGCCGCGGCTGGTGACGATTTCGGAATAGCGCCCGCCTTTCGGCGCTTCGGCATTGACGTATTTGAAATGAGGGAAATCGGCGGGATAGCCGAGATCGCCGAAGGCTGACATGCCGTGACGTTCGGCATTCTGCGCAGAAGCCGGCGTGATGAATTTTGCAGCCGCAATCGCGCCGGCCGACAAGACAAGCGCATGCCGCCTTGTAATCACGAGCGCCGCGGCACCGCGGCCGCCTTGTCCTTGTCCCACCACCAGATGCTGGGAAAGGCCGCGGCGCCGTATTTCGGCATGTTCTGCGGGCGGCCGAAGCGGTCCCAACGCGCGGTGCGCTGCTTGCCATAGGTCCATTGCGGCACGACATAGAAATTCCACAGCAGCACGCGGTCGAGTGCGTGCGTCGCCGCCACCAGATCGTCGCGGCTGGTGGCAAAAATCACGCGTTCGATCAGCTTGTCGATCGCCGGATTCTTGATGCCGACCAAATTGCGCGAGCCGGGAATATCGGCGGCCTGCGAGCCCCAGAAGCCGCGCTGCTCGTTGCCGGGCGACAGCGACTCGCCCCAGGACCCGATGATGATATCGAAATCCCATTGCCGCAGGCGGTTCTCGTATTGCGCCGCGTCGACCGTGCGCACCGAGACCGTGATGCCCATGCGCTCCAAGGACGGCTTGAAGAACAGCATCACCTTTTCGAACGACGGGTCGTCAACCAGGAGTTCGACTGTCAGCCGCTCCTTGGTCTTGGCATTCACCAGCTTGGTGTTCTCCACTATGTAGCCCGCTTCGCGCAGCAGCTTGAGGCCTTCGCGCAGATTGTTGCGCACCTTCTGCGCATTGCCGCCGACCGGATTCGTGTAAGGCTTGTTGAAGAGCTCGGCCGGCACCTGATCGCGCACGGTTTCGAGAATCTCCAGCTCCCTGCCTTGCGGGATGCCGGAACAGGCGAGTTCCGTGCCCTGGAAATAACTGGCGATGCGTGTGTACTGGCCGAAGAAAATCTGCCGGTTCATTTCCTCGAAATCGAAGGCAAAATTAAAGGCGTGGCGCAGGCGCGGGTCCTTGAATTTGTCGCGCCGGATGTTGAAGGCGAACGCCTGCATGACCCCGAGATTGTTGATCGGGAACTCTTCCTTGATCACCCTCTTGTCGCGCACCGCCGGAAAATCGTAAGCCAGCGCCCAGTTCTTGGCGCTGTTCTCCGTGCGCCAATCGACCTGATCGCCCTTGAAGGCTTCCAGCGCCACGGTGGAATCGCGGTAGTACTCGTAGCGGATCTCATCGAAGTTGTTGCTGCCGATATTGACGTTGAGATCCTTGCCCCAATAATCGGCGACCTTCTCGTAGACGATGGTGCGGCCGGGCGCGAATTCCTTGATCCGGTAGGGACCCGAGCCGAGCGTCGGCTCCAGCGTGGTCTGCGTCACGTTGCGCTTGTTGCCCGCTTTGTCGGCGCCTTCCCACCAATGCTTCGGCAATACCGGTAGCTGGCCGACGATCTGCGGCAGCTCGCGGTTGCCCGGCCCGTCAAAGGTGAAGGTGATCTCGCGCTCGCCGGTTATCGCCGCCTTAGTCACGTGGCGGTAATAGGCCGCGAGCTGCGGACTGTTCTTCTTGAAGGTGTCGAAGGAATAGAGCACGTCGTCCGGCGTCACCGGCTTGCCGTCGTGCCAGCGCGCCTGAGCGCGCAGACGATAGGTGACCGAGGAGCGATCATCGGGATAGCTGACGGCTTCCGCCAGCAATCCATATTCGGTGGAGACCTCGTCGAGCGCCGGCGTCAACAGCGTCTCATTAATCAGCTGAAGCCCGTTGGCGAGGTTGCCCTTCACCACCGCCACCACGGTGTTGAAATTATCGAACGTGCCGAAAGCAATCTGCCGCACCATGTCGCCCTGCGGCGCGGCCGGGTTGACGTAGTCGAAATACTTGAAGCCGTCCGGATATTTCAAATCGCCGAACAGCGACAGGCCGTGCCGCCACGTGCGCGTCTGGGCGGCAGCGCCACCCGTAAACGATGCCGCGCCGAGCGCGCCCAAGGCCGGCGATGCAAGCGTTGCGGCGGTGGCACGAAGGACGGATCGGCGGCTCAATCTCATGCGGAATGCTCCGGCGCCTGCGGCGGCGCTGTTCTCACGCCATCCGATTATGTCGCTTTTCCGGCGAGTCACCAGCGGCCGCCGCCAACTAGCCCTCATTAACCGTCAAATTTCCGTGGCCAAACGCCGCAACCGGCCCGTCCTAACGAAACGGCCGGGCTTGAAGCCCGGCCGCATGCTGTTCAAATCGGCGCCGCGATCACTTCGGCGGCGCGGCTGACGGCGCAGCGGCCTTGGGCGCTTCGGCGGGCTTGGCCGGTGCGTTTTCCGCCACCTTCGGCAACGGCAGCGGGTTATCCGACAGCGTACGCAGGTAATCGATGACGTTGGCGCGCAGTTGGTCGTTCTTGATGCCGGCATAGGTCATGGCCGTGCCGGGAATGTATTCGCGTGGGGCCTCGAGGAATTTGTTGAGCTCCTCATAGGTCCATTTGCCGCCCTTGGCCTTCATGGCGGCGGAGAAGTTGAAGCCGCCGCGCTCCTTGCCGCGCTCATCCCCGACGACGTTCCAAAGATTAGGCCCAACCCGGTTGGGGCCGCCCTTTTCGAAGGTATGGCAGGCTTGGCATTGCTTGGCGGTCGCCTGGCCTTTTTCCACCGACGCCTTGGCCAATAGCACTTCGATCGGCGGCGCTTTCTCCTTCGCCGGGCCCTTTTCGCCGCCGTGCTCCTTGACCGCGATGGCGTAGCCCGGCTTGGCCGGTTTCTCGGGGGCGAAGATGGCGCCGGCGCCGATATTGAGCGCCAGAGTGATCAGGCAGGTGCCCAGGATGGCGCCGAGAATCTTGTTCAGCTCAAAGGAGTTCATCGAATTCAGGGCTCCCGCGGCGGAGGCGAGACGGGTGGGAATTGGCTCGCCACCAGGGTCCCGGCGGCGGCGGACAGATACCGGTTTGCCGCGAGGCTGGCAACCCGTATAAGCGCCGCGGCGCTTGATCAATTCGTCATGTCTGGCCGGGCTCACCGGCGGCCGAAGCGATGCCCGAAACCATCATTCTGATCCCGGCCCGCATGGCCTCCAGCCGCCTGCCCGGAAAACCGCTGGCCGATATTGGCGGGGCGCCGATGATCGTGCGGGTGCTGCGGCGCGCGCAGGAAGCCGGCATCGGCGAAGCGGTGGTGGCAACCGATTCTCAAGCCGTCGCGGCCGCGGTCGAGAAGGCGAAAGGCCGCGCCGTGCTGACGCGCTCCGATCACGCCTCCGGCTCCGACCGCATCTATGAGGCGCTGCAGGCGCTCGATCCGGAGCGGCGTATCGAGTTTGTGGTCAACGTGCAGGGCGACTTGCCGACCATCGAACCCGCCGATATCCGCCTAGCGCTCACGCCGCTCGCCGACCGCCAAGTCGACATCGCGACGCTCGCGGCGGTCATCACCGATCCGGCGGAACGCACCAATCCGAACGTCGTCAAAGTCGCCGGCACGCCGGTCGCTCCGGGGCGCTTTCGCGCTGTCACATTCAGCCGCGCCGAAGCAACGGGCCAAGGCCCGCACTATCACCACATCGGGCTCTACGCTTACCGGCGCGCGGCGCTGGAGCGTTTTGTCAAGCTGCCGCCGTCGGCCAACGAGCAACGCGAGAAGCTCGAGCAACTGCGCGCGCTTGACGCCGGCATGCGCATCGACGTCGCCGTGGTTAGAAGCGTTCCACTCGGCGTCGACACGCCGGAGGAGTTGGCCAAAGCGCGCGCCCTGCTCGGCCGGTTGACTCAAGACGGCAGGTCTGCGTAACGGATCGGGCATGGCGAACAAAAAGATCATCTTCCAGGGGGAGCCGGGGGCGAATTCGCATCTCGCCTGCCGCGAAGCCTATCCCGACTACGAGCCGGTGCCCTGCCCGACCTTCGAGGATTGCTTCACTGCGCTGACCGGCGGCGACGCCGATCTCGGCATGATCCCGATTGAGAATTCGGTCGCCGGCCGCGTCGCCGACATCCATCATCTGATGCCGACATCGCGCCTGCACATCATCGCCGAGTGGTTCCTGCCGATCCGCAATCAGTTGATGGCGTCGAAGGGCGCCAGCCTCGACACCATCAAGTCGGTCGAAAGCCACGTGATGGCGCTCGGGCAATGCCGCAACATCATTCGCGAGTTGAAGCTGAAGCCGATCGTCGCCGCCGACACCGCCGGCTCCGCGCGCGAAGTGTCCGAGAGCAAGGACATCACCCGCGCGGCGATCGCCTCGCGGCTGGCGTCGGAAATCTACGGGCTCGACATCTTGAAAGAGAACGTCGAGGACGAATCCAACTCGACCACGCGCTTCATTGTGCTGTCGAAAGAGAAGAAATGGGCCGAACCCGGCAACGGCAAGGTCATCACCACCTTCGTGTTCCGGGTGCGCAACGTGCCGGCGGCGCTCTACAAGGCGATGGGCGGCTTCGCCACCAACGGCGTCAACATGACGAAGCTTGAAAGCTACATGGTCGGCGGCAATTTCTTCGCCACCCAGTTCTATGCCGATGTCGAAGGCCACCCCGACGACCGCGCGCTGGTGTTCGCGCTGGAAGAGCTCGCCTTCTTCTCCAAGGAACTGACCGTGCTCGGCGTCTACCCGGCGCATGCCTTCCGCGACACCTTCAAGGAAGAGAAGGATTAGGCGCGGCGCGCCCCGGACTGTCACCCGCCTGCGCGGGGGCGGCGTCCGCGTTAGCCATCGCTCCGCCACCGGTATTCTTTGTCAGGCGCCGGGTACTCCCACCACGCATCACGCTATACTGGCGCGCGGGGTCTATTTGCCCAGGAGGGATCATGCGTGCCGCTGTCTGCGTCCTCGTCGCGGCGATCGGGCTCGCCGCGCAGCCGGCGTTCGCGCAAGAACAACCCAGCGTGGCGGCGTTCTGGAAGTCCGTGCAGGCGCGCTGCGACGCCACCGCCAAAAAGCCTTCAAGCGCGCTCGGTCAACGTATCGCGCAGACCGCGATCGACGAGTTCGCCCGCTTCGACGGCCACAAGGTCGATTCCAACGGCCGGCTGTTCCACTTCGGCCTGACCGAGGCTGAGCACGCGGCCGATCACCCCGGCGAGCGGCCGACGCAAGTCGGCGAGCTCGCCTGGTGGCGGGTGATGAAATACTGGCATTCGCTCTACGGCGACGATTTCGGCGACAAGCTCGAGGTGCGCGGCTATCGCGGCGCCTCGACCGCAACCGACCCGACGCAGACCGCGGCGCTGTTGCCGATGGACGTCGGCGACCTGCTGCGCATCGCCGAAGGCGTCACCGACCCGGACCAACGCGAAGTCCTGCGTGAGGCGATCCTGCGCGCCGCCATCACCGATACCCCGTGGTCGGCCGCCTTCATCAGCTACGTCGTCAAGCAGGCGGGCGCGCCGGCGACCGCGTTCCAGTTCTCCAACGCGCACCGTGCCTATATCTACGACGCCTTCGCGGCGAGCGCGGCGGAAGCGACCGACACGGCCGGCGAGCGGCTGTATCGCGCCTGCCCGCTTGCCACGACCCGGCCGCGCGCCGGCGACCTGATCTGCTTTCAGCGCGAACGGACGCTCGCCGACGCCGACGATCTGGCGGTGCGCGAGCGCATCCGCGCCGAAGTCGCCGCCGGCGACCCCGACAAGCGCTCGGTGCGCAGCACCCATTGCGACGTGGTTGCCGCTGTCGATGTGCCGGCGCGCAAGATGTATGTCATCGGCGGCAACTTCCTGCAGGGCGTCACCGCCAAGAAGCTCAGCCTGCGCCGCAGCCTGAAGTTCTCAGGGACGCAAAAGGACCATTGCGGCGGCCCCGGCCACTGGACCTTGCCGCCGCCGTCGCCCGGCACGTTAGAGGAACCGCAGCTCACCGAAACGTGTTCGCTCAGCGACAAGAAATGGTTTGTGCTGCTGCAGTTGCGTTGATCTGTGAGGATTTGACGCGGCGGTTACGTCCACCGCGACGTCGCCCGCGGAGGGTTTTTGCTATAATTCAGCCATAGCATTCGCGCTATCTGCTTCGTCGCCGTCGAAGGATAAGGAACCCTCGTGTTTCCAGCACGCCAATTTGCTGCTTCCGCTGCGGCGGCACTATTGCTGGCCACCGGCGCGTGGCTCTGCGCGCCGACGGACGCGCGGGCGCAAAACGCGCCCGGCTGCGCCGAGGCGGCCGACATTGCGGTGCTGCCCTCGCCGATTTCGCCATGGAAGGGGGCGCCCTTGCGTGTCCTTTTCGTCGTGGAAAAACCGCTCGCCGGTGACCTCACGCTGATTGCGCCCGATGGCAGCGTCGCAGCCACGTCGCGCAAGCGCCACGGCGGCCCACCCTATTTCTGGACCGCCGAGGTGAAGTCGCCGGCGGCGGGCAAGTGGCACGCCAGGCTGGCGCCGACCGGCTGCAGCGCGATCACGCGCGAGATCGCCGTGCGCGCCGACAAGCCGCCGCATCCGCACGCGGGCGGCGGCACCACCTGGCCCCTGCACAACAGCTGGAACCGTGCGACGGAAAATCTGTATTCGGCCTGGATCGAAAAGCTTTTTGACGCGCCCCTCGACGTCGAGCTGTCGTGGCCGGCGCTGCATGTGGGCTTGCGCGACCGCTCGCGCAATTTCCTGTTCGACTATCTGGGGCTTGGCGAAGACCAGATGAAGATGATATTACGGCCCGACTGCGCCGACCTGCCCTATTTCTTGCGCGCCTATTTCTCCTTCAAGCTGGGACTGCCATTCGGCTTTTCGCATTGTTCGCGCGGCGGCGGCGGCCACGCGCCGCGCTGTGTCGGCTGGACGAGCATTCAGAACGGCGGGGCAAACGGCTCGCTTGCGGCGGCGTTCGGCAGCTACCTGCGTACGCTGGCCGACGGCGTGCATTCCGGCAACGGGCGGACGGCACTCGCCGACAACAACACCGACTATTATCCGGTACCGCTGACGCAAGACGCGCTGCGCCCGGGCGTCACCTACGCCGATCCTTACGGGCACCTGCTGGTGCTGGTGCGCCGCGTGCCGCAATCGGGCGGCGGGGCCGGCATCTTCCTCGCTGTCGACGGGCAGCCCGACGGGACGGTCGCGCGCAAGCGTTTCTGGCGCGGCAATTTCCTGTTCGCCAAGGATCCAGGCCTCGGCGGCCCTGGCTTCAAGCATTTCCGGCCGATCGTGCGCGACAAAAGCGGGCATTTGCGCCGGCTGAGCAATGCCGAGATCGCCAAGGATCCGCAGTACGGGAATTTTTCGCTCGAGCAAGGCAAGCTCGGGGTCGAGGACTTCTACGACAAGATGGACGATGTGATGTCGCCCAAGCCGCTCGATCCTTTGAGCGCGATGAAGGATGCGCTCAACTCGCTCGAAGAGCAGGTGAAGACGCGCGTGAACTCGGTGGAAAATGGGCGAAAATACCAAAACAAGAGCCACGGCGAGATCGGCATGCCCGACGGCGCCACCATCTTCGAGACCACCGGACCGTGGGAGGATTTCTCCACACCGGCACGCGATCTGCGGCTGCTGATTGCGATGGACGTGGTGCGAGGCTTTCCCGAGCGCGTGGCGCGGCGGCCCGACCGCTACGCCATGCCGGAAGGCAACAACGTCGCCGAAGTAAAGGCCCAATTGCAGAAGGTGCTCGCTTCCGAACTGGGCTCGCGCAAGTTCTCCTATCCGCGCAGCGACGGCTCGGCCTGGACGCTCGCGCTCAAGGATGTGTTCGACCGAGCCCGTGTGCTTGAGATGGCCTACAATCCGAACGACTGCGTCGAACTGCGCTGGGGCGCGCCGGCGAAAAGCGCCGAGGCCTCGACCTGCCGGCGGCACGCGCCGGCATCGCAATACGCCAAGATGGCGAAGTACCGCCCCTGGTTCCACGAGCGCCGCCGCCCGCCGCGGCCCTAAAAGTTCTACGCATCGTGCGAATGCATCATGTCATTGCCGGGCTGCCCGGCAATCCATGAGGCTCATTCGCTTCGTCTGCGGTAAGTTTGTTCAAGCAACACTGCATCATGGATGCCCGGGTCAAGCCCGGGCATGACGGTGCGTGACCCTACCCGCTAATCCGCTCGATCGCCGCGCCGCAGCGGCCGAGCTTTTCCTCCAGCCGCTCGAAGCCGCGGTCGAGATGGTAAACGCGGTTGACCATGGTCTCGCCTTCGGCGGCGAGCGCGGCGATCACGAGCGACACCGAGGCGCGCAGGTCGGTGGCCATCACCGGCGCGCCCTTGAGCGTGTCGACACCCTCGATGGTGGCGGTCTGGCCGTCGAGATGGATGTGGGCGCCGAGCCGCGCCAATTCCTGCACGTGCATGAAGCGGTTTTCGAAAATGGTCTCGGTGATGTGCGAGGTGCCCTTGGCGCACGTCATCAGCGCCATCAACTGCGCCTGCAGATCGGTGGGAAAGCCGGGGAACGGCGCGGTGGTCACCTCGACGGGGCTGAGCCCCGCGCCGTTGCGGACGATGCGGATGCCCTCATTGGTCGGCGTGACGGAGGCGCCGGTCTGCGCCAGCACGTCGAGCGCGGCTTGCAGTAATCCCGGCCGCGCGTTCTGCAACAGCACGTCGCCGCCGGCCATCGCCACCGCCATGGCGTAAGTGCCGGTCTCGATGCGGTCAGGCAGAACGCTGTGGCGCGCGCCATGCAGGCGGGCAACGCCCTCCACCACGATCTGCGAAGTGCCGGCGCCGGTAATCTTGGCGCCCATCTTGTTGAGGCAGTCGGCGACATCGCCGATCTCCGGCTCGCGCGCGGCGTTCTCGATCACCGTGGTGCCGTTGGCGAGCGCGGCCGCCATCAGCGCGGTATGAGTGCCGCCGACAGTGACCTTGGGGAACACGACGTTGCCGCCGCGCAATCCCTTTTTGGCGCGCGCGATCACATAGCCGCCTTCGATCTCGACGTCGCCGCCGAGCGCTTCCAGCGCCATGATCAAGAAATCGACCGGGCGCGTGCCGATGGCGCAGCCGCCCGGCATCGATACCTTGGCTTCGCCCATACGCGCAAGAAGCGGCGCCACCACCCAGAAGCTCGCCCGCATCTTGGAGACGAGATCGTAGGGCGCGGTGGTGTCGACGATTGAGCGGGCGGAGATGTGCAGCGTGCGCCCGCTGTTGGGATCGTCGCCCGGGCGCTTGCCGGCGATCATCACGTCGACGCCGTGATTGCCGAGAATGCGCTGCAAGAGGCCGACGTCGGCGAGATGCGGCACGTTGTCGAGGATCAGCGTGTCCTCGGTCAGCAGGCTGGCGATCATCAGCGGCAGCGTGGCGTTCTTGGCGCCGGAAATCGGGATGGCGCCGTTAAGCCGCTGGCCGCCGACGATGCGAATGCGATCCATCTCGCCCCCGTGAAATACCAACCCCAGATCGCGCGCCGATTGGGGCAAAAGTTCGCCGGCTAGCTAGTGCCGCAGTTTGGCGTCGTCGCCCGCCGCGCGCTCGTCCGGGCGCTCGGCGGCGGCTCGGCCGCGCGCCTGTAACTTGCGGCGCTGCAAATTGCGGCGCAAGGCCTCAGCCCGCCGCTGCGTGCGGGCTTCCTGTGGCTTGCTCTGCTGGCGTTCGGACATGGCGCCTGTGTCTACCCGCAATCGCGTCGGCCGCACAAGCCTGCCCCCATTTTACGGTGAACCTTTTCGCGCCTCCGCGCGACTTATGGGTCGATCGGTTACGTGCGTTTCGGCGTGATGCCTCGCGCATGCCTCCCGTATGGAATGACGCTAAAGGAGCCAATATGTTCAGGACGATTTTGTGTGCGCTCGCGATCGCAGCTCTGACGCTGACCTCGACCGTCGTCATCGCCAAAAATAGCGGCACTGCCGGTAACGGAACGTCGGTATCGCGCCAGAAGAGCGCAAGCGGCAAGCCGGATTTTGCCTTCAAGAAGATGCGCATCCTGCATTGCGGGAAATACGGCCGCAGCGACGGCGAAGGCGGTGTCACCATGGTGACTGTCTGTAACTAACGCAAAGCTGAACAGTTTCGCGCATCCGCGGCTACGATCGGCGCCGCATCCTTGCACCATCAGACCCGCTGTGGCAGTTTCCGCCGCGCTCGCCCGCCCTTTGGTGGCGGCGCGCCGATTTCGCTGCCGTAGCTCAGTGGTAGAGCACCCCCTTGGTAAGGGGGAGGTCGAGTGTTCAATCCACTCCGGCAGCACCAGCTTCCTGCAGCAGCGGAAGCCGTCAGCCGCGAATAAATCCGCCGCTAGGCAGAAGCTTTATTATCGCGGCCTCAATCCGGACGGCACGCCAAACGATATCAAAGATCACCGCACCCGCGTGCGGCTCAACCCATTCGTCAAATCCACCCTGTATAGCCGCGAGACCCGCTAATAAGTTCGTTGCTCAGCCAGTGGCGGCGAGCCGCTTCGTTTGCGGCGCTTGCGGCGCAGGCCGCCGGCCCACCGCCATCGCGTAGTCCGCAATCGGCTTCGGCTTGCCGATGAGATAACCCTGGACCTCGTTGCAGTGCTCGTCGGCGAGAAACTCGCGTTGCTCCTCGGTCTCCACGCCCTCCGCCACCACCGGCAGATTGAGGCCGCGGCCGAGCGCGATCACCGCGCGGATGATGGCGGCCGCCTGCTGGCTGCGGCCGATATTGGCGACGAAGCTGCGGTCGATCTTGATCTTGTCGAACGGGAACGACTGCAAATAGGACAGCGACGAATAGCCGGTGCCGAAATCGTCCATGGCGATGCGCAGGCCGAGATTCTTCAGCTGGCGCAAAATCGAAAGCGCGCCCTCGAAGTCACCGATCAGCACGCCCTCTGTGATTTCGAGCTCGATGCGCGCCGGCGCCAGCCCGGTTTCCAGCAGAATCTCATGCAGCAGCTTGGGCAAATTGCCGTGCTGGAATTGCACCGGCGAAAGATTGATGGAGACGTCCAGCGGCCGCGGCCACGACGCCGCTTCCCGGCACGCGGTGCGCAGGATCCATTCACCCAGCGCCACGATCGTCCCGCTTTCCTCGGCGAGCGGAATGAAAGTCGCCGGCGAAATCAGTCCGCGGCTCGGATGGTGCCAGCGCACGAGCGCTTCGAAGCCGGTGATTTCGCCGTCGATATGCGCTTGCGGCTGGTAATGCAATTCGATCTCGCCGCCGGCGACCGCGCTGCGCAAGTCCTGCTGCAACGCGCGTTTTTCTCGCAGCGTTTTGTCCATCGTCATTTCGAAGAAGCGGATCGAGCCGCGCGCTTCCGATTTGGCGCGGAACAACGCGGCACCGGAATTGGCGACCAGAGTGGCGGCGTCGGCACCATCCTGCGGGAAGATGGCGATACCGATCGTCAGTCCCGCGCGCAGCGCGTGACCGTCGATGTCGATATCGGTATCGAGCGCCCCGGATAGCCGCTTGGCCAGCGTTTCGGCCGTGGCGGGCTGCGGGCCGGTCGGCGTGATGATGGCGAATTCGTCGCCGCCGAGACGACCGATGAATGCGCCCTGGCAGGCGATCTCCAGGCGGCTCGCGACCTCGTGCAGCAACTTGTCCCCTGAAATATGGCCGAATACGTCGTTCACCGCCTTGAAGCGGTCGAGGTCGGAGGAGAGCACGGCAAAGCTTTCCCCCGAGGCCGCCGCGATATCGAGGGTGGCGGCCATGCATTCATTGAAGGCCGCCCTGTTCGGCAGATCGGTGAGCGTGTCGTGATGCGCCATATGCTCGATGCGCGCCTGGTCACGTTTGCGGTCGGTCAGATCGTGAATGACGCTGATGAGATATTGCATGTTGCCATCTGCGCCCTTCACCGGCAGCCGCATCGCGGTGACGATGCGGGCGCCGTTTCCGGGCGTGACGATGACGTGTTCCTCGGCTTGAATGGGCTTACCGGACTCGATCAACTCCTGATCGTGCTTGCCGATGGTCTCGACCGTGCCTTCCGGCATGATCTCTTCCGCGGTCTTGCCGAGTATCGCGCTGCGCTCGAGACCGAGATATTGCTCGGCGGCGCGGTTGACCAGCACGTAGCGCAACTCCGCATCCTTCACGATGATCGGAGACGGCACATTCTCGATGATCTTATCGAGAAACGCGCGGGTACTCTCCAAGCTGCGTTCGGCTCGTTTTTGCTCTGTGATGTCTTCGTGGGTCGCTGTCCAGCCGCCGCTTTTTATCGGCTTGTTGATGACGGCGATGACACGGCCGTCGGCCAATTCGATGTTGAGTGTGAAGGGTTCGCCTTGCTTGAGCGCCGCCCATAACTGGGCTTCGTAGCGGGCCGCATCGAGCGGGAATGTTCCCGCCGCGGTGCGGGCGTTGAGCAGGTCCCCGACGCCGCAGCCGCGCCAAATGCGCTTGGGATCGATGTTGTACATCGCTCGATAGCGCTCGTTCCAAACCAGAAGCCGGTTCTGCGCATCGAACATGCACAGACCCTGGGTCATGTTATTGAGCGCGGCGTCGAGCTGCCTGTTCTGGCTACTGAGCGTTCGTCTGATGAGCAAGCCCGATATCCCGCCGACCAGGCACATGCCGAACAACGTGCCGGCAACGACCGACAAAGCGACCGAAAGCGACGTGAGCGACTGCGAACGCGCATCGATGGCTTCCACCGCCGTCAGCGCGATGACAAAGCCGAGCGCACCGGCGAATGAGACCATTCGCCAGTGCCGGTACTTGCCCAGATTTCTCAGCAGCTGAGACATGCGCACATTGGACTGCGCTGGGCCGTCGCCCAACTATCCTCAATTTGTTCAATTTACGGTGTTGAACGTCGCCCCACGTTAATCGGCGCGCGCCAAAATCGTTAATTGCCGATCAAGGCTACGAAAATGTGACCGCGATCATGAAAATTGGCGCGACCACTGCGGCATTCAAATGCCTCAACGCGGCTTCAAGAATGCGAAATCGCAGCCTTGATCGGCGCCGAGGATTTCCTGCGCGTAGAGCCTGGCATAACCACGCTGTGGAACTTCGGCTGACGGCTTGACGGCCGCCGCACGGCGTTTGTGTTCCGCCTCGTCGACCGCAAGATCGATGCGGCGCTGTTTGACCGAGAGCCGGATGCGGTCGCCATTGTGCACCAAACCGAGCGGACCGCCGGACGCCGCGTCCGGCGTCACGTGCAGCACGATGGTGCCGAAGGCGGTGCCGCTCATGCGCGCGTCCGACACCCGCACCATGTCTTTGACGCCTTGCGCAGCGAGCTTTTTCGGGATCGGCAGATAGCCGGCCTCCGGCATCGCCGCTGAAGAATGCGGCCCGGCGTTTTGCAACACCAGGATGTCGTCCGCCGTCACGTCGAGCTCGGGATCGTCGATGCGCGCGGCGAGATCCTCGAGCGAGGTAAACACCACCGCCCGGCCCTCGTGCTCGAACAGCCGGCTGTCGGCAGCGGAGCGCTTGAGGATCGCGCCCTGCGGCGCCAGGTTGCCGAACAGCGCCACCAGGCCACCTTGCGGCTCCAGCGGCGCTTTGCGCTCGGCAATAATCGTACGGTCGACCCACGCATCAGCATCGTCCGCAAGCCGCTGCCCCAACGTTTCGCCGGTCACCGTCAGACAATCGAGATGCAGCAGACCCTTCAGCTCGCGCATCAGCGCACCGATGCCGCCAGCAGCGAAGAAATCTTCCATGTAGCCGGTGCCAACCGGCTTCAAGTTCACCAGCACCGGCGTGGTGTCGGACAGTTCATTGAGCCGTTGCAGCGACACCGGGAATCCGGCGCGGCCGGCAATCGCCGTCAAATGGATAATCGCATTGGTGGAGCCGCCGATCGCCAGCAGCACGCGCAGCGCGTTCTCCATCGATTTTTCGTTGACGATTCGGTCGGGCGTGAGCTTGGAGCCGATCAGCTTGACCGCCGCGGCGCCGGTCGCTTCCGCCGCGCGCAAGCGATCGGCATGCACGGCAGGGATGGCGGCGGTGCCCGGCAGGATCATGCCGAGCGCTTCCATGAGGCAGGCCATGGTGGACGCCGTACCCATCACCGCGCAGGTGCCGGCGGTGGTGGCGAGCCGCGTCTCAATTTCGGAAATCTCGGAGTCGCTGACTTTGCCGGCACGATATTGCGCCCAGAAGCGGCGACAATCGGTGCAGGCGCCGAGCCGCTCGCCGCGGTAGCGGCCGGTCATCATCGGGCCCGCCACCAGCATGATCGCCGGGCGCCCGGCCGACACCGCGCCCATCAACTGCGCCGGCACGGTCTTGTCGCAGCCGCCCATCAGCACCACCGCGTCCATCGGCTGCGCGCGCACCATCTCCTCGGTGTCCATCGACATCAGGTTGCGGAATTTCATGCTGGTGGGATTGAGGAACACCTCGCCGAGCGAGACGGTGGGAAACTCGAGCGGCAACGCGCCGGCGGCCAATACGCCACGCTTCACCGCTTCCAGCATTTCGGGGAAATGGCGGTGGCAATTGTTGAAGCCGGACGGGGTGTAGGCGATGCCGACCACCGGCTTTTCCAGCATGGCGCTGGAATAGCCCATCGACAGCACGAACGAGCGCCGCAGATAACGCGAGAAATCGCGGTCGCCGTAATTGGTGAGGCCGTGCCCAATGCCGACGGGTTCTTTGCTCATACGGATATCTTTTGCAGGGTGGTGAGGCCGGACGCAAGCCGTGTAGCGAGGGGATGGTCGGCCAAGCGCTGCGCCATGGCCGGATAGCGTTCCTTAAGGAAGGGCACGCCGACTTGGTACAGCCAAACCATGGTGACCAGCATGGTCAAAAACCACGACAGCAAGTGATAGCGCGCCGCGCCCGCGATATAGAAAAACGCCACCGCATGCTGGGCAAGCGCCGCGCCGCCGATGAGCCGCAGCCACGGATCGAATTGCCGCCCGCGCATGACGACATAGACGAGGACGGCGACGCCAGCGGCATTGAGCGGAATGGTGGCGTAGGATTCCGCTGGCCCGCTCAACCAGTTCGCAAGCTGTGTAAGCACGCGCGCCAGCCCGCCGAAATCGAAGTGCAACAGTTCGCGGGCAGCGGCGGCGTAGGTGGAGGGCGGCATCACCAGCAGATTGGCATCGCCGGCATTGGTGCTGAACAGCACAAAGGCATGGCCGAACACCCAATTATGCAGCGCCATGGAGAAGACCGGCAGAAATCCGATGCACAGGCCGGCAAGCCGCGGCCACTGGTGACAGACAAGCGCCGCAAGCCCGGCGCCGCCAAGCAGCACCGCGGCGGCCGGGGCGATAATAGGCTTCATAAAAATGCCAAGCGCCAAAAGCAGCGCGCCGAAAAAGGCCGGCAGGAATTTGCCGTTGGGCCCCGATGATGTCGCGCCGATGACCGGGAGAATGCCGGCGAGGAATAGAATATAGGCCGCCGGATCGGCAAATCCCTTGCTTGCCCATTTGAGATAATTCGCGAAGGTCGTCCCGAACAGGGTGCCGATCGGTATCATGAACAGAATCGCCAAGCCGATCGCGAAGCGCTGCGGCAGAAACCGCCGAAACAGGCCGAGGGCGACGAACGGCAGCAGAAAGATGAGCGACAAATAGCCGAAATAGCTTTCGCCGAACACGATGTGCTCGAGCGCGCGAAAATAGCGCAGGCCCGGGCCGCCATAATAGAAAACATTTTCCCCGCCTTGCAGGAATCCCCAGACATCGCCGGCCAGCAATTTCTGCAATATCGCGCGTGCGACGCCGTCGTAGAACAGCCCGTCATCGCCGCCGTCAAAGGGCCGGACACCGCCGAGGAAGCTGGCATCGTCGATGACGATCACCAGGACCGCGAGACCGATCAGAACGAATGGCAGGATCGTGCGCTTCGGCCGCACGCCGACCACGAAAAAGATCACGGCAATAATTGCAGCCAGCGCTAAAGCCTCGACTGCCAATTGCTGCAGCCAGACTGACCACGGCGGCGAAACGCGCATCGCCAGTGTGTCCGGCTTGATGGCGATGCCGAAAACGCGACGGCCGGCATCGGCGGCTTCAATAGTGCGGCAGCCCTCGCCCGGCCAGCGGGTAAAGCGCGCGATGGCGCCTTCCCACATGAGTTCGCCGCGCCAGCACAACTGCCCGCCGGCAAAGGCCGCCGGCAGGCGGATCATCTCGTACCAGGGCATGGCGAGATGCCAGCGGTTAAGGCCCATCCAGAAACGCCGGTCGCGGTCGGCGCGATGCACGTCGGGCGCGGCGGTATACCAGTTGTAACGAAACTCGTTGGTGAATCCGAGGCGCAGCCAAACCGGATCGGAGAAATCGAGCGCCGTCACCGAACGCGATGCTTGGGTTTTGTGCCAGATGCCGTCTGCGGAAAAAGCGTAGGCGCGATCGGGAAACCCCGTATCCTGCCAGCATCCGACCGAACCGGTCTTGCAGCGCACCGACGGCGGATAGAGCACGTCGAATTCGCGCGCCATCTCGCGATAGACCTCCGGCGGCAATTCCCGCTGCAGCGCGTTGTTCAGGCCGCCTGGCAGAAACACATTGTGGCCTTCCTCAATGCGCGGCGGCGCCAGCAGAAATTGTCCGGCGACGGCAATGGCGACGATCGCCAACGCGGCAACCCATGCGCCGGCGCGCGCCCTGACCGAGCCGCTGAAGATGGCGACCGCCGCTGCAACCAGCACCGCGTAGCTCTCGACCTGGTTGACCGGCAGGCCGAGCGCCGCCACGACAAGCGCGAGCACGGCCAGCTTGCGCCACCCCGCGCCGGCAACTGCTTCTTGCGTTGACTCCATGGAAGGCCCCGACCCGTCGCAATCCGCCCTTGCGTAGCATGTCGATTTGGCTCAAATCCATGCCGCGCACTGGCAACCCATGATTTCAGCGGGACTTATTTGAGTGGACTTGGGATCGTGATTCGCCTCGGCATCGTCGGTACAAACTACGGACGCAACGTCCTGGTGCCGGCCTTCCGCACCGATTCGCGCTGCCAGGTGACCGCGCTTGCCGGTAGCAACGCGGGGCGCACGGCCGAACTGGCGCGCGAAGCCAACGTGCCGAAAGCCTATGGCGACTGGCGCGCGCTGATCGAAGACCAGAACGTACAGGCGGTCGCGATCGCCACCATCCCCGCCCTGCAAGCCGAAATCGCGCAGGCCGCGCTCGCGCTCGGCAAGCCGGTCTTCGCCGAGAAGCCGATGGCGAGCACGCTCGCCGATGCGCTCACGATGTTGCGCGTGGCCGAAGCCAGCCGCCGGCCGACCATGGTCGATTTCAATTTCCATCAGGTCATGTGCTGGCAGCGCGCCAAAGCCATGCTCGACGACGGCGCCATCGGGCGCTTGCGGCATGTCACGGTGCATTGGCATGTCGAGAACCGTTCGATCCAGATGCGCATGCGCAACTGGAAAACGACGGGCGACGACGGCGGCGGCGTGCTCGGTAATTTCGTCAGTCACTGCTTCCATTATCTGGAATGGTTTTGTGGACCGATCGCACGGCTTAGCGCGCAGCTCTCCGGCCTGCCGGACGAGGACGACCTGCAAACCACGGCGGCGATGGCGATCGAGTTTCAATCGGGACGATTGGCGAGCCTGTCGATGAGCTGCGCCTCCTATCTCGGACCGGGCCACCGCATCGAATTCTATGGCGAGGACGGCACGCTGGTGCTGAACAACCCAGACGCCGATTACATGCGCGGCTTCACATTGTGGCACGCCCGGCGGCCAGCGGCGGCGCTCGAACCCATTGCCGTTGAGGATCCGGTGGACGCACTGTTTGCCGACGGCCGCACCGCGCCGGTGTCGCGGCTGGCCAAACGCTTCCTCGACGCTATCGAAAACGACGCACTGGCGCAGCCGGATTTTGCCGCCGGCTACCGCGTGCAGCAATTGATCGACGCCGCGCAGCGTTCGCACCGGATGCGCGCCACGATCGACGTCTCGCGTGCCGGAACACCCGCGGAGACGCGCGCGTGAGCAAAATCCTGGTCACCGGCGGCAGCGGTTTCATCGGCTCCGCGCTGGTGAAGGCTTGGGTCGCGGCGGGCCACAGCGTGCGCGTGCTCGACGACAATTCGCGCGGCAGTCCGCGCCGGCTGCAAGAAATCGAAAAAGACATTGAATTTATCGCCGGTGATGTCCGCGACGCGGCGGCGGTGGCAAACGCCGCGCAAGGCATGGACGAAGTGCACCACCTCGCCTTCGTCAACGGCACCGAATTCTTCTACACTATGCCAGACGTGGTGCTCGATGTCGGCGTGCGCGGCATGATCAACGTGATCGACGCCTGCCGCCGACACAATGTCGGCACGCTGGTGCTCGCCTCGTCGTCGGAAGTCTACCAGTCGCCGCCACATGTCCCGACCGCCGAAGACGCGCCGCTGACCGTGCCCGATCCGCTCAACCCGCGTTACTCTTACGGCGGCGGCAAGCTGATCAGCGAGACTGATGGCGATCAATTTCGGCCGCAAGTTTTTCGAGCGCGTGCTGATCTTCCGCCCGCACAATGTCTACGGCCCCGACATGGGATGGGAGCACGTCATCCCGCAATTCGCGCTACGCCTGCACAAGCTCGCACAAGCACAGACAAGCGGGCCGTTGCGTTTCGACATTCAGGGCAGCGGCGAGGAAACGCGCAGCTTCTGCTTCGTCGACGATCTGGTCGCCGGGGTCATGGCGATGCGCGACAAAGGCGAGCATCTCGGCATCTATCACGTCGGCACCATGGAAGAAGTGGCGATCGCCGAGCTGGCGCGGCGCATCGCGCGCCTTGCCGGCCGCGAAATCGCGCTTGTTCCCGGCCCGCCGGCGGCAGGCGGCACGATGCGGCGCTGCCCCGATATTTCGAAGCTCGCCAAGCTCGGCTATAAGCCGCGCGTCCCGCTCGATCAGGGCCTCAAAGCCACGCTCGACTGGTACTGGCACAACGCCGATATTGCACCGAAGGCCTGACCGCATTGACGAAGACCGACACCTTGCGCCCCACCCAAGTTGCGCGCGCCGCCGGCAGCGCGGCAAGCGTTCCGATCGAGTCGTGTCAGATTTGCGGGCACGCCCCGCTCGCCAACGTGCTGTCGCTCGGCTACATGCCGCCGGTCAATCAGATGGTGCCGATCGGCCAAGTGCCGCGCCAGCAGCCCTGGTTTCCGACCGATCTGCTGCATTGTCCCAATTGCGATCTGGTACAGCTTGGGCTGGCGGTCGATCCGGTCATCATCTTCCCGCCCGAATATCCCTACACCAGCGGCACCACCAAATTGCTGCGCGACAATTTCGCCGACCTGCAGCGCGAGAGCGCCGCCCTGCTCGGCCTCGGCGCGGACGATCTCGTGGTTGATATCGGATCGAACGATGGCACCCTGCTGTCGAACTTCAAGAACGGAGGCCAGCGCGTACTCGGCATTGAGCCGACCGATGTCGGCGACATCGCCAACAAGCGCGGCATTCCGACGCTCAAGCGCTATTTCGGCGTCGAGGTCGCACGCGAGGTGAAGCGCGAGCACGGGCCGGCGAGCGTGGTCACCGCGGCCAACTGCTTTGCGCATATCGAGGACGTGCACGCCATCGTCGACGGCATCGTCGCGATGCTGAAGGACGATGGCGTGTTCATCTCCGAGTCGCACTACCTGATCGGTCTGCTCGACACGCTGCAGTACGACACCGTCTATCACGAGCACCTTCGCTATTACTCGCTGGCAAGCCTTAAGCACCTGTTGGAGATGCACGATCTCGACGTATTCCATGCGCGGCCGATCCCGAGCCACGGCGGCTCCATCCGCGTCTACGCCGCCCGTCGCGGCAGCCACGCGGTGCAGGACAGCGTGCAACGCATGCTCGCGGCCGAGCCGCGCGGTGAAGCCATGACCGCTCGCCTTGCCGCCTTCCGGCGCGACGTGATGCTGTCGAAACTGCGGCTGTTGGCGATGCTGCGCGACTTGAAGGAGAAAGGCGCCCGCATTGCCGGCATCTCAGCGCCGTCACGGGCCAGCACGCTCGTCAACTATGTCGGTCTCGACGACATGCTGATCGATTACGTCTGCGAGGTGCCGGACTCGCTGAAGATCGGCAAATACATGCCCGGCACGCGGATCCCGGTGGTGGATGAAGCGAGGTTGTTCGCCGATCAGCCGGATTACGCGGTCATTTTCTCCTGGCACATCGCCGATGAACTGGCGCCCAAGCTGAAGGCCAAGGGCTTTCGCGGCCAATTGATCACGCCGCTGCCGGTGCCGCAAGTGCTCTGAGGCTCTATCCATGCGGGACCCCTCATTTTATATTGTAGTCCGAACATGACCATCCGACCCGACATCGCGGCGCCCGGTGCGCCGACCACCATCGAAAACGCCGACGTCACCGTGGTCGGCGGCGCCGGCCATGTCGGCATTCCGCTGGTGCTGGCGCTGGCCGAAGCGGGCCTGCGCGTCAATGTCAACGACCTCAATCAGGCAACCCTCGACACGCTGCAGCAGCGGGCGACTGCCGTTCATCGAACACGGCGCGGAAGCCGTGCTCGCCAAGGCGCTCGCCGGCAAGCGGCTGGTCTTCACCAACTCGCCCGACATGATTTCGGCCGGCGGCCCGGTCATCATCACCATCGGCACGCCGATCGACGAGTTCCTCAACCCGGTGCGGCGCGTGGTGCAGGACTGCATCGACGCGCTCTGCCGACGCTCGACGACGGGCAGCTTCTGGTGCTGCGCTCGACCGTATTTCCCGGCACCACCGACTGGCTGGCCTCCTATCTGCAGTCGAAAGGCCGCAAGCTGAACGTGGCGTATCTGCCCCGAGCGCGTGGTGCAAGGCTATGGACTGAAAGAACTGCGCGAGATGCCGCAGATCGTCAGCGGCTGACGCCGGAGGCCGAGCGCGGAGCGGCCGAGCTGTTCGAGCGCATCGCGCCGGAAGTGGTGGTGGTGACGCCGATCGAGGCGGAGTTCGCCAAGCTGTTCAGCAATGCCTATCGCTACATCGAATTCGCGGCGACCAACGAGTTCTACCTGGTCGCCAAGTCGGCCGGCGTCGACTATCAGCGCGTGCTGACGGCGATGAAGCACAATTATCCGCGGCTGAAGAGCATGCCGCGGCCGGGCTTTGCCGCCGGCCCCTGCCTGGTGAAGGACACGATGCAGCTCTCGGCCTTCGCGCGCAACCAGTTCGGGCTCGGTCACGCCGCGCTGCTGATCAACGAAGGCCTGGTGCTGCACGTGGTCGAAGAGCTCAAGCGCAACTACGATCTGAACACCATGACGGTCGGACTGCTCGGCATGGCGTTCAAGGCCGAGAGCGACGACATCCGCGCTTCGCTCAGCTACAAGTTCAAGAAAGTCCTCAACGGACAAGCGCGCGCGGTGCTGACCACCGATCCTTTTGTGACCTCAGCCACCGATCCTGAATTGCGCCCGCTCGATGACGTGATCGCCAACAGCGACCTGCTGATCTTGTGCGCGCCGCATGCCGCCTACGCGCAGGCCGACTTCAAGGGCAAGCCGGTGTTCGACGTCTGGGGCCATATCCAGGGCGCCAACGTCATCCGATGACCACGGCCGCGCCGCGCCTCGACATCGTCATCCCGGTGTATAATGAAGGCGGCAATATCATCAAGACGCTGACGGCGATCTCGCGCGCGGTGACGACACCGAAACGCGTGCTGATCTGCTACGACCGCGAGGACGACGACACGCTGCCGGCGATCCGCGACAATCGCGCCGCGCTCGGCGATCTCACCGTCGAGTTCGTGCGCAATCGCGGACGCGGCGCGCATGGCGCGATCCTCACCGGCTTCGCCGCGAGCACGGCGCCGTTCGCCGTCATGCTGCCGGCCGACGACGATTATAATGCCGGCATTATCGACGCCATGGTCGCCAAGGCCGAGGGCGGTTGCGACGTCGTCTGCGCCAGCCGTTTCATGCCGGGCGGCAGCATGATCGGCTGTCCCTGGCTGAAGGCGACCTTGGTGCGGGCCGGCAATTTCACGCTCTATCATCTCGCCCGCTTGCCGACGCGCGACGCCAGCAACGGCTTCCGGCTGTTTTCGCGGCGGGTGCTCGACCAGATCGCCATCGAATCCGACCGCGGCTTCTGTTACAGCATCGAGCTGCTGGTGAAATGCCACCGGCTCGGCTGGCGCGTCGGCGAGGTGCCGGCGCAATGGATCGAGCGCGCGCACGGGACGAGCCGCTTCCAGGTGGTGAAGTGGCTGCCGGCCTATTTGCGCTGGTACGTTTACGCGTTCGCCACGACGTATCTCAGACGCAAGCCCGGCACGGTGCGCATGACGCGTGCCGCGCGCGTGGCGTGAGGAACGACAATGGCCGAGGATTGGCCGAAGATCGTAAGCAAGCGCGCAACACGCGTCTCGCCCTGGATGACGGTGATCGAGCGCGCAGTTGCATTCAAGCCCGGCGCCGAGCCCGAAATCTATCATGCCGTCGGCCAGCAGGATTACATCGCCATCGTGGCGCTGACACCAGGTGGGCAAATCCCCATCGTGCGGCAATACCGACCGGCAATCGAAAGCTTCACCTGGGAACTGCCGGCGGGTCTCGTCGATGAGGGCGAGAGCGCCGAGGCCTGCTGCCGGCGCGAATTGATGGAGGAGACCGGCTTTCCCGCGCGTGCAGTGCATGCGCTTGGCACATACGCGCCTTGCACGGCGCGGCTGTCGAACCGGCTGCATTCCTTCTTCGTCGCGACCGGGGAGCGTGCCCAAACGGCGCCGGCCGAGCCGGGGATCGAGCTCAAGCTGGTCACCCCGGCGGAACTGGCGGAATTCATTGTATCGGGCGAATTCATCCTGCAACTCCACATCGGTGCCCTGCTTCTGGCGGGGCTTCATGGCTATATCGATCTCGGCACGCTGAAAGGCGGCCGATAGGGACTTTGATCGAGGTCAATGCCGCGGTGTGCAATGCGGCGAATCTTGGCTCGACAAACCCCCTGGAACCCTTCTAAAAAAGGGTGCCGGAGCGGGGCGCCAAAGAGACTTCAAGTAGAAAAGTCGCATGAATTATAACGCTTTTTTTGAATCTGCCCTGGCCCGGCTGCGCGATGAGCGCCGCTATCGGGTCTTTGCCGACCTTGAGCGCATCGCCGGCCGCTTCCCCCACGCCATCTGGCACTCGCCCGCCGGGCCACGCGACGTCGTGATCTGGTGCTCCAACGACTATCTCGGCATGGCCCAGCATCCGAAAGTGATCGGCGCCATGGTCGAGGCGGCCGCCCGCATGGGCACCGGCGCCGGTGGCACCCGCAACATCGCCGGCACCAACCATCCGCTGGTCGAATTGGAGCGCGAGCTTGCCGACCTGCACGGCAAGCCGGCCGCTTTGCTGTTCACCTCCGGCTACGTGTCGAACGAGACCGGCATCGCCACCATCGCCAAGTTGCTGCCGAACTGCCTGCTGCTGTCCGACGCACTCAACCACAATTCCATGATCGAGGGCGTGCGCCAGTCGGCCAGCGAAAAACAGATCTGGCGGCACAACGATCTCGGCCATCTTGAAGAGCTGCTCAAGGCCGCCGGGCCCGAGCGGCCGAAGCTGATCGTATTCGAGAGCCTCTATTCCATGGACGGCGACGTCGCGCCGGTCAACGCAATCTGCGATCTCGCCGAGCGTTACGGCGCCATGACCTATTGTGACGAAGTGCACGCGGTCGGCATGTACGGTCCGCGCGGTGGCGGCATCTGCGAACGAGACAACGCCATGAGACGCGTCGACGTGCTGGAAGGCACGCTGGCGAAAGCCTTCGGCTGTCTCGGCGGCTATATCGCGGCGAGCGAAGAACTGGTGGATGCGGTGCGCTCTTATGCGCCCGGCTTCATCTTCACCACCGCGCTGCCGCCGGCGATCTGCGCGGCGGCGACCGCCGCCATCCGGCACCTGAAAACGTCGAGCTGGGAACGCGAGCGCCACCAGGATCGCGCTGCCCGCGTCAAAGCCGTGCTCAACGCCGCCGGCCTGCCGGTGATGCCGAGCGCGACGCATATCGTGCCGGTGCTGATCGGCGACGCGGAGAAGTGCAAGGCGGCGAGCGACATGCTGCTCGCCGAGCACGGCATCTACATCCAGCCGATCAACTACCCGACCGTGCCGCGCGGCATGGAGCGTTTGCGCATCACGCCCTCGCCCTATCACGACGACGCGCTGATCGATCGGCTGGCGGAGGCGCTGGTCGATGTGTGGGAGCGGCTCGATCTGCGCCGCGGTGAGCGGGCGCTAGCGGCGGAGTAGGCCGCGCTGCGAGTTCTTCGATCGGTTTAGATTCCAGGCTCGCCCGGCCAAAAGCACGTCTCTTGGCCTCGATAGACAAATAGCGTCGGCTGTTTGCTGGGCGCCGTTTCTCCCCAATGAATGATGTCGTCCGGCACGCGCCGCCAATTCGTGCCATCGAGCCAAAACCATTCATCCTTCGCGTCGACGCGATTTACGCGAAATTTCGTCTTCACGACATCGGCATTCTCACAGCATTTTTCGAACGCAAAGCGGCGTCGAGCTCGCGATGTGAGCTCGGCATTTCGGTACCAGTCCTGTACCGCTTGTGGGGCGTTGGCGTATTCCGGCTTCCAGCGCGCGTCGGCCGTGCCGATGAGCAGGCCAAAGCCGATCGGGACTAAAAAGCGTAGCGCGCGTATCGCTGTCTGTCGCATGCGGTCGCCTCGTTCAAGTCGCCGCGCGATGCAAGATTAAGAACTTAGATCGTTAACGAAATCTAAATTGCGGCCGTGACGCAGCGCACGCGAGGACAGAGTCGGGAACGCCGAGGCGCTTGGCTAACCCGGTACCACCCGCTCGGTGTGTGCGCACCTAATCCTGAAACGTCGGCCGCTTGGCCGGCGGCTTGTCCGGCGGCTTGGGCGCACCGGCGGGCGCGCGGCCGAGCCGGCGCGCGATCAGTGGCAGGATCAGCGACACAAACATGATCCGCATAACGTGGTGGGCGCCGACATAGACCGGGTCGAGATGCAGCGCCAACGCCAGCAGCATCATGGCATCGACCGAGCCCGGCGCGAAGGCGATCACCACTTCCGGCACCGGCAACGCCAGCCAGCCGATCAGCAAAGCGCCGAACGCCGCCGCGATCACCACCGAGACGGCAAAGGCGCCGAACGCGGCGCCGAGATAGTTCGCCAACAGGCGCAGCGGTGTGTTGGCGAAGCGCGCGCCGATCACGCCGCCGAGCATGACCATCGCGATGTTGGCCACCCAGGGCGGCACCACGGCATGGATGAGCCCACTGCCGTGCAAGGCGGCGGAGGCGAACAGGGCGCCGAACAACAGCCCGCCGGGAAATCGGATGCGGTAAGCGATAAACGCCGCGAAGGTCGAGACGACCACAAGGATCGCCAGTTCGTCGGCGACGGCAAAGGTGAACGGCCCGTTGCCGCGACGCATGGCGGCCCCGGCCAGCCCGAGCAGCGACAAGCCCGCGGGCAATCCGACGGCGATGATCACCACCCGCATGGTCTGCACGATGGCAACGCCGCGCAAATCGGCGTCAAGATCGGCGGCAACCACCAGCACCTGCGACATGCCGCCAGGCGAGGACGCCAGATAAGCGGACAGCAGATGCCAGCGGTGCACCACAGTAAGATAGGCCGTGCCGCCGACGCTGACGCAGATCATCGCCACGATCAGGACCGCGATGCTGAGCGGATAGTGCGCCATGCCGGTGAGCGTTTCCGGTGTCACTACCGCGCCGAGCGAAATGCCGATCAGCACGAAAATGCTGCGCGTCAGCAGGGTTGGCACATAGAGCGGCCGCCCGGCGAGCGCGGCGGCGGCGGCGATGAGGATCGCGCCCGACAGCCAGCCGGCCGGAACCCCGATGAGGCCGAGCGTAACGCCGCCGGCCGCTGCATAGGCGAGCGTTTCCGCCAGGCGGCGAAGGTATTCTGTGCGAGAAACGGCGGGAGGTGTGGACACGGAGCAGGATCAATGCCGTCCGGACAGCAATTCGTCAAATCTCAGCCGATGAAGTTTTGCGTCATTCCGGGGCGCCGCGAAGCGGCGAACCCGGAATCCATACTCACAGACCGGGGTTATGGATTCCGGACTCGCGGCCTGACGGCCACGCCCCGGAATGACCATGGGTTCAGAACAAAAGATCGCGCGTGAGCGTATCGAGATGACCGACGGCGGCGAGCGCTTGGCGCAAGGCCGCGCGCTGCGGGCGCGACAGCCGCTTGACCGCGACCTTGTTGCCAGGCGGCAGGCCGGCCTGCATATCGGCAACCTGCTGCGCCACGATCAGATCGAGGAACGCGCTTTGCGCGCGCGCGAGCGCGTCGAGGTCGTTGGCGCCGCGGCCGAGCGCCGCCGCAGCGGCCAGCCGCGCCGGCGTCGCGCGCTCGAGCAGATGATAGCGGATCGCCAGCACGCGGGCGGTGGCGACGATGCCGAACAGACCCGTCCTCTTCAGATCGATGCGGCCGTTCTCGGTGCGCAGGCCGCCGAGCATGGTGAAGCCGCTCGGCATTTCGCCGGACACCTCCGCCAGCAGTTTGGCGAAGACCGCGTTGCCCTGCGCCGCGTCGTAACCGGCGCGCCACAGCACATCGGCGAGCGTCACGTCGCCATGAACGCCGACCATATCGAAGAAGATATCGACCGACATGAGATCGGCCGGTTTCGAGCGCGCGATCCACTGGGCAATGCGCGCGCGCCAGGTGGCAAGCGAGCCGCGCCAAGCCTCGTTCTTGCCCATCACGCCGCCGTCGCAATAGGGCACACCGACTTCGTGCAGGATGTCGGCGACGATCGCGCCGAATTGCGCGAACCAGCCGTCGGCGGCGCCGCCGGGCTCACCTCCGGCAAAGACGATGGCGTTGTCCTGATCCATGGCGAGCAGACTTTCGCCGCGGCCGCCCGAGCCGAGCACGCACAGCGCAAAAGCGCAGGGCGCGTCCCCCCTGCCCTCGTCCTTCATGCGCCGCTCGGCCAGCATGCCGGCGCGGCGGGTGAGCGCGCCGAGTTCGCGCGAGATCACCGCGGCGATATCGCGGCCGCCGACGCCTTCCGCCAGCAATGCGGCGGCCGCCTGCGGCAGCCGCGCCCAGGCCGCCGCCAGTCCCGGCACGTCGTCGGCCTGATCGATGCCGTCGCCCAGCACCACCGCTTCCTGCGCGCGCAGGCGCAACAGGTCGCGCGAGGTGATGATGCCGCAAATCTCGCCGCGATCGTTCTCCGCCACCAGATGACGAATCTTGAGCCGGCTCATGCGGCCGATGGCGCGATAGATGAAGGCGTCAGCCGGCACCGCGGCCAGGGGCTTGCTGGCGATGCCGCCAATCGGGCGCATGAGCCCATCGGCGCCGTGCGCGCCGAGCACGCGCAATACGTCGCGCTCGGTGACGATGCCGGTATCGGCGGCACGCAGCGTCGCGCCGGAGTCGTTGGCGCTCACCAAGACCGAGGAAATTTTCTCGTCCGCCATGCGCTTGAGCGCTTGCCCAAGCGGCACGTCCGCCGCAACCGTGGCGACCGGCGCGCTCATCACGTCGCGCACGCGATGGCGGTAGGGAAATGCATCGATGCGCGCATAGCTTTCTTCGCGCGCCGCAGGCGCCGCGACCGGCTCTTCCCAGCCGGCGCGATGCTGCTCGTCGAGCACGGATGTCAGCGCGCGGCAGGCTTGTTCGGCCTCCGCCAACGTGCGGATGTTGCCGTCACGCAGCTTCGGGATCAGCGCGAGAAAGATGTGCGCCGTCAGGATGGCGTCGCCGAGCGCGGAATGGCGGCCAGTAACGGTGATGCCGAGCCAACTCGCCAGTTGCTCGAGCGTGTAGCCGCCGAGATGCGGCTCGGCCACCTGCGCCAACAGCGCGGTGTCGAGCGTGCGCGGCGGCGTCCACGGCAGGCCGGCGCGCGCACATTCGCGCTTGAGCACGGCGAGGTCGAACCCGATTGTGTGTCCGATCAGAACCGCGCCGGCGATGACGGAAGTAAACTCCGGCCACACCGCTGCAAAGCCGGGCTCCGCGGCAACCGCGGCGTCGTCGATGCCGTGAATGGCGCTCGCAACCTGCGGGATCGGCACGCCGGGACGGACGAGACGGCGCAAGCCCGCCGCTTCATCGAGCTTGCCGTGTTTGAGCGGCACCGCGCCGATTTCGACTACATGCGCCTTGCCCGGATCGAGGCCGGTGGTCTCGGTGTCGATGGCAAAGGCATCGAGCGCGATCAGCGGCGTTGCGTTGCTGACGTTTGCCATTGCCCCCTGCCCGGCGCCGGTTTTGAGCCATTTACCACCGCCGGCGACCTCCGGCCGGCGCGATAGACCCAGGCCACATTCTATGGTGACCTGATGGGCGATACACTACTTTAGGCGAGGTTGCCGTCGGGGCGGGGTTTTGCCCCCGAAGCGGAGCGCTTTTAATGCTGCAAGGCTGGGTCGTCATCGCGGTGGCCCTTGGCTATATCGGCCTGCTGTTCCTGGTAGCGAGCTACGGGGACCGCACCCGCGGCTTTCGCCGCGACGGCCGCACCCGCTTTCTGATCTATCCGCTATCGCTGGCGATCTATTGCACATCGTGGACGTTTTTCGGCTCGGTCGGATCGGCCTCGCGCACCGGCTACGAGTTCCTCACCATCTATATCGGCCCGGCGATCATGATCGGCCTGTTCTCGCCGCTCCTGGTGCGCATCGTGCGGCTGGCCAAGGCGCAGAACATCACCTCGATCGCCGACTTCATCGCCGCGCGCTACGGCAAAGGCCAGGCGGTGGCCGCCACCGTCGCGGCGATCGCGATTATCGGCACCGTTCCCTATATCGCGCTGCAGCTCAAAGCCGTCTCCTTCTCGCTCGAAACCATCCTCGCCCATATCGCGCCGCATGCCGGCATCACGCAGCCGCTGTTCGGCGACCTTTCGTTGTTCGTGGCGCTGTCGATGGCGACCTTCGCGGTGCTGTTCGGCACCCGCCATATCGACGCCACCGAGCACCAGGAAGGCTTGATGCTGGCGATCGCGACCGAATCGATGGTCAAGCTGTTTGCGTTTCTGGCGGTCGGCATCTTCGTGACCTTCTGGATGTTCGGCGGCCCCGCCGCGCTGTTCGAGGCGGCGCGGCAACACCCGCAGACCGCCGCGCTGTTCGTGCGCGAGCCGTCGTTGGACACGCTGGTCGCCACCACGCTGTTGTCGTTCGTCGCCATCATCCTGCTGCCGCGGCAATTCCATGTGGCCGTGGTCGAGAACAACAACGAAGGCGAGATCAAACGCGCCGCCTGGCTGTTCCCGCTCTATCTGGTGTTGATCAATTTGTTCGTCGTGCCGATCGCGCTCGCCGGTCTCATCACCTTTCCGAAGGGATCGATCGACAGCGACATGTTCGTGCTGGCGCTGCCGCTGCAGGCCGGCTCGAACATTCTCACCATCGCCGCTTTCGTCGGCGGCCTGTCGGCCGCCACCGCCATGGTGATCGTGGAGTTGGTGGCGCTGTCGATCATGATTTCCAACGACCTCGTGATGCCGGCGGTGCTGCACCGGCGCGAAGAACTGATCAGCGGGCATGAGAATGTCGGCTCGCTGCTGCTCACCATACGGCGGCTCGGCATCTTCGCCATTCTGCTGCTCGCCTACATGTATTACCGCACAGCCGGCGATGCCCAGCTTGCCTCGATCGGCTTATTGTCGTTTGCCGCCGTTGCGCAACTGGCGCCGACTTTTTTCGGCGGACTGTTCTGGCGGCGCGCCACCGCCGCCGGCGCCATCGCCGGCATGACCATCGGCATCCTGGTGTGGGGCTATACGCTGCTGCTGCCGAGCTTCGCCGATATCGGCGTGGTCGGGCAGCGCATCCTCACCGAAGGGCCGTGGGGCTTGACGATGCTGCGGCCGCAGCATCTGCTCGGGCTCGATCTGCCGCCGCTGGTGCACGGCGTGGTCTGGAGCCTTGGGCTCAATATCGCCGCCTATATCGGCTTCTCATTGCGGCGCGAGCCGACCCCGATCGAGCGGCTACAGGCGAATTTGTTCGTGCCTTCCGATCTCGCGCCGATCACGCCGAGCTTCCGGCTCTGGCGCTCTTCGATAACGGTTGAGGAACTCACCACCACGGTCGCGCGCTATCTCGGCGAGGAGCGCACGCGCGCCGCCTTCGAGAGTTTCGCCACCACGCACCGGATCAGTCTCGAGGCGAAGGAAGACGCCGACTTCCAACTGGTGCGCTACGGCGAGCATATTCTTGCTTCGGCGATCGGGGCGGCCTCCTCGCGGCTGGTGCTGTCGCTGCTCTTGCGCAAGCGCACGGTGTCGACCAAGGCCGCGCTCAAGCTGCTCGACGACGCCAATGCCGCGATCCAGTACAATCGCGAGATTCTGCAGCTGGCGCTCGATCACGTGCGCCAGGGCATTGCCGTGTTCGACAAGGACCTGCAGTTGATCTGCTGGAACCGCCAGTTCGGCGAGATCCTCAATCTGCCGCCGAGCCTGATCCGGGTCGGCGTCGGGCTCGCCGAAATCCTGCGCTTCAATGCCGGGCGCAGCGACATTGCGCCCGAGCGCGTCGACGAATTCGTGCATAAGCAGATCGCGCTTTATGTGTCGGGGAGTAAGCCGTTCCTCGAACGCTTCGCCGGGCCCGGCACCGTCATCGAGGGTCGCGCCAACAGCATGCCCGACGGCGGCTTCGTCACCACCTTCACCGACATTACGGCAAGCGTCGAGGCGGCCGAAGCGCTGGAGCGCGCCAACGAGACGCTCGAGCGCCGTGTGCGCGAACGCACCGAAGAATTGACGCGACTGAATGCCGCGCTGGCGCATGCCAAGGGCGAGGCCGACGCCGCCAATATTTCCAAGACCAAATTCCTGGCGGCCGCCAGCCACGACATTCTGCAACCGCTCAATGCGGCGCGGCTTTATGTGACCAGCCTGATCGAACGGCAGGGCAAACGCGACGACCGCCGGCTTGTCGACAATATCGACGCCTCGCTGGAAGCGGTCGAGGAAATCTTCGGCGCGCTGCTCGACATGTCGCGGCTCGACACCGGCGCGATGCGGCCAGAATATTTAAGCTTCCGCATCGACGAACTGATGCGCCAGATCGAATTGGAATTCGCGCCGCTCGCCGTCGCCAAGAGGCTCGATTTGACCTTCATGCCCTGCTCGCTGGTGGTGCGATCCGACCGGCGGCTGTTGCGCCGGCTGGTGCAAAATCTCGTCTCCAACGCCATCAAGTACACGCCCGCGGGGCGCGTGCTGGTGGGCTGCCGGCGGCGCGGAGCAAATTTGCGCATCGACGTCTACGACACCGGCCTCGGCATTCCGCAATCCAAGCAACGCGACATTTTCGTCGAGTTCCACCGTCTCGACCAAGGCGCCAAGATCGCGCGCGGACTGGGCTTGGGCCTGTCGATCGTGGAACGCGTTGCGCGCGTGCTCGGCGGCGCGGTCGACGTCGATTCCGTTGTCGACCGCGGTTCGCATTTCGCGGTGAGCGTACCGCTATCGAATGCCGCCTCGGTCAACGTACCATTGCGCGAGGAGACGCGAGTCGATCCCGGACAGCTGATCGGCACGGCCGCGCTTTGCATTGACAATGAGCCGTCGGTGCTCGACGGCATGGAGACCTTGCTGCGCGGCTGGGGTTGCGAAGTGATCAAAGCGCCCGGTCTCAGCACGGCCTTGGCGGCGATTGCCGAAAGCCCGATCATACCGAATGGGCTGTTGATCGATTATCACCTCGACGAAGGCAACGGCATTGAGGCGATCATCGCGCTGCGCCGGCGCTGCGGCGAATTGCCGGCGATCCTGATCACCGCCGATCGTTCGCCGGCCGTGCGCGAACAGGCGCGTGCCGAGGGCATCCAAGTGCTGCACAAGCCGATCAAGCCGGCGGCGCTGCGCGCACTGCTGGCGCAATGGCGGGTGTTGCGCGTGGCGGCGGCGGAGTGACTCTCCGTCGTCCCGGCCGAGCGCAGCGAGGGCCGGGACCCATACTCCGTGCACTATCTATAAGGCTGCGGCGTATGGGTCCCCGCCTGCGCGGGGACGACAGCAGAAAGGTCAGCCTTCGACCGACGCGTTCTGCGGCCAATGACCGGTTTCGATCTTGGCGGCGGCGATCACCGCCTGCGTGCGGCTTTCGACGCCGAGTTTCTGCAGAATGGCGGAGACGTGCGCCTTCACCGTCGCCTCCGACACACTGAGCTGGAAGGCGATCTGCTTGTTGAGCAATCCTTCCGACAACATCATCAGCACGCGCACCTGCTGCGGCGTCAGCGTCGCCATGCGCGCCATCAGCGCCGCCGTCTCCGCATCGGAGCCAGCGCTCAGATCGACATCGGGCGGCGCCCAGACGCCGCCGCCCAAGATGCGCGAGATCGCAGCCCGCATGGCCTCGACGCCGAGCGTCTTGGGAATGAAACCGGAAGCGCCGAACTCCATGCACCGGCGGATGGCGGCAGGGTCGTCATTGGCCGACACCACGATGACCGGGACGCCCGGATATTGCGCGCGCAAATACAGCAGGCCGGAAAAGCCGCGCACGCCCGGCATCCTGAGGTCCAAGAGGATCAGGTCGACATCGCCGCCGCGATCGAGCAACTCGGCGACTTCGTTGAAGGTGCCGGCCTCGGCAATATCCACGTGCTCCAGCAGGCCGCTGACCGCTTCGCGCAGCGCGCCGCGAAATAACGGATGGTCGTCGGCAATGACCAGCCGGTACTGTGGACCCTCACCCAATGCTGGCAACCTCTCGAGGACTGGCCGGCAAGCTTGCGGCCAATAAGATTTTCCAATCTAGCGCATTTTGCAACGCGAAGGCCCCATCTCTCGGTGGGGCAAAGCAATAGTGCGCCGCAACATTATTCTTTCGCAAGAGCGGCATGATTGCTGTCTGAAAAAGCTGAGACTTTTGTAAGCGATTTAGCGGTGCGCTTGGCCGAAAGTCGTATAAGCTCATTGTTATAGCAATGTTACGCTGAGTTAAGGGTCCAAGCCGGCTTTTAAAGATCGGCCAAGATTAAGAGCGGTCCGGGGGATGCCGCCACCTTTACAATCGACGCCCCCAAACCGTTTGCGCGCACATTTGCGTTTCGCGCGCTTCGGAGCAGAAGGAGGCGCGAGGGATTGAACCGTCCGGCACTCCGATCGATCGACGTCTGCGAACGGTCGAAACGGGGCAAGGACGTAATCGACGTCAAAACAAAAACACGAGTGTCGAACGCCCCAACACCGATCCGCATCGGTCAAGGGAACGTCCAAACAGCATCGTTGCCTTGATCCAGGAAGGCACGAGAAATGGAGGAGACGAGCATGGCTGCAAACGAAGAACAAAGACAGCAACATTGGACCAAGACGCGGAACCTCACGATCGTCATTCTGATTCTGTGGGCCTTCTTCTCGTTCGTGTTGCCGTGGAACGCCCACGCACTGAACGAATACAAGTTCATGGGATTCCCGCTCGGCTTCTACTTCACCGCTCAAGGCTCGCTGATCGCATTCGTCGTACTGATTTTTGTTCAGAATATGCTTCAGGACAAGATCGACGACGAAGCCGGCATGCACGAAGAATAAAGGGGGCGCGTCATGGCATTCTTACAAGGCAGACTGGTCGATAACCTTCCGAAAGTATACGGGATATACACGGGCGGGTTCATCCTCTTCATCCTATTGATGTCCATCCTCAGCAAACTGGGGGTGAGCGCATCGACGATCGGCATTCTCTTCGTCGCCTTCACGATCTTCATCTATGCGATCATCGGCTGGCTGTCCCGCACTATGCAACTCGACGCCTACTACGTGGCGGGACGCGAGGTGCCGGCGGTCTATAACGGCATGGCGACGGCGGCCGACTGGATGTCGGGCGCTTCCTTCGTCGCGCTCGCCGGCGGCATCTACTTCGGCGGCTACATCTACATGGCCTTCGTCGTCGGCTGGACCGGCGGCTATGTGCTGGTGAACGCCTTGCTGGCGCCGTACCTGCGCAAGTTCGGCTGCTATACGGTGCCGGACTTCATCGGCACCCGCTACGGCGGCAACCTTGCACGCTTTTGCGCGGTGGTCGTCCTGGTGGTCGCCTCGTTCACCTACGTGACCGCGCAGATCAACGCCTCCGGCACCATTGCCGCGCGCGCGTTGCAGATTCCATTCAGCGTCGGCATCTGGGTCGGCCTCATCGCCATCCTGTTTTGCTCGATGCTGGGCGGCATGCGGGCGGTGACCTGGACGCAGGTGGCGCAGTACATCGTGCTGATCATCGCCTACCTGGTGCCGGTGATCTGGATGTCGAACCGTCAAGGCTTCGGCATTATCCCACACTTCTCCTACGGCGGGGCGGTGCATCGCATCCAGGAACTGCAGCCGCTGGTGCATCTCGGCACCAAGGCAACCGAGTCGTTCAAGGGCCTCAGCATCCTGGCGACGCCGATCAACGCGACCGGCGCGCACCTGGAAAGCTGGAAGTTCTTCACGCTTGCGCTGTGCATGATGTGCGGAACGGCGTCCCTGCCGCACATTTTGATGCGCTACTTCACGACCCCGACGGTGCGGGCGGCGCGCAAGTCGGTGTCATGGTCGCTGTTCTTCATCTTCCTGCTGTACTTCACGTCGCCCTGCCTGGCGACGCTGACCAAGCTGCAGTTGCTCGATCCGAATCTTCCGACCGCCATCATCGGCAAGCCGTTTGCCGAAGTGGCCAACTTGGCTTGGATCAAAAACTGGGCGGCCGTTGGCATGCTGCACATTTCCGACAGCAATCATGACGGAATTCTGCAGCTCAACGAGTTCTTCATGCGGCCCGACATCGTCGTGCTGGCAACGCCGGAAATGGCCGGTCTGCCGTACGTCATCTCGGGCCTCGTCGCTGCCGGTGGTCTGGCGGCGGCCATGTCGACCGCCGACGGGTTGTTGCTGGCGATCGCCAACGCGCTCAGCCACGACCTGTACTACAAGATGATCGATCCGAACGCCGATTCCCGCCTCCGGCTTATCGTGGCGCGAGTTCTTCTGGTCATCATCGGCGCGGCGGCATGCGCGATCGCATCGCTTCAGCTCACCGGCATCCTCGGTGCCGTGGCCTGGGCCTTCGACTTCGCGTGCTCCGGCCTGTTCTTCCCGCTCGTGCTTGGCGTGTGGTGGAAGCGGGCCAACCGCGAGGGTGCGATCGCCGGCATGGTCTGCGGCTTCCTGGCCGGCGCGGGCTACCTCTGGTACGTCGAACACGGCGGCGCGCTCTGGTTCGCCATCGACCACCTGCGCTTCGGCATGATCGGCATGCCGGTCAGCCTGGTCGCCATGGTGGGGGTCACCCTGCTGACGCCGGCGCCCGATGCGGAAACGCAGCGGATGGTCGACGAGGTTCGTGTGCCGACCGGCGGCACGATCCTCGCCCAGACCCACTGACGTCTAGGCAAGCAATCGTCGGGGGGCGGGACAATTTCCCGCCCCCCATTCATTTCTAGAGCGTGCTAGAAATCGCCCATGACCGATGCGCCGCTCTCCGTATTCCCGCTCTGGGTCGTGGTCATCGACTACATCCTCGGCGTGATCATGTGGACGCTGATCGGGCGGACCGCGATGAACTTCTTCCTGCCGATCGATTTCAAATTTCTTCTTCATGCGATTTTTCGTGCGGGTGACCAATCCGCTGCTGAAGCTGTTCGCACCCATCACGCCAAGCTTTTTGCTGGATCCGCTGATCCCGCTCTACGTCGCCTGGTTTTTCTTCATGATCCGGTTTTATCTGATGCCGTGGCTGCTCGGCTATTCGGTAATGGGCATGCTCTCTTTCCCGCTCGAGAGCGAAGCCGCCAAAATGGTCTATTATTACTTCAACAAATAGCGGGCACGCCCGCCGGCGTTTTTGCGTCAGCGATTCGACTGCCGCGACCAGTCGGCGCCGACAGCGCCGATATCGAGGCGCTTGCGGAACTGTTCGCGAATGTCGCGCCAGGCGAATTTGACGGAGTTTTCGACAATCTCCCGATCGTATTTCTTCAGCTCGTCGGCAATGGGCGCCCAGTGAAACAGCGCCTGCGGGCTTTGCGTAAAATGTTCCGGCTGAAGCGCACCGCGTTGCCAATCGGTCTCGGCGAGCCGGCGGTCGAATTCGTCGATGTAAACCTGCGCGGAGAACTCCGCCGGCGCATCGACCGCAGTCTTGCGCATACCGGCCACATAGCACCGCCGCGCCATCTCCTCGCGGCTGTCGTTGCCGACGGCAAGCCCATGCAGCGCCGTGGCGACGGCATAGATGGTCAGGTCGGACTGACAGGCGGCGAAGACGTGCATCTTGGCGATGTTGAGCGACGCGATGATTTGTTTGTCCTGGAACATGGCCACGTAGCGAATGCCCATGCGCCTCTGGACGTAGACGTAGAGCGTCTTCTGCGCCAGGTAGGTCGAGCGGGTGACGACGAAGTCATCAAGCGCCGCCACGCTGTCGATGGGCGCCGTGTCACGCCGCAGCCAGAGCAGGCTTAACGTTTTGTGCCCGAAATCGATGGCTTTTTCCCAAGCCGAATTCATTTGTGGCAACAATCCGGTGGCATGAAAGCGGCGCCCGCGCGCGGGCCGAGCACCGCGGCCGCGCTTGCTCCCTAACAAGCGCGACGCAGGCGAACAAGGCGGCGCCTTCGTCCGGCGGCGGACCGGAACCCGCTGGCCGGTTGCGCGTTCGCTGAAAGCTGACTGATCGGCGGCGTTTGGCATGGCGTTTGCTTTTTGTCGGAAGAGGACCTGGGGCCGGGGGGTTGGAAAGGAAACTGCATGAACCCCTTCACGCGCTTCGCCTATTACACCGTTGCCCGCGATGCCGGCTTCGTTTCGCTGGGTTCGGGTGTGTTGATGCTCTCGTTCAGCTTCTGGCCGCCGGTGGCCATCGAGGTCGGCGCCATTATCGCGCTGATGTTCTCGGTCGGCCTGTTGATCCGGGCCGGTTTCCTGACCGAGAAGCGGATCACGCGGTGTGAGGTCTGGCGCGCGTTGCCGGACGAGGAAAGACCGGAAGGCGAAGACGCCCAGCGCTGGGCGCGGGCCGAACTGCAAACCGTATTGCTTCGCTTCGCCAAAAGCGCGGCGGGCGTTGCCGGCATCCTTTTTATGTCGGCGCTGGTGCTATCGGCGGCGTAAATTTTAGTGGCTTGACGGTTTCGTGACTGTGGGTGGCGTCGATTTTGCACTACCATGACGCCGTCCGGTTGGCGGTCAGGCGGCCATCCACCATGGAAAAGATGCGGCAGGTCGCGTTCCAAACGGTGCAGCGCGCATGCCTGTTCGGTGCGCTGGCGGTATTCTGCCTGATGGTCGGGCTGTCCTATGAGCCGCGGCTGGCCTTCAAGGCCGGCGGCACCGCGACGGTGTTGATCGCCGCGGTCTTGGCCTACAAGGCGCGCGAGGCGCGCAGCAAGCCCTACCGCAAGACCGAGATGTGGCTTTATTTGCCCAAGGATTCGCGCCCGCCGGATGCTTATGCGCAACGTTTGAGCGGCACGGTCTTGCGCGAAACCTACCTGAACTTCGCTCTGTGGACCTCGGCCATCGCTGTCGCCATGTGGATCATCGCGCTGGTGTTGGCGCTGGCCGGCTGGTGAACTGGCCTAACCCCGGCTGCCGATATACTGAAAAAGCACTTCGCGGCTGTGCGGCTGGCGGCGGTGCTCGATCAGATAGAGACCCTGCCAGGTGCCGAGGGCGAGCCGGCCTTGCATCACCGGCACCTGCAGCGACACGCCGGTGAGCATGGCTTTGACATGGGCCGGCATGTCGTCCGGCCCCTCCACGTCGTGGATCCAGGGCGCGTCCTCCGGCGCCAGACGATCGAGCGCACTGACGAGGTCGGTCTGCACGTCCGGATCCGCGTTTTCCTGGATGGTGAGCGAGGCCGAGGTGTGGCGCAGGTAAACCAGCAGTGTCCCCTCGCCCGCGCCGATCTGCGCCATAAAATCCGCGGCCTGCGCGGTAATGTCGTGAAAGCCGGCGCCGCGCGTGTCGACATGCAAGCTCGCGCTCGCGATTAGTTGCGGCACCGCCTGCGTGATGGCTGACAACCGGCCGGGCATGGAGTGAATGCGATGCGCCGGCGGCTAGCCCTTGCGCATCATGTCCTTCTGGATGTTGGCCAGCATCTCGAGCAGGCGGTGCCAGGCATGCGCGATGTAGTCGCGCACATGGGCGATATCCTCGGCGGTCGGCAGCCTGATATTGCCATCCTTGCCCTGCTCGCCGGCTTTCGATGTGGGCGGAACCTGCTGCGGCGGAATAGTTTGCGGCGGCACCGTTTGTGGCGGCATCGGCGGCGGCGATGGCGCGCGCAATGACGCCATCTCGGCCTTCAGGCTCGCTACTTCCTCCTTCAGCCGCGCGATTTCCTTTTCCAACGCGGCGCCGTTGTCCGGCGCCATCGGTTGGATGCGGTCCTGGATCTTGGTTTGCGTCTTGGTTTGGACGGTCTGGCCGTCGGTACCGGCGGCCTGCGCCAAAGCCGGCCAGGTGGCGAGCACGAATGCCGCGGCAATGGCGAACATCAAAATCCGCATGGCGATGTCCTCCTCTCGGCCCCAGCAAAGCCTAGCATCGTTCGCACCGGCCTGAATGACGCTGCCCAGCGTTTGAACAAGCCTTATGCCGCAGTGCACGCAATGGCGCCAAGTGCACCTGGAAAAATACACTTTTTGTGTTTTGTTTCATATAGTTATGCGGTGGATGCCGTTTCTTGACTCGGTCATAGGCGCTCAGTATGGTCCGCGCGGCTTTTAGGGCGGCGGGAAAAACGCGAGGCCTTTAATCCACGCGGGTCGAAAGCATGGCTGACGGCACGCGCGGCAAGGGCAATCGCGAGCAACCGCCGGACGACGAGGCCGCTCTCTCCGCGAGGCTCCAGCGTCTCGGCGAACGGCTCAAGGATGCGAGCCGACCATCCGAAAATGGCGCCGTGTCTCGTTCGACCGCCGATGCTTCGGCGTTCGCCCGCGGGTTCCGGCTTTCGACCGAGCTGGTGGCGGGTGTGCTGGTCGGGGCGTTGATTGGCTGGCTGCTTGACCGGTGGCTGGGAATCTCGCCGTGGGGGCTTATCGTGTTTCTGTTGCTGGGATTTGCCGCCGGCGTTCTCAACGTGATGCGGACGGCAGGCGTTGTTGACGAGAGACATTTGAACGACTGAAGTCGCGGCCATGGATCCCATTCACCAATTCCAGATCATCAAGCTGTTTCCGCTCGGCAAGCTCGGCAATGCCGAGATCGCCTTCACCAATTCGGCTGCCTTCATGCTGGCCGCGGTGGTGCTGCTCACCCTTTTTCTGGTGATCGGCACCGCCGGCGGCAAGGCGGTGCCCACGCGCCTGCAATCGGCCGCGGAGCTGACCTACGAATTCGTCGCCGGCATGCTGCGCTCGACCGCCGGCCAGGAAGGCATGCGCTTCTTCCCCTTCGTGTTCACGATCTTCATGTTCGTGTTGACGCTGAACATGTTCGGGCTGATCCCCTACGCCTTCACCGTCACCAGCCACATCATCATCACCGCCGCGTTGGCGCTGACCGTGTTTTTCACGGTGCTGGCTTACGGGCTGAAGCGCCACGGCCTGCATTTCTTCAATCTGTTCGTGCCCAAAGGCGTGCCGATCTACATCCTGCCGATGATCGTGGCCATCGAGATTCTCTCGTTCATCTCGCGCCCGATCTCGCACAGCGTGCGTCTGTTCGCCAACATGCTGGCCGGCCACATCGCGCTCAAGGTTTTCGCCGGCTTCATCATCCTGTTGGGCGGCGCGCTCGGCGCCATCGGCTGGGCCGGCGGCGTATTGCCTTTCGCCATGATCGTGGCGCTGACCGCGCTCGAGGCGCTGGTCGCGTTCCTGCAAGCTTACGTGTTCGCCATTCTCACCTGCATCTATCTCAACGATGCGATTCACCCGGGCCACTAGGGGCCCGACCGGACAAGAGAGAAGGAGTTCGTTATGGATCCAGTGGCTGCAAAATACATCGGTGCGGGCATCGCCTGTATCGGCATGGGCGGCGCCGGCGTCGGCGTCGGCATCATCTTCGGCAATTATCTGGCCGCAGCGATCCGCAACCCGTCCGCCGCGCAGGGCCAGTTCGGCAACCTGATCTTCGGCTTCGCCATCACCGAAGCGCTCGGCATCTTCTCGCTGCTGATCGCGCTCTTGCTGCTGTTCGCGCTCTAAGCTGAGCGCCCGAGCTGACGATGGCCGAACCGGCACATACGACGAGCACTGAGGCCGTCCCGAAGGGCGAGCACGGCGGCGGCTTTCCGCCGTTCGACGCGCACACCTTCGCCTCGCAGCTCATCTGGCTGGCGCTGGCCTTCATCCTGCTCTACGTGCTGATGGCGAAATGGGCGCTGCCGCAGGTCGGCCGCGTCATCGAGGCCCGCCAGAAGCGCATCGCCGACGACATCGCCGCGGCCGGGGCGCTCAAAAAGCAGTCCGACGACGCGGTGGCGGCCTACGAGAAGGCACTGGCCGATGCGCGCGGCCGGGCGCAGGCGATCGCCAACGAGACGCGCGAGAAGCAGTCCGCGGAAGCGGACGCCGTCCGCAAGAAGATCGAGGACGAGCTCAACGCCAAAATGGCCGAGGCCGACAAATCGATCGCCGCCGCTAAAGAGGCGGCCATGGCCAACGTGCGAACCATCGCCGAGGGCGCCGCCGCGGCCATCGTACAGCGGCTGATCAGCGCGGCGCCGAGCGAAAAAACGGTCACCGCCGCGGTCGCCGACGTGCTGAAGGGATAGGCGCTATGCTGTTGGAAGCCGAATTCTGGGTGGCGCTGGGCTTTGTCGCCTTTATCGGCCTGCTCGGCTATGTCGGCGTGCATCGCATGATCGCCAAGACGCTCGACGACCGCGCCGTGCGCATCAAGGCGGAGCTCGACGAGGCGCGCAAGCTCAAGGACGAGGCCGCCCAATTGCTCGCCGACTATCAGCGCAAACGCAACGAGGCCGAGGGCGAAGCACAGGCGATTATCGCCGACGCGCGGGCCGAAGCCGAGCGCATGGCCGTCGAGGCCAAGGCCAAGATCGAGGAGTTCGTGGCGCGCCGCACCAAGATGGCGGAGACCAAGATCGCCCAGGCCGAGGCGCAGGCTTCAGCCGACGTTCGTGCTGCTGCTGCTGATGCTGCTGTTGCTGCCGCCGAAAAAATCCTCGCCCAACAAACCAAAGGCCCGCTCGCCGCCGAGCTGATCGCCAAGGGCATCGACGACGTCCGCAAGAAGCTGAACTAGCGCTGGTTCGCGAAATCAGCCGTTCGTCCCCGCGCAAGCGGGGACCCAGTGCGAAAACGTGCAGCTAATGCTGCGTGGACAAGCTTCAGTTATCGAGCCCCTTGAGCCGGTTCGAATGCTCCGGCGCTTCTTTCCATTTCTTGAGATTGTCGAGGATCACCCACATCGCCGCCGTCGCCGAGCTGCCCAAACTCGTGTAACTGGTGATCTCGCGGGTCACCCGTTCGCCCTCCTTGCCCAGCATGTCGCGCACGTTTTCGAGTGTGCGAATGACGCGGTTGATTTCATCCACCGACGTACTGGTGACGCGCCGGACGACCTCATTCAGATTTTCAGAAGCCGCCGCACTGGTCGTATCGATTTCGTTGCGTTGCCTGTGCAAGTAGGCAACGGCCTCGCTCGATTTTTCCGATGAACGTCTTTCGGGCGGAGCGTATTTCTCCGGACCGGAACTTTCTGCCATGGTGTACCCTCTACTCTACATAGACACGAAATCGTTGCGGTTGAGCCCCTATTCTTATCAGCATTTCCGCTTCGAGTCTTTTTATCGATTGTGAAATTTTTATGCTGCCGGCTTCAGCTCTGCCTCGGCGGCGCGCCGGGCTTGGGATTTGCAGCGGGCTTGGCCCTGTGTTTCGCCTTGGGCTTGTGCCTGACCTTCGGCGGCTGCGCCCCCAGCGGGTCGAAGCCGATGTAGACAACGTATGAATCGATCGCGGAAATCGGCACCGGTAGCGGGAACGAAATGTCGGGATCGACGTGGGTGAAGGTAACGCGATCAACCGCATTGTTCACCACCACCTGTTCCTGTCCGAACTTGGAGGCAATCGTCTTCGGATTGATGCCTTCCTGCACGACCGCGATGCGGATCGGCACGTTGACCGTGCCGGGACCGCCCGCCGGGCCAGTGATGACGCGGCCCTCGATGCCGACCTTCATGGTCATGAGGCCGGCGTTGACGTGGCATTCGCGCGCGGTGCGGATGATCGAGCCCTGATAACGTACATCGAGCGCACCCGGTTCGCTCTCGCTCGCGGATTTGGTGGCGACCACCAGCGTGGCGGCGCCGTTGCGAATAGAGACATTCGGACATTCGACGTCGTCGGTCACCGCATTGGCGTTGGCGTCGGCGCCGGGCGCACTTTGCGACGAGCCGAAAATGGTCGAGGTGCCAAACAGGTCGGTCAAGCGGCTGGAGCTCGAACTGGTGCAGCCGCTCGCCAGCAGCGCGACCAGCAACGCAATTCCGCCCGCGCCGGCGCGCGCTGTTTGTCGGTTTCGCTCCCCACCCATGCCCTGGCTCACGGTTTTTGTTGTCTCGCCGGCTGCCGTCTCGCCAGACTTATAGCAAGCCAAGCGTGGCAACCGAAAGGCAAAGACGTTCAATCCGCATCGTCCCTAACCCGCGCAAAAAGCAGATGATCCTGCCATTTGCCGTTGATGCACAAATAGCGGCGCGCATAGCCCTCTTGGGTGAAGCCGGTTTTCTCCAGCAGGCGGATCGATGCCATGTTACCGGGGATGCAGGCCGCCTCGAGGCGGTGCAGCCGCAATGTGCCAAAACAGAACGGCACCAGCGCGCGCATGGCCGCGGTCATGTAGCCCTGGTTGGCAAACGGCGCCCCGGTCCAGTAGCCGATGGAGCCGGCCTGGGCGACACCGCGGCGGATATTGGCGAGCGTCAGCCCGCCGACCATCGCGTTGTCGTCGCTGCGAAAGATGAGGAAGGCGTAGGCGAGATCGCTGCGCAGGTCCTCGGCGTATCGCTTGACGCGCCGGCGGAATGCGCTGCGCGTCAAATCGTCGGACGGCCAGATCGGCTCCCAGGGCGTGAGAAAGGCGCGGCTGACCTCGCGCAAAGCCGCCCACTCGGCAAAGTCGCTGCTCTGCGGCACCCGCAAACTGACGCCCGCGCCGGTGATGGCCGGCATCGGTTCGCTGAGACTGACTGTGCGGAATAACGCCATTGGGGGCGATGGGATGGGGCGCTTCGCGATCAGGCCGCCCGGCGGAAGAGACTTTCAGCGATTGCGGCCGTGCTTTCAAGGCCATTGCCGGGGCCGAGCGCGGCGATGGCCGGCTTCGACCCGCCGATCACGGCGCGGCCGGCGGCGCGCGCGCTGTCGACCGTCACGGCATCGACCTTGGCGACGATCTCCTCAAGCGGGATTGGGCGGCCGTAGGCCAGCATCTGGCGCGCCAACTGGCCGATGCGCGCTTCCGAGCTTTCCAGCGCCATCAGCAGGCCCGCTTTCATCTGCGCCTTGGCGCGATTGACTTCCGTTTCGTTGAGCGTCTCGGTGGCTTGGCCGATCTCGTCGATCACCACGCGCATCAATTCCGGCGCGTCGGTCTCGTCGGTGCCGGCATAGAGCGCGAAAAGCCCAGTGTCGTTGAACGGCATATGGAATGCGTGGATGGCGTAGCAGAGCCCCCGCTTCTCGCGCACCTCCTGGAACAGCCGCGAGGACATGCCGCCGCCCAGCACGTTGGTGAACACCTGCAGGCTGTAGAGCGCGTCGTCACGCACGGCCAAGCCTTGCAAGGCGAGCGCGATATGCACCTGCTCGAGGTCGCGCGTCTCCACCCGCGTGCCGCCGCCGAAGCGCGCCGGCTCCGGCGCCGGCGCCGCCGGCCCCGTGAAGGTCGAAAGGCGCTTCTCGGCCTCTTCGACGATGCGCGCATGCTCGACCGCGCCGGCCGCCGCCATCAACATGCTGGGGGCGCGGTAGTTGCGCGCGAGGTAGGTGCGCAAGCGCGCCGGATTGAACGAGCGCACGGTCTCCCGCGTACCGAGGATCGAGCGGCCGACCGGCTGCTTGGGAAACGCGGTCTCCTGCAGGCGGTCGAACACCAGATCGTCGGGCGCGTCTTCGGTGGCGCCGATCTCCTGCACGATCACGTTCTGCTCGCGGCGCAGTTCGTCCGCGTCGAAAGTCGGCTCCGATAAGATGTCGGACAAGACGTCGATGGCGAGCGGCACGTCGGCCTTGAGCACGCGTGCGAAATAGCCGGTCGATTCCACGCTGGTCGCCGCGTTGAGATCGCCGCCGACCGCCTCGATCGACTCGGCGATCTGGCGCGCGGTGCGTCGCCGGGTGCCCTTGAACGCCATATGCTCCAGAAGGTGCGAAATGCCGTGCTCGTCCGGGTTTTCATTGCGGCTGCCCGAGCCGATCCAGACGCCGAGGGAAGCCGACTGCAGATGCGGCATGTCGTCGGTCACCACCGACAGGCCGGAGGGAAGCCTCGTTACTTGCACGGTCATGCTGCTGCTCCTTCACGCGCAGCCCGCGAGGCCGCCGATACAAAACGTTCCACCGCCGCCTGGTCCACCGGCAATACGCTCACCCGTTCGGGCCGCGCGTAGAGGTCGCCAAGCCAATCGGGCAAGGCCGGCTCGACGCCGCAGGCGGCCTTGACCGCGTCGGGAAACTTGGCGGGATGCGCGGTCGACAGCACAACCATCGGCACCGACGGATCGCGCGTCTCTTTTTCCGCAACCGCCAGGCCGACCGCGGTGTGCGGATCGGCACAGTAGCCGGCTTCGCGCTCCCAGGCGCGAATGGTGGCGGCGCTTTCCTGCTCGTTCGCGCGATCGGCAGTGAACAGCGCGCGCATCTCGGCGAGCGCCGCACCTGAGACCGAAAAGCGTCGCGATTGCGCCAGCGAGCCCATCATGGCGCGGATCTGCTTGGCGTCGCGTCTATAGGCGTCGAACAGCAGCCGCTCGAAATTCGACGAGACCTGGATGTCCATCGACGGCGACGACGTCGCCACCACGTCGCGCAGTTCGTAGGCGCCGGTCGCAAAAGTGCGGGCGAGGATGTCGTTGACATTGGTCGCCACCACCAGACGATCGATTGGCAGCCCCATGCGGGCGGCAGCGTAGCCGGCATAGACATCGCCGAAGTTTCCGGTCGGCACCGTGAAGGCAACTTTACGATGCGGCGCGCCGAGCGCCACCGCGGCGGTGAAATAATAGACGACCTGGGCGACGATGCGCGCCCAATTGATCGAATTGACCGCCGACAGGCGCACGCGATCACGAAAGGCATGGTGATTGAACATCGCCTTCACCAGCGCCTGGCAGTCGTCGAACGTGCCCTCGATCGCCAGCGCGTGCACGTTGGCGTCGGGCGCGGTGGTCATCATGCGCCGCTGCACCTCGGAAATGCGCCCGTGCGGATAAAGCACCACGACGTCGGCTTGCGCGCGGCCGCGGAAGGCTTCGACCGCCGCGCCGCCGGTATCGCCGGAGGTGGCGACCACGATGGTGGCGCGCTCGCCGCGCTCGCGCAGCACGTGGTCCATCAGCCGCGCTACCAGCTGCATGGCGAGGTCCTTGAAGGCAAGCGTCGGTCCATGGAACAGCTCGAGCACAAACAAATTGGCATTGAGCTGGACGAGCGGCGCGGTCGCCGGATGGCGGAAGGTTCCGTAGGCTTCGCGCGCCATACGCGCCAGATCGGCTTGCGCAATGGTGTCGCCGATAAACGGGCCGATTACCTCGCAGGCGACTTCGGCATAGGGCCGGCCGGCGAAACCCGCGATCGTTTCGTTCATGACCGCCGGCCATGTTTCAGGCACATAGAGACCGCCGTCGCGGGCCAACCCCGCGAGCATCGCTTCGACAAAATCGAGCGGAGCAGCCTCGCCCCGGGTTGAGACATAGCGCATTGAATTAGCTGACTTTTATGGTTCTGCCACGGCCGCAATTTCAAGGGCACACTAGCCTTGCGCGGGCACTTTCACAAGAAAGCCCGGCGCGCTCGGCGCTCGGGCAGCCGTCAGACGATCATGCCGCCGCCGTCGAGATAGATAATCGAGCCGGTCATGAAGCCGTTTTCCATGCAGGCGATGATTTGCCTCGCGACGTCCTCGCCCAGGCCGACACGGCGGACCGGCAAGGCGGCGGCGGCCTTCGCCAACATCTCCTGACGCGCCGCTTCCGGCATGGCGGCGCGGATCGGCGTATCGATGATGCCGGGCGAGACGCAGTTCACGCGCACCGGTGCAAGTTCGAGCGCCAGCGAGCGCGCAAGCGATTCGAGCGCGCCATTGGTGGCGCCGACAATGGCCGAGTTGGGCCGCGGACGAATGCTGAGGAAGCCGGAGACCAATGTGAGAGAACCGCCGGTGCGGATTTCGGCGGCACGCGCGCAGCGCCAGGCACCCCAGAACTTGCCTTCCATGGTCGCGCGGACGTCATCGAGCGCCACGGTCTTGAACGGGCCGGTGCGCAGTTGCGCGGCGGTAACCACCACATGATCGACCGGGCCGCAACTTTGGAAAAGCTTGCCGATACTGTCATCGCTGGTGACGTCGGCGGGGGCCGCCTTCACCCCCAATTTATCCGCCGCCGCTTTCAGACGTTCGGCATTGCGCGAGGCGATGACGACATCGGCGTCGGCGGCCTTCGCCATTTCGGCGGTCGCAAGGCCAATGCCGGACGAGCCCCCGACGACGACGACTTTTTTGCCTGCAAGCATGCGGCATCCCCCTCTTCAATGCTCGGTCGCGAGCAAAATCGCGCGCACTAAATCATGCCGCACCATCGGCGACAATCATCCCGGCATTTCACAGGGAGAAATCGACCTAACCGCGCCCTCGCATGCGGCCGGTGATCCAGACCGCATAGACGCCGGCCATACCGAGCGCGAGGCCGAACCAGGTGATGGCATATTGCATGTGATTGTCGGGGAGATTGACGACGACCTTGCCCGGCAGCGGCAAGCCGCCGGCCGGAACGGGCGCCTCCTGGTCGATGTAGAACGGCGCCACCGTCCCCCATTTTTCCGTCTGCGCCATCGCCTGCGGATCGCGCAGGTACCAGACCCTGCCGGCCGCATCGGCGGCGGGCGTGAACAGGCCCGGCTTTTCCGGCCAGCGCATAATGCCGACGATATCGATTGAGCCCTTCGCCGCCCCTTGGGCGCGGCTTGCGGCATCCTTGCGGTCGAGCGGCACGAAGCCGCGATTGACGATCACGATGCCGCCGCCGGAAAGCCGCGCCGGCGCGAACGCCCAGTAGCCGGTGCCCTTGACGTCGGGCCGCAAGGCCGAGCCGGCGCTGTAAACGAAGGCTTCCTGGCCCGCGACGAATTCAGCGGGGAAAGTCACCCGGCGAAATTCGTCGCCCGCCGCCGTCAAGCGCGGCCAATCGCCAGGCGGCGGCAGATGCTGCGGCGCCTGCGTAATGCGGGCGTCGATCATGGCGATCAGATTTTCCTTCCAGGTCCTGCGTTCGAGCTGCCAGACGCCGAGTGCGATCAGGACGGCGACACCGATCAGCGCCAACGCCGTCGGCACGATAAGGCCGCCGCGGCTTTCATCGCGCGCCGTCAAACGTCGCCTCGATGTTCGAGACGGCCCTCTTGCGCCTTGTGATGGTATTGCAACGCGATCATGAGACCCTTGAGCGGCCGTAGCGGCAACAGCGTCACGATCAAGATGAGCGGCAGCCACAACACCGCGTGCACCCAATAAGGCGGCTGATAGAGCACTTCGGTCATCAACGCCGCGAACACGACGATGCCGCCGCCGATGAGAATCACAAATACCGCCGGCCCGTCGCCGGCATCGGCGAATTTGTAGTCGAGGCCACAGCGCTCGCAAGCGGAACGCAAACCGAGGAAGCCTTGAAACAAATGGCCCTCGCCGCAGCGCGGGCAACGGCCGCGCAAGCCGCGTCCTATCGGCAGCGGGTTCAGCGGCGCATGATCGGTCATCGTGATGTCCTTAACGCAAAAGGGCGGCGTATTCTCCGCCGCCCTTTCGACTAAACCATCGGACGTTTGCCTATTCGGCGTGCGGCACGCCGGCACCCCAGACATATATGCAGGCAAACAGGAACAGCCACACCACGTCGACGAAGTGCCAGTACCAGGCGGCAAACTCGAAGCCGAGATGCTGGGTGGGAGTGAATTGGCCCTTCAACGCGCGCACCAGGCAGACGATCAGGAAGATCGAGCCGATGATCACGTGGGCGCCGTGGAAGCCGGTCGCCATGAAGAAGGTGGCGCCGTAGATGTTGCCGCTGTAGTGGAACGCCGCGTGCGAATATTCGTAAGCCTGCACGCAGGTGAAGGTGAGCCCGAGCAGGATGGTCAGCGCCAGGCCCCATTTCAGCCCCTGCCGGTCGTTCTCCAAGAGCGCGTGATGCGCCCAGGTCACCGTGGTGCCGGAGGTGAGCAGGATCAGCGTGTTGAGCAGCGGCAGATGCCAGGGATCGAAGGTCTCGATGCCCTTCGGCGGCCACACGCCGTGGGTGACGGCCATGCGCGCGACCTCGTGCGCCTCGTTCGGAAACAGCGCGGTGTTGAAATAGGCCCAGAACCAGGCGACGAAGAACATCACCTCGGAGGCGATGAACAGGATCATGCCGTAGCGATGTGAGATCTGCACCACGCGGGTATGGAAGCCTTCGAACTCGGCCTCGCGGATCACGTCGCGCCACCAGCCGATAAAGGTATAGAGGGTGCCGAGCACGCCGAGCCCGAACACCAAGGGCGCGGCCGCGTACATGTGATGCATCCAGCCGATGGCGCCGACCGCCATCAGGAAGGCGGAGACAGAGCCGATGGCCGGCCAAGGGCTCGGTTCGACCAGGTGGTAGTCGTGATGCTTGGTATGCGCCTCGGCCATTATCGTCTCCCGAATTCCTAAAGCTTGCTCGATTTTGTTACCGCCGTCTCCGCCACCGGCTGCGCCGGTTCGCGCAGCCTGTAGAAGGTGTAGGAGAGCGTGATCGTGTTGAGAACGTCCTGATCGTGGTCCTTGGCGATCGACGGATCGACATAGAACACCACGGTCATTTCGCGTGTCTCGCCAGGCTTCATGGTCTGCTGGGTGAAGCAGAAGCAGTTGATCTTGTTGAAATAGGCGCCGACGGTCGGCGGCGAGACGTTGTAGGAGGCTTGCGCGGTGATGGTGCGCGCGGCCTCGTTGACCACCTTGTAATGGACGGTCGCCACTTCGCCGATACGCAGCGTGATCTCGTTCTGCTCCGGCTCGAATTTCCACGGCAGGCTGGGCGCCACATTGGAATCGAACCGCACCTTGATGGTGCGGCCGAGCACATGGCTCGGCGCCGCGCGCGAGACTTGCGTGGTGCCGGCAAAACCGGTGGTGCGGCAGAACCAGTTGTAGAGCGGCACTGAGGCGAAGGCTGCACCCACCATGCTGGCGGCGACGACGCCACAGCAGGCGGCGATCACGACGTCGCGCCGGATCTGCCTTTTGCCATCGCGCTGCGCGGGTGTTGTCATGTTGTCCGGGCTCACAGCGGCCGCACCAGAACGATCGGGCCCTTCACCAGGGTCATCACGTAAAACAAGATGACTAGCGCGGCGAGCGAAAGCGCGATGGCGATCGAACGCGAGCGCCGCGCACGCTTCTGCGCCTCGGTGAGCACGACGCCCTTATCCTGGTCTTGCTCGTTCATCGCGATACCGACGGTCACGTTGCCAACCGGGTGATCAGCCCGCCCCATCCACGCTCGATCAGCAAGACGGCAAACAACAGGAAAAGGTAGAGGATCGAGAAGGCAAACAGTTGCCGGCATGCCCGTTCCACGGGACGGCGCTCGCGCAGCACCTGGCCGGCGAGCACCAGCATGATCGCGCCGGTGGCGGCTGCGATCAGTCCATAGAGTGTGCCGGCATAGCCGAGAAGCCAAGGCGCGATACCGAGTGGCACCAAGATCAACGTGTAGAGCAGAATCTGACGCCGCGTTGCGGCGTCACCCTTGACCACCGGCAGCATCGGAATGCCGGCACGGGCGTAATCGTCCGTGCGGTAGAGCGACAGCGCCCAGAAATGCGGCGGCGTCCAGAAGAAGATGATCAGGAACAAGAGCACCGGTTCGAGCGTCAGCGAACCGGTCGCCGCCGCCCAGCCGATCATCGGCGGGAAGGCGCCGGCAGCACCGCCGATCACGATGTTCTGCGGCGTCGAACGCTTGAGCCACATCGTGTAGATGGCGACGTAGAAGAAGATGGTGAAGGCGAGCAACGCGGCCGCCAACACGTTCACCAGCAGGCCGAGCGTGACCACCGCGAAACCGGCAAGCGTCAACCCGAAGGCCAGCGCCTCACCCGGCTGCACGCGCCCCATCGGCACCGGACGGCGCGCGGTGCGCGTCATGCGGGCGTCGATATCGGCGTCGTACCACATGTTGAGCGCGCCGGCGGCGCCGGCGCCGACCGCGATGCAGAGCAGCGCGGTGAAGCCGGTCAAGGGATGCAACGAACCCGGCGCCACCGCCAATCCGACCAGCGCAGTGAACACCACCAGCGACATCACCCGCGGCTTCATCAGCGCGACATAGTCACCGACGCCGGCGAGGCTCGGCTCGGCAAACCCCTTACCCGCGGCCAAGGAGCCGCCGAACTCTGCGCCTTCGCTGACAAGCGACATGGATACCTTGCGCCTAGTCTATTTGATCCGCGGCAGCGTCTCGAACTGATGGAACGGCGGCGGCGACGACAGCGTCCATTCCAGCGTGGTCGCGCCGACACCCCACGGATTGTCGCCAGCGGCCCGCTTCTTCACGAACGCCTCGATCATGCCGAAGAAGAACACCAGCGCGCCGAACCCGGCGATATAGGAGCCGTAGGACGAAATCTCGTTCCAGCCGTGGAACGCCAGCGGATAGTCGATCGTGCGCCGCGGCATGCCGGCAAGTCCGAGGAAGTGCTGCGGGAAGAAGATGATGTTGACGCCGATGAAGGTGATCCAGAAGTGCGCCTTGCCGATCGTCTCGTTGTACATGTAGCCGGTGATTTTCGGGAACCAGTAGTACCAGCCGCCGAAAATCGCGAACACGGCGCCGAGCGACAGGACGTAATGGAAATGCGCGATCACGTAGTAGGTGTCGTGCAGCACGCGGTCGACGCCGGCATTGGCCAGCACCACGCCGGTAACACCGCCGACGGTGAACAGGAAGATGAAGCCCATCGCCCACAACATCGGCGTCTTGAACTCGATGGAGCCGCCCCACATGGTGGCGATCCAGGAGAAGATCTTCACGCCGGTCGGCACCGCGATCACCATGGTGGCGGCGATAAAATAGGCCTGCGCGCCGGTCGAGAGGCCGACCGTGTACATGTGATGCGCCCACACCACGAAGCCGATGCCCCCGATGGCGACCATCGCATAAGCCATGCCGAGATAGCCGAACACCGGCTTCTTCGAGAAGGTGGCGACGATCTGACTGATCATGCCGAAGCCCGGCAGAATCAGAATGTAGACTTCCGGGTGGCCGAAGAACCAGAACAGATGCTGGAATAGCAGCGGATCGCCGCCGCCGGCCGGGTCGAAGAAGGTGGTGCCGAAATTACGGTCGGTCAGCAGCATGGTGATGCCGCCGGCGAGCACCGGCAGCGACAACAGCAACAGGAACACCGTCACCAATTGCGACCATACGAACAGCGGCATCTTGTGCAGCGTCATGCCGGGCGCGCGCATGTTGAAGATGGTGGTGATGAAGTTGATGGCGCCCAGGATCGAGGAGGCGCCGGCCAGATGGATCGACAGGATGACGAAGTCCATGGCCGGGCCGGGATGGCCTGAGGTCGATAGCGGCGCGTAGAGCGTCCACCCGGTTCCCGCGCCGAGCGCGCCCGGCTCGCCTTCCACGAACATCGACGACAACAGCAGCGCAAACGACGCCGGCAGCAGCCAGAACGAGATGTTGTTCATGCGCGGGAACGCCATGTCGGGCGCCCCGATCATGATCGGCACGAACCAGTTCCCGAAGCCGCCGATCATCGCCGGCATCACCATGAAGAAGATCATGATCAGGCCGTGCGCGGTGGCGAAGACGTTGTACTCATGCGCGCTGGGGAAAAACTGTATGCCGGGGTTCTGCAACTCCATGCGGATGGCGATCGACAAGCACGCGCCGATGACGCCGGCGAACAGCGCGAAGGTAAGGTACATCGTGCCGATGTCCTTGTGGTTCGTCGAATAGACGAACCGGCGCCATCCGGTCGGATGCGCGTGCTCCTCGTGGGCATCGTGTGCAGCCGCGTTGCTCGCCATCGTTATTGTCCTTCGACCTCTGTCCGTGTCGCCCGTATTATATTCAAATTTTTATATATGTCACTTGACACCGCCGGCCGCGGCGACCGCGGTCGGCTGCGCGCCGTCGACCTTAGCGACCGCCGGCGCGGGCGCGGCGGTGTCGTCGGCGTATTTCTTCTTCGCCTGATCGAGCCAGGCGGAATATTCCTGCTGGCTCACGACATGCACGGCGATCGGCATGAAGGCGTGATCGCGCCCGCAAAGCTGCGAGCACTGACCGTAGTAGACGCCTTCCTTCTCGGCCTTGAACCAGGTCTCGTTGATGCGGCCGGGGATGGCGTCGATCTTGATGCCGAACGAGGGCACCGAGAACGAGTGGATGACGTCGGCGCCGGTGACCAGAAGTTTCACCACCTTGTTGACCGGCACCACCATTTCGTTGTCGACCGCCAAGAGCCGCGGCTGGCCGGCTTTCAGGTCCTTGTCCTGCACCATCAGCGAGTTGAATTCGAATTTCGAATCCGGATAGCTGTAGCTCCAGAACCACTGTTTGCCGGTGGCCTTCACCGTGATGTCGGCCGGCGGCACCTTCAACTGGTAGAACAGCAGGCGGAACGAAGGCACCGCAATCGCCACCAGAATGATGACCGGGACGACGGTCCAGAGGATTTCGATCGTGGTGTTGTGGGTGGTGCGCGAAGGCACGGGGTTGGCGCGCGCATTGAACCGCACCACCACGACCGCCAGCAACAGCAACACGAACAGCACAATCGCGGCGATAATCCAGAGCAGGATGTCATGGAACCAGACGACGTCTTCCATGACCGGCGTTGCGGCCTGCTGCAGCCCGAGTTCCCAGGGCGTGGGCTGGCCGAGGCCGGCGAAAGCAACGCCGCCGAGGCCGAGAACGGTCACGCCCGTGACCAAGAAAGCGTTCAACCGCTTGAGCATTTTCTTATGCGCTCCCTCGACAGAAATACCGCTGCGATAGGCCCCTGTCTGCCGCCCACCGCAGGCATCATGTCCGGCTCGGCCCCGCTCGGCACGGCGTTTTGCCACGGGCGTGGCAGCTTTGGCGGTGCGGCGGGACGGGGGGAAATCCCGACTTCTCAAACCACAATTCCGGCGTTGCCGCAATGCACCTTATAACCAGTCCTATGCGACAAACGGCGTCTCCCCAGGACGCCGGCGGCGCCGCATTTCAGCCACGCCGGCAGCGTCTTGGATGGCCACAGTTTTGGGCCGTTCCCGGCCTTGTGCGTTTGGCAGGAATTCCGGGCATGACCCAACGAAATGAATAAAATGCGAGATTGGGGCGGCGATTCGCTAAGACTGCCGCCGGCCAAGGGCGCCGCAGACTTGCCAAGGGATTGAACCATGGGCATTTTCGAGCATGGCAGGCATGCGATCGACCGCCGCATTGGGCTGGCGGCGCTGGCACTGGTCGCGACTCTGGTGAGCATCCCGGCCGACCGGGCCGCGGCTCAAGGTACGGTCAAGTCTGTGCATAAAGATTGGCAGGTCCGCTGCGACAAGCCGCCGGGCGCAAAAAATGAGCAATGCGCTTTGATCCAGAGCGTGGTCTCGGAGGAGCGGGCCAATGTCGGTCTCACGGTCATCGTGCTCAAGACCGCCGACCAGAAAAGCCGGCTGATGCGGGTGGTGGCGCCGCTCGGCGTGCTGCTGCCCTCCGGGCTCGGCCTCAAGATCGACACTGCCGATATCGGCCGCGCCGGCTTCGTGCGCTGCCTGCCCAACGGCTGCATCGCCGAAGTGATCATGGACGATGGCCTGATTGCGAAATTGCGCAGCGGCCAGACCGCGACCTTCGTCATCTTCCAGACGCCGGAAGAAGGCATCGGCTTCCCGATCAGTCTCGCCGGCTTCGCCGAGGGTTACGATCAACTGCCGTAGCCCACCTGTTGCCCACCCTCGCCTTCCAAATACTTCTTCGTCTTGGCCGGGCTTGCCGCGGCCGTCCACGTCTTTAGTGTGCGCAACAAGTAAGACGTGAGTGCCTGCCGCATCGGGCACGACGGAGGATCATGTGCGTTTGGGTTTTGTCGGCTTGGGCGCCATGGGGCAGCTCATCGTTCCGCGCCTGATGGCGGCCGGTCATGCCGTGACCGGCTGGAACAGGTCGCGCGAAAAGGCCGAGACGCTGATCGCCGCCGGCATGACTTGGGCCGAGACGCCGCGCGCGGCCGCCGCGCAATCCGAAATCGTGTTTTCCATCGTCACCGACGCGAAAGCAGTCCGCGCGGTGGCGCTCGGCAAAGATGGTGTCGTCTCCGGAATCGCCGAAAGCGGCATTTTCATCGACATGAGCACCATCGAGCCGGATGAAAGCCGCAGCGTCGCCGCTGAGTTCGAGAAAGTTGGCGCTATCATGCTCGATGGGCCGCTCTCCGGTTCGCCCGTTACCGTCAAAGCCGGCAATGCCTCGATCATGATCGGGGGCGATGAAGCCGCTTTCGAGCGCGTAAAGCCGGTGCTGCTCGCCATCGGACCGAAGGTCACGCGCATCGGCGGCAATGGCCTGGCCTGCCAGATGAAGATCGCAGTCAATCTTCTGCTGATGGTCGAGGTGATCTGCTTCGGCGAAGCGGTGGCACTGGCCGAGAAAGGCGGCGTCGACCGCGCCATTGCGCTCGACGCCACCCTCAAAAGCGTCGCCGCATCGCCGGTGCTCGGCTATCGCGGCCCCTTTATCCTCGACGGCAATATGCCGGAGGTGCCGCTCGCCGACGTCACGTTGCAGCAGAAGGATATGCTGCTTGCGCTCAATCTCGGCCGCCAGCTCGGCTCACCGGTGCCGCTCGCCGCTGCCGCCAACGAGATGATGAACGCCTGCCGCGGGCTCGGCATCGACGGCAATGATTTCGTGGTGGCGCACCAGGTCTACCGGCGGCTTGGCGGACAAGAATAAGAATTGGAGGAAAGCATGGGTTCGCAAGGTGAGAAGATCGGTTCTGCTCTGGCAAAAGCCATCAGAGGTACGGCCGCCAAGATGAAGGACGACGCCCCGGCAACTACCATGTACCGGACGAACCTGCGCGACGTGCCGAAGGTCGAGGGCCTCAAGCGCGATGACGGCTGGGTCGATATGCAGGTGCAGTTCTTGATCGACAAGAAATCGGCCGGCGCCGATCACGTGGTCGGCTGGACCGTGCTCAAGCCGGGCGCGCGCCACGAGAACCACCGCCATCACAATTGCGACGAGTTCTTCATCGTGCTCAAAGGCAAGGGGCACATCTATACCGATAAGGGCGACAAGCCGTCGAGTGAAGGCGATGTCGTATATTCGCCGCGCGGTTGCTGGCACGGCTTCAATAATACGTCGGACGAGGATGTGGTGCTGGTCTGGGGCTGGATGGGCGCCGGCTCGATCGAAGACTCCGGCTACCAGGTGCATCCCGAGAGCCACAAATGATAGGGCTTGACCGATGAAACCTTGGGAAGACCCACGCATCGCGCGCGGCATGGCATTGCAGTTCGCCAAACGGCGTGAGCGGCTAGCCGCCGGCGAAAAGCATCTCGGCTGGAAGATGGGCTTTGGCGCGCCGGCCGCTATGGAAAAGCTCGGCCTTACGGCGCCGCTCATCGGCTATCTGATGCAAGGCGCGCTGCTTTCTTCGGGCGCGGCGGTGAATGTGAAAGGCTGGACGCAGCCGGTGGCGGAGCCGGAAATCGGCGTGCGGCTCGGCGAGGACGTTGCGCCGGGCGCAATGCCCGCCGCGGCGCGCGCGGCCATCGCCTCACTGACACCGGCGATTGAAATGGCCGATCTCGATCTGGCGCCGACGGCCGACAATATCGACGCGGTGTTGGCGCGCGATATCTATCAGCGGCATGTGGTGCTCGGCGCGCAAAGCCGCGGCGGCGGCGATGCCGCCGGCCTGACCAGCCGCGTGACCCGCCGCGGCAAGCTGGCGGCCGAAGCCGCCGATCCTCAGGCGCTCACCGGCAAGATCGCGGACCTGCTTGTCCACCTCGCCGACACCCTTGGTGCCTTCGGCGAAAAGGCTCAAGCCAGCGATCTTGTTATGTGCGGCTCGACCGTTGCGCCGCCGCTGATCGAACGGGATGAGGACGAATTCGCCTATGAACTGGCGCCCATCGGCACGGTGAGTGTACGCTTTACGCGCGACTGAGTCGGGCGACCCATGCTTCTGGTGAAGACTTATCTCGACAAAAGCCCGATCCATGGAATCGGTGTCTTTGCCGGCGAACCAATCCGCAAGGACGCCAGGATCTGGCGGTTCGTTATGGGCTTCGACCGCTATTTTTCACTCAAAAAATTCGCCAAATTGCCGAAACCCGCCCGCGATTACATCCGGCTGCACGGCTATCAGTGGGAAAATGAAATCCTGCTGTCGATGGACTACGACACCTTCATGAACCATTCGGACAATCCCAACACCTATTTCCGCAACGGCTTTGTCCTCGCCCGCCGCAATATCCGCAAGGGCCAGGAGATCACCAACGATTACCGGGCTTTCGAAGCGGCGTTCTGCGCGGCGTTCTTGAAGACGAAATAAGTTTAGCTCCAGCGGCAGACAATCCTTCTTTCATTCTTGATCGCGCCCCTGCCGGACAATTGCAATTGCGTCTGCGATAACGTCGCACGCGAAGGCGCACGATTTGACCTGCCGGAGTGATTGTGTGAGGCCCGACCGCGAATTGCCACAGGATGGAAACAGGCCGTGATTCCCTGGTCTCTGATCGATACCGCTCCAGTTCCCGGTGGCGGCGGCGAACTCCGCCTGATGCGGCGCGGCGCCGAATTCTCGATCAAGATCGATCGAAACGAACTGATGAACAGCCGCCTCAGCGCAACCGAACAGGCACTCGCGACAATCGGTTGCGACGCAATTCGAACGCGCAAGCGGCCGCGTGTCCTCATCGGCGGGTTGGGCATGGGCTTCACGTTGCGCGCGAGCCTCGTGGTGCTCGGAAGCGATGCGGAAATCATCGTCGCCGAACTGGTGCCGGCGGTGGTTGATTGGGCGCGCGGTCCGATGGCGGAGGTTTTCGACAACAGCTTGAGCGACCCACGCGTCAGCATTCGCGAAACCGACGTCGGCAAATTGATCAATGCGGGTTCGTCTGCCTATGACGCGATCCTGCTCGACGTCGACAACGGCCCCGGTGGACTGACCCGCGAAGCCAACGACAGGCTGTATGATCTGGAAGGATTGCGCGCTGCCTATGCAGCGCTGCGTCCTGGCGGTGTGCTGGCGGTATGGTCGTCGCGACCGGACGCAAAATTCACGGCGCGGCTGCGCAAGTCCGGATTTGACGTAGTGGAGCATCCCGTGCGCGCCAAGGGCCCGCAAGGCGGCGCGCAGCATTTCATCTGGACCGCGACGCGCCGGGATTAGGGCGTAAAGACCTTTGTCGGGATTTTAGGGGCTTAGATCCGCCCTCGCCAAATCGCCACAGTGACCTTATCTGATGGCCTGAAGCCTATTTCCCCGGAGCAAGCCATGGACCCAGCCATTTCCTCCCTCATCGACCGCGCGGGCCTCGACAAGGCCAAGGTCGCGAAGTTGATCGCGCGCGGGCTGGACGGCGCCGACGACGGCGAATTGTTCCTGGAATACAGGCAAACCGAGGCGCTCGCCTTCGACAATGGCCGGCTCAAGCAGGCGACCTACGACACCACGCAAGGCTTCGGCCTGCGCGCGGTGAAGGACGAGGCGGTCGGCTATGCGCACGCCTCCGACCTCTCGGAAGGCGCGCTCGCCCGCGCCGCCGAAGCGGTGCGCGCGGTCAAAGGCGGCCACAGCGGCCATTATGCCGAGGCACCGGGCCGCACCAACCGCAAGCTATATGGCGACGACAATCCGCTTGAGCTGCCCGCCTTCGACGCCAAGGTGAAGTTGCTGGAGACCATCGATGCCTATGCCCGCGCCAAGGACCCGCGCGTGCGCCAGGTCACCGCCAGCGTCGCCGCCACCTGGCAGGTGGTGGAAATCCTCCGCGCCGACGGCCATGCCTATCGCGATATCCGCCCGCTGGTGCGGCTGAACGTTTCGGTGGTCACCGGCGACGGCGACCGCCAGGAGTCGGGCAGCTACGGCGTCGGCGGGCGCGAAGGCTACGAGCGCTTCATCACAGCGGATGCCTGGCACTACGCGGTCGACGAGGCGGTGCGCCAGTCGCTGGTCAATCTCGACGCCGTGCCGGCGCCCGCCGGCGAGATGGAAGTGGTGCTCGGCGCCGGCTGGCCGGGCGTGATGCTGCACGAAGCGGTCGGCCACGGCCTGGAAGGCGACTTCAACCGCAAGAAGACGTCGGCCTTTGCCGGCCTGATGGGCCAGCAGGTCGCGGCCAAAGGCGTGACCGTCGTCGACGACGGCACCATGCAGAACCGCCGCGGCTCGCTGTCGATCGACGACGAAGGCACGCCGTCAAACCGCACCGTGCTGATCGAGGACGGCATTCTCGTCGGCTACATGCAGGACCGGCAGAACGCGCGGCTGATGAACATGAAACCGACCGGCAACGGGCGGCGCGAGTCTCACGCCCATGTGCCGATGCCGCGCATGACCAACACCACCATGCTGGCGGGCAAGCATGATCCCAAAGAGATCATCGCCTCGGTGAAGAACGGCCTCTACGCCGTCTCCTTCGGCGGCGGCCAGGTCGACATCACCTCGGGCAAATACGTGTTCCAATGCACCGAAGCCTATAAAATCGAGAACGGGAAAGTCGGCAGCCCGGTGAAGGGCGCCATGCTGATCGGCAACGGGCCGACCGACCTGCATCGCATCTCGATGATCGGCAACGACTTCGCGTTGGATCCGGGAATTGGTACCTGCGGCAAGAACGGTCAGGGTGTCCCGGTCGGCGTCGGCCAGCCGAGCTTGCGCATGGACCGCATCACTGTGGGCGGGACGGCCTAATGGCATCCTTGCAAGACAACGACAGGCCCCGGGCTAAGCCACGCATCACCGGCTGGTTCCGCAGCATCGTCGATATCGTGGTCGTCGTGCTGCTGGTGATGGCGGCGAAGACCGCGATCGCCGAACCGTTCTATGTCCCGTCGGGCTCGATGGAGCCGACGCTGCTGATCGGCGACGAATTGCTGGCGACGAAATATCCTTATGGCTACGGCGCGTCTTCCCTCCCCGCCTTCATCGTTCTGCCCAATACGCATCGTCTGTTCGGCGCGCTGCCGCGCCGCGGCGACGTCATCGTGTTCCGCTGGCCCGGCGATCGTTCGCAGGTCTGGGTCAAGCGCGTGATCGGGCTGCCCGGGGACCGCATCGCGCTGAGCGACGGCCGTGTCTATATCAACGGCGAAGTCGCGCCGCTGCAACGCGACGGCACCGGCCAGGCGGAAAACGACGACGGCTCACGCATCGACGCCGCGCGTTTTATCGAGACGCTGCCGGGCGGGCGCAAGCACACCATCTTCAAGCTGGGCGGCGTCGATCCGCTCGACAATATCGACGAGACGGTCGTACCCGCCGGCCATCTCTTCGTCATGGGCGACAACCGCGACAACTCGGCCGACAGCCGCGTGCCGCTGCGCGCCGGCGGCGTCGGCATGCTGCCGGTCACCGATCTGGTCGGGCGCGTCGACGGCATCGTCGGCTCCTGGGATCTGGCGATGCGGCATCAGCCGGTCTGGACCTGGCCGAAGGGCTTGCGGCTGACGCGGTTTTTCTCAGCGGTGCATTGATAAAGCCCGCCCCCGTTCATTCCCGCGCAAGCGGGAATCCAGCGCAAGAATAGTTGGGTTGATTTTGCAGCACTGGGTCCCCGCTTTCGCGGGGACGAACGGAGATAGCTGCGGCTCGCGGAATAACTACCGCACCACCCCCGAAATGCAGCACGGCTTGTGGCGCGGCCGGGTGATGCGGCTCTTCAGATAGCAGCGCGCCGACGACGCGTCGCCATAGCCGGGCCGCACATAGGTCCAGGCGCGGCAACGTTTCTCGCCTTCGCACGCCGCCTTGCAGCCGGCGCCGGCAGGACTGGGCTCAAGCGCGAAGTGGCGATAGTCGCCGCCATGGCGGTTGATGGAATATTCGATGGCCCCCCGGCGCGGCTCGACCACGCCGGCGCCGCGCACGCCGGCTACGCAGCAGTCGGCGCGACTGCGTGGCGTCACCCGGCTTTTCAGCCAGCAGGTGGCGAGCGCAAAGTTGGTGCGCGGATAGGAGAAGGCCCAGGCGCGGCAATGCGCGTCGCGTTCGCAGCGCGTGGCGCAGGCGGCGGGGTCGCCGTTGGCAATCTGGAACCGCGTATAGTCGCCGCCGGGACGGTCATAGCCAAGCTGCGCCTTGGCCGGACCGATAGCCGCACCGAACATCAGCGCGGTTATAAGAATCAAAAAAAATCGCATGCGCCGCCCAACCCGTGGCGTAAGGCGTCAATCGCCTGCCGACATGCTAGCGCGGAATGATGAAAAATAATAATGCGCCCGCCGGAGGGGCCGGCGGGCGCCGGATCCGTCCGCGAGAGGGGATGATCGCGGCTGTCGGATCACGCGGCCGATGAGAGGGCTCGGCCGTTTTCGAATTCACATCGCCTGGCGCGCCGGGCGGTTCGTGGCCGGACGGTGGAAACCATTTTCCACGGGGCGAAGCTGCTGCATGCGGCGCGGCGCGCGATGGACGCGGCGCTCACGCGCGCGCTCGTTCAACAGTTCGGTCGGATCGTCCCAGAACGGCGTCGAGAAGGCGTCGCTGACGTCGGAACGGGTGATGCCGATGTCGGCCAGCATGCGGCGGTCGAGCCCGGCGAGCGCTTTTGCCTCTCGCCGATGGCGGCGCACGCGCGCCAACTGTTTGAGCCAGTAGGTCACCAGCACGAGCAAGGAGGCAAAGGCCCGCAACAGGGTGCTGCCGGCAACGGGGGGGATGGGGTAATGCGCGGTCGTCATGTCAGTCTCCATTCAGGTCAAGGCATTCGGGGGCCAAATCGCCCGAAGCCAGGCCGCGGAACCACCCGGTTTCCCCACCCGAATTCTCCGCTAGCGAGCGCTATATGCGCCTGAGGGATTGATTAGTGAAACGAATGTTTTTAATCTGACCGATCGGAAATAGTGATATAGCCCGGCCAGCCAGAAAGGCGCGAAAGCCATGACCGCCCTGATCGACATCGACCAATTGCGCACCTTTATCGCCATCGCCGAGACCGGCAGCTTCACCAAGGCGGCGGAGGTGGTGAACAAGACCCAGTCCGCGGTGTCGATGCAGATGAAGCGGCTGGAGGAGCGCATCGAGCGGCCGATCTTCGCGCGCGACGGCCGCGCCTCGAAACTGACCGAAGACGGACAGCGGCTGCTCGATTACGCGCGCCGCATCGTCAAACTCAACATCGAGACGCTGGCGGCTTTTTCCGATGCCGAATTGTCCGGCCGCGTGCGCCTCGGCGTGCCGGACGATTATGCCGACCGTTATCTGCCGGAAATCATGGCGCGCTTTTCCCGCGTCTATCCCGGTGTCGAACTGACCGTCGTGTGCGAACCGTCGGTCGATCTGCTCGATCGCATCGACGCCAACGAAATCGATATCGCCATCGTCACCAATTGCGAATCAAAGCGCGCCTCGGAAACCTTCCGGCGCGAGCGCCTGCTCTGGGTGACCTCGGGCCGGCATCCGACCCATCTGGAGGAACGCCTGCCGCTCGCGCTCGGACGCCCGACCTGCTCATGGCGGCGCATCGCCATCGAGCGGCTGGAAAAAGTCGGCCGCCCCTACCGCCTGCTCTATTCGAGTTCGAATGCCGGCGCGGTTGCCGCCGCGGTGCTGGCGGGATTGGCGGTGTCGGTGCTCGCCGAATCCGGATTGCGGCCCGGCATGCGCGTGCTCACCGCGAGCGAAGGCTTTCCCGACCTGCCCGAGTGCCGCGTCGGCCTGGTGCGCAGCGCGCATGAGTTCGTCGGCGCTCACCGACGCGCTGGCCGAGCACATCGTCTCCTCGCTCGATAACCTTTCGGAAGCGGCGCAGGCGGCGGAGTAGCGGGCCTAGTTTGCGCCGCCGAAGGTGAGGACCGCCTTGGCATGGACGCCCTGGTTGATGATGTCGTTGCCCTCGGCGTTGTACACAACGCGCGCCTGCGGACAAAGTGCCGACGCGCCGCAACGCTGCACATAGACTTCAGCCCCCCACGTATGCGTGGATCGCATTTTGGAGGCTATGCCGCGCTCCGTCAAACTCGGGCGCGGTTTTGTCACAATTTTTGCAATCTCAGGAGACAGAACTGGACAGAATTCCAGCAGTTAGTAAGGGTAGTGTCTCAGTTTGAACATGACAAAATGCCGCTTGCCTTGAAGGGCAAACATTTCGCGCTTGTCGATAATTTCCACGAGATCAGCCATCAGCATCGGCTTCTCGGTCAAGCCAGCAGCCATCGCGGGCGTCTTGCTATGCGCTTTGTGCTTTCGCATCCAATTGTAATAGACGAAATACAGCGCCAGCGAGTGACAGTGGGTCTCGAATTTCTTGCTGAATGCGTTGGTGAGTCTGGTAAAGCGGCGCATTGACATACGCATGGTCAAGTTCTGGCGCTCGGCATGTGACGTGCTGATATGCTTCGTGTCCGGATCGCCAGAGATAATCTTCGTCTTGCAGCCGATGCAGTCAGCCGGGCTATAGCGTCCAGCGCCGCAGACGGCGCTGCCACAATCAAACTGAGACACTACCTTAGTAAGCGTATTCTTCGTAGATCGGCTCGACCGAGCTGTTCCAGTCGTTGAAATATTTTTCCAGCAATTCCTCGGCCGGCGTGATGCCGCGGGCGATCAATTCCTCCAAAGGCCGCAAATAGCGCGTCTCGTCGCGGCCGTTGCGGTCGAGGCGGCGGCGGCGCGCCAGCGCACGCGTAGCGAGACGCAAGGTCTCCTGCGCCAGCGTGAGCACATTGCGGTTGCCGATCTCGGCGCGGAAGCCGCGCTGCGGCACCTCATTGCGCAGTTTCTCCCGTTGCTCGACACTCCAGCCCTTCACCATATCCCAGCAGGCGTCGAGCGCCTCCTCGTCATAGAGCAGCCCGACCCAATAGGCGGTGAGCGACGGCAGCCGCCGCCAGGGCCCGCCGTCGGCGCCGCGCATTTCGAGATAACGCTTGAGCCGCACCTCGGGGAAGATCGTGCTCAGATGGTTGGCCCAGTCGGAAATGGTCGGCCGCTCGCCCGGCAATTCGGCGAGCTTGCCGGCGAAGAAGTCGCGAAACGACTTGCCCGACACGTCGATATATTTGTCGCCGCGCTTGATGAAATACATCGGCACGTCGAGTGCGTAATCGACCCAGCGTTCGAAACCCATGCCGTCCTCGAAGGCCCAAGGCAGCATGCCGGCGCGCTGGTTGTCGGTATCGGTCCAGACGTGAGCGCGGAACGACAGAAAACCGTTCGGCTTGCCTTCGGTGAACGGCGAATTGGCGAATAGCGCGGTCGCCACCGGCTGCAGCGCCAGCGCCACGCGCAGCTTTTTCACCATGTCCGCTTCGGAGGAAAAGTCGAGGTTCGCCTGCACCGTGCAGGTGCGATACATCATGTCGAGGCCGAGGGAGCCGACCTTCGGCATATAGGCGCTCATGATCTTATAGCGGCCTTTCGGCATCACCGGCATATCGGCGCGGCTCCAGCTCGGCGTCATGCCGAGGCCGAGGAAGCCAATTCCCAAAGGTTTTGCCACCTCGCGCAATTGCGCCAGATGCGCCATCAGTTCGGACGCGGTCTGGTGCACGTTTTCCAGCGGCGCGCCGGACAATTCGAACTGGCCACCGGGCTCCAGCGAAATCGCGCCGCCATGGGTGACGTCGAACATGCCGATAATGTTGTCGCCCTCCAGGATCGGCTCCCAGCCGAGCAGATGCTGCATACCGTCGAGCAGCGCACGGATCGAGCGGCGGCCGGCGTAAGGCACGGGGCGGTGCTCATCGACCGTGAAGGCGAATTTCTCGTGTTCGGTGCCGACCCGGAACTGCGCCTTCGGCTTGCAGCCCAATTCGAGCCAGGCGACAAGTTCGTCGCGCGTCTCGATCGGGGTCATATCGATCTGGTCACGAGCCATGCAGGCGTCCGGCAAAAAAAGCGCCGCGACCTTAAACATGGGAACCACGCCAGGGCAATGCGAGCCGACCATTTCGCGGGAAGCGTGGAGCTGCCATGACAAATGAGGTGTATGAGGAAAATAATCCGGCTTAAGTTCATATTTTGTTCTTTCCCGTTTTCACGCCATGCTCTATTGGTTTTCCGCATGCCGCAGTTTTCACCCCATCAAGATCACGCTTTGAATGCCGTCGCCGGCTGGCTCAAGGCTAAGCCCGGCGCCAACGGCACGCCGCAGGTCTTTCGTCTGTTCGGCTATGCCGGCACCGGCAAGACCACGCTTGCCCGCCACTTGGCCGAGCACGCCGACGGCGAGGTGAAGTTCGCCGCCTTCACCGGCAAGGCGGCCTCCGTGATGCGCGGCAAAGGCTGCCGCGGCGCCTCCACCATCCACAGCCTGATCTACCGGGCGCGTGAAAGCGGCGAGGAAATTCCGAGCTTCGATCTGTGGGACGATGCGCCGGCCTCCAAGGCCGAACTGATCATCATCGACGAATGTTCGATGGTCGATGCCGAGCTCGGGCGCGACCTGTTGTCGTTCGGCGTGCCGGTGCTGGTGCTGGGCGATCCGGCGCAACTGCCGCCGATCCAGGGCGGCGGATTTTTCACCGAGGCCGAGCCGGACGCAATGCTGACCGAGGTGCACCGGCAGGCGATCGACGATCCGATCGTGCGGCTGTCGATGGACATCCGCGCCGGCGAATATCTCGAGCCCGGGCGCTACGGCGAAACCGAAGTCGTCGCCAAAAGCGACCTCGATCCCGAGCGCGTGCTGGAAGCCGACCAGGTGCTGGTGGGCAGGAACGCCACGCGGCGCGCCTACAATGCGCGCCTGCGCGAGCGGCGCGGGTTCACCGACACCATGCCGTCGGCCGGCGACAAACTTGTGTGCCTGCGCAACAACCGCAAGAAGGGCCTGTTCAACGGCGGCCTATGGACCGTGAAGGAACGCGGCGCGCGGCGCACCGGCATTATGACCATGCGGCTGTTGCCGGATGACGACACCGCGATACGCGGGGTGAAAGTTTCGGTGCGGCCGGAATGTTTTTCCGGCGGCATCGAGCAGATCGACTGGCAGCGGCGCAAGCCTTACGACGAATTCGATTACGGCTACGTGCTCACCGTGCACAAGGCGCAAGGGTCGCAATGGGACGACGTGGTGCTGTTCGACGAGAGCTTCGCCTTTCCCGACAGCCGCGAGCGCTGGCTTTATACCGGCATCACGCGGGCGGCGAAGCGACTAACGGTGGTGGTGTAAATCTCCGCGTTGTTGTCCCCCTTCTCAGCGTGGGGCGAGTTCTCCGATTAGATTGTTGAGAACACCCGCCATGGCCATGGCAGTGCCGAAGTCGAACTTGTTGATGGCGATGAAGGCACCGATCCCGCGCGTCGGCGCAAAAGCGGTGTAGGTGAAGACACCCTGCAGGCCGCCTGCCTTTTGCAAAATCAGCGGCTGGTCGCCGCGCGGCGCCATGATGATCCAGCCCAGACTGATGGCATCCATGCGGCCGGATTCGTCGAGGCCAGAGACAGGCTTGAGACCGTCGCGCTGAAGATACGCGGCGTGATCGAGAAGCCGCACCTCCGCGTCCTTGGACCCAAAGCGTTCGAGATGCCATGACAGCCAGCGCAGGATGTCGTCGGCCGTCGAATAAACTCCACTTGCGCCCGCTGCGATCAGCGGCGTTTTCACGTCGGGGAGCGGCTTGCCGTCGAAATCGTGCCCCTGCAGGAGGCGAGCGTGATCGCCGGTGCGCAACGCAAGCACCGTGTCCTTGAGGCCGGTCGGATCAAGCACGCGCTCCTTGAGCAGGACGTCGTACGGCTTTTGTGCGGCATGCGACAAAGCGGCCGAAAGGACGTCAAATCCAAAATTGGAATAGAGCGCGCCGGTGCCGGGCGGGAAGAGCAGCGGATCGGACGCCAGCGCCTTGCGGTAGACCTCCGGAGTAAGGGTTGAAAATGGATCGCTGGCCGGCCCGTGCTCACGCTCGACCTCTCTGGGAAGGCCCGACGAATGTGTGACCAGATCGATCAATCTGATCTGCTGTTCGTCCCCTACAGGGATCGTCACCTTCCAGCCGATGCGGTCCTGCAACCGGTCGGTGAACTTCACAGTGCCGTCGGCCACGAGGCTGGCAAGAACCTGTCCTGTAAATGCCTTGGTCAACGAGCCGACGCGCAGCATTGTGTGCCGGTCAGGCGGCTTGTTCGATCCATCGGAGGTTTCGCCAAAGCCGAAGGCGGCGGTTTCGCCGTTGCGCACCACACCGATGACGAGTGCCGGCACATGGCTTTGCAGAAAGAGAATCTGTCCGGTGAATTCCACCGCCTCTTCGAGGAGTCTGTCTTTCGCCTGGGCGTTTGCCCCGAACAGAACGACTCCGAATGCGAGGACGGCGAGAGGCAACATTTTTAAACGAATAGCTCGGTTCATCGGTCCAACCCTTTGCCGGAAGCAACAGCATCATTGCCGCGAATGCGCGACGGAATACACCGTGCCGTGTTACCGGTCCCACGCTAACTAAGCGTGCAATTAGCGATAAATTTATGCATGGCAGGTCTTGGCACGAAGCCGATCTGAAACACGCCCTAGTGTTTTCGCGCCGCCCTCACCCTTGCCCGGTGCGCCAGGGGGAGTGCTACGAGCGCGATCGCGGTGAATATCGCGCCGGCGAGAAACGTGCCGTCCGGCCCGATCGCCTGCCACAGTCCGCCGGCGATGATGCTCGCCGCCAGCATGGCGAGCCCGCCGACCAAATTGAAAACGCCGAACGCGGTGCCGCGCAATTCCGCCGGCGCGGCGTCGGCCACCAGCGCCGACAGCAGCCCCTGCGTCAGTCCCATATGCAGGCCCCAGAACGCGACGCCGATCATCACCGTGAGGACACTGCCGCCGAGGGCCAGCAGCAGATCGGCGACGATCAGCAGCGCAAAACCGGCGACGATCATGCCGTAGCGCCCGATGCGGTCGGACAGCGCGCCCGCCGGCCAGGCCGACAGCGTATAGACGATGTTCATCACCACCATCACCACCGGCACCACGGCGATCGCCAAACCGACCGACTGCGCGCGCAACAGCAGAAAGGCTTCGCTGAAGCGCGCCAAGGTGAAGATGGCGGTGACGGCGACGACCATCCAGTAACCCATGCCAAGCCGGCTCAGCTCGGCGCGTGAAAACGGCGACTTGACGCGGCGCAGGCCGGCCGGGCGTTCCGGGTCGTGCACCACGAAAACGATGATGGCGACCGATACGAAAGCGGGGATCACCGCGATCCAGAACACATGGGCGAAATTATTGGCGAAAGCCGCCATGAAGACGATGGCCAGCAGCGGTCCGAACACGGCGCCGATGGTGTCGAGCGATTGCCGCAAGCCGTAAGCGGTGCCCCGCAAGCCCGTCGGGGTGAGATCGGCGATCAGCGCGTCGCGCGGGGCGCCGCGGATACCCTTGCCGATACGGTCGACGAAACGCGCAGCGGTCAGCCAGAGGATGTCGGGCGCCAGCGGAAATACCGGCTTGGTGATGGCGGCCAGTCCATAGCCGAGCGCGGCCAGCAATTTGCGCTTGCCCAGATAGTCACTGAGTGCGCCGGAGAAAATCTTGGTAATCGAGGCGGTCGCTTCCGCGATGCCTTCGATGATGCCGACAGTGAGCGTGGAAGCGCCGAGGACGGTGACGAGATAAAGCGGCAGCAGCGCATGGATCATCTCGGAGGAAAGATCCATGAACAGCGAAACCAGCCCGAGCGCCCAGACGCTGCGCGGAATTTCGCGCCAGCGGAACAAAGAAGGGCGCGCTTCTTTCATCGCCAAGATCTTCTCTTGTCGTCCCCGCGAAGGCGGGGACCCATACGCCGCGGCCTATCGATAGGCTGCGGGGTATGGGTCCCGGGCCTCTCTCGCTACGCTCGGTCGCCCGGGACGACCAAGTAATTACGCCGCTTCTTTCTTCTTGGCGGGCGCGAAGCGCTGGTAGAAAGTTTCGTCACGCTCGGCCATGTCGACGAGCAGCTTGCTCGGCGCAAAGCGCGCGCCGTATTTCTTCTCCAGCGCGCGGCAGGCCGCGACGAATTTTTTCGTCCCCATCATGTCGATGTAGGAGAGCGTGCCGCCGGAGAACGGCGCAAAGCCGAAGCCGAGGATGGAGCCGACGTCGGCTTCACGCACGTCGGTCAAGACTTTTTCCTCAAAGCAGCGCGCCGTCTCCAGCGCCTGCATGCCGAGCAGGCGCAGCTTCAGCTCCTCGACATCGATGGTGTCGGGATCGAGCTTGACCGGCTGCAGTTCGGCAAGGCCCGGCCATAGTTTTTTCGGCCCCCCTTGCGGATAGTCGTAGAAGCCCTTGCCGTTCTTGCGGCCGAAGCGGCTACGCTTTTCAACCATATCCTCCAGCAGCGCCTTCTGCCGCGGATCGATGGCTTTGGCGCCAAGATCGGCTTCGGTCGCCTTCAGAATCTTCCAGGCGAGATCGACCGCCACCTCGTCGTTGAGCGCGAGCGGGCCGACCGGCATGCCGGCCATGCGGCCGACGTTTTCGATCATCGCCGCTGGCACGCCCTCGGCCAGCATCAAATGGCCTTCGCGCAAATAGGTGCCGACCACGCGCGAGGTGTAGAAGCCGCGCGAATCGTTGACCACGATCGGCGTCTTGCGGATGGCGCGCACGTAATCGAGCGCGACGGCGGTCGCATGATCGCCGGTTTGCTTGCCGAGGATGATCTCGACCAGCATCATGCGGGCGACCGGCGAGAAGAAATGGATGCCGATGAAGCGCGCCGGGTCCTTGAATTCGGAAGCAAGCGAGGAGATCGGCAACGTCGAGGTATTGGAGGCGAAGATCGTCTCGTCGCCGATCACGGCTTGAATCTTCGCGATCACGTCCGACTTAATTTTACGGTCCTCGAACACCGCTTCGATCACCAGGTCACAACTTTTCAGCGCGCCGTAGTCTGCGGTCGGCGTGATCTTCTCCAGCAGCGCGTCGCGCTCGGCGCCCTTCATGCGGCCCTTGGCGACGCGGTCGCCGAGCGCCTTGTGTAAGCCGGCCTTGCCGGCCTCGGCCGTTTCCTGATCGCGGTCGATCAAGACGACCTTGATGCCGGCGGCGGCGCTCACTTGCGCGATGCCGGCGCCCATGAAGCCGGCGCCGACAATGCCCAACTTCTTGCATTGCGTCGGCGGCTCGGCGGCCGGACGGCGGGCGCCTTTGTTGAGCTCCTGCATAGAGACGAACAGCGTGCGGATCATGGCTGCCGCCTGTGGCGACCGCAGGATCTTGGCGAACCAGCGCGACTCGATGCGCAAGCCGACGTCGAACGGCACCAGCAGGCCGTCATAGACCACCTGCAGAATGGCGCGCGCGGCCGGATAATTGTCGTAGGTCTCGCGCCGGTAGATCGCGTTCGCCGCAGGGAAGGTCATCAGCCCGGCCTTGGAGTAGACCGCGCCGCCCGGCAGCCGGAAACCCTTCTCGTCCCACGGCTTGACCGCCTTGCCGCCGGCCTTGATCCAGTCCTTTGCCGTCTTGATCATGTTGGCGACCGGCACCACGGCGTCGATCAGCTTCATCGCCTTGGCGCGATCCACTTTCAGCGCCTCGCCCTTAAGCAAGAATTGCAACGCGTCGGCGGGCTGCAACATGCGCGCCACGCGCTGGGTGCCGCCAGCGCCGGGAAACAGGCCGACCTTGACCTCGGGCAGGCCGAGCCGCGTCTTCACATTGTCGGCGGCGACGCGGTAATGACAGGCAAGGGTGAGTTCAAAGCCGCCGCCCATGGCGGTGCCGTTGATGGCGGCAACCCACGGTTTGCCGGAGATTTCCAGCCGCCGAAACAGCTGCGAGGCCTTGCGGCTTTCATCGAGCACGAATTGCGCAGCGGCCTGTTCGCCGTCGTTGCGCACCATGTCGGCATAGACCGCACTCATGCGCTCGAGCAGCGTGAGGTCGGCGCCGGCGCAGAAAGCTTCCTTGCTCGAGGTGATCACCGCGCCCTTGATGCCGGCATCGGCGGCGATCGTCTCGACCAGCGCGGAGAGTTCCTCCATCACCTCGGCGTTGATGACGTTCATCGAGCGCCCGGGCATGTCCCAGGTGACGAGCGCGATGCCGTCAGCGTCGGTGGCGAGCGTGAAGTTGGTCATGCGCGGAAGCTCCTATTTCGCATATGGCTCGCCGTTCTTGTGCATATAGCGGAACCCGCTCACATCACGCACGACCTGCATATCGATGTCGGAGTAATGCGCGTGCTCGGAGGCGGCCCGCGTGCCGACCTCAATGAAAACGGCGTCGCGATCCGAGCGGTTGATCAGGCAATGGCCGTCCACCACGCCGGCTTTCCAGCCCGCGGCGTCGCCCGGCGTGAGCACGGTCTCGCCGCCGTCCTCGCAGAGCACCACTTCGCCTTCCAGCACATAGACGAACTCATCTTCGTTCTCGTGCCAATGGCGCTGCGATGAAGCGGCGCCCGGCTTGAGCGTGCAGAGATTGACGCCGAATTGCGTGAGACCGGCGGCTTTGCCGAGCCGCTTGCGTACGCGGCCCTCGACCGCCTTGTTGAACGGCGGCGGATAATTGGTAGCGGCATCGAGCGCAATCTTGCTGATATCGATTTTGGGCATGGAGCCGCTCAGACGCGTTCGATAATCGTCGCGGTGCCCATGCCCATGCCGATGCAGAGCGTGACCAGCGCGGTCGACAAATTGCGCCGCTCCAATTCGTCGAGCACGGTGCCGAGAATCATGGCGCCGGTAGCGCCAAGCGGATGGCCCATGGCGATGGCGCCGCCGTTGACGTTGATCTTGTCGTGGGGAATGTCGAGCGCCTGCATGTAGCGCAGGACCACGGAGGCGAAGGCCTCGTTGAGCTCGTAAAGGTCGATATCGCCGACCACCATGCCGGCCTTCTTCAACACCTTCTCGGTCACGGGCACCGGACCGGTGAGCATGATCGATGGCTCGGAACCGATATTGGCGAATTGCCGGATGCGCGCGCGCGGCTTCAGGCCGGCGCTCCTGCCGGCTTCCGCGCTGCCGATCAGCACGGCGGCGGCGCCGTCGACAATGCCAGAAGAATTGCCCGGCGTGTGCACGTGGTTGACCGCCTCGACTTCCGGATAGCGCTGCACGGCGACGGCGTCGAAGCCGGCCATCTCGCCCATCTGCACAAAGGACGGATTGAGCGCGGCCAGGTTCTGCATCGTTGTCGAAGGCCGCATGTGTTCGTCCTTGGCTAGGATCGGCAGGCCGTTGCAGTCCTTCACCGTCAGCACCGAATTCTTGAAGCGCCCCTCCTCCCAGGCTTTGCCGGCGCGCTTCTGGCTCTCGACCGCGTAGGCATCCACATCGTCGCGTGAGAACCCGTATTTTGTGGCGATCAAGTCGGCGGAAATGCCCTGCGGCAGGAAATAGCTTTGCAGCGCGATCTCCGGGTCCATCGCCCAGGCGCCGCCGGAGGCGCCGATGCCGACGCGGCTCATGGACTCAACGCCACCGCCGATGGTCATCTGGTGCTGGCCCGACATGATCTGGGCCGAGGCGAAATTGATCGCATCCAACCCCGAGGCGCAGAAGCGGTTGATCTGAATGCCCGGCACTTCATTGCCGAAGCCGGCGACTAGCGCTGCCGTGCGCGCGATGTCGCCGCCGGCTTCCCCCACCGGATCGACGCAGCCCATGACGACGTCGTCGACCAGCAACGGATCGAGCTTGTTGCGCTCCTTGATGGCGCCGAGCGCCTGCGCGGCGAGATTGAGCGCCGTCACTTCATGCAGCGCGCCATCCGGTTTGCCGCGGCCGCGCGGTGTACGAACGGCGTCATAGATAAAGGCGTCGGGCATGGTCACAAGCTCCTTGCGATCAGCAGCTTCATGATCTCGTTGGTTCCGGCATAGATACGCATCACCCGCGCGTCGCGGTAGAGCCGCGAGATGGGATATTCGTCCATAAAACCATAGCCGCCAAACAGCTGCAGGCAGCGGTCGATCACATCGGCGAGCGTGTCGGTGAGCCGGTATTTCGCCATCGACGCGGTCACCGTGTCGAGCTCGCCTTTGACGTGGCGCTCCATGCAATGATCGAGGAACACTTTGGCGATGGTCGCCTCCGTCTTGCACTCGGCAAGCTCGAACTGGGTGTTCTGGAACTCGATGATGGTCTTGCCGAAGGCCTTGCGCTGCTTGACGTAGTCGATGGTGAGCGCGAGCGCGCGTTCCATCATGGCAACCGCGTGCACGGCGACGAGCAGCCGCTCTTGGGGCAGTTCCTTCATCAGTTGGTAGAAGCCTTGGCCCTCTTCGGTGCCGAGCAGACTTTCCGCCGGCAGCTTCACGTCGTCGAAGAACAATTCCGAAGTATCGGCGGAGTCGAGCCCGAGTTTTTTCAGCTTGCGGCCGCGGCGAAAGCCGGGCGCGTCGTCGGTCTCCACCACCATCAGCGAGACGCCCTTGGCGCCCATCTTCGGATCGGTCTTGGCGACCACGATTATCAGGTTGGCGTGCTGGCCGTTGGTGATGAAGGTTTTGGAGCCGTTGAGCACATAGCCGTTGCCCGATTTCTTCGCCGACGTACGCACGCCTTGCAGGTCGGACCCGGTGCCGGGCTCGGTCATGGCGATGGCGCCGACCATTTCGCCGGTGGCGAGCTTGGGCAGCCAACGTTGCTTCTGCTCCTCGGTGCCGTAATGCAAAATGTAGGGCGCGACGATGCCGGAATGTAAAGGCGCGCCGAATGAATCGAAGCCGGCGAGCGACAATTCGCGATTGATCACCGCGTCGTGGGCAAAGGTGCCGCCGGCGCCGCCATATTCTTCCGGCATCGAGGCGCACAACAGCCCGGCACTGCCTGCCTGGTTCCAGACCTCGCGCTCATATTTGCCCTGCTCGTGCCAGCGGTCGACATGCGGCGCGAAGGTGTCGCCAATAAAGCGCCGCGCCTGCTCCTCGAGCAGCACGAGATCCTCGGTCATCCAGGCCGGGCGCGGCAGGTTCAAGGCTTCCATGAGGGCGGTTCCCGGTTTCGGGCATCATAGAACCCCGCATCGCCGCTATGCGCAACTGGATCAAACCGGCGTCCGGTGATAGGACCGGCGCTGCCGGGTTTCCTCATGACAGACCGTGTCATTATCGAATCTGCGAGCGTCGTCGACTCGAGGCGCGCATGGCTGCGCCTGGTGACGGCGATGCTGTTTTCGACGGTCGGCGCCGTCGGCATGTGGTCGGTCGTGGTGGCGCTGCCCGCGATCCAGGCCGAATTCGGGGTCGACCGCGCCGCAGCATCGCTGCCTTTTACGATGGTCATGCTCGGCTTTGCCGGCGGCGGTGTGGTCGCCGGCCGGCTCGCCGACCGTTTCGGCATCATGGTTCCCCTCATCGGCGGCACGGTCGCGCTTTCAGCCGGCTATCTGCTGGTGGGACAAGCCACGAGTCTGTGGCAGGTGGCGCTCGCGCATGGCTTGCTGATCGGTTTCGGCTGCTCGGTGACCTTCGGCCCGCTGATGGCCGACGTCTCGCACTGGTTCATGCGCCGGCGCGGCATTGCTGTGGCGCTCGCCGCCTCCGGCAACTATTTCGGCGGCACCATCTGGCCGCCGGTGGTGCAGCATTTCATCGCCGCCGACGGCTGGCGCGCCACGCACACCGGGATCGGCCTGTTCTGCCTGGTCGCCATGCTGCCGCTGGCGCTGGCGATGCGGCGGCGGATCGAAGCACACGATACCCAAGCCGCCGGCGATTCCGCGGCGCAGCGGCAAGCCTCGCTACCGCTGTCGCCGGCCGCTTTGCAGACGTTGCTGTTCATCGCCGGTATCTGCTGCTGCGTGGCGATGTCGATGCCGCAGGTGCATATCGTCGCCTATTGCGGCGACCTCGGTTACGGCGTGGCGCGCGGCGCCGACATGCTGTCGCTGATGCTCGGCTGCGGCATCGTCAGCCGCATCGCTTCAGGCTTCATCGCCGACCGCATCGGCGGCCTGGGCACCCTTCTGCTCGGCTCGTTCCTGCAAGGCGCCGCGCTGCTGCTCTATCTGATGTTCGACAGCATGTTCTCGCTCTATGTGATCTCCGGCCTGTTCGGGTTGTTTCAGGGCGGCATCGTGCCGAGCTACGCCCTGATCGTGCGCGAGTTTTTTTCGCCCAAGGAGGCGAGCACGCGTGTCGGGATCGTGATCATGGGTACCGTGCTCGGCATGGCGCTGGGCGGCTGGTTGTCGGGCGAAATCTTCGATCTCACCGGCTCCTATCAGGCCGCCTTCCTCAACGGGCTGGCGTGGAACCTGCTCAATTTGTCGATCGCATCGTTCCTGCTGCTGCGCTCGCGCCGCCTGCCGGGGCTTGCCCGCGCATAAAAAAACCGCCGCAGCCCGCAGGGCCGCGGCGGTCGTCGATTGGCTTGCTACTTTTTCATCGCCGCTTTCACCGGATCCTTCACGTTCGGAATCTTGTCGATTTCGACGTTGACCAGCTTACCGTCGACCTTCTCGACCTTGCGCACATAGACGGTCTGGATGATGTCGCGCGTTTCCGGATCGATCGAGATCGGGCCGCGCGGGCTTTCCCAGCTCATGCCCTTGGCCGCGTCGATCAAGGCCTGGCCGTCGGTGTTGCCGTTGGTCTTCTTCAACGCGGCATAGATCAAGTGCATGCCGTCCCAGGCGCCGACCGAGAAGAAGTCCGGGTTGCGCTTGAATTCGGCATTGTAGGCCTTGACGAAGTCTTCGTTCATTTTCGACTTGTGCGTGTAGTCGTAGTGGCCCGACGTGATGATGCCGATGGCAGCGTCGCCCATGGCCTTGAGCGCATGCTCGTCGGTGACTTCGAGCTGGCCCATGACCTTGGTCTTCTTCGGATCGATGCCGCGTTCGGCGAAGGCCTTGCCGAGGGCGCCCGGCTGCGCGCCGCCCGGGATGAACACGAAGATGCCTTGCGGGTTGAGATCCTTGGCCTTCTGCACATAGGCCGAGAAGTCGGGATTGGCGACCGCCATGCGCACCGCGCCGACGATCTCGCCGCCGGCTTGCTTGAAGCCGAGTTGGAACGACTGTTCGGCGTCATGGCCCGGGCCATAGTCGGCAACCATGGTGTAGGCTTTCTTCACGCCGCCTTTGGTCGCCGCCCATTTGCCGAAGGCCGTGTTCAATTGCGGAATGGTGAGCGAGGTGCGCGTCATGAAGGGCGACTTGGTGGTGATGATAGCGGTCGCCGCGTTCATGACCACCATGAACTTCTTGGCTTCTTTGGACACGTCGCCCGCCGCCATCGCATTCGGCGTCAACACGAAGCCGGCGAGCAGATCGACCTTGTCACGGGTGATGAGTTCCTGCGCCAGCCGCTTGGCGACCGGCGGATTGATGCCGCCGACGTCCTTGCGGATGATTTCGATTTTCTTGCCGGCGACGGTGTCGCCGTTCTGCTTCATGAACAGCTTGATGGCATTGTCCTGCTGGGTCGCGGCATCCGCGAATTGACCTGAATAGGGTTCGATCAGGCCGATCTTGATGGTGCCTTGCGCATGCGCCGCGGATGTGACGACGAGCGCGACCGTGAGGCCCAAAAGCGTTTTGAATGGTGTTCGCATTGATGTTTCTCCCTGGCCGACGCTCTTTGTTGGGGGTGTGCGGCGGCGACTGATGCGATGATACTATCAATTCGCCCGAGGGGAACGACGATGCTCAAGTTTGGTGTATTCGACCATCTCGACGACGATGGCAGCGCGCTTGGCCCATTTCTCGAGCAGCGCCTCAAGCTCGTCGAACTGCTTGAGTGGGCAGGGTTTTACGGCTTCCATCTGGCCGAGCATCACGCCACGCCGCTCGGCCTTGCCCCCTCGCCGAGCGTGTTTTTGGCCGCCGCATTTCAGCGCACTATGCGAATCCGGCTCGGGCCGCTGGTTTACGTGCTGCCGCTGCATCACCCGCTGCGTCTCTACGAAGAAGTATGCATGCTCGATCACTTGAGCGGCGGCCGCCTGATGTTGGGCGTGGGCCGCGGCGGCGCCCTGCTAGAGCACCAGCGTTATGGGATCGATCCCACCGACGCTTCGGCGATGTATCACGAGGCCTTCGCCGTGCTGATGCGCGCCTTCGACAGCGACGTGATCAATTTCGACGGCAAGTATTATCACTACAAGGACTACCTGGTGCAGGCGAAGCCCGTGCAGCGCCCGCATCCGCCGATCTGGTATGGAGCCCCCAATGCCGACGCGATCGCCTGGGCGGCGCCGCTCAGCGTCAACGTCGTGTCGCTCGGCCCGGCGGCACGCGCGCGCGCGATCAGCGATCGCTACCGCGCCGAATGGTCAGCGCTCGGGCGCAGCGACGCCGAACTGCCGATGATCGGCATCACGCGCCATATCGTGGTGGCGGAGACCGATGCCGAAGCCGAGCGCATCGCCGCGGCGGCCTATCCGCGCTGGCGCGACGGCATAGATTTTCTCTGGCGGCGCTCGAATGTCGCCTTCACGTTGCAGGACATTTACCCGAAAGACTTCGCAACGCTGCAGCAGATCGGCCACGGCATCGCCGGTTCGCCGCAAAGCGTGCGCGACTACATCGCCAAACTTCAGGGAGAGACCGGGATCAACTATCTGCTTTGCCAGATGGCCTTCGGCAGCATGAGCTTTGACGAAGCCCAACACTCGATCCGCCTGTTCGCGCGCGAGGTGATGCCGACCTTTGCCGGACAAACCTAGGGCGCGGAACTCATAAACCGGCCGCCAAATGTCCGCTATTGGGGGGAAAGGGGACATTGCGCCGATCTACTCGTCTGTCTGCTTTTGACCCCAAGCGGACATTCGGTGGGCAGGCCTACGTCCATTGGTTCGAGAAAAGTGCCGACAAACAACAGCCCCAAGTACCGTTGCAGGAAAGCCACACGTCAAAAATTCGTTCTGGTTATCCTTGTAGCCCGTAGATCGTTCCTTTCATGTTGTCGTAGGTTAATTGAAGTACGGTAGCTTTTCCCGTTTGGGGGTGTGCCATGTTTGTTCGTCGTTTAGTTCTTGCTCTCGGCGTTCTGAGTGTCAGCTCTTTTGGCGCAATAGCCGCCGATCTTCCCGTTAAGGCACCGCCCATCGTTGCGCCTCCTCCTTTTAGCTGGACCGGTTTTTATGTCGGCGGCAATGTCGGATACGCTTGGGGCAAATCTGATTACAGCCTCACCTATCCAACCAATGGGGCCGCGCCACCGGATTTTTCGACCGCATTCCCAGTATTACAAGCTGCACCAGGAATCGCCGGCACAGGTTCGCTGTCACCTAAGGGCTTCGTCGGCGGTATTCAGGCCGGCTATAATTTTCAGTCTGGTGGAATCGTATTTGGCCTTGAGGCCGATTTCTCAGGTTCGTCGCTGAAAAAAACTTCGGTCCTCAATACGATATTCCCCGCGGGGTTAGGCAATGTCTTTTCTGGCCAGCCTCTGAATGTGACCACGTCGATCCAGAATGATTGGCTTGCGACGATCAGGCCTCGCCTCGGAGTGGCCGTTGACCGCGCCTTATTTTATGTCACTGGCGGGCTTGCGGTCGGTGACGTGAAGTACTCGCAATCCAACAATTGGCAAAGCATAATTCCATCGAACGTGACTGACGTAGCTTCCGTCACAAAGACTAAAATAGGCTGGACGGCGGGTGCCGGCGCGGCCTACGCGTTTGGCAACAATTGGAGTGTTCGCGCAGAATATCTTTATACCGATCTCGGAAGCGTCAGCACGACGAACCAAGTATTTGTCGCCGGACCTGCTGTTCCGCCGGCGAATACGTTCGTCCACAGTGCAAATCTGAGAATCAACACAGTTCGCTTTGGGGTCGATTACAAGTTCTGAAGATGCTGAACAACTGACGAAGGACCCCGGGCATTGTCCCGGGGCTTTTCTTTTTGTGAGAGCCAAACTGTTGAATGTCCGCTATTGGCACTCAGCGGACGATTCGACGCACGCGTTGAATATATCCGTTTTGGGGGGAAATGCGGACGTCCCCGCACGGCGTTGCTTTATGAGTACGCGTCCTGGCCTTCCGGCAGCACCCGACGTCCCGGTAATGTCTGCCATGACCCGAAGCGGACATCCGTTGGCGGTCAACACCAACTGGCTTCGTCAGTACGAGGCGCCCGCAGCAGTTCTTGAATATTTGTCTCGATCAGGCGGAACCCAATATTTCCGTATAGCTTCTGGCGCCCCTCGTTCAACACGAAGCTCGGACTGCCTTCTATCCGCATCTTGTCAGCGTCCTGGTCGTCCGCAGCCAGCCGGGCGAACGCGTCACCATTGTGAATGCATTGCTCGATAGCGGCGATATCGACGCCATGGGCTTTTGCTATCTCACATTGAATGTCCCAGCGCGCAATGTCTCGACAGTCTCGGAAAAACGCACAGCGGAAATCCCACAGCACTTGATCGAAAATGTTCCCAACATTCGGTGTCCGCGCCGATCGAGACTCGTCGTTCCATTGTTGGACCGCTTTCATGAATAGATGCGCACTTGACGATGTCGAGGGGCGCACCTTTAGCCAGATCTCGGGGTGAAGCTCGATATGAGGAAACCGCTCCGCCACCTTTTGCAAATGCGAATTGAATCCGTCATATCCACCTTTATCATTCCAGCTCGAGGTGATCTTACGGGCCGTATCGCCGAACACAGAGCAGAACCGGTGTTTTATCCGAACGGCATCGCCAAATTGTTCTTTTATTGCATTCACGCGCGCCTGTGAGGCGTATGCCCAGATGCACAAGACATCCGAGAAATATGTGATCTCGACCGTGCTCATCTTGTGTTCCCCTTGTTTCCGTCGTCGCCATCAACGTTGGCCAGCGCCGCGTTATTGAGTCTACTTTGCTCGCGCAAATGTCTTAATTTGAATTTTGGCTGGAACCATTCTAGCCGCTAGGACTTATCATTCTGCCTCAATGGAATTCGACATCGAGACAGACGGCGCTTTTGTCCACGGCAAAGCGTCCGCACCAGTCTTTTGCCCAAAGTCCAGACTACGGCACAGACGTCAAACCGCGCTATTCGCGCAGAGGAATTGAACATGCGTAAATTTCTGCTTCTCACGACGTTGGCCGCAGCCGGATTGATCGCCGCCGGTATCACGGTACAAGCCCAAACTTACGGCCCCGGCATGATGGGAAACGATCACGGTAGTTACCGTGGCGACAGCCGAGGCTACGGCATGATGGGCGGCGGCTACGGCCCGGATAATATGACGGGCAACTCCAGCTACGGCCCGGGCATGATGGGCTACGGGTCCGCGGACGGCAGCGATAGGCACGGACGCAGTAATCGTGGCCAACGCCAGTGCTGGAAAGCGACCGACTCCGAGCGCGGCCACGGCTATTACGCGCCGTGCAGCAACTGATTTTATCTCATTAACAAGGAGACTGATTCATGTTCGGCTATGGTCACGACTGGGGAATGATGGGGGGCGGTTTCGGCGGAGCAGGAGGATTCAACATGGTGTTCTGGGCGTTGGCACTCGTGCTTCTCGCTGGCGGCGTGTTTTGGTTCATGCGTTCCTCCCCATCGATCGGCTTGGGGCATCAAGCCGCCGCGGCGCGCCACGGCGGTCTCGACGTGCTTGAACAGCGCTATGCGCGCGGCGAGGTCAATCGCGAAGAATACCTGCAGAAAAAAGGCGACCTGCAAGCATAAGGCGGACCGCGCTGTCCCGAGGCAGTAAAAAAGGCCGCCGTTGATGGCGGCCTCTTTCATTTTGAACTAAGTGTCTAATGTCGCCTATTGGCACTTAGCGGACATTCCGACCGCGTCCGCATTTGTCCGCTATTGGAGTAACAGCGGACAATAATCGACGCTGCCGCTAGATGGCTCGGCAGCGAATGACCCGCTGCGGACATTCGGCCCCATTAGACTCTTTAGACTCTTTCCGTAGCGGGAGGTACTAATTCCTTTGTTCCGCACGCCGAACGATGAGAAAAACCTATGACCGAGGAGCGAGTTCAACAAAGACTGACGACACTGGTCGACGGGGCTCGGGTCGGGCCGCCACCCCATCAGAAAGGCCAGCTCGTGTTTATGGAATACGATCAGGTCGAACTCGACGCGGCATATGACCAAAGCGCCTATGCGCCGAATCTGTCGCAGGTCGTTAAGCGCTATGCCATCAACAGCGAGAAGGTTCGGACGCTTCTCGGTGAACCAAAGCGGTTCGCATATGGGACAACGCCGATCGAGGTTCTTGAGGTTTATCAAACTAAGCACGCGAACGCACCAATCCACATTCACATACACGGAGGCGAATGGCGCATGGGGCTTGCCCGGGACAATGCCTATCCGGCTGAGCCATTTGTCGCTGCCGGTGCCCATTTCGTAGTGGTCGATTTCGTCAACGTGTTGGAAACAAATGGCAGTCTTATGCCGATGGCGAACCAAGTCGGGCGCGCTATAGCGTGGGTCTACCGCAATGCTCAAGAATTCGGTGGCGACAAGAACCACATATACGTCTCCGGCCATTCCTCGGGCGCGCATTTGACCGGCGTCATGCTCGTTTCAGACTGGCGCAAGAACTTCGACCTGCCGGCCGACGTGGTGAAAGGCGGGCTATGCTGCGGCGGCATGTTCGATCTCACCGCGGTGCGCCTCTCGGCACGTAGTAAATATATCGAGTTCACCGACGAGGTCGTCCACGCACTCAGCCCCCAGCGTCATCTCGATAAGCTCAATTGCCCAGTAATTGTTGCGTACGGCACGCTGGAGACGCCGGAATTCCAGCGGCAATCGCGCGATTTCGCGGCTGCGGTGAAAGCGGCCGGTAAGCCCATTACTCTAATCGTCGGCGACGGCTACAACCATTTCGAGCTGATCGAGACCCTGGCTAACCCCTATGGTTTAGTCGGTCGCGCGGCGCTTGCGCAGATGAAGCTTATTTCGAGATGAGCTGATCCTCGTTTAGTAGGGATCGCCGAGTTGGCAGACTGGAAATATCATTGCAGGCATTGAATTGGACTTCCAGATTTCCGGCCAGAAAGGAGACGATGCTTTTGCCAGCACCTTTCAGGTCACCACTCTTCTCCCGCCGGGCGTCATTTCGGTCGCCAACGCGGAAAAACTTGAATGGCTTGGCACATTGCATGGTCGCCTGGGTTTAGCCGTTGACCGCTGGTTCGTGTATGGCCGTGTGAAGATCGACGGAAGCGCAGCAGTGACCGGGGCTCCACCCGTCGGGGGACTTGGAGCTTGCCTCGTCGCCACCGGTTGCCCATTTGTGCCGTACGGTGCCTGGAGCGAATCTAAAATCAAGGTCGGCTGGGCTGCGGGTTTTGGCATTGAGCGCGTCATCGGCAACGACCATTGGACTGTGAAATTCGAATATCTTTATGTCGACTTGGGCACCGTTGGTGCGACTTTTGCAACTCCGGCGGGGTGCTACGGGAACGGAAACACCGTGTCTGCCACCTGCTTTATTACTGCTCCCGGCAGCGGAACGATCAGCACGAGGCTAACCGACAACAATGTTCGGCTCGGCTTTAATTACCGGTTCTGATCGACGCGGCGAAGCACGCGGCGAAATCACGATGGTCAGGCAATATGCTGCGGTCCGCTATTGGCACTAAGCGGACATTTGAATTGTGCCCGCGAGTGGCCGCTTCTTCCATTTCAAGCCAAGTGAACGATGTCGCTTATTGGCACTAAGCTGACAATCCAACTGAGTCCGCATTTGTCCGCTTTTGGAGTAAAGCGGACATCAGCTAACGGCTGTTCACCGGCCACAATTTATCAGTACGCACCCTAGTTAGGCCGCCTTACGACTGCTGAGAAAATCGCCCATGCGGTCGAGCGCTTTCAGGATGTTCTCGGTCGAGTTGGCGTAAGAGACCCGCACATAGCCCTCGCCGAGGATGCCGAAGTCCGGCCCGCCGATGATGGCGACGCCGGCGTCTTCGAGTAGCGACGTGGCGAGCGCTTTCGCCTTCCAGCCGGTGCCCTTGATGTTGGGGAACGCATAGAACGCCCCCTTCGGCGTCGCGCAGGTGACGCCCGGCAACTTGTTCAAGCCCTCGACCACGACTTTGCGCCGCCGGTCGAACTCGGCGACCATCTTGGTTACGTCGTTCTGCGGCCCTTTCAGCGCCGCAAGCCCCGCAAATTGCGTCGGTGCATTGACGCAGGAGTAAAGATTGACCGCGAGCTTACGCGCATAGTCGTAGAGCTTGCCCGGCCACACCGCATAACCAAGCCGCCAGCCGGTCATGGCGTAAGTCTTCGACCAGCCGTTGAGCAGGATCAGCCGGTCGCGGATTTCCGGATAGCTCAGCAGGCAGACGTGCACCTCGCCGTCATAGAGCATGTGGTCGTAAATCTCGTCCGACATGATGGCGACGTCCGGCCATTTGGCGAGCCCAGCGACCAACTTGTCGACTTCCGCTTTGCCGGTGACGCCGCCGGTCGGATTGGCCGGCGAGTTAAGGATCAGTAGCCGCGTCTTCGGCGTGATCAGCTTGAGCGTTTCTTCCGCCGAGAAGGCAAAGCCGTTCTCCTCGCGGATCGGCACCGGCACCGGCTTGGCGCCGGTATATTCGATCATCGAGCGATAAATCGGAAAGCCGGGATCGGGATAAAGGATTTCAGCGCCAGGCTCGCCGAACATCACGATCGACATATACATGGTCGGCTTGCCGCCGGGCATGATCATCACCGAGTTCGGGCGAAACTTCGACGTTGAAACGCTTGTGCAGATCGGCGGCCACTGCTTCGCGCAGCGGCGGGATGCCGGTCGCCGGCGTATAGCCGTGATGGCCTTCGCGCAGCGCCTTGACTGCCGCCTCGACGATGAAATCGGGCGTGCGGAAATCGGGCTGGCCGATACCGAGATTGATGATGTCGCGGCCTTGCGCGACGAGCGCGTTGGCGCGCGCGAGCACCGCGAAGGCGTTCTCCTCACCGATGCGGTCGAAGGCGGCGATGGTCTGCAGCATGGCGTTTCCTCCCGGCCGGGCCCGGCGGCCGTTCCTGATTTTGCGCGCAGTTCATCCGATTGCCGGGAGAAAATCAATTCGGCGCCAGCAGGTCGGCGGTCGCCTCCTTGAGGCTGGCGGTGCCGATCAACTGCATGGCGCGCACCAGTTCGATGCGCAGATGGTCGAGCACGGCGGCGACGCCGCCGGCGCCGTCCACCGCAAGCCCCCAGATGACCGGACGGCCGATCATCACCGCGCGGGCACCGAGCGCCAGCGCCTTGAGGATATCGGTGCCGCGCCGGATGCCGCCGTCGACATAGACTTCCGCCTTGCCGGAGAGCGCCGCCGCGATCTCCCCGACCGCCGCGGCGGTGGTCACGGTGGTGTCGAGATGGCGGCCGCCGTGATTGGAAACCATGATGGCGCGCGCGCCGCACTCGGCGCAGCGCACCGCGTCGTCGGCGCGCAGCACGCCCTTGACCAGCACCGGCATGGGCGCGCGTTTCACCAGCCATTCCAACTCGCGCCAGGTCGCCGGATACAGCACCTTGCCGGCAAAATCCGGATGATAGAACGTGCGCGCCATCGGCGAGCCCGGCATGTTGATGTTGCGGATGTCGGGCGTCGGCTGATGCTGCGCCCGCGCCGCGCGCGGGCTCCAGCCGCCAACCGGCGCATCGACGGTGAGCACCAGCGCTGAAAAACCGGCTGCCGCCAGACGATCGATCAGCGCTTCGACCTCGGCGCGGTTCGGCCAGTAATAAAGCTGGAACCATTGCGGCGCGCCTTTACGCTCGGCCGCCACGTCTTCAATCAGCACGTTGGCATTGCTGGCCATCACGTAGGCGACGTTCGCCAACGCCGCACCGCGCGCGGTGGCGCGCTCGCCGTCGGAATGGAACAGCTTGTGGCGGCCGGTCGGCGCAATCAGGATTGGCGTCGGATGCTTTTGGCCGAGCAACGTGACGCCGGTGTCCGTGCTGGTAAGATCGCGCAACACCCGCGGCCGCAGCCGCAAGTTTCGCCAGGCAGCGATATTCTCGTTGGCGCTGATCTCGTCGTCGGCGCCGGCGGCCAGGAACGCAAACGACTCCGGCGGCATTTTTGCGCGCGCGGCTTCCTCCAAGGCATCGAAATCGACACTGTCCATAGCATTCCTCCGGCCTCACAGCGGCGCGGAGTTTGGCCCAGCCGGCGTTGGGCCGCCAGCAGGGGCAGGTTGTCATAATCGGTTGTCATAATTGACGGCCCTGCCCCGCAGCCGATTGCAAAAGGCTTTCGGTTCGGCGCATCCTCCCGGCGCAATTGCCGGGGACGGCGGGAACGGCCATGGGGTTCAAGGCGGCAAATCGCGACTACGAACGCTGGCTGAAGGCCCAGTTGGCCGGTGCAGTGGTTGAAGCCGACCTTAAAGCGAAGCACAAGAAGATGCGCGAAAGCGCCTTCGCCTTCCTGCGCGCCGGTTATTGGCGCTGGGCGGAAACTATCTTCGAGGTTTGTCCGAATCTCGCCGACGCGCCCACGGTACTCGCGGTCGGCGATACACATCTGGAAAATTTCGGCACATGGCACGATGAGGACGGCCGCATCGTCTGGGGCGTCAATGATTACGACGAGTGCGCCGAGATGCCGTATATCCTCGACCTGGTGCGGCTCGCAACCAGCGCCACGCTGGCTGCCACGCCTGCCGAGTTGTCGTTCAAAGCTATTTGCAGCAAGCTCCTGGCCGGCTACCGAAATGGCCTCGAGGCGCCTGAGGCTATTGTGCTCGATCGCCGACATTTGTGGCTGCGCAAACGGTTTGTGGTCGACGAAGACCAGCGCGCCAGATTCTGGAAGACGATCGATAATCAATATCACCACCTGTTGGCGAAAAAGAATCCGGACCAGCCGCCGGCGCGATGGATCAGATTGTTTCACGGCGCCGTGCTGAAACTTGCGCCGAGCCTCGCTTACTGGCGGCGCACGGCGGGCACCGGCAGCCTGGGCCGCCCGCGCTGGCTCGGCTATGGCACTTGGCGCAGCGGGCCGCTGCTGCGCGAGTGCAAGGCGCTGGTGCCGTCCGGTTGGACGCGCAAGCATGGCGACGGCAACCGCGCAAGCCTCAACGATATCGCCTGCGGCCGCTACCGCGCACCCGTCCTTGGTATCGGGCGAGCGGGTATGTGCTGGTGCGGCGCCTGTCGGCGAATAACCGCAAGCTCGACGTCACCAGCAAGCGCGACGCCGCGCGCTTGCTGCATCCCGATCTGCTCTGGGCCATGGGCCGCGACCTCGCCGCCGTGCATCTCGGCGTGCGCGACCTGCGCGACGCCTTGCGCAAGGACCTCAAGAAGCGCAAGCCACGCTGGTTCCGCGGCTGCGTGGAGACGGCTTGTGAATTCGTCTCGCGCGACTACGCGGCCTGGAAGAAATCCTCGAAATAACACCACGGACGATCGTTTCGATCATGGGAGCGATGGATGAGCCCCTCCGATAAACGCCGCGCGTTCCGCGCGTTGCATCAAAGCGGTTGCTTCGTCATTCCCAATCCGTGGAACGTCGGCAGCGCCCGCTATCTGCAGGGCCTCGGCTTCAAGGCGCTGGCCACGACCTCCTCGGGCTATGCCCATTCGCAAGGCTTTTCCGACGGCGAGGTGACGCGCGACATGGCGCTCGCCCATTGCCGTGAAATTGCCGACGCCGCGGATGTGCCGGTGAACGCCGATTTCGAGGGCGGCTATGCCGACGATCCGGACGGCGTCGCCGCGAATGTCGCGCGCTGCATCGCCACCGGCGTCGCCGGCCTGTCGATCGAGGATTTCACCGGCGACGAAGCCGATCCGCTTTACGACTTCGATCTCGCCGTCAAGCGCGTGCAAGCCGCGCGCGCGGCGATCGACAAGGACGGCGGCGATGTGGTGTTCACCGCCCGCACCGAGGGCTTCATTCACGGCCGGCCCGCCATGGCCGAGACCGTACGGCGCCTCCAAGCCTTCGCCGATGCCGGCGCCGATTGCCTTTATGCGCCGGGCATCAAAACGCGCGAACAGATCGTCGAAGTGGTCAAGGCCGTCGCGCCAAAGCCGATCAATTTCCTCAACAGCGGCGCCTTCGGTTTCACCGTCAAAGACCTCGCCGAACTGGGCGTGCGCCGCATCAGCGTCGGCGGCACGCTGGCGCGCGTCGCCATGCACGCCTTCGTCAAGTCGGCGACCGACATCGCCAAAGAGGGAAAGTTTGATAGTTTCGCCGGCACGATGCCGAACGCCGAACTCAACACTTTCTTCAGCGACGACCGCGCGAAAAGATCAACGTGATGACAAGCTCGCAACCTCACCCGCAAACCGGTCAGCCGGTCGGCCTGCCGGTCGATACCACGCCCGCCACACGTCCCGGACCGGTGACGCTGCAAGGCGCCTATGGCCGTCTCGAAAAGCTCGAACCGCGCCACGCCGCCGAACTGTGGACCGCGTTCGCCGGGCACGATGCCGTCTGGACCTATATTTCGACAGACGGGCCTTTCGCGACCGAAGCGGAATTTTCCGCCTTTATCGCTAAACGCGCCGCTGCTCCCGACCCTTATGCCTATGCGATCGTCGATCTGGCCGGCCGCGCCGTCGGCTATTTCACCCTGCTGCGCATCGTGCCGGACATGCGCGTCATTGAGGTCGGCCACGTGCTTTATTCGCCGGCGCTGCAGCGCACGCGGCTCGGCACCGAGGCGCAGTATTTGCTCGCACGCTACGCTTTCGAAACGCTCGGCTACCGCCGCTACGAGTGGAAATGCAACGCGCTCAACGCTGCGTCGCGGCGCGCCGCGCTTCGCTACGGCTTCACATTTGAAGGCATATTCCGCCAGCATATCATCGCCAAGGGCCGCAACCGCGACAATGCCTGGTTCTCAATGCTCGACGGCGAGTGGCCGGCGCGCAAAGCGAATTTCGAGCGCTGGCTGGCTCCGGATAATTTCACCGCCGACGGCAGCCAAATCCTTAAGCTGAGTGCATTGAACGGCGCGGCCGAATGAGCGTATCCGCGTCCGCGCCGGGCCTCATGCAGCAGCGGCCCTTCGTGATGTTCTGGCTGGCGCGGGTTGCCGCCACCATGGGCTACCAGATGCTGGCGTTGCTGATCGGCTGGCAACTCTATCAGTTGACCAATAGCGCGCTCGATCTCGGCTTCATTGGATTGATTCAATTCGTACCGGCGGTTTTCCTGACGCTGATGATCGGGCACGCCGCCGACCGCTACGACCGCCGCGGCATTATCCGCGGCGCGCAGATCGTCTCCGGGCTTTCCGCGCTGATGATCACCCTGGCGATCCTGACCGGCGCGCTCAACCGCGATTTGTTGTTCGCCGCCGTGTTCCTGATCGGCTGCTCGCGCGCCTTCGAAGTGCCGACCTCGAGCGCGCTGGTGCCGGCTTTGGTGCCGGCGCCGTTGATCACGCGCGCGGTGGCGGGCTGGACCTCGGCCAATCAGGTCGCCGTCATCTGCGGTCCGGCGCTGGGCGGGCTGATCTATGCGCTGAGCCCGGTCGCGGTCGCCGGCCTTTGCGTCGTGTTTTTCGGCGCGGCGGCGATCCTGGTCAGTCTGGTCGAGGCCAAGGGCCCGGTCACCACGCGCGAGCCGCCGACTTTTTCGTCCGTGCTCGCCGGCTTCGACTTCATCCGCACGCGCTCGCGGCTCCTGGGCGTGATCACGCTCGATCTCTTTGTCGTGGTGCTGGGCGGCGCAACGGCGCTGCTGCCGATCTTTGCACGCGATATCCTCAGCGTCGGGCCGATCGGCCTCGGCCTCTTGCGCTCGGCGCCGGCCGCGGGCGCGCTGATCACCGCCGCCATCCTGTCGAACCATCCGGTCGAGCGCTGGATCGGCCCCAAGATGTTCGCGGTGGTGGCGATCTACGGGATCACGACCGTCGTCTTCGGGCTGTCCAACTGGTTTCCGCTGTCGCTCGCGGCGCTGGCCGTACTCGGCGCCGCGGATGCCTTGAGCATCGTGATCCGTTTCTCGCTGGTGCAGATCGAGACACCCGACGCCATGCGCGGGCGGGTAAGCGCGATCAACTATCTGTTTGTCGGTTCCTCGAATACGCTGGGCGAATTCGAATCGGGCGCTGTAGCCGCCTGGCTGGGCGCGGTGCCCTCGGTGCTGATCGGCGGCGTCGGTTCGCTGCTGGTCGCGGGCCTCTGGATGGTGCTATTTCCCGAGCTGCGCCGCATCGACCGCTTCGAGCCGGCGGACGAAAGCAAGACGAGGGGCTAAATGGATATCTTGATCACCGGCGCGGCAGGGATGATCGGCCGCAAGCTCACCGCGCGGCTGGCGCGCGAGGGCGCGCTCAACGGGCGCATCATCGATAAAATGACGCTGACCGACGTTGTGCCGCCGGCCAAGCCTGTCGGCTTTAAAGGCACCGTCGAGGCGGCAGCCGCCGATCTGTCGGCGCCCGGCGCCGCGGCCAAAGCCATTGCAGGCCGGCCGCATACGATCTTCCATCTGGCCGGCGTGGTATCGGGCGAGGCGGAAACCGATTTCGACAAAGGCTACCGCGTCAACCTCGACGGCACCCGCGCGCTTTTGGAGGCGATCCGCGCGGCCGGCGACGCCTATCGGCCCAAGGTCGTGTTCACCTCCTCGATCGCAGTATTCGGCGCGCCCTTTCCGCACGCCATCCCGGACGAATTTCATCTCACGCCGCACACCTCCTACGGCACGCAAAAGGCGATCAGCGAATTGCTGCTCGCCGACTACTCGCGGCGCGGTTTTCTCGACGGCGTCGGCATCCGCTTGCCCACCATCTGCGTGCGCCCGGGCAAACCGAACAAGGCGGCCTCGGGCTTTTTCTCCGGCATCATCCGCGAGCCGCTGGCCGGGATGGACGCGGTGCTTCCGGTTCCCGATACGGTGCGTCACACGCATGCCAGCCCGCGCGCGGCGGTCGGCTTCCTGCTGCATGCCGCCGGCCTGACGCGCGAGCAGCTAGGGCCGCACATCAATCTCGTCATGCCGGGCGTATGCTGCACCGTTGCCGAGCAGATCGAGGCGCTCAAGCGGGTCGCCGGCGACAAGGTCGCCGAACGCATCAAGCGCGAGCCGGACGGGCTCGTCATGCGCATCGTCAGCGGCTGGGCCGAGCGGGTCGCCGCGCTGCGCGCCAAGGAGCTTGGCTTCAAGGCCGAGACGAGGTTTGAAGAGATTGTCCGCGTGCATATCGAGGACGAGCTGGGCGGGAAGATTGTGAGCTGATCGTCGTCCCCGCGAACCCTGCCCGCACGAAAGCGGGGAACGGGACGACAACGCAACTTGCACCGCGCGCGCCAAGCCTTACATTGGGCCCCATGACCTACGTCGACGCCACCGTTGCCCCCTTACGCAAAACCGGCCAGATCAAGATCCACGGCCCTGCCGCCTTTGAGGGCATGCGCAAGGCCGGCCAGTTGGTCGCCCGCTGCCTCGACATGCTTACCGAGCATGTGCGCCCGGGCGTGCCGACCGAAGCAATCGACAAGCTGGTTTTGGACTTCGCGCTCGATAACGGCGCGCTGCCGGCCACGCTGATGTATCGCGGCTACAAAAAGTCGACCTGCACCTCGCTCAACCACGTGGTCTGCCACGGCATTCCCGGCGACAAGCCGCTGAAGGAAGGCGACATCGTCAATATCGACGTGACGCTGATCCTCGACGGCTGGCACGGCGATTCCAGCCGCATGTACCCGGTCGGGAACATCCCGCGCCGCGCCGAGCGGCTGATCGAGGTGACCCACGAGGCCATGATGCGCGGCATCGCCACCATCCGCCCCGGCTCGACCAGCGGCGACATCGGCGCCGCCATCCAGACTTACGTCGAAGCCCAGCACATGAGCGTGGTGCGCGACTTCTGCGGCCACGGCCTCGGCAAGCTGTTCCACGACGAGCCCAACATCGTGCATGTCGGCCGCCCGGGCGAAGGCATCGTCCTGAAGCCCGGCATGTTCTTTACCGTCGAGCCGATGATCAATATCGGCCGCCCGCATGTGAAGGTGCTGTCCGATGGCTGGACCGCAGTGACGCGCGACCGCTCGCTGTCGGCGCAGTTCGAGCACGCCGTTGGCGTGACCGACAAAGGCGTCGAGGTGTTCACCTTCTCGCCAGCCGGTTTGGACAAACCGCCTTACAAGCGCTGAAGATCGTCATCCCGGACGACCAAGCGAAAGCGAGGGATGCCCGGGACCCATACTCCGCAGCTTCTCGATAATCCTATGGCTATGGGTCCCCGCCTTCGCGGTGACGACAGCGTTGCACCTCCCTCGTCGAGTGCGTCCGGCCGTTCTACAATCCTGCCGATCAGGGCGTGGGCGTATCGTCATGGCGGCAAAGCGCGACGGCAAGGAGCGCAAGGCCGGCCTCTCCGAGGCCTCGCCCCACTATCACGGCCACCGCGAGCGGCTGCGCGGCCGCTTTCGCGAGGCGGGCAGCGAAGCCGTGAGCGATTACGAATTGTTCGAACTGGTGCTGTTCCGCACCATTCCGCAGCGCGACCTCAAGCCGCTGTGCAAGCAACTGATCGCGAAATTCGGCTCATTCGCAGAAGTGCTGGCGGCGGCGCAACAGCGGCTGGAAGAGGTTAAGGGCATCAAGGAAGCGACCGCAACGGATCTCAAGATCGTGCATGCGGCGGCCAGCCGGCTCGCCAAAGGCAACGTGCAGAAACGCCCCGTGCTGTCGTCCTGGTCGAACGTGATCGACTACTGCCACACGACGATGGCCTTCGCCGACAAGGAGCAGTTCCGCCTGCTCTTCCTCGACAAGCGCAACCAGTTGATCGCCGACGAAGTGCAGCAGACCGGCACCGTCGATCACACCCCGGTCTATCCGCGTGAGGTGGTCAAGCGCGCGCTCGAGTTATCGCCACCGCGCTCATCCTGGTACACAATCACCCTTCCGGCGATCCGACGCCGTCGCGCGCCGACATCCAGATGACGCAGGCGATCATCGACGTGGCCAAGCCGCTGGGTATCGCCGTGCACGACCACATCATCGTCGGCAAGGAAGGGCACGCGAGTTTCAAGGGATTGAAGCTGATCTGATTACTTGCGCACCAAAATCATCTGTACGGCGCCTTCCGAAATTCGCCGCCAAGTTTCAGTGTCGACTTCCTCGAAACGCCACGGGTTGCCCTTCGCCGGCACCAGTGTCAGCTCGCCCTGTTTCAATTGCCACTGGGTGAATTTCAGATCCTCGATCGACTTGGCGCAGCCCGGCTGCACGGTGAGCGCAAAGCCCTCGCCTGCGGCGGTCGCCGCCAACGTGATCTTGCACAACGGCCCGCCATTGCCGCGGGCGATCGTCCAATTGCCCGCCAGTTTGTCCGGCTGTTGTTGGGGCTGTGTATCCGCCGCGGCGGCGGCCGGCGCCTGCAGGAATAGCACGCCGACCCCCGGCGTCGGCGCCTCGAAGATGCCGTCCTCCACCTCGCTGAATTCGACCAGCGGCCGGCCTTGGGCGTCGAGCAGATTGAGCAGATCGTTGTTGGGATAGGTCCAGCCGGCGATGTCGTTCACCAGCGGAAACAGGGTGCCGCAATTGGCATCGAACTCGACCTTGAAGCCGACTGCGGTCTTGTCGGCCGTGAATACCGCCGTGCAGACCTTGTCGTGGTCGGCGTTGGAGAATTCCCAGGTGCCGATCACCTTCTTGGCCGAGTCGCCCTCTGCCGGCGCGGCCGGTGCCTGCGGCGCAGGCGGCGGCGTCTGCGCCCACGCGCTACCTGCCCAGACGACAGCAGCGGCGATGGCGACGAGGCGTTTCATGTTTGTCTATGCGCGTTTCAACGGCGTCTCAGGAACCGGCGTCAGCGGCGGTTTGCCCGCCACCCAGGCCAGGATGTTGTCGACCACGAGTTGGTCCATTGCCGCCCGCGTCACCTCGGTCGAGGAGCCGAGATGCGGGAACAGCACGATGTGCTCCATGTCCATGAGTTCCCTCGGCACCTGCGGCTCCTTGGCGAAAACGTCGAGGCCGGCGGAATAGATGGTGCGGTTCTTCAACGCCTCAATCAAGGCCGGTTCGTCGACCACCGAGCCGCGCGCCATGTTGATCAAAATGCCGTTCGGGCCGAGCGCTTTCAGCACCTCGGCGTTGATCATGTTCTTTGTCGCGGCGCCGCCCGGCACGATCACCATCAGCGTGTCGACGTCGCGCGCCATGTCGAGAAGTTTGGAATAATATTTGTAGGCGACGCCGGCTTGCAGATTACGCGAGTGATAGACCACCGGCACGCCGAAGGCGTCGAGCCGCTTGGCGATCGTCTTGCCGATGCGGCCCATGCCGACCATGCCGACGGTACGGTTGCGTAAGGTCGCCTTGGTGAGCGGATATTGCGCCTGCGTCCACTTGCCGGCGCGCACGTAGCGATCCGACTGCGGCAATTCGCGCACCGTGCACAACAGCAGGCCGAGCGCGGTATCGGCCACCTCTTCGTTCAGCACTTCCGGCGTATTGGTGACGATGATGCCGTGCTCGCCGGCCCATTTGGCGTCGATATGGTCGTAGCCGACGCCGAAACTTGAAATCTGCTCGAGCTTGGGGAAGCGCTGCATGAAGGCGCCGTCCACCTTGTCGGCGGTATAGGCGATGACGATGGCGCGCACCTTGTCGGCGATGGATTTGAGGAAAGCGTCCTTGTCGGTCGCGTCGATCAGCGCGTGCAGCGTGACCTTGCCCTCGAGCCCCTTGATCATGACCGGCTTCTTGTTGCCGACCAGCAAGACGTCCGGCTTTTCGCCAGCCATTCCGATACTCCTTACACCAAAAACGTGACCGGCTTTTCCACCAGGGCCTTGAACGCGGCGAGCAGTTCGGCGCCCAACGCGCCGTCGACCACGCGATGATCGCACGACAATGTGACGCTCATCCGGCTGACGAACTTGACGCCGCCATCTTCCGTCTCGACCGGCGCTCGCCGCGTGGCGCCGACGGCGAGGATCGTCGCGTGCGGCGGATTGATGATGGCCGCGAATTCGCGCACGCCGTACATGCCGAGATTGGAGATGGCGCTCGCGCCGCCCTGGTATTCGTCCGGCCGGAGTTTCTTTGAGCGCGCGCGCGCGGCGAGATCGCGCATTTCCGCGGAAATTTCGGTGAGCGATTTGGCTTCGGCATTGCGCACGACCGGCGTGATCAGCCCGCCGTCGAGCGCCACCGCCACGCCTATGTCGGAATGGGCAAAGCGCAGGAAGCGGTCTTGCGCGAACACCGCGTTCGCCGCCGGTACGCGCTGCAGCGCCGCCGCCCAGGCCTTGATCAGAAAATCGTTGAGCGAGAGCTTGAAGGCCGGCTCGCCGTCCTTGCCTTTCGGCGCGGCGGCGTTGGCTTCCTCGCGCATCGCGATGAGACGGTCGACGTCGATGTCGGCGGTCAAATAGAAATGCGGGATAGTCTGCTTGGCCTCGACCAGGCGGCGAGCGATGGTCGCGCGCATCGAATTGAGCGGCACTTCCTCGTAGGCGATGCCCTCATACAATGCCTTCACCTGTGCCGCGCCGGCGCCGGCCGCGCGCGGCGCCGCCGATCCGGCCGGCAAGGCCTGCTCCACGTCACGGGCAATGATGCGGCCATGCGGCCCGGAGCCGGAGACGCCTTCGAGATCGATACCGCGTTCACCGGCCAGCCGCCGCGCCAGCGGCGTCGTGCTGGCACCGCCGGCCAGCGTCGCCGGCCCGTAATTGCGTTCGGGCGTACGCACTTCCTGCCACGGATTGAGCGGCTCGCTGCGCGGCGCGGGCGCCGGCTGCGCCGCCGCCTGCGGTGCCTTCACCGACTGCGACAGCTGTTTCAACGCAGCCGCAATCGGTTCCAGCGAAACCTGCGATGAGGCGCCCGCCGAAGATGCGCTGCCGTCGGCGATCACCGCCACCACGGCGCCGACCTTGGCGACATCGCCGACCTGGAAGCGAATGTCGGTGAGCGTGCCAGCCGAGGTCGCCGGCACTTCCATCGAGGTCTTGTCGGTCTCGATCTCGAACAGGTTCTCGCCCGGCTTCACGGCGTCGCCGGCCGCCTTGAACCATTTCACGATCTTGCCCTCGGCGACGGTCTCGCCGAGCTGCGGCATCAGGACGTCCATTCACTTCCCTCGTGTCACTTGATCCGTTCCCAAGTGACTTCCATTGTCGAATTGGGCGGCCGCAACACCAAACGATCACCGACGAATTCGTAGCGGCGGACCAAATCCCCCGAATCGCCCGGTTGGATACTCGCTTGGCGATGGTGTGTCACGGTCCCGGCCTGCGCGTCGATAGAGTAGGTACCGAAATACGCGATGTAGTCGGTGAGCGCGAGTTTGGCCTCCTCCGGCGTCATGACCGCTCCGGCCCGCTTTCGCTCGACGTCGGGTGCGATCTGCACCGCGATTTCTCCATGCGGACCATAATAGATCATGCCCTTCGGATTCGCCCCGCGATCCCAGTTTCCGCCATGGATGCGCGTGCCGACATAGCGCCAGGCGCCGATCAGCTTTTTGGCGACTTCGCCTTCCGTCTCCGCGCTCATGTGCCGCTTCTTTGCCTGCTTACCAGCTCACCGACACATATTGCGTCTCGAGGAATTCCTTCATGCCCTCCGCCGCGCCTTCGCGGCCGAGGCCCGATTGCTTGACGCCGCCGAAGGGCGCCGCCGGATCGGACACCAGGCCGCGGTTGAGGCCGATCATGCCGAAGTCTAGCTTTTCGGAGACGCGCAAGCCGCGCGAGAGATCCTTGGTGTAGAGATAGGCGACCAGCCCGTATTCGGTATCGTTGGCGCGCTTGATCGCTTCGGCATCGGTCTTGAAGGTCTGGATCGAGGCGACCGGCCCGAAGATTTCCTCGTTCAACATTTTCGAATCGTCGGCGACGTTGGTGAGCACGGTGGCCGGATAAAAGAAGCCGGGGCCATCCGGCGTCTTGCCGCCGGCCAGCACCTTGGCGCCTTTCTTGACCGCGTCATCGACCAGTTCGATCACCTTGTCGCGGCCGTCTTTGTTGACCAGCGGCCCCAGATTGACGCCCTCGTCAAGACCGTTGCCCATCTTCAGCGAATTCATCTTGGCGGTCAGTTTTTTCGCAAATTCGTCGTGCACCTTCTCATGCACGTAAAAGCGATTGGCCGCGGTGCAGGCCTCGCCCATGTTGCGCATCTTGGCGACCATGGCGCCATCGATGGCCGCGTCGATGTCGGCGTCCTCGAACACCAGAAACGGCGCGTTGCCGCCGAGCTCCATCGACGGCTTGATGATGTTGTCGGCCGCCTCGTGCAGCAGCTTGCGGCCGACTTCGGTCGAGCCGGTGAAGGAGACAACGCGCACGCGCGGATCGTGCAGCATCGCGCTCACGACCTTGCCCGCCGAGCGCGAGGGAATGACGTTGACCACGCCGGCCGGCACGCCCGCTTCCTCCAGCACCGGCATCAGCGCCAGCATGGTGAGCGGCGTATCGGAAGCCGGCTTCAACACCACCGGGCAACCGGCGGCAAGCGCCGGCCCGATCTTGCGCGTCGCCATGGCGGCGGGGAAATTCCACGGCGTCACCAGCACGGCAATGCCGGCCGGCTTGTGCTGCGCCAGGATACGGGCGCCGGACGCCGGCGCCATCGACACCTGGCCGTTGTTGCGCACGGCTTCTTCGGCGTACCAGCGGAAGAACTCGGCGGCATAAGCGACCTCGCCGCGCGAATCGGGCAGCGCCTTGCCATTTTCCAGCGTGATCAATTTGGCGAAGCGTTCGGCGTCGCGCATGATCAGCTCGTAAGCCTTGCGCAGGATCTCGGCGCGCTCGCGCGGCTTGCGCGCGGCCCAGCCTTCGAACGCCGCGTCGGCGGCATCGACCGCGGCCTTGGCGTCCTCGACGGTGGCGCTGGCGACCGAGGCGATCTTGCGTTCGGTCGCCGGATCGATCACGTCGAAGCGGCCATTGTCGGATGATTTGCGCCACTTGCCGCCGATGTAGAGATCGGTCGGGACATTGGCGAGAAGATTGTCGTACATGGGCATTACCTCTCAACTCGTCATCCCGGGGGCGGCGCGCAGCGCCGAACCCGGAATCCAGATGCAGTTACCGTATCCGTTTCTGGATTCCGGGTTCGCGCCTGCGGCGCGCCCCGGAATGACCGGAAACTAACTATTCAGCGACCGCTCGATCGTCTCTGCAATGCGCTTTGGCGTTGGCAGCACCATGTCTTCCAGGATGTCGGCGGCCGGCAGCGGGATATGCGGCGTTGTGATGCGCACCGGCGGGCCGTCGAGATCGTAGAATGCCTCGTCGGCCGCGATCGAAACGATCTCGGCGCCCCAGCCGCACAGCCGCGGGTTCTCCTCGACGGTGAACAACCGGTGCGTCTTGGCCAGCGAACCCAGGATTGTCTGCGTGTCGAGCGGCACCAGCGAACGCACATCGACAACTTCGCAGTCGATGCCCTGTTCCGCCTTCAGCCTCTCGGCCGCTTCCAGCGCGCGCGGAACCATCAGCGCCAGCGCGCAGATGGTGGCGTCCTTGCCCTCGCGCACGATCTTCGCCGTGCCGAGCCGGTCGACGATCTCGCCGTCGCGTACCTCGCCTTTGGTCGCATAGAGCGACTTGTGCTCGCAGAAGATCACCGGATCGGGATCGCGCACGGCGGCCGCCAACAGCCCGATGACATCGGTCGGATTCGACGGCGCCACCACCTTCAGCCCGGGGATCATCATGCACCAGTTCTCGACACTCTGGGAATGCTGCGCGCCGAAACGCGAGCCCGCGCCATTGCCGGTACGCACCACCAGCGGGCATTTGACCTGGCCGTTCGACATGTAACGGCTCTTGGGGAATTCGTTGGCGATGTAGTCGAAGCAGACCGCGAAGAAGTCCGAGAACATGATCTCGGCGATCGGCTTCAAGCCGGTCATCGCCGCGCCCATGGCGGCGCCGAGGATGGCCTGCTCGGAGATCGGCGTGTCGCGCACGCGCAATGGCCCGAACTTCTCGTACAAACCGACGGTCGCCTTGAACACGCCGCCGGCTTTGGCCACGTCCTCGCCGAGGAACACGACGTCGGGATCGCGCTCCATCTCCTGCGCGATGCCGCGGATGACCGCGTCGCGATAAGTCAGTTCCGGCATATTAATTTCTCCATGCCCAGCCTCCGTCGGCGTAGACATCGGTGGTGATGATATCGAGCGGTGGGTTGGGCGCGGCCTTGCAGGCCTCGGTCGCGTCATCGACGACCTTGCGCACCTCGGCGTCGATTTCACCGATGACTTGTTCGGCCACGCCGAATTGCAAGAGGCGCTCGCGGTAGATCTTGATCGGGTCGCGCGCCTTCCATTTGTCGAGCTCGCCCTCCGGCCGGTACTTCGCCGGATCGGCGCGTGAATGACCGCTGTAGCGATAGGTCATGCACTCGATCAGCGAAGGCCCCTCGCCGGCGCGCGCTTTCTCGTAAGCCGCCCGCGCGGTGCGATAGACCACATCGGCGTCGTTGCCGTCGATGACGATGCGCTCAAGCCCGTAAGCGGAGGCGCGATCGGCGGCCGGATGCTCGACCGCCGTGACGTCGCAGATCGGCGTGTATTCCATGTAGAGATTGTTTTCGCAGACGAAGATCACCGGCAGCTTCCACACCGCGGCGAAATTGAGCGCCTCGTGGAAGGCGCCGATATTGGTGGTGCCGTCGCCGAAGAAGCAGACCGAGACGTCCTTGGCGCCTTTGTATTGCGCGCGCCAGGCGGCGCCGCAGGCGATCGGCAGATGCGCGCCGATGATGGCGTAGGAGCCCATGACGCCGTGCTCGACCGAGGTCAGATGCATCGAGCCGCCCTTGCCGCGCATCAGCCCGTTGTCGCGCTGCATCAGTTCGCCCAGCACCTTCTCCACGCTGACGCCGCGGGCGAGCGTGTGGGCGTGGCCGCGATAGGTGCAGAAGGATAGATCACCCTTGATCATGGCGCCGGCAAAGCCGGCCGCTACCGCTTCCTGCCCGAGCGAGAGATGGCTGGTGCCCTTGACCAGGTTCTGCAGGAACAGGTCATAGGCGCGCTGCTCGGCTTCGCGGATCACCACCTGCGTCCGGTACAATTCCAGGCGCTTTTCCTCGCCGATATCGTCGTTCAAGCCGGCGCTAGCGGGCGCCCGCGCCCGGTCCATGACTGTGCTCATAAATGATCCTCGAAGGGTCGAAATCCGCTAAACGGGCGGCAACTTAGCCCCGATGTCAAAGCCCCCGCAACTCCTCCTATTCCAGCTGGTTGCCGCGGCTGCGCTTGCCCACAGCACGCTCGCGGTGCAGCAAGTAAAGCCCTGAGGCGACGACAATGCTGGCTCCGGTAATCGTCCACAGGTTCGGCAGGTCGGCAAAGACGAGGAAGCCGAGCGCGATGACCCAGACTAGTTGCGTGTACATGAACGGCGCCAGCACCGCCGGCGGCGCCAGCCGGTGGGCGATGATCAAAAGGTAGTGGCCGAAGCCGCCGAGCAGCCCGGTCAGCGCCATCAAGCCTCCGATCAGAACGGTGCGCGGCGTCGACCAGACGAACGGGATGACGAAGGTCATCGCCACCGCGCCGACGACGTTGGAATAAAAAAGCGTGGTCAGGTTCGAGTCGGAGCGCGAGAGAACGCGCGTGCTGATGATGTAGACGGCATAGAAAATTGCCGACGTGAAAGAAAGCAGCGCCGCGACGTGAATGCCGCCGGCGCCGGGCCGCGTCACCAGCAGGACGCCGATAAAGCCGACGCTGATGGCGATCCATCGCCGCCAGCCGACCCATTCGTCGAGAATGGGTCCCGACAAGGCCGCCACCAGAAACGGCGTGCAAAAGATAATCGACGTGGTCTGATCGAGCTGCAGCCAGCGCAAGGCGAGAAAATTGAGCAAGGTCGAACCGAGCAGCAGCACCGACCGAAAGACCTGCAACCACGGCCGCCGCGTGATCATCAAGGCCGGATTGGAGAACGGGTTGGCGACCAGAAGCGCAAAGGCGAAACTGCTGACGTAACGCGCCCACACGATCTGCAGCGTATCCATCTGGGTGTTGAGATATTTCGCCGTCGTGTCGAGGCAGGAAAAGCACGCCACTGCGCCGCACATCAACGCGATGCCGATGAGCCGCTGGCGGCGCTGGGTGGCGACCTCGTTCAATAGGTCGCCCGCCCGCCGGAAATATCGAACACCGCGCCGGTCGTGAACGAACAGTCGGCCGAGGCGCAGAACGCGGTGAGCGCGGCGATCTCATTGACGGTGACAAAGCGTCCGCGTGGAATTTTCGACAGCATGAAGTCGATATGCGCTTGCGTCATCTGGTCGAAGATCGCGGTCTTGGCCGCCGCCGGCGTCAGGCAATTGACCGAAATATCGTAGGACGAAAGCTCCTTACCAAGCGATTTGGTCAGCGCGATGACGCCCGCCTTGGAGGCGGAATAGGCCGGCGCGTTCGGGTTGCCCTCCTTGCCGGCGATGGAAGCGATGTTGACGATGCGCCCGTAGTTCTGTGCGATCATCAGCGGCGCCAGCGCGCGGCAGCAGTGGAACGGGCCGTTGAGGTTGATCGACAGCACATCGCGCCAAGCCTCAAGCGGATAATCCCAGGTCGGCACGTTGGGGCCGGCGATGCCGGCATTGTTGACCAGGATATCGATGCGACCGAACGCCTTGAAGGTTTCGTCGCGCGCATGTTCGACTTTGGCATAGTCGGTGACGTCGACTGCGACCACGGCAATCTTGCCGCGCTCTTTAAGTTCCGCCGCGGTCTTTTGCGCGAGATCGCGATCGCGGTCCCAGATCGCCACCGCCGCGCCGGAGGCCAGAAAGCGCTCGACAATGGCGCGGCCGATGCCTTGCGCGCCGCCGGTGACCACCGCGTTGCGGCCGCCAAGATCGATTGTGTTGGACATTTTGCCTCCCAGCAAAAAGCTACCGAAGCCACGGCCTCCCCGCGAGTGACGAAAACGCCGGTGTGGAATGCATGTGCGGCCTTGAAGCCGCCATCAGGGTAATATAATCATCATTCGTGGGGCCAGCGGCGGTCGCCCCATTTCCCAAGGCTTGTCCCAAGGCTTGCGAGCCCAAGCACCGTCTCCTTCGTTTACGGAGGGGACCGATGTTGTTTACCGGCTAGCGACCTCATCGACACTGCAGACAGAACTATCGGGGGTAAAGCCGCCTCCCCGTCAGATGACATCCATCCGAGCGCTGCACCCTTTCGTTTTGGGAGCGAGTGCTATGGGTGGATTGACCTTGGGACTTTTTCTTGCCGCCACCTTTCTCGGCGGATTGACCAGCGGCCTGACCGGCTTTGCCGCCGGGCTCGTCTTCTCCGGCGTGTGGCTGCACATCATCACGCCGATGCAGACGGCGGTGTCGATCGCCGCTTACGGCGTCGTCAATCAGGGCTACGGAATCTGGAAGGTGCGTCATGCGCTGCAATGGCGGCGGGTGCTGCCGTTCGTGATCGGCGGTGCGATCGGCGTTCCACTCGGCGCGTATTTACTCACCTATACCAACCCCGCGTACCTGCGCATCGGCGTTGGTGTGCTGTTGCTCGCCTATGCCACTTATAACCTTGCGAAACCGAATTTCTCGCCGATCGCGTCCGGCGCAACCGCCGATCTCGGCATCGGCGCCTTGAACGGGCTGCTCGGCGGCTTAACCGGTCTCGGCGGCGTCATCAGCACGATCTGGGTTCAGCTCGGCGGCGGCCCGAAGGATGCACAACGCGCGGTCTTCCAGCCCGTGCTGTTCATGACGATGGTCATGACGACGCTGACGTTTGCCGCCTCCGGCCATCTGTTCAACGGTGGCGTGCTCAAACTCTTCCTGCTCGGCTTGCCGATCTTGCTGCTCGGATTGTGGGTCGGTGTGTTGCTCTACGGAAAACTCGACGATGTGGCGTTTCGTAAAGTGGTCCTGTTGCTTTTGCTGGTGTCGGGGCTCGCATTGATTGTACCGATGCGATGACCTAGTATCCTTAAATCACGGGGCCAGCGACGGTCGCCCCGCTTTCTTGAAGGCTTGCGAGCCCAAGCACCGTCTCCTTCGTTCACGGAGGGGACCTATGCTGTCTCCAAGCTATGCGATCTCACCCACCGATCTCTGGAATACACTGGCCACGCCCGGCGCGCCGCAACTCGTCGACGTGCGGCGGCGCGATGTTTTCGACCAATCGCCGCAGCTCTTGCCGGCCGCCGTCTGGCGCGATGCCGGAAACACGCAAGCCTGGTCGGCGGAGTTCGACCGCGCGCGGCCGATCGTCGCCGCCTGCAAGGCCGGCCATGAAATGAGCCAGATGACGGTCGCGCAATTGCGCGCCGACGGTTTCGATGCGCGCGTGCTGGAAGGCGGCTACCAAGCATGGCTCGCCGCCGGCCTGGCAACTATTGCCAAGCCCGCGCTCGATCGCATCGCACCGCAGCGGCCAAGTCTGTGGGTCACACGGCGGCGACCGAAAATCGACCGCGTCGCCTGTCCGTGGCTGGTCCGCCGTTTTCTCGATCCGCAGGCGCGCATCTTGTTTGTCGATCCGGACATGGTTGTCGAGGCCGCGCGCGAGAGTGGCGGCATTCCTTTCGACATCAAAGATATCGAATTGAGCCACGAGGGCGAGCGCTGCACCTTCGACACCATGCTCAAGCTGTTCGGCCTCGAGAGCGAACCGTCGCTCGCGCGCCTCGCGTTGATCGTGCGCGGCGCCGATACTGCGCGGCCCGACCTCGCGCCGGAAGCGGCCGGTTTGCATGCGGTGTCGCTCGGGCTATCGGCGCTGGCCGGCGACGACGACCATGGCCTCTTGCAACGCGGCTTCGTCGTCTATGATGCGCTGTTCGCTTGGCTGCGCTTCGCCGCCGACGAAAGGCACAATTGGCCGGTCCGCGCATGATTCCGAAAAGCATGTCCTCGACCTTGATCGGGGATGGGAACCGGTTTTCGGATAAGATCATGCGCAAACAAAAGCGGCATAGATGAGCGAACAAACGGCGCGTCCGAGCTTTGGTGAAGCGCTCGCGGTCTGGTTCAAGGTCGGCTGCCTCTCCTTCGGCGGGCCGGCCGGCCAGATCGCGCTGATGCATCGCATCGTGGTCGACGAGAAGAAGTGGCTGGACGAGCCGCGTTTTCTGCACGCGCTCAACTTCTCGATGCTGTTGCCGGGCCCGGAAGCAACCGAGCTCGCAACTTACGCCGGCTGGCTGTTGCACGGCGTGCGCGGCGGGCTGGTCGCCGGCCTATTGTTCGTGCTGCCGGGCGCCTTGGTCATGCTCGGCCTGACCTTGCTTTACGTCTACGGCCGCGGCTCGGGACCGGTCGACGGCGCGCTGTTCGGCATCAAGGCGGCGGTGCTGGTGATCGTGGTCGAGGCTTTGATACGGATCGGCCGGCGTTCGCTGAAGAGCCGGTTGCTGGTCGCGCTCGCCGCGCTCGGCTTCATCGGCATTTATTTTTTCGCGTTGCCGTTCCCGCTGATCGTGGTGGCGGCGGCGCTGACCGGGTATTTCGTGGCGCAGCACGCGCCGGAGCAACTCGCACTCACCGCCGGCGCCCAGATCAGTCCGCCGCCACGCGAGGGCCGCTGGCGGCATTTCGCCGCCGCGCTGGGGATCGGTCTCGTGCTGTGGTGGTCGCCGGTGTTGCTGGCCGCCATCCTGCTCGGAAGCACACATGTCCTGGTCGCGGTCGGCTTGTTCTTCTCAAAGCTCGCCGTCGTCACCTTCGGCGGCGCCTACGCGGTGCTCGCCTATATGGCGCAGCAGACGGTGGAGACGCATGGCTGGCTCGCCGCGCCGGAGATGGTCGACGGCCTCGGCCTTGCGGAGACCACGCCCGGCCCGCTGATCCTGGTGACGCAATTCGTCGGCTTCATCGCCGCCTTTCGCGACCCGGCGCCGTTCTCACCGCTTACCGCCGGCCTCATCGGCGCCGGCCTGACCACCTGGGTGACCTTCGTGCCGGCCATGCTGTGGATCTTCGCCGGCGCGCCGTTCATCGAGGAATTGCGCGGCAACCGGCGGCTGGCCGGCGCCTTAGCCGCGATCACCGCCGCCGTTGTCGGCGTCATCCTCAATCTATCGGTCTGGTTCGCGCTGCACGTGCTGTTCGGCAAGGTGACCGAGGTGCATGCGGGGCCCCTGCGCTGGTTCGCCTTCGACCCGAACGCGCTCGACACCCATGCCGCCGTACTCGCCGTTGCCGCCGCGGTACTCGCCTTCCGCTTCCATCGCAGCCTGATCGAGGTGATCGGCGTCATGGCGTTGCTCGGGATCGTGACCCAATATGCTCACTAACGCTCGCGCTTGACCGCGCTTTCGTGCCAGTGGCGCAGCGCCAGATGCGACAACCCCGACAGCGCGAAGTAGATCGCAACGCCAGCGGCCGAGAGAAGCAAGAGCGCCGCGAACATGCGCGGGATGTTGAGCCGGTAGCCGGATTCGACGATGCGATAAGCAAGACCCGAACCGGCGCCCGCCGAACCTGCCGCAATCTCGGCGACAACGGCGCCAATCAGCGACAGCCCGCCGGCGATGCGCAGGCCGGTCAGCATCTGCGGCAGCGCCGCCGGCAGTCTCAGGTCCCACAGCATTTGCCAGCGCGAGGCTTTGTAAAGCTCGAACAACGCGATGAGATTGTGGTCGACCGAATTCAGACCCAGCGTGGTGTTGGCGAGTACCGGAAAGAACGCCACGATCCAGGCGCAAGTCAGCACCGCCATAGGCTGCGGCAGATAGATCAGCAAGAGCGGCGCGACGGCGACGATCGGCGTCACCTGCAAGATGACCGCGTAGGGATAGAGCGAAAATTCCACCAGCCGCCATTGGTTGAAGGCGAGCGCCAGCGCGATGCCGCCGACCGCGGCCAGTAGGAAAGCCGCGAAGGTAATGCTGAGCGTCACCAGCAGCGAATTCAGCAGCAAGCCGGCGTCGGAAAACAGCGTGCCGAACACCAGCCACGGCCCCGGCAGCACGAAGGGTGGGATCGCGAACGCTGTCACGACGAGTTGCCAGAGCACCAAGCCCAGCGCCAGCACCGAGATGGGCAGAGCGACGCGCAGCGTCCAGGCGTTAACTTTCATGTTGGCCATCATGGCGCGCTCTCCGCCATGGCCCGCGCCAGCGCTTCCGACACCAGCCGGCAGAAGACAGTGTAGATGGCCGAGGAGAGAAAGTTCTCGTCGCGCGGATACGGCGCATCGACGCGGATTATCTCGGACACTTTGCCCGGCCGCGGCGTCATCACCACGATGCGCTGCGACAGATAGACCGACTCGAACACCGAATGGGTGACGAAGACCACGGTCTGGCCGAGTTCCTGCCAGAGCTTGAGCAATTCGTTGTTGAGGCCGAAGCGGGTGATTTCGTCGACCGCCGCGAACGGCTCGTCCATCAGCAGCATTTGCGGCTCGGTTACCAGCGCACGCGCAATCGCCGTACGCATCTTCATGCCGCCGGAGAGTTCGCGCGGATAGCTTTGCGCGAACTCCGTCAGCCCGACGCGGTTAAGCACGCGCTCGACCGTGGCTTGCGCCGCTGTCTCGTCGGCGTTGGCGAGCTTCAGCGGCAGCCGCACATTGTCGGCGACGCTCGCCCAGGGCATCAGCGTGGGCTCCTGAAACACAAAGCCGATCTTCGCGTCCGCCGCTTCGCCGGCGTCGCCGCGCGTTGGCCAAGTCACGGTTCCAGTGGAAGGCGCGCTCAAGCCGGCGATGATGCGCAGCGCCGTCGACTTGCCGCAGCCGGAGGGACCGAGCAGCGTGACGAACTCGCCGGGACGGACGTCAAGGTCGAGACCTTCGAGCGCCACGGTGCCGCGCTCGAACGACTTGCCGACGTCACGCAGGGAGACAAGGGACGATTGCATGCTCAATATCGGAATCCCGGCCGGTCGCCGCCGATTTAATGCTTCCCCACTATGATGACAGAAAAGGCCGGGAAACTACAAATTACTGGGGCCTAAGATTAACGCCCACGCCTTTGTTAACGAATTTCAGCGTGTAGGCGCGCTTGTAGTCGATCCCGGCCATAACCACGCCGATCCGCACCATCTTGTCGAAAAAACTTTTCATGTGCGCGTCGGTCATGGCGCCAATGCCGAGCTTTACCGTGTCGCCGGAATCGACAATGCCATAGGCTTTCATCTTGGCGATGGAATACGCCAGCAGCGCATCGGTCATCTCCGGATTTTGCTTCTTGATAAGCGCGTTGCCGGCGCGGCTGTCGAGGTAGAGATAGTGGTACCAGCCGATCGCGGAAGCATCGACGAAGCGCTGCACCAGATCGGGCCGCTTCTCCACCAGATCGCGGCGGGTTTCGATCAGCGTCGAGTAACTGTTGAAGCCGTGATCGGCGAGCAGGAACACTTTCGGCTGGAAGCCGCCTTGCGTCTCGATCGCGAACGGCTCGGAGGTGACATAGCCCTGCATCGCCGAATGTTTGTCGGCGAGGAACGGCTGCGGATTGAAGGTGTAGGGCTTCACCTTGGATTCGTCGAAACCAAAGTCGGCCTTGAGCCATTGGAAATAGCTCGCCATGCCTTCCTTGGAGACGAACAGCGTGCGGCTCTTCAGCTCCTCGAATTTTGTCACGTCCGGGTGCGCGATCAGCACCTGCGGGTCTTTCTGGAAACTCGCCGCCACCACCACGGTCGGGATCTTCTGCGTGACCGCGTCGAAGGACTGCAGCGTGTTGGCGCTCATGTAGAAGTCGAGCTTGCCGACCGGCAGCAGGATGCGGTTGTTCATGTTCGGCCCGCCCGGCACGATTGTGACGTCGAGGCCGTATTTCTTGTAGGTGCCGTCGGCGAGCGCCTGGTAGAAACCGCCGTGCTCGGCTTCCGCCACCCAATTGGTGCCGAAACGGACCTTGTCAAGCTTTTGCGCCTGCGCCGGCGCCAAAGCGGCGGCGAAAATCAACAAAACTGCGGCAAATCTGTTCATTTTCGCACTTTGTCACTGCCGGGCGCCCGGGGGCAAGTAAGGGCAAGGCGCCGCAAAACCCTTTGAACCTTTTCCGCGCCGGCGCGACTTACTGACTGCACGGCCAAGGCGGCCACCCAGTTCACAGTGAGGCAAAACTTCGTCGCGTAACCATTTTATCGGCTGAGATCGGCGCCTGCCCCCCACCATCCCTGCGCCGATCCAAAAGACCCGCCCGGCTCGTCCCCAGCCGGGCGGGTCGCTTTTTTATGGGGCGCGGAAGCGCCCGGCCCCAAGCACCTGCGCGACAATCGCCCGCTTGCCTAACCCGCACGGTTTTGCATTGATAATCAAAACAAAAACGGCCGCAGGCGGCGCCCCGATTGCGCCAGCAGGCGAAAACCTCATTTCCGTGGGAGGAAATATGATGTCGCTTACCAAAGCACTACTCTCGCTTGCCTTCGCGGCCGCCTTGACCGGAACCGCCGCCGCGCAAACCGAAATCAAGTTCGGTCACGTCGGCGCGCCCGGCTCGCTGCTCGAAAGGAACGCGCTGGAATTTGCCAAGCGCGCCAACGCTAAGCTTGGCACCAAAGCCAAGGTCGTTGTCTACGGTTCGAGCCAGCTCGGCAGCGATAGCGAAATGATGAAAAAGTTGAAGCTGGGGACCATCGACCTGGTGCTGCCGTCGACGGTGATGTCGTCCTACGTGCCGAGCTTCGGCCTGTTCGAAATGCCGTATCTGGTGAAGGACCGCGCCCATATGGCGCGCATCCGCGACCAGATCATCTATCCGGTCATGGCGCCGCAGGCCGAGAAGGTCGGCTACCACATCATCGGCGTGTGGGAGAACGGCTTCCGCCAGATCACCAACAACAAGCGGCCGATCGTCAAGCCGGAGGATCTGCAAGGCATCAAGCTGCGCACGCCGAAGGGCGTGTGGCGTGTGAAGATGTTCAAGGCCTACGGCGCCAACCCGACTCCGCTTGCTTTCTCCGAGGTTTTCGTCGCGCTCAAGACCGGCGCCATGGACGGACAGGAAAATCCGCTGGCGCAAATCTATACCGGCCACTTTCAGGAAGTGCAGAAGTATCTGTCGATGAGTGGCCACGTATACTCGCCTACTTATGCCGTTGCCGGCGCGAGCTGGAAGCGGCTGCCCCCTGATGTGCAGAAAATCCTGGAAGACACGGCGAAAGAAGTGCAGCCGGTGGCGCTGAAGATGGGCGCCGACCTCGACAACGAATTGCTCGATAAAATCAAGACGACCGGCATCAAGGTCAACGAGGTCGACAAGGACGCCTTCATCAAGGCCAGCAAATCGATCTACGAGGAGTTCGGCAAGGAAGTTCCGGGCGCTCAGCAACTGATCGACAAGGCGCTCGCGCTCGGCAAATCTTCTTAAACCGCGCGCTGACCAAGGGCCGGCCTCGACAAGAGGCCGGCCATCATTGCGGCCCAAGGTCCGGGGGATTTTCCGTTGCACTGGAATGGAATTCGCGCGGGCTTTGAACGCTTGCTCGAAGCCATCGTCTTTGTGCTGATGGCGGCGCTGACGATCCTCGTGATCACCGGCGCGACCTTTCGGTATCTCGGACATGCGCTGTCCTGGTACGACGAACTCGCCTCGATCGGCCTCGTTTGGCTCACTTATTACGGTTCGGCGCTTGCGGCGCTACGCGGCGCGCATATCGGGGTGCCAAGCCTGGTCAATGCCATGCCGGTGCGCGCGCGCATCATCGCGACGCTGTTCGCCGAAGCGGTCGTGCTCGCGTTTTTCATCCTGCTGGTGATCTACGGCACCAAAGTCCTGATCGTTCTGCAGGGCGAGCACATGATCTCTTTGCCGTCGGTGCCGACCCCGCTCACCCAGTCCGTCATCCCGATCGCGGCCGCCCTGTTCGTGATCGCCGAATTGCTCGGCCTGCCGGACAAGCTGCGCACCGCCCGCAGCGGCAGGTTCGTGGACATCGAGCTGCAGGAAGCGCTCGAACGCATCAACGAAGCCGACCGTCCGTCCGAGGACACAAGGCCCGCACCATGACCATCACCCTCATGCTCGTCGGCATGGTGGCGCTGGCGCTGCTCAACGTGCCGATTGCCATCGCGCTCGGCGCTGTCGCGACGGCGGCAATTCTGCTGATCCAGGGCCCGGATATGTTGCCTAACATGGCGCTCGTCATGTTCGAAGGCGCTTCGAGCTTTCCGCTGCTGGCCATTCCGCTGTTTATTCTGGCCGGCGCCATCATGAATGTGTCCTCGATATCGCGCCGGCTGATCGCCTTGGCCTCGGCGCTAGTTGGCTTCTTCCGTGGCGGCCTGTCGATGGTGGCGATCGGCACCTCGGTTTTTTTCGCCGAGATATCCGGCTCCGCCGTCGCCGATGTGGCGGCCCTTGGCACAATCCTCATCCCGGCCATGAAGCGGCGCGGCTATTCCAAGGAAGTCGCCGCCGCCGTGGTCTCTTCGTCGGCGAGCCTCGCCATCATCATTCCCCCGTCGATCCCGATGATCCTCTACGCGGTGATGGCGCAGACCTCGACGGTGAAGCTGTTCGTCGCCGGCATCCTGCCGGGTTTGATCGGCGCCATTGGGCTGGCCATCGCCGCCTATTGGCAGGCGGTGCGTTACGACTTCCCGATCGAGGAGCGCTTCCGCCTCAGCCGCGTCTGGCAGACCTTCAAGGAGGCGATCTGGGCTTTGGTGCTGCCGGTCGTCATTCTCGGCTCGATCTTCGCCGGCATCGTCACCGCGACCGAAGGCGCGGGTTCGGCGGTGTTCGCCGCCCTCGTTGTCGGCGGACTGATCTATCGCGATCTCGACATGCGCGCCTTGCGCAAGGCCTGCATCGACGGCGGCGTGCAGACCGCCGTGGTCATGCTGCTGGTGGCATCATCGGCGCTGATCGGCACGTTCCTGACCGAAGCGCAATTGCCACAGGCGCTGGGCCACGCCATCACCCAGGTGACGACCAACAAATACGTCGTGCTGCTGCTGCTCAACGTCGCCTTCCTGATCCTCGGGATGTTTTTACACTCGGCGGCAGCGATCATCCTCGTCGTGCCGATCGTGATGCCGCTGGTGAACGCGGTCGGCATCGACCCGATTCATTTCGGGCTGGTGGTCACGCTCAATCTCGCCATCGGCCAGCAAACGCCGCCGGTCGCCAGCGTGCTGATGACCGCCTGCGCGATCGCCAAATCCGATATCTGGGCGACGACGCGGGCCAATCTTCCCTTTATCGCGGCGTTGGCGCTGGTACTGTTGCTGTGCACCTATGTGCCGTGGATTTCGCTGGCGCTGGTCAACCTGTTCTACGGCAGCTGAGCGGAGAGACCGATGCGCTTGATGTTGTTGTTTTTTGTTGCCTGCCTATCGATGGCCGCAAACGACGCCCAGGCCAGACGCGAGTTTACGCCGCGTGCGTCGCCGCGCGTCGATAGCATCGTCATTCTTGAAAAGGGAAGCTTCAAAGCGCAGGTCGCCAATGGGAAGCGTGACGATCACGCGTTGGCTGGCCGGCCACGCACACTCGCAGCGGTCAAATTGATCAAGAATACTGAAATCATCCGGATCAAGCCGGGGCTGTTTTTCGGCATTCGCTATGTGATCCGCGGCGCTCCGTTGGGCGCCCGCGTGCCGGTCAAGATCGTGCAGCGCTATCCAAAGGCGGGGCTTCACAACCCGCAGACGCAAAAGACGACGTTCGGCTTTCAGCGAAGCGCGCTCAATTCGATCGGCTATCCAAATTACGAAGGCTACCACTTGGGAAAGACTTGGGAAGCGGTCGCCGGCACCTGGATTTTTGAGATCTGGTACGGAGGCCGCAAGCTCGCTGAACAAAAATTCGAACTGGTGGCGAAATAGCTAGGCGCCAACCTCGGCGCGCACGATCTCGGCGCCTTCCACCATCGCCCGCATCTTTCCGAACGCCACTTCGCGCGGCAGATATTTCATGCCGCAATCGGGCGCAACGACAATGTGGTCGGCCGGCGCATAAGGCAACGCCGCGCGGATGCGTGCCGCAACCACGTCGGGGGTCTCCACCTGCGGGTCGGCAAGATCGATGACGCCGAGGATGATGGTTTTCGACGGCAGCTTTTGCAGGACCTTCAGATCGAGCTTGGGCTGCGCCGTCTCGATCGACACTTGCGCGGCGCGCGAGCCTTCCAGTTCGGGCAGGAACGAATAGCCGGGCGGCTTTTCGTGTACGACCGCCGCATAGCCAAAGCACAGATGCACCGCGACCGTGCCGGCAACGCCGTCGAGCGCGCGGTCGAGCGCCTTCAGGCCGTATTCGCGCGCTTTGTCCGGATGCTGCTGCATCCACGGTTCGTCGATCTGCACGATGTCGCAGCCTGCCGCGAACAGGTCCTTGATCTCCTCGTTGACCGCGGCGGCGTAGTCGAGCGCCATGGCTTCGTCGCTCTGGTAGAATTCGTTCTGCGCCTGCTTCGACATGGTGAACGGCCCGGGCACCGTCATCTTCACGGTCCGATCCGTATTGGCCCTCAGAAATTGCAGGTCGCGCAGCTCGACCGGATATTTGCGGCGGATTTTGCCGGTGACGCGCGGCACCGGGATCGGCTTGCCGGAGCGGTTGATGGTGGTGCCGGGATTTTCGGTGTCAACGCCTTCGAGCGCCGTGGCGAAGCGGTTGGAATAGCTTTCGCGCCGCTGCTCGCCGTCGGTGATGATGTCGAGGCCGGCGCGCTCCTGCTCGCGGATCGCCAGCAGCGTCGCCTCGTCTTGTTTCGCCTCCAACTCTTTCGGATCGGGCAGCCAAAGATCGTCCATGCGCACGCGCGGCACCATTTTCGACAGCCGCGCGCGGTCGATCAGCCAATCCGGCTGCGGATAGGAGCCGACGAGAGAGGTGGGAAAGAGCTTGTCCGGCATGACTTTAGCTTTCTTCTGTCATGGCCGGGCTTGTCCCGGCCATCCCGCTTAGAATGACACAGTGCTCTCCTAAACGGGATGCGCGGGTCAAGCCCGCGCATGACAACAGAGATTCAGCGCCCGGCGTCTAGGCTCATCGCCAGCACGCGGGCCACATGTAACGCATTGCGATCGACTCCGTCATGGATTTGATGGCGGCAGGAGGTACCGTCGGCGACGATCAGCGTATCGGCCGGCGCTTTACGCACCGCGGGCAGAAGCGACAACTCGCCCATCTTGAACGAGACATCGATAGTCGATGCGTCATAGCCGAACGAGCCGGCCATGCCGCAACAGCTCGACTCGATCGTTTCCACCCTGAGCTCAGGGATGAGCCGCAACGCGCCTTCGACCGCACCCATGACGTCGAAGGCCTTCTGATGGCAATGCCCGTGCAGCAGCGCCTGTTTCGGCAGCGGCTCAAGCGGCAGGTCGAGCCGGCCTTCCGCCCGCTCGCGTACGAGGAACTCCTCGAACAGCAGCGCCTGGTCGGCGAGCGCATCGACCGCGGCACCCTTCATCAGCGCCGGCACCTCATCGCGGAAGCCGAGCAGGCAGCTCGGCTCCAGGCCGACTACCGGCAGGCCGCGCTCGAGAAAAGGCGTAAGCGCCGCGAGGGTGCGCTCCATCTCGCGCCGCGCCTCCTCGATCTGCCCGACCGCCAGAAAGGTGCGTCCGCAGCACAACGGGCGCTCGTCGCCGTCAACCGGCAGCGCCGCGTGCACGCGATAACCGCCGGCGAGGAGCACATCCACCGCTGCATCGAGCGTTTCGCGCTCGAAGTAACGGTTGAAGGTATCGGCGAACAGCACCACTTCGCGCGGCGCTTCGTCCTTCGCCGTCGCGCGATAGCGCCAGCCGGAGCGGTCGCGAAAAATATCGCTTCGCCATTGCGGCAGGCTGCGCCGGCGCGAGAAGCCGGCGAATTTTTCCGCCGCCGCGCGCATCAGCGGGCTGGCGTTGCGTAGATTGAACAGCCACGGGCGCCGTGCCGCGTGAGGCGCATAGCGCGGCAGCCAGCCGACCAACCGGTCGTGCAGCGACAGCCCGTGCTTGGCGCCGCGCGCCGCCTGCACCTCGATCTTCATGCGCGCCATGTCGACGCCGGTCGGACATTCGCGCCGGCAGGCCTTGCAGGAGACGCACAGGGCAAGCGTCTCGGCCATTTCGTCGGAGGCGAGCGCGTCGGGACCGAGCTGGCCGGTGAGCGCGAGCCGCAGCGTGTTGGCGCGGCCGCGCGTCACGTCGCGCTCGTCGCGGGTGACGCGATAGCTCGGGCACATCACGCCGCCGGCAAGCTTGCGGCAGGCGCCGTTGTTGTTGCACATCTCGACCGCGCCCTGGAATCCGCCGCCGGCGCCCGGAAAAGCCGACCAGTCGAGCCGCGTTTTGATCGGCACGCCATGATAGCCGGGCGCGTAGCGGAACAAATTGCGGTCGTCGAATTTGGGCGGGCGTACCACTTTGCCGGGATTAAAGACGCCGTTCGGATCGAAGCGGTCCTTGACCGCCTCGAAGGCCCGCGCCAGGCGTGACCCGAACATCGCCTCGTTGAATTCGGAGCGCACCAGCCCGTCACCGTGCTCGCCGGAATGCGAGCCCTTGTACTCGCGCACCATGGCGAAGGCCTCCTCGGCGATCGCGCGCATGGAACGGACGTCCTTGTCCTGCCGCAGATTGAGGATGGGGCGTACATGCAGGCAGCCGGATCCCGCATGCGCATACCAGGTGCCACGCGTGCCGTGTTTCTCGAAAACTTGCGTGAGGCGCGCGGTGTAGTCGGCGAGATGCTCGAGCGGCACAGCGCAATCCTCGACAAAGGAGACGGGTTTTCCTTCCTCCTTCATCGACATCATGATGTTGAGGCCAGCGGTGCGCAGTTCAGTGATTGCGGCTTGCAGTTCGGGATTGAGCACCTCGACCACGCCGCCCCATTTGGCGCCGGTATGGTCCCAGGCAAAGCCGTGATCGCCGATCAGCTGTTTCAGCCGCCGCAGCCGGCGCAGGTTCTCCTCGTGATCGCTTTCGCCGAATTCGACCAGCAGGATGGCTTCCGGCGTCTCGCGCACGAATTTGTCGAGCGTCGGGCGAAATATCGGGATGGCGCCGGCGAGCTCGATCATGGTGCGGTCGATCAGCTCGACCGCGATCGGCATCAGATGCACGATGTGCTGCGCGGTCTGCATGGCCTCGTAGAAGCTGCCGAAGTGCACCGCGCCGACGGCGCGGCGGCCGAGCAGCGGCGCGAGCTTTAGTTCGATGCGGGTGGAAAAGCCGAGCGTGCCTTCGGAGCCGACCAGGATGTGGGCGAGATTGACGTCGTTATTGCCAAGATACGAACCTTGCACAAGCGCGTCGAGATTGTAGCCGCCGACGCGGCGTTGCACCTTGGAAAAGCGCTGCGCGATTTCGTCCTTTTCGCGCGCGCCGATAGCGAGCAGGTCTTTGGCCAACGGCCGCAGCGGCGCCGGCACGTCGGCGAGATCGCCGCCGATCGGACCGAAATGCGCCAGCGAGCCGTCGGCAAGCACCGCGTCGATCGAGATCAAATTGTCGCGCATGGTGCCGTAGCGCAAACTACGGCCGCCGCAGGAATTGTTGGCGGCCATCCCGCCGATGGTCGCCCGTGACGACGTCGAGATATCGACCGGAAACCAAAGCCCGTGCGCTTTAAGCTGCCGGTTGAGATCGTCGAGCACGATGCCCGGCTCGACCGTACAGCGCTGGCCCTTGACGTCGACATCGAGAACGCGGGTCAGATATTTCGAGCAATCCACCACCAGCGACTCGCCGACGGTCTGTCCGGCCTGCGAGGTGCCGCCACCGCGCGCCAGCACGCTGACGCCTTCTTCGCGCGCCATCGAAATCGCGCGTTCGGCTTCTTCGACGGACTTGGGCGCGACCACGCCCAGCGGCACGATCTGGTAATGCGAGGCGTCGGTCGCGTAACGGCCGCGCGTGAAGCGGTCGAACCACACATCGCCGCTCAGCGCGGCTTTCAGCCGCCGTTCCAGGCCGGGCATGACCAGGTTCATAGCAATCGTCCCACTTACGCCCGGTTCATCCTATGCAAGGAAGGCTTGTTTGCTGTGCGGAAAACCGCTTGACCCAACTGTTACATTCATAGTTCAACGCCACAAGCGCCGCTCCCGGTCCGGGACCGCGGATAAGCTGCGGAAATTGATGAATAGGCGCGGTTTAGGAGCGACACTCCATGGCTAAGAATTCTTCGCGCGCGGTCGGGCGCCACTTTTTGCATATTCCGGGACCGACCCCAGTCCCTGACCGCGTATTGCGAGCGATGGACACGCCGATCATCGATCATCGCGGACCAGAATTCGCCAAGCTCGCCAAGAAATGCCTGGAAGGCGTCAAGACCATCTTCAAGACCACCAATCCGGTGATCATTTATACCGCCACCGGCACCGGCGCCTGGGAAGCCGCCTTGGTCAACACGCTGTCGCCCGGCGACAAAGTGCTGATGGTGGAGACCGGCCAGTTCGCCACGCTGTGGAAGAAGATGGCGGAAAGCATCGGTCTGAAGACCGAGTTCATCACCACCGACTGGCGCACCGGCGCCGATCCGGCCGCCGTCGAAGCACGCCTGCGCGACGACAAGGCGAAAGAGATCAAGGCAGTCTGCATCCTGCACAATGAGACTTCGACCGGCTGCCTGTCGCCGATCGCCGAAATCCGTAAGGCGATCGACAAGGCCAATCACCCGGCACTTTTGTTCGTCGACACCATTTCCTCGCTCGCCTCGACCGACTACCGCCATGACGAATGGGGCGTCGACGTCACCGTCGGCGGCGCGCAGAAAGGGCTGATGCTGCCGCCCGGCATGTCGTTCAACGCCATCAGTGACAAGGCGCTTGCAGCCTCCAAGACCTCCAAGCTGCCGAAGTCGTTCTGGGACTGGAACGACATGCTGACCATGAACAAAATCGGTTTCTTCCCCTACACGCCGGCGACGCAAATGCTGCAGGGCTTGAGCGTGTCGATCGACATGCTGCACGAGGAAGGGCTCGACAACGTGTTCGCCCGCCACGACCGGCTGGCGGAAGCCACGCGCCGCGCCATCAAGACCTGGGGCATGGACATCATCTGCAAAGACGCGAAATATCATTCGCCCACCATCACCGCCGTGTTGACGCCGGACGGCGTCGACGCCGATGCCTTCCGCGCGCTGGCGCTCGACACCTTCAACATCTCCTATGGCGCGAGCTTCGGCCGCTTCGCCGGCAAGATGTTCCGCATCGGCCATCTTGGCGACATCAACGACGCCATGCTGATGGGTGCGCTGTCGGTGACCGAAATGGCGTTCTCGCTCGCCGGCATTCCGCACAAGAAAGGCGGCGCGCAAGCGGCGATGGATTATCTCACCTCGGTGCATGGCAGCGCGACCAAGCGGGCGGCGGAGTAAAATTCCCTGTCGTCCCGGCCGAGCGCATCGCGCGAGGGCCGGGACCCATACTCCGCAGACTCTCGATAGTGCACGGCGTATGGGTCCCCGCCTTCGCGGGGACGACAAGACGCGTTACGCCGCCCTCCCCCAATCATTCGCCTGCGCGGTGCGCGTCACAAAATCCGCGATGGCTTTGAGCGTTGCCTCCGGCACATCGCGCTGCGGCGAGTGTTTGGCGCCCGGCAACAGCGCCACTTCGACCGGGCAATAGCATTCCCGTTCGGCGGCTTCGATCTGCTTTACGGTGCCGTATTGGTCGTCCTCGCCCTGCACGATGAGCACCGGCACGCGGATATAGGCGAGGAATTCGGTGATGTCCCACGAACGAAAATCGGGATCGAGCCAGGCGCCGCACCAGCCATTGAAGGCGTTATCGACATCGCCGTGCCAGCGCGCAAGACGTGCGCGCAGGTCGCCGCTGTCATAGGCCTTGCGCGTTTCGGCGATGGCGGCAAGACCGGACGGTTCGGTGAAAAAGTGCGGCGCGATCAGCACCACACCGCCGACGCGGTGATCCTGCTGGCTGCCGGCATAAATGGTCACGATCGAGGCGCCGTCGCTGTGACCGAGCAGAAGCCCGCGCTGGAAACCGATTGTCTCGAGCAAACGTGGCAGCACCTCGCGCGCCTCCTCATGCATGAAGGTGAGCGGGCGCGGCAACTTGACCGGGCTCGATTTGCCGTAGCCGGCGCGTGAATAGACGAAGACGCCGGCCCCGGTTGCCTTCTGCAGCCTGTCGGGAAAGTCGCCCCACAGGCCGACGCAGCCGAGGCCTTCATGCAGCATCACCAGCGTCGGCGCGGCCTCCGGCCGCGGGCCGATCATGCGGTATTCGAGTTTTTGCGGGCCGATGGTGAGGAAGCCGGAGTCGGTTAGTTGCATGCTCTCTACATATCACTGTCGTCCCGGCCGAGCGAAATGAGGGCCGGACCCATACGCCGTGTCCTATCGACATGCTGCGGCGTACGAGTCCCCGCCTTCGCGGGGACGACAATGGCTAATGCCCCTCCGTCCTCAGCTTGAAGCGCTGGATCTTGCCGGTCGCGGTCTTCGGCAGTTCGCTGCGGAACTCGATCCAGCGTGGATATTTGAACGGCGCCAGCTTCTGCTTGACGTGGTCCTGCAGTGCCTCGGCGAGCATTTCGCTTGCCTTGTCGGGCAGCTTGAGCACCACGAAGGCCTTCGGCTTGAGCAGCTTCTGTTCGTCGAACCAGCCGACCACGGCCGCCTCCAGCACTTCCGGATGCGACGACAGCGCCGCCTCAACCTCGAAGGGCGAGACCCATATGCCGGAGACTTTCAGCATGTCGTCGGCGCGGCCGCAGCATATGTAATAGCCGTCCTCGTCTTCGATATATTTGTCGCCCGAACGCGTCCATTCGCCTTGGAAAGTCGAGCGCGACTTCTCGCGGTTGTTCCAATACATGATCGCAGCTGTCGGCCCGCGCGCGTACATCTCTCCCATCTCGCCCTGCTTCACGGGCATGCCGTCCTCACCGATCAGCTTGATCTCATAGCCGGGTACGGCTTTTCCGGTGGTGCCATACTTGGTCGCACCGGGCCGGTTGGTGAGATAGATGTGCAGCATCTCGGTGGTGCCGAGCCCGTCGGAAATTTCGACGCCGTAGCGTTCCTGCCAGGTGCGCGCGATCTCCTCCGGCAAAGCCTCGCCGGCGGAAATGCAACGGCGGACTTTTACTTCCGATTTCTTTGGCGCATTGGCACTGTTGAGGAATGCGGCGTAGAAGGTCGGCACCGCATAAAAGAACGTGATCGGATGTTTGCGCAACAACGCCGCGACGCCCTCCGGCGTCGGCCGCTCCGGATTGAGCACGGTTGTGGCACCGACGGTCAGCGGAAAGGTCAAGGCATTGCCAAGACCGTAGGCGAAGAACAATTTTGCCACCGAATAGCAGACGTCGCTTTCCTTGATGCCGGCGACCGGCGTGCCGTAGAGATCGGCGGTGAGCTTGAGGCTCGCGTGCACATGCACCGCGCCTTTCGGCTTGCCTGTTGAGCCTGAGGTGTAGAGCCAGAACGCGATGTCGTCGCTGGTGGTCGGCGCGGTGTAATCCTCCGGCTCGTCGGCGCCGATGATGTCGTCGAACAACCTAAACCCCAGCGGATTGGTGCCGGACACGATGACGTGCTCCAGATCCGGGCTCTGCGCGATGAGGTTTTCAAATTTCGGAAACAGCGCCTCCGACACCACCAGGCATTTGGCGCGGCTGTCGGCCAGCATGAAACGGTAGTCGTCCTCGGTCAGCAGCGTGTTGACCGGAACGGCGACGATGCCGGCCTTCAGGCAGCCGAGAAAGACGGTCGGCCAATCGACGGTGTCGAGCATCGCCATCAGCACGCGCTCTTCGCGCCGCACGCCCAAGCCGCGCAACGCCGCACCGAAGCGCGCCGCGCGGTCGGCAAGCTGGCCGTAGGTCAATGTGCGCGTACCGTCGATATAGACCGGCTTGTTGGCACGGCCGGCAGCGAGATTGCTTTGCAGCACATCGGCGGCGAAATTGTAATCGCGTGGGACTGCGCCCACGGACTTGGACGCGCCCGGTCCTGCCGCCCGCGCTTCGGCGATAGCCATTGTTTTTCCTCCCAGAACGATGCGTATTATGCCCACGAAAGGGAGTGCTGCAAAGCGCAGCATATTTCCGAGCGCCTAGGGAGTTACGCCTCATGATCTTCAGCCGGGACCGCATTCTGACCACCCATGTCGGCAGCCTGCCGCGCAACGACGTTTTGACCGAGCTGCTGATCCGGCAGGAAGCGGGCGAAAACGTCGACCTCAAGCAGCTCGCCGCCGAAAAGGACAACGCGGTCGCGGACATCGTAACGCGCCAGGTGCAGGCCGGCATCGACGTCGGCAATGACGGCGAACAACAGCGGGTCGGCTTCCAGACCTATGTGCCGCAGCGCATGTCCGGCTTCGCCGGCGAATCCAACCGCCCGATGGGACGCGATCTGGTCGAGTTTCCCGAGCTGATCGAGGTCCAGAAGCGGCGCTTCCCGCGTCGCGGTAAAGGCCAGAATGCGCCGGAGGCGCGCGCCGAACTCAAATACCTCGACACAGGCCCGATCAACGAGGAGATCGCGCGCTTCAAGAAGGCGGCAGAGGGCAAGTTCACCGAGACGTTCATGACCGCGCCCTCGCCCGGCATCATCGCCACCACCATGCTCAATGCGTTTTACGATTCCTATGAGTCCTACGTGAAGGCCATCGCGCGCGAGATGGCGCATGAATACAAGGCCATCGCCGACGCTGGATTATTGCTGCAGATCGACTCACCCGATCTCGCCATGGCGCGCGTGATCAATTTCAAGGAGAAGTCGGACGCCGAATTCCAGAAAATCTGCGAGATGCAGGTTGACGCCATCAACCAGGGCATCGCCGGCATTCCGCGCGACCGCGTGCGCCTGCATGTTTGCTGGGGCAACTGGGAAGGTCCGCACCTGTTCGACATCGCGCTTGAAAAGGTGCTCGCCATTTTCCTGAAAGCAAACGTCGGCGCGCTGTCGATCGAGTTCGCCAATCCACGCCATGCGCATGAATATCCGACCATGAAGAAGATCGGCTTCCCGAAAGATATGCTGCTCATTCCAGGTGTGATCGAAACCACGTCGAATTTCGTCGAGCATCCGGAATTGGTCGCGCGCCGCATCGAGGAGGCGGTCGCCACCATCGGCGACCGCGAACGTGTGATGGCGTCGACCGATTGCGGCTTCGGCACTTTTGCCGGCCGCGAATGGGTGATCGCGCCGGTGGTGTGGAAGAAGCTGGAAGCGCTGCGCGCCGGCGCCGATATCGCTTCGGAAAGGTTGTGGGGAAAGAAGGTGGCTTAGCCACCGCAAGACCCAAACACTCGGCCGTCATCGTCCGCGAAGGCGGACGATCCAGTAGTCACCGGCTTAGCTGCGGAGTGCTGGGTCCCCGCTTTCGCGGGAACGACAACATAAAGGCGAGCGCAATCGCCCCTATTCTTTGACGGCGCGGGGTACGCCGGTATCCCTTTTTTCCGTTTCTCCCCAGGGGTCTGGGGAGGTCCCCCCAACAAAGAGGGGAATGGAGCGCCGGGAGGGCGCCAGGGCGCTGGCGAAGCGCCCCTTGGCGGGTTTGGCGAAACCCGCCGCGCGCCTGGCGAGGGCGCGCGCTCGCTTGGCGAAGCGGGCTGCGCCCCCCTGGCGCTCCATCCTGGTCAAGCTGGCGCGCGTCTCGCGCAGGCTTGACCGCAATGCGCGTTGTCGGCGCACCGGACCCGGTCCGCTTGTCGAACGCCTCATGAAGCGCCCGTAGCGGATCGGATGAATAGGATTATATTCAGTATCAAATCAAAGTCAAGCCTGGTCGTCCCGGCCACTCGAGCGGCAGCGAGCGCGAACCGGGACCCATACGCCGTGTCCTGTCGAGAGGCTGCGGCGTATGGGTCCCCGCCTTCGCGGGGACGACAGTGGTAGTTGACCGTCCTATAATCCGGCCAACCCACCGGCTATAAAGCCGGCAGCCAATTCAGAGTAAGGAGGACGCCATGGACGAGAGAACCCGCGATCCGGTGAAGATCACCGCGGAAGACATCAACCCGCGCTACAACTGGGGCCGCCATCTGCCGGTGCTCGGCACCATGGGCGTCGATTTCGAGGAGCGCGTCGACTACCGGCGCATGCACCGCTACCGGCTCGCGCGCGCGCAGGCCGCGCTGGAAGCATCCGACCTCGGCGCGCTGCTGCTGTTCGACGACAACAACATCCGCTACGTCACCTCGACCAAGATCGGCGAGTGGGCGCGCGACAAGCTCTCGCGCTGGACGTTGCTGGTGCGTGGCGGCGATCCGATCCTGTGGGACTTCGGCTCGGCCGCGGTGCATCACAGACTCTATTCACCCTGGCTCAAGCCGGAGAACTGCAAAGCGGGTCTTGTGGGCCTGCGTGGCACCGTCGATCCGGCCTTCGGCCTGATGAAGCGCCACGCCGAGGAGATGGCCTCGATCCTGAAAGAAGCCGGCGTCGCCAAGATGCCGATCGGCGTCGACATCATCGAGCCGCCGATGCTGTTCGAGCTCGAAAAGGCCGGACTGAAAATCAAGGACGGCCAGCAGGTCATGCTGAGCGCGCGTGAGGTGAAGTCGGCCGACGAAATCGCGCTGCTCAACCGTGCGGCGGCGATGGTCGACGGCGCCTATGACCTGGTCAACGGCATGCTGCGTCCGGGCATCCGCGAAAACGACATCGTCGCCGAGGTCAACAAGTTCCTCTACACGCACGGCTCCGACGACGTGGAGGCGGTCAACGCCATTTCGGGCGAGCGCTGCAGCCCGCATCCGCACAACTTCACCGACCGCATGATCCGCCCCGGCGATCAGGCCTTCTTCGACATCCTGCAAAGCTTCATGGGCTATCGCACCTGCTACTACCGCACCTTCAATGTGGTGCGCGCAACGGACGCGCAGCACGACGCCTACAGGAAGGCGCGCGAGTGGCTCGACAACGCCATCGAGCGGATCAAGCCGGGCGCCTCGACCGCGCATATCTGCGAGGTGTTCCCGAAAGCCGAGGAGTTCGGCTTCCCCGACGAGATGACGGCCTTCGGCCTGCAGTTCGCGCACGGGCTCGGCCTCAATCTGCACGAACGGCCGATCATCTCGCGCGTGGTGTCGATGGATCACCCGACCGAGATCGTGGAAGGCATGGTGTTCGCGATCGAAACCTATTGCCCGGCGACCGACGGCTATTCGGCCGCACGCATCGAAGAAGAGGTGGTGGTCACCGACAAAGGCTGCCGCCTGATCTCTCTGTTCCCGGCGGAGGAACTGCCGATCAGTGCGAAGTATTGAGACAAATTACCTCTCCCCGCTTGCGGGGCGAGGTCGACCGCCGCGGGCGGTATAGCGAGGGCGAGTGCCGACAATCCTTCGTTGGGGTCCTTATCGGGCATTCTTTTATTCGAACGAAGGCGATGAGCCCGCCCATATTCACGTCCGCGCCGGTAACAAAGAAGCCAAATTCTGGTTGCATGATTTAACCGTTGCGGCGAATGCCGGCTATCCGGCGCACGAACTTGGCGATATTGTTCGCCACCTGAAATCGAATCGCGACAAGTTATTGGCAGCCTGGCATGAGCACTTTGGAAATTGACGTCGGCGACCTGCATCCTCGCTCGGTGGAATTCACATCGACCGAGCTTGTGGTAACACTCGCCGATGGCCGCCGCATCGCCACGCCGCTCGATTGGTATCCACGACTCAAAAATGCCTCAGCCAGCCAGCGCGCGAAATTCGAGATCATGCCTATGGGCATCCACTGGCCCGACCTCGACGAGGATATTGGGATTGCCGGCATGCTGAAAGGGCGGCGCATTTAATTGCGCCCGCGGCGATCGACACGATGGCCCCCATCGCCCCCCGCTTTGTCACGGCCAAGGAGCGCGCAGAAAACCGCGCGCGCTATCTTAAGTTTTTCTATTGGACCGCGGTGGCGCTGCCGCTGCTCGTCACGGTGACACTGTTCGGCTACAGCGACGCTGCGCCGCTCTGGCTCAGCCGGCTCACCGTCGACCTCGATGCCCTGTTCGGCTTCCCGGTGCTGTGGCTCTTGAAGGCGATCACGGCGGCGTAGCCGCAGCGCGGGGCAGCCGTGCAAAGCCGTGGTGGCTAAAGCCGGCGATCGGGACTATTTCAAGCGGGCGCACCGAGAGGAATTGCCCCTAATGCATGCCGCAGATCATCAAGGAGCCAGCGCACCGGTGCAAAGCCGGCTACCGACCGCGGCCGGCCAGGCGGTGTGGCGCGGTTTTCGTGGGCTTTGCCCCGCCTGCGGCGAGGGCCGCATGTTTCGCGCTTACCTCAAAGTGGACGATCAGTGTCCGCACTGCGGCGAGGAACTGCATCATCATCGTGCCGACGACTTTCCCGCCTATCTGGTGATTGTCATTGTCGGCCATATCCTGGTGCCGATCGTGCTGTTGGTGGAAACCGAAATCGCTCCGCCGATCTGGCTAAGCATGACGCTGTGGCCAGCAATCGCGCTGGTGATGACGCTCGGCCTGCTGCAGCCGGTCAAAGGCGCCGTGGTCGCGATCCAATGGTTCGGTGGCATGCACGGCTTCGAACAGGCCAAGCAGGCGCGCGCGGTCGCGGCGGCGCGCCGCGGCTAGGTGCTTGGCAGCCGCCCGCTCAGCCCCAAGGCTTCGCGCCTTCCTGGCCTTTCGCCGCCCCCTCCTGCCCTTGCGCCAGCATCGCCGCCGGCAGCGCCACGCTCATGGAATCCACCATCGAGGTCGGCATCAAAATGGTGGCGCCACGCTCCTTGGTGGTCTCGTAGATGATGTTCATGGCGCGCAAATGCAGCGCCGCGGCGTTGCTTCCATAGGTCTCCGCTGCTTCGACGAATTTCGCGGCGATCGCGGCTTCCGCGCTGCCCAGGATCACCCGCGCTTCCTTCTCGCGCTCGGCCTGCGCCTGGCGCGACATGGCGTCCTGCAGGCCGACTGGGATGGCGACGTCGCGGATCTCGACCGCATTGACCGAGATGCCCCAGTCGGAGGTTTTGGCCGCGATTTCGGTGCGCAGCACCTCGTCGGCCGCCTTGCGCTCGGACAACAGCGCCGTGAGATGCGATGCGCCGATCATTTCGCGCAACGACGTCTGCGCTACCCGGTCGATGGCGAGGCGATAATCGGTGATGTTGAGCGCCGCGCTTTGAGCGTCGTGTACGTGCCAGAAAATAACGGCATCGACATTGACCGGTACGGTGTCGCGGGTGAGCGCCTGCTCGGCGTTGAATTGCGTGGTCTGGATGCGCTCGTCGATCACGGCGGTGACGGCGTCGATCACCGGGATGATCATGAACAGCCCGGGGCCCTTTACGCTCGACAGCTTGCCGGCGCGCAGGATGACGAAGCGCTCCCAATTGTTGGCCATCTTGAGCGAGAAGGCGACGAACACGGCGATGAGGCCGACGACAATGCCGGGAACTGGAAGACCCCCGACAAACAGGAAGCCGCCGATAGCGGCGAGCACGACGGTGATGAGCGCGGTGATAGGATTCATGGCAAAGCCTCCCTATGGCGGCGGGGAACGATCGTTCTCCGACTCGGCCGGAAGCTTATGCGCTTTTTGCCTTGCTTTCCCGCAAATGCGGAAAGCGCTCGCTTAGCAAAGAGCCGGGGTAATAAGTCGGCTGAAACGCCGGCTGCGCGCGGATGTTGTCGAACCAGGTCTTGACGCGCGGCAGGTCCTGCCAGTCCGGCATGCCGAGGTCGTCCATGCGCACCAGCGCCGGCATCACCGCCACGTCGGCAAGTGTGATGTCCTTGCCGAGCAGCCAGGGGCCGCCGCTCTTCTCGATCTCGGCATCCATGCGCTCATAGGCGCGGCGCAGGCGGGCAAGCGCTGCGTCCATCTCCGCCTTGGGGAAGCCGGTCTGCCCCATAGTCATCATGAATTCCTTGCGCAGCGGCTTTGACTCGGCCATGGCCAGGAAATCCTCGCGGGACATCTTCTGGAAATTCGGCAGAAAGGCGAGATTGAAGGTCGGCACGCGCACGGCGGCGGCCGGCATCTCGTCGATGAAATGCATCAGGTAGCGCATGCGGGCGCGCTTGACTGGGTCCTCGGGGGTGAAGCTCACCGCAGGCGAGACCTCGTCGAGATATTCGGTGATCACCGTGGAATTGATGACGATCTGCCCATCGTGATCGAGCGTGGGCACGACGCCGTTGGGATTGAGCTTGAGGTAATCGGGCTTGAGCTGATCGCCAGCCAGCAAATTGAGCTTCACCTCTTCGTAAGGCAGCTTTTTGGTATTGAGCACGAAGCGCACCCGCTGGCTGCAGGTCGATTGCGGCGCGTTGTAGAGTTTGAAGGCCATTTGGTTTTCTCCCTTAGCGGCAATCTCTCATTATCGGGTGCCGGCCGGCAAGTGCCGGCCCGCTGTGCGCGTGCGTGATCACTCGTCTTTGATCAGCGCCTTGCGCAACGTGGCAAGTCGTGCCGGATAACCCTCACCGTCGCCGTAATCGTCGAACGCCGGGTAACGGCCATGCGTACCGATGACGCGGCGTGCGTGCTTGATCGGACACCAATATTGCTCGGTGCGCGCCGCGATCTCGCGGGTGAAGGCGATCAAGCCGTTGGCATAGGAGCAGTAGGCGCAGTTGAGCTTCTCGAGCGCGTTGAGATAAGCGAGGTGGTGACGATCGAACACCAGATAGTCGCCGCGCGCGATCTTGGCGATGCCGTAGATCGGAAAGCACACCGCTTGATAAGCGCTGACGAAAAGGTCGAGCAGCAGGAACGGCACGATGCCGGCATAGATCACCGGCGCGGGGATCACCAGTGGGTTGGCGCCAACGATATAGGGCAACAGCTTGCGCCGCAGTTCGCGATGGCGGCGCAGCAGCTCTTCCTCGAAGGCGACGCGGCCGTGCTCCAGCCCGTTGCGCAGCTCAGCGCGGCGCTTGGCAAGCTCGGCATCGAGCTCGTTTTCCAGTGCGCGGATCTTGTCGGTGAGCGCGGCAATCTGCGGCGTCATGGTGTCGCTCCCTCGGCGCAAATCGCGCGTTGGGCCGAGCATAGCCTGCCTACTGAGAATTTACGGCCATTTTACTTGTGATCGGCCTTGGCGCCCGCTTGACTGGCCGGTGTGCACTTCCGGTCGCCGTCCTCCCTTTTTTGGCTTTGACGGCGGCACGAATCCTCCACCTGATGTGCACCAGGGCCGCGCAAGCGGCCCTTTTTTTTGACGAATTATTCCAACCCCGTCGGCACGTTCTTGTTTTCGGAGGTGAGTGTCATGCCGGCGGCAAGCGCCATGGTTTCGGCCAGCGCCGCAAAATCCTTCTGGATGTATTCCTCGGGATTTTTTTGCAGCATGGCGGCGCCGAAATGACCCTGCAGCACCTCGCGCGTCGCCGCCGTCACCGGCATCGGCACGTCCATCTCGCGGGCAAGCTCGAGCCCGAGGTCGATATCCTTGCGCAGCAGTTCGGGCGTGAACGTCGTGGTCCAGTCGAGGTTGACCAGCGCCGGCGACTTATAGGCCGTGAACATCGAGCCCATCACCGAATTGTTGAGGAAGGCGAGGAATGCGTGGCGCGGTACACCCATCTTGTTGGTCAACAGCGTGATCTCGATCAGATTCTCGATCACCACACCGAGCATGACGTTATGCGCGATCTTGCAGACGCGCGCGAGTTCGCCATCACCGGCGTAAGCGACGCCGCGCGGCGCGATCGCTTCCATGAGCGGCATCATGGCCTTGCAGGCCGCTTCCGGGCCGGAGACGATGGCCGACAATTTTCCGGCCTTGATCACCTTGGCGTTGCCGGACACCGGCGCCGCGACATAATCGGCGCCTTTTTCCTTCAGCCGCTTGCGGATGGCGGCGGAGTTGTCGACCGATATGGTCGAGCAGTCGACGACGACCTTCGGCAGCTTGCCGGCGGAGGCAACGCCGTCCTTGCCGAAAATCACCTGCTCCAGGTCCTTGCCGGTGGAGACGATGGAGAACACGACGTCGCAGGCGGCCAGGTCGGAAAGCTTGTCGACGATCTTGCCGCCCTTGGCCGCCAGCGGCTCGGCCTTGGCGCGGGTCCGGTTCCAGATCGACACGTCGTGACCGGCCTTGAGCAGGCGCTCCGCCATCGGGGTGCCCATGCGGCCAGCGCCGATCCAGCCGATTTTTTGTGCATTGTTCGACATCACGAAACTCTCCCGTTGAAACTTGCGCCGCGACGGCAAGCGCGCCGGTTTCCGGGGCCTTTAGCCGTTCTGCGGCCCGTCCGCCAGCGCGAAATGCCCGCGGCAACGGAGCCGGCCCGCGCCTGCTTGTGGTCACGGTTGAAGGCGCACTATCCTGCGCCCAAGGCTTACAAAAAAAGCCGCTAACAAGGCCGCCGCCAGAAGGCTGAAGCGCAAGTCGCCGGCGCGGTGTCGATAAATTGGGAGGACGTCCGCCGCCGCCATGCAGGAAGCGGTCACCACAATTGCCGTCGCGCAAGCGCCCGGCCAATCGGCCGGCAACGAGCGCTGGCGCGTCATCGCGCGCAACGCATTTCCGTTTTTGGTGGTAGGCACGATCTGGGAGATCGTCGCGCGCGCCGGCATCTTTCCGCGCAAGCTGTTTCCGACGCTGGAAGAAATTGCTCGCTCCTTCGTCGACCTGACCGTCAGCGGTATTCTGCCGCATCACGCCATCGAGACGGTACTCCGATTGCTCGCGGGCTTCGGCATGGCGGCCATTGTCGGCGTCACCATCGGCGTGCTGATGGGGCGCTCACGGCGGGCGGAAGATATCTGCCTGCCGCTGGTGAGCATCCTCGCACCGATCCCCGGCCTCGCTTACACGCCGCTGTTTCTGCTCTGGTTCGGGCCCGGCGAAGTGTCCGCCGTGCTGCTGGTCGGCTTCGTGTCGATGTTCCCGGTCATCTACAACAGCTGGACCGGCGTGAAGGCGGTGAAGGAAATCTGGCTGCGCGCGGCGCAGGCGATGGGCGCCGACGACGCTCGCGTCTTCCGTCACGTCATCCTGCCCGGCGCGCTGCCCTACATCCTCACCGGATTGCGGCTCGGCCTGGCGCAGGCGTGGCGCATTCTGGTGGCGGTGGAGATGCTCGCCGCCGTGCCCTGGGGTCTGGGCTGGCTGATTTTCGGCGCACGCGAATTCCTCAACACCGACGCCATGATGGCCGGCGTCCTGGTCATCGCCGTGATCGGCCTGGCGCTGGAGAAACTGGTGTTCCAGAAGATCGAGGACTTCACGGTCGTGCGCTGGGGCATGGTGGAGTTGATGGAATGACCGAGCAGGAAAAAAGCCGCCGCTCGATGATCCGCGCCGCCATCACTTTGACGACGGCAGCGGCGATTTACGAAGGCGTCGCCTACAGCGGATTGTTTCCGCGGGTGCTGTTGCCGACGATCCAAACAATCGTGCAGACGCTCTACTCCATGCTCGCCGACGGCACCATGGAGCGGCACGTCGGCGCCACGCTGTACCGTGTGTTGTTCGGCTTCACGCTGGCGGTGGCGCTCGGACTGCCGCTCGGCATTTTGATGGCGCGCTTCAAACCGGTGGAAAATTTCTTCCTGCCGCTGGTCAGCGCGATCATGCCGATCCCGTCCTTCGCGCTGGTGCCGATGTTCATGCTGTGGTTCGGCATCGGCAACCTCACCACCATCCTGGTCGTGTTCTACGCCGCTACCTTCCCGATGCTGTTCAACACTTGGTCGGGGGTGCGCTCGGTCAATCCGCTTTGGTTGCGCGCGGCCGGCGCCATGGGCGCCGATGAGCGCAAGATGTTCCGCAAGGTGATCATCCCCGGGGCGCTACCCTTCATCATCACCGGCATGCGGCAAGCGTTTTTGCGCTGCTGGATCGCGGTGGTCGGCGCCGAGATGATCGCCGCCTCCGACTGGGGGCTCGGCTGGGTGATCTTCGACGCCAAGGAATTCCTCAACGCCGACGTCATGCTGGCATCGATCGTGGTGATCGGCTTCATCGGCTTCGTATTCGAGCGCGTGGTGTTCGGCTCGATCGAGCGGGCGACCGTGCAGCGTTGGGGCATGGTGCGGATGGCAAAGGGATGAGCCGCATGTCATTGGCACCCGCGCAATTCAAAGCAGCCATTCGTCCCCGCGAAAGCGGGGACCCAGGGCCGCTAGCACAGTGCAAGCAGCTTACCTGGATTCCCGCTTCCGTGGGATTGAACGGATTATAAAATGCTGCCGATTGAAATTCGCGATGTCTCGCTTGTCTACGACACTCCCGCCGGGAAAGTACCCGGCGTCAAGGACGTCAGTCTCAATATCGACGCCTCCGAGTTCCTCTGCATCGTCGGACCGTCGGGCTGCGGCAAATCGACCTTGCTCAACATCATCGCCGGGTTCATTGCGCCGGCGTCGGGCGAGATCCGTATCGGCGGCAAGACCGTCACCGGCCACGGCATGGACCGCGGCGTGGTGTTCCAGGATTTCGCCCAGCTGTTCCCGTGGCGCACCGCACTCGGCAACGTCACTTTCGGGCTGGAAATGAAGGGCGTCGGCAAAGAGGAGCGCGAGGCGGTCGCGCGCGAACAATTGCGCCTGGTGAAACTCGAAAAGTTTACCGCCTCCTACCCACATCATCTGTCCGGCGGAATGCAGCAGCGGGTCGCCATCGCGCGCGCGCTGGCGTACAATCCGGCGGTGCTGCTGATGGACGAGCCGTTCGCGGCACTCGACGCCATGACACGCGATGACATGCAGCGGCTGCTCGCCGACGTGTGGAAGACAACGCGCAAGACGGTGATCTACGTGACGCACAATGTGGCGGAGGCGGTTTATCTGGCGGACCGCGTGGTGGTGATGACGCCGCATCCCGGGACAGTGAAGGCAGTGATCAAGATTCCGCTAGCGCGGCCGCGCGACCCGCTGAGCGTGGAATTCCTCGAATGCCAGAAAGAACTGTTGCACCATCTCGGACAAGACGAGGCGCAAGGCGAGACGGTGAAATCGGCGACCAATGGGCAAGCAAAAATCTAAAGGGAGGATGACGATGACGATGTTGACCAAAGGAATCACTCGGCGGCACGCGCTGGTCGCGACCGGCGCCGGCGTGCTGGCGGCGGGCTTGGGCGTGCGTCCGTCGCTGGCGGAAATGGCGACCATCCGCCAGGGCTATCAGACCAATATGTGGGGCATGCCGACTTATTACCTGCTGCGCTCGGGCTACCTGCAGAAGCACGGCATCAAGTTCGAGGAATTCGCTGTACCGTCGGGCAACCTGACCATGCAGCAGATGGTGGCGCGCCAAGTCGACATGGGCACCTATGCCGGCCCGTCTTTCATCATCGGCAACGCCAAAGGCGGCCTCGTCGCCATCGCCAAGATCGAGTATGTCGGCAAGACCGCGCGCGTGATGGCGCGCAAGGAACTTGGGCTCAAGACGGTCGCGGACCTTCGCGGCAAGAAGGTCGCCAACCAGACCGGCTCGTCGACCGGCAACATCTTCGTCGACCAGATCGCCACCAAAGCCGGCCTGCACAAGGGCGACTTCCAGGAAATCCGCATGAACGTGAACGACATGGTGGCCGCCATGGCCGCCAAGACCGTGGACGCCATGGTCAACGTCGAACCCTATAACGCCATCGCGGAAGACGAAGGCATGGCCAACTCGCTGGAGGACTTCTACTCGTTCGACAAGCTGCCGGTGTTCATGGCAGCGACGCCGGAATTCGTCGACAAGAACCCGGACACGATCGTCGCCTATCTCAAGGCCTGGCTGGAAGTCGCGAAGGACTTCAAGGAGCATCCCGACAAGGTGTCGGATGTGATCTACTCATTCTACACCTCGAAGGGCTACAAGATGTCGAAGGCGACCTTCGCCAAGGCGCTGAGCCACGTGGAAGTCGGCCCCGGCTGGCCGGACGACCTCGGACCCTATATGCAGCATCATGCCGAAGTGCTGCTGAAGAACAAAAAGATCAAGGCCATACCGGACTTCAGCAAAGCGTTCCGCAAGGACTTCTTCAAGAAGGCCGAGGCCTGAGCGCCCGAATACCGTAGGCGGAAATCCGAGGCCGGCGCATTCCGCGCCGGCCTCGTTATGAAAAACGCAAGTCGTGACGGAGACGTGAATGCCAGCCGCAGAAAGCCCGCTCAGTCAGAGCGCGGAACCCACCACCTGGAATTTCAAACTGCTCGCGCAAAACGACCTCGGCGGCTTCGGCGGCATGGGCGAAGGCATGTCGGTGACGATCGCCAAAGACGGCCGCCGCATCATCTGGCTGGCGCATGAGAGCGCGCCGAAGAATTTTACCGGCGTCGACGTTTCCGATCCGCGCAATCCCAAGGTGGTCGTGCAGACCGATCTGCCGCAGGCCTTTATGCGCTCGAACTCGCTGGAATGCTCGGGCAACATCATGGCGGTGGCCTATCAGACGCAGAAGAAAGGCCAGCAGCCGGCCGGGCTCGAGCTGTTCGATGTGTCGGTGCCGGACAAGCCGCGCTCGATCTCGTTCTTCGACTGCTCGGGCGCGACCTCGCGCGGCGTGCATCAATTGTGGTTCTGCGACGGCGAATACGTGCACATGGCCTCGGGCGCGCCCGACTTCAAGCCGAGCCATCCGAGCGACGATCAATTCTACCGTTGCATCGACGTGCGCGATCCGTCGAAGCCGAAGGAAGTCGGGCGCTGGTGGATGCCGGGCACCTCGGCGACCGACAACATCGCGCCGCCGCCGCGCCATCCGCTCGACAAGGGTTATCGCGCGCACAACACCAACGTTTATCCGCAAAAGCCGGACCGGCTTTATCTTTGCTACATCGACGGCGGCATGTTCGTGATGGACATCAAGGACAAGGCCAATCCGAAGATGATCTCGCACTGGACCAATTCTCCGCCCTACACCGGCTTCATGCATACCGCTGTGCCGCTGTTCGAGCGCAACCTGATGCTGGTGACCGACGAGTCGACCGAGAACGCCGCCAAGGACTGGCCCAAGCTGATCTGGGTCCTCGACATGCGCGACGAGACGCATCCGATATCGATCGCTACCTGCCCGCTGCCGCCGGTCGACGCCTACAAGGACCGCGGCGGCCGTTTCGGCGCGCACAATATCCACGAGAACGCGGCGGTGCCGACGGCCTGGCAGTCCGACCAGATCGTGCTCGGCACCTTCTTCAACGGCGGCCTGCGCGCCTACGACATCTCCAACCCGTATCAGCCGAAGGAAGTCGGCGCCTTCGTGCCGCCGCCGCCGAAAGGCACGCCGGCCGGCGCGGTGCAGCTCAACGACGTGTTCGTCGACGAGCGGCAGATCGTCTACACCGTCGATCGCCATACCGGCGGGCTCTATGTGCTGGAGATGGATTTTTAGTGGAATTGTCATGGCCGGGCTTGTCCCGGCCATCTCGCTTAGGCGAGCACAGCGGTTCCACTAAGTGGGATCACCAAGTCTCGGCCCTTCGGGCCGGCCCGGTGACGACGGTTTCGTATAGTATCGGACCATGAACTCGCCATTCCCCTTCCCCTCCCCGGCCGCCGGCCAGTTCGGGCGCCGGGTCAAGCGCGAGCGCGGGCATCGCGTGCCGGTAACCGTGGTCACCGGCTTCCTCGGCGCCGGCAAGACCACGCTGCTGCGGCGCTTTCTGGCGACGCCGGAAGGACGCGGCAGCGCGGTGGTGGTCAACGAATTCGGCGCCGAAGGTATCGACGACGCGCTGGTGCGACCGAGCGCCGACGAGACGGTGCTGCTCGGCAATGGCTGCCTGTGCTGCATCGCGCGCAGCGATTTGCAACAGGCGCTGCGCCGGCTGGTGGTGGAGCGCGAACGCGGCGAATTGCCGGACTTCCGCCGCGTGGTGATCGAGACCTCGGGGCTCGCCGATCCCTCGCCCATCTTGCAGACCTTCGCCACCGACCGCGCGCTCGGCGGCGAATTTCATGTGGAGGCGGTCGTCACCGTGATCGATGCCGAAACCGGCGCTGACACGCTCAAATGGTCGGCGGAGGCGCGCAAGCAGGTGATCCTCGCCGACCGGCTGGTCATCACCAAAACCGACATTGCCGGCGAAGGCGCGGCAGCAGCGCTCAGCGCGCAACTGCGCGCGCTCAATGCCGGCGCGGAAATTCTGGTCGCGGTGAACGGCGAACTCGATCCCAGCCGTCTCATCGAGCCCGTCACCGATACGCGCAACACCTTCGTCGCCGAAACCGCCCATAGCGACGGTATTGCGAGCTTCGTGCTGGCCGACGACATGCCGATGCCGTGGCCGGTTTTCGCGCGCGCCATGGAAACATTGATGGCGATGCGCGGGCCCGATCTCCTGCGCGTGAAGGGTTTCCTCAACGTTGAAGGCTGCCGCGGCCCGGTGCTGGTGCAGTTCGTGCAGCACCTCGCGCATCCGCCGGTCGAGCTCGAGACCTGGCCCGACGGCGAGCGGCGCGGCCGCGTGGTGTTCATCACGCGCCATATTGCGGAAGCGCAGGTGCGGGACTTGTTTGCGGCGGTGACGCAATTGCAAGCTGCCGTCCCCGCGAATGGGGGGGACCAATAAACATAGGCGTCGCATTTCGCAGTCGAATCGAAACGCTATGAAACGGTCGTTGCAGACTCGACCGAGGAGCGACGCTGAAAAAACGCCAGCCCGCCTTTCAAGGCTGTCGTCATTGGCCGCTCGACAAAAATATAGATCAGAACCGACACAATACACGCGAGTGCGACCAACATCGTGGCGTAAAGACCGCGGGGAAGATGGTCAGCAAGGACATGACCGAAAGCCAGCCGTGGCAAGGTGATGATAAAGACATGCATCAAATATAGGGAATAAGACGCATCGCCAAGCAGGACCAGCGCACGCACGGGCAAACTTCTTCCGGGGATGTCGTCGCCGAGCACGGCGCAGGAAACGATAAGCGCAAACGGGATCCCCCACTCTATGAAGCGCGGCGCATAGAGGTGATGCAGGCCACCACCACCGAGAGACGCAGCCACATAGGCAGCCGAACTCCCGATCGGTAAGCGAGCGCGATGGTCATGCCGAAAATGAATTCCACGACGATTGAGTCGAACCAAAATCTCAACGGCAGCGGCAGCGGCGTAAAGGCCGCAATGATGATTCCAATCAGCAGGATACTGGCGCATAAGACGACCGCCCGGACCCGCGAGAAGGCCATGGATACCGCGAAAAGCGCGTAGAAAAACATCTCGTAATTTAGCGTCCAGCCCAATCCGTGAACCGGCATCGCGACACCGGATGGCGTCGAATACGGAATAAAAAAGAAGGACGCGATGACGACGCCAGGCGACATATCGGCAGCCGTTAGTGTCGGATAGGCGTGTAATACGTGCTCAAGAACGATTACGGTCGCGATCCAATAAAGCGGCGCGATCCTAATCCAACGCCGTACAAAAAAATGACCCCCGCTCCGTTCTTACCGAAAAGCCTTTCCGACGCATACACGATGACGAAACCGGAAATGACAAAGAACAGGTCGACTCCGAATTGTCCGACGGCAAAATCCTCATAGGGAGCGCTGCGACCGCGCGCAAAATCTGAACTGAGACTATCGCTTTTGATGATGTACGCATACCGCCCCGATCTCTCACTCACGATGAGAGTAAGATTTTACCGCCTCTTTGTCTATTTGAGCTTCAGGGCTCAAGAAGCGGCCCGGCTCGCCTTCGCTCGGGCTCCGAGGCTTACTCCCGATCTCGTCCTGCGATCTCCGCCTGCCAGGGCGCCACGCGGCGCTCGACAAAGCCGATGAAAGAGTTGAGTCCAATCGCCATGATCATCAAAATGATGATCGGCACGAACATGGTAGCGGTGTCGAAATTATTGGCGGAATTAATGATCACCGCGCCGAGCCCGGAAATGGTGGTGAAGAATTCCGCGATCACCATCGCCACCACCGCGCGGCCGACTGCGAGGCGGATGCCGGCCATGATGTAAGGCAGCGTCGCCGGCAGGATGATGCGGCGCAGGATCACCACGTCAGGCGCGACGAAGGATTTGCCGACCTCGATCAGCGTCTTCGGCACCGCGGTGACGCCGAGCCAAGTGTTGATGCAGATCGGGAACAGCGCCATCAGGAACACCACCGCGACCTTGACGGCGAAGCCGAGCCCCAGCCACAGCATCAGCAGCGGCACCAGCGCGACCAGCGGCATGGCGTAGCCGGCGGTGACGTAAATGCCGAGCGCGGCCTCGGCCACGCGAAAACGGCCGATGATGAGGCCGAGCGGAACGCCGATGACGATCGCCAAGCAATAGCCGAGCGCGAACGGCCGCAGCGATTCGTAGAGCGCGGTCTGCAGTTGTCCGGTACGCACCAGATCCCAGAACGCCACCGCAATCGCGGTCGGATAGGACCCGAACACGGGATTGATGTCGCGGCCGAAGATTTCCCACAGCACCAGTAGGCAGACGACCGAGGTCAGCGTGATCGCCCAGCGCGGCCAAGGGCGCCGCTCGACGGGTTCGGTCTGCGGCTCGGCCGCCGCGGTCTTACTCCGGTTGTCGGCCACATCGACCATGATCAATGCACCGTCGGCGCGTCATGCAGCGCGCGCCAGACTTTGTAACGGGTGTCTGTGAACTCGGGCGTGCCGCGGACGACGCCAAGATCGCCGCGCGGCCGCGGCAGTGGTACGCTCATGATCTCCTGCACCCGCCCCTCTCGCATGACCACGATGCGGTCGGCGATCAGCACGGCTTCGTCGAGATCGTGGGTGACAAACAATATCGTCTTGTTGGTGCGCGCGTGAATGTCCAGCAGTTCCGCCTGCATGGATTCACGCGTCTGCGCATCAAGCGCGCCGAACGGCTCGTCCATCAGCAGCACGGAGGGATCGATGGCGAGCGCACGGGCAATACCGACGCGCTGCTTCATACCGCCGGAGAGCTGGTGCGGACGCCGGTTCTGCGAGTTGGTCAAGCCGACCAGTTCGAGATATTTCTCGGCCGTTTCGCGCAGCGGGGCCCCGCGCATGCCCTTCATTTCCAGGCCGAACATCACGTTCTGCCGGGCATTGAGCCAGGGCAGCAATTCGGCGTGCTGGAACACCATGCCGCGGTCGTGGCCGCAGCCGTGCACCTCGCGGCCGTCAACGGTGACGCGGCCGCTGCTGGCCGGATCGAGCCCCATGGCGACGCGCAACGCGGTAGTCTTGCCGCAACCGGACGGCCCGATCAGCGCCACGATCTCGCCGTCCGCCACCTTGAAGCTGACGCGGTCAAGCGCCTGCACGTGATGCACGTCGTCCTCCACGCGCAGCGTAAAGCGCTTGGAGACGTCGACGAAACTTACTTCACCCATTCAGGGTCTCCGCCCATTCCGCGCAGGCGCAAGTTCAGTACCAGCGCTCAGTGTGTGCTCTCCACCATCTTGAGCGCCTTTTCGCGATATTCCGGCGCAGTCACAGTGGCAAGATCGAGCGGCTTCTTGAGCTTGCCGGCCTTGACCAATTGCTCCTGGATCCAGTTGAACTTCGCCGCCGGCAGCGGCAGCGTCGGATCGACCGCGTGATGCTTGACGGCGTCATCGAAGACGAAGGCCGGCCGCGGGTCATTCGGCTTGGCGTGGATGATCTCGCGCGTCAGCGCCACGGTCTCGTCCCTGTGGGACAGCGCGTAGCGCAGCGCGTTCATTTCGGCGGCGAGGAATTTGACCGCATCGTCGCCGCGCGCGGCCAATGTCTTGGCGCTGGAAATGATGCACACGCGCAGGAAGTTCGGCACCGCGTCGCGGCCGGCCACCAGGAGATGGAAGTTCTTGGGCATGACCGGCTCGACTTCGTTCGACACCACCGCGGCATCGACCACGCCGCCGACCAGCGCCTGATAACGGTCGTGGTCCCCGCCGACCGCGGCAAGCTTCACGTCCTTGTCGGAGACGCCGTATTTAGCCAACGCCGAGCGCGCCAGCATGTCAGGCATGGAATTGGGCGCCGACACCGCGATCTGCTTGCCCTTGAGGTCGGCCACCGTCTTGATCGAGTCCTTGGCGTAGATGCCGTGCGGCACCACGATCCAGTGGCAACCGAGAATTTTTGCGTCGGCGCCTTTGGAGTCGGCGGAGAACACGCCCTGCGGGCCGCCTTCGAAACTGTCAAGCTCGCCGGCGATCAGCGCCTTGAGCGCGAGCTGGTCGTTGCGGAACTCCGAGGTCTCGATCTTGAGGCCCTGCTTTTTGGCGAAGTCGCGCTTGGTGACCATCAGGAAAATGCCGGCATCGGCCTTGGCCTTGATCAAGCCGTGCTTCCAAACTTTTTCCTGCGCCGCGGCTGGAGCCGATAGTGCGTAAGCAGTTGCAGCAGCAACGATGACCGCCATTGCAGTGCGCTTGGTGATGCCGTTTTGCATGATGTGTTTCCTCCCTGACTGGCGTGGCCTTTGGCCTTGTTCCCCTTGGGGGCAATCTTAGCACCGTCGCCCGCTGCTGTCGTCCCGGGCGAGCGCGGAAGCGACGGAACAAAGTTAAACTGCTGCCAGCCGCTTAATGCTCTTGCGAGCCGCCGCAATGACGTCCGGCACCGCGGTGTCATTGCCGGGCGCCATAATGTGGCACCCCGCGATCTGCGGGATCTCGGAGAGCTCCCGCACCATGTCGAGGCAGATGCCGCGGCCTTCCGCAATCGGATCGCTCGCCGCCTCCATGCGCGCAATGACGGCGTCGGGGATGATGGCGCCGAAGAGCTTTTCCTTGATCCAGCGCGCGGACTTGGCCGAGCGCAGCGGCACGATGCCGATCAAGACCGAAAGGTTGCCGGCGATACCGTGCTCGGCGAGCCGCGCCATGTAGCGGCGCACCACGCCGGCATCCATGCAGAACTGGGTCTGCGAGAATTGCGCGCCGGCATCGATCTTGGCCTGCAGGCTCTTCGGTTGCCAGTCCGGCGGCGGATCGATCGGGTTGTCGGCGGCGCCGAGAAAAAACGAGGCAGAGCCGGAGACCTTGCGGCCGGATGGTAATTCGCCGGTATCGCGCAAGCGGCGCGCGGTTTCCAGAAGCTGGCGCGGATCGAAATCGAACACCGGCTTGGCGTCAGGCTGATCGCCGGCTGACGGGTCGTCGCCACGCAGCATCAGCAGATTGCGGATGCCGTACGCCGCCGCGCTCATGAGATCGCTCTGCAGCGCGATGCGGTTACGATCTCGGCAGGTGAATTGCAGGATCGGCTCGATGCACTGCTCCACCAGCATCGCCGCCGCGGTCACGCTGCCCAGATGCGGGCGCGCGCCGGCGCCGTCGGTGATGTTGACCGCATCGGCCAGGCCCTTGAGCGGGGCCGCCTTGGCAAGTAGCTCATTGCGGTCGGTGGAAACCGGCGGTGTCACCTCGGCGGTGATGACGAAGCGGCCGGCGTTGAGTTTTTCCTGAAGGGTCATTGCCATCAAAATCAAGTCGCAAAATTGTCTGCGCCTGGCAAGCGTGTTATTCGAATGGGCATGGCCCAACCGGTCACATCGCTCGACGAAGCGCTTGCAGCGATCCACGACGACTGCATGCTGGTTGTGCCGCGCGAGGTCTCCGGTGTGCCGATGGCGGCCACGCGCGCGCTGATCCGGCGCGGTGTCAAAGGCTTGCATCTGGTGGCGCTGCCGACGTCAAGCCTGCAGGCCGATCTGCTGATCGGCGCCGGCTGCGTCGAGACCCTTGAGACCAGCGCGGTGAGCCTGGGCGAGTTCGGTGCGGCGCCGCGTTTTGCCGCCGCCGTCACCGCCGGCACAATCACAATGAAGGATGCCACCTGCCCGGCGCTACATGCCGCGTTGCAGGCGGCGGAGAAAGGCGTGCCGTTCATCCCGCTGCGCGGATTGATCGGCTCTGATGTGCTGAAACACCGCGACGACTGGAAGATGATCGACAACCCGTTCGGCAATTCCGATCCGATCGTGCTGCTGCCGGCGATCAAGCCGGATGTCGCCCTGATGCAGGTGCCGATGGCCGATCGTTTCGGCAATGTCTGGATCGGGCGCCAGCGCGAATTGGCTATGATGGCGCATGCGGCGGACAAGACGATCGTCACCGTCGAAAAGATCCATGACGGCAATCTGCTCGACGATCCGGTGCTCGCCGCCGGCACGCTGCCGGGCTTTTACGTCGAGAGCATCGCTGTTGTCGAACGCGGCGCCTGGCCGCTGCCGTTGCCGGACCATTATGGCGCTGACGCGGAACATCTGGCGCTCTACGCGAAGATGGCGGCGACGGCGGAAGGTTTTGCGGAATATCTGGATCGGTATGTGTATGAGAAGCAGACGGCGTGAATCTCTTTCTTATCCCTCCCCTGAAAGGGGAGGGTGGCTCCGCGCGCCAGCGCGGAGTCGGGTGGGGTCAATTCGATTGCACGCGCCAAGCACCCCCACCCGGTCGGCTTCGCCGACCACCCTCCCCCGCAAGCGGGGGAGGGATAAGTGAGTTTCCGCTCCGAAGAGCTGCTCGCCGACCTGATCGCGCGGCTGATCGGCGACGTGCGGCATGTGGCGGTGGGCAATGCCTCGCCGATTCCGGCGGCCGCGGCGCTTCTTGCGCGCGAGCGGGGCAATGGGCGGCCTTACGTGTCACTGCTGCAAAGCCGCAAGCACAATTTCTTCACCGACGGTGCACGCGAATTGTTCGACTGCGCAGGGCAAGGCCGCATCGATGTATTCTTCCTCTCCGGCGGACAGATCGACGGCCAGGGTAATGTCAATCTGGTCTCGACCGGCGACTACGAACACCCCAAGGTGCGCTTTCCCGGCTCGTTCGGCTCAGCCTATCTCTATTACGTGGTGCCCAAAGTCATTTTGTTTCGCACCGAGCATTCGCGCCGCACGCTGGTGCCACACGTCGATTTCATCAGCGCGCCGGGCGTGAGCGAGCCCAATGTCTACCGGCCCGGCGGGCCGATCGCGCTGGTCACCAACCGTTGCCTATTCGACTTTGCCGACGGCCGTTTTCGGCTCGCCAGCGTGCATCCCGGCCACACGGTCGAGGAAGTGATCGAGCACACCGGCTTCGATTTCGACAGGCCGGCGAGCGTGCCGCAGACGCCGCCGCCCTCGCCCGAGACGCTTGCCATGTTGCGCGAGGTCGTCGCCCCGCAACTGGCCGAAGTCTATCCGCAATTCGCGCGCCAAGTATTCGGCGTGGGCCAGCCTGCTTTCACCCGCTGAAAGCCGCGGCCCTTCCGGCCACTATTCTCGTAGGCTACTCTCCCCGCCGGCGGAAAAATCAAAACGAGGAAACGCGAGTGAAAACGGTTGAAGCAGCGGTGATCGGCGTCGGCTGGGTGGGTGGCACGCGGGCGCAGACGCTGGCGCGCACGGCGCTGGTCGATAAATTGCACTTGTGCGAAATCCGCCCCGATCGGCTGGCCGAGGTGAAGGCGCTCTACAAGCCGGCGACGGCGTCGCTCGACTACAACGATATCATCAACAACGAAAAAATCTCGGTGGTCTATATCTCCACCACGCCGGAATCCAACCACTATCCGATCTGCCGCGATTGCCTGAATTCCGGCAAGAACGTGATGCTGGAAAAGCCGATCGCGCTGGAATTGTGGGAAGCCGACGAGCTGATCCAGCTCGCCAAGCGCAACAATCTCAAATTCACCATCGGCTATTCTCAGCGTTTCAACCCGAAGATCGCCTACGCCAAACAGAAAATCACAGACGGCACCTTGGGCAAGGTCGTCTCGGTGCTGGTCAGCCGGCACCTCTCGCGCAGCCTGGGCAAAAAGATCGCCAGCCGCGTGCGGCTCTCCCCGGTGGTGATGGAATCGACGCACGATCTCGATTTCGTGTTCTGGCTGCTGGAGCCGGCCAAGCCCGTGCGCGTCTATTCGCAGGGCGCCTACGGCTACATGCAGCCGATCAACGGCTCGCACGACGTGATGTTCTCCACCGTCACCATGGACAACGGCGCGGTGGTGATGATCGGCGGCGGCTGGAACCTGCCGCCAAGTTTTCCGAACTATTGCGCGACATGGATCGAAATCACCGGCACCGACGGAGCGCTCATCCTCGACGACACCCAGCGCGATAACTGGCTCAACACCGTCAAGAGCGGCCAGGAGTTCCCCATGTCGACCATGCCGGGCGAGCAGGTCGGCGAAGTGTTCGCCGGCGGCATGGGACCAGAGACCATCCATTTCCTGGAAGCCTGCATCCGCGATACGCCGGTAATGGTGACACCGGAGTCGGCCCGCCGGGTCATGGAGACCTACAGCGCCGCGGATTTGTCGGCCGACCGCAACGAGCCGGTCGATCTGCCACTAACTAACGAAACAATTTCGGGCATCGCGGAGCTCAAGCAGCGAAACCGCGCCGGCGTGAATGTTTGAAGGCGTCCGCGAAAGGCGTCGGCTTGGCCATCATCGGCGACGGGCGCGCAAGCTCAAGGCGCCGGTGAAGCTGCCACTCGACCGGACGAAGTGAAAGCGGCGGAGCGGGCTTAAAGTTCCATCAATCAGCCTGCGTCTTAGAAAAACTTATCTTTTCAACGGCTTCTATTCGGAATACATACGTGCGCCGCCACTTGGGGTTTTCATGCGCGCCCGCCGTGACGCTGCCATCCGTCTCCTGAAGACCGCGTTGGTTGCATCGATTGCCATCCCCGTTGCCATTTTCGGTTGGGGCGCCTGGGTCACCTACAACAACGCCTTTGCCCACGCGGACGAGCAGCTTTCGGCGACGCTGGACATTTTGGCGGGACAGGCCAACACGGTCTTTGAGTCCGTGGCGCTGACCTTCACCAGCGTCGATACGCTGATCGGTGCCATGCCCGACGACCAGATCAAGGCGTCGGAGCGAGCGCTGCATGACAAGCTCCACGAGCTTGAAGCGGCGACCGAGGCGGTCAACGCCATCCGGATTGTCGACAAAGATGGCCATATCCTGGTCAGCTCGCAGACGCTGCCGGCTTCCAAGTTCCAAGACCTTTCCAACCGGGATTATTTCACGGCGCAAGCGTCCACCGACGCCGGCACGTTCATCGGCTCCGTGCTGCTGCCACGGTTTTCGGCAAGCCCCTACTTTGGCGTTAGCCGCCGCCGGCCTTTACAGAGCGGACAGTTTGCCGGCGTTATCGTCGTATCGGTCATCCCTGAGGTCTTCACCGAATTCTTTTCGCGCCTCGTCCGCGACAGCGGCGGCAACTACCTCATCCTCAAAGCCGATGGCAGCATTCTCGCCCGCTATCCGCCATCCCCCGCTGGCGTGACAAAAGTCCTTCCGCAAGGCGGCTTCATGCAAATCCTCGCCGAGCACCCGGCCGGCGGCATCACCACGTCGCGGCGCACCGTCGACGGAATCGACCGGCGCGTTGGCGTCCGCAAGATGGGCAATTGGGGACTCTATGTTTCCGCGGGCATTGAGCTGCCAAAAATCTATACCGATTGGCTGTTGGCACTGTCGACGCATCTCATTTTCGGCCTCCCGGCGACGGTTTTTCTGTTCACGCTCGTGCTGCTGACGCTGCGGCGGACACAGGCGTTCTACGCGGAAGCCGAGCGGCGCGAACTGGCCGAGCAGGCATTGCGGCAGTCGCAGAAGATGGAAGCCGTCGGCCAATTGACCGGCGGCGTGGCTCACGACTTCAACAACCTGCTCACCATCATCATCGGCAACCTCAACATCGCCAAGCGCGGCGTCGTCGAAGCGCGCGCCGAGCGCGCCCTCAATAATGCGCTGACCGGAGCTGAGCGCGCCGCGCAATTGACCCAGCGCCTGCTTGCTTTCTCGCGGCAGCAGCCGCTCAACCCGCGGGCGGTGGATGTCAACCAGCTGGTCGTCAACGTTGCCGACATTCTCACGCGATCACTCGGGGAAAATATCAAATTGGAAACGATCAGCGGCGCCGGGCTGTGGAGTGTCGAGGCCGATGTCTCCGAACTGGAAGCGACGTTGCTCAATTTAGCGCTCAACGCGCGCGACGCCATGCCGGACGGCGGCAAGCTGACGATCGAGTCGAGCAACGCCTATCTCGACGAGGAATATTGCCGTCAGCACGAGGGCATTAACCCCGGCCAATACGTACTCGTCGCCGTGACCGATAACGGCGCGGGAATGTCCGCGGCGACCGTCGAAAAGGCCTTCGAGCCGTTCTTCACCACTAAGGAAACCGGAAAAGGCACCGGGCTTGGTCTGAGCCAGGTCTACGGCTTCACCAAGCAGTCGAGCGGTCACGTCAAAATCTACAGCGAACTTGGCGAAGGTACGTCGGTAAAACTCTATCTGCCGCGTCACGACGGGCATCACGTGGATGTTCCGGCGGAAACGCCGGGGAACTCGGAGCGCGGCCGCGGCGAGACCATTCTCATCGTCGAAGATGACGACGGCGTACGTCAATACGCTGCGGAAATTCTTCGCGACCTCAATTACCAGATCTTGGAGGCACGCGACTCGGCTTCGGCGCTGAAGCTGCTCGATGCGGAGAAGAACTTCGACCTGCTGCTGACCGACGTGGTGCTGCCGGGCAAGAACGGCCGCGAACTGGCCGATGAAATCGGGCGCCGCCGCCCGGGCTTGAAAGTCATCTTCATGACCGGCTACTCACGCAATGCGATTGTGCATCACGGACGGCTTGACCGCGGCACCGAGCTCATTCCGAAGCCGCTGACCGAAGCGGTGCTGGCACGGCGGATCCGCGTCGTGCTCGACGGCCGCTCGGAGCCCCGGCCGCCGAACTAACGCGCGGCCAAAAATCGCGCGGCCATGCGTCGTCCTCCGTCAAGCCTTCTCCGCCAATAGCGCTTCCGTCCCACCGCCCAAGATGACCGCCTTGTCGGCTTCGGCAATCGCCAGCGCCCGCACATGGGCGACGCAATCGAGCATCGCCATGTCGTAGGGGTAGTCACTGCCGAGCAGCACGCGGTCAGCGCCCGCCTGTTGGATCAAAAACGCCAGCGACTGATCGGAATGCGCGATGGTGTCGTAGAGAAAACGGCCGATGATGGTCGCCGGCTCCGCCGGCATATTTTTCTTTGGCTCCGGCCGCACGCGCCAGCCGTGAACCCAGCGCCCCGCCTGATAGGGCATGAAGCCGCCGGCATGCGCGAGGCAGATCTTGAGCTTGGGATGGCGATCCATCACCCCGCCGAAAACGAGAGAGGCCGCGGCGATGGTGGTGTCGAGCGGATTGCCGACCAGGTTGCGCAAATAGTAGGAGCTCAGCCGATCGCTTCCAGCGACATTCACCGGGTGCACGAACATGAAGGCGCCGAGCTCTTCGGCGCCGGCCCAGAGCGGCTCCAGGCTCGGGTCGTCGAGATTCTTACCCATGACGTTGGAGCCGATCATGGCCCCGCGTAGGCCAAGCTTGCGCATGGCGCGCGTCAACTCGTCGGCCGCGCGCTCCGGTGCCTGCATCGGCAAGGTCGCTATCCCCCAGAACCGTTCCGGATAATCGGCAATGTGCTTCGCGATCTGGTCGTTCTGCACGGCTGAGGTCGCCGCGCAGAGCGCAGCCTCCTGATCGTAGAGATAGGTCTGCGGCGCCGCCGACAACACCTGCACGTCGACGCCGCCGGCATCCATGTCGCGCAGACGATGCGCAATATCGAAGCCGCCGGTCGGGAACGGCCGGTAAGCATTGCCGCCTACATCCACCGTCGCCGCAGCGGCGTCGATCGGCGTGATGATGACCGGGACCTTGGGCGCTGCCTTGCGCAGCAGCGCGGCGGTCTCCTGCGTCAGGATGTGGGTATGGACATCGATCGTTCGCGCTGCACTCATTTCGTCACCTGAAATCCGCCCTTCGCCCTCGCAAAGGGAGCGCCTGAGTGCCGCACCCGTCCTGCCGGCGCAAGGGCCTGTTGGCCTCGACTTTTTCGGTTATAAACGGGGCCCGTTCAACGCTATCGCCGGAATTTCCCATGGACGCGAAGAGCCCTGCCAGCACCGAATACGAACCGCGCGTCGAGGACGACGCTTTGGTGCGAGGCGCCGGGCATTTCATGGACGATCCGCGGCTGCCGAACCAGGCCTATGCCGCCTTCGTGCGCTCGCCGCATGCGCACGCCAAGATTCTCTCGGCGAACGCCGAAGCGGCGTTACGGGCGAAAGGCGTGCTCGCCGTGCTCACCGCCGCGGATATGACGGCGGCTGGCGTCGGCAGCATGTCGCGCCATCCGCCGGTGGTCGGCCGCGGCGGCGCCAAGATGGTGGTGCCGTTCCGCCCTTCGCTAGCCGGCGAAAAGGTCATGCATGCGGGCGATCCCGTTGCGCTAGTGGTGGCGGACACGCTTGCCGCCGCGCAGGACGCCGCCGAGCTCGTGCAGGTCGACTACCAGGAATTGCCGGTGGCGATCGAGCTCGAGCAGGCGACGAAGCCAGGCGCGCCGCAGCTTTACCCGGATGCGCCCGGCAACATGATCGTCGACTGGCCAGGCCCGGTGCCGAGCGAGGACAATGAACGCGAGGTGGAGAAGATCATGGCCGGGGCGGCGCATGTTGCGCGCGTCACCGTCACCAACCAGCGCATGGTGGTGGCGGCGATGGAAACCCGCGGTGCCACCGGCACCTACGATGCCAAGACCGAGAGCTACACGCTCTATACCTGCTCGCAGAGCGCCGACGCCATGCGCGCGCAGGGCGCAGCCGTCATGGGACTGCCGCCCGAGAAGCTGCGCGTGATCACCGCCGACGTTGGCGGCGCCTTCGGCATGAAGACGCCGTTCTATCCGGAATATCCGGCGCTGCTGATCGCTGCGCGCAAATTGGGGCGCCCGGTGCATTGGCAATCGACGCGCTCGGAGGCCTTCGTCACCGATACCCAGGCGCGCGACACCATTACCCACGCCGAGTTGGCGCTCGACGACAAAGGCAAGTTCCTGGCGCTGCGCATGCGCCATCTGTGCAACCAGGGCGCCTACGTCTCGACGGCGGGCGTCGGCATCAACACCAACAATTTCGCGCGCTGCCTGCCCGGCATGTACCGCATCCCGAAAATCGACGTCGGCGTCATCTGCTATTTCACCAACAAGGTGCCGATCGGACCCTATCGCGGCGCCGGGCGCCCGGAAGCCAACTACGCGCTTGAGCGCGTGGTCGAGGAAGCCGCGCGCGTTTCCGGCATCGATCCGGTGCGGCTGCGCCGCAAGAATCTCATTCCGCCCTCGGCGATGCCGTACAAATCGGCGGTCGGCAACGTCTATGACAGCGGCGACTTCCCGGCTATCGTCGAACAGGCGCTGGACATGGCGGACTACGCCAATTTCAACAAGCGCAGGCGCGAGTTGGCGCGGCGCAAGAAATACCGCGGCATCGGCGTTTCCTGCATGCTTGAACATTCCGGCTCGATCCCGCTGGAGCAGGCCTCGGTGACGTTCACCGACGACAAGTTGATCCTTGGCTGCAACGTGCAATCGACCGGCCAGGGCCACGCCACCGTCTTCGGCCATCTGCTTGCCAACAAGCTCGGCATCGAGTTCGCCAAGATCGAGCACCGCCACGGCGATACCGATTTGGGCCTCACCGGCTTTGCTTCAGTCGGTTCGCGCTCGGCCATGTGCGCCGGCAACGCCATCGTTCACGTTGCCGACGTGATGCTGGAAAAGGGCAAGAAGGTCGCCGCTTCCGCGCTGGAAACCTCCGAGCAGGACATCGCCTACCGCAACGGCCAGTTCGAGGTGGTCGGCACCGACCGCAAGATTTCGCTGTTCGACACCGCGCGGCGCGGGAAGGAAATGGGCGAGCCCCTCGACACCAAAGACAAGGCCGACACGCCGCTCGCCTTTCCCAACGGCTGTCACATCGCCGAGGTGGAGATCGATCCGGACACCGGACTGGTCGATCTGGTGACCTACACCGCGATCGACGATTGCGGCAATCCGCTCGATGCCCGCATCGTCGAAGGCCAGGTGCACGGCTCGATCGTGCAAGGGCTCGGCCAGGCGTTGGTGGAGAACGCGGTTTATGACGCGAGCGGGCAGTTGGTGGCTGGCTCGTTCATGGATTACGGCATGCCGCACGCTGAGATCATGCCGATTGATCTGCGCGAGGCGCTGCATCCGGTGCCGGCGACGAGCAATCCACTCGGCGTCAAGGGCACCGGCGAAGCCGGCACCACGGCGGCGATCGCGGCGGTGATGAACGCCATTGCGCACGCCATCCCAAACGGCGCTGCCAACCATATGGAGATGCCGGCGACACCGGCGCGTGTGTGGGAAGCGTGCCGGAAGGCGCAGGCAAAATAGCGAGCCACGCTTGATCTACGTCAACGATCGACCGCAGGCGTGAATTCTATAATTATTACATGTCGTCGCGGCGCGATTTTCTTTTGGGAGTGGGTGCCCTAACGCTCACAGGCCTGCGCGGCGGACATGCTGAAGCCGCAAATCGTCCACTCAATCCGCTCAAGATACCCGCACTGCTTGAAGGCAAGACGACCGCTGCCGGTCGACTGCATTACGATCTCACGATCGCAGCCGGAACGTCGCATTTCCTACCGGGCCTTGCGACGCCGACCTTTGGCGTCAACGGCCCCTATCTCGGTCCAACCATCCGCTGCCGAGCGGGCGATCGCGTGTCATTCCGCGTAAAGAACAATCTCACCGAGCCGACGACCCTGCACTGGCACGGCCTGCATATTCCCGCGCGTTACGATGGCGGGCCGCATCAGGTCATCGAACCCGATCAGGGATGGGAACCATCCTTCGAGATCAAGCAGAAAGCGTCGCTGTGCTGGTACCACTCACACTTGATGGAGCAGACCGGAGAACAGGTCTTGCGTGGATTGGCCGGTCTTATCTTGATCGAGGACGAGGAAACGGGGGCGCTTGGCCTTCCCTCGGATTATGGCGTGGACGACATCCCGCTTGTTATCCAGGACCGCCGTTTCAATCCCGATGGTAGCTTCCAATACATGTCAACGATGGGCGACGCTGAGGTCGGCTATCAAGGCAACGTCATCCTGGTCAACGGCACGGTCGACCCCTTCCTCAAGTTGCGCCGGCAACGCACGCGCCTGCGGATTCTGAATGGCTCTAATTCCCGTATCTACCTGCTCGGCCGCGCGGACGGCGCCGATCTCCTGGTCATCGGCGCGGACGGTGGCCTGCTCGAGCGCCCGGCTCGCATGAAGCGCGTGAAGCTTGCGCCTGCGGAGCGGATCGAACTGCTGGTCGACATGCGGCCCGGCGAGACCATCACCTTGATGAGCTACCCGCCCATCGCCGGCACAAGCAGCTCGGACATGATGGTGCGCGGTGCGCAGAGCAACGGCGACACGTTTCCCATCGTGGAGCTACGAGCGGACGAGCTGGAGCCGGCCGGCAGTTTGATTCCGGAGCGGCTCATCTACGTGCCCTCCTGGTTGCCGGATCAGGCAGCGCGCACCCGCACCTTCACGCTCGACATGGCCACGATGTCGCTCAGGCGCCAGCCTCTCCCCACCATGGAGGGGCCCATGGGCATCAATTGGCGGTCAATGGACATAAAGCGCATCGACGTAAGCGTCCCGCTCGGCAGCATCGAGATCTGGCAGATCGAGAACACGACGACGCTTCCGCACCCATTCCACATCCACGATATCCAGTTCCGAGTCATCGATCGTGACGGGGTACCACCGCAGCCGCATGAACAAGGACTGAAAGACACTGTGCTCGTCGAGTCCGGCTCCAGGGTGCGCGTTATCGCGGAATTTGCCGATTTCGCCGACCCTGTCCATCCATACATGTTTCACTGCCACAACCTCGAACACGAGGATGCCGGCATGATGGGCCAGTTCGTGGTCGTGTGATCGCGGACGCCAACAGATAATGGCCGGGCTCGGCCCGGCCATTTTCAGTGCCGAACGGCATCGGTCATCCCTGCGAGATGAACTTGATGTTCATGTAGGCCTGCAGACCCTCGATGCCGCCTTCGGAGCCGTAGCCCAATTCCTTGATGCCGCCGAATGGCGTCTCCGGCGTCGAGATGGCGATAGAATTGACGCCGACCATGCCGGACTGGATCGCATCCCCGATCGCCACCGCCGTCTTGTCCGACGAGGTAAAAGCATAAGCCGCCAGCCCGAACTGCAAGGAATTGGCGCGCTCGACGACTTCGTCAAAGGTCTTGAACGGCACGATCGGCGCCACCGGGCCGAACGGCTCCTCGGTCATGATCTTGGAATCGTCCGGCACGTCGGTGATCACCGTCGGCTGGAAGAAGAAGCCCTGGTTGCCGTGGCGCGAGCCGCCGGTGACGATCTTGCCGCCGCGATCCTTGGCGTCGTTGACGAAACTTTCCATGGCGTCGAGCCGGCGCGGATTGGCCAGCGGCCCCATCGTCGTGCCCTTCTCCAACCCGTCGCCCAGCTTGATGCCTTTGGCGTATTCGGTGAAGCGGGCGACGAATTTGCTGTAGCCTTTCTCCTGCACATAGAAACGCGTCGGCGAAATGCAGACCTGGCCGGCGTTGCGGTACTTGAAGGCGGCAATGGTGTCGGCCGCCTTTTCCGGATCGGCGTCGTCGAACACCACAACCGGCGAATGGCCGCCCAGCTCCATGGTCGCCTTCTTCATGCCCTTGGCGGCGAGCTGCGCGAGATGCTTGCCGACCGGGATCGAGCCGGTGAAGGAAATCTTCTTGACCCCCTTCTTGGGGATCAGATGCTCGGAAACTTCCGCCGGCACGCCGAAGACGAGATTGAGCACGCCGGCCGGCACGCCCGCGTCGGCGAAGCAGCGCACCAATTCGACGCAGCCGCCCGGGGTTTCTTCCGAGGCCTTGATGATGATCGAGCAGCCGGCGGCGAGCGCGCCGGCAATCTTGCGCACCGGGGTCAGAGTCGGGAAATTCCACGGCGTGAAGGCCGCGACCACGCCGCACGGTTCCTGCAACACAAGCTGGCGTACGCCTTTCTGCCGCCCGGGCACGACACGGCCATAGGTGCGGCGGCCTTCCTCGGCGTACCAGTCGATGATGTCGGCGGAGGTCAGCACCTCGGCACGCGCCTCGGCGAAAACCTTGCCTTGCTCCTGGGTCATCACCTTGGACACGTGCTCGTGACGCTCGCGCAGCAGATCGGCGGCCTTGCGCATGATCTTGGCGCGGTCGTAGGCCGAAGTCGCCCTCCAGAGCGCGAAGCCCCTCTCCGCCGCGGCGAGCGCAGCGTCGAGATCGGCGATCGAGGCATGCGGCAATGCGGCAAGCGTCTTGCCGGTCGCCGGATTGATCACGTCCTCGCCCTTGCGGCCTTCGCCGTTGAGCCACTTGCCGTCGATATAAAGCGCGAGCTCGGAATACATGGAAACCTCGTTATTATCCGGGACACTGTCGGGCGGTGGATTAGCACTTTCGGCCCGATGCGGCCACCCTCTCCCACGTGTCCCGGGCGCCGTGCAACGCATTGGCGGCGCACCACAAATTCGGGACCCAGCTTTCTTGGCTGCGTTACCTGGACGCTACGAGCCCAGGAACGCCCCGCCATTGATATGGATGGTTTGTCCGGTGACGAAGCGTGCGCCGGGACCGGCGAGGAAGCACACCATGGCGGCGACGTCTTGCGGCCTGCCACGCTCGCCGGTGATGGTGCCGTGGGTGAGATGATGCGCGGGCGTTGCGGCGGCCGCCGCACGTGCGGTGGCGATGGCGCCGGGCACCACGCAATTGGCGGTGATGCGGTTCTCCGCTAGATCGTGCGCCAGCGCACGGGTGAAACCGACCAGGCCGGCTTTGGCGGTCATCACATGGGCGCGGTGCTTGGAGCCAATATGCGCGCTCATGCCACCGATATTGACGATGGCGCCTGCGCCGCTTTGTTTCAGTGCCGGCAGGCAGGCCTTGCTGCAATGAAAGGCGCCGTCGAGCGTGACATCGAGAACGCTACGCCAGTCGGCGTAAGACATTTCCTCAAATGACTTTTCACCGCGCAGCGCCGCGTTGTTGACGAGAATGTCGATGCGCTTGAAATGCGTTAGCGCGATTTCAGCCAGCATCTGCGCCGCTTTGGCATCTGCAACGTCGCCGATATGGGCGACCGCGTGGCCGCCGGTCTTTTCGATTTCGCCGACGACGCTTTCGGCTTCGGTCTTGTTCGAGCGCGCATTCACCAGCACCGCCGCGCCCGCTTGCGCCAGCGCCAACGCAATCGAACGTCCGATGTTGCGCCCGGCGCCGGTGACGACGGCGACCTTGCCCGAGAGTTCTCGTTCGCTCATCAGCCCCTCCGTTTGTCATGCCCGGCCTCGTGCCGGGCATCCACGCCTCTCTTCCGTTATGCCGCCAGACGTGGATGGCCGGGACAAGCCCGGCCATGACGGCCAACTTATCCTCGCAATGCGCTCAAATCGATTGGCCCATCGTAAAGCTTCGCCAGCAATCTGAGCGCGCCGGCGGCGCGTTTGTCATCCCAGCCACCGTGGCGCGCGTTGAGCATGAACTTGTTCTCGATGTCGGTGCACGTCAGCGGCTCCTGCGCACCGCCACGGAAGTGCGGTTGGCGCTCCTCGAACACCTGACCATCGGTCATGAAGGCGCGGACGTGGCCAGTGAATGCATTGGGGTAAGGATTGTCCGGATCGATCACGTAGCGCACCTTAGCGGCGAGCGCGAGCACGGTGTCGTCGCACACCGCGGCTTCAGTGAACGCATCCAGCCCGATATTGCCGCGCACGAAGCCGCTGGCGATCAGGAAGGGCGTCGAGAACTTCGCGGCGTAGCCGTTGGGCGGACGCTGCTTGGCGGCGAGCGGCTCCCACAGCCGGTGCACGGTGCCGTCCGCGACTTCGCAGACCAGTTCCTTTACCTCGCCCGCTTTAATGCCGCGCGCCGCCAGACGCCGGGCGCAGTCGATGTAAGGGTGCGCCATGGTTCCGCACGGATAGGGCTTGAAGGCGAGCGTCTCGATCACCCAGCGCCGGCCAAAGTCGCCGACCAGCGCGCCGTAGTCGCCTTGCGTCGTGTGCGCGAAGCCGTGAAACAATCCATGCACGCCCTCGAACACCGTGCGCGGGCCGAAAAATCCACCGCGCGCCAAGAGCGCTGCGCGGATGCCCGATTGCGCCGCCCAGCCCGGATGCAGCCGCTTGGTCCAGGCGCCGTCGGCCAGATATTCGATGATGCCGGAGGCCATGCTGCCGGCGATGCCGAGCGCATCGATGATCTGTTTTGCATTTAACCCGAGCACGGCGCCGACGCCGGCGGCGGCGCCCATGGCGCCGAAAATCGCGGTCGGATGGAAGCCGGCTTTGTGCACGGCTTTGGGCACGACCGTACTTAAACGGCACATCACTTCGGCGCCGACGGCGATCCCGATAAGTGCGGCTTTGCCGTCAGGATTGTGGCGCTCGCAGGCCGCCAGCACCGCCGGCACCACCACCGCCCCCGCATGCACCGGACCGCCTTCGAAGGTGTCGTCGAAATCCTCGCCATGCGCGGCCGTGCCATTGACGAAGGCGGCACCGGCGGACGTCAATGTGCGGGCGTGCCCGATCGCCGTGCACGGACCGTCATCGTCGAGGCCGGCCAGCGCGCTCTTGATGTAATCCTCGTTGCGCGCGGTAAGGCAGAGACCTGCGACATCGACCAGCAGCTCCTCGCATTTGCCGCGGACGGCGGCGGGCAGCCGGGCCGCGTCGAGGCCGGCGATGACGGCAGCCAATTGCTCGGCAATCGAAGGGCTCAGGTTCATCGGCAACCTCACGCCACGCGCCGCGCGCCGAATTTCGGCAGGCTGTTGGCGACGGCGACCACGACGAAGGTGATGACCAGCATGGTGAGGCCGAGCACCGCGATGGCGGCAAGATCGCCGCTCTCGTTGAGATCATAGATCAGGACCGACATCACCTTGGTCTGCGACGTAAACAGCATGATGGCGGCCGACAATTCGCGGATCACGCCGACAAAGATGAAGCACCAGGTAGCGATGACGCTGGCGCGCAACAGCGGCGCGGTGATCTGCCAGAGCGCGCGCAGCCGCGTGGCGCCGAGAATGCGGCTGGCATCTTCCAGCTCGGGGTGTACCGCGCGAAACGCCGATTGCAGTTGTTGATAAGCCGCCGGCATCGCCAGGGTGATGAAGGCGATCAGCAGGATCCACAGCGTGCCGTAAAGCACGAAAGGTGGCCGCGTGTAGCTGAAGAACAGACCGACGCCGAGCACAATGCCGGGGATGGCAATCGGCGCGGTGGCGAGGAAACCGAGCACCCGATACCCGGTTATTGCCCGGCGCACGGTGATGTAGCTGATCACCACCGCGATGATGGTGCCAAGCGTGGCGGCAAGTAGACCGAGGATGAACGTGTTCTTGATCGCGATGCTGGTCGCCGACAATTCGAAGAACACGAACTTGATGTTCTGCAGCGTAAAATTGCTCGTACTGACGAGGTGCGAGGCGAGCTTGGAGAAGGTGGCGTTGAGCAACGCGAAATAGGGCAGGAACACCGGGCACATCAGCACCAGGATGCTCAAGCCAAGCGCCAGCCACTTATAGCCGCCGAGCTTCACCAAGCGCGGATCGCTGTTCTTGGCGCCGACCACCGAATAGCCGCGCCGGCCCAAAACCATATGCTGAGCGCGCAGCAGGATGACAGTTAGGATCAACAACGGCAGCGACGCGGCGGCGGCGAGCTCCGGCTTGGGCGGATATTGGAACAGGCTCCAAATCTTGGTGGTCATGGTGTGGAAGCCGGCCGGCATCGCCAGAATCGCCGGCGAGCCGAACAGCGTCATCGCTTGCAGAAACGCAACCAACGCGCCGGCAAGCAGCGCCGGCAGCGCCAGTGGGATGGTGATGCGGCGCGCGGTGTCCCAGGTGCCGCCGCCGAGAATGGAGGACGCGTCCTCCAGATCGCCGGGCATGCGGTCGAGAGCATTGGCCACAAGCACAAAGACGTAAGGGAAGGTGTAGCAGCTGATGACAAAGACCAGGCCGGTGAAGGAGTAGATGTTGAGCAGGTGTTGGCTCGCTGCGGTGCCGGTCAGGTCGCGAAAGAGCTGATTGAGCAGGCCGCTATTGGGCGCCGCCAGTAATTCCCAGGCGATGGCGCCGAGGAAAGGCGGCGTCACGAACGACGCCGTCACCAACAGCCGCACGGTGCGGCGCAGCGGCATGTCGGTGCGCGCCACCAGCCAGCCCATCGGCGCCGCCACCGCGCAGCAGAAGATGGCCGACAGCGTCGCCAGCTCAAACGTCGTGATCAGCGGATCGAGATAGGCCGCATCCGCCACCAGCCGTCCGAAATTGCTGAATGTGAACGCGCCGGTCTTGTTGTCGGTGAAGGCGTAGACCGCAAGCCACGCCAGCGGCAAGACGATCAGCACGCAAAGCAGAGCGGCGAACAGCAGCAGCACCGGCGTCGACAGGTCGACGCCGAACCGCCGCTTTTCGAGCGGCGCGGTGGTGGCGAGCGTGGTCATGGCGATGGCGCGATACGCGCGAGGTTCCCTCTCCCCGCCTGCGGGGAGAGGGAACGCGCGTCTACATCAAACATGGAACAGCTTGGTGTAATGCGCCTTGATGGCTTCGGCCTGATTGAGCACGCCGGCAGCATCATCCTTCATCAGTTTGATCTGCGCTAGCGGAGTGCGGCCCGGCTTGTCCTTGGTCTGCGGATGGGCGGAGCGTAAGCCGCCGGTATTGATGTTCACCTGCTGGCACTCCGGCGTGAAGCAGTAGCTCTGGAACAGACGAGCGGCGTTCGGGTGTGGCGCCGCCTTGAACAGCCCGTTCGGCCCGATGATTAGCGGCGTGCCTTCGCTGGCATAAACCGGCTCGACCGGCTGGCCGGATTCCTTTTCCCGGAAGATCAGATATTCGACGCCGTCGGCCTGCACGGCGCGTTCGCCGAGCGCCAGCTTCTTCGGCGGCACCGCGGCGGACTGCACCTGCAGTACTTCCTGCTGGGCGAGCTTCTCGAAATAACCCCAGCCGAGATCGCGCGCCATCTGGAAGGTCGCGGTCAAGATGGTGCCGCTATAGCTCGGATGCGCCTTGACGATCTTGCCCTTCCACTGCGGCTTGAGCAGATCGGCGAAGCTCTTGGGCGCCTCGTCCTTCTTCACCAGACTGGTGTTGTAGGCGATGATGCAGAGATAGACGCGGAAACTGGCGAACATGCCGTCCGGGTCCTTGTGCTCGGGCGGATAGAATTTCGCCACGTCCTCCGGCACGTAAGGCGCCAACCAGCCTTTGTTCTTCCACAACACGAGATGAGCGGCGTCCGAGGAGTTGACGACGTCGACCGCGTGGATGTTGCTGGTATATTCCTGACCGATGCGCTGCAAAATGCGCTCGGCGCCGGTGCGCTCGACTTGCACCGCGACGCCGGGATACTTGGCCTCGAACCGCTTGCCGATCTCCTGAGCCACCTTGAGATCGATCGAGGTGTACCAGACCACCTTGCCTTCCTTCTTGGCCGCGGCGATCAACTCCGGCGTCACCGCGCTCGCCGGCGGCGCCGCCGATACAACGCGGGTCGAGAAGGCGCCACCGACGGCCAGCGCGCTCGATCCGATCAGCAGGTCACGGCGTGAAAATCCAGAGTTCCTCATCGACGTATCCTCCCATGAAGACGTGATCTTGCTCTTTATCGCGACGGATTGTTTTGGCCTCACCGCATCAGCGCCCGGCATCGATCCGGCGGCAGATGCAGCCAGACCGCGCTGCCCTGCGCGATGCTTTCTGCCGCCGTGGTAAGCACGCGCAGTTGGGTGCCGTCCTTGGTTTCAACCATATAGTCCCGGCTGCCGCCGAGAAAGACCTGCCGCGTCACGATCGCCGGAACGACGTTTTCGGCCTGTTGCGGCCGGTCCACGGAAATCCTGATGTCATGCGGGCGGATCGAGGCGGCGGCCTCCGCGCCGGCCTTCAGCGTGGCGCCGACGCAGCGCAGCACGGTACCGACAAAACCGATGCGGGCATCGTCTTGCGCCTTGCCCTTGACCACATTGCTCGAGCCGATGAAGCGGGCGACGAATTCCGATTGCGGCCGGTCGTAGATATCCTCCGGCGAGCCGGCCTGCTCGATTTTGCCGGCATTCATCACCGCGATCAGATCGGCGGTGGTCATCGCTTCCGATTGATCGTGGGTGACGTAGACGGTCGTATAGCGGTAGGCGTCGTGCAGACGGCGCACCTCGAAACGCATCTCCTCGCGCAGATTGGCGTCGAGATTGGACAGCGGCTCGTCGAGCAGCAACGTCTCCGGCTCCACGATCAAGGCGCGCGCCAGTGCTACGCGCTGCTGCTGGCCGCCGGACAATTCGCCGGGATAGCGCTCCGCGAGCGGCGCCAGCCGCGTGGTGGCAAGAATAGCGTCGAGCTTTTTTGCGATGGTGTCGCGATCGAGCTTACGCAGCTTGAGGCCGTAGACGATGTTCTCGGCCACCGTCATGTGCGGCCACAACGCGTAGCTCTGGAAGATCATCGACATATTGCGCCGCTCGGGCGGCAAGGAGTGCGCGGGCGACGAGATCAGTCTATCGCCGACGCGGATTTCGCCTTCGCTCGGTTCGACGAAGCCGGCGATCAGCCGCAGCGTCGTGGTCTTGCCGCAACCGGAGGGGCCGAGCAGGCAGACCAGGTGACCATGCTCGATGGTGAGCGACACGTCGTCGACCACGGCGACTTTGCCATATCGCTTGGTCAGGTCCCGCAGCTCCACCGACGCCACCCGCTTCCTCCCCTCGCCTTTTTGCAGCCGCTTGGACGGCCGTTCTTTTTATCGACACCGCAGCGGGCGCCCTCTTCGCGCCGGCGCGGGTCGTTTAACGACCGCTGAACTGCGGCTTTCGCTTCTCCATGAAAGCCTTGCGGCCTTCGGTGTAGTCGCCGCTGGCGAAGCATTGCGCCACCAGGTCGGCGCTTTTTTTCATGTCGCGCTGGCTCTCGTCTTTGACCGTCTCGCCGACGATGAACTTGACCGAATTCACGGTGAGCGGCGCGTTGCCGCTGATCGTTTCGGCGTAGTCCTTGACGTATCTTTCGAGCTCCGCGGCCGGCAGCACGCGGTTGACCAGACCCATGGTCAGCGCCTCGGCGGCGCTGAACTGGCGCGCGGTGTAGAAGATTTCCTTGGCGAAAGACGGACCGACCACGTCGACCAGCTTCTTGATGCCCTTGAAACCGTAGCCGAGGCCAAGCTTGGCCGCCGGCACGGCGAACCTGGAATTGTCGGAGCAGATGCGCAAATCGCAACACAGCGCGAGACCCAAGCCGCCGCCGATGCAATAGCCCTGGATCATGGCGATGGTCGGCTTGGGAAACTCGTAGATCGCGCTGTTAGCCTCGTCGACCACGACATTGTAGCGGTCGATCGCCTCCTTGCTGGAGCGCTCGCTCTCAAACTTGGAAATGTCGGCGCCCGAGACGAACGCCTTGCCGCCGGCGCCGGTCAACACGACCACGCGGATTTTCGGGTCGGCGGCGAAGTCGGTGAGGATGCCGGAGGCGGCTTCCCACATATCGAGCGACACCGCGTTGTGGCGTTCGGGATTGTTGAAGATCATGTAGCCGACGCCGCCCTCCTTGCGGGACAGCATTTTGTCGGTTTTGGTCATCGCGTTCATTTCATGTCTCCTTAGACCGCCTTTGCCTCATGCAAGGCGGCGATTTCCTTGTCGCCGAATCCGAATTCCTTGAGCACCTCGTCGGTATGCTGGCCGAGCGACGGCGGAGTCGCGGCGATTTTGCTCTTGCTGCGCGACATCTTGATCGGCTGACCGACAAAGACCTGCTCGCTGCCGTCCGGGCGCGTGCCGGCTTGCGCGATGCCGAGGTGCTTGACCTGCGGGTCGGCGAACATCTGATCGATCGCATAGATCGGGCCGGTCGGCACGCCGGCTTTGTTGAGCGCCTCGATCCATTCGGTGCTCGTCTTGTTGACGGTGCATTTGTCGATCGCGGCATTGAGTGCGTCGCGATTGTCGGAGCGCAGCGCGCCGCTCTTGTAGTCGGGATGATCGATCAGCTCCGGCGCGCCGATGGTCTGGCACAGACGCTCCCACATCACTTGGCCCGTGGAGGCGATATTGATGTGCCCGTCCTTGGTCTTGAACACGCCGGTCGGGATGCTGGTCGGATGATTGTTGCCGGCCTGCTTGGGCACTTCATGCATCTGCAGCCAGCGCGCGGCCTGGAAGTCGAGCATGAAGATCTGCGCCTGCAGCAGCGAGGTATTGATCCATTGCCCCTCGCCGGACACTTCGCGTTCGAGCAAGGCGGTCAGGATGCCGATCGCGCAGAACAGCCCGGCGGTCAAATCGGCGACCGGAATGCCGACGCGCACCGGCCCCTGCCCCGGCAGTCCGGTGATCGACATCAGCCCGCCCATGCCTTGCGCGATCTGGTCGAAGCCCGGCCGGTCGCGATATGGCCCGTCCTGGCCGAAGCCGGAAATGCTGCCGAGGACGATGCGCTTGTTGATTTTCTTCAGGCTCTCGTAGTCGATGCCGAGCCGGTCCTTCACGTCGGGGCGATAATTCTCCACCACCACGTCGGCCTGCTCGACCATGCGCTTGAAGACGGCCAAGCCCTGCGGCGACTTCAGGTCGAGCGTCATGCTGCGCTTGTTGCGATGCAGGTTCTGGAAATCGGCGTTGTCGCGCGGACCGCCCGGGCCCTCGCCTTTCTCCAGATGCGGCGGCTGCTCGATCTTGATGACGTTGGCGCCCCAATCGGCGAGTTGGCGCACCGCGGTCGGCCCGGAGCGCACGCGCGTGAGATCGAGAACGGTGAAGCGGGAAAGGGCTTGCGAAGCCCTGGGAAATGACATTTAGACGCTCCGGACGGTCTATAATGGCTCAGAACTATGTTTTCGGTGCCGACATTCCCCGATCTACCAGGCCTTGTCTATTGGGTGTGGCGGGACCGCTCCATGCACTTTATTCATCATTTAGCGCCATAAGCAGGGCGGGCGCCTTGAAAAGACCATCGCCACCTGTCATATGAGCGCCAACGGACGAACGACCCGATCTCGGGTTTGCGGGCTGCGTGCACGAAACTCTTAATACGAATTTCGCCCCGCCTCCTCCGTTTTCTCCAATATCCGACAACCCTGGCAACGCGGGATGTCTAAAACCCCGCGATCCCGCCGCCCGCATTTCGCGTGCCGGCCGTTTCGCCATATAAGAAAGAGTCCATTTGACTTCATTTAACGATTTCGGCCTCGCTGAGCCGATCCTTCGCGCACTCGCCGAAGAGAAATACCTTACCCCCACGCCGATCCAAGCCCAGACCATTCCTCTCGCCTTGCAAGGCCGCGATGTCATCGGCATCGCGCAGACCGGAACCGGCAAGACCGCGGCTTTCGCGCTGCCGATCATCCATCACCTGCAGAACAAGCGTCTGCGGCCGGAGAAAAAAGCCTGCCGCGTGCTGGTGCTCTCGCCGACGCGTGAATTGTCCGGCCAGATCGCCGACAGCTTCCGCGCCTATGGACGCCACATCCGCCCGCTCGCGATTGCATTGGCCATCGGCGGCGTGCCGATCAACCGGCAGGTGCGCTCGCTGGCGCACGGCGTCGAAGTCCTCGTCGCCACGCCCGGCCGGCTGATCGATCTGGTCAACCAGCGCGCGCTGCGCCTCGACCAGGTCGAGGTGCTGGTGCTGGACGAAGCCGACCGCATGCTCGACATGGGCTTCATCCACGACATCAAGCGGATCGTCGCCATGCTGCGCAAGGAACGGCAAACGCTGTTCTTTTCTGCCACCATGCCGCAGGAAATCACCCGCCTCGCCGACCAGATGTTGCGCGACCCGGCGCGCGTCGCCGTGACGCCGCAGGCAACCACCGTTGAAAAGGTCGACCAGCGGATCATTCTCACCGACAAGGCTTCCAAGCAGGCCCTGCTCGCCGAGGTACTCAAGACCGAGACGGTCGACCGCGTGCTGGTCTTCACCCGCACCAAGCATGGCGCCGACAAGGTCGTGCGCGGATTGCAGAAGGCGGGCTTTGCCGCCGAGGCGATCCACGGCAACAAGTCGCAGAACCAGCGCGAGCGCGTGCTCGCCGCCTTCCGCGACGGCAAGCTGCGCACGCTCATTGCGACGGACATTGCCGCCCGCGGCATCGACGTCGACGGCGTCAGCCATGTCATCAACTACGACCTGCCGAACATCCCGGAATCCTACGTTCACCGCATCGGCCGCACCGCGCGCGCCGGCGCCGAGGGCGTGGCGATCTCGTTCTGCGATCACGAGGAAGCGCCGTTCCTGCGCGACATCGAGCGCCTGATCCGCATGGCGATTCCCTCAACCAACCGCCGCAGCGGCGGGCGCCCCAATCCGGCGCCGCAGCAGGCGCGCCACGGCGGGCGGCCGCAGCACGGTCATCAGCAGCGTGGAAATGGCGGCGGCCAAGGGCGTAACGGCAAGAACGGCCATCGCTCCCATCATGGCGGCAACGGCCATCACGGACGGCTGCAGCAAAACGGCCATCAAGGCGGCCACGTCCAGGCCCCCCGGCAAGAGGCGACTTCAGGGGAGCCAAGCGGCATTGGAAATGTTACATTCCTGCAGCGCCCGAACGAGCCGCGCCGCAACGCCGGCCACCGCGCACGCTGATACCGGGAGAAACATTGGATGGCGAAAGAAGAGCTGCTGGAGTTCGACGGTACCGTTACGGAAGTTCTGCCCGACGGAAATTTTCGGGTGAAACTCGACAACGATCACGAGGTGCTGGCCTACACCGCCGGCAAGATGCGCAAATTCCGTATCCGCACTGGCGTCGGTGACCGCGTGATCGTGGAAATGTCGCCCTATGATTTGCAGCGCGGACGCATCAGCTTCCGCCACAAGGGCGACGCGCCCACGCCGTCACCGCAGCAGCGCCGGCCGAATTTTCGCAGGCGCTGAGCACTTTCCTCAACTCAAAGCGGTCACGCGCTCGTCGCCATCGGCGGCTTGATCTCGTCGGTAATCACTTTGAACCCCACGAGCGTGCACGGGCCAAACGACGTCACGATGGCGACGTCGGTGGCGTCGCGCCCGCGCGCCATCAAAATGCGGCCGATACGCGGCTTGTTGTGGCGGGCGTCGAACGTGTACCAGCGGCCGCCGAGATAGGCTTCGAACCAGGCGCTGAAATCCATCGGCGTATCGTCGATGGGCACGCCGATGTCGCCGAGATAGCCGGTGCAATAACGCGCCGGAATGTTCATGCAGCGGCAGAGCGCGACCGCCAGGTGCGCGAAGTCGCGGCAGACGCCGCGGCGCTCGTTGTAGGCGTCCCAGGCCGTTTTGAATGCACTCGCATGCTGGTAACCGAACGCAATCCGGTCATGGACGTAATCGCAGATCGCCGCCACCAGCGGCCAGCCCTTCGGCAATTTGCCGAATTCGGCCCACGCCATGGTTGCCAGACGATCGGTCTCGCAGTAACGGCTGCCGAGCAGATAGACCAGGACATCGACCGGCAGATTGCCGAGCGCGTGCTGCTCCGCTTCCGGCGCGACAGGATCCGGCTCGCCTTTGTCCTGCACCACGAAATTCGTCGACATGGTCAGCCGCCCGGTGGGCGCGTTGATTACGTGGCAGAAGTTGCCGAAGCCGTCGTGATAGGTGTTGACGGGGATGGGCTGATCGAACTGGATGCGATCCCAACTGAGCAGATCGGGAATACGGGACGGATGCACGCTGAGCTGCAGAATCATCGGTGTCGGCTGCGGACACTCATAGGTGATTTCGTAACCGGCCCGAATTTGCAACGCACACCTCAGTGGTTCACGTGGGCCACGGTCATGGCGACACCGCAGCTACTTTGACGGCAACTTTCATGGCGAGATGGTCGGAGGCGGCGCCGATCCAGGTGCCCTGCAACGGCAGAGCTTCGCCCGGCTCATGCACGACCGCGACCCGCACAAGATTCTGATTGCCGGTTTTGCCGGTCGAAGGGTCGAAGTCGACCCAATCGCAGCCGGGAACATAGGCCTGCACCCAGGCGTGAGTATTGCCGCCGGTGATGCGGTCGCCGTCGATGGACGCCGAGCCGACGTTCAAATAGCCCGACACGAACCGCGCCGCGATGCCGAGCGAGCGCAAGGCGGCAATCATCAGTAGCGCGACGTCGCGGCAACTCCCGCTGCCAAGCTCGAGGGTCTGCAGCGGATCCTGGATTCCCGGCTCGTGCCGCTGCACGTGCCTGAACGTCCGCTTGATGGTCTTCGTTATGCCGACGAGAAGTTCGGCGGTGTCGGCCGAACCGTCCCCGCGCAAAAAGCCGGAGACCCAGCGATGGAGTTTGGGGTCGGCGGACAACGGCACAAGGAACGGCGCAAGGCCGTCGTCGGCCGCGCAGGCAAACGGATAGCGCCGCGCAAACGCCTCGATGTCGGTTGCCTCGAACCCGGCCGGCGCGTGATCGACGCGTATGGTGCTTTCGAAGCGAAGCTCAGCCGCGCGCTCTTCGAAGCGTGCGGTGGCGACATGATTGCCGAACCGATCCTGGCTCCAGGCCAGTTCGATCGGCTCGGGCGTGATGACGATCTCCGATTCGAGCACCGTCTGATCGCCGTCGTCGCGTGGACGTAGCATCATCCGGTGTTCGCCGAACGCGACCGGTTGCCTGTAGCGGTAGGTCGTGACATGCCTGATGGCTAAAATAGGCATAGCGGCCCCATCGTGATTTCCTTGCCCCTAATATGCATATTCCGCGCCAGGAAAGGTGCAATAACTGCTTGGCGCCGTCATTTTGTCTGTCAGCGTGAGCGCCGATGAACGAAATGCCGCAGCGCCTGCTGGCAACCGACGAGCCGGCGCCGGTGACCGTCCATAACCCGTCCGGCGCCTCGCCGTTCCTGATCGTCGCCGATCACGCCGGCAATTTGATGCCGCGCGCGTTGCGGCAACTCGGCATTCCCGACAGCGAATGCGCGCGGCACATCGCTTGGGATATCGGCATCGCCGCAGTGGCGCGCCTGTTGGCCGACGCGCTTGACGCCACTTTGATCCAGCAAAACTATTCACGCCTGGTCATCGACTGCAACCGCACGCCGGGCTCGGAGACTTCGATGCCCGACATCAGCGAGCGCACGCCGATCCCGGGCAATGTCGGCTTGAGCGAACGCGCCAAAATGGCGCGCGTGCGCGAAATTTTCCGGCCCTACCATGACGCGATCGAAGCCGACCTCGACCGCCGGCGCCAAGCCGGCCGTTCGGTGGCGCTGATCGCGATGCACAGCTTCACGCCGGTCTATTTGGGCGAGCCGCGCCCCTGGCAGACCGGCGTGCTCTACAATCGCGATCCGCGTTTCGCGCACATTCTCATGGCGCTGCTGCGACGCGAGGATGGCCTCACTGTCGGCGACAACGAACCCTACAGCGTCACCGATGCCTCGGACTACACCATCCCGGTGCACGGCGAGCGTCGAGGGCTGCATCACGTCGCCGTTGAAATCCGCCAGGACTTGATTGCCGAAGCCAAGGGGCAGCAGGCATGGGCTGCGCTGTTCGCCCGCCTGCTGCCGCAGGCCTATCGGGCGCTATTGGCCGCCGCGGCGCCATAGCGCGTCCGCCCCACAAACCCCACATTGAGGCAGGCTAGATCGGCCGGACGGCGCGGAGCGCCGGGCGGGCGCGACGCATACCGGGTGTGCCATGAAAAGAGCCGCTGCCATTCTTCATTTCACGCTGGCGATATTTTTATTCGCCGGCGCCATCGGCGCGGCAGTGGCGCAGGATAAACCGGCCGAACACCACGTCACCGGCAAAGGCGTATTGCGCCTGCTGCCGGCGGATTCAGTTACCGACCATTCCATCGACACGCCGGCCGGCAAGCTCGCTTACACCGCGACCGCCGGCACGCTTGCCTTTTACGATCAGTCAGGCGAGCAAAGCGCCGCGGTGTTTTACACCGCCTATGTGGTCAAGGGCGCCAACAGGCCGCTTACCTTCGTGTTCAATGGCGGGCCGGGTGCGGCCTCGGCCTTCCTGCATCTCGGCCTGGTCGGCCCGCGCATCCTCGATCTCGGACCGCAAGGCCGCGATGCCGCGCACACCGAACTGCACGACAATCCCGACACATGGCTCAGGTTCACCGATCTGGTGCTGATCGATCCGATCGGCACCGGCTGGAGCCGCACCATCAAGCCAGACGACACCAAGCATTTCTGGGGCGTTGAAAGCGACGCCAGTGCCATGGCCAAAGCGGTCGCACTCTATGTTGCCAAGAACAACCGCGCCGGCTCGTCGAAATATCTGTTCGGCGAGAGCTACGGCGGCTTCCGCGCCGCCAAAGTCGCGCGCGCGTTGCAGCGTGAACAGGGAATTTCCACCGCCGGCATCGTGATGCTGTCGCCGCTGTTGGAAGGCTGGCTTACCTTCGGCGACGACGGTTCGGCGTTGCGCGCGGCGCTGCAATTGCCGTCGCTGGCGGCGGCCGCGCTCGAGCGAAAGAACGCCTTTAGCCCGGCGGCGCAGGCTGCCGCGGAAAAATTCGCGCTCAGCGATTATCTCACCACGCTCGCCGGCGCAGCCCCGCAGGGCGAGGCGGCAAGTGCGTTCTATCGGCGCGTGGCGGAATTGACCGGCGTGCCGCTCGACGCGGTGAAACGCACGCGCGGCTTCGTCTCGGACGCCTTCGTGAAGGGCCTGCACGCGGCCGACGGCAAGATCGTCAGCCGCTACGATGCGACGTTTGCGGTCGACGATCCCTACCCCGAGCTGCGCTCCGCGCGCGGCGGCGATCCGATCCTTGACGGCGTGGTGCGCGCCTATGGCGGGGCGATGGCGAATTACGCGCGCAACGAGCTCGGCTTCAAGACCGAGATGACCTATGTGCTGCTGGCGCCGGATGCGTCGCGCCATTGGGACTGGGAGCACGGACGGCTGCAAGCAAGCGTGGAAGACGATTTACGCGTACTGCTCGCCTTCGATCCGTCATTTCGACTGCTGATTGCGCACGGGCTTTCCGACATGGTCACGCCCTACGCCATGTCGCGCTATGTGCTCGATCACCTGCCGCCCGCCCCGCCGCCGGGGCGCGCGCAGCTCAAGCTCTATCGCGGCGGCCACATGCTTTATCTGGACCCGCAATCACGCAAAGCGTTCAGCGCCGATGCCGCCGTGTTCTATCGAGGCGCGGAATAGCCGTCAGGCGGGCGCAAGGCCGAGGATGCCGCGGGCTTCCTGCGGCGTGGCGGCATGACGGTCGTATTGCCCGCACAGGTCGCGCAGACGCGCGACCAATTCGGCGTTGCTATTGGCCAGCCGCTCGCGATCGAACTTGATGTTGTCCTCGATCCCGGTACGCAAGTTACCGCCGAGCTCCAGCGTCCACTGGTTGATTTCGAGTTGATGGCGGCCGATGCCGGCGGCGGCCCAGGTCGCATCCGGCATGATGTCCTTCAGCTCCGACACCAGGAATTCCAACACCTTCTTGCGCGCCGGCAACGCGTTCGGAATCCCCATGACGAACTGCACATGCAAGGGAGGCTTGATCAGTCCGCGCTCGGCGAGGTCGCGCGCGTTGTACAGCATGGCGAGATCGAACACCTCGATCTCCGGCTTGATGTTGTTTTCGAGCATCGTGCGCGCGAGATCTTCCACGAGATCGGGCGGGTTCTCGTAGATCTGCTTCGGAAAGTTCACCGAGCCGGTCGCCAGCGACGCCATATCGGGCTTGAGACTGAGCGCACGGCCGCGCTCGTTCTGGCTGCGCCCGCGCCCGCCGGTGGAAAATTGGATGATCATGCCGGGGCAATGCTTCTTCACGCCCTCCTGCACCACCGCAAACAGGTCCGGATCGGACGAGGGGCTTTCGTCCTTGTTGCGGACATGGACGTGCACCAGCGCCGCGCCTGCTTCGTACGCTTCGTGTGTCGACTCGATCTGCTCGGCCGGCGTCACTGGAACGGCGGGTGTCTGCGCCTTGCGTGGGATGGCGCCGGTGATAGCGCAGGTGATGATGGTTGGTTTGGTCACAGCCTTCTCCGTATCGGCATTATGACTTTCGCACGACCTTTTTCCAAAATCCGAATCCCACGCTTCGGGACCATCTGCGCTAGATCGCCGCGATTTCAGCAAGCAGTGCGTCGCTGACCATCACGCCCTCGCGCGCAGCCTTTTCGCGCGACGCCATCCGCCGTACGCCGGGCAGACGCGCGCCGGGCTGCGCATTGATTGCCGCAGCGAGCGCGCCGAAATGTTCAAGCGTGCCGCCAAAGGCGGCCGGGTCAAAGGCGATCAGCAATTGCCCGGTGCCGGGCGGCGGCCCCTCGGCGTCGAGAAACGACGACGCCTCGCCGGCAAAATTGGCGCCGGTCAAGCCCGCCGCCAGCAGTTCCACCATCAGCGCCAGGGCGGTGCCTTTGGCATCGCCCAGCGGCAACATGGTGCCCGCGAGCGCCGCCGCCGCATCGGTCGTCGGCTCACCTTGTGCGTCGAGCGCCCAGCCGGCAGGAATGGCTTCACCTTTCTGCTTGGCGGCGAGAATATTGCCGCGCGCGACTTTCGACAGCGACAAGTCGACCACAATGGGCGGCTGGCCGGGCAACGGACAGGCAAAAGCAATCGGGTTGGTGCCGAACAATCCTTTGGCGCCGCCCCAGGGCGCGATGGCCGCCGGCGTATTGGCAAACATCAGCGCCACCAACCCCGCCTCCGCCAGCCGCTCGACCGGATGGCCGGCGGCGCCGCAATGGTGCGAGCGCCGGATCGCTCCCGCGGCGACGCCGTTCTGCCGCGCCGCTTGTGGCAGCGCCGCAACCGCCATCTCGATCGCCGGATAGGCAAAGCCGCTATGCGCATCGACGGCTGCGGTCGCCGGCCGGCGCCAAGTGAGCGTTGGCTTGGCGAAACCATCGATCTTGCCGACTTTCGCCTGCGCCGCGTAAGTCGGCAGGCGCGACAGGCCGTGGCCTTTCAGACCCTCGGCTTCGGCAGCGACCAAGGCGCGCGCAACGCTATCGCGCGTTGCCGGGATCGGTGCGGCAACGCGTCAGCGTTACCACGACCAAATCCGTGGCTTGTGCGAGAGTGAGCGCCGGCATCATCGGCGCTCCGGCGCCGGCGACCTCGTCACGCGCTGCGATAGAGCTTGGTGAAGACGAATTCGCGATGGCCGAGCGCCTCGGCGGCGGTCAGCCGCCCATTCGCCGTGCGCAGAATCATCTCGATCAGCGCGTCGCCGGCGTCGGGAATCGTCATGTCGCGTCGCAGGATGCCGGTCACGTCGAGATCGATGTGCTCCGACATGGTGCGCACGGTGCGCGGATTGGCGGAAATCTTGATCACCGGCAGGACCGGATTGCCGATGATGTTGCCTTGGCCCGTCGGGAAGGTGTGCACCACGTAGCCGGCCGCCGCCATCAGCGTGACGCATTCGGCCGCCGCCGATGAGGTGTCCATGTAATAGAGACCGGGCCCCTTCGCCGGCGCCTCGGCCGGCTCCAGCACATCGATGTATTTGCACTTGCGCCCGATCTTTTCCAGATTGCCGAGCGCCTTTTCCTCGATGGTTGAGAGCCCGCCGATGATGTTGCCCTTGGTCGGCTGCGAGTCGGACAGGTCGTCGACCTTATGCGCCTGGATCACATCGTCTTCGTAAGCCTGCCAGGTCTTCATCCATTTTTTGCCGATCTCCGGACTGATAGCACGCGCCTTGGCGATGTGCTCGGCGCCGGTAATCTCGGAGGTCTCACCGAAGACGCCATAAATGCCTTGCGGTATCAGCTTGTCGTACATGTTGCCGACCGTCGGACATGATCCAAGCCCGGTGGTGGTGTCACTCTCGCCGCATTTGGTCGACACCCACAGATCGGAAATGTCGCACTCCTCGCGCTTCAATTCCGATGCCCATTGCAGATAGTCCTTGGCGACGCGCGAAGCCTTGGCAACCGTCATCAGATCGCCGGTGCGTTCGATGCCGAAGCCGGTCACCGGCTTGCCGGTTTTTTTGATGCCGTCGACCACGCGCTGGGTCCAGCCTTCCTCGATACCAATCACCACGACCGCGGCGACATTGGGGTTCGCGCCGGTGCCGATCAGCGTGCGGAAAAACAGATCGAGGTCGGCGCCGAATTGCAACCGGCCATAAGCGTGCGGAATGGCGAGCGTGCCCTTGATCTGGTTGGCGACCGACTCGCAGGCGGCGTTGGAAATGTCGTCGAGCGGCAGAATGACCACGTGATTGCGCACGCCGACGCGGCCGTTTTCGCGCCGCCAGCCCATGAACGTCATACCGAATTTTCCGTTTTTCTTCGCGCGCTTTGCCGTACGTTTTGCCATGTCACCACCGCTTGGTCTTGAGATTGTGCACGTGCACGTGTCCGCCCTTGGCGATGTCGGCCACGGCCTTGCCGATATCCTGGCCGTATTTCCAGACCGTATCGCCCTTCTTTATGTCGGTGAGCGCGACCTTGTGGCCGATTGGGATTTCCGCCTTTGATTTGAGCTTCAGGGTCGAGTTGTTGGCGGTGTTCACGCCGTTCATGGCGGTCCCGGCCTTGAGCCCCTCGACCACCACCACGCCGACGGTGTCCTTTTTATCGTGCACCAGAAATTGCGGAATACCCATGGCCGCGCCTCTCGCCTTCATTCTTGCTAAAGTCTTCTATAAGACATAAGAGAAAAGAGTCAACGCGCGAGGCGGCAGCGACGGACGGCATGGACGACCCGCGGATCGAGCCGAAGCAGGAGCGTAGCGCTGCGCGCGAGCCGCTCGGATTCCGCCCGCTCTACCGGCAGGCCCGCGACGTGCTGGTCAAGCGCATCGTCGACAATGTCTGGAAGCCGGGCGACGCGCTGCCGAGCGAATCCGATATCGCCGCCGATCTCGGCGTCTCCCAGGGCACCGTGCGCAAGGCGCTCGACGAACTGGAGTCGGAAAAATTCGTGGTGCGGCGTCAGGGCAAGGGCACCTTCGTCGCGCGCCATGACGACGCACGCATTCTTTTCCAGTTCTTCAAGCTCATCCCCGACACCGGCACCGGCGAGTTTCCCGAAAGCCGCATTCTCAGCGTCGAGGCCGATACGGTCGACGCGCGCGCGGCCGCCGCGCTCGACCTGCGGCGCGGGGCGCAGGTCGTAAGCATCGAGCGCCTGCGCTCGCTGGTCGGCCGGGTGTGTATCGTCGAGCGCATTCTGCTGCCGCGCGCGCTATTCCCGGTCATCGAGAAGCGTGACCTGCCCAACAATCTCTATGAGCTCTACCGCTCGGATTTCGGGGTCACCGTGGTGCGCGCCTCTGAAAGGCTCAAGGCGGTGGCGGCCAAACGGCGCGAAGCCAAGCATCTCGGCGTTGAAACCGGCGCGCCGCTGTTGTCGATCGACCGCACCGCATTCGCGCTCGACGGCAGGCCGGTGGAATGGCGCGTGTCGCTGTGCCGGACAGACACGCTGCACTATTTGTCCGACCTCAGGTGAAATTCGAGACGCTCAATCCAGATGAAAGCCCTTGGAACGCACAAAGGCCCCGAAGTCGGCGCGCAACGGCTCCGCGTACTGCCGCGCTTTATCTTCCGACCAGCCGTAGAACGCAGCCGCGCCGAAGCGTGCCGGGTCGCGCTGGCCGCGATAAGGACGCGAACGCGCGCGCCGGCGGTCATAGACGTCGATTTCGCCGGCGAGATCGCCTTCGACATATCGCTCTTCTTGCAGCGTGAGACTGAGCGGCAGCCGCGGCGTGATCGCGCCCTGCTCCGCCGGCCAGCCGACGCACATGCCGGCTACCGGGATGACCTTCTCGGGCAGTTCAAGCAGGTCGCCGATCACGCGGGCATGGTCACGGATAACGCTGATCGGACAGCAGCCAAGGCCGACGGCTTCCGCCGCCCGTATGAAGGTGGCAAGCACAATGCTGGCATCCACCACAGCATTGAAGAACAGATCGAGATGGTCGTTGGCAAACGGCTTGCCGCGCATTTGCGCAATCAGCGGCAGCCGGCGGCCATTGGCCAGGAACACGAGAAACACCGGAGCCTGGCGCAGCCACGGCATGTCTGGCAGCAGATCGGCGATCGTGTCGCGCCGCGCTTTGTCCCGCACAATGAGAATTTCGCCCTGCTGCAGATCACTCTTGGACGGGGCCGACAGCGCGCAGGCGCAGAGCAGCCGCAGCAAATCGCGGGAAATATCGCGTTCGCCAAAATGCCGGTGCACGCGATGCGCCGCGATGCGACAAAGCTCGTCCAAACCGTCGAGCGTAGCATCGAGGCTAAAGCGTTCGCCGAAGCGTTCGGCAAGCGCGTCCTGAATGAATTGGGCCGGATCGGACATCGGCGGCTCCTCAATGAATTAACCCATTGCCACTCTATCGTAACGTGACGGATGATGGGCTACGAGCGATAGCGAAAAAGACGAAACCAAACGGGAGGACTTTATGAAGCGGACTTGTCGGCAACAATGGCGCTGGCCGATCGCGGCGGCGGCCATCGTTTTTGCTTTTTCGGCCACCAGCGCCGGGGCGGAGCCGCGCACCGTGCGCATCGCTCAGCAGTTCGGTATCTCCTATCTGCCGCTGACGATCATGCACAACAAGCAACTGCTAGAGTCGGAAGGCAAAAAGCTCGGGCTTGATCTGAAAACAGATTGGATCCGCTTCTCCAACGGCGCTGCGATGAACAACGCACTGCTGTCCGGCAACCTCGATTTCGCCTCCGGCGGCGTCGGTCCGCTGGTCACCGCCTGGGCGCGCACCAAAGGCAAGCAGGACATCAAAGGCATCTGCGCGCTCAACTCGATGCCGCTTTATCTCAATACCAACAATCCCAACGTGAAGTCGATCAAGGACTTCACCGAGAAGGACAAGATCGCCTTGCCGGCGGTGCGCGTGTCGATGCAGGCGGTGATCCTGCAAATGGCGGCGCTCAAGGAATTCGGCAAAGGCAACGAGCACAAAATCGATCCTCTCACGGTGTCGCTCAGCCATCCCGACGGGCTCGCCCAGTTGATGAGTTTCAAATCGGAAATCACCGGGCACTTCACTTCCGCGCCCTTCATGTATCAGGAGCTCAAGGACAAGCGCGTTCACCGCGTGCTCAACAGCTACGACGTGTTCGGCGGGCCGCACACCTTCAACGTGGTGTGGGCGATGGGTGACATGTACAAGAAAAATCCGAAGATCGTGCAAGCCTTCCTGGCAGCGTTGAAGATCGCCATGAAGGAAATCAAGGACGATCCCGCAGCCGCGGCGGCGCTCTGGATCAAGGCCAACAATTCGAAACTTCCGGTTGCCGACGCCGTCGCCATCGTCAAGGATCCGGAAAACACCTTCACCCTGACGCCGCTCAAGACCATGGTGGTGGCGAACTACATGGCGGACGCGAAGATGGTGCCGAACCGGCCGACGAGCTGGAAGGACATGTTCGTGGACGAAATTCACGATCTGCCGGGCAGTTGACGGAAACGCTGATGACGTCCGCGCTGCTCGAGGTGAACGGAGTAACGCTCCAATATAAGACGCCGCGCCATCTGGTGACGGCGACTTATCAGGTCGATTTCACCGTTCATCAGGGCGACCGCTACGTGATCCTTGGGCCTTCAGGGTGTGGCAAGTCCACGCTGCTGAAGGCCGTCGGCGGATTCATGCCGCCGGTGGAGGGCTCGATCCGCATTCGCGGACATGAGGTCGAGGCGCCGGGCCCCGACCGCATGATGGTGTTCCAGGAGTTCGAGCAGTTGATGCCCTGGAAAACCGTCTTCCAGAACGTGATTTTCCCGATGAAGGTGACGCGCAAGTTCACCGGGGCGGAAGCCGCCGATCGCGCCAATGCGGTGATCGAAAAGGTCAACCTCACCGAATTCCGCGACATCTATCCGCACATGCTGTCCGGTGGCATGAAGATGCGGGTCGCCATTGCGCGGGCCATGGCGCTCGAGCCTGACATCTTGCTGATGGACGAACCGTTTGCCGCGCTCGACGCCCTCACCCGGCGCGCGATGCAGCAGGAATTGCTGTCGCTGTGGGATCAGTTGCGCTTTACCGTCCTGTTCGTCACCCACTCGATCGAGGAAGCTATCCTCATCGGCTCGCGCATCCTGGTGCTGTCGCCGCACCCCGGCCGCGTGCGCGCCGAGCTCGACGCCGCCCGCTTCAACTTCGGCAATATCGATGAGAACGAATTCGGCGCCATGGCCAAGCGCATTCACGGCCTCTTGTTCGGCGGCGATGCGCGCACCGCAGCGCCCGAGAAAGTCAGCGCATGAGCGTTACCGAGAAGCAGGCGCCGCCGGCGCCCGCGGCCGAGCGTCCGGAATTCGAGCGCCAGCTCGTCGATTCCGGCGTGATCGGCGACGTCGAGCGGCCGCTGAGCTTCGCCGAACGTATGATGCAAAATGAGCTGGTGCAGCGGCTGAATATTTTGCTGGCGCTGATCGTGATTTGGCAAATCTATTCGATGTGGCTTGACGATTCGCTGCTGTTCCCGAGCTTCATCGAAACCGTGCGCATGTTCTGGGGCGACCTGCAAAGCGGGCTGCTGATCAACCGCACGATAACGTCGTTGCAGACGCTGGCGATTGGCTATGCCTGCGGCCTGGCGTTCGCGGCGATATTCACGACCTTCGCGGTGATCAGCACGACCGGCACGCGCATCCTGTCGACGCTCACCGCCATGTTCAATCCACTGCCGGCGATCGCGCTGTTGCCCATGGCCTTGATCTGGTTCGGCCTCGGCACGCCCTCGCTGGTGTTCGTCATCATCCACTCGGTGCTGTGGGCGGTCTCGCTCAACACCTTGAGCGGATTTCGCAGCGTGCCGGAAACCTTGCGCATGAGCGGTCGCAATGTCGGCTTGCGCGGCGCCCGCTACGTCGGTCTGATCCTGATTCCGGCGGCGTTCCCATCGATCCTGTCCGGCTTAAAGATCGGCTGGGCCTTCGCCTGGCGCACGCTTGTTGCGGCAGAATTGGTGTTCGGCGTGTCGTCGCGCTCCGGCGGCATCGGCTGGTACATCTTCGAAGCGCGCAACGATCTCGATACCGCGCGCGTGTTTTCCGGCCTGCTCACCGTCATTCTGATCGGATTGCTGGTCGAATCGGTGATCTTCCGCGCCATCGAGGCGCGCACGGTCAATCTATGGGGCATGCAGCGATGATGGCGCTGGCTCAATCGCTGTCCGTCGAGATTTGGCGCGGCACCGAGACCGGGCGGTTCCAGACCTTTGCCATTCCGCGGCGCGAGCACCAGACCGTGCTCGACGTGGTCAGCGAAATCCAGCGCGAGCACGATCCGACTTTGTCTTACCGTTTCGCCTGCCGTGTCGGCATGTGTGGTTCCTGCGCCATGGTGGTGAACGGGCGGCCGCGCTGGACCTGCCGCACGCGCGTGAGCGAAGTCGCGCCTGCCGGCGAAAGCCTGCGAACTCGAACCGTTGCGCAATTTCGCCGTGGTCAAGGACCTCGCGGTCGAGATGACGCAGTTCTTCGACAAATGGAAAGAGGCGCGCGGCTATTTCGAGTCAGGTGCGCAGCCACCGCCGGATTTTGCCGTGGTGCCGCCGGCAACGCCCGAGCGCCAGGCCGTCGACGCCGGCATCGAATGCATCGGTTGCGGCGTCTGCTATTCGGCTTGTGACGTTGTAGCCTGGGACAAAGACTATCTCGGACCCGCCGCGCTCAACCGCGCCTGGACGTTGGTCAATGACGTACGCGATCAAGACCGTGACACCCGGCTCGCCGCCGTGTCCGGAAGCGGCGGCTGCCTGGCCTGTCACACACACATGAGCTGCACCTCGTACTGCCCGAAGACGATTGCGCCGACCTATGCGATCGCCGGGCTGAAACGCGCTGTGCTGCGGCGCAGCCTACGGGGCGTGCGGTGACGGCGATTTTATTTCTGGCGCAGCGAGCGAGCGCTGTCGTACTGGCCTTCGCTGTCGCCGCCCATCTCGCCACCATCCTTTACGCCGTGCGTGGCGGACTGACCGCAGCCGACATCCTCGGCCGCACGCACGGCAATGTCGGCTTCCTTATTTTTTACGCCGTCTTTGTGATCGCGGTCGCGGTGCATGCGCCGATCGGTCTGCGTAACGTCTTGCGCGAGTGGACGCGCTGGCGCGGCAGTACGCTCGATCTCGCGCTGGCGCTGTTTGCGCTTTTGCTGCTCGTCCTCGGTCTGCGCGCCGTTTTCGCGGTTTTCACAGCATGATGCGCGCCGCCCATAGACAGCCCGGGTTTGTGGCGGCGCTGGCTCATCGCCTGTCGGGACTGGCGCTTGCCGTTTTTCTGCCTTTACATTTTCTCGCGCTTGCCACCGCGCTCAATGGCGCCAACGCGCTTGATTCTTTTTTGCGGGTGACGCGCCAGCCCCTGGCCGAATTTTTCGAGTTCGCCATTGTGGTCGCGCTCGCCATTCACATGACACTAGGTCTGCGCGTGCTAGCGATCGAACTGCTCGATTTCCGCGAGAAGACCGTTGCCGTTCTCTCGGCCTGCTTCGCCGCAGTGTTCGCTGTCGGCCTCATTTTCATCCTCAATCTGGGCTGACGCGATGATCGCGGGAATTTCCTACGACACGCTGGGCTTCCTGTGGCTCGGCGCCCTGCTCGGCGGCATCGCCGCCGGCGGTGCCGGTTTCGCCTTCGGGCTCGCCGCCTCGTCGATCTGGCTGCACCGCATCGATCCCATTCATTCCACAATCCTAATTTCGTCCTGCGGCGTGCTGCTGCACTTGACCACGCTCTGGCCGCAGCGCCGGCACATCGAGATCGGCAAACTCTGGCCGTTCGTGGTGGGCGGCATCGTCGGCATCCCGATTGGTGTGAGGCTGTTGATCTTCACCGACGCCGGCCTGATGAAAACCGTGCTGGGCGTCTTCCTACTGGTGTTCGGAACTTATGCGTTGCTGGCGCCGAAGCTGCCTGTCGTCAAAGCCGGCGGTCGCGTTGCCGACGGCGGCATCGGCTTCATCGGCGGCATTCTGGCCGGCATCGGCGGCTATTCCGGCGTGCTACCGACGATCTGGACGCAATTGCGCGGCTGGCCCAAGGAAACGGCCCGCGCCGTCTACCAGCCCTACGTCATCATCGTCCAAGCCGTCGCCCTGGCGGGACTCGTTTGGGTGACTTTGGACCGCGCGGGCGTGATAATGTTCATTGCGGTGCTACCGCCGGTATTTCTCGGCACCTGGATCGGCTGGCAGCTCTACGGCAGGCTCAACGACCTGCGCTTCCGCCAGGGGCTCGCCGTGCTGCTGATCGCGTCAGGCGCCACGCTGGTGTTTTAAGCTTCGTCCGGGACCAAAGCCATGCAGCTCGATAACAAGGAAGTCGAAGAGCTCGCAAAGACGCTCTATATCCGCGCGCTCAAGCTGTTGCCGAACGACATCAAGCAGGGCTTCGAGCGCTTGCTGATGGAGGAGACCGACGCGACCGGCAAGACCATCCTCGGCACCATGGTCGAGAATATCGCGGTCGCCGAGCGCACCAAGAACCTGCTCTGCCAGGACACCGGCATCCCGATCTACAACGTCACCATCGGCCGCCATGTCGATCTCGACGGCGCGGCGATGAAGGAAGCGATCCGCCGCGGTTGCGAGCGCGCTACCAAGGAGCACCCGTTGCGCTCCTCGGTCGTGCATCCGATCACGCGCAAGAACGAGCAGACCTCGTGCGGCGACGGCGTGCCGGTCATCAATGTCGATTTCGACGAGCGCGAGGAAACCGTGGAGATCGAAATGATCCCCAAGGGCTCGGGCTCCGAGAACGGCTCGTTCCTGCAGATGCTGATCCCGGCCGACGGTGTCGCCGCGGTCAAGCGCTTCGTCATCGACAAGGTGATCGAATGCGGCGGCCGCGTCTGCCCGCCGACCATTGTCGGCGTCGGCATCGGCGGCACCTCGGACCTGTGCATGCATCTTGCCAAGATTGCCGCTACCCGCCCGCTCGGCACGACTTGCGCCGATGCGGAAGGCGCCAAGATCGAGACGCAGCTCTCCCAAGCGGTCAATGAACTCGGCATCGGCCCGCAGGGCCTCGGCGGGCGCGCAACGTCGTTCCGCGTTCACGTCGAAGTCGCCGCCACCCACATCACCATGAACCCGGTGGCGGTGAACATCCAATGCCATTCCGCGCGACGTGCCACGGCGATCATCACGCCGGGCGGCATCGCCTTCGAGTAAGCCATGACGCATCACGTGCTCGACATGCCGATCACCGACGCCCAGGCGCGCGCGCTGAAGGTCGGCGACACCGTCACACTGGAAAACACTTTGTTCGGCATCCGCGACGCTACGCTGATCGCCTTGTTCGACCGTGGCCGCACCACGCGCTTTAATCTGAAAGGCCACGCCGTCATCCACACCGCGCCGAATGTGCGCAAGATCGATCCGCGCCCCGGCAATTCGTCCGGCTACGAGCCGCTCTGCATCGGCACGACCACCTCGATGCGCATGGAGCGCTTCACCAAGCCCCTGATGCAGCGCGACGGCGTCAAATTGATCATCGGCAAAGGCGGCATGGGTCAGGCGACACTCGATGCCTTCCGCGAATTCGGCGGCGCCTACCTCGCGGTAGTCGGCGGTGCCGCCGCGCTGGAGACGACCTGGATCGAGACGATCGAAGAGGTCGACATGGACGACCTGCATCCCGAATCGTTGTGGAAATTCCGCATCAAGGGTTTTGGCCCGCTGCTGGTGACCATGGATTCGCACGGCGGCTCGCTGCACGCGCAGGTCAATGCGGAAGCAGCGGCCCGCCGCGCCGCCGTGCTCGCCAGCATCGGCAGCGCGTGATCGTGCAGACGTTTGAAACCGACATTCTTATTCTTGGCGCCGGCGGCGCTGGATTATTCGCGGCTCTGCACGCCAAGAAGGCAAGCCCCGAACTCGACGTCACCATTGCGGTCAAGGGCCTGCTCGGGAAATGCGGGTGCACCCGCATGGTGCAAGGCGGCTACAACGTCGCGCTGTCGCCCGCGGATTCGGTCGAGCGGCATTTCATGGACACGATCGAGGGCGGCGGCTGGCTCAACGATCAGGATCTTGCTTGGCTGTTGGTCGAGACGGCGCCGCGCCGCATCCGCGAACTGGAAAACGAGCTCGGCTGTTTCTTCGACCGCAACCCCGACGGCACCGTGCACCAGAAGGCCTTCGCCGGGCAGACCTTCGACCGCACCGTGCACAAAGGCGATTTGACCGGCATCGAGATCATCAATCGCCTCGCCGAGCAGATCTGGCGCCGCGACATCAACCGCCTGGAAGATCACCGCGCGCTCGACTTCATCCCCTCAGCCGACGGCGACGCGCTCGCCGGCGTGCTGATGCTCGACATGCGCTCGGGCGAACCGCTGTTGGTGCGCGCGCGCGCAACGCTGCTGGCAACCGGCGGCGGGCCGACCATGTACCGCTATCACACGCCGTCCGGCGACAAATCCTGCGATGGCCTCGCCATGGCTTTGCGCGCCGGGCTCCCTTTGCGCGACATCGAGATGGTGCAATTTCATCCGACTGGCCTTCTGGCGGGCGAAGGCACGCGCATGACCGGCACGGTGCTGGAAGAGGGATTGCGCGGCGCCGGCGGCTATCTCACCGACTCAGCAAACAAGCGCTTCCTGTTCGACTACGACGCGCGCGGCGAGCGCGCCACCCGCGACATCGTCAGCCGCGCCATCATGGACCGCATCCGCAAAGGGCACGCTTCCCCGCATGGCGGCGTCTATATCGAGATGGGCCATCTGGGGGCGGAGCGCGTGCGGCACGAGTTCAAGGGCATGGTCGAGCGCTGTGCCGATTGCGGCTTCGACTTGGCCTCCGGCCGCGTCGAGGTGATCCCGACCGCGCATTACATGATGGGCGGTGTCACATTCAAAGCCGATTGCACGACGGAGCTTGCGTGCCTTTACGCTGCCGGCGAGGACACCGGTGGCGTGCATGGCGCCAACCGGTTGGGCGGCAATGGCGTCGCCAACTCAACCGTGTTCGGCGGTGTCGCCGGCGATGTCATGGGCGCACGCACCAAGCGCGCCGGCGCCCTGCCCGATCCAAACAAAGCGGCAATCCATGCAGCATATGAACGCGCCTTCGGCCCGCTCGGCCGTAAGCCGGGCAGTCTCCCGGAAATGCGCGAACGGCTTTACAGCATCATGTGGAACGACGTCGGAATCTTACGCGATGCGCAAACGCTGGCTCGCGGCAAGGCGGCACTCGAGACGCTAGCCGCCGACATCGCCGATTGCGGCGTGAGCGACGCCGACCGGCGCTACAATCTGACCTGGATGGACCGGCTCAACCTGGAAAATCTCACTTTAGTCAGCCGCGCCATCTGCACCGCCGCCGATTTCCGCCGCGACAGCCGCGGCGCGCATTTCCGCGAGGATTTTCCGGAAACGACCGATCTAGCAACGTCGCGCTACACCAGCGCGCGGCTTGCCGGGGATGAGCTTCTCGTGAACAGCGAACCGGTGGCCTTTACCAAGGTCCGGCCGGGGCAATCATTGCTCGATGCCCAACCGAAGCTTGCACGCGCGCAATCCTGACCGCGCTAGGGCGCCGACTCGCCCATTTTTTGTCAGTGTCTCGGAGCAATATCTTCGGTTTTTGGACCAATTTTTTGGACAAGTTTTTGTTTCTACGAAGCAACCACTAACCTTCGCTTCGATAGGCTAATGACACTCGCTCTCTACTCAACATAAGCTCCAAGCCGAGCTGGGAACGTTGGAGGATCACATGCTGTCACTCTTGGTGGCCGAGTTGATTAGTATGACTCTCTGCTTTTTAGTGGTTGGCATGGAACTCCGCAGATCTCGAGCGATTGATCCTTCCTAGCCATCGGACCTCGCCAAATACCGGTGCTTCGGCTTTTCGCGTTGTTCCACTTAACCCGATGCTCGCGGATATCTGCCGCGCGCTAGCTTCCACGATAGGTCGAGTAGCTCCAGGGCGTCGCCAGCAGCGGCACGTGGTAACGGCCCTCCGGCTCGGCGATGAGGAATTGCACCGGCACGATGTCGAGGAACGGCGGATCGGGAAGCTTAACGCCGCTGCGCGAAAAATAACCACCGAGCGCGAAGCGCAGTTCGTAGCGGCCGATCGGCAGCGGCCGCCCTTCGATCAACGAACGATCGGTGCGGCCGTCGTCATTGGTGGCGCCGGACACGAGCACCCGGTCCTCGCCGGAAATCGACAGTTCGAGCAGCTCCAGCGCGACGCCCGGCGCCGGACGCCCGTGATAGGCGTCGAGCACATGGGTCGAGAGATGCCCATGCACTTTGAGCCGGTCAGGCGCGCTGACCTGGCTGTCGAGGCGCAAGGCGGCGATACGGAATATCTCGTTGAGCGCGGTGCCCTGCTCGGTTGCGGCACTGTTGCCGAGCCGCATCTCGAATTGCCGCAGCACCGAATCCTTGCTGTGCCGGCGCACGCAGATGATGAAAGGAAAGCCGAACTTGCGCCGGTAGTCGGCATTGATGCGGGTAAAATTCTCGAATTCACTATCAGTGAGACGATCGAGCCCGATGCTACCCTGTTCGGCCTGCGAGTGCTGCGTGATGTCGCCGGCGCGCGCCGCCTTGCCGGCCAGATCGGGATGGGCATTGAGCAGCGCCAGCTTGCGTGCGCCGTCGGCGGCGGTGACCGCCGCGCTCATCGTGTTGTGCAGATCGGCGAGGCTTGCGAACGGACGCTTCGCCAGCACGGCTTGCGCCACCCAAGGCGAATGCTCGTAAATGTCGTCGAGCGCGGCGACGAATTGCGCCGCGTCCATGCCGTTGAGATCGCGCAGCGAAATCGGGGTTTTTTCACTCATGCCACTACCGGGGCGTGCTTGGCGAGCGCCTTGTGCTCACGATGCCAATGGTTGGCGATGTCGAGGCGCGTGGCAACCCAAACCCGATCGTGCTTGGCGACGTAGTCGAGGAACCGCAACAACGCCGCGGCGCGGCCGGGCCGGCCGACCAGCCGGCAGTGCAAGCCGACCGACATCATCTTCGGCGCGCGCTCGCCTTCGGCATAAAGCACGTCAAAGGCGTCGCGCAGATAAGCAAAGAAGTCGTCGCCGGAGGCGAAGCCCTGCGGATTGACGAAACGCATGTCGTTGGAGTCGAGGCTATACGGCACGATGAGATGCGGCCCCTTCGGCCCATTGACCCAATAAGGCAGATCGTCGGCGTAGGAATCCGACGAATAGGCAAAGCCGCCGTCGTCGAGCACGAGCTTGAGCGTATGGACGGAGTTGCGCCCGGTGTACCAGCCGAACGGGCGCTCGCCGGTCGCTTGCTGATGGATCCGCATCGCCTCGGCCATGTGCGCGCGCTCTTGCGCCTCCGTGAAGTCCTTGTAATCGATCCATTTCAAGCCGTGACTGGCGATCTCCCATTTTGCCTCCTGCATGGCGGCGACCGCGTCCGGGTTTCTGGCCAGCGCGCTGGCGATGCCGAAAACGGTCAGCGGAAGCGCACGCTCGGTAAAGGCGCGCCACAGCCGCCAGAAGCCGGCGCGCGAGCCGTATTCATACATCGACTCCACATTCATGTGGCGCATGCCCGGCCACGGCTGGGCGCCAAGCACGTCGGACAAAAACGCCTCCGAGCCATCGTCGCCGTGCAGGATCGAGCGCTCGCCGCCCTCCTCGTAGTTGAGGACAAACTGGACGGCGACGCGGGCGCGTCCTGGCCAGCGGGGATCGGGCGGATTGCGGCCGTAGCCGATCAAGTCGCGTGGATAGCGGGACGAGCGTTCGGACATCTCGATCTCACTTTACTCGGACTAACTACCGTAAAATCCCGGCATAAACCACCTGGATCGCCCTTCCGAAGGACCGAAAGTCTTGTATATGGTGCGGCGATGGATGAAGGCAGCAAAGCCAAGGTCGTCGCCTGATGGCGCAAGTCTCTGAGCTCTCCGGATCACAGACCGCTGCGGACGGCGCCTTCGGCAAACGCATTTTGGCGCTGGCGGATCACCTTGCGTCCTGGTCGGAGACCGCGGATGCGCTGACCTGCACTTATCTGTCGACGGCGCACCTGGCCGTGGCGGAAGAGCTAGCCGGGCTCATGAAAAACGCCGGGCTGGCGGTCGAGATCGACACGGTCGAAAACGTAGTCGGCCGCTATCAATCGTCCAACCCTGCCGCAAAAACCGTCATCATCGGCTCGCACTACGACACCGTGCGCAATGCCGGTAAATATGACGGCCGGCTGGGGATTCTGACCGGGCTGGTCATCGCCGAGCGTCTGGCGAGCAACGGCATCGCATTGCCCTTCAATCTCGAAGTGATCGCTTTTGCCGACGAGGAAGGTGTGCGCTTCCCCGCCTCTTATATCGGCTCGCGCGCGGTGGTCGGCCGCTTCGAGGACGCGATGCTCGCGGCGCGCGACGCCAAGGGGATCACGCTGGCGCAGGCGCTGCTCGAAGTCGGCGCCGATCCAAAAACGATTCCCGCGCTGGCGCGCGACCCGGCCAAACTCGCCGGCTACCTCGAAGTCCATATCGAGCAGGGCCCGGTGCTGCTGGAGGCAAATTTACCAGTCGGCATCGTCAGCGCCATTGCCGGCGGCTCGCGCTATCTGGTGGCAGTCGACGGCGAAGCCGGCCATGCCGGAACGGTGCCGATGGCGCTGCGCCGGGACGCCATCGCGGCCGCAGCCGAGATTACGCTGTTTGTCGAGAGCCGCTGCAACCGGCCCGGGCTGGTCGGCACCGTCGGCCGTTTCACCGTCCCTGCCGGCGCCACCAATATCATCGCCGGGCACTGCGAGATTTCGCTCGACATTCGCTCCGGCGACGACGCGACGCGGCTCGCCGCGGTTGTCGATATCCTTGCGGAGATCCAGCGCATCGCCAAGCGGCGCGGGGTCAAGGCGACGACGACGCAGGCGCTCGATGCGCCGGCGGTGCCCTGCTCGCCGCGGCTGCAGGAGGCCTTCGCCGCCTCGATCGCGCGCGCCGGACTGCCGGCACGGCTGCTGCCAAGCGGCGCCGGCCACGACGCGGTGATGTTTTCCGGCGTCACCGATATCGGCATGCTGTTCGTGCGCTGCGGCAATGGCGGCGTCAGTCACTCGCCGCGCGAAACCGCCAGCGCCGAGGATGCCGATATCGCGGCCCGCATTCTTTTAGACGTGCTGCTCAATTTGCAAGCCGTATAGGCGCGCCCTCCCGACAGGAACCAAGCTATGGACAAACTTCGTATCACGTCCGGATCGTACAGCTTCGATGCGCGCTTCGAGAGCGCGGCGGCGCCCAAGACCGTGGCGGTGTTCCGCAAGCTCTTGCCTTACGAGAACAAGATCATCCACGTGCGCTGGAGCGGCGAAGGCGTCTGGATCCCGCTCGGCGAACACGATTTTGGCCTCACTTACGAGAACCACACCAGCTATCCGGCGCCCGGCCAGATGATCGTCTACCCAGGCGGCATCAGCGAGACCGAAATCCTGCTGGCCTATGGCGGCGTGCAATTCGCCAGCAAGATGGGGCAACTGGCCGGCAATCATTTCCTCACGATTACCTCAGGCTTGGACAAACTCGCCGAGCTCGGCCGCGCCGTGCTGTGGGAAGGCGCCAAGCCCATCCGCATCGAAGCCGTCTGACACTTGAAAGAACCGGCGGCTATCTGTCATGGTGACGCGGCCGGCTGCTGAAGAAGGTTTTGCGCCGTGGAAGTTGTCCTCACGGAAGCGTTAAGCGCCGTCATTCGCTGGCTTCACGTCATCGCAGGCATCGCCTGGATCGGCTCCTCGTTCTACTTCATCCATCTCGACTTGAGCCTGAAGACGCGCGGCGGCTTGCCCGACGGCGTCAAGGGCGAAGCCTGGCAGGTGCACGGCGGCGGCTTCTACCAGATGATCAAATTTCTGGTGGCGCCGGCGAAAATGCCCGACCACCTGACCTGGTTCAAATGGGAAGCCTATACGACCTGGCTGTCCGGCTTCTCGCTGCTGGTGCTGGTCTATTACCTCAATGCCGATCTGTTCCTGATCGACAAATCCGTGCTCGACATGAGCGCGCCGGTGGCGGCCGTGATCGCCTTCCTCAGTCTGGCGGCGGCGTGGCTCGCTTACGAAGGGCTCTGCCGCTCGCCGCTCGGCAAGCACGAGGTGGCGCTGGCGCTGGTCGGCTACGTATTCCTGGTGCTGCTCACCTATCTGTTCACCCGCGTGTTCAGCGGCCGCGGCGCCTTCACCCAGATCGGCGCGCTGGTCGGCACCATCATGGTGGCGAACGTCTTCGTCATCATCATTCCGTACCAGAAAAAGACGGTGGCCGCCTTGATCGCCGGCCAGGAGCCCGATCCGCGCTGGGGCGCGCTCGGCAAGCAGCGTTCGATGCACAATAATTATCTGACGCTGCCCGTCGTCTTCCTGATGCTGAGCAACCACTATCCGCTGTTCTTCGCCACCCGCTTCAACTGGCTGATCGTCGCCATCGTGCTGCTGATCGGGCCGGTGATCCGGCACTATTTCAATGCCCGGCACGAAGGCAAAGAAGGACCCATTTGGACCTGGGCCGTGGCTGCGGCCGGGCATGCTCATCATCGCCTGGCTGTCCGGCTACGGCGCCGGAATTCAGATGGGCGCGTTGCCGGCAACGCCGAAATTCGCGGCGGTGCAGGAGATCGTCATGTCACGCTGCAGCATGTGTCATGCCTCCGAGCCGGTCTGGGCCGGGATTGGCGCAGCACCCGGCGGGGTGAAGCTCGATGACCCCGAGCACATCAAGCAGCACGCCAAGCTGATCGACATCTACGCCGTGCGCTCGCACGCCATGCCGCCGGGCAATATCACCGAGATCGGCGATGAAGATCGCGCCAAGCTTGCCGCCTGGATCGCCGCCGGCGCGCCGGTCGATTGACGCTGCGGCAATAAGCCGGTCCCGGGAATCGGCTCCATTTCCTGCGCTGATCGGCCCATTTTGCGCGGATTTGCTGGCGCTTTGCGCATCGAAAATCCGTTGGCGCAGTTTTGTGCACAGGCTGCCACTAATTCATGCCTTCAATTGCCGCGGAATTTGGCACACTATTGGCTTGCCGGTTTTATGGGCCCGGCGAGCGCAAGGGGGTCCGGGTCCTGCAAGTCTCAAGGCCGTCTGAGTGATGCTCAATCCAATGTCTGCGAGCCGCCCTGCTGCGGATAGTCCGCTGTTGCGGGCCATCGGCATCACCAAACGTTACGGCACCTTCCTCGCCAACGACTCCGTCGATATCGATCTCTACCCGCGCGAGATCCACGCTTTGCTCGGCGAAAACGGCGCCGGCAAATCGACGCTGGTCAAAGTGATGTACGGCCTCATCCAGCCGAGCGCCGGCGAGTTGCGCTGGATGGGAGACAAGGTCGTGCTGGCCGGGCCGTCGGAAGCACGCGCGCTCGGCGTCGGCATGGTGTTTCAGCATTTCTCGCTGTTCGACAATTTGACCGTTGCGGAAAACGTCGCGCTCGGCCTCGACGGCAGCGAAACCTTCGCCGCTATGTCGGCGCGGTTGGCGCAGGTTTCGCAAGACTATGGGCTGCCACTCGATCCCAAGCGCGAAGTGTGGCGCCTTTCGGTCGGCGAGCGCCAGCGCATCGAGATCGTGCGCATGCTGATGCAAAATCCAAAGCTGTTGATCCTCGACGAGCCGACCGCAGTGTTGACGCCGCAGGAAGCCGACCAATTGTTCGTCGTGCTCGATCGGCTTGAAAAGCGAGGGCCGCGCCATCCTCTACATCAGCCACAAATTGGATGAGGTGAAGCGGCTGTGCGACACCGCCACGATTTTGCGCGGCGGCAAGAAGGTCGCGACCTGCAATCCGCACGAAGAAACCGCAGCCTCGCTCGCACGCATGATGGTCGGCGCCGACATCGGCGAAGTGAAGGCGGCATCCGGCCGCACCGCCACCCTGCCTCGGCTTTTGATCAGGGACCTGTCGATGGAGCCCGACGATCCGCACGGCGTGCATCTGCGAAACATCTCGGTCGAGGTCAAAGGCGGCGAGATTCTCGGCATCGCCGGCGTCGCCGGCAACGGCCAGGACGAATTGTTCTCGGCGCTGTCGGGCGAGCGCTTGTCCGAGCACTCGGACAGTGTCATCATTGATGGCGAAGCGGCGGGGGCTCTATCGGTAACCGCGCGCCGCCGCCTCGGCGCCGCCTTCGTTCCCGAAGAGCGGCTCGGCCACGGCACCGCGCCGCGTATGAGACTGTCGGAAAATGCCCTGCTTACCGGCCACGCCGCCAGCGGCATGGTCAAGCGCGGCTTCGTCGACAAGCCGGCGACGCTGGCGACCGTCGACAAGACCACGCACGACCTTCGACGTGCGCAAGGCCAAGCGCGACCCGGAAGCGGCCAGCCTGTCGGGCGGCAATCTACAAAAGTTCATCGTCGGCCGCGAAATCTTGCGCGAGCCAGGCGTGCTGGTCGTGAGCCAGCCGACGTGGGGCGTCGATGCCGGCGCCGCCGCCGTCATCCGCCAGGCGCTGCTCGATTTGTCGGCGCGCGGCACCGCCGTGCTGGTGATCAGCCAGGACCTCGACGAGTTGGCCGAGATATCCGACCGTATCGCCGTCATGTTCCACGGCCACCTGTCGGAGCCGATCGAGGCGGCAGCGGCCACGCGCGAAAAACTTGGACTGCTGATGGGCGGCGCCAGCGCCAGTCAGCCGCCTGGGCAAGCGGAGGCGAGCCATGCAGTTGGTGCTTGAAAAGCGCGCCGAGCGCTCGGCGGTGATCGCCATCGCCTCGCCGCTGATCGCCGTCGCCCTGACGCTGGTGACCATGTCGATCCTGTTCGCCATCCTCGGCAAGAATCCGATCGCCGCGCTCGACGTTTATTTCCTCCAGCCGCTGACCGACCCCTATTCGTTGCAGGAGATCGTGGTGAAGGCGACGCCGCTGGTGATGATCGCGATCGGCCTGTCGTTTTGTTATCTCGCCAATGTCTGGAATATCGGCGCCGAGGGCCAGTTCATCATGGGCGCGGTGTGCGGCAGCTGGCTCGCCGTGGTGACCAACGGCACTGGCGCGGGACATTGGGTGCTGCCGGCCATGCTGGTGCTTGGCGCGCTCGGCGGCGCGCTCTACGCCATGATCCCGGCGATCTGCAAGGTGCGCTTCGGCGCCAATGAAATCCTCACCAGCCTGATGCTGGTCTATGTCGCCGATTTGATCATGGACTATCTGGTGCGCGGACCCTGGCGCGATCCGAAGGGACTGAATTTCCCAACCACCGCATCGTTCGATCCGGTCGCCACGGTGCCGACAATGTTCGAAAGCGGCCGTATGCATTACGGCGCTGTCGTCGCGTTGATCGTCGTGATGCTGGCAACCGTGATGCTCGGGCGCACCATCAAGGGTTTCGAGATTCGCGTGGTCGGTGCGGCGCCCAGGGCGGCGCGCTTTGCCGGCTTCAGCTCGGACCGGCTGGTGCTGTTCACCTTTGCGGTGTCCGGCGCGCTGGCGGGATTGGCCGGCATCATCGAGGTCGCCGGCCCGGTCGGCGTGCTGCAGCCCGGCATCTCGCCCGGCTACGGCTTCACCGCCATTATCGTCGCCTTCCTTGGACGGCTTAATCCCGATCGGCATCCTGATCGCCGGGCTGTTCCTGGCGCTCACCTTCATCGGCGGCGAAGGCGCGCAAATATCGATGAAGATACCGCTCGATCTCACCAAAGTGTTCCAGGGCATCCTGCTGTTCTACGTGCTCGCCTGCGATTCGATGATCCTCTATCGCGTTCGTCTCATCTTCGCATCGGGAAAGGCCGCGCATGGGCCTGCTTGAAGCCATCATCCTGTCGGTGATCGCGGCTTCGACGCCGCTGCTGCTGGCGGCGGCCGGCGAACTCGTGGTCGAGCGTTCGGGCGTGCTCAATCTCGGCGTCGAGGGCATGATGATCATGGGCGCGGCTTGCGGCTTTGCCGGCGCCTATCTCACCGGCTCGACCTTCCTCGGCGCGCTTGTGCGGCATCGCCGCCGGCGCGGCACTTGTCGGTGGTGTTCGCGCTGCTGACGCTCGGCCTTGCGGTCAATCAGGTGGCGACCGGGCTGGCGCTGACCATTCTCGGCATCGGCCTGTCGGGTCTCATCGGCGCCGGCTTCGTCGGGCAAAAGATCGTCCTCGCCCAGCATCTCTACATCCCGGTATTGACCGACATCCCCGTGGTCGGCCGCATCCTGTTCGGCGAGGACGCCTTCGTCTACTTCTCCATCTTCCTGGTCGCGGCGATCTGGTGGTTCCTCTATCGCACGCGTGGCGGGTTGATCCTGCGCGCCGTCGGCGACAATCACACGTCCGCGCACGCGCTCGGCTATCCGGTGCTCAAGATCCGGCTGCTGGCGGTGCTGTTCGGCGGCGGCTGCGCCGGGCTCGGCGGCGCCTATCTGCCGCTCGCCTATACGCCCTTCTTCATTCCCGGCATGACCGCGGGCCGCGGCTGGATCGCGCTGGCCCTGGTGGTGTTCTCGTCCTGGCGGCCCGTCCGGCTGGTCGGCGGCGCCTATCTGTTCGGCGCCGTCACGATCCTGCAGCTGCATGCGCAGGCCTTCGGCCTTGGCATCCCATCGCAACTGATGACGGCGCTGCCCTATCTGGCAACCGTTATCGTCCTCGTTCTGATCTCGCGCACGCGCGGCACTGCAGGATCAGCCGCGCCTGCGTCCCTCGGTACGGTGTTCGTGCCGGACCGCTAATGTTTCTCCCGTGAGCGCGCGCAGACGGGCGACGCGTTCGCAAGGGTCAAAGGATACCCGTCTGGAACCGGAGTTAAGGCCATGAAAAAAATCTTGATGACCGCCGCGGCGGCGATGTTGACGATTGCCGCGATAAGCGGCGCGGCAACCGCAGCCGACAAACTGAAGGTCGGATTTATCTACCTGGGGCCGATCGGCGATCTTGGCTGGACCTACCGGCACGAAATCGGCCGCCAAGAGATGGTGAAGGCCTTGGGCGACAAGGTCGAGACGACCTTTCTCGAGAACGTCAGCGAGGGCCCGGATGCCGAGCGCTCGATCTCGCAGCTGGCGCGCACCGGCCACAAGCTGATCTTCACTACCTCGTTCGGCTACATGGACCCGACGCTCAAAGTCGCGAAGCAATTTCCCAAGGTCATGTTCGAGCACGCCACCGGCTTCAAGCGGGCGAAAAACATGGGCACCTATTCCGGCCGCTTCTACGAGGGGCGCTACATCCAGGGCGTGATCGCCGGCAAGATGTCGAAGAAGGGTGTGCTCGGCTATATCGCCTCGTTCCCGATCCCGGAGGTGATTTCCGGCATCAATGCGACCATGCTCGGCGCGCAGACCGTCAATCCCAACATCAAGCTCAAAGTGATCTGGGTGAACACTTGGTTCGACCCGGGCAAGGAAGCCGACGCCGCCAAGGCGCTGGCCGACCAGGGCGCCGACGTGCTCATGCAGCACACCGATTCACCGGCCGCCATGCAGGTTGCCGCCACGCGCGGCATCCTCGCCTTCGGTCAGGACTCCGACATGATCAAGTTCGGGCCCAAGACTCAGCTCACCTCGATCATCGACAATTGGGGGCCGTACTACACCAAACAAACCAAGGCGGCACTCGAAGGCAAATGGAAAGCCGAAGATACCTGGGACGGGCTGAAGGAAAAGATGGTGGTGATGGCCCCCTACACCAACATGCCTGACGACGTGAAGGCGCTGGCCGAAAAGACCCAGGCCGCGATCGAAGCCGGCACGCTGCACCCGTTCAAATGTCCGGTCATCGGTCAAGACGCCAAGGCGGTCGAATGCAAGGGCGGCTCGCACCTCGATGCCGGCCAGATCCTCGGCATGAACTTCTACGTCAAAGGCGTGGACGACAAGATTCCCGGCAAGTGATCCACCGCGGTCTCTATCCCTCCCCTGAAAGGGGAGGGATGACGCCGTGCTCGTGGAGTAGCGTTTGTGAAATCCCTATCCTTGCAGCATGCGCGCGGCAGCCTGATGGCGCCGCATCAGATCGGCGAGGTCGAGGCCGGGAATGGCGCCGCCTTGAACCGTCCAGTGCCCGTTGACCATGACACGGTCGGCATGGTGGGCGCCGCACAGCACCAGGGCAGCGAGCGGGTCGCCATGGCCGGAAAAGCGCAACTCGTCGAGTTTGAACAGCGCGAAGTCGGCGCGTTTGCCGACCGCGATTTCGCCGAGTTCGGGACGGCCGACGCAGGCCGCCGAGCCCTGCGTTGCCCAGCGCAGCGCGTCCTTGTGGCTGACCTTGCCGACACCGTAACGCGCGCGCTGCAGCAGGAAGGCGGCGCGCACTTCCTGCATCAGATTGGATTCATCGTTGGACGCCGAGCCGTCGACACCGATGCCGACGCGCACACCAGCCTTTTCCAACTCGCAGACCGGACAGCCGCCCGAAGCGAGAATCTGATTGCTGCAGGCGCAGTGACTGATGCTGACGCCGCCTTTGGCCAGCCGCAGCATTTCTTCAGGCTTGAAATGAATGCCGTGCGCGAGCCAGACGCGGTCGCTAAGCCAGCCGCAATCCTCCAGATAGTCGAGCGGACGGCAGCCGTAGAGCTCTTGGCAGAATTCGTTCTCGTCCTCGGTCTCGGCGAGATGGGTGTGCATGCGCACGCCGAGCGAGCCTGCAAGTTCGGCGGTCGCGCGCATCAGCGCGGTGGTGACCGAAAACGGCGAGCACGGCGCCAGCGCGACCTGCACCATCGCCGCTTCGCCGGTCTCGTGATAGCGCTCGACCAGCCGTTGGCTGTCGGCGAGGATCGCGTCTTCGTCCTGCACGACGCTGTCCGGCGGCAGCCCGCCGTCGCGTTCCGACAGGTTCATCGAGCCGCGCGTGAGCAGCACGCGCAGCCCGAGGCGCTTGGCCACCGCGATCTCGATATCGATGCCGGTCTCAAGCCCGGCCGGAAAAACGTAATGGTGGTCGGTGGTGGTGGTGCAGCCCGACAGCATCAGTTCCGCCATCGCCACCGTGGCGGCGAGTTCGAGCGCCTGTGGCGTCAGCCGCGCCCAGACCGGATAAAGCGCCTTCAGCCAGGGAAACAATTCGCGGTCGAGGGCGGCCGGCAGCGCACGCGTCAGCGTCTGATAGAAATGATGATGGGTGTTGATCAGGCCGGGCAGCACGACGTGCTCGCCGGCATCGAAGGCCGCGGCAGCAGTTTTCGGCGTGCTGCCCTTTGGCACCAGTTCGACGATCTTGCCGTCGGCAACCACCACGCCACGCTCCGCGCCCTCGGCCAGAATCGCCAGCGGGTCCTTGATCCAGATGGCTCCGGTTTGGCTCATCGTACTCCCCTGCCCTCATCATACGCAGCCTTGCAAGTCCGGGACCAGACAGAGACTCCGTTCGTCCCCGCGAAAGCGAGGACCCAGAGCTGGATTCCCGCTTGCGCGGGAATGAACGGAGTATGCGGCCGCTCGCGAAAGGACCGCAGGCGTTTGCCATGGACCTGAACACGATCAATGACGTCGTGCGGCCGCGCGTGATCGGCGAATTGCCGGCCTGGCGCGCCGGCGATGCCTGGCTCGGCGGCGGCACCTGGCTGTTTTCCGAGCCGCAGCCGCGGCTGACGCGGCTGATCGATCTTTCCACGCTCGGCTGGGAGCCGCTGGCGGCCGACACCGACGGGCTCGACATCGCCGCCACCTGCACTATCGCGCAACTCGATGGCTGCGTCGGTCCGGTCGAATGGATCGCCGCGCCGCTGATCGGCCAATGCTGCCGCGCCTTCCTTGCCTCCTTCAAAATCTGGAACACGGCGACGGTCGGCGGCAATATCTGCATGTCGCTGCCGGCCGGGCCGATGATCGCGCTCACCGCCGCGCTCGACGGTATCTGCACGATTTGGGGGGCGAACGGCAATGAGCGGCGCGTGCCGGTTGATCAATTCGTCACCGGCCCGCAACGCAATGTGCTCAATCCCGGCGGTCTGCTTCGCTCCATCTCATTGCCGGCCGAAGCGCTGACCCGGCGCACGGCGTTCCGGCAGATTTCGCTGGCACCGCTCGGACGCTCCGGCGCGCTGCTGATCGGCACGCGCGCGTCGAAGACCGGCGCCTTTGCGCTCACCGTCACCGCCGCGACGCCGCGTCCGGTGAAGCTCGCTTTCGACACGCTGCCGTCCGCGCAAGACCTCAATGCACGCATCGAGCGCGAGATTCCCGCCAGCGGTTACTACGACGACATCCATGGGCTGCCGGAATGGCGGCGCCACATGACGCTGCACTTTGCCGAGGAGATCCGCAGCGAACTATCCGGGCCACCACGATGAGCTATTTGATCAACGGCAAGGAATTTTCCGCGCGGCCGGCGGCCGGCCAATGCCTGCGCACGTTCCTGCGCCAGCTAGGCCTGTTCGGCGTCAAGAAAGGCTGTGATGCCGGCGATTGCGGCGCCTGCACCGTGCTCATCGACGGCGAGCCGGTGCATAGCTGCCTGGTGCCGGCATTCCGCGCCGAGGGCCGCGACATCACGACCATCGAGGGCCTCGGCAAAGCCGGTGAACTGCACCCGATGCAACGCGCCTTCCTGAACGCGCAAGGATTCCAATGCGGCTTCTGCACCGCCGGCATGATCGTAACCGCGAGTGCGCTCAACCAGGCGCAGCGGGCCGACCTCGGCCGCGCGCTGAAGGGCAATATCTGCCGCTGCACCGGTTATGGCCCGATCGCGGACGCGATCGGCGGTGTGCGCAACATCGAGGACGCCGGGCCCGGCGAAGCCGTCGGCCATAGCGTGCCGGCGCCGACCGGCCCCGACGTGGTCACCGGCAAGGCGCGCTTTACCCTCGATGTCGAAATCGACGGCCTGCTTCACGTGAAACTTTTGCGCTCGCCGCATGCGCATGCGCGCATCCGCGCGATCAACAAAGACGAAGCGCTAGCAGTGCCCGGCGTGCAGGCGGTCTTGACCTATGAGGACGCGCCGCCGGTTGCCTTCTCGACCGCGCGGCACCAGGAGCGGACTATCGATCCCGACGACACCTTGGTGCTCGACAAGGTCGTTCGCTTCATCGGCCAGCGGGTTGCGGCGGTGGTCGCGGACAGCGAGGCGGCGGCCGAGGAAGGCTGCCGCCGCATCGCGGTCGAATATGAGATCCTGCCGGCGGTGTTCGATCCCGACGAGGCCATGAAAGCCGGCGGGGCCTCCGTGCACGAGGGGCATCCCAATATCATGGCGCAAGTGCATGGCGGCATCGGCGACATCGAAGCCGGGTTTGCCGAAGCCGACGCCATTCACGAAGGGACCTACTTCACGCCGCGCGTGCAGCACGCGCATCTGGAGACCCACGCAGCGATTGCTTGGCTCGACGGCGATGGACGGCTCAACGTGCGCGCGAGTACGCAGGTGCCGTTCCTCACGCGCATTGAGCTCGCGCGCATCTTCAATCTCGATCCCGCCAAGGTGCGCGTGTTCTGCGAGCGGGTCGGCGGCGGCTTCGGCGCCAAGCAGGAAATGCTGGTCGAGGATGTGGTCGTACTAGCCGCGCTGCGTACCGGCCGGCCGGTCAAGCTCGAGTTCACGCGCGAGGAGCAGTTCACCGCCGGCACCACGCGCCATCCGATGCGCGTGCAGGTGAAGATCGGCGCCAAACGCGACGGCACGCTCACCGCGATGCAAATGCGCATCGTCTCCAACACAGGCGCCTACGGCAATCACGGCGCGCCGGTACTGGAGCACGCCTGCGGCGAGAGCATCTCGGTCTATCGCTGTGCCAACAAAAAGATCGACGGCTTTGCGGTTTACACCAACACCGTGCCGGCGGGCGCCCTTCGCGGCTACGGCCTGCCGCAGTCGGCTTTCGCGGTGGAATCGGCGATCGACGAGGTTGCGCGCGCGATCGGCATGGACAGCCTCGAATTCCGCCGCCGCAACGTGGTGCGGCAAGGCGATCCGATGATCTCGACCGGCGAAATCCACCAGGACGTTATCTACGGAAGCTACGGGCTCGACCAATGTCTCGATCTGGTCGACGCCGCGCTTAAGGACGGTAGCGGCAGCGCACCGCCGTCGCCCGATTGGCTCACCGGCCAAGGCTGTGCGCTTACCATGATCGACACGATTCCACCGGGCGGGCATTTTTCCAACTCGACCGTCGCGCTGCGTGACGATGGCGGTTACCTGCTCACCGTCGGCACCGCCGAATTCGGCAACGGCACGGCTACCGTGCATCAGCAGATCGCCGCGACATTGCTTTCGGCTGTCGCCACCAAAGTGAGCCTTAAGCAGTCCGACACCGCGCATGGCGGGCATGACACTGGCGCCTATGGCAGCACTGGCACCGTTGTCGCCGGCCTCGCCACCGAACGCGCCGCCGCGGCGTTGCGCGACGCAATCCTCGATTTCGCCGCCCGCCATAGCGGCGCACCACGCGAAAACTGCCTACTCGCCGGCGACGCCGTCACCTGCGCCGGCAAACGCGTCGCGCTCGCCGATCTGCACGCTGCGGCCGCGGCGGCCGGCGTCGAATTATCCGCCAGCGGCCACACGGACGGCATGCGGCGTTCAGTCGCCTTCAACGTGCAGGGCTTCCGCGTGGCTGTGAACCCGGTCAGCGGTGAAATCCGCATTCTCAAAAGCGTGCAGGCCGCCGACGCCGGCACGGTGATCAATCCGATGCAATGCCGCGGCCAGGTCGAAGGCGGCGTGGCGCAGGCGCTGGGCGCGGCGCTATTCGAGGAAGTGGTCGTTGACGACAATGGCCGCGTGGTCAATCCGGCGTTCCGCAATTATCACCTGCCCGCCTTTGTCGACGTGCCGCGCACGCAGGTGTTGTTCGCCGACACGCGCGACACACTCGGCCCGCTCGGCGCCAAATCGATGAGCGAAAGCCCGTATAATCCGGTCTCCGCGGCGCTCGGCAATGCCATCCGCGACGCCACTGGCGTGCGCTTCTACCGGCTGCCGTTCAAGCCGGATCGGATTTTTGCGCAGCTTGCGCGATGATCGTCTATGTCCATCGTATCGGCGCTATTGGCGTCGATCGGTGAAGCGCGGCACTTTGACACTCGCCTCGAATTCCTTCGCCAGCGTGCCGATCTCGACCACCACGACTTTTGGCGTCAGTCCGAATGTGTCGCGCACAGCCGTCTTCATCGCGTCGGCGGCAGTCGACGCGTCGATCCCGCGCCGCACCTCGACCGATAGCAGCAACATATCGAGATCATGCTCCGACACCAGTTCCGCCTTGAAATCGCTGATATCGGCATTGCGGAAGATGAAATCCTCAAACTCAGAATGGTTCAGATTGATGCCGCGGACCTTGAAGAAGCCGCTGGTGCGATGGGCGTGCTTAACTAGCGGGAAGACCGAGAACGGCCCGTCGCCGCCGTCG
>CAWEMT010000008.1:0-44288 GCA_963810255.1 uncultured Alphaproteobacteria bacterium | reverse complement strand
TTAAGTTCTAGGCGGGTCCGTGTCGGCATTACAGAACGCGATCAATCCAAAAGGCGACGTTCAGACCCTTATCCATCGAACAATCGAAAATCTGTCCCGACGGTCTGTTATCCACCATCACTCAAGTAGCCAGTTCGCGCGGCGGCGGATCTTTGAAACGTCTATCTGCGCGACCGGGTGCCGAGGAGCCCTGCATCTGAAGCGGAGAATGGGGGAGGCAGGTGCGTATCGCCGCGCGAGCACCCTTTGCGGGAAATTTTCTCTGCCCACGATTTCTAAACCATCAAGGCGGAATTCTGCCGATATATCAAAGGGCAAATTTCTTCAACCGGACCGGCAGTTCGAATTCCTCTTGGACCGCCAGTCTTCCTGGCACAAACTGACGGTCCGGCTTCTCCGTAATATGTGGCTGAATAAGCCCCGCACGTCGGCGGTTTTCGCGCTTCGGATTTTCTCTGATCGGCCGTATTCTGGGTATCGGCGAGAGTTGGCGGGCAAAGGCCCGCAAATTCTCCGTTTGGCGATTTCACAGTCCGGTTGCGCCTTTGCAGAAACGAGATCAGTTCGGAATGCGTGTAGGCTTCTTGCGATTGCTTGCAACAAGCAACTTCCGTTGGCAGTCTCTAGATGTCGCTTTTGCAGTCGTTAGCGGATTAAAGCGGCCATTGCGCTGACGTTTGTGACGACCGCTAATGATGCTGTGGACGGCGCCCACTCTGCGGCATCAAGAGTGCCATAGGGTGGTTGCGTGAAGCGAACCACATTGAGGGGAGCCGTCCATGGGCGAGGTTAGCACGATCGGTTTGGATATTGCGAAGTCAGTATTCCAGGTGCATGGGGTCGATGATGCTGGCGCGGTGGTGATCCGCAAGCGCATCAGTCGCGCGAAGGTGGTGGAGTTCTTCGCTAATCTGCCAGCATGTTTGATTGGGATTGAAGCCTGTCCGTCAGCGCATCATTGGGGCCGCGAGCTGCAGGCGTTTGGCCACACGGTGAGGCTGATGCCGCCGAGCTATGTGAAGGCCTATCTCAAGCGCAGCAAGAACGATGCAAACGATGCGGCAGCGATCTGCGAGGCGGTGACGCGGCCATCGATGCGGTTTGTCCCGATCAAAACGAAGGAGCAGCAGACTGCCTTGATGCTGCACCGGACCCGACAATTGCTGGTGCGTCAGCGCACGATGTTGAGCAACGCCCTACGCGGGCATTTAGCCGAACTCGGCATCGTGTCGGCCAAGGGCCGCAATGGAACGGGAGAGTTGCTCAAGATCATCACGGATGGCGCGGATAACCGAGTTCCCCCAGCCGTCCGCGGCATTCTCGATGTGCTGGCACGGCAGTACAGCGCTATCGGTGCGGAGATCGGATCCATCGACAAGAGCATCCTGGCTTTGCATCGCGGGTGCGAAGCGAGCCGGCGACTAGCGGAGATTCCAGGCATCGGCCCGATCGGCGCCACCGCCCTGGTTGCCGAGATCGGCGACTGGAAGACATTCTCATCGGGGCGCAGTCTGGCTGCTTGGATTGGGTTGGTGCCGAAGCAGCATACGAGCGGCGGCAAGGACAGGCTCGGCAGCATCACCAAGCAGGGCAATCGATACTTGCGCTGGTTGCTGGTCGTGGGCGCGATGGCCGTCATCCGCTATGCGCAGAAACACGGAACGAAGAACCGGCTGTGGCTCGGACGGTTGATGGAGCGCCGACCGACCAAGGTGGCCGCAGTCGCTCTCGCCAACAAGATTGCGCGGATGGCCTGGGCCATCATGGTCCGCGGTGAGAGATACAAAGAGCCGACGCTGCTGATGGCGGCATAACAGACCCCAGCAGGCAGATCGGCGCCACCAATTGGCGAGGGCATGACGACGTAATGCAGATACGGTCGTTCCGGGGATCGGGAGAACCCGTTTGGGTCATCGCACCTCAAAAGTGCGTGCTAACGATTGGGACCCGATCCGCGCAGAGCATTAGGGCCAGCGGCCACACCTGCCGCATCAATAGGCCGGACACGTGACCGCACCCGACCAATGCTGCATTACGTCAAAAAAGCTCTTGCCACGGCGCCGTCCACACGTGACCCAAAGCGGACTATTGGCCGCGTGGCCTTGGCTTTGCTCGAGTTACCACAACCGATTTCAGATCGAGGTGCGACGGCCGGTGGTTTCCTGGAAATCTCTAAGACTGGATACGCGACCGAACAAATATGCGAGTTGATGCGTTTCAGATCGCGAAGCACGTCGAGATGTAGCGATGTTGTATCCATGGTTTCTTGTCGGCCCTCGCGCAATCGCTCAAGGTGCTGCTCGGCTGCTGCCAATTCCGCGCCACGTAATTGCGCTTTTTCATAAACGAGTTCTCCGCGCTCCGATAACGTCGCCCGACACCGGTTGCGACGTACTGCGCCGCCGCGTGATTTCGGTCGTTGGCGGTGGGTATCGAAAAGATTGACAAGCGCCACCTATTGTAGAGGACGACAGTGTGGCCTTCATGTCGTGATTTTCCACAACTGCTGGCGTCGTAGGGCTGTCATGATCGCTGGCCAAGAATGGTGTAATCGGCAAAGATGACGCGAGCGGCGGACAAGCCTACAGTGGTCAGTTGTGGGTCAGATGAGCAGCATTCGCCTTGATCGCGTGAGCAAATCCTGGGGCGCAACGGCGGCCGTCAGCGATGTTTCACTGACCGCGGATGCTGGTCGTCTTTTGGTGCTGCTCGGGCCATCCGGCTGCGGCAAATCAACAGCGCTGCGATTGATCGCCGGCCTTGAGGAGCCCAACGAGGGGCGGATTCTGATCGGCGGCAAGGATGTCAGCCATTTGCCGCCCTCGCAGCGCGCCATTTCCATGGTGTTCCAGTCCTATGCGCTGTTTCCCCATCTGGACGTGCGTGAGAACGCCAACAGCCGGCTACCGCGTCCAGAAAGTGAGCGGCTATTCACATCTCGCCTTCTCGTCTTGGGTTTTCGCTAAATAAAATGGGTTGGGATAGATAATTTGGGGCGTCCCCTTATATTCGCTAACTAGGCCAACGCCGCAAACACAGCTTCCTGTAAATTTCTCGGGTGGCGGATCGTAGTTCTTGCGTCTATCTCCCCAAATTAGCCAGGTGAAGCTCTCATTCGGGTGTCGCCCGCCGCAGTTCAAAAAGGTGGGCTCACCGCGAACATCTGGTCGATATACACCTTGAGCCAGGGTCCCACACACTGTCTCGGTTTTGCCGACGTGTGTGGCTACCTCATCACATTTAAGTGGCGAGCGTTGTTGCGCCTTCGCAGCAAAGACCGATGCTAAAAGCGCTACTCCGGCCACGATGAAAATATGTGGCGAGACTGCCTTCAGGCGCATGTTAAATCCTGCAGTGGGGTGGAATTTATATGACCTCTAAATTATGGATCCGAACGCATTTCCATCGTTAGTTGAAAAGTGCTTTAATCATGGTTGGCCGCTTGTGCGCTATCGGACCGAGGGCTGTAGGCGCATGCTGCAACCGTTAAGGACTTCATTAGCGTTTCAAAGACACATCCCTCACGGCCGATGCGATTGACATTTAATAACGTTTGCAAATTCGCGACGAGTGCTTCGTGAACGCCGTAGCGCGCCCGTCCCCCTACTCTCGTCGCTAAAAGCGCTTCGAGCATTCCTTGCTCGATGTGTTCGGATTCGATCTCGGCCGCTTTTACCCGATCATTCAACTTCGCGGCTTGCTCTACAAACGGCCCATCCGATCCTAATTCAATGCGTTTGAGGTTGCGGCGGGTCGCTCGCACCGGTTTCACGACATCCTCTTGCCATCTGGCTACTTCTTTCTGAGCGCGCACAATGTCGTCTTCGGTCAGGCAGATCCCGTGCACTGCACCCGCGAAGGCGCAAAAAAGGATCATGTTGACGTCGAGGCCGAATTGTTCCTGCAAATGTAAACATTCGTTCTGGACGCCGCGTTCGCTATAGACGGCGATGGAGAAATTCCATAACGATTCAGTCATCGTTATCATCGCTCCGTGTCGGATGTATCCGAACGCCAGCGCTTAACCAGCCCAATATCGATATCGAACAGATCGAGGCAGCGGCCAACAGTCTGGTTGATAATGTCGTCTACTGTTTTTGGCGCATTATAAAAAGCCGGCACAGGCGGCATGATCACCGCGCCGTTCTCGGTCGCCGCCAGCATCGCGCGCAAATGCCCGGCATGCAGAGGCGTTTCCCGGACCACCAATACGAGTTGCCGCCGCTCCTTGAGTGTCACGTCCGCGGCGCGGCTTAGCAGACTGCCGGTGGTGCCGTAGGCGATGTCCGAAAGCGTGCGGATCGAGCAGGGGATAATCACCATGCCGCGCGTCTTAAATGAGCCACTCGAGATCGCGGCGCCGACGTCGCCATTCGAATAGCTGACGTCAGGGAGCGCCTGCACGTCATCAAGCGCAATGGTCAGTTCTTCTTTCATCGTCATCGCGGCGGATTTGGAGACGACGAGATGAGTAGCAATGCCGTGCTTTTTCAGTGTCTGCAGCAGCCGGACACCGTAGATGGCGCCTGACGCGCCGCTTATGCCGACAATCAAAGGGTGTTGCATTGCTTTGGTTCCAGCCCCCTTTGTTTGCATGGAGACCACAGGGGTCAAGCTTTGGCAATGCGCGCCCGTGGAGCGCCAGTGGGTCGTCCGCGTGGGGATTTGATTTTTCCTATCGGCGGTTTCGGGTCTCTGGGTTCGCAGCCGGTGCGGGCCTCGTTTAACGTTCGCCGATCGAGCGAGAGCATTGCATGGCGGATCAGGCCTTCATCGGTACCATCGTTCTCCCCGACCGCATTATCGAGAACGGCTATGTTCTCGTCGGTGACGGTCTAGTGCAAGCTGTCGGAGCGGGTGAGGCGCCGTCGGGCGAAAGGCAGGGCGGCCCGGGGTTTCTGGTGCTGCCGGGTGCCATCGACGCGCAGGTGCATAGCCGCAGCCAGAAGGGGCAGGAGGACTTTATCTGGTCGACGCGCAGTGCCGCCGCCGGCGGTGTCACCACCATCGTTGATATGCCCTATGACGACGGATGCCTGATCGCGAACGCCGAACGCTTCCATACCAAAGTGAAAGAAGCGGGCGCGCAAGCGCGGGTCGATTTTGCGCTTTACGCGACGATCGATCCGCAGGAAGGCGCCACGCGAATTGACGAACTGGCCGATGCCGGCGCGGCCGCGTTCAAGTTCTCGACTTTCGGCACGCATCCGCAGCGTTTCCCGCGCATTCCGCCACAGATGCTCTTTGCTTGCTTCGAGGCCATAGGCCCACGAGGGCTGATCGCCGGCATCCATAACGAAAACGACGAGATGGTGCGCTCCTTTATCGCCAAGGTCGAGGCGAGCAACATCACCGATTATCGCGCACACGGCCTCTCGCGTCCGCCAATCACGGAAGCGCTGGCGACCGCCGAAGTTTTTGAGCTCGGCGCCGGCGCCGGCTGCCCGGTGCATATCGTGCATTCGTCGATCGGGCGCGGCTACGAATTGGCCGCGGCCTATCGCGCTCAAGGCCACGCCACCACCATCGAAGCCTGCATCCACTATCTGACGCTCGATGAAGAAAACGACGTACGCCGCCTCGGCGGCAAGGCCAAGATTAACCCGCCGGTGCGACCCCAGCACGAGCGAGAAGCACTGTGGCATCATCTCGCCGCCGGCAACGTCACCGTCGTGTCGACCGACCATGTGAGTTGGTCGGAGGACCGCAAAACCGATCCGATCATGCTAAAGAACGCCTCCGGCGTGCCGGGTTTGGAGGTCCTCTACGCGCTGCTGCTCAAAGGCCTCGACGCGCGCGGCCTCCCATTGACCCATGCCGCGCGGCTATTGGCGCACAATCCGGCAGCGTTGTTTCGCATCGGCCATGTGAAAGGCGCGCTCGAGGTTGGCCACGACGCCGATATTGCCTTGATGCGGCGGGATCCGCGGCCCTACCGGGCGGCGGAGAGCGGCAATAATTTCGTATCGTGGAGCCCTTATGACGGCATTGAACTGCCGTTCCGCGTGGCAGCGACATTCCAACGCGGTGTTTGCGTCGCCGCAGACGGCAAGGTGGCCGCTAAGCCGGGCCACGGGCGCTTCGTCAAACCGCCGCTGCCGGCGCACTAAGCGGGAGATCGATTTGGCTGCAAGCAATCTGCCGCTCGATGCCGACCGTCTCTGGGCTGACATAATGGCGTTGGCTGAAATCACCGCTGCTACGCGTCCCTACACACGCCGCTCCTTCAGTCCATTGTTTCTCGAAGGTCGCAGCTTCCTTGCCGAGCGTTTCGCGGAGGCGGGGCTTACCGTGCGCATCGATGCGGCAGGCAACTTGATAGGCCGACTTGACGGCGCCAATCCTTCGCTCGGCGTTATCGCGGTCGGTTCGCATAGCGATACGGTGCCGTCGGGCGGCCGCTTCGATGGTATCGCCGGAGTCGCTACGGCCCTGGAGCTCGTGCGTGCACTACGCGACAAAGGCGAGCGCCTCGAACACAGCATCGAAGTCATCGATTTTCTTGCTGAGGAGCCGAGCGAATACGGCCTTTCCTGCGTCGGCAGCCGCGGGATGTCGGGCGCGCTCGAAGCACCGATGCTTGACCTGACCGAGCCCGCCGGCGAGACCTTGCGCGATGCCCTGCGCCGGGTGGGTGGCGATCCCGACCGGCTCGCTGACGCGAAGCGTTCCGACGTTAATGCATTTCTGGAATTGCATATCGAGCAAGGCATCGTGCTCGAGTCGCAATCGCTCGATGTCGGCATCGTCACCTCCATTGTCGGTATCCGCCGGATCGAGATCATCTTCGACGGGGCCGCCGATCATGCCGGTACGACGCCGATGCATCTGCGCAAGGACGCGTTGGTGGCCGCCGCTAGCACGGTTGCATCGGTGCGGCGCATTGCCGAACAATTGGCTGACGAGGGCAAGGACTACTTCGTTGCCACGGTCGGAATTCTCACCGTCGAGCCCGGCGCCTCCAATGTGGTTCCCGGACGCTGCCGTCTGGTGATCGACGCTCGCACTACCGATCCGGCGCTGACCACACGCTTTGTTGAAGCGGTCGAGCGCGAAAGTGCGGCCCACGCCGCCGCCGCGCGGGTCGACCGATTGCCACTGACGACATTGTCCGACGGCAAACCGGTCGCCTGCGATCCGATCTTGCGCGAGGCGCTGCGCCAGGGCGCGCATTCGCTGGGCTTGAGCGAAACCGATCTTGCCAGCGGCGCCGGTCATGATGCGGCGTTCATGAGCCGCATTTGCAAGTCGGCCATGGTGTTTGTGCCGTGCAAGGGTGGCAAGAGCCATTCGCCGGAAGAATGGTCCGACCGCGAGCAGATTGCCGCCGGCGCTGGCGTCATCCTGCAGGCGGTCAAGGCGCTCGACCGGTCGCTGCAAACAGAAAAAAAGGAATAAGGACATGGGGCGCATCCTCGGCTTGGATGACGTTGAAGCGGCGATCCGTGGCGGCTCGATCTTCGCTGCGGGTGGCGGCGGATGGGCCGACCATGGCCGCATGCTCGGCACCACCGCGGTCTCTCTCGGTCAGCCGGAGCTTGTCTCCATGGACGAGGTGCCTGACGACGCCTTCATCGCCACCGCCGCCGCCATCGGCGCGCCGGCCGGCACCACCGAATGGCAGATGCTCGGCGTCGACTACGTCAAGGCGGTGGAAATGCTGCAGGAAGAGTTGGGCGCGCCGCTTTACGGATTGATGATCGGGCAGAACGGCATGTCGAGCACCATGAATGCATGGCTGCCGGGGGCGATGCTCGGCACCAAGGTCATCGATGCCGTCGGTGACATCCGTGCCCATCCGACCGGCGACATGGGCTCGATCGGTATGGCCGCGAGCCCCGAGGCGACCATCCAGGTCGCCGTGGGCGGCCATCGCGACAGTCATTCCTATATCGAGCTGGTGGTGCGCGGCGCCACGGCCAAGGTGTCGCCGATCCTGCGCAAGGCGGCGGATATGTCGGGCGGTTTCATCGCCTCCTGCCGCAACCCGGTACGGGCCGCTTACGTCAAGAAGAATGCCGCGCTCGGCGGCATTTCACGCGCGCTGGAACTCGGCCACGCCATCATAGCGGCGGAAGAGAAGGGCGGCGGCGCCGTGATCGACGCAATCTGCAAGACCACGTCGGGCACTATTCTCGGCGAGGGGACGGTTACCCGCAAAGCGGTCACCTATACCGACGCCGCTTTCGATATCGGCACCATCACGGTCCGCAGCGGCAACGGCGACCTCGTGCTCCACGTCATGAACGAATATATGGCGGTCGAGGACGGCAAGGGCGCGCGGCTGGCGACCTTCCCGGATGTGATCACGACATTGGATGGCGACGGCAAGCCGGTCAGCGTCGGGCATTTGCGTGAGGGCATGACGCTGTCCGTTTTCCATATCACCAAGGCGCATTTGCCGTTGAGTTCATCTGTGAAAGACCCCAGCGTCTATCCGGTCTGCGAGGCCGCGCTCGGCATCCCCATCGCATCTTACGCATTGGCCTGATCCGTCATGGACCGGCGCTTCACCGTCACTTCCGGCTCCAATCTGCGCTGTCGCGGCTGGCGCCAGGAAGGCTTGTTGCGTCTGCTTGAGAACGTGCTGGCGGTGGGCGAGGACCCGGCCAATCTCGTGGTCTATGCCGCGCTCGGCAAGGCTGCGCGCGACTGGCCTTCACACGACAAGATCGTCGAGACGCTCAAGAGCATGGTCGATGGCGAAACGCTGATCGTACAGTCGGGCAAGCCGATCGGCTTGATAAAAACGCACGACAAGGCGCCGGTCATCATCATGGCCAACTGCAACATGGTCGGCCAATGGGCGAAGGCCGAGAACTTCTATGAATGGCAGAAGAAAAATCTGATCTGCTGGGGCGGGCTGACGGCGGGCGATTGGCAATACATCGGCTCGCAGGGCGTGATCCAGGGCACCTACGAAATCTTCATGCGCATCGCCGAGCGCCACTTCGCCAACAGTCTGAAGGGCCGTTTCATCTTGACGGCCGGGCTCGGCGGCATGGGCGGCGCGCAGCCGCTGGCCGGTCGCTTGGCTGGCGCCGTCATCCTCTGCGTTGAAATCGACGAGGAGCGCATTGCCAAGCGCATGGCCAACGGCTTTCTCGATGCCCGCGCCGGCGATCTCGACCAGGCCATCGGCATGGTCGATGCCGCGCGGCGTGAGGGCCGCGCTGCGTCGATCGCAATTCTTGGCAACGCCGCCGATATTTACGAGGCGCTGCTCGTGCGCGGCGTCGTCCCGGACATCGTCACCGATCAGACCTCAGCCCACGATCTCGTCTACGGCTACGTGCCCTCCGGCCGCAGCCTCGCCGAGGTGCGCCGCATGCGGCAGGACGATCCCAAGACGCTGATGAGCGAAAGCCGCGCCACCATCGTGCGCCACGTGCGCGCCATGCTCGGCTTCAAGCGCGCCGGCGCGGTGGTCTTCGACAACGGCAACCTGATCCGCACGCAGGCGCGCGAAGGCGGCGTCGCTGACGCCTTCGATATCCAGATCTTTACCGAGGCCTATTTGCGGCCGCTGTTCGCGCGCGCCATCGGCCCGTTCCGCTGGATTTCGCTGGCCGACGACCGCGAGGATATCCGCAAGATCGACGATCATCTGCTTGAGGCTTTCGCGGACAACCACATTCTCACCAACTGGATTGCGCTGGCGCGCGCCCATGTGCCGTTCGAGGGTCTGCCTGCGCGCATCGCCTGGCTCGGCCATGGTGAGCGCACGGCGTTGGCGCGGGCGGTCAACCGCATGGTGCGCGACGGCACGCTGTCGGGGCCGATTGCTTTCACCCGCGATCACCTCGATGCCGGCGCCATGGCGCATCCCAATATCATGACCGAGAACATGCGCGACGGCTCCGACGCCATCGCCGATTGGCCGCTGCTTGACGCCATGGCGATGTGTTCCTCGCAGGCCGATCTGGTGGCGATCCATTCCGGCGGCGGCGGCTATTCCGGCTACATGACCAGTGCGGGCGTGACCGTTATCGCCGACGGCACAGGCGAGGCCGACCAACGCCTCGATCTTGCGCTCACCAACGACACCAGTCTCGGCATCATGCGCTATGCCGACGCCGGCTATCCCGACGCGCTCGACGAGGCCGAGAAGAAAGGCCTGCGGCACTTCCGGCTTTCGTGATTAGCGCGGCAGCTCGGTCCATTCGGATTCCTTTGCTGCCGACAGCCGGTCGCGCAACGTGTTGACCAGATCGCGTTCCGGCTCGCTCAAGCTCCGTTCGCCCGAATAGATCACGAACAAGCGTCGCGCGATCTCCGGGTCGACAATCGGATGAGCGACCAGATCGCCTTCGGACATTTCGCGCAGCACCGCGGAGGGCGGCAGCACGGTGCAAACCGGCGCGTGCGCCAGCACGGCCGCGACCATAGTCAGCGCGTCGATTTCCATAAAAGGCTGAATGCGCAATCCGCGCTCCTCGGCGGCCGCCTCCACCAGTTGGCGCAAACCGAAATGGGCTGTCGGCAAAGCAAGCGGCAAGCGGACAAGGTCGGCGAATTTCACCGGTCCCGCCGGCAACAATCTGTGGCGCGCATGCACCACCGCGGCAAGGTTTTCCGAGGAGCCAAGCGGCAAGCGCGGCATATGCGGCAGTCCGGTTTCCACGATCGCAACGCCGACCAGCCCGCGCATCACCCAGTCTTGCAGCGTGCCATTCGGCGCCTCGCGCACAACCAACTTCAAGGCCGGATGCCGCGCCTGCACGCCGAGCACCGTTTCGGTGATGCGGTTGACCAGATGACCATGCTGGCTCACCGAAGGCAGGATGCCGACGGTGATGCGCCGCCGTAGCGGCGCCGCGGCGGCGCCGTCGCCATCGGTGATGCGCCGGAACCCGGTCTCGATCACCTTGGCCACTTTGGCGAAGCGGTCGCCGTTCGCGGTCGGGATGACGCCGTCGCCGCGCCGCTCGAACAGCCTGGTCGACAGCGTGTTCTCGAGCTTGTGTATTTGCTCGCTCAGCGCCGGCTGCGTCACGTTGGCGCCGTGAGCGGCGGCGGAGACGCGCCGCAGGCGATGCACCATGTTGAAATAATGCATCTGGCGCAGACTGATTTTCGGTCGCCGCGGATGCACGCGTCCGGGCCCGCCGAGTGAGCGCTTCAAATGGCGGATGAATGTAGTCGTCACTGTGTTGGGTGTCGGCACGCGCGCGACGATGTTGATCGCGAGCGGGGCGGTGGGCGCGACGGTCTTCACCCGCAAAAAGCCGAGCCGGTGGGAAATCAGACTCTCAGGCACGAACAAGGCAGCGTCCGGATAGTCGTCGATCAGGCGCGGCAGTTCCCCGGGGTGCTCATTGACGAAACGTACGCCGCTCATTTTGTGCCGCGCGAAATAACGGTCGGCTTGTTCGATCAGCGCCGGCGCCAGCGCCGGTACGATGAGCCGGCCGGCCGCGAGATCGGCAGCGCTCGCTGGCCTGGTGGTGCCGGCCGGCAGCCGGGAGGCGAAAACCCACCGGTCGGTGAGCAGTGTGGTCACGCGGCTTTGCCGCTCGGCTGCGAGCCCAATGACGATCCGGCTGCCGGTCAGGCCGGGCCAGGCCTCGCTGAGACCGCCGACGCGCGGCGAATCCTTTTCGTCGACCCACACCGGATCGATGAAAATGTCGGGCCGCTCGGCGGCCAGGGTTTCAATGGCGCGCTCGACGGCATCGCCGACGCCGCCGATGGTAAAGCTGAGCGCCAGTTCGATCGTCAGCAAACGGGCGGGGCGCGCGGGCACAGCGCCGATCCAGCGCCGGGCGAAAGCTTCGCTGTCGAGCAACGGCTCGGCGATCCGCATCAGCCAGCGCGCGCCCGCAGTGGGATAGAGGCCGTAGTTCACGCGCCGGAACAAAGGAACGCCGACTTCCTCTTCCAGCACCTTCAACGTGCTGCTTAGTGTCGACTGGGCAATTCCGAGCTCAGCGGCCGCACGCGCCAGCGTGTCGCACCGGCACGCCGTCGCGAAATAGCCGAGAGTGCGCAACTCGATCATCGGGCCCTGCCTCGGCGGCAGCATAGCGGGCGGCGTCTGCCGCGTCATGCGGCAGTTCGATTTTGCCTATGGCCCGGTTCTTGCGGCCCGCGCGTGCGCCGCCGCGGGGTGGCCGATAGGATCGTTGTGGGTTGGCCGCTCCGGGACGGTCCGGCCGCAACCGGCACTCGACAGGATAGGCCGATGCGTGGCTCCGCTGGCCTGCAAGCGAAGGATGTCATGAGCGCAAAAGCGGACGTCTCTCCGCAGGCGTTGCGCGCGTTCCTCGCCGGCATCGGCGCGGACGGCGACCTGAAGACCATCGCTGAACCGGTCGATCGCGAATTCGAGATCGCTGCCTGTCTAGCCGAAGCGGATGGCGGGCCTTTGTTGCGCTTCGATGCCGTGCGCGGCCATCGCATGCCGGTCGTCGGTAATGTACTAACGTCAATCGCGCGGATCGCGTCGGGGCTCGGCACGACGCCGGCCGATATGCAAAATCTAATCGTCGCGGCCATCGACCGCCCGCTGGAACACCGCGTCGTCGCGTCGCCGCCCTGCCAGCAAGAGACCGTCGCGGATCCGGTGCTCGTCAAAGAACTGCCGATCCCGCGCTTCTTCGAGCACGAACGCAGGTCCTACATCACCGCCGGCGCCATCGTCGCCAAAGACCGTGTGACAGGCCGCGCCAACCTCTCGATCGCGCGCGTGATGCCGCTCGGCGATAATCGGGCCTTTGTCGGCATCGCGCCCAATCATCATCTTGCGGCGCTAGCACGCGCCGCGCACGCTCGCGGAGAGAAGCTCGACATCGCGGTGACCGTCGGCAATCACCCGGCGGTGCTGATCGCGTCGTGTCTCTATCTCGGCCTCGGCGATGATGAACTGAAGGTCGCTGGCGCGCTGTTCGGCGAGCCGGTCGAAGCCGCGCGCTGCCTCAATTCGGATTTGTTGGTGCCCGCCCATTGCGAGTGCGTGCTTGAGGGCACGCTCGATGCCGGCGAAGTGGCGGAGGAGGGGCCCGTCAGTGAATTTCATGGCATGTACGAGACATATGGCGCCGGTATCGTCGCCACCTTCTCGCATCTGACCCGGCGTCACGACGCGCTCTTTCAAGTGATCCTGCCCGGTTATCATCGCGAGCATTGCCTGATCGGCGGCGTCGCCATCGCCGCGGGCCTCGCGCGTGCCGTGCGCGCCGGTGTGTCGTCGGTCAAGGAAATTGCCGTCGGGCTCGGCGGCGCCGGGCGGTTGCATGCGGTGGTCGCACTCAGCGCGCCGCGACCGGGCGAAGCGCGCAAGGCGATGTTCGCCATCTGGGCGGCGGTCAACCTGATCAAGCAGGTCATCATCGTCGATGACGACATCGACCCGTGGGACCCGATCGCCGTCGAATGGGCCTTGGCGACTCGTATGCAGCCGCATCGGGACTTTGTCATCGTCCCCGACGCGCGCGCCGATCGCGCCGAGCCACTGGAAAAAGATGGTACCGTGACCAAACTCGGCATCGACGCCACCCGGCGCGCGGGCGACCGGCCGGACTGGCAGCGCGCGCGGCCGCCCGAAGCCGCGCTCAAACGTGCTCGCGACCTGCTGCGCGCGCAGGCGATCACGCAGCAACCGAAAGAAACCAAAACCCGTCCTCACTGATGGAGAGAGCGTCATGTTGCATCAAGAGTTGAGATCGTTCCTGAGACCCAAGAGCTTGTTGTTGGGCGTGGCCGCCGTCGCGCTCGGCATCGCGGTGTCCCAGCCGGCCCGCGCCGAAATCAAGATCGGCTTCCAAGCGCCGCTAACCGGCTTCGCGGCCACCGACGGCAAGTCGGCGAAGCTCGCTGCCGAAATGGCGATTGAAGACATCAACGCTGCCGGCGGTGTGCTCGGTCAAAAGCTGCAGCTCATCAGCTATGACGACCAGGCCAAATCCGACCAGGCGATCTTCACCGCCAACAAGCTGATCGGCGAAGACGGCGTGAAATTCGTCGTCAATGGCAGTTACTCAGCCTCCGGCCGCGCCGCGGCGCCCGTGTTCCAGAAAGCGGGTGTTGTGATGATCTCCGCCTATGGCGTGCACCCCGACATCACCCGCGCCGGGGATCATATCTTCCGTCTGGTGCATCTCGGGCCGCCGCAGGGCCGCGCCGCAGCGCTGTTCGTCGGCAAGAACCTCAAGCTCAAGACCGTGTCGGCCATCACCATGGATAACGATTACGGCCAGGCCACCATGGACGGCTTCATCGAAGCCGCGCCCAAATACGGCGTGAAGGTGCTCAACAAATACAGCTACTCGCTGAAGGATCGCCAGTTCGGGTCGATCGTCGCCAGCGTCAAGCGCGACAATCCGGACGGCATCTATGCGACCGGCTATTTCTTCACGGCCGGCCCGCTGGTGGCGCAGTTGCGCGCCGCCGGCATCACAGCGCCGATCGTCGGCTCGCAGGCTTTCGATTCGCAGAAGTTCATCGAGATCGCGGGCCCGGCATCGGAAGGCACCTACATCATCGACAGCTTCGACCGCGCCCGCAAGGACGAGACGTTGCAGAAGTTCTTTGCCGCATTCTCCAAGCGCGCCGGCTACCCGCCGGAAGGCGTTGCCGCCGTCACCTATTCGGCGGTCAAGCTGATGGCCGACGGTCTCAAGCGCGCCGGCGCCGCCGATCCGGAGAAGGTGAAGGACGCGCTCGCCAAGACCAAGGACTTCCCCATGCTGGAAGGCAACCTGATCGGCTTCAACAGCCTGCATGAGATTATCATGCCGATCAGCGTGAACGTCATCAAAGACAAGACGTTCAAATTTTTCGCCACGCTCGACGATCTTGCCGCGTTCGCGCCGCCCGAGAAATAAAGCTCGCTTCAGCGGGCGGGGGACGGCGACGTCCTCCGCCCGATTATTTTAGGGATGATCGGGTGTACTACGTCGACCTCGCTGTAAGTGGCGTCACTTTCGGGTGCATGTACGCCATGATGGCGGTGGGGCTTGCGCTCGTTTATGGACTGTTGCGCATCCTGCACGTGGCGCACGCGGCAGTGTTTGCGCTCGGCGCCTACATCACCGTTCTCGTCGCCAATGCGACCGGCAGTATCGGGCTAGGCTTCGTCGCGGCTATCCTGATCACGCCGCTGTTTGGCATGGCGATCTACCGGCTGCTTTACGAGCCGCTGCTGAGCTACCGGCCCGACGTGCCGATGATCGCCTCGGTCGGCCTCCTGGTGCTGATGCAAGACGCCTTTCGCATCGCCTTCGGCGAGCAGGGCATTACCTTCCACAACAACATCTATGGCTTCATGACCTTCGATCTGCTCGGGGTGCGCGTGAATGCGGTGCAGATTGCCATGGTGGTCTCGGCGGCGGTTATTTTCGGCGGCTTGCATCTGTTCACCACCCGCACGCGCATCGGCGTTGCCTGGCGCGCGACAGTGTCGCGGCCGAAAATCGCCGCCAGCTTCGGCGTCGACGCCATCCGCGTCCGTTACTTGAATTTCGCGCTCGGCTCGGCGCTGGCGGCCGTGGCCGGCGGACTGGTGGCGCAGCTCAACAATCTGGTCGATCCCGGCATCGGCTACGTCGTCAGCTACAAGGCGCTGGCGATCATCGTGCTCGGCGGCCTCGGCAGCGTGCGCGGCACGCTGATTGCGAGCATGGTGCTGGGACTGGTCGAAGCCTACGGCACCATCTTCATTGGCCAGTGGCTTGACCGTGACGCCATCGCCTTCCTCGCCTTGATCGCGCTTCTGATGATCCGGCCGCAAGGATTCACTGGGGCGCGCACGACATGAGCGCGTACGAAATCAGCGTCGTTTCGGTGATCGGCATCAACGTGATCCTGGCTGTCAGCCTCAATATGATCAGCGGTTTCTGCGGCCAGATCAGCCTCGGCCATGGCGCCTTCTACGGCGCCGGCGCCTATGCCGCGGCGCTCGCCATGGTCAATATCGGCAACCCGGCGCTCGCACTGATCATTGCAGCGATTGTCGGCAGCGGGCTTGGCATTGTGGTCGGCTTTGCGTCGCTGCGCGTGCGCACGGACTTCCTCGCCATCACCACCATCGGCGTGAACTTCCTGTTCACCGGCATCGTGCGCAAGCAGCAGTGGCTCGGCGGCGAGATGGGCATCAGCAATATTCCGGGCTCCGGCCTAGGCGCCAACGGCAACATGATCCTGGTTCTGCTGTTCGCCGGCGCCACGGTGGCCTTTAGTCTTTACGTCAACCGCTCGTGGATGGGCTTTTCGTTCCGCGCGGTCGGTGAGGATGAGGACGCCGCCGCGACCCTCGGCATCAACGCCGGCGCCTACAAGCTCGCCGCCTTCGGCCTTGGCACCGCGCTCGCCGGCCTGGCTGGCGGCCTCTATACGTTCTTCACCCAGTTCATCGTGCCCGACGCGTTCGATTTCATCTTGTCGGTGATGCTGATGGCGATGGTGGTGATCGGCGGCATCGGGTCGACCTGGGGCGTGGTACTCGCGGCGATCGTGCTGACGCTGTTGCCGGAGGCTATCCGCTTCGTCAATGACTACCGCCTCCTGGTGTTCGGCGGATTGCTGGTGCTGGTGATCCGCCTGGCGCCCGGCGGGTTAGCTGGCTTGGTCAGCCGGTTGGCGTGGAAGGCACGCAAGCCATGACGCCGGCTTTGCAACTCGACGACGTCGCCATCCGCTTCGGCGGCGTGAAGGCCGTTGACGGCGTCACCATGTCGGTCGACCCCGGCGATTTCGTCGGCCTGATCGGGCCGAATGGCGCCGGCAAGACCACGCTGATCCGCATCGTCGTCGGCGCGTTGCGGCCCGACCGCGGCGCGATTGCCCTCGTCGGCTCCGATATCACCCACGATTCCACCCCGACGCGTGTGCGCAAGGGTCTCGCGGTGACACATCAGGTCGTCCGCCCGTTCCGAGCAATGACGGTGCTCGACAATGTCGTGCTCGCCGCCGGCTTCCGCCGCACCGCCAATCCGCTGATCGCCATGCTGCAAGTTGACCGCCGCGCGGAGAGCGAGCGCGCCGCCGGGATTCTCAACCGGGTCGGCTTAGCCGGCACCGAAGGCCAACTCGCCGGCTCACTGCCGCTCGGCCAGATGAAGCGGCTCGAACTGGCGCGCGCGCTTGCGGTCGAGCCACGCGTGATCCTGCTCGACGAACCGCTGGCAGGCTTGAACAACGTGGAAGCCGCCAAGCAAATTGAAACCATCGGCGCGGTCAACGCGCAGGGTCTCACCGTCGTTTTGATCGAGCACAATCTGGAAGAGGTGATGCGCAATTGCCGCCGCCTCATCGTGCTCGACAACGGAAAGGTGATCGGTGATGGCGAGCCCTTGACGGTGATGGCCGATGCGGCCGTTCGGGAAGCCTATGTCGGCAGCGGAGCAGGAGCCCATGCTGAAGATTGAAAACCTCGTCTGCGGCTACGGCTCGGTGCGCGCGGTGCACGGCATCAGCTTCGAAGTGCCCAAGGGTTCGGTCTTTGCGCTGCTCGGGCCGAACGGCGCCGGCAAGACCTCGACCGTGATGGCGATCATGGGCCATGTCGACATCCACAGCGGCCATATCCTGCTCGAGGGCAGCGACATTACCAACCGCCGCCCGATCGAACGGGTTGGACTGGGCATTGCGCTGGTGCCGGAAGGCCGCCAGCTTTTCTCCGACCTGACCGTCGCAGAAAATCTCACCATCGGCGGCTATGCCTATCCGGCCGATCGCGACCCGGCCAAGCGCGAGCGCGTGTTCGGTTATTTCCCGCGGCTCTATGAGCGGCGCGACCAGCTTGCCGGCTCGCTGTCCGGCGGCGAGCAGCAGATGTTGGCCATCGGTCGCGCCTTGATGGCGGAGCCGCGCCTGCTGCTAGTCGACGAGTTGTCGCTCGGGCTGATGCCGAAAATGGTCGATATCTGCCTGGACGTGCTGATGAAGCTCAAGAGCGAGGGTCTCACCATTCTGCTGGTCGAACAGAACACCGCCCGTGCTCTCGACGTCGCCGACCAAGTCTGCGTGCTGTCGTCCGGCGCGCAGGTTTTCCAAGGCACGGCGGCGGAAGCGAAATCCACCGGTTCGTTGTTCGCGCGATTCCTCGGCGTGAGCGAGAGCGCATAGACGCTCGGCCGACAGGAGAAGGAAATAATGGCACGCCCGTTGACCGTGGACGATATCGAGCCGGCGCTGATCGGCGGACTTTTTCTGTCGGCCGGCGGCAGCGGTAAGGCGGCGGTCGCGCGCGGACGCGCGCTCGGCCGCATGGCGCTCGACTATGGCGGCGTGCGTTTTATAGCGCTTGACGATCTCGATCCGTCGGCGCCGATCATCACGGCGACCGCCATCGGCGCGCCGGGCTTTGCCAAGTGGCCGGTGATGCCGCGCGATTCCGTCGATGCGGCGCGGCGCCTGATCGCCATGCTCAAGCAGCCGCCGCTCGGTGTGATCTGCGGCCACGTGCCCGGCTTCAACGCTTGGCTGGTCGCGGCCGCGTTCGGACTTCCTTATGTCGATGCGGCCTCGAACGGCCGCGGCCATCCGACCGTGAAGATGGGTGGCATGGGTCTCGCCTCGCGGCTTGAGTTCACCATCACCCAGGTTGCTTGCAGCGCCGGCAAAGACGGCAAGCCCGTCACTTTCATGGCCGAGGGCGACATCGTGCGCACATCGAATGTCATGCGTCAGGCGGCCGTGACCAATGGCGGCCTGATTTATGCCGCGCGCGGATCGCTGACCGCGGGCTTTGTTGCCGAGAACGGCGCACCCGGTGCTATCACCTTCCAGCTCGATTTGGGCCGCGCCATGCTGCGGGCCAACGGCGCCGATCGTGTGCGCGCGGCAATCGAGTTTCTCGGCGGCCGGCTGCTGGTGCAGGGTAAGGTGATCGAGAACACGGTCAACTATGGCGGCGGCTTCGATCTCGGCACGATGACCGTGCGCGACGGCAAGAATGAGGTCGTGCTCGGCATCTACAACGAATACATGACCGCCGACGCCGATGGCGAACGCGTCGCGACGTTCCCCGACATGATCGGCACGCTCGATCCAACAACCGGCGAGCCGGTCGCCATCTCCGAATTGCCGGCCGGCAGCGAGGTCGCGGTCGTCATCGCGCACCGCTCCAAGTTTCCGGTCGGCAAGGGCGCGCTCGACCCCGCGGTCTTTCCCGAAGTGGAGCAGGCCATGGGCGTCGACCTACGCTCTTATCTTTGAACCGAAGTAGAAGGCCCGTATTTGTCATGTTGCGTCTTTACGATAGCCGGCTTTCCGGCAACGCCTGGAAGGTCCGCATTCTGCTCAAGCAGCTCGCCATTCCGTTCGAGCGGATCACCCTCGATCTGGCCAAGGGCGCGGCCAAGGAGCCGGCGTTTCGCGCCAAGAGCAAGTTCGCCCGCGTTCCGGTGCTGGAGCTCGATGACGGCCGCACGCTGGTGGAGTCCTGCGCCATCATGCTCTATTTGGCGGAAGGCTCGCAGCTTTTACCGGACGATCGTTATCTTCGCGCCGAGGTGACGAGCTGGCTGTTCTTCGAGCAGGCCGATCTTCTGCGCGCGCTCGCCTATCCGCGCTTCTTTCGTCTGCGCGGCATTGCCGGGGAGATGGCGGCCAAGATCGAATTCTTTCAGGAGATCGGCTACCCGGCGTTGGAAAGGCTGGAGGATTGGCTCAAAAGCCGCGACTGGCTAGTGGATGGCCGCTACACGCTCGCCGATCTCGGCGTCTTTCCCTACGCGTCGATGGCGTCCGACGGCGGGTACGACATGACCCGCTTTCCGGCCATCGAAGCCTGGCTCACCCGTGTCAAGGCGCAGCCCGGCTGGGTTCCCATGATGGAGGAGGCATAGTCCATGTCCATTCCAGTTCGTCGCGGCAAAGAGGTGAAAGCAGGGCGAGGGACAGAATTGCGCTGCCAAGGCTGGCGGCAAGAGGCGATCCTGCGGCTCTTAGAAAACAACCTGGAGAACGCCGAGGATCCCGACAACCTGGTCATCTATATGTCGATCGCGCGCGCGGCGCGCGACTGGAAAAGTTTCGACCGCATCGTTGCCACGCTCTCGACCATGCGTGAGGACCAGACCTTCGTGATGCAGTCGGGCAAGCCGATCGGCGTCTTTCCCGGGCAGACCACGACGCCGCTCGTCATCATGGCAAACGGCAACATTGTCGGTGAGTGGAGCAACGAAGAGAACCGCCGCAAGCTCGACGACATGGGTCTCACCATCATGCCCGGCATGACGGCGGGTGCCTGGCAATATATCGGCAGTCAGGGGATCCTTCAGGGTACCTACGAAACCTTCATGGCGGTGGCGCGCACGCATTTCGGCGGCACGCTCGCCGGCCGGCTGCTGCTGACCTCGGGCTGCGGCGGCATGAGTGGCGCGCAGCCGCTTGCCGGCAAGCTTGCCGGCGCCGCCACGCTGGTAGTCGAGGTCGATCAGGCGCGCATCGATCGCCGCATCGCCAGCGGTTATTGCGACGCCTCAACCGACAATCTCGATGACGCCGTTCGCATGTGGCTTGCGGCACGCGACGGACGCCGGCCGCTGGCGCTGGCGCTGCGTGCCAACGCGGCGGCGGTTCTGCCGGCAATCGCCGCGCGCGGCATCGTTCCCGATATCGTCACCGACCAGACCTTTCCCGATCCTCTGAAAGGCTATGTGCCGGTCGAATTGACGGTCGAGGAGGCGCGCGCCATGCGCGCCAGCGATCCGGATCGGCTGATTGTACTGGCACGCCAGTCAGTCGCGGCGCATGTGCGCGCCATGTTGGTTTTTCTCAAGCGCGGGGCGGTCGTATTCGAATACGGGAACGAGTTGCGCGCCGAAGCGCAAAGGGCCGGCGTCGAGGACGCTTTTACCATGCGCTCCTTTGTCGATCTCTATATTCGCCCGCTGTTCTGCCAAGGCATCGGACCTTTTCGCTGGATCGCGGTGTCGGGCAATCCGCAGGACATCTACACAATCGATGACATGATCCTGAATTCATTTTCATCGAACCACCCGATAGTGTCGTGGATCGAAAAGGCGCGCGAGCACGTGCAGTTCACCGGTCTGCCGGCGCGCATCGGCTGGCTCGGATACGGCGAGCGCAGCCGGCTTGGGGTGATGGTCAACGATGCGGTGGCGAGCGGAAAGTTATCCGGGCCCATTGCATTCACGCGCGACCATCTCAATTCCGGCTCAGCGGCGATGCCGCACCGGGAAACCGAGAACATGCGCGACGGCTCCGACGCGATCGCCGACTGGCCGATGCTCAATGCGCTGTTGAATTGCGCTTCGGGCGCCGATCTGGTTGCCATCCATGGGCTCGGCAGTCGTGGCGTCAGTGCCGGTGTGACCATTGTCGCCGACGGCAACCCGGCCACCGCCGAGCGGCTCAAGCGTGTGCTTGACGGAGACCCCGGTATCGGGGTGCTGCGGCACGCCGACGCCGGCTATGACATCGCGATCGAGCGGGCGCGCGAGACCGGCCTTTCGGCGACGGTGGCGAAGGAGCTGGATTAGAGCAGGCGTTGTGCTTGCGATCGACGGATATAACAGATGACCTCGCCGTTGAGCAGGAGTGCGCTTCATCAACTGATTGAGTTTGCCATATGACCTCGTTTCGCCGGCCGTATTCTTGCTCCACCTTTGGCCCCGTAGCGAGTATCTCCGATTTTCTTTTTTGCTCGGCGCGCGATGCTGATCGAAGTCATGATCACAGGCGACGCCACCCCCTGATCATAACCAACAGGATTCTTGCATGCCCATTGGTCCCGTAACGATCCTAAAAGAAGTCAAGGCCGAGCGTGGCACCACACTGCGCTGCAAAGGTTGGCGCCAGGAATCGATCCTGCGCATGCTCGAGAACAATATGGAGAACGCGGAACGTCCCGAAAATCTCATCGTCTATGGTGGAATCGGCAAGGCGGCGCGCAATTGGGAAAGCTACCACGCGATTGTGGATACGCTGAAGGAACTGGATAATGATGAGACGCTTGCGGTGCAGGCAGGAATGCCGGTGGCGGTTTTCAAGACTCATCGGCTCGCGCCCCGCGTGGTAATGGCAAACACCAATGTTATAAAGGCGGACTGGCCAAGCTTCTATAAACTCGTCGAGATGAACCTGACGACCTTCTCGTCCTACACGGCCGGTCCGTGGCAATACATCGGAAGCCAGGGTGTTGTTGAAGGCACATTTGAGACGCTCGGCTTGATTGCGGATGAGCATTTTGCCGGAGATCTCGCCGGACGAATATTTTTCACCGCCGGACTGGGTGGGATGGGGCGCTCGCAACCTTTCGCGATGACGTTGCACGGCGGTGTGACGGTCTGTGTCGAGGTGCGTAAGGAAACGATCGATCAACGAATTGCCGCCGGTTTTGCAGACGTTCGCGCGGACAACCTTCGGCAGGCGATCTCGCTTGCGGAAGAGGCTAAAGCACAGCGCCGGCCGCTCGCCATCGCTGTGCACGGTAACATGTGCGACATGCTGGAAAAGGCGTTCGGGCTCGGCTGGAAACCAGATATCGTTACTGAAATGTGTCCGTGCCACGATCCGTTCGCACTGGTGCCGTCGGGCCTATCGCCGGAGCAGGCCGCGTCGCTACGCGAAAGCGATCGCGACGCGCTCCTGGCCCACTCGCGCGCAACGATGATCCGGATGTTGCGAGCGCTCAATAATTTGGGAGACGCCGGTTGTGTCGTGTTTGAATACGGCACCTTCATTCGTAAGGAATGCGTTGATGCCGGCATGAGCCGCGAAGAAGCATTCCGACTTCCGGGTTGCATCGCCCGCTACGTCCGTCCGATGTTCCTGGAGGGCCGCGGCCCGTTTCGTTGGACGTGCATTTCGGGTGATCGGGCAGACCAGGCGCGGCTAGATGAACTTGCGCTGGAACTCTTTCCGGACGATCCCATCGTCCAACGTTGGATTCCTCGCGCGCGGGCGAAGCTTCCGGTGGAGGGCCTTCCGGCGCGCGTCTGCTTCCTTGGGTTTGGCCAACGTAAGACATTCGGACTGAACGCGAACGCCCTCGTACGCAACGGGACGCTCAAAGGGCCGGTGGCTTTCTCGCGCGACAATCTGGATTGCGGCTCCATCGCCAACCCGGCTTTTGAGACAGAGGGGATGATCGACGGTTCGGACGCGATCTCCGACTGGCCCTATCTTAACGCGCTTCTCAATACCGCCGGCATGGCTGACTTGGTTGCAATTCAGGCAAATGGCACCATGGGTATCTCGGTTCACACCGGCGTTACGATGATTGCAGACGGAAGTGAGGAGGCCGACCTGCGGCTGGAAGCCTGCCTCACGATCGATTCCGGCATCGGTATCGTCCGCCACGCCCAGGCGGGATATCCTATGGCGCGCAGGGTGGCGGAAGGCCGTGGGCCGCTGACCGGCAAATCGATCCAAATTCCGCTTTGGTGGTCGGCCGACGCAACCTTCGGTCCTAAACAGCGCGGCGATTGACCTGGAGGCGCTGATGCCCTGGATGCTCAAGGGCGGCCTCGTGATGACGGACGCCCGCGATGACGCGGTCATTCGTGACATTGTAGTTGACGGTGACAGCATTGTCGCTGTCGGTCCCGACCTCGATCCGAGCCAATATGGCGCCCAGCGTGTGGTGTCGGCTGCCGACAAGCTTCTCATTCCGGGGCTCGTCAATACGCACTACCACTCCCATGATCGATGGGATCGAGGCCGCTTTTCGACACTGCCGCTCGAGCTCTGGATAAGTCTTTACAATCCACCGACGGTAGGACGAGGCTGGACCGCCGAGGAAACCTATCTTCGAACGCTACTTGGCGGGATGGAGCTTCTACGTGGTGGCACCACCACGGTGCTTGACGATGTCCACCTCGGCCTGCAACTCGATCATGACATCATCGACGCCGTCTTTCGGGCCTATGATGATCTGGGGCTGCGCGCGAGCGTCGGCATAGCCTACTCTGATCGACCGGCACACGAGACCATCCCGTACCTGGACGATTTGCTCCCCGACCGTTTCAAGGGACCCGGACAGACGGCGGCGTGCCAGCCTCAGGAAATGCTTGCAAAATGGTGCGACCTTGCGCGGCGCTGGACGGGGAAAGTCCGCGCCGCCATTTCCGTGTCCGGCCCGCAACGCTGCAGTGAACGTTTCCAGCATGAAGCGGCGCAGTTGTCCGGCAGCCTCGGCCTGCCGTTTCTAACGCATGTTTTGGAAACACGCGTCCAGGCGATGTCGGGCCCCTATTTTCACGGCTGCTCCCTGGTCTCCTATATGGAAAGAATCGGGGCGCTGCCGGCCAACGCCGTGCTCATGCACGGCGTCTGGATGTCGGCGGACGACCTCGATGGCGTGGCGAGGAGCGGTGCGGCAATTGCATACAACCCGGCGAGCAATCTCAAGCTCGGCAGCGGCATCGCTCCGGTCGTTGAAATGTTGGAGCGAGGCATCCCGGTCGGCCTGGGAACCGACAACCACAACGCCAACGACGGCTGCTCGATGTTCGAGGCGTTGAAATGGGGAACTCTCCTACAGACAATGGCGACGCACGACTACCGCCGTTGGCCTGACGCTCGGACTGGCTTGGCCATGGCGACCGCCGGTGGCGCGGCCGCGCTTGGTCGGAGTGATTCGCTCGGCTCGCTCCAGGCCGGATGCCAGGCCGACATCCTTGTTTTCAACTTGAGCGCCGATGCGTTCGTGCCGCTCAATGACGTTGCGGTACATCTGTCATTTGTGGATACGACGAGGGCATTGGAGAGCGCATATGTGGGTGGGCAACTCGTGCTTGACCACGGACGTATCGTGACCGTGGACGAACCCGGAATTCGGAGTGAAATTTCCGATCGCGTTGCGACTATCAAAGCGAAGGTGCTGGGCGGCATGCCCGTCGCGCAGGACATGGCGCCCTATCTTCATGCCGCCTACACCAAGTGCATGGCGGACCCGCTGATGAAGCCATATCTTGGGTGCTGCAACTGCTGCATGTAATTCGACAAGTGGTCTCAGCGCCGACTCGACCGCCGCATCGCCAGCGGCTATTGCGGCGCCGATGCCGGCCACGACATCGCGGTCGCCCGCGCCGAAGAGACTGGCCTGTCGACGACGGTGGCGAAGGGATTGGGATAGCGTCGAGCCGCCCTCCGCTCACTCCCGCGTAAGCGGGAACCCGGAGCGGCACTCGCAAAGCCGGCAAAATTCACTCCTGGGTCCCGCTGGAGCCTGTGCTCGGGCCAGCCGAAGGCTGGATCCGAGTACGGGGACGAGCGGACTTCGCATTATGCGCCGAGGCTCGGCAGCTTCAGCTCGAATTTCTTGGCGCACGCGATGGCGTCTTCGTAGCCGGCATCGGCATGGCGCATCACGCCGCTGGCCGGATCGTTCCACAGTACGCGTTCAAGCTTGCCGGCCGATTGCGGCGTGCCATCGGCAACGATCACCATGCCGGCATGTTGCGAATAGCCGATGCCGACGCCACCGCCGTGATGCAATGACACCCAGGTCGCGCCGGAGGCGCAGTTGAGCAGCGCGTTGAGCATCGGCCAGTCCGACACCGCGTCGGAGCCGTCTTTCATCGCCTCGGTCTCGCGGTTGGGGCTTGCCACTGAACCTAAGTCGAGGTGATCGCGGCCGATCACGATGGGCGCCTTCAATTCGCCGCTCGCCACCATGTCGTTGAAGGCCATGCCGATGCGGTGGCGGTCGCCGAGCCCGACCCAGCAGATACGTGCGGGCAGGCCCTGAAACTTGATCCGCGCCTTGGCCATATCGAGCCAATTGTGCAGATGCTTGTCGTGCGGCATCAGCTCTTTCACTTTGGCGTCGGTGCGGTAGATGTCCTCAGGATCGCCGGAGAGCGCTGCCCAGCGGAACGGTCCAACGCCGCGGCAGAACAGCGGCCGGATATAGGCCGGGACGAAGCCGGGAAACTCGAAGGCGTCGGCAACGCCCATCTCCATCGCCATCTGGCGGATGTTGTTGCCGTAGTCGAGTGTCGGCACGCCGCGCCGCCAGAACTCGAGCATGGCGCGCACATGCACGGCCATGGATTCCTTTGCCGCCTTCTCGACGCCCTTGGGATCGCGCGTGCGGCGGTCTTCCCATTCTTGCAGCGTCCAGCCGGCCGGCAGATAACCGTTGAGCGGATCGTGCGCCGAGGTCTGGTCGGTGACGGCATCCGGTTTGACGCCACGCTGCGCCAATTCCGGCACCATCTCAGCGGCATTGCCGAGCACGCCGACCGAGAGAGCTTTCTTCTCTTTGCAGGCGCGCTCGATTATGCCGAGCGCGTCGTCGAGCGATTGCGCCTGCACGTCGAGATAACCGGTCTTCAGTCGCATCTCGATGCGGCTCGGCTGGCATTCGATGGCGAGCAGCGAGGCGCCAGCCATGGTGGCGGCCAGCGGCTGCGCGCCGCCCATGCCGCCGAGTCCCGGCGGTGAGAATCCAGCGGCCTTTGAGATCGCCGTTGTAGTGGCGGCGACCGACCTCGGCGAAGGTCTCGTAGGTGCCCTGCACGATGCCCTGCGAACCGATGTAGATCCACGAGCCGGCGGTCATCTGGCCGTACATCATCAGGCCCTTGCGATCGAGCTCGTGGAATTTCTCCCAGGTGCCCCAATGCGGCACCAAATTGGAATTGGCGATCAGGACACGCGGCGCATTTTCATGCGTACGGAAAATGCCGACCGGTTTGCCCGACTGCACCAGCAGGGTCTCATCGGCTTCGAGCGAACGTAGCGAGGAGACGATGCGGTCGAAGCTCTCCCAGTCGCGCGCGGCGCGGCCGATGCCGCCGTAGACGACGAGCTCATGGGGTTTTTCCGCGACTTCGGCGTCGAGATTGTTCATCAACATGCGCAGCGGGGCTTCGGTCAGCCAACTCTTGGCGCTCAGCGCGGTGCCGCGCGGAGCCCGGATGTTGCGGCTGTTGTCGAGACGGTTCGACATGGGACTGATCCTTCTTTAGCTTGAGGCGCCGTGCCACACCCGCTGATGCAACGGGTTGAAGCCGATGCGGTAAACCAGCTCGGCCGGGCGCTCGATATTCCAGATGGCGAGGTCGCACGTTTTGCCGGCTTCCAGGGTGCCGGCCGCGTCTTGCCGCCCGAGCGCGCGCGCGGCCTCGCGCGTCACCCCGGCGACGATCTCATCGATAGTAAGACGGAACAGCGTCGCGGCCATATTCATGATCAGCAGCAACGAGGTGATCGGCGAGGTGCCGGGATTGCAGTCGGTAGCGAGTGCGATCGGGACCTTGTGCTTGCGCAGCGTGTCGATCGGCGGACGATTGGTTTCGCGCAACACATAGAACGCGCCCGGCAACAGCACAGCGACCGCGCCGGATTTCGCCATAGCGGCGACGCCGTCCTCGTCGGTGTGTTCGAGATGATCGGCCGATAGCGCATTGAATTTGGCGGCAAGCTTGGCGCCGTGCAGATTGGAGAGCTGGTCGGCATGCAGTTTGACCGGCAAGCCGGCGGCGCGCGCCGCCTTAAAAACCTTAGCGATCTCGTCCGGAGAAAACGCGATGCCCTCGCAGAAACCGTCGACCGCGTCGGCGAGATTCTCGACCTTTAACTGCGGGATCATCGCGCACACGTAATCGATATAGGTGGCACGGTCTCCCTTCGCTTCCGGCGGCAAAGCGTGGGCGCCGAGAAACGAGGTCGCGACGCTCACCTTGCGTTCGCGTCCGAGCCGCCGCGCCGCGCGCAGCATCTTAGTTTCGCTCTCGGCATCGAGGCCGTAACCGGACTTAATTTCGATGCCGGTGACTCCTTCGGACAGCAGGCGATCGATACGCGGCAGGGCGCTGGCGACCAGTTCGTCTTCGCTTGCCGCGCGCGTCGCACGCACGGTCGAAAGGATGCCGCCGCCCGCGCGGGCGATTTCTTGGTAGGACTTGCCGGCCAGCCGCAGCTCGAATTCGAGCGCCCGGTCGCCGCCGTGCACGATGTGGGTATGGCAATCGATCAGCCCGGGTGTGATCCAGCGTCCGTCAAGCGGCACGCGCTCGCCCGCGTCCCATCCAGTCGGCAACTCGCTCATGGCGCCGGCAAAGGCGATCTTGCCGTCCGTTGCCGCCACCGCGCCGGGCTCGACGACGCCAAGCCCCGGCTGCGACGCATCGAGCGTCGCCAGGCGCGCGTTGAGCCAGATGGTATCGAATCGCATGGGGCCTCGCGGGGTGGCCTGTTTAATTGTCTATACAATTGGCCGGAGCCTGTCTATTCTGGATTCGTCAACGATGGGCGACGCGGCGGAGACGCGGTGTGACGCGGACCTTGTTTTTCGAGCAGGCGCTGTTGCCGGACGGCTGGGAGCGTAACGTCTGCCTCGGCGTCGAGGACGGCGCAATCTGCTCGGTCGAGGTGAACGCGCGCGGGGAGGGCGCCGAGCGCCACGCAGGAATAGCCGTACCGGGACTGCCCAATCTGCACTGCCACGCCTTTCAGCGAGCCATGGCCGGCCTAGCCGAACGGCGCGGACCGGCAAACGACAGCTTCTGGACTTGGCGCGAGGTAATGTACCGGTTCCTCGTGCAACTGACGCCCGACGATGTCGAGGCGATTGCCGCGTTTGCTTACATGGAGATGTTGGAATCCGGCTTCACCACGATGACGGAATTCCACTATCTGCATCATGATCCGGATGGCCGTATTTATGCCGATCTCGGCGAGATGGCGTCTCGGATCGCCGCCGCTGCAGACGCTACCGGCATCGGTCTGACGCTTCTGCCTTCTCTTTACATAACAGGCGGTTTCGGGAAGCCGCCGACAGAAGGGCAGAGGCGTTTCCTCAACGATCCGGATCGGTTTCTGAAACTGGTCGCGCGCTCGCGCGAGATCGTCTCAAAATTAGGCGATGCGCGCATCGGCATTGCGCCGCATTCGCTGCGCGCCGTCCCGCCGGAAGCGCTGGCGGAAATCGTGGCGGCCTGCCCGGATGGGCCGGTTCACATTCATGCCGCCGAGCAAGTGAAAGAGGTCGAGGACTGTGTCGCCGCACTTGGCGCGCGTCCGGTGGAATGGCTCTTGAATAATGCAAAGGTCGATGCACGCTGGTGCCTGATCCACGCCACCCACATGATGCCTAGCGAAACCGAAGCGCTGGCGCGCTCCGGCGCGGCGGCCGGCCTTTGCCCGCTCACCGAAGCCTCGTTGGGTGACGGCATTTTCGACGGCGCGCGCTATCTCGCCGCCGGCGGGCGCTTCGGAGTCGGCACCGATTCGAACATCCAGATCGATGCCGCCGCCGAACTGCGCCAGCTCGAATACGGCCAGCGCCTGTCCTTGCGTGCGCGTAACGTGCTGGCCTCGCATGAAGGTGAGTCAGTCGGCCGCCGGCTGTTCGAAACGGCGCTGGCCGGCGGGACGCAAGCCTGCGCGCGGCCGGTCGGCGCGATCGAAACCGGCAGACGCGCGGACATTGTGCTGCTCGACGCCAGCCATCCCGACTTGGCGGCCGGGCAGGACGATCATTGGCTCGATGCCTGGATATTCATTGCCGGACGCGCGGCGGTACGCGACGTGCTGATCGGCGGGGAGCGCGCCGTGATCGATGGCCGCCATCGCGACCATGAGTTTGTCACCGGCCGCTACGTCGCGGCCGTCAAACGGCTGCTCGACGCATGAACATGCACGCGCCCCGCATGCGCGGCACGTTGCCGCGCTACGCCGCCATTCGCCGAGATCTCGAGCGCGCCATTCTGAGTGGGCGCTGGCCGCCGGGCCACAAGGTCCCCTCCGAGCACGAGCTGGTTGCGCGCTATGGCTGCGCGCGCATGACGGTCAACAAGGCCTTGAGTGAGTTGGCCGCCGCCGGGCTGATCGTGCGTCATCGGCGCGCCGGAAGCTTCGTCGCCACGCCGACGACAGAAGAATCGATTCTCGAAATTCACGACCTCGAGGCCGAAGCAAAGCGCGACGGCAAAGCCTATCGTTTCGAGCTAACGGCGCGGGCGGTGCGCAAGGCGACGGCGGCCGATGCCGAGCGCCTCGATATCGCCAAAGGCGCGCCGATCCTGGCGCTCGCTTCAATTCACCATGTCGCCGGCGCGCCCTTCGCCGCCGAGGACAGGCTGATCAATCTTGCAACGGTGCCGGCGGCGCATGACGCGGATTTCAGCAGAAAACCGCCGGGGAGCTGGCTGCTGGCGCAAATGCCATGGAGCCGCGCGCGCCACCGCATTTCCGCGGTCAATGTCGACGCACGCACCGCGCGTGGTTTGAAGATCGCCCGCGGCACCGCCTGTCTGATGGTCGAGCGCGAAACCTGGTTGCAGGACGAACCGATTACGCAGGTGACGCTCACGTATCCGGGCGGTGGTCATTACTTGCTGGCGCATTTCAGCCCCGGCCGGCCAGCCCCGCGGTTGATCACTTGATCATCGGCAGCCACAAGCCGTTTTCGCGCGCACAGTCGCGGGCCAGCTCGTAGCCGGCGTCGGCGTGGCGCATTACGCCGGTGGCGGGATCGTTCCACAACACGCGACCGATCTTCTCGGCCATTTCCGCCGAACCGTCCGCGATCAGTGCGATGCCGGCATGCTGCGAATAGCCGATGCCGACGCCGCCGCCATGATGGAACGACACCCAGGTGGCGCCGCAGGCGGAATTCAACAGCGCATTGAGGATCGGCCAGTCTGACACCGCGTCGGAGCCGTCGAGCATGCCTTCGGTCTCGCGCATGGGCGAGGCGACCGAACCGGAATCCATGTGATCACGGCCGATCACCACCGGCGCCTTCAGTTCGCCCTTTGCCACCATCTCGTTGAAGGCAAGCCCGACGCGGTGGCGTTGGCCAAGCCCAAGCCAGCAGATGCGCGAGGGCAGCCCCTGGAATTTGATATTGGCGCGCGCCTTGTCGAGCCAATTGTGCAGGAACGGGTCGTCGGGGATCAGTTCGCGCACCTTGGCGTCGGTGCGGTAGATGTCCTCAGGATCGCCCGACAGCGCCACCCAGCGGAACGGCCCCTTGCCGACGCAGAACAGCGGCCGCACGTAGGCTTCGACAAAGCCCGGGTAGTCGAAGGCGTTGCCAACGCCCATCTCCTGCGCCATGGCGCGGATATTGTTGCCGTAGTCGAGCGCGATGGCGCCTCTCTCCTGGAAGGCGAGAATGGTGCGCACCTGCTCGGCCATGGCGCGCTTGGCGGCGTCGCCAGTGCCTTTGGGGTCGCGCTCCTGACGCTCTTGCCATTCGTCCACGCTCCAACCCGCCGGCAGATAGCCGTGGATCGGATCGTGCGCCGAGGTCTGGTCGGTGACCACGTCGGGGACGCGGCCGCGCTTCAATATTTCCGGGTAAATTTCCGCAGCATTGCCGACCAGACCGACCGACACGGCGCGCTTTTCCTTGCAAGCGTCGTCGATAATGGCGAGCGCTTCGTCGAGGCTGGTCGTGCTCTTGTCGAGATAGCCGGTGCGCTTGCGGAATTCGATACGGCTCGGCTGGCATTCGGCCACCAAAATCGCCGCGCCGGCCATGGTGGCCGCGAGCGGCTGCGCTCCGCCCATACCGCCGAGACCGGCCGACAAGAACCAGCGCCCGGCCAGACTGCCGCCGAAGTGCCGGCGGCCGATTTCAGAGAACGTCTCGTATGTGCCCTGAACAATGCCCTGCGAGCCAATGTAGATCCAGGAACCGGCCGTCATCTGGCCATACATCATCAGACCCTTGCGATCGAGCTCGTTAAAGTGTTCCCAGGTCGACCACTTAGGCACCAAGTTGGAATTGGCGATGATGACGCGCGGCGCGCCACGATGGGTTGGAAATACGCCCACGGGCTTGCCCGACTGCACCAGCAAGGTCTGTTCATCGCTCAGTTCCTTCAGCACGGCGACGATCTGGTCAAAGGCTTCCCAGTTGCGCGCGGCGCGGCCGATGCCGCCGTAGACGACCAACTCTTCTGGTCGCTCCGCCACTTCGCTGTCGAGATTGTTCATCAACAGGCGTAGCGGCGCCTCGGTCTGCCAGCTTCGCGCGGTCAAGATATTGCCACGCGGCGCACGCACGATGCGTTCGTTGCGGGCAGGCTGGCCAACTGTGGACATTTGAAAAACCTCGTACGCGTCTCGTCGATCAAATCACTTTGTTGCTACGCAGGCCAGCGAGCCGCGCGGCATCGAGCCCGAGTTTCTTTATCAATACATCTTCCGTGTTCTCGCCAAGCGTCGGTGCGACCATGCCAGTGACCCGCTCGGCGCCAGCGAACTGCACCGGCTGCGGCACAAGGTGAATGTCGCCGAGCTTGCTATTGCTTCCCGACTGCAGCATGCCGCGAGCTGCCGGGTATCCGCTGGCGATCAGATCGTCGAGCGACCAAACCGGTGCGGCCGGCACGTCAGCTTCGCGCAGCTTTGCCAGCGCCTCTTCGCGCGTGCGCTCGGCGGCCCACGCCGCGATCAGTGCGCGCAATTCGTCTTCGTGCGTGTTGCGGTCGGCATTGGTTTTGAAGCGTGTATCGTCGGCAATGTCGGACCGTCCGATCGCGTCGCAGATGTTGCGAAAGATAGCGTTGGAAAAGCCGACCAGAACGATATCGCCGTCTTTGGTGGCAAAGCTGTCGACCGGATAGGTCTCGGGATGCCGGTTGCCGACGCGCTGTGTCGGCCGCTCGGTGAACAGCCGGCGCGACAGCCCGGTCAGCAGCATGGAAAACACCGCATCGAGCATGGCGACGTCGAGCCTCCGGCCGACGCCGGTGCGCTCGCGGTCATAGAGTGCAGCCGCGATTCCCCAGGCGGCAAACATGCCGGTGGCGACATCGGCAATGCTTTCGCCCACCGCGGTGGCGCGGCCACCGCGCTCGCCGGTCACGCTCATCAACCCGCTCATCGCCTGGATGACGAGATCGAAAGCCGGCAAGTCGGCAAACGCGCCGCTCTGACCAAAGCCGGAGATGGAGGCGACGATCAGGCGTGGATTGTCGGCCTGCAGCGCGGCCGGGTTCAGACCCAGCCGATCCATGACGCCGGGGCGGAAGTTCTCCACCAGAACGTCCGCCTGACGCGCCAGATCGCGGATCAGGGCGACACCCTCAGGCGTCTTCAGATTGACTGTGACGCTCTGCTTGCCGCGGTTTAGCAAAGCGAAATAGGTGCTTTCGCCATTGACGTGCGGGGCGAAGTGACGGCCTTCCTCGCCGAAGCCGGGCATCTCGATCTTGATCACTTCGGCGCCGAGATCGGCCAGCATCGCAGTACAGAACGGACCCGACATGACGCGCGTGAGGTCGAGTACACGGATTCCTTCGAACAGATGCGGTGGAAGTGTGGTCATGATGAAGCACCCTTGTCGGCAAGTTTCAGGATCGCCTTTCCCGTGGTGCGGCGTTCGGCGAGTGCGGCGAGGGCTTGCGGCAATTGCGCAAAGGCAAATGCATTGCCGATGTGCGGGCGAATCGCGCCGGACGTCAGCATCGCCATCAGCATTTTCGTGACGCGCGCTAGCATCACGGCGTCGCGATCATGATTCCAATAAACGCCAATGGCAGATGCGCGGTTGAGCAATAGCCGGTTGGCTGGAATGGCGGGGATTTCACCGGAGGCAAAGCCGACCACCAGCAGGCGGCCTTCCCAAGCCAGCGCGCGCATGGCCTCCTTGGTCACCGCGCCGCCGACCGGGTCGACAATAATGTCGGCGCCGCGGCCATCGGTCAGCGCGTTGACGTTCTTGCTCCAGCCACCGCCGCGATAGTCGATCGCCGCATCGGCGCCGTGCTCGCGCGCCAGCGCGCCTTTGTCGGCGTCGCTGGCTGCCGCGATGACCCGCGCGCCGAGCGCATGGGCGATCTCCACCGCGGCGAGGCCGATGCCGCCGGCCGCAGCCAACACCAGCACCGTCTCACCTAATTTGATTTGCGTGCTTTCGGTCAGCGCCACCATAGCTGTGGTGTAGACGACCGGCAGCGCGACGGCAGCGTCTGCCGCGATGCGGTCGGGGATGTTGATGGCCATGTCGCCGCGCATGACGGCGTATTCGGCGAAGCCGCCCCAATCGACCTTGCCGGCAACGCGCTGGCCCAATGTGAGCGCGCAGCCTTCGCCGAACGCGGCCACCGCGCCAGCGATTTCCTGTCCCGGAATGAAGGGACGGGGCGGGCGCACTTGATAGCGGTCCTCGATCATCAAGAGGTCGGAGAAATTCAGCGCCGCGGTTTCGACCTTGACCAAGGCTTGGCCTTTGCCGGGACGTGGGCACGAAACATCGGCGAGCTCAAGGTTGGCGAGGCCCGGTTCGGTCGATCGCCAGGCCCGCATGGTCGCCGGATGCGCCGTCACGCGCCCGCTCCGGCAATGCGGGCGGCGGCGCGCCGGCCGATATCGGTCAGCAAGTTCGCGCAACGGGCGACCGCCTTGGCATTCATACGGTGCAACGGTCCGCCGATCGCCATCGAGCCGAGCGCATGGCCACGCGGGGTCAGGATCGGCACGCCGACGCCGGTGACACCAGCAAACGTCTCCTCGCTAGTCACCACATATCCCTTCTTGCGGATATCGGCGATTTGAACGCGCAGCTTCTTGGCATTGATCTTGAATGCCAGATTGACCGGCGTGAGCGGACCGGCAAGCACGCGCGCGATCTGCTGATCTGGCAGAAAGGCAAGCACAGCCTTGGACGATGCGCCAGCGTAGAGAGGATAGGTGTTGCCGATGTTCTCGAAGACACGCAGGCCGCCGTGCCGGCTGGGAATCTGCGCGAGACAGACTACGCAACTGCGAATTTCGTCAAGCCCAGTGAGTATGGCGGTCTCGCCGGAGACCTGAGCGACTTCTTCCAACAGGTCGTAGCAGAGATCGACCAGGTTGAACTGAAGTTGAGCCCGGCGGCCTAAATCGATGGCAGCAAAGCCGAGGACGTAGCGGCCGCGCTGATCCATCAAATAGCTGCGTGCGCACAAGAACCGAACCAGCCGGCTGAGCGTCGAGCGGGCTAGACCGGTTTCTTTCGCCAGTTCGCTTTGCGTCCAGGCCGAACGCTCGTCTGTGAACAAGTCGAGGATCTGGAAAGCCTTGACCAGGAGACCGACCCCCTGCGGCGCCGGGACTGGTTTGCGCTCGGAGGTGTTGACAGCGTCCATGTTCATTGCTCCAATTGTGGAACAGATGCTCACTATATGGCAAGTGCTTGGTTGCGCCCTTTGTCACACTCGTCAACGCGTCCGCGCCGGAGATGCGTTCCTCGGAGAATTGATCAATGGAGGATGTCATGCGCAGGTCCGTTAAATTCAACACCGTACTGCTGTGCGCCGGCTTAGGCGCGATGATTGCGATGCCGGCCGCTACGGCGGCCGACATGAAAACGGTCGCGATTTCGATGATCGTAGAGGTGCCGCAGCTTGTCGAAACCAAGGACGGCGTGATCAAGGGTCTTGCCGAGAAGGGGTTTGTCGTCGGCAAGAACATCAAGATCGATTACCAGAACGCCAACGGCAACATGCCGACCCAGCAGCAGATTGCCAAGAAATTCGTCGGCGAAGGCGTCGACGTGATCGTGCCGATCACCACGCCGACGTCACAGGCTATGGCGACGGCGACAAAAACCATTCCGATCGTGTTCGTCGACGTGACCGATCCGCTCAAGGCCAAGATCATTCCGCATTTCAAACAGCCGGGCGGCAACGTGACCGGCGTGTCAGATGCGGCGCCGATCGAGGCGCAGCTCAAGCTGTTCAAGGAAATTGTGCCGAAGCTGAAGAAGCTCGGCTTCGTCTACAACCCGGGTCTCGACTCCTCGAAGGCGACGCTCGGCTGGGTGCAAGAACAGGGCAAGAAGCTCGGCATCGAAGTGGTGGAAGCGGCAGCGCCGACCACCAACGAGGTGATCCCGGCGACCAACAAGCTGATCGGCAAGGTCGATGCCATCTATGTGCCGAACGACACCACCGTCGTCGCCGCGCTCGAAACCGTCGTGAAGATCGGGAAGGATACTAAGACGCCGGTGTTCACCGGCGAGACCCGCGGTGTCGGACGCGGCTCCGTCGCCTCGGTCGGCCTGAACTATACACAGGTAGGCACCTTGGCGGGCCACATGATTGCGGAAGTGCTCAATGGTAAGAAGCCCGGCGAAATCGACGCGGTGCTTGCCTACGAAGAGCTGCCCGACAATGTCGTGGTGGTGAATAAGGGATCGGCTGCCGCGATGGGCGTCACGTTGCCGGACGCCGTGCTCAAGCGCGCGAGCAAGGTCATCGAATAAGCCATCAGAAAAGGACCCGGCGCTGGCGTTGTCGCCAAGCCGGGTCCATTCGGGTGACGTCGAACCGAATTGCCGGCAGTCTGGGCAATCATGTCGCTTTACGAGATCCTCGGCACTGTAGAAATCGGGCTCGTCTTCGGGCTGGTTGCGCTAGGAGCCTACCTGAGCTTCCGCGTCCTGGACTTTCCCGACCTCACGGTCGAGGGCAGCTTTCCGCTCGGCGCCGCAGTGCTGGCGATGCTGATCGTAGACGCCGGCTGGAATCCATGGGCTGCGACTTTCGCGGCCGTGGTCGCGGGGTTCTGCGCCGGTCTGACGACCGCCTATCTCAATGTCCGCTTCAATATCTTGCATATTCTCGCTGGTATCCTGCTGGCGATTTCGCTTTATTCGATCAACCTGCGGATTATGGGCGGTCCGAATAAGCCGTTGCTGGGCAGTTCCACCATCTTCAGCGTTTTCGACGGATGGAAGGCTCCGAGCTATATGCTGGCGCCGATCTTGATTTTCGTGCTGGTCGCGGCCGTCAAAATTGCGCTCGATCTGTTTCTGTCGACTGGGGTAGGATTGTCGATGCGCGCCGCCGGCGCCAATCCGGAGATGGCGGCGGCCAATGGCGTCGACGTCGGCCGCATGAAGCTTCTCGGCATCGGTATCGCCAACGCGCTGACCGCCCTTGCCGGGGCTCTGTTCGCGCAGATATTCGGCGCTGCCGATGCTTATATGGGGATCGGCGTCATCATCATCGGCCTCGCCTCTGTGATCGTCGGCATGTCGATCCTGCCGTCGCGCACCGTGATGCAGGCGACCTTCGCCTGCGTGATCGGCGCGTTGCTCTACCGGTTCGCCGTGGCCTTCGCGCTCAATGCCGATTTCCTCGGCTTCAAGGCGTCCGACGTCCAACTGGTCACCGCGGCATTGGTGGCGCTCACCCTCATTGGCCAATCGTCACGGTCCGAGATCGGCCGTCTCTTCAAGCGGATCGGTTTGCGATGATCGAATTGTCCGAGATCGTCGTGACCTTCAACCGCGGTACGCCGCTCGAAACTGCGGCGCTGCGCAGTGTAAACCTCAAAGTGCCGAGCGGACAATTTTTGACGGTGATCGGTTCTAACGGCGCCGGCAAGTCGACCGCGCTAAATGTCATTGCCGGGATTACGACGCCGTTGCAGGGCCGCGCCGCCATCGATGGCATCGACGTTACAGGCTGGCCGACGCACAAACGCGCGCAGCTCATTTCCCGCGTCTTCCAGGACCCCAAAATGGGCACCTGCGAGAACCTGACCATCCTGGAGAATTTTGCTCTCGCCTATGGTCGCACCGAGCCGCGCGGTTTTCGCTTCGCTATCGGCCGCGACATTCGCGAGCGCACGGCAGACCGCATCAAACTGCTCAAGCTCGGTCTGGAAGACCGTCTGGACGACAAGGTCGGACTGCTCTCGGGTGGCCAGCGCCAGGCGGTCAGCCTGCTGATGGCGACCACCGGCGAGACGCGCGTGTTGCTGCTCGACGAGCACACCGCGGCGCTCGACCCCAAGACCGGCGCCTTTGTCATGGAACTGACGCAAAATATCATCAGCGATCTGAAGCTGACTGCGGTGATGGTCACCCATTCGATGGCGCAGGCGCTGCAGTTCGGCGACCGCACCATCATGTTTCATCGCGGCGAGATTGTCTTCGACGTGTTCGGCGAGGAGCGCCGCGCCATGACCGTCGCCAACCTTTTAGCCCTGTTCAAGCGCGACCAGGGCGAAGAGCTTTCCGATGACGCGTTGCTGCTGGGCTAGAATACAGAGTAGAAGGACATGAAATTGGAAACGCCTGTGGCGGCACCCGGCGAAATCGTGATCGTGCCGGGCGAAGCGCCGCTTACGGTGTGGCGCAAGATCTTGCGGGAAGCCCCACAAGTCAGCTTGGTGGCTGGCGCGCGCGAGCGAGTCGCTGCGTGCCACGCGGTGGTGACCGATCTGATCGCGAGCGGAAGGCCGATCTATGCGGTCAATACCGGCTTCGGCAAGCTTGCTGCGGTCAGCATCGATCGGGCCGATCTTGCCGAATTGCAACGCAACCTCATCCTTTCCCATTGCGCCGGCACCGGCGAACGGTTGAGCGACGACCTGGTCCGCCTGATCATGGTCATGAAAGCCGGCGCGCTGGCGCAAGGCTTCTCGGGCGTGCGCTGGGAGATCGTTGAAGCCTTGCTGCGCCTCGCCAACGCCGGCGTCTATCCGTGCATTCCAGCCAAAGGTTCGGTCGGGGCCTCGGGCGACCTGGCACCGCTGGCACACATGGCGGCGGTGCTGATCGGTCTCGGCGAAGTGCGCGTCGACGGCCGCGTCGTTCCGGCGGCCGAGGGGATTGCCAAGGCTGGGCTTAAGCCGCTGACTCTTGCGCCGAAAGAAGGTGTGGCTCTGATCAACGGCACACAAGTTTCGGCAGCGCTCGCGCTTGCCGGTCTGTTCGCCGCAGAGGACGTGTTGCAGGCCGCCTTGGTCACAGGTGCTTTGGCCGTCGAGGCCGCACGCGCCAACGATATTCCTTTTGATGCCCGCATCCAGGCCGTGCGCCGTCACCGCGGCCAGCAGGATGTCGCCGCCGTCTACCGTGCGCTGCTGGCCGATAGTCCGATCCGCGCAGCTAACCGGGGCAGGCTGAAAGTGCAGGATCCCTATTGCCTGCGCTGCCAGCCGCAGGTGATGGGCGCCTGCCTCGACAATCTGCGTTTTACCGGCGCGACGTTGGAGACCGAGGCCAACGCCGTCTCCGACAATCCGCTCGTGTTCCCGCAGGACAAAGACGTGCTGTCCGGCGGTAATTTTCACGCCGAGCCGGTGGCTTTCGCCGCCGACATCATCGCCATGACCTTGTGCGAAATCGGCTCGCTGTCGGAGCGCCGCCAAGCTTTGCTGGTCGATTCCACGCTTTCCGGCCTGCCGGCGTTTCTGATCGAAGGCTCCGGCTTGAATTCGGGCTTCATGATGGCACAGGTCACGTCCGCCGCGTTGGTCAGCGAGAACAAGATGCTGGCCCATCCGGCCAGCGTCGATTCGATCCCCACGTCCGCCAACCAAGAGGATCACGTTTCCATGGCGTGTCACGGCGCCTACCGACTGGCGCAGATGGCCGAGAACGCCGCGACAGTGGTCGCTATCGAATGGCTTGCCGCCGCGCAGGGCGTCGACTTTCACCGTCCATTGAATCCACCGCCGCCGCTCGCCGAGGCGATGCGCCGGCTGCGGACGCAGGTGCCCTTTTCCGACTGCGACCGCTTTCTCGCCGGCGATATCGGTGCCGCCAAGCGCCTGCTGCTGGCCGGTCAGCTTGCCGACATCGCACCAGCGCCACTCGTCAGCCGCGCCGCCGCGTAATTTCAAAGAGGTTATGCTTATGTGGATCAGCCATATACCCTACGCCGACGCCAGTGGCAGGCTGCGATCGCTCTACGATCGAATCAAGGGCTCGGACGGCAATATCGACAACATCATGCTCGCACACAGTCTTCGCGCGCACAGCATGGAAGGCCACATGGCCCTCTATAAATATGTGCTGCACCATTCTGCCAACGTCACGCCGAAGTGGTTTTTGGAGGCGCTAGGCGTGCACGTCAGTCTGCTCAACGGCTGCGATTATTGCGTCGAGCATCATTTTGCCGGCATGCGGCGGCTGCTCAAGGATGACGCGCGCGCTACCGTCATCCGCGCGGCGCTCGAAAGCGCCGACTTCGATGGCGCCTTTACTGCGTCGGAGCGCGCAGCGATGCGTTACGCGACGGCCCTCACACAGGCGCCGCAGCAGGAAGTCGATGTGAAACGCGCATTTGACGCCATGCGCGCCGCCGGGATGGACGATGGCCAGATCCTCGAGATCAATCAGGTCGTCTCCTACTTCGCCTATGCCAACCGCACCGTCCTTGGTCTCGGCGTGACCAAGGACGGCGACGTGCTCGGCCTCTCGCCAGGCAATTCGGATGATGCGAATGACTGGTCCCACCGCTGACGCCTTTCCGGTTGCGCGCATCCTGCGCCTGCGGTCGGTACCGCCCGCTTTCACGCCGTTCGACCTCGGGCCGCAATGGCCGTTGCGCAGCATGCATCTCAACGAGTCGCCGTTTGCACCGGCGCCCCCGGTGGTGGCGGCGATGCAGCAGGCGGCAGCCGGCCTCAACCGTTATCCCGATCACGACGGCCAGCAACTGATCGCAGCGCTGTCGCAGCGCCTTGGCGTCCCGGCCGATCGGATTGTTATCGGCGCGGGCACCAACGAGCTTCTTTTCGCCAGCGGCGAGATCGCGCTCGATCCAGGCGATGACGGCGTTGCGCCCGACCCCGGATTCGTCACCTACGCCAAGATCATCGTCATGCGCGGCGCAACGTACGTCGGCGTACCGGTGCGCGCCGATGGCGTCGTCGATATTGCCGCGACGCTTGCCGCGGTAACGCCGCGCACCCGTCTTGTCTATGTCGCTTCACCGAATAACCCGACCGGCGGCATGCTGACGCTCGACGAGATCGAACATTTGATCGCGGAGTTGCCCGACCACGTCCTGCTTCATTACGACGAGGCCTATTATGAGTTCGGTCGTCATGCCGGCGGTCCGGAAGCGTTGCCGCTGCTGAGCCGGCGGAAAGGGCCGTGGATTTCTACGCGCACCTTTTCCAAGGCCTACAGCCTCGCCGGCGCCCGCGTCGGTTACGGCATTGCCAGTTCGCGCGAACTGGCGGATGCATACCGCAAGATCCGCATCAATTTTACCGTCAATTCCGTGGCCTTGGCCGGCGCGCGTGCCGCGCTCGATCAGACGGACTACGTCGCCGATCTGCTCGATCATACGGCGCGCGAGCGCGACCGGCTTGCCGCCGCGCTCTCGGGTCTGGGGCTGCGCGCGTTGCCCAGCGCTGCCAATTTTGTCACCGTCATCACCCCGCGCTCGGCCGGCGAGATCGCGGCGGCCTTGGAGAAGGAGAATATCTTCGTGCTGCCGATGCCGTGGCGAGACGCGCCGGGTGCGCTGCGTATCACCATCGGTTCGCACGAGGACAATGATGCGGTGGTCGCCGGCTTGCGCCGAATCTTGCGATCGCCATGACCGGCCGCAGCGCGAGCGAACTGCTTGAGGCTCTGCGAGCCATCACCGGTGCCGATGGCGTCCTTAACAAACCGCATGACATTGTACCGTATCGCGGCGATCTCGCCTGCACGGCGGACGAGGCGGCCCTGTTTGTAGTTCGTCCGCGCAATACGGAGGAGGTGGCGGCGGTGGTCCGCGCCTGCGCCACGGCCGGAATGCCGGTCATCGCGCGCGGCGGCGGCACCGGCCTTGCCGGCGGCGCTACGCCGCAGGGCGCGCGTCTGAACGTGATCGTCTCTTTCGAACGCATGCGCCGCATCCGCAGCGTTGATAGCGTCGGCGACGTGATGATTGTGGAAGCCGGTTGCACCTTGCACGAGGTGCAGGCCGCCGCGGCTGCGGCGGGACGGCTGATTGGCATCGATCACGGCGGCGCCGGCTCCAGCCAGATCGGCGGCAATCTTTCAACCAACGCCGGCGGCAACAATGTGCTGCGCTACGGCATGGCGCGCGACCAGGTGCTTGGCCTTGAAGTCGTGCTGGCCGACGGCCGCGTGCTGTCGCGGCTGTCGTCCCTGCGCAAGAGCAACGCCGGCTACGATCTCAAGCAGCTCTTTCTAGGCAGCGAAGGCACGCTCGGGCTGATCACCGCGGCGGCTTTGCGACTGCACCCGGCGCCGATCAAACGCGCGACTGTCTGCGTCGGTGTTGCGTCTGCCGCGGCGGCAGTCGATTTTTTCACCCGCGCGCGGGCCGCGCTGGGCGAATCGATTTCGGCCTGCGAACTGATGTCGAAAATCTGCGTTGATTTGTATCTGCAGCACCGGCAAGGGGCACGCTGGCCGTTGGCGCGGCACACGCCCTGGCTGTTGTTGCTGGAGGCTGACAGCGCCAGCCGCTATTTCGATCTCGACGGCGCCCTTGGTGCCTTGCTCGAAGAGGCGATGGCTGCGGATATCGTCGTCGACGGCACGGTGGCCGCCAGCGAAGCTCAGCGCCAAAGCCTGTGGCGTGTGCGCGAAGGCATTGCCGAGGCAATGATCGCGACGCCCGGCAGCCTGAAGAGCGACACCGCGGTGCCGGTGGCCGCCATTCCGGCCTTCATCGAACGTGCGCGGGAAGCGGTCGTCGCTGTTGTGCCGGGCTGCCGGCCGGCGCCGTTCGGTCACCTCGGTGACGGTAATATCCATTTCAACATCTTGCCGCCGGTCGATATGGATGCATCTACGTTTGCGGCGCACTGGCCAGATCTGGTCGCGACTATCGCGGAGGTATCGCTCGCCCTTGGCGGCACGGTGAGCGCAGAGCACGGCGTGGGGCTGATCAAGCGCGCTGCGCTCAAGCTGATGCTTTCGCCGGTTGAGCAAAGGCTTATGCACTTGCTGAAAGCGACACTGGACCCCCAAGCCGTCCTCAATCCAAAAAAAGTGATTTAAAATCGCAAAATCCGCGGGCAGCGTCCTTGAACTTTCAAGCCCGTTAATTGTCACCAAATAGGCTCGCAATGTTTCCCTGATCTGGGCCTGAAACGTTCCTGTTGTTCGCAATAATCGCCGTGTTTTTTTTAACAGCGAATTCGGCCTAAGCAACTGAAATCATTTATCATTGTCTGGATCGTGTCGGGTGAAATGGCGAAAAACTAAGAGAATCCCTGCATTTTTCCTTGTTAGCGGGGAATTCTGGCTGAGACGGGTTCGATGATGACTGGCTCCGCCGCCAACTCTCGTTCGCAGATGTTCGCGGGCGTTCAGAAACGTCAATAAAACCTGCCGTTTATCGACCTGGGCTCTTTACGCGTTCGTTCATATCCGCCAGAATCCTCCCTGCATTTGTGGGTACGTTTGTGGGTAGGAGTTCGATTCCCAAATGGTGCGCCTTAGCGGACGTCTCTCACCACTGAAAATTGCGCATGCCCGCGACCCCGGAATGCTCGCCGACGGGGATGGCCTCTATCTGCAGGTAACTCGGTCCAGCGCGCGCTCGTGGATCTTCCGCTACTGGCGCAACGGAAAATCGCATGAGATGGGCCTGGGCTCTTTGAAGGCGTGTTGGTCTTGCCGCGGCGCGGTTGAAAGCTGCGGAATGCCGAGGACTACTCGCGGAGGGCATTGATCCCATTACCGCGCGCGATGCCGAGCGTGCCCAGCGGGCCACTGAGAATGCGCGCGCCATTACATTCGACCACTGCGCGGATGCCTTCATTAAAGCGCACGCCAGTGCCTGGAAAAACCAGAAGCACGTTGCGCAGTGGACAGCGACAGTCAGGACCTACGTCAGTCCGATCTTTGGATCGCTGCCAGTGCAGGCGGTCGACGTCGCGTTGGTCATGAAAGTCCTCGAGCCTATATGGACAGCGAAGCCAGAAACCGCGGCGCGGGTCAGGGGAAGAATTGAGTCAGTCCTCAATTGGGCAAAGGCGCGCGGCTATCGCACCGGCGAAAATCCAGCGCTATGGAAAGGCCATCTCGATAACTTGCTGCCGGCGCGCGGAAAAATTGCCAAAGTAAAACATCACGCGGCGCTGCCTTACGATCAAACATATAAGTTCATCGATGCCCTTCGCGGCCTCCGGCAACATCATTCTTGCAAGGACATAGTCGTTGGAGACAGGCCGCTGTCCAAAGTCGCTCATCTTAATTGAATTTGCGGGTAGCTCTGTGGGTCGATGGCGACACAGGAGACTAGGCCATTGATAAAAAACAGCTAAGTAAAATATTGGGCGGCGGGCCGCTGCGCCATTTCGATCCTTCTTGCCGGAACGTCTATGTCCGCTTTCAGAGGTAAAAACAGGCTCCGCCGAGAGATCGCGGTATGCCCGCTCATGGGCTTGTATCTAATTGGAACTTGGAACCCCCCGGAATCGCGAAGCGAAGTTCATCCTTCCTTCTGGAGGGGAGCCAGTCGATCGGCGCGCGCCCCGCCGTTACTTTGAAGGAGTGGCTTCGGTACCAAAGCGCTTTCCAGCTGCTCAAGCCGCCATCGATGATCAAACGCCCAGTGCTCGAGCTAGGCGGGGGCCGGGTGCTGATCGGCTTCAAGCCGGAGCAATACGGCGCCGCTTTCGTCCCGCGGCATTGACAGGCGTAGGCGCTTAGC
>CAWEMT010000007.1:0-104725 GCA_963810255.1 uncultured Alphaproteobacteria bacterium | reverse complement strand
TATTGGACTAAGAGCAGACATTGGTCGGCACTGGCGCTGAATGGCTCGGCAGCGAATGATGCTGTGGACGGCGCCTACACTGCGGCACCGAGGCGGCGTAGGATGGTTGGGGTGAAGCGAGAGACAATGAGCCTGATGTTGATGTTGGCGGTAAGAAGAACGTCTGCAGACAAGGTCGATCGATGGATCGGGGGAGCCCGCTTGGGTCACCGCATCTAAGAATGCGTGCGAACGCTTGGGACCCGATCCGCAAAAAGCATTATGGCCAGCGGCCATGCACGCCGCACAAACAGGCCGGACACATGACCGCACCGACCAATGCTGCAGCAACGGCAAAAAAGTTCTTGCGAATCAGGCGCCGTCCACACATGACCCAAAGCAGACGTCTGCAAGCCCGAGTACATCCGCGAAAGCGCCAATTCAGGTCAGCCTGACACCAGAATGCCCAGCGCGCCCGTCCAGGCTGCCAGCGCGACAACTATCAATCCCGGTATCACACGCAGAGCAAACGAACGCCCACCACTGGTGCCAGCAAGGAACATCTTGCTGATCGTGTTGGTCGAAAGCCCGGCCAGAATTGGGAAAACAGCGTCAGCCGCACTCATCTTTCCCGATGCGACGAGCGAAGCAACCGAAATTGCGGCTGAATGCGTATCGACGAAGCCGGCGAGGGCGGCGGCCACAATAATGCCTGTCTCACCAAACCATTCCCGGAGCGCTGCCGAAGCGACGAGGATGCTGGCAAGGGTCAATGCAAATACTAACGCTGCCGAGAGGCTGAAGGCTCGACCGTCTTGCGCTTTGCTTTCGATCTTCTGCTGCAGAGCCCGGACCGTAAAAACAGCTCCATAAACGACAGCGGCTAAGCCGGCGCAGATCAGTGGTACCGACAGGGTTCGAATGGTTGTTATGCTAGTGGCGGCAAGAACAAGTGCCATCTGGACAATCGTCGCAATCGTTGACAGGACTGCGCCGGCAACTGCAGCCGCGAGAACGTCCGGCGTCTTAGAAACCCGCGCACCCATTGCACCGATAGTCGCGGTGCTTGAGATGAAGCCTGATGCGAGGCCTGCGACGGGGAGGCCGAATCGGGCGCCAAGTAGTCGTACTGCGATATAGCCCGCGGCGCTGATGGACATAATGAGAATCAAGAGGATCCAAATCGAGTGCGGGTTTAACGCACCGTATGGTCCCATTGAACGATCCGGAACGAGCGGTAAGACGACAAGTGTGGCACCAGCGAAAATCAAAGCATCATTGAGTTCGTCTTTTGTGATCACTGAACGGACGAAACGGTGGATCCAAGACCGGGCGGCAAGCAGAACAGCAATGATAACCGCGAGGCCGGCTGCCAGCGCGGGCTGCTGCATCGAAAGACCACCGAGTAGGGCGGTCAGGATCAGTGCGATTTCAGTCGTCAGCCCAGGATCATCTTCGTGGCCACGCCAATAGGCGGCCGCCGTCAATATGATAACGCCCGCGGTCGCGATAGCGAGCAACGCCTCGCCGCCGACCATGAAGCTGATGGCGCCAGCAAGCGAGGTAACCGCAAACGTTCGTATTCCCGCGGGCGAACGAGACGGACCTTCGCCTTTGCGGCGCTCCCGTTCGGCGCCAATTAATAGGCCGATCCCAAGTGATACTGCGAGGTTTAGGATCACAGGATCAATAATAATGAGAATTGCTCCCTAACTTGTGACGTTAGCGGCGCGCGTGCCGTCATGGGTCCAAGCAATTTGCTCTTAGTGACAGTTTGTGATCAGCCCCATCCATTGAACACGACGTCAAAGACGAGATTGCTCGGTCCGGTAGCGCCAGGCATCGCCTATGTCTTGTGAAATTCGAATAAGCCGCTTGGAGCCTTTCGGAAGTCAATTGTATCAATGATTTCACTGGCGGTGCCGGGCACAGAGCGGACCACATATTGCACCCTTATCGTGTTGATATTCTTGAATTCGGGCGTCGCAGAGATCGCTTTCGATACAATGGGAGCGATTGCATTTGCTTCGTTGTCGCGGCCGCCGTGAGTAAACTCGTTCATGTTACTGTTGATACGCAAAACTGTCAGAATATTTCCGGTCACCGCGATATCGACCGTCTCGGCCTGGGCTCCGACGGTCCGAATGATCGATGTTTGGATTTCGGCCAACACCGCGGGTTGCTGCATCCCTTGTGACGGAGGCGCCTGCGCCTGCAGTGTTGCGCTTGACTGAGGCAGCAATGAAAAGAGTGCGATCAATGATGCGCCAAGATGATGCCTCAACATTAAACGTCTCCGTTACCTAGTTAACAAAGTTAAGTGAGTTCAATGGCGAACAATCGTTGCTCACTGATCAAACCCGTCACGACCGTTGCCACCACCAATAGTAGTAATGTCCATGTCGATAGTGTCGCTGGGCGTAAATTTTCATGCCAGTGGTGTCGGTAGTAATGACCATTCCAGCGATATGGGTAGTAGTTCCCACGATAGTAATGCGCTGGAAGAACATTATCGGTGCCGGTAGTGGCGGCGGCCGGAACTGTGGCAATGGGTGCGGCATTCGACGTTCCGCAAACGGCGACCGAAGCAGCCGCTGCGATGATAATCGCGAACATCATTCCGCTCACGCAGTCCTCCTACGGAAACCGTTTAATATTCTCGCTTCATCAGACCAGTACGTTGATCTAAATCAACTATAGACAAAGGGCCGCGTAGACATTGCGGGACTCGAGGCGAGCTTCCTAATATTAGGCTGGGTTGCAAATTGCGCCCTCTCGAAATTTTTCTATACGACTGGTGGCCCATCGCCGTCGGCGTGAGTTGTATCGTCGCCTTTCCAGCGCAGTCGTAGAAGTCAGGCCCTTCCCGGCAGAACGATCCCTCATCGGTATGGTCAACAGACCCGAGCCGCACATGCTTCCGCAGTCCTGACCAACGGCGCAATATCTGCTTATGGGAAAGAGCGGACAAACGGTGGCGCCAACGCTGAATGGCTCGGCAACGCATGACCCAAAGCGGAGCTCGCTTAAGCCAAGCAGGATTCCAAATTCATTCCGGTGTCTCTAAGGCGCGCCTCAACTTTCTTATGATAACGCCGCGGGAGCGGTCGTCGGCTGCGGCATCGACTGCTTCGTTGATGTCGAGGATCAGCCTCGACATGTCGTTGTGCCAGTCGAGGTTAACCACCGCCGCGGGCTCGAGCCGCCGGCGGTATGCAACATCGATCGGGGTCGGCGCCGCGGTGGTGAGCTCGTAAATATCGTCGAGCAGCGGCGTGAATAACTTGGCCGCCGGCACCGTGCGCTCGGCGATGCGGTCGGCAAGTCCGGCGAGCGCCGGCTCTTCGCCATGCACCAAGAACACGCCGCGCCGGATCGGCCGGCGCGCGGCGATCCAGCGCGCCAGTTCCGGGCCGTCGGCATGGCCGGAATATTCGTCAAGCCGGCGGATGCGCGCCACCACCTTGATTTCCTCGCCCTGGATGCGCACCGCCTTGGCGCCGTCGACGAGGAAACGGCCGAGCGTGCCCTGCGCCTGGAAGCCGACCATCAGCACGGTCGCCTTGGCGTGCCACAGCCAGCGCTTGAGATGATGGCGGATACGGCCGGCATCGCACATGCCGCTGGCGGCGATGATGATGTGAAAGCCGACGAAACGGGCGATCGCCTTGCTCTCCTCCACCGTCTCGGTGCAGCGCAGATAAGGCGACGACAGCAGCCGCCCGACGTCAACGTCGGATTCCAGGCTTCCGCTATGCTGCCGGAACACTTCGGTGGCGCGAATGGCGAGCGGCGAATCGAGGAAGATCGGCGCCGGCGGAATCTCGCCGCCCTGCATCAAATCCACCAGATCGACAATGAGCTCCTGAGTGCGCTCGACCGCGAAAGCCGGAATGAGCAGTGCACCATCGCGTTCCTTTGCCGCGCGCACCTCCTCGGCCAAATGCTGGCGGCGGGATTCACGCGTCACCGGCGGGCGGTCTTCGTCGCCGTAGGTCGATTCGCAGATGACATAGTCGAGGCCGGTCGGCGCTTCCGGGTCCGGCTGCAAAAGCTTGGCGTCGGGACCGAGATCGCCGGAGGCGAGCACGCGCAGTGGCTGGCCATCTTTGCCTTCGCCGGCGAACTCGATCTCGATCGAAGCCGAACCGAGCAGGTGCCCGGCATTCCAGTAACGCGCACGCACGCCCGGCATCGGCTCGAACCAGCGCTCGTAATCCACCGTGCGAAATGCATCGAGCGCGGCAATAGCGTCGCGCTGCGAATAAATCGGATGACCGGCGGGCGGCCGCGCGCGGCATTGCGGCGGTTCAAGACAATAACTTCCGATTCCTGGATGCTGCCGGCGTCCGGCAACATAAACGAGCACAAGTCGATGGTGCCGCGCGTCGCCCAGATCGGCCCACGAAAGCCGCCGCGGGTGAGTTTGGGGATCAGGCCGCTGTGGTCGATATGCGCGTGGGTGAGCAGGACGCAATCGATATCGGCCGGCTCGAAAGGAAAAGCGCCGTAGTTGAGTGCCTTCAGCGTCTTCGGCCCCTGGAATAGGCCGCAATCGACCAGCAACCGCTTGGCCGCCGTCTCGAACAGATGGCAGGAGCCGGTGACAGTGCGGGCGGCGCCGCAAAAGCGCAGCGTGATGCTCATGCCGCAACCTCCTTGCGTAGTGCGGCGGCCAAAATCTTATCGAGCGTAATCGCATTGGTCGGATGCGGCACGCTGTCGGTCGATTTGATCGAGCGGATGCCGGCGTCGAACAGGCCGCGCATCAGCTCCGGCGCAAATAGCGCGTGAATGACGACTGCGTCGATGGTGGTCACCCCGGCCGCGCGCAGCACCTTGGCGCAGGCGGCAAGCGTACCGCCCGAGGACACGATGTCGTCGATCAGCAGGACCGGCCGGTTGGCAAGGCGCGCCGGCTCATCGAAGGCAATCTCGACCGAGCGGTCGCCGCGGCGGGTCTTGCGCGCAACCGCGTGGGCGAGAGAGAGCATGGCAGAAAGCTCGCTCACCCAAGGTCGCGATTCCTCATCGGGTCCAATGACGACCGTGCGCGGATCGAGCGTGCCCGCGCGCAGCGCGTCGGCGACAGCCGGCATGGCAGACTGATCGCTCGCATCGATGCCCGGAAAGACATCGCCGATCTTCTCGGTGCGGTGCAGATGCGCGTCGACCGTGACGACGCTGTCGACCGCCTGCGCCAACAGCTTGCCGACGACCTTCTGGCTAATTGCCTCGCCGTCATGGAACGCTGCGTCCTGCCGCATATAGCAGAGATAGGGCGCCACCAGCACCAGCCGCCGAGCGCCGCCGCGCCGCAAGGCTTCGCTCGCCAATAACAGCGCCACCAGCTTTGTCATTCGGCTGATGCAGCGAGGCATAAATGAGGGTAGTCGCGGCCGCCGGAGCTACCGTCACGCGCAGTTCCTGGTCGGGAAAGCGATGGACCTCGATCTCATGCAGGGAAAGTCCGAGCTGCCCCGCAAGCCGCTTCGCCGCCTCCGCAGCGGACGGCAGGCATTGCAGTGCCACCGCGGTCACGGCTCGCGCTCGCCGGACGAACTGTTGCCGACGACATAGCCGGCGTCAGCCTTGGCGGCGGCCTGCGCTAGCTCGAATTGCGAGTCGTCGAAAGCATGGATGCGGTACAGCGGTTCGCCCTGCTGCACGCGGTCACCGATCTTCTTAAACACCTTAATGCCGGCACCCTTATCGATCGGCGCGCCGGCGGTGCGCGCCAGTCGGTTGAGCCGCAGGCAGTCGATCGCTTCGACAACGCCGTCGTGCCCGGCTGGAATGTCGGCTTGCAAGTTGCCGGCATCGGTATTGCAGCCGGACGGCCCCTGCGCCTCGATGATCTTTTGCATCTGCTTAAGCGCGGCACCGCTGTCGAGCAGTTCGCGCGCGCGCGCATAGCCGGTGCCGCCGCGCAGGTCGGGATCGTATTCCAGCAGATGCGCGGCGAGCCGCAGTGACTTCTCGCGCAGATCGCGAGGCGCGGCCGCATCATTAGCCAGCACCGCCATCACGTCTTGCGCTTCCAGTACCGGGCCGACGCCGTTGCCGATCGGCTGGCGGCCGTCGGTAATCACCACTTCGACCGCGATGCCGAAATGATCGCCGACAAATTCAAACAGCTTACGCAATCGCATCGCATCCAGTGTGCTAGTGACCTTGGCGGCCGGACCGACTGGCAGATCGATCAAGAGATGGGTCGAGCCGGCGGCGAGCTTCTTCGACATGATAGATGCCACCATTTGTTCGCGCGTGTCGATGGCGAGCGGCCGCTCCACCGAGATCAGGATGTCGTCGGCCGGGGACAGATTGACGTGACCGCCCCAGACTAGGCAGCCGTGGCACGCGGTCACCACTTGCTTCATCTCCTCGACGCCGAGGTCGACGCGCGCCAGCACTTCCATGGTGTCGGCAGTGCCGGCAGGCGAAGTGATCGCGCGCGAGGAGGTCTTCGGGATCATCAGTCCGTGCGCTGCGACGATCGGCACCACAATCATCGAGGTGCGGTTGCCGGGAATGCCGCCGATACAGTGCTTGTCGACGACGATCCTGCGGTCCCACTTCAATTGCGTACCGGCATCCGCCATGGCGCGCGACAGCGCAAGTAATTCGCCGCTGGTCATGAAGCTCGCGGAGCCGATCAGGAAGGCGGCAATCTCCATGTCGGAATAACGATAGTGGGCAATATCCTCAATAATCGCTCCGATCTCGGCGTTACTGAGCACGCGGCCTTGGATCTTGGCGCGCACTGCGTCGAGACTCTCCGGCGGCGTCGCTGGTGTTACGGTGACTGAGCTGCCGACCGGCTCACCGAAGCGGCGGAAGGCGGGTTCAGCGAGGCCCAATTCGTCGGGCGCAATCATGCCATCATCTGTGAGCAGCAACGTCGCCAGAAGCACTTTCGAATTGCTACGCAGCTCGACGCGCGAGAAGCCACGGAACACGTCCGGCCGCAACGCGGTCGAGCGCCGCGAGATCACCACCACGTTCTCGCGGCCGGTGTCGAGATTGACGCGCCTGATCTTAAGCTGCGGTCGCTGCGGCGATAGCGAAGCGTCGGGCATCTTGTTGGGTCTCTGAAACGGGAGATGCCAGCTTACCAGCGGTTTGTCGGAACCCATTGACCTATATCATGACTTGGCCTGTTCGCCAGCGTCACAGCGACGACACGGGCGGACAACATATCAACAGAAAGCGTGCGCCAAGGCGTAGGCGGCCGCTGCAGCAAGCCCGCCCACAAGCAAAGTTTGCGCTGCCGATTTGGCTTTGTTGATGCCCGTGAAGTGGCCCTTTATTCCGCCAAAAACAATGAGCGTCATTGCGCCCGCTACTATCTCCGCAAGGCCGGCGGTCACGATCACATTCCTTGACGAAACAGCGGCAGCTAGTCCTGCGGCCAAAGCAAACGGAACAGTAAGACCGTCGGCCATGCCGATGACGACTTCCCTTACGGTTTCTGTTGCCGTGAAATGCTTCTCGACATGGGGCGTTGCCAGCATAGGCGAGGTCTCCTCGGTGGCACACCTGTTTCCATTGTAGGCGCGGTCTCTTTGATTTGGGGCAAGTGCGCCTTTGCTGCTACCAGTTCAAAATTATCCGAGACTACTGGCCCAGCGTAAGACGCGGGGTCTTTAATCCATGAACGTGGGCTCAGGATTTGTGCAGGGCGTTCCAAACCAGCGCGAACACCGAACCGATAACGAAGCCGAGGCCCGCGGTTACAAACAAAAGGATAAGTGCTTTGCGGATGCCAAATGGCTCGATGACCAAAATCGGCTTGATGAAGTGCATCCAAAATACAAAATCGATGACGGGTTGTGCCCAGCCTGCGGCCACCAGTGCCGACCAGCACAGATGGTAGCCGCCCAAGACTATACCGAGAACCAAGCCCGACTTTCCGACGTCAATGTGGTTGCGCATATTCAACGTCAAACTCATTGATTAGAATTTTAAGCTCGCCAAAACATTGCCAATTGACAAAGATCAAGCCCACCAACGATGGTCCAGTATGGAACTTGGCGGGAATTCGCCACAACATTAGACGCCAAAATGGGCAGCGACTCACGGATTGAATTGCCACCGGCACTTAAACGTCGACTTGGCTTATCATTGCTGGTGCTCTACGGCGTCGGCATCACAATTGGTGCGGGCATATATGTTTTGGTCGGCACAGTGGCCGGATACGCCGGAATCTACTCGCCGTGGTCCTTCGTCCTCGCCGCAGTGGTCATGGCATTCACCGTCGCTTCTTATGCCGAATTATCTACGCGCATTCCAGTCAGCGCTGCTGAAGCCGCATATGTCAGAGCTGCATTTCAGTCTCGGCTACTCTCGACGCTGACCGGGTTGCTGACCGTCGTGGTCGGCGTGGTGTCCTCGTCCGCCGTTACGCTCGGGTCGGCCGGCTACATTCAGCAATTTATTGATCTGCCGCAGAGCGTCATCGTCGTAATTATCGTAATAGCGCTAAGCGCGGTGGCGGCGTGGGGGATACTTGAATCGGTTCTATTGGCGAGCCTATTCACGCTGATCGAGGTCGGCGGATTGTTAGCCATTATCGCCACCGCAATTTATAGCGATGTTCCGATCCTTTCCGCACTCGCCAAGACACCACCGTTCGAGTCCGGCGCTCTCTCCGCTATTGCCTTCGCGAGCCTGCTGGCGTTTTTCGCGTTTATCGGATTTGAGGACCTAGCCAACGTGGTGGAAGAGGCGAAGGCTCCGCACCGAGACCTCCCGCGCGCTATGGTATTGACCTTAATTATTTCGACGGTTCTCTATGTTGCTGTTGCTGCCGTCGCGATCAGTGTTGTGTCACCTGAAGAACTATCGTTGTCACCTGCGCCACTCAGCTTAGTCTTTCGCGCTGTCACTGGCGTTAGCCCTGCGACGATTAGCGCTATCGCCATTGTAGCCACTCTGAACACCATCCTGGCGCAAATGACCATGGCGGCGCGAGTGATTTACGGTATGGCACGGCAAGGCGATTTACCGCAATTTATCGGCAGGGTGCATCCGCTCACGGCTACACCCATATTCGCAACTGCGCTCGTTGCCATGTTGGTCATCGTATTGGCAATGACCGTATCACTGACGCGATTAGCGGAAAGTACCTCGCTCGCAACGCTTGTCATATTCGCGCTCGTCAATCTGTCGCTGCTGCGGCTTCGCCACCGGCACGTACAGTCGCATAAATCGCATGTGAAAGTGCCAATCTGGGTGCCCGCCACGGGACTAGCAACTTGCATCGCGATGCTCGCCAGCGCACTGTTGAAGTGACTGTCATCTGATTTGGCCGAGCCGCCGTCGCGAAGGCCGCTTATCGGTTGGGCAAAGCGGTTTCGTTGAATTCTCAATCTGCAAATCGGCGCCCGGCACGCATATCTAGACGCTGACTTATTGGATTTGAGAACGGCCCCGTTTGGGAAGCGGCCTCTTCATGTCAAACCATGGTCCGCAACCGTCACAAAATGTTCTTGGGCCTCCAAATAGTCCTCTAGGAAAGTGGATACTCGCCTGCTTTGGCCCTCAGTGGCCGGTTTTGAATTTTGCAGCGGGTCTATTTGAAAGTGATCAATTTTGAACAGCGTAGGTGGGCGCGGGCATCGCAATATTTAGCCGGTAATCTGGTCTAACCCCCGCCGCTGCCGCGTCCCCTCGATCCCCCGTAGCGGCGGGGAGGCTAAGTGGAGCGTGCTTAATGTCGATGCAGTCTGAGCCGAAGCCAGCCTACATCCCGCCAATTACTTGCACTTGTGGGGGCGCTGCGATGTTGTCGAGGACCGTGCTTCAGCCAACGAAATTAGGTGTTGCTGAGCTACGTATGTTCCAGTGCTTTGCTTGCCGGGATGTTACGGAAGTGCTCGTTGATACTTACGCCGCCACGTCCCGCTAGGATTTCCACAGGAGCGATACCATGGGGCTAATCCTTCTTTTGGTTGTTCTTGTCCTTCTTTTCGGTGGCGGCGGTTTCTATCTGGGCCCCCCATTCCATTACCTTGGAGGGGGCCTCGGTACGATCCTGGTGATTGTTATTATCGTACTTCTAGTGAGACGCTGACGCTGCTCGTCGTAGGGCAGTCCGGCCGCTACATTGCAGCGGCAATCGGTGCGTCTGCGGTGCTGTTCGCTTGGCGGCTGGCCAAGTAACGAATTATCGTACCAGAACAGGGCCGCCCTATTGCCACGGACAATAAGCGACACATTGATCGACAACGTCGCCCTCAACCGTCTCCACCTGCTGCCACATCAGCTCGCAACCGTCTTCGGTCAGGCCTTCGCAATAGGGCTCGGGCGCCGAAATGTAGGCGTAAGGGTAGTATTCATTTGAGCCGACCAAGATGGCGCCCAAGACGCTGAGCGCGCCAAATGTGCGCCAGCCGCTGCCATGGCGGACGCGGTGTCCGCTGCGCCACGCCGAGTAATTGTGGCCGCGAATGACGGCGCGGCGCGTGCCGTGCGCGGGCACCCCACGTATACGCGACGCCGTGACGGCTCGGCTACCGCGTGGCGTGACCACCCGCCGAGCGGCAGCGGGCGATCTGGCCTGGCGTTGCCTGTTCACGCGGGGCGTGGCCTTGCGTTGCCTGGTCACGCGGGGCGCGGCCTTGCGTTGCCTGGTCACGCGGGGCGCGGCCTTGCGTTGCCTGGTCACGCGGGGCGCGGCCTTGCGTTGCCTGGTCACACGCGGCGTGGCCTGGCGTTGCCTGGTCACGCGAGGAGCGGCCTTCTGTTGCCTGACCGCGTGCGGAACGGATTTTCTTGCCGGAGCGGCTTTCCTCTTGTTCCCCTTTTTATCTTGCTGTTGCTGCGCGGAAAAATCGGTGCCGGTGGCAGACGCCGCCTGCGCAGCACTCGGCGCGCAAGGCGCAAACAGGTTAATCGCGGAGAGCAGAGCAGCGGCAAAAAGCGTCAAAGCCATTTTACGCAGCATGGCGGGTCCTTTGTGTTCCAGCCCAGTCGTTGCTCAACCGCCAGCCCGACGCATCGAAAACCGGCGCGGGAAAGCCCTTAAAACAAATAAAATCGAGCCTGCCGCGACGTATTGATCCAGATCAACATCGGCAAGCTACGACCGCATTTCATCGAGCTCGAAATGACGATTGCGCTAGGTCAAGGCGCCTTCGACCGATTTCCGAAATAATTCTGCCTGAATTTCTATTGGTGCTTGGTCTGCTGAAAAAGATCACCGGACTTCAAACTCATGGCGTGACGATGCTCCTCGCCAAGGTACCCAGTAATCAACTTAGCCGCCGTGCCGTCTGCTGCGGGATGTGCCTCTTGCTCGCCGCCTGCGCTACGGCGGCGCAAAGTCCGTTGTCAGGTGGACAGCAGGGAAGCGATCGATACGCGTCGATCTACGGCCCGACCGTGGATGGGTCGAACGAGATACCCGCGCTCGAACTCGGCCAAGTAGACCGCGACTTGCTCCGCCGGGAGGTGGCATTTCCCGGACGCTATTCGCCGGGGACCATCGTCGTAAACGTCTCTGAACGGCGCTTATACCTCGTTGAACCAGGAGACCGCGCGCTGCGCTATGCCGTGGGCGTGGGGCGGGAGGACGCGCTCAATTTCCGCGGGCCAGCGGTCATTGGACGGAAGGCGGAGTGGCCGAGATGGATTCCCACCGCGGATATGATCAAGAAAATTCCGCGCTATGCCGCTTACGCGGGCGGCATGCCAGGCGGTCTTGGCAATCCACTCGGCGCACGGGCGCTCTATCTGTACGTGGGCAGCCGGGACACCTATTTCCGAATCCACGGCACGAATGAACCGGCAACGATCGGAAGCGCGGTTTCAAGCGGCTGCATACGCCTGTTCAATCAAGACATCATCGATCTTTACAATCGCGTTCCGCCCGGCACGCCGGTGGTCGTGCTCTAACCGCCATTGCTTCACCTTTGCAGTATTGCGAGCCGATCCATGATCCCCAAGTCCCACATGCTTGTGGTCGCGTTGCTGCAAGTCACTTTATCGCAGCCGGCGCGCGCAGCCGATAAAAAGCCGGATGAGTGCGGTCTTGCGTCGGTCTATTCATCCGCAAGCGAAGAGACCGCGAGCGGAGAAGACACTTTTGCGGAGGATTTTACCGCCGCGCATCGGACGCTGCCATTCGGGACGCTGGTCCGCGTCGAGCATCAAAAAAACGGGCGCTCGGCGGTGGTGCGGATCACCGATCGCGGCCCGACCATCGACGGACGAATAATCGATCTTTCGCAGATTGCCGCGCGCGCCCTCGGCATTCCCGGTTTGGCTGAGGTGTGCATCAGCATCGTTTGGGCGCCCGAAGGCAAGCAAGTGGGAGGAAATTGATTGCGGCAGACGCGCCCAAGCTTGCAATAAGAGATGGGTCTGGACTTATCGGCTTGGAATTCCGGCGACGGAATGCAAGGACAGCAATACCCAAGACGACCGACCACAAGAACGCCGATCAGTCCGAATCCACCCATTCCCGCCCATCTGCGTATCCTCCTCTGTCAAAATAATACTTCAGTGAGAACCACTTCAAAGAGGGCAGATCAGAATCCCAGTCAAAATCAAACAACATTACATTTTATGACAAGTCGAACACAAATAGCCTGAGCCGATATTGCCGCGCGTTGCATGCGACACAACTCTCATTTTTGTATTCGCATACCGGCAACTGCGCAGCAGCGGGCGGGTTTTGTTGACTCATGTCAACTCCGCATAGGATGGCACCCGTATAAGCAAGAGCTACCGATCATCAGATCACATCAAAGGAGCTATTCATGAAGACGTCCGATAGCAAAACGACTCGACGACGTTTTCTCACCGGCGCCAGTCAGGCGATGGTGGCTGGCATTGCGATGGGCGAAATGGGCGGCGTTGCAAAAGCGCAGGACAGCAACGACGTAAAGACCGCTTGGATCAGCGGGCTGCCGAAGAAGTGGGACGAAAGCTACGACGTCGTCATCGTCGGCAGTGGGTTTGCCGGTCTGGCCGCCGCCTGGGAAGCCAAGAAGGCCGGCGCGACTGTAGCGATCCTGGAGAAGATGCGCACGCCGGGCGGCAACTCGATCATTAACGGCGGCGGCGTCTCCGCCGCTGGTACGCCCTTGCAGAAAGAGAAGGGCATCAAGGATTCACCCGACCAGATGCTCAAAGACATGCTCAAAGCCGGCCTTGGGCTTAATCATCCTGAACTGGTCAAGATGGTCGCTGAGCAGTCATGGCCAACCGTCAAATGGACGATCGACGAACTCGGCGTGAAATATACCGACTTCCTCGTGCCGTTTGGCGGACATGCGGTGCCGCGCGGCTACCAGACCGACAACGGAAGTGGCTCGGCCATCGTCCAAAAGCAACTGGCCAAGCTTAAGGAAATGGGCCAGGGCGTGAAGCTGCAAACTTACGTCGAAAAGATCTTACGCGACAGCGACGGCCGCGTAAAAGGATTGCAAGTCCGCGAGGGCTACAGGATGGGACGTGCCGACAGTGGGCAAACTCGCTTCATTCAGGCCAAACGCGCCGTTGTGTTGACGCATGGCGGGTTCTCGGCCGACGTCGCGTTCCGCACGCTGCAGGACCCGAAGCTGACCGACAAAATGCAGTCGACAAACCAACCCGGCGCGACCGCCGAACTGCTGCGAGAAGCATTACGCATCGGCAGCGTTCCGATCCAGCTGTCGTGGATTCAGGTTGGCCCCTGGGGCAGCGCCGACGAGAAAGGCTTCGGGCTTGGCCCGCATTTTGCCGAAGAAGCCTCTGCCGCCTATGGCGTCTGGATCAACGCGGCGACCGGCAAGCGGTTCATCAACGAGCTGGCCGATCGCAAGATTCGCGCCGATGCCATCACAGACATCATGAACGGCGGCAAGCAGTGCCTTGCCATCGCCGATGCCGGAAATTTTCACGGCAATGTGGCCAAGCTCATTCCGAAGATGCTTGAACGCGGCGTCATCAAGAAGTTCGACAGTCTTGATGAGATCGCCACCGCCTATTCCATCCCTGCGGCAGACCTCAAGAAGACGGTGGCCGACTTCAACGCCAATATCGGCCAAAAGAAGGACGACCCCTTTGGACGCCGCATCGATCCCGAGATCAAGCCGCTTGGCGAGACCAAGCCGATCTATGTGATGCGGCTTCTGCCCAAGGTTCACTACACGATGGGCGGGATCGACATTGATCCGGAAGCGCGCGTCGCCGATATAACCACCGACAAGCCGATCCCCGGACTATACGCAGCCGGCGAAGCCACCGGCGGCATTCACGGTGCGGTCCGGCTCGGCGGCTGTTCGGCGATTGATTGCCTTGTGTTCGGGCGGATTGCCGGCCGCAACGCCGCCGCCGAAAAGCCCTGGGCCTGACGGCTAGGTTTTGGTTTTATCACGTTTCCTGACGGCGGATCGGTTCCACTTCGCCTGGAAACACTTTGACCTAGAGCCAGGTGACAAATATGTTGGAGGAGCCGCGAGGCTCGTCCAGCGCTTACTTCAAGCCAGCCCGACACCATCCAAAAGCACGGTGGCCGAATGACTTTTCCTCGTGCAATCATTGCCTTTGCGGCGGTCTGCATCGTCTTTACTGCGGTTGGCTTCGGGCTCGGCTCCTCCGCACCCGCGCAAGACAAGCCGCCGGCAAAGCTACTGCCGACGGCCAAGGCAACCGATTGCGTGGGTTGTCACGGCAAGACGAGCCCGTTGCCGTCAAATCATCCGCTCGTCGTCGGCAAGACGCTGAACGATTGCGTCAGTTGTCACGCCTCCGGCAGCGCCACGTCGTTGAGCGGACGTATGCCACTATTTCACGTCCATCTGCTCAGCGGCCTGACCTGCAAGTCCTGCCATAGCGATCCGGCAAAGGCCGAAGCGCCTGACGTCAGCACCTGCACAAAATGTCACGACCCGGAAAAGGTGTCGGCCGCAACCTCCAACATGAAGCCGACAAACCCGCATACTTCACCGCATTACGGCACGAATGCCGATTGCAACCTTTGCCACCATCAGCACGAGAAATCGGAAAATTTCTGCGCGACCTGCCACCAGTTCAAGTTCAACGTGCCTTAGTGGCGTTCACCGTTTCCGTGAAACGGAGAAGCCGCTAAGCTAAGGCGACCTCGGTCAGCCGCATCTGCGCGCGCTCCTGACCCTGCCAGTGATCGATCGTGAAATAACCGGCAAAGTGCATGGCGCGACCGCGATTGTCGATCAGGGCTTTGCCGATTCAGACCATTGGCAGCGATTGGCACTTAGCGGACAATAGAACCGCGCTTGAGTTTGTCCGCTATTGGACCAAAGCAGACAAAGCCGCGCTCGGTGCTAGTGACGGCTTGTCCGCTTATGACCCTGGCTGTGTGAAAACGCTCTGCATGTAATTCACTCCGCAGTGTGATTCTGCTGTTACGGAGGATCGCATGAAGCGCTTTGTTGAGGGCACGGATCGTAAGCAGAGCACGTTGTTTCCGGAGTATCTGGAAGACTGGATCGACGAGAACAATCCCGTTCAGGTTATTGATGCCTTCGTCGAAGAGCTTGACCTTGGGGAATTGGGGTTCGTTGGGGTTGCTCCCGAGGCAACTGGTCGGCCCTCGTATCATCCATCGGTCCTGCTCAAACTCTACATCTACGGCTATCTCAATCGCGTACAGTCGAGCCGTCGGCTGGAGCGCGAGGCTGGGCGCAATGTCGAGGTGATGTGGCTGACGGGCCGCCTTGCTCCCGATCACAAGACCATTGCCGACTTTCGCAAGGACAATGGTAGCGCCCTCGGCCAGACTTGCGCCCGGTTCGTTATGCTTTGCCGCAGCCTAGGCCTATTGACGGGCGCCAGCGTTGCTATTGATGGCAGCAAGTTCAAGGCGGTGAACAACCGGGACAAGAACTTCACGCGCGGCAAAGTGGAGCGACGCCGCGCGCAATTAGAGCAGAGTGTGGCGCGGTATCTTGCGCAGCTCGACACGGCTGATCTGCAGGAGCCGTCCGAGGCGCTGGCAGCGAAGACGGTGCATCTGAAAGAGAAGCTGGCCAAGCTCGAAAGCGAGATGCAGCGACTGGCGGCGATGGAAAAGCTGATGCTGGCGTCACCCGATCAGCAAATCTCGCTTACCGATCCCGACAGCCGCTCGATGGCGACTAGCGGGCGCGGGTCTGGCGTGGTCGGCTACAATGTGCAGGTCGCGGTCGATACGAAACATCACCTGATCGTCACGCACGAGGTGACGAATAGCGGCTCGGATCGGGCACAACTCGCAAACGTCGCCTCACAGGCGAAGAAAGTGCTCGGCGTCGACAAACTCGAAGCCGTTGCGGACCGCGGCTACTTCAGCGGCGAGGAAATCCTTGCGTGCGACAAGGCCGGAATCGCCGTGACGCTTCCAAAGCCGATGACATCGGGGATTGAGGCGAGGGGTCGCTTCGGCAAACAGGACTTCGTTTATCTCAGCGACGAGGATGTCTATCGCTGTCCGGCTGGCGAAAAGCTGAAGTACTACTACACGAACGAGGAGAACGGGCAGAAGCTGCGACGCTATTGGACGAATGCGTGCCGCCATTGCGCGCTCAAGCATCGCTGTACGACCGGCACGCAACGGCGCATCACGCGTTGGGAGCATGAGCACGTGCTAGAGGCAGTACAAAAACGTCTCGACAATAATCCGCAGGCCATGCGCCAGCGCCGTGAGACGGTGGAACATCCCTTCGGCACGTTGAAGATGAGAATGGGGGCGACGCACTTCCTGATGAAGCGTCTTCCGAAGGTCGCCACCGAGATGGCGCTACACGTGCTGGCCTACAATCTGACGCGCGTCATCAATATCGTCGGCATCCAGCCGCTCATGGCGGCGATGAGGGCATAGTCAGACCCGGAAAAAGGCCTCAGGTCTTCACTGTGCGAAGGCCAGAATCTGCACTCCTCCCAAGGCGTTTTTACACGGCCAAGACCCATGAGCGACATTGGCTGTGCATTGCAGCGCTTTTCGTAGGAGCGCCCTGAATGCAAAACGGCCTTGCGGCCGAATTTCCGCCACGCAGAATGGCAAGACTATCGGGACTGCCCGACCGGACCAGGAGTTTGGATGCTGTTCTTTGATTGGGATGTTGCGCCGGATTCCGATGCGGCAGCGGGCGCGCTCGATGTTGCTGCCTGATGGTGCGGCGTCATGAACGACATCGCCAGCGCCATGGCTACCCACAGCCACCAGTAATTTTTCTGTAGATTGAGGACTTTTGCGATTCCTGGCGTGGCATTTACGGTCCCCGCTCCGGCCATAGTCGCAGCCTCGCCCGACTGCGGCAGAAGCCGAACCAGCCGCGCGGCAATGGCCGCCGCTTCCGGCGAGTTCCAGTTCCGGCCCGAGACCAGATCGAGGATCGAGATCAGCGTCTTCTCCGCGATCGCCTTGGGCATCGCCGCCAATCGGGTTGCCTCCTCCCACGGATCGACATTGGTCCGCGCCAAAGCAGAAATGACGCTGAGGCGCATCCCGTTTGCGTCCTCGCATACTGGCGCAAACAGAAAATCTTCGTAGCCGGCATTCAGGGTTGAAAATCTTACACGATGATCCACGGTAAAACGGCCTTTGGTTACAGTTCCCAGAGCACCACTCAGGCTTCGATTTGGTATCGAATTCGACGGGGTCGGACTGCAAACCGGGGCTGAAAGAAGGGTGGTGGTGTAGGGATAACGGCCATCGCGGCTAATCGTTCGGGCTTGCGCGAAAGATATATTGTGGCGGCAAGCGTGTGCGGGCCGAAATCAACCGTCGAATGGTAGCTATTGGACTAGATCCAGGATGTTTGGTTCGATGACACCGCGACCTTGGCTATGCGAACTACTACAATAAAACCCAGACGCACCTGTCATTGAATAAGGATTCGCCGGTAAACCGCGCGGTAGGGAGTGGCGGTCGCATTCTGCCGATGCCAATCCTGGGCGGATTGCAGCACCAATATGTCCGGATTTAGTTTCCGACAAGGACACGGTTTGCCCCGAGCTTTGGGGCTTTTTATCCTGCCAGCTTCAATGCTTGTGCACCAACAGGATCAGGCCGACCAACACCGCCAAGAGGGCCACTGAGAGTGCAATGGCAATGCGCGTGGCTTTCACCGCCCGATGCTTCTCCCACCAGCTCGTCGGCTTAACGCCTTGCACCAGAAACGTGGTCACGCCAGCAAGGTTCACGCAAATTAAGTTCACCAGAAACAGCGATAACGCCCCCGTTGCCAGGGCCGGATGCCCACCGCCCAGCAGCAGCCCGAACGTCACCAACGGCGGCAACAACGCCACCGCCACCATGACGCCGATCAGCGTCGCCGATACACCGGTCGTGAATGCCAGCGCGCCCGCGCTGCCCGATGCCAACGCCACCGCGATGTCGCCAAAACCTACCCCCGAGCGCGACGCAATTTCCGGCGTTGCCGGGTTCACCTGCAACAGCACACCGATTGCCACCGATAATGCCATCGCCGCCGCAATCCCGGCTAGCGCCGTTAGCAACCCGTGCCGAAGTAGCGATAGGTCACCCAAGGTCGTGCCGAGCGACAGCGCGACGTTCGGCCCGAGCAAGGGCGCAATCACCATCGCCCCGATGATGATAGCGACGCTATTGTAATATAGACCGATGGCCGCCACGACGGTGGACAACGCCACCATCGCCATATAGACGCGCGATAGCCGCGCGCCATTCTTGATGTCCTCGTACAATTCCTCGCGGCCGATTTGTTCCGGCGGTTTTTCCTCGGGCGGTGATTGTTCTGATGTAGCAGCCGCCTCGGGTTCTGGCTCCGCCTGGGCGCGCGGCAATGTCGCCTCGACCGGAAAAATCACCACCCGGTTGCCCTCCGCGCCGGTGAAGCGTTTCTCCAATAAATCCAGTACCGTCTCGCTCTGTTCCGCATCCAACAAGATGCGCACCAGCATTTCCCCGTCCGCCAGTCGGATCTGCCGGTGTTCGAGCACCTTGCAGTGATTCAGAAGCTCGCGGACTTCCCCGCCGTCTTTCTCCTGCAACACCATTTCCAGCAAACGCAGCGCCATCGGGCGTCACCGCATTTCTATTCTTTTCAGCATTTCCCGGATCGGAACCGCAGTAACTCCACCAACAGCCCCACTTAGATAACTCGGAATGTCTGTGTTGAGGAGCCAGCGCCACAAAAGTTCGGCGACGAGGCTCGTCACGAGCATGGTCGCGAGCGTGATCAGTAATCCTTGCCACAGCGGCACGTCATCCCTCCCCGGATTTTAAGGTGAGCATTTGCTATCAATGAGACATGCTTTTGTATCTCTTGTGCGCCCAATCCTCAGACAACCGTGCCGAATAGTTTCCCGATGCCGGCGGTGAGAGCCATCGCCAACGCGCCCCAGAATGTCACGCGGGCCGTGGCGCGCAGAACGTTTGCACCACCTGCGCGTCCCCCGATCGCCCCCAGAAGCGCGAGAAAGCCCAATGACGCGGCGGACACGATGGGGACAAGCAAACCGGCGGGTGACAAGACCACCATAAGCAAGGGCATGGCCGCGCCGGTGGCAAACGTCACGGCCGAGGTCAGTGCGGCCTGCACCGGACGCGCAGTGGTGTTTTCCGAGATTCCAAGCTCATCGCGCGCGTGTGCGGTAATGGCATCTTTCGCCATCAGCTGCTCGGCAACCTGCCGCGCCAGCGCCTGATCGACACCACGTTTGACATAGATTCCAGCAAGCTCATCTAGCTCATACTCGGGATTTTCGCTCAACTCCGCGCGCTCGCGCGCGAGGTCGGCCTGTTCGGTGTCGGATTGCGAGCTGACGGATACATATTCGCCGGCGGCCATCGACATAGCGCCGGCGACCAGGCCAGCGACCCCCGCGATCAAGACATCGCTCTGTGTCGCCGTTGCGGCGGCAACACCGACGATCAAGCTTGCGGTCGAGATGATGCCGTCGTTGGCCCCGAGCACGGCGGCTCGCAGCCAGCCGATACGATCGACGAAGTGGTTCTCCGGATGGAGGCGAAGACAACTCATCTGACATTCTTCCGTTCAGATCAAAGCCGCCTGCTTTGGTCGGCTAACATGTCAAGCAAACAGCGCAACTTTAGTGAATAAATTCCAAATCGTCGCGACGAGTGTTCGCCGCTGACGAAATTGAGCAAGACCAGATCAATCTTCAATCCGGCGTTGAACGATCAGGCCGTGGAGATGCCTCGTCGGGTATTCCGGTCCCGGTCGAATCGGGCCCGGGCCGCTCGACCGTTTGCTCGTAGGATTCGAGCGCGTCACCTTTCTTCTTCTGCACCGGAATCTGCACGATACTGCTCTGATGGGCCTTGCGGCGACCTGTAATCGAAACTGCGCCAGGACCTGGAACTCGCTTGATGCGTCTTGGCATTTACATGTCCCTAGAATTGCTCATTCGCTGATCTGATGCGCGGCCCGGTCGGCGACAAGGATGCGACGCGGCAACTTGAACTCCTATGATAACGACGCCCAAGCCATCGAAAAAGGTCAGGCAACCCAACTTAAGGCCATTCACTAACGGAAAGTATTTCAAAGTGCATCATTGTGAAACTGTCACGATCACGCTTTGATTTGCATCAAACTTTCTAACCGAGTGTGGCTTAGGCTCTTTATAATTTAGATCCTGGGACTGATCAGGTTCTGGGACTGACGAGGAACAAAAAATGGCCCCCGCGAGACGAGACGAGCGGCTGCTATCGAAAGACGAGCAAGAACTGGTCGCTCAGACTCGCCACCCGGTCATAAAGAAGCTGGATGACGCTGAACTATTGAATGTAATCAAGCACCTGCGCGACCGACGCAATCGAGCGCGTGAATTTGGCAGATACAAACGGCGCGAGTTGCGCGGCCAGGCCGCGCCATCGGGCTTGACCATGGCTCCAGGAAGTGCGGCTGCGGAAAGTGACGGGCACCGTGCTAAACGAACACTGTTATCTGCCGCCCAGAAGCGCGCGAACAAAGAGGCTGAACGTCGGCGCGCTACGAGCGTGCGCAGCGCTCTCGTTTCAAATGCCAAGCGTGCCCTTCCGATAAAGAAAGTTGACGATATTGGGATACCACGGCGGTCCACGGGTTCCGCCAGCCAGGACATGCAGCCAATCCCAAATACAGATATTGCGCCCTTGGGCGCTTTGACACAACAAGCGCAGCGGCCCGTGCTAGAGCGCTCCCACAAGGTGCGCTGACACCGCCGCACGCGGATGGTCGAGTTCTCCTTCACATTGTTTGGCGGTACGCTGCGAAATTCCCGACTTTGGTTATCGTTGCGCATCGGAACCGTTGCCGAGGGCGGGCGTTAACGCTTGTTGTGCACCGCAACCCCGTGGAGCAAACCGGAGTATGCAATATGTCGGCAGGACAAAGCAGTGGAACTGGTGCAATGACCGAGCTTGAAGATGAAAAGGTGCGGAAGAATGACATCCTCAGCAATCGGGACAAGGCGCAAAGGTTGCCCAATCAAAGTTTAGATGGGATAGGCGTCGAAATAGATGAGTATAAGGACGTACCTTCCAACCGTCGCCCATCGAGCGACGATGGCCCGCAACCTGATATGAAGGCAATTACGGAAGAGCCGACGGAGCCGTCACCCAAGACGGACAAGCCAGAGCCGGCGGGTGCTTCTGAGCAAGTTGACCGGCCCGGTTTTGATCTGGGCGGATCGACCGGAGAGACCCACGCAGGCAAAGGTCTAGGGCTCGGCACCGTTGCAAAGGAAAGCCGAAAAGGATGGGGTTTGCCGAGATAGGACCGCCATCAGGCCCCGAGCCGAAGCTCGCGAACGTACTTAAGAACGAACTCTGCAACGTATAGCGGAAATGCGGTCTTACTTGATGCCGTCCACGGTATGGACAGCGAGCCAGTTTTTGTCCCTAGAGAGGGACCGCATAGAACTGGCTATTTGTCGATGCTTGCTCCGAGCGGGCGCCGGCAAAATCGAACGCGAGTGCTTGATAATCACCCGACGCCACTCGTAAATCTCAGCCATCGTATAGCGGGTCTCTTCGACGGGGCGGTGATGCACCTAGCGTGCCGTGTCACAATACCTGCCCGCCGGTAAAAATTGCTCACATTGCAAAATTAGGGTCGGAAGTCCGTTCCGGGTCTTGGCCGTGTAAAAACGTCTGGGAGCGCGGAGTTTTGGGGACCTTTGAGGTTGCCGGTGTTTTTGGCTGGCTATGCCCTCATCGCCGCCAGCAGCGGCCGGACCCCCATAATGCTCATCACCCTGGTCATGTTGTAGGCCAGTACGTGTAGCGCCATCTCCGATGCGACCCGCGGCAGCGTCTTCATCAGGAAGTGAGTGGCACCCATCCGAGCCTTCATCGTGCCGAAGGGGTGCTCGACCGTCTCGCGTCGCTGCCGCATTTTCTCCGGATGTTCATCAAGCCGTCGCTGTACAGCTTCGAGAACATGCTCGTGTTCCCATCGTGAGATCAGCCGCTCCTTGCTGGTTGTGCATTTATGCTTGATCGCACAATTCTGACAGGCGTGGGTTCGGTAGCGGCGCAAGACCAAGCCTTTGTCCTCTGTCGTGAAGTAATAGGTGAGCTTTTGGCCGGCAGGACAGATGTAGACATCTTCGTCGGCAAGGTAGCGAAAGTCTTGCTTGCCAAACCGCCCTCTCACAATCATGCCCGAGGTCATCGGCTTAGGTAGCGTGACCGTGATGCCTGCATTGTCGCACGCCAGGATCTCTTCACTGCTGAAGTAGCCGCGGTCGGCGACAGCATCGAGCTTCTCCACCCCCAATGTCGCCTTCGCCGCCTTGGCCACGGGCGATAGCTGCGACCGGTCGCTCCCGACGTTGGTCACCTCATGCGTGACGATCAGATGATTTGTGGTATCGACGGCAACCTGAACGTTGTAGCCAACGACGCCGGAGCCTCGGCCACTCGTCGCCATCGAGCGAGCATCAGGATCGGTCAGTGATATCTGTTGGTCAGGCGTGGCGAGCATCACCGCCTTTAATCCGACGAGGCGCCGCATCTCCTCCTTCAGCTTCTCGATCTTCTCTTTCAGCCGCTCTGTCTTGGTTTTGAGCGCCTCTGATGGCTCTTGCCGGTCGGCCGTGTCGAGTTGCTGCAGGTAACGGGCGACGCTCTCCTCAATCTGTGCCATGCGCCGCTCCATCTTGGCGCGGGTGAAGTTCTTGTCTCGGTTGTTCACCGCCTTGAACTTGCTGCCGTCAATCGCAACGCTGGCCTCTGTGAGCAGACCCATGGTACGGCAGAGCTCGACAAACCGGGCGCAGACCTGGCGGATGGCGCGGCCATTGTCCTTGCGGAAGTCAGCTATGGTCTTGTGATCCGGAGCCAGCCGGCCCAAAAGCCACATCACTTCGACATTGCGCAAAGCCTCACGCTCAAGCCGGCGGCTCGACTGAACCCGGTTGAGATAGCCGTAAATGTAGAGCTTCAGCAGCACCGACGGGTGATATGAGGGCCGCCCGGTAATCTCGGGATCGACACCACCGAACCCAAGCGCGCCCAGATCGAGCTCATCCACAAAGACATCAACGATCTGAACCGGGTTGTCGTCAGCGATCCAATCTTCCAGGCATTCCGGAAACAACGTGCTTTGTCCGCGATCCATTCCCTCAACGAAGCGCCGCATTCGATCCTCCGCAAATCGCGCAGGAATCATCCAGAATCATATTGCGGCAATCACATCAAGCGCGGCGTTTTCACACAGCCAGGGTCAATCGCGTCATAGCCGACCCGCGCAAATATCCCGCGATGTCCGCTCCGCTTCGAAAGCGGACAAACGCGGGCGCGGTCGGTATGTCCGCTAGGTGCCAAAAGCAGACATCCGCCATTTACTCGATGATCTTGTCAGCGACGACAATGTCAGACGCGTGGAAGCCGAGGGAGAAACCTCATTCTGCGGTTAACATCGGATCATCGTATGGGTTACAAACGCACGCGAATACAGTGAAGTGAGCTGATCATGGCGGTTTCAGGTTCACGCAAGGTCATCTTCGCGGCGCTCGCCGGCAACTCTCTGATCGCCGTCACCAAGTTTGTTGCCGCGTCGTACACTGGCAGTTCTGCAATGCTGAGCGAGGCTGTCCATTCATTCGTCGATACCGGCAACCAGAGTCTGCTGCTTTACGGCATGAAGCGGGCCGCCCGGCCTGCCGATAAGCTTCACCCGTTCGGTTATGGCATCGAGCTCTACTTCTGGGCGTTCGTGGTGGCGATCCTGATCTTCGGCGTCGGTGCGGGGGTGTCGTTCTATGAGGGGATCGACAAGCTGCAAAACCCTCATCCGGTGAGCAGCCCCTACATCAATTACTTAGTCTTGGGTGTGGCGACCGTGTTCGAGGCAGGGAGCTGGTGGATCGCGTTTCAGGAACTGCGCAAGGTCAAGGGCGAGCACGGCTACTTCGAAGCGGTGCGGCTCAGCAAGGATCCGACAGTGTTCACGGTCCTGTTCGAGGACACCGCAGCTCTGCTCGGCCTGATTGTTGCCTTCATCGGAATCCTGCTCAGTCAACTCCTCGACATGCCGGCGATGGACGGCGTCGCCTCACTTGTGATTGGCGGCATTCTGGCTGTTACCGCAGTTTACCTGGCCTACGAATGCAAAGGGCTGCTCACCGGAGAGGGCGCGAGCCGCGCCGTTGTCTCCGAGATCGAGCGAATCATCGCCGAGGAATCGGACATCGTCCGGCTGAATGAACTGCTGACAATGCACTTTGGTCCTAATGACATACTGCTGAACGTCAGCCTCGATTTCGCCGACCGCCTGTCGTCAGCCGAAGTGGAGAACCACGTCTCCGAACTGGAGCGGCGTATTAAGAAACGATTCCCTGACGTCAAGCGCATCTTCATCGAGGCGCAGCGTTCGTCGGCTCTCTCTGTCGCAGCCATCCCGTAAACTGACGAAGCCAGTAGGTGCTGACCGCCAACGAATGTCCGCTTCGGGTCAATCGCGACCGAGCAATTCGGGCCCCGGACTGCCGTTTGTCCGTTGTTAGTCCGATAGCTTACCGTCGTCGCTGCAATGCGGCGAATGACGCTAAGTGCCAACAACAAACATCCGTCGCGATGAATGCTCGGAACGGTTCTACAGCGTGATCTGGTTAAAATTAACTCATGCAAGAAAGACGGGTGAGCGTTCTCACCGAGGCCAAGGAGTGAAGCGCGGTATAGCGAAAGGTGGGGTGGAATGTGAAACGGCTGTGGATCGCAGCTAGCCTGTAGCGAGGCGAGCTCGCCGAGCGTATCGCGGCGATGACCGTGACGGGGCTGTTCACCCGGTTGCGCCGTGAGGCCACAGCGCAACCGGTAGCGATGGTTCGCTACTTGGCCGCAGGAGCTGTAGGCGCCGTTTCGGACGGAGTGACAGGGGCCTTCGCAGCCGGGGGCGAAATAGCCACGCCGGAGCCCGTAGTCTCAGATTGCGGTGCAGGCGGATTGGCCGCGTTATTGGTATCGTTTCCGCCCCATGTAACCCAGGTGATCCCAGCGATAAGAAAGACGACAGCGAAGAGCCCAATAGTAATCCAGCCAAAATTCGAACTTGCTCGCCGCTGGCTAACTGGCTGATTTGGATCGTTCATAGTCATTGAAGCCTCCGTCTTGGTTGCTGTATCGCGGCTTTAAGCGCCGAGCTTAGAAAACAATTCGAAGACACGGTCGAATGCCTCGCCCATAGCAAGGTCTCGATGTCATCGAGACCAAACATCCTGGATCGCAGCATCAGTCAAAATTACCTTCCGAAAGCACGAGCGCGGGAACGTCTCTCGAACACCGCCGCTTGAAGGTGTTACGGTGATGACTTAGTCGATTGATTGAATACACAACTCAACACTCGCAGAGCCAAAAAGGTTCGCACGTTGCGTGACTATCGGACGACTGCGCTTCACCAGTTAGGCTGTTGCGCAATTGTTAGATCGCGGCGATAACTCGCTGAAGTTTTTCGGTGACCGATTTCGCGATCGTTTTGAGCGTCGGATTTCCGACCTGCTCCATGGATATGGCTGGGTCGATGGCGGCGACTTCGATCTTCCCGCCTCCGAGGTCCTGCACAATTACGTTGCATGGGAGCATCGTTCCGATCTTGTCATCGGCTGTCAGCGCCTGATGCGCTAGCGGCGGATTGCATGCACCAAGAATCCGGTAATCCCGGAAATCGAGATCAAGCTTTTTCTTCATTGTTGCTTTAACGTCGATATCGGTCAGCACACCAAATCCCTCAGCTTTGAGCGCCTCGATGGCATGGTCGACGACTGCAGCGAAATCACCGCTCACCGTTTTGGCGATATAGTATTTCATTTGAACTCAATCGGCCGCTGGGAACACGGCGGGATATTATGGCTCACGGACTGCGGCGACGGAACGCCATGAAAGCGACACCCAGGACGGTCAGAGCGACCACGAGCAAGCCAATTCCTCCGAAACCGCCCATTCCGTAACTTCCGTTACCCATGCCCCATCCCCAGCCGCCGCCCATCATGCCACCGCCCTGACCTGATCCCTGGCCATTCATCTGGGCCGCCGCGATGGTTGTCAAACTCAAACTTGCGAGCGTGGATATGGCGAGTAGGCGCGCCGCAGCGTTATGGATTTTAGACATGATAAATCTCCTGAAGACATCGGAACAGATATGGTTTTGCCGATTGGCATGCGCTCACACTGAGCAGATCAATCGTGTAAAATCTTTTCCGGTCTGATTGCCACAACGCCAATCTCGTCGATTAGTTCCATTTGGCCATCACTTGTCGCATTGCATCGATGCGAGACCGCGAAAACTCAAGTTAGACGATAATGGCCCGGCAGAGTTCACGCGCAACGCCGCGTTGCGCACTCTAAGCACGCTAAACTCTACTAGCATCTTGAATGGTCGTGGCGCCGCCATAAATCGGGGGCGCCACGCCAGCGTTATTGGGTAACGGTCAATGGTGTCCACATGCCGGCCTGATAGTGGCCCGGCACATTGCAGATTAGCAGGTATGCTCCTGGCTTGAGGTCGAGCGTGATCGTCTTTTCGGCATTCGGCTCCATCTCACTCGTCTCACCCAGCATCTTGACCTGCTTTTCCGGAATCTGGCCGGTGTTGTAGTCGTAAGGCAGCGGCGCATTAGGATTTTCGACGGCCACAACGATCATCTCATGCACAATGCTGCGCGAGAGATTGGTCACATCGAAAGTAACCTTGCCGGCTTTGACCGACGTGACGTTCGTGCGGAGTGACATCCCGCCCATCATACCGCGCCCCATCATCCCGTAGCCGGGCCCATAGCCGTCTTCCCTCCGGTAGCCGTGCCCATAGCCTTCTTCCCTCCCGTAGCCGGGGCCATAGCCTTGTCCCATCATGCCCGGACCATAACCTGGCCCCATCATTCCAAAGCCTCGACCGTAGCCTTGACCCATCATGCCGTTGCCGGGACCGTAGCCCGCGCCGGGTCCACCACCCGGACCAAACATGGCGGTCATGTCAATCAGAGAGACTTTTACGGTCGCTTGGTCGGCTGCGCCGGCAGGTGCCATGAGCGTAAGTGAAAGTGCAAATGCGGCTAAAGCCGCGCGTGGGAAATGACGCATGAGATAAACTCCGTTCTTGGTTCGCCGCCAACTATTTACGCCAACCCCTCGCTAGTTACTTTGATCTGAAGCAAATTGCGAACGGGACCGCGTGCTGCAACAACGTTGATGTGGGTCAATGCGCCACAATCTCTGCAGCATTAAATGATTACATGGTCTTTTTGCTGCCTGAGAGATGGCTGCCCGTTTCAATTGCGCCATCCGACGCCGACCTTGAGGTCGGGGCGATGGATAAGGGCAGTGTTCACGCGCTGATATTCCCAGTCCGCAAAAACGGAACTGATTGGGTGGATGCTTCAACGAAAGAACGCATCGACATACAGCCGACGCATTGGCGCAAATGGACTGACCACCGCCAAATTAAAAAGCCTTAGCTTCATTCTTTTCATACGGGGGCAATTGTTCCTTTTTTGCCTCTTCCTCGGCGAGAAGGCGCATTTCCATTGCCCGCTTTGTGGGATCGGTTTCCGCTTTAAGTAGGTTCTTGAGCCTGGCGATATTTGCTTGGATGATCCTTCGCATATCGAATTCCTATAAAGGCGTGTTGGCCGACATGAATGAACCTGAGCGCTGGAAAGTAACCCCGCCTCTATGCTGGGATTCGGGAGGGGTGCATAGGGCGGGGCCGTTAAAAGGGCGGGGCCGTTAAAACTAGCATCCTTCCGCAAGGCAATTCCGTCTGTTCAAAAGCGAACACTTTTCAATTCAAGCCTTCAATGCCGTTCACGCAGATCAATGTCGTCTGGACGCGGTGGCTGCCATTTATTATGTGCACGCAATCTTTATCTCCTCCGGCAGGACCTAACTGAAAATTGGACCTCGTCGTAATCTACGCCTTGAAACTCTTCATTGTTCACCCTGGCTGAAGGCCTGTCGGGGCGCGGTCTGCGAATTTCCGAGCTGCTTTTTTCTGATCGAAATACCAATGATCGCGGGTCTCACGAGGTCGGCTGTTGTCCGCTTGCAATCCGATACCGAAAGAACCTCAACCGCAACAATCAACCAATAAAAGTTTATGCATAGCCTCGCGGACGTTGATGTAGATCAATGCTCATCGCAAAATAATGTGTGTCTGCTTGAAACATGGTGATGAATGATCATAAATAATAATGGAGAAGATACCATGACAAATCGGCTATTTACTCTAGTGCCGGCGGCCTTGTTTGCAATGAGCTTGGCGCTATTGGCGAACGTGGCGTCGGCGATGCCGGTCGGCGATGCTCTCGCAATTAAGAACGCTGTCCCAACGAATATCGAGACCGTGCAGTGGCGCGGCAGAGCATACCGCGGCAGAGCATATCGCGGCGGAGGGTGGGGTCCGGGTTTTGGTGCAGGATTCCTCGGCGGCGCGATCATCGGCGGAATACTCGCGGCTCCCTACTACTACGGCCCCTACTACGGCCCTGGGTACGGTGGTAACGCGGTGTCCTACTGCATGCAGCGGTTCAGGTCTTATGATCCGGGCAGCGGCACTTATCTCGGCTACGATGGCTACCGTCATCCGTGTCCATGAGCCGATAGGAGCGGCTGATGGTTTGGATTGCTCGGAGTCAGCCTCATGCTCTCAGCCGCGGTGTCTAGCGGCGCAGACAATCGCAGTGGCGCGCCCGACCACAGGGCGCGCTCCACCGTGGACCGATTACCGGAGGCAGTCGAGTAAACAGAACCTTGAAGGCGGGAAGGGCTGGTCGTTTCTTTACAAATGTATGACGAACTGAGGTCAGATTGCGCCTAGAATGCGCCTCAGAGACTTGGGGGCAGGCAAACCATGAATCGTAATGTTCTCTACCTCGTCATCGGCGTGCTCGCCGTCGCCGCCGTTGTCTTCGGCTATCATCTCTACCAGGAGCGGCAGAAGACCACCGGTATCGAGATCAATGTCGGCAAAAGCGGAATATCCATAGAGAAAAAATAATTCGGAATTCCCGGCAAAGGAGAAAGGCCATGTCACTGGGACTCATTCTCGTCATCATTCTTGCCATCTTCCTGCTCGGCGGCTTCAGCGGCCGCTTCGGCGGCTACGGCTACGGCTTCGGCCACGGCGGCATCGGTGTCATCGGCATCATCCTGATCATCCTTGTCGTCTTACTACTCATGGGGCGGCTCTGATCTGATAGGTGGGAGGATGAGCCGCCTTCATCTGCATCCGGAGAACCACTTCGTCGACCGCATCGGCTGGCTGAGAGCCGCGGTGCTCGGTGGCATACCGCTCCGCGACGTCATTCTCGCCCTGCATGCCCGAACTAATTCGAGGCTGCATTTGGGGCCGCGCACTCGTATGCTGCGCGAACGAAATCATTCCTTGTTAGCGCAGTATTCCGCGAAAGGCTCTAACAGGAACGATCATAGCCGCCATAAGGGATCATTCGTAGCGCAGCGCCTCTATGGGATCTAGGCGAGCGGCTTTGCGCGCTGGATAATAGCCGAAGAAAATTCCGACTGCGGCGGAAAACAGGAATCCGCCGGCGATCGCCGTGGCCGAGATCGGGGCCGGCCAGTCGGCGAAGAACGCGATCGCGACGGAAAACGCCACGCCCATGACGATGCCGGCAATGCCGCCAGTCACGCTCAGGAACACCGCCTCGGCCAGGAACTGCAGCAGCACGTGCAGGCGGCGTGCGCCGATCGCCATGCGCAGGCCGATTTCGCGCGTGCGCTCGGTCACCGATACCAGCAGGATGTTCATGATGCCGATGCCGCCGACCACCAGCGATATCGAGGCCACGGCGGCGAGCAGCAGCGCCATGATGCGGCTTGAGCTCTCGGCGGCTTCCGCGATCTGACTTAAGTTTCGCACGGAAAAATCGTTGTCGGCGCCGGGCTTGATGCGGTGGCGGCGGGCAAGGATCTCGGTGATCTCGCGGATCGCCGGCTGCACGTCCGTCGAATTGGCGGCTTGCACGTAAATCTGGTTGACGAAACCTGCGAGGTGCGCCTGCAGGCCGTAAGGGTTGGGCGGAAGTGGATAAATCCAATTGAACTGCGTCTGCGCCTGCGACGGCGCAGCCACGCCGAGCACTTTGCGCTCGGCTGTGGTGAACGGGATCATCACCAGGTCGTCCTGATCCTGGCCGTATGATGTTTGCCCCTTGGACTCCAGCAGGCCGATCACCCGCAACGGCACGCCCTTCACCTGGATGAGCGCGCCGATGGGGTTCTGCTGCTCGCCGAACAACTGCTTCGACACGGTTTGCCCGATCACCACCACCAGAGCCGCCGTCGCCTCGTCATCGGGCGAAATCTCGCGTCCGGCGTCGATCCGCCAGTTGGTCATCGGCGGGTAGTTCGGGCTGATGCCTTGGATGCTGGTGGCCCAGTTCTGATTGCCGTATTCAGCCTGGCCGGACTGGCGGATGAGGTAGCTCACCTCGCTGATGGCCGTGCTCTCGCGCAGAATTGCTTGCGCGTCGCTGGTCGTGAGCGTGGAGGCGCTGCCGGATCCCGCGCGCATGCCGCCCGCCGTCCTTGCGCCCGGCAGCACCACCACGAGATTGGTGCCGAGCCGCTCGATCTGCTTGCGCACCGCATCGTTGGCGCCCTGGCCGACGGCGACCATGGCGATCAAAGCGGCGACGCCGATGAAAACGCCGAGCATGGTCAGCGCCGAGCGCATCATGTTGCGCCAGATCGCCTGGATGGCGGCGGCCATGATCATCAGCGCGAATCCCCAAAAGGTATTGGCGCGCCGCGCGGCGGTCGGCATCGGCCGCTGTGAACGTGAGATAGGTACGCCGCCGGCTGCCGGCGCCGCGGTCTTTCCCGGCTTTGGATTTTGCACGTCCGTGACGATCTGGCCGTCGCGCATGGTTAAAGTGCGATCGGCGTAAGCGGCGATGTCGGACTCATGCGTGACGACGATAATGGTGACGCCGTGCTCGCGATTGAGCTGCGTCAGCGTCTCCATGATCTCGTGCGAGGTGCGGGTATCGAGGTTGCCGGTCGGCTCGTCGGCCAACAGCAAACCGGGCTCATTGATCAGGGCGCGTGCGATCGCGACGCGCTGCTGCTGGCCGCCCGAGAGCTGGCCCGGCGTGTTGCGCTCGCGGTCGCCGAGGCCCAGCAGCTTGAGCGACGCGCGTGCCCGCTCGATGCGCGAGGCGGTGCCGGCGGGCCCCGATGCCGCGTAGAACAGCGGCAACGCAACGTTCTCGATCGCGCTGGTGCGGGACAGTAGATTGAAGCTCTGGAACACGAAGCCCAGGCGTTCGCTGCGCAGCCGCGCGCGATCGGGTTCGCTTAAGGCCGCGACATCGGTCCCTTCGAAAAAATAATGCCCGCTGCTCGGCCGGTCGAGGCAGCCGAGCACCGCCATGAGCGTCGACTTGCCGGAGCCGGACGAGCCCATGATGGCGACAAATTCGCCGGCATTGACGTTAAGGCTCACCTCGCGCAGCGCATGCACGTCCATATCGCCGACGTGGTAGGTCCGCGTGATTTTCTCGAGCCTGATGATCGGTTCCGCCATGGCCCGGCTCTCCTAAAGCCGCGGACGTGGCACAGCTGCCTTAGCGGCGTCCCGTTGCTCGGCGGTGATGACCAGGTCGCCGGCCTTCAGCTCGCCTTTAACGATTTCGGTGAAGGTGTCGTCGTCGAGACCGGCGGTCACCGCGACCCGCACCGGCTTGCCATCCCGCAGCACCCAGACTCTGGCTTGCGGCGCCTGCCCGGTTTTGGCGGAAGTGCCGCTCCGCCGCCTTGCGCCGGCGGTCGCGGGAGCATAACGCAGCGCCTGGCTCGGCACCCGCAATACGTCGTTGCGTTGATCGATGATAATCTGGGTTGCCGCCGTCATGCCGGGCTTGAGTGCCAGGTCTGAATTTTCGACGCTGACCACGACGTCATAGGTCACGACGTTCTGCAGGTTCTGCGGCGATTGGCGCACCTGGGCGACGGCTCCTTCGAAGCTGCGCTTCGGAAATGCATCGACGGTGAAGATCGCCTTGTCCCAATCCTTGATGCCGCCGATGTCGCTTTCGCTCACGTTGGTATCGACCTGCATCTTAGTGAGGTCGGTGGCGATCAGGAACAGCGTCGGCGTCTGGAAGCTCGCCGCGACGGTCTGCCCCATGGTGACATTGCGCGACACCACGGTGCCGTCCACGGGCGAAACGATATTGGTGTAGTCGAGATTGACTTGGGCGGTAGCGAGTTGCGCCTGGCGTTGCGCGATGACCGCCTCATCGACGCCAACCTGCGCGCTCGCCTGGTCGAGTTGGCTCTTGGCGCTGTCGAGGGAATCCTTGGAAACCGCATTGGTCCTCGCCAGCCCTGCCATGCGATCATAGAAGAGTTGCGCGTAGGCGAGGGTGGCCTTGTCCTTCTCGAGCTGCGCCTTGGCCGCGTCGAGATTGGCTTTGTTCTGGTCGACCACCGTCTGGTAAGGGCGCGGATCGATCTTGGCGCAAACCTGGCCGGTTTTCACTTTCGTATTGTAGTCGCAGCTCAGGTCCTGGATGACGCCGGACACATAAGTTCCGACGATGATCGTGAGCACAGGGTTGACGGTGCCGGTCGCGGTCACTGCCTGCGTGATAGCTCCACGGGAGACGGGCGCAGTTGTGTATTGGACCGCACTTCCGGCGCTGGAAAGCCACCAGGCGACGGCGACGATCAATGCAAGCGACGACAAACTTCCGACTATCCAATATTTTCGAAAATAGGAGGCACCCGGCGCAGCGGCTTGCGACTTTGACTCGAAGAGTCACCAGCGCGAGCGTTTCGGTTTGCAGCGGGCTTATATCCAATGGCTTATTCATATTTAGGCTCCACGCGCCCGAGTAAATATAGCTAGCGCGGAGACCCCTGCGCGCATTTGATATGTGTCAAAGTATTACGAATTCAGAAGAAACGGGCTTGGCAACATCGGTTCAAAAGCGGGCTTTAGCAGCAGAGGCAAATACTCCTCACCATTTTAAAATCATCATATTTCACATATCCAAGCACATTGACTCACGTCAAAGGTGGGCGATTGCGAAGAGCTATAAAAATAAGAAGCATTTAGTCTGTGGCACAAAGGAGTGCGCCTATGCGGTATGTTCGATTGAAGATCGGTAGTGCCGGGGAAAGCCATTTTGAGCAGACTACTCTTGATCTCAAAGAAGCTGACTACAGGCCTCCGGCACCACTTATGTTTGTGTCGCATACTTACCTGGCTAACGGCCTTCAATTCATAAGATTACCTTCCGGCTGGAGCGGCGAATCAATCCATCCGCCCAAGCATCAATTCCTTATCTGCTTGAAGGGCCATCTCGAAATAACGGTTAGCGACGGCGAAAAGCGGACGTTCGGGCCCGGCGACAGCGTGTTGATGGAGGATGTCACAGGGAAAGGTCATCGCACGCGCGTCAAGGGCGCGGAAGAATGCGTTGCAGCGATCATTCCGATTGTTGCTAGTTAAATAGCCGCTAGATCAACTTCTGCGAAAGCATCCGGCGTGCACGTGGAGGCATAGGCAAATGTCTGAGAATCTCGTGGTCTGCAGCAAATGCGGCACAATTAACCGCTTGCCGTCGACGCGTCCTGCCATCGACGCCAAATGCGGGAGATGCAAGGCCAAGGTTTTCGCCGGGCATCCGGAGGATGTCGCTGCAACGATATTTGACCGCCAGATCGCCCGCAGCACCATGCCAGTTCTCGTCGATGTCTGGGCACCTTGGTGCGGCCCATGTCGCATGATGGCGCCAGCCTATGAGGCAGCTGCTCGTGAATTGGAGCCGCAGGTGCGGCTGATCAAGCTCAATTCCGACGCTGAGCAGGCGGTTGCCTCTCGGCTCGGCATTCAAGGCATCCCGACGATGATTCTCTTCCACGAAGGCCAAGAGATTGCACGCACGTCCGGCGCGATGTCTGCGACCCAGATTGAGCGATGGGTGCGCGACCGCCTGCCCACGGTTGCTATCTGAGCCTGCCGAGGGACCGGCTATTAGCGTGGGGGGACTGGCTTTAACGATTGGTCGTAAGCGACGATCCGTCGTTGGTTGTGACGTGGTTTAAATGGGATCAGGTGCATGAAGGACCCTTACGAGACCCTCGGCGTCAATCGATCCGCGACCGACAAGGAGATCAAGGACGCCTTCAAAAAACTGGCACGCAAATTCCATCCTGATCTGCATCCGGACGACAAGGAGGCGGAGGCGAAGTTTAAGGACATATCAGCGGATCATGTGCAGCAGAGATGGGGAAGCGACCGTCACTTACGGTTTGAGGCCACATGGTGACCAAGCAGCCCGGAATACATCGTGGCGCTTCGCCAAATACTTCGACGTATAGGATGGTGCCGTCAGGTAGATTTGTCTTTCCTGAAATGATCGGCGGGTTTTCCGAACTTGCCTCGATGGCAATATCTACCGTGATCGTTTTTTCGGCCGAGCGCGAACGTACGCTGCTGAGGCATGAATCTTTTCGCAGAATGTCTTCGAGCGACTGGCAGCGTGCCGAAGGGTCGGCCGCCGCGGCGGGGATATCTCCCATCCATGCCAGCAAAAGTAGAGCCGTCAGCGTTGCGCCAAACTGTCTACGCATTATCGAGGCATTGTGGCCACGTTGAACTGATCCTCTAGCAAAGCGTAGGTGACGGCGCTGTCCAATCTGGACCGCAGGTGAGGGAGATACCGCTCATTTGGATGCGCGGCCGTCGTTGAGGGTCCGCCCAGAACCCTGAACGTTTTGCTTGCTATGTGCTAGCTAGCGGCTTCCCCGATCTGAAGAACGTCTTTTCAATTGACGCAGATCAATTCGACTCGAACTCCAGCCTGGCAGTTGGGGGAACCATAGCTGAGCTAGCGAGTTGTTGCGTCGCGGTGTAACCCCGGATTTCCGCCATTTGTGGCTCATAGCGCTGTCGATGAACCATCGGGAGTGCAATTGGGGCCTGTGGCCCAGCGCTGAATTGTGCTCAAGAACTCATCGCACCTACCGCGCTGGCTATGCCTGAAACAGAATAGAATAGGCAGACCGCATGAGCCTCACTTCTTTAACCGAAGGCAATCCTGAGACCGGAACTTCCACCGCGAAGTGGGTTGGATTGACAGCCGCTGCTCTCATCTTGTGGGGTGTCGTCTACAGCCAACTCGTCCCATTCGCGGAATGGGTTGTGGCATTAATGCCGGTTGACCCGAGGAGCCACCTTGGTGAGGCAATCCGTTTTTTCGTTTACGACACGCCTAAGGTGCTGATGCTCTTGACACTGGTCGTCTTCGGTATGGGCCTGGTGAGAAGTTTCTTTTCACCTGAAAGAACACGTGTGTTGCTCGCCGGCCGGCGTGAGGGAATTGGCAACATTGCCGCTGCGACGCTCGGGATTTTTACGCCCTTTTGCTCCTGCTCCGCTGTGCCGCTTTTCGTCGGGTTCGTATCGGCAGGGGTACCGCTTGGCATCACGTTTTCATTCCTGATCGCGGCGCCCATGATCAATGAGGTTGCGCTCGGGCTCTTGCTTGCGCTCCTCGGTTGGAAGGTGGCGCTCACCTATCTCGCCTTTGGGCTTGGCGTGGCAATCGTATCGGGGTGGGTTATCGGCCGGCTTCATCTTGAAGGTTGGCTTGAAGAGTGGGTACGCAACGTCCGGTCGAGCGCTGTCGAACTGCCCGCGGAAGCGATTACGATTGTCGATCGGATCAAGGCGGGCATCGAGGCTTTCAAAGATATTGTCGGCAGGGTCTGGATCTGGGTCATCGCCGGGATCGCGGTTGGCGCATTCATCCACGGCTATGTGCCGGCGGATCTCCTGGCTTCGATCATGGGAAAGGACGCTTGGTGGTCGGTGCCGGCTGCCGTCATTCTCGGCGTCCCGATGTACTCCAATGCGGCTGGCATCATTCCCATCGTTGAAGCACTGCTTGGCAAGGGCGCAGCGCTTGGAACCGTGCTCGCGTTCATGATGAGCGTGATCGCCCTATCGCTCCCGGAAATGATCATCCTGCGCAAGGTTCTGAATCTCAAGCTGATCGCGGTCTTCATCGGCGTGGTCGCAACGGGAATCCTAGCGATTGGTTTCCTTTTCAACGCGCTGTTCCAATGAACCAAGGAGAGTATCAAATGAAAGACGTCAAAGTTCTCGGTCCCGGCTGTGCCCGCTGCGTCACAACAGCCGAGATGGTTCAGAAGGAAGCCGACAAACTCGGCGTGCCAGTCACCATTGAAAAGGTGACCGATTACGCGGCCATTGCCGGCTACGGCATAGCTTCTACGCCAGGGGTCGTCATCGACGGAAAGGTAGTACACGCGGGCGGTCTGCCAAAATCAGACGATCTCTCTCGATGGCTAGCGGCCTAAGATGACCCCGATACTTGAGTACCGCGTCAGCGCTCGGCGAAACAATGCGCACGGAAGTGTCGCGACCACCAAAGACGCCGAGGTCATCCTCGACACGGACATCAACGGCCGACCGGATGCCTTCAACCCGGCAGAGCTGTTCCTCGCCTCCATCACCGCCTGCATGATCAAGGGGATCGAGCGCGTGACCCCGATACTCCATTTCGAACTTCGTGGCGTCGAAGTTCATCTTCACGGTGTTCGACAGGATAGCCCGCCAAAGATGGTTTCGGTCGACTATGAATTGATCGTCGACACGGACGAGGACGATCACCGCCTGGACCTCTTACACCAGAATGTTCGCAAGTACGGGACGATCTCGAACACCGTCGCGGCCGCATTAAAGCTCGAAGGCTCAATCAGGAGGAAGACATGAGCCATCTTCGTTTTACTCCTGAGAAGTGCGCCTCCAGGGCTGGTTGGAGAAAGTGAGCGCATTTGATCAGACTCCTTCGCGCGACACTCGCTACTCTGTAAAATTCATGCCGCAGAGACCCGAGCCAGCGAAGGGTACGAGTACACTGATTGGTACTTCTCGAAAAGGAAACTTTGAGATGGAAGTCGGTGATGAATCCTTTCTCTGGCCTTGACGATACCGAACGGCGAGCACTGGAAGGCGCGCTCGATGACGAATACAAGGCGCATACGACTTACGACCAAGTTATCCGTGACCTTGGTCCGGTGCGCCCATTCGTCAATATCGTCGACGCCGAGGCGCGGCATGTTTCAGCGCTATTATCCTTATTCACGAAGTATAAAATTGCCGCGCCCGCCAACCGATGGCCCGGCAAGGTTCCTCGCTTTTCGAGCGTTCATGAGGCCTGCCTAGCGAGTGTTCAGGGAGAGATCGATAATGTCGCGATCTATGACCGGGCGTTGAAAACAACCCGGCGGCCCGACATTCTCTCCGTGTACCGTGCGCTGCGCTCAGCCTCGCTCGATCGGCATCTTCCAGCGTTCCAGCGCTGCGCCGGGCGTTCGACGCAGGGAGACGCTTGATGGTCTCCCTTGCACTTCATCCGGAAATACATCTCGTCTCTCGCATTGGCTGGCTGCGGGCGGCCGTGCTCGGCGCCAATGACGGGATCGTTTCAACTTCGAGTTCTGATCGTCGGCGTGGCGATGGCTTCTGCAGCAAGTTCCGAAGTGCTTGTTGCGGGCGTCGCCGGGCTCGTAGCCGGCGCCATGTCGATGGCCGCGGGCGAGTATGTGTCTGTCAGTTCCCAATCGGACACCGAACAAGCCGACCTCGCCCGTGAGAGGGCCGAGCTTTTGAGCCAGCCTGCATTCGAACGCGAGGAATTGGCCCAGGTCTACGTAAAGCGCGGCGTTGAGCCGGACCTTGCGCGACAGGTCGCCGATCAGTTAATGGCGATGGATGCGTTGGCAGCCCATGCGCAGGATGAACTCGGCATCTCTGAGGTCACAACGGCGCGGCCGATCCAGGCCGCACTGACTTCGGCGGCGACGTTTTCCGCGGGCGCGGCGATGCCGCTAGCGATGGTTCTTGTCTCGCCGCCTTCCACGCTAGTGGCCGTCGTTTCGATTGCCTCGCTGCTGTTCCTGGCACTCCTCGGCGCTATTGGCGCGTGGGCCGGGGGTGCGAATATTCTTAAGGCGACTATCCGCGTGACGTTCTGGGGTGCGCTGGCGATGGCCCTGACGGCCGGCATCGGCGTGCTCGTTGGGACGGCGGTTTGATCGTGACGCATGACCACGACGCGCCTGTTCTTCGCGACCTGACGCCGGCCTTCAAATGGGCTGTGGGTCTCAATGCAGGGTATGTTCTGATCGAGGCAGCCGCGGGATTTGCCACGGGCTCGTTGGCGCTTCTCGCCGATGCGGCTCACAACCTGACCGATGTCGCGGGGCTCCTGATCGCCTGGGGCGCCGTCGCCGCTGCAAAGCGCCCGCCATCGGACCGCTTCAGCTATGGGTTTGGACGCTCGACGATTCTCGCGGCGCTCGCCAACGGCGTGGCGATCCTTCTTGGCGTAGGGGCGGTCGTATGGGAAGCCGTCCAGCGCTTCGCGGAGCCTGTCACCGTTCCCGCCGGAACGATTCTGCTCGTAGCTCTTATCGGGATAGCGATCAACGCGGGGACAGCGCTGCTCTTCCGGGAGAGCCGACACAGTGATCTAAACGCCGAAGGCGCCTTCCTCCACATGGCAGCCGACGCGGCGGTCTCCCTCGGTGTGGTGCTGGCTGCGATCGGCATTATGGCGACGGGCTGGACTTGGCTTGATCCCCTCGTCGCGATCCTGGTCAGTCTCGTGATTGCATGGACTGCGTACGGTCTACTGCGCTCAGCCCTCGGATTGTCCCTCGACGCAGTTCCCCCTGGTCTCGATCGCGCGGCTGTGGAGGCATGGTTGAAGGAACGTTCTGGTGCTGCATCCGTCCACGACCTGCATATCTGGCCGCTGAGCACGACGTCTGTCGCGCTCACAGCCCATCTGGTGATACCAGGCGGGCATCCGGGTGATTGGTTCCTTGAGAAGATAACCGAGGAACTTGAACATCAATTCAGGATCGGACACGCGACAATCCAAATCGAGTTAGGCGATGCGGAGGAATGCAAACTTGCACCAACGAACGTCGTCTAACCACAACCTAACCAAGTGCGGCTCATCGAATTCATCTAGCCTTCACCGTGTCGCCGTGCGGCTGGCAACTATCGACCCTCCGCGGGGAATGGCTTACGCCGCGCCGATCCAGCCGACATGGGGCGTGTCGTGAGGCGCGTTCACCAGGACGAGGGCACCGACTTTCTCAGCCATCGCATCGAAAAATCGACAAACTCGTTGCGGGAAATACTACGGTTTGATGAATCGAAGAGTGCTTCACCGCGTAAAGCTTGTCCCAATAATCGTCGATCCCGTCTTGCAATATAATAGCTTGGTTGTGCGCTCGACTGTCAAACTCTTGAACGAATGCGCGCGTTTCCGTGGTTGACGTCAGGTACCAGGCGAGGACAGACACAATGACGCCGAGGACCCCCACTGTGAGGGCAGGCGCGACATGCCGAAATCTTGCGCCAATATTCCACGTTGGATGACCCTCTTGGAAGCCGCTGCGCTGTTGGCTCCGGCGAAAACGGCTTTCAGTTGCCGAGCGAACTTGCTGCGGTTCATCCTCATCATGAAAACGATCCTTTTTGGATAACCGGCATCGACAAATTATTCCGGTATTTTACGTAGTTCGTTCGGCGATCAAATCCTTGGTTAGCAATCAAATAGAAAAGGTAGATTGATATGGGCAACAACGTGTGCGGCCGACGCAGCGATCATGTTGCGTTTTTGAGCGGTAATGTTGTATTCTTTAGATAGTTGCTCTTGAAGCGAGACGGGCCGAAGTCATCGCAAGGTAAAGAGCGGGCAGCTCAACGCTTTTAGCAAGCTGCGCCCATCGCAGATGTCGACCTAATAAAAATAAGTGAAATTCGCTCCTGGCACCTAACGAACATTCCGGCTGCCGGCATGAACGTCCGCTTTCTGGAGTAAAGCGGACATGGCCTGGACATCGCAGAATTTCCGGTAATAACCCTACGCGACATACGGTGACAAAAAGCTAATCGCGCGCTGAGTGATGCCTGCCTCGAAATCTTTGGTAAATAAACTCGTTTAAACAACCCATTTATATGTAGTTTCCGCTTAGGAAATTGCGCATCTTTAACTTCTATCTTTGGACTTGTTCAAAGGTAGAATTAGATGCAGGAACGCCGTAAAATTACTCGAACGCGCGTGCTCAAGGGCGCCAAGCTTTTGCTTGGCAAGTCTTCGGTTAGGGATTGTGTTGTGCGTGATTTGACCAACGCCGGCGCGGGCGTTGAGGTGCCGAACACAATCGACCTGCCGGAGGCGTTGGATTTGACGTTTAATGGCGGCCGCTCACTCCGATCGTGCCGCCTTGTATGGCGAAAAATAAACAAGACCGGCGTGAAATTTAAGTAAAGTCCGCCAATGTCGGCATTTGGCACTTAGCGGACAAGCGACCTCAGCCGTTGAATGGTCGCTATTGATGCCGAGGCAGGCCCATGCGATCAGGGTAGGCGGAGGTCGCTGCGCATCGCCATGCATGAAAGTGAACCGACATTCCCCCGATGCGCAATTTGATCGAAACACCTGCCCCGAGATTTTGGCAAGCTTGAAGCCGCTTTGACGGTGGTCTCAATAGGCCCGTGATAACCGCCTATTCCGCGCCTGAAATGCTCCTGCTCTTCCTATTAAATGGCCTGTTTTTTGTGGCCGGAAATTCGCCACAAGCTGCTGAAATCGTTTACTATTTGTTGATTCTACCGACGCCAAACCTATTTTTTCCCGTTTGCTGGGGAATAGGATTCTGAGACGGGTTTGAAGATGACTGCGTCCGCCGCCAGTTCCCGCGATTTTGCGCCGATTTTGCTCGGCTACCAGGCCCTAGGACGCCGCACAACGCGACGCAAGGCGTGGAACCTGCGTTGGAAACTAGAGCACCGCGCCGCTTGCCGGATCGATCAGGTGCATATGATCCATGTTGGCGTGCAGTCGCATCGCGGTGCCTGCCGGCACGGCGCTGTTGGGTTCGACGCGGCCGCAGACTTCGCTGCCGTTCACGGTGAAGAAGACCATCGTCTCCATGCCCATCGGTTCAACCACGTCGAGTGCGATCGAGAAATCGCTCGGACTGGCGCCGCCGTTTTGGCGCAACTCGGTGATGTGCTCCGGCCTTAGACCTAGGATCAGATCCTTGCCGGCGACGGATTGATAGCGCGCCGTATGCGTCGCCGGCACCGGCAACGCGATCGCGTCGGACACCTTGACGCGCAGGTCGGCGCCGTTCTGCTCGAGCCGGCAGGCCATGAAGTTCATCCCCGGCGAGCCGATGAACCCCGCTACGAAGCGCGTACGCGGGTGGTGATAGAGCTCCTGCGGCGTGCCGATCTGTTCGATACGGCCGTCGTTCATCACCACCACGCGGTCGGCGAGCGTCATCGCTTCGACCTGGTCGTGGGTGACGTAGACCGTCGTCGTCTTCACTTTCTGATGCACGCGCTTGATTTCGGTGCGCATCTGCACGCGCAGCTTGGCGTCGAGGTTCGACAGCGGTTCGTCGAACAGGAAGACCTTGGGATTACGCACAATGGCGCGGCCCATGGCGACGCGCTGGCGCTGGCCGCCCGACAGCGCCTTGGGCCGGCGGTTGAGCAATTCGGTGATGTCGAGAATGCGCGCGGCGTGTTCGACGCGTCGCCGAATCTCGTCCTTGGGAAATTTGCGCAGCTTCAGCCCAAACGACATGTTTTCAAACGCCGTCATGTGCGGATACAGCGCGTAGTTCTGGAACACCATCGCGATGTCGCGGTCCTTCGGCGGCAGGTCGTTGACGACGGCGCCGTCGATGCTGATATCGCCGGCGGTGATCTCCTCCAGCCCCGCGATCATCCGCAGCGTCGTGCTCTTGCCGCAGCCGGAGGGGCCGACCAGCACGACGAATTCGTCGTTGGCGATATCGAGGTCGATGGCGCGCACCGCCTCCACGTCACCGTAACGCTTGACGACCTGACGCAACGAGACTTCGGCCATTTCGATCAGCCTTTGGTGGCGCCGGCGGTTAAGCCCGCGATGTAGTAGTCCATGAGGAAGGCGTAAATGACGAGCGGCGGCGCCGCGGCGATCAGCGCGCCGGCCATCAACATGCCCCACTTGTATACGTCGCCGCGGATCAGGCTGGTCACCGTGCCGACGGTGAGCACCTGCTGGTCCGACGAATAAAGGAAGGCCATCGGATAGACGAAGGCCGCCCAGGACACGGTAAAGGCGAAGATCATCGCCGCAATAATGCCGGGCAAGGCGACCGGAATAAAAATCTTGGTCAGCATCTGCATATGGCCGGCGCCGTCAATCAGCGCGGCCTCATCGAGCTCCTTCGGGATCGACTGGAAATAGCCGATCATGATCCAGGTGCAGAACGGCACGGTCAGCGTCGGGTAGACCAGCACCATGCCCCAGTAGGAATTCAAAAGCCCGATCGATTTGACGATCTGGAACATCGGGATGAAAAGCAGCGTGTCCGGCACCAGATAGGTGAGGAAGATGCCGGTGGCGAGCATGCTCGAGCCCCAGAACTTCATGCGGCCGAGCGCGAACGCGGCCAGCACGCTCACCACCATGGTGATCGCTACGACGCATACCGTCACGATCGCCGTGTTCTTGAAAAAGATCAGGAAGTCGGTGTTGTATAAAAGAATCCGGAACTGGTCGAGCGTCACCCCATCGTAGATGAACCAGGGATTGGTGGCCATCCGCGCCATTTCGTGGTCGGTCTTGAGCGCGGTCACCACCATGTAATAGGGCGGCGCCAGAAAAAAGATCGCGAACAGGATCAGGAAAAAGTACGACGCGAATAGCGCCCAGCGGCGACTGCGCCGCAGACTGGTGCCGGTGCGCACCCGCCTTGTGGCCGGCGCAGAGGCCGCGAGCGTGCTCATCCGATTTCCCTCCCGCGCTTGCGCACCCCGCGCAGGATGAAGATCGCAGCAATAGCCAGGATCGGGAACATGAACAGCGAGGTGGCGGCGCCTAGCGGCAGGTCGCCGGAGCGGATGCCGAGCAGGAAGGCATAGGTCGCAAACATGTGCGTCATGTTGCGCGGACCGCCCGCGGTCATGATCTGCACGATATCGAAATTGGCAAAGGTGACGATCAGGGAGAACAGCACCGTGATGGCGATGATGTTGCGCATCATCGGCAGTGTGATGTGGATGAACTTCTGCCAGGCCGTGGCGCCGTCGATCGAGGCCGCCTCATAAAGCTGCTCCGGCACCGACTTGAGCGCGGCGAGATACATGATCAGGAAGAACGGCGCGCCGTACCACACATTGACCAGGATCACCGAAAAGCGTGCCCAATAAGGGTCGCTCAGCCAGGGGATTCCCGCAAAGCCGAAACTTCTCAGCGTATAATTGAACGCTGAATTGGTCGGATCGAACATCCACCACCAGCCCAGCGTCGACAGCGCCAGCGGAATCACCCACGGCACCAGCAACATGCCGCGCCATTTGCGCTGGCCCTTGACCGGCAGGTTGTTGACGAGATGCGCGGTGATTAAACCGATCAGGGCCTTAAAGAGTACCGCGGACAGCGCAAAAATCGTCGATTGCCAAACCACCATCCAGAACGTGTCGCGCGACATCAGGAAGGTGAAATTCGACAGGCCGATGAAGCGCGTCTGCGTCTTGTTCAGCATCGACAGATAGATGGAATAGAAAGCCGGGTAGATGATGAGGCCGGCGACGATGAGAATGAGCGGCGTGCACATCAACAGCGCAATCGTCGAACGCCGCCGCATGAAAAGTTGCAGGCCGTTTCTTTTGGCCGTCGCCGACGCCACGCCCGGCAGTGCTGCGGGGTTCCACGGTTGAACCGTATCGGCCATGCGTCTGATCCAGTGCCGGATTCGAGAGAAGTTGAGCATGCCGGCCACGGCGGCCGGCATGCCTTTATTTCTCAAGCCTTAATGAATGCTCAGGCGCGCAAGGTGCCTTGCAGTTCGTTTTCGGCCCACTTGATCACGTTGTCGAGCTTCTCCTTGCCCTGCGTGAATTTCGCGATCATCACGGTGTTGATCGCCTGATTATAGATCTGCGCGCCCACTTCCGAACGCGCCGGCGCACCGAGGATCGAGGTCTGCTCGTCACCGCGCGGCGGATAGCCGTAAACGGTGCCGACCGGCGGGCCGACGGTGTTCCAGGTGGGAAGATCGTACATGGTCTTGAACGACGGCAGATCGTAGCCGACTGACGCCGCCACCAATTGCGCGATCGATTCTTTTTGCGAGATGTAGGTGAGCAATTCTTTCGCCGCCGTCTTGTTCTTGGAGAACTTCCACAGGCCGTAGAACTGCGGCAGCTGACCGACGAAGCGGCCTTTCGGGCCGCGCGGCACCGGATGCGTCCAGCACTGCTCCGCCACCTTCGGGTTGTCGCGCTTTGCGACCGCCCAGGCGCTCGGCGGATTCATGATGCCCGAACCCTTGCCGGAAATGAGCCAGCGGTTATTGCCGGCGTCGTCCCAGGCGAACACATCGGGTGACATTGATTTGACGATCTTGCGCGCGACTTCCATCGCTTGCCGGGTCTCGTCCGAGTTGATCTTGATGTTGTCCTTGGCGTCGACCATGACCACGCCGTAAGCGTTGAACAGGCCGCCGACCCAGTCGACCGCGTCGGACGTCTGACCCAGCGGCAGGCCGACCGGGAAGCCTGCCTTGTGCAGCTTCTGCGCTGCGGTGACGTAAGCGTCCCAGGTCCAGGCTTCGACCTTCGCCTTGTCCCATTTCTTTTCGTCGGCCGGGAACATCTCGCGCACATCGATGCCGGCGTGCTCTTTGTACAGATCGAAACGTGAGCAGCACGGCTTCACCTGGCTGCCGACGGCGGTCGGAATGCCGCGCCAGGTGCCTTTGATCTTGGCGAGATATTCGGCGACCGGGCTGATCGGCCCATATTTCTTGATGAGGCCGTCGACCACGTCGTCGAGCGGCTCAAGCTTGTCCTGGTGAATACGAATATTCCAGTCGCGATGGGACATGATGTCGTGGCCGGTGCCGGCTTGCGCCTCGGCGGCCGCGGTCAATTTGTCCTTCTCGCCCTGCGAGGTGATGAAGTCGACGTGAACGTCGACTTTGTTTTTCGTACCGAACTCGGTGCAGAGCTTGATCAGCGCTTTGTTGGCGCCGGGCACCCAGTGATCCCATACGCCGAGCGAGAGACTGCCGGCGGCATAGGCGCCGTGAACGTAAGGCGCGGTGATGGCCGCAGCCGAACCGAGGGCGGCGGTCTTCAGAACAGCACGACGCGTAAGACGTGAACTTCCCATGGTCTCCTCCCGATAGCGCCATTGTCGCTGGCGTTTCAAAAAGAATACCCTCGTCCCGCGCGGTCGGCTAGCCATCCGTTGGTCGAAAGCCCGTTCCGGCCCAAGTTTCTGACCCACCGTGGAGACGTCCTGTTTACTGTCAGGGTCCTCTGCCCGTGCGACGAGCGGCGCTAACGCAGGCCTTGTCCTGCCGCCGGTGATCCGCTTATTTGTCGAACGAAAGGGCGTCTCTGTGACCGATCCCCGCTTCATCCGTCTTGCCCCCGAAGACAACGTCGTTGTCGCCGTCGATCAGATTACGTCGGGCAATACACTTGCCGGCACGATTGCGCGCGAGCGGGTTCCGCGCGGCCATAAGATGGCTGTCGCGGCCATCCAGCCCAACGAACCGGTACGCAAATACGGGCAAATCATCGGCTTTGCCTCGAAAACAATCGCGCCCGGCGATTGGGTGCATGAGCACAATGTTGCTCTGCACGATTTCGCCCGGGATTACCGCTTTGCGGAAGGCGCCCGGAACGACGAAGTATTGCCGCCGGAACAGCGCGCGACCTTCCAAGGTTACCTCCGCCCGAACGGCAAGACCGGCACCCGCAATTATATCGGTGTGCTGACCTCGGTGAACTGCTCGGCCACGGTCGCCAAGTTCATTGCCGAGGAGGTCAACCGCTCCGGCGTGCTGGCGGACTATCCCGGCATCGACGGCGTGGTCGCCTTCGTTCACGGCACCGGCTGCGGCATGGCCTCGCGCGGCGAGCCCTGGGATGTGCTGCGCCGCACACAGTGGGGCTACGCCACGCATCCCAATCTTGGCGGCACCTTGATGGTCGGTCTCGGCTGCGAAGTGTTCCAGATCGACCGCATGAAAGACGAATACGGACTGGTCGAGGGCGAACAATTCCAGAGCATGACCATTCAGGCGACCGGCGGCACCAAAAAGACAGTGGCCGAGGGCGTCGAGCGCATCAAGGCGATGTTGCCGGTCGCCGCGCGCGCTCAGCGCGAAACGCGCCCCGCGTCGGAGATCGTGCTGGCGCTGCAGTGCGGCGGCTCCGACGGCTACTCCGGCATCACCGCCAATCCGGCGCTGGGTTCGGCGGTCGATCTTCTGGTCAAGCATGGCGGCACCGGCGTACTGGCCGAGACGCCGGAAATCTACGGTGCCGAGCATCTGCTCACGCGCCGGGCGGTGAACGCGTCGGTCGGCGAGAAGCTGGTCGAACGAATTCGCTGGTGGGAGGACTACACCGAGCGCAATCGCGGCGAGATGAACAATAATCCTTCGCCCGGCAACAAGGCGGGCGGACTGACGACGATTCTCGAAAAGTCCTTAGGCGCGGCGGCCAAAGGCGGCTCGACCACCATGCGCGCGGTCTATGAATATGCCGAGCCGGTGAAGGAGAAAGGCTTCGTGTTCATGGACACGCCCGGTTACGACCCGGTGGGCGCCACCGGGCAGGTGGCGGGAGGATGCAACCTGATGTGCTTTACCACGGGCCGCGGCTCGGCCTTCGGCTGCAAGCCGACGCCCTCGATCAAGCTTGCCACCAACAATTATGTCTACGAGAGCATGATCGACGACATGGATATCAATTGCGGCGACATCCTCGACGGCGTGAGCGTTGCGCAGAAGGGCGAGGAGATTTTCAAGAAAGTGTGCGCGGTCGCGTCCGGCGAGCACACCAAATCGGAAGACCTCGGCTACGGCGATCTGGAATTCGTGCCCTGGCAAATCGGCGCGGTGATGTAACCAAGAGTGAGGTTGGCGGTGGGTCATCGACTAAAAGGCAAAACTGCGCTGGTGACGGCGGCGGGGCAGGGCATTGGGCGTGCAATCGCGGAAGCCTTCATCGCCGAAGGCGCCAAGGTGATCGCGACCGACCTCGACGCCTCGAAGCTGAAGGGTCTCAAAGCCGCCAAGACCTTTGCGCTCGACGTGCTGTCCACCAAGAAGGTCGAGAGCTTGGCGAAGACGGTGATCAAGCAATTCGGCGTACCCGACATTCTCGCCAACTGCGCCGGTTATGTGCACCAAGGCAGCGTGCTCGATTGCTCGGAGAAGGATTGGGATTTTTCTTTCGATCTTAACGTCAAGTCGATGCACCGCGTCTTGCGCGCGTTTCTGCCGGCCATGCTCGCGCACGGCGGCGGCTCCATCGTGAACATTGCCTCGGCGGTGTCGTCGATCCGCGGCGTGCCGAACCGCTACGCCTACGGCGCCACCAAGGCGGCGATCATCGGGCTGACCAAGGCGGTGGCCGCCGACTTCATCCGCAATGGCATCCGCGTCAACGCCATCTGTCCCGGCACCATCCAGTCGCCCTCGCTCAACGAGCGCATCGAGGCCAACGCGAAGAAGACCGGAAAATCGTTGAAAGCCGTGCGCAGCGATTTCATCGAGCGCCAGCCGATCGGCCGGCTCGGCACCGCGCAGGAAGTGGCCAACTTGGCGCTGTTTTTGGCTTCCGACGAGTTAAGCTACATCACCGGTCAGGCGCATCTGGTCGACGGCGGCATGGCGCTTTAGACACCTTCGTCATTCCGGGGCGCGCCGAAGGCGCGAACCCGGAATCCGGACGCACATACAGAAACTGTTTCTGGATTCCGGGTCTGGCGCTTCGCGCCATCCCGGAATGACCGGTCACTCACGCCGAATTCGAAACCGTGCGCGCGGTTGTTGCCTACGCTTTGCGTATCCGGAACGTCAACAGCCCTTCGGCTTGGGCCTTGCCTTCCAGCGTGTCGCCGGTCTGCCGCAGCAGATTGGGAATGTCGATCGTGGTCAGAGGATCGGTGCATTCCGCCACGATCGTATCGCCGGATTTGAGGCTTCCCAGCATCTTGCGCACCCGCAACGCCGGCAGCGGGCATTTCAGACCGCGCAGGTTCATGGTCGTTTCGGTCATGCTGACATGGCCCGCTTTATCGATGGAAAAGCTTCGCTGCGCCGCGTGTGTTGTTGGGGTAGACTGAATATCCCGACCGCAACAAGGTCAAGCTCAGGAAGACGATGGCTGCCGCGTCCGAGGCAATACAGTCGATTACACGCTTGACGCCGCTCGCCGAGGTGCTGGCGAGCCTCGACGCGGAGGTAAAGCCGGTAACGCAGCGCCCGCTCGATCTGGCGTCGGCGGCGGGCCGGGTGCTGGCGGTCGACACCTCGGCGCCGGCCCGGCCCAACGCGGCACTTGCGTTAATTGACGGTTGGGCGCTGAACGCGGAGGCGACGATAGGCGCCGGCGGCTATTCTCCTACCGTGCTCCCGCGCATGCCCACGCGCGTCGACTCCGGCCAGCAGCTGCCGGCCGACGCCGACAGCGTGGCGCCGCTCGATGCGGTGAAAGTGACGGTGGCAGCGCCGAAGCGCTGGTGACGATCAATCCCGGCGACGGCGTCTTGCCGGTCGGCGGCGATTGCGATCCGACGATCCCGCTACGCCATGCCGGCGATCGCTTGCGCCTCACCGACATCGCCGCCTTCGCCGCTGCCGGCCTTGCCCGCGTTACGGTGCGCGAGCCGCGCTTGCGCGTGCTGCCGATGCGCGGCAACGCCATCATCATCGCCGCCGCGCGCCTGGTGACGGGCGATATCGACCGGCGCGGCGGTTTGGCGCGGCTCGACAATCCCGGCCGCGATTTCAACGGCGTGCTCGGGTCGGAGGTCGCCGACGCCATCGTGACGGTCGGCGGCACCGGCAGTGGGCGCAACGACTTCGAGTGTGCGCACGCTCTCGCGCGAGGGCCGGCTGGCGGTGCACGGGATCGCGCTCACTCCTGGAGACACCGGCGCCCTCGGCTATGTCGGCGCGCGGCCCATCTTACTGCTGCCGGGACGGCTGGACGCCGCGCTCAGCGTCTGGCTGACGATCGGACGGCCCCTGCTGCAGCGGCTGACCGGCGCCAAGATGAAGGAGAATGAACCGACCGAGACTTTGACCCTGACGCGCAAGATCGCCTCCACCGTCGGACTGAGCGAAGTGGTGCCGGTGCGCCGTGACGGCAGCAAGGCTGAGCCGCTGGCGAGCAAATATCTGTCGCTGTCGTCGCTGGCGCGCGCCGACGGCTGGGTGCTGGTGCCGGCCGACAGCGAAGGCTATGCCGACGGCGCGCAAGTGGGGGTCAGGCCCTGGCCATGACCATGACGAGAACGGCACAATGAGTGAATTGCGTAAAGCGCGGAACAAAGACGCCGAGCTGATCGCGCGCGTGCGCGCGGCCGCGCGCCAAGAGCAATTTCTCGAAGTGGTCTCTCCGGAGGAGGCGCGCGCGCGCTTCGAGCAGCATCTCGATTTGTCGCCGCTTAAGGCCGAGCGCGTAGTGCTGGGAAATGCACTCGCACGCGTGCTGGCACACGACGTGGTGGCGGCGGTCGACGCGCCGCCGTTCGATCGCTCCAATGTTGATGGCTTCGCGCTGCGCGCGGCCGATATCGTCGGCGCCGGCGACGCCAATCCCAAGCTGTTGAAGCTCAACGCCGAAGTGATCGCCTGCGGCCATGCACCGGCGCTGGAAGTTTCGCCCGGCACCGCTACCGCCATCGCCACCGGCGGCGTCATCCCGCGCGGCGCCGATTGCGTCGTCATGATCGAGCAGACCGAGTTGATCGACAAAGGCGCACCGACGATCGAATTGCGCCGCGCCGTCGCGCCCGGGCAGTTCATTTCCTACGCCGGCTCCGACATCGCGCGCGGCGAGACATTATTGCGGCGCGGCGCGAGCGTCGGCTCGCGCGAGATCGGCATGCTGGCGGCGAGCGGCCTCGCCGACGTCGAAGTGGTGCGGCGGCCGAAAGTGGCGGTGCTGTCGACCGGCGACGAACTGGTGCCGCCCGGTGAGCCGCTAAGGCCGGCGAGCGTTTACGACAGCAACGGCGCCATCATTGCTGCCGCCATTGCCGAAGCCGGCGGCGAGCCGGTCGTCTTCGGCGCCTTTCCCGACGACGCAGCGGTACTCGAGAAAGCGGTGCGCCAGGCGTTGAGCGACAGCGACATGGTGGTGCTCTCCGGCGGCACCTCGAAGGGCGCCGGCGATCTCTCGCATGCCATCGTCGCAAAGCTCGGCAAGCCGGGCATTCTGGTGCACGGCGTCGCCCTCAAGCCCGGCAAGCCGCTTTGCCTCGGCGTCGTCGACGGAAAGCCGATCGTGGTGCTGCCCGGTTTCCCGACCTCGGCGATCTTCACCTTCCACGCCTTCGTCGCCCCGGTGATCCGCGCCTTTGCCGGCCTAGCACCGGAGGCAGCGAAGACCCTAACCGCCCATGTGCCGGTGCGCGTCGCCTCCGAACTCGGCCGCAAGGAATTCGTGCTGGTGTCGTTGATCCAAAGCGATGAGGGCACGGTGGCGTTTCCGACCGGCAAAGGCTCCGGTTCGGTCACGAGCTTTTCGCAGGCCGACGGCTTCGTCGAGATCGACGCGCTCGCTTCCGCGCTCGATGCCGGCAGCGATGCGCAAGTGACGCTCATCGGCAGCGCCGCGCAGGTGCCGGACGTCATCATTATGGGCAGCCACGACGTCGCGCTCGACGTGGTGGTCGGCGCACTGGCCGAGCGCGGCTTCACCGCGCGCACTTTGGCGGTCGGCAGCCTCGGCGGCGTGGCGGCGGCGAGCCGCGGCGAATGCGACATCGCCCCGGTGCACCTGATCGATCCGAAGAGCGGACAATATAATGTGCATCTCGCCGGTCCCGGCCTGAGCTTGGTGCGCGGCTGGCAGCGCATGCAGGGCCTTCTGTTCCGGCCCGGCGACAAGCGCTTCGAAGGACGTGAGCCGCAAGACGCGCTCAAGGCGGCGCTCGCCGACACATCGGCGCTGATGGTCAACCGCAATGCCGGCTCCGGTACGCGCGTGCTGGTCGACCAACTTCTGGAAGGCGCGCGGCCGCCGGGCTACGCCAACCAGCCGAAATCGCATAACGCGGTTGCCGCGGTAATCGCGCAAGAACGCGCCGATTGGGGCCTCGCCATCGAGCCGGTGGCGAAGCTGTATGGGTTGGGCTTCTTGGCCGTCGCGCCGGAGCATTACGATTTTCTGCTGGTTGAGAAACGCAAAGACCGCCCGGCGGTGCAGGCGTTCTTGGCGGCGCTGAAAGACGAAACGACACGCGCGCGCATCACCGCCCTCGGCATGCAGCCTGCCGGCTAACCATAATGGACCTCATCATCCGCAACGCGCGGCTGGCCGGCGGCCCAAGCGATCCGCACGACATTGGCATCGCGGGCGGGCGCATCGCCGCGATCGCGCGCAATATTTCCGCCGAGGCCAAAGTCTACGATGCCAAGGGCCTGCTCGCCTGTCCCGGCCTGATCGAGAGCCACATCCATCTCGACAAGTCGCGCATCATCGACCGCTGCGCGCCGCAGGAGCGCAAGACGCTGAGCCCCGTGTTTGGCGTCACCCCGGTGAAGAAGGACATGACGGTCGAGGACGTGCATACGCGCGGGGCGCAGACGCTCGAAGAATGCATCAAGCACGGCACCACGCGCATGCGCACGCAAGTCGAAGTCGATCCCGGCATCGGCATGCGCGGCTTCGACGGTGTCGAAGCGCTGATCGACGAATACAAATGGGCGATCGATATCGAGATATGCGTCTTCCCGCAGGAAGGCCTGATCAGTTTTCCCGGCACCGACGAACTGCTGGTCGAGGCGCTTAAGCGCGGCGCCAGAGTGATCGGCGGCGCGCCGCGCTACGACAAGGATGGCCCCGGGCAGATCCGTCGCATCTTCGAACTGGCGCGCGAGTTCGATTGTGACATCGACATGCATCTCGACGTCGGCCATTCCGCCAACGACATGTATATCCATTTGGTGCGCGAGCTGACCGACACATACAAACGCGGCGGCCGCGTCGTCGCCGGCCATATGGCGAAGCTGTCATTGCTGCCGCCCGCCGACATGGCGGCGATGGCGCGCTCGCTTGCCGACAGCGGCGTCGCCGTCACCGTGCTGCCGGCAACCGACTTGTTCCTCATGGGCCGCGATCAGGAGCACAGCGTGCGCCGCGGCGTTGCCGACGCCAACGTGCTATGCGCGCATGGCGTCAAGTGTTCGCTCTCGAGCAACAACGTGCTCAACCCGGCGACGCCCTACGGCGACTGCTCGTTGATCCGCATCGCCAATCTTTACGCCAATGTGTTGCAGGTCGACCGGCCCGCGCAGTTGCGCGAATGCTTCGAGATGCTCACCACGCGTTCGGCGCGCGTGCTCAGTTTTACCGACTATGGCTTTGCGGTTGGCAATCCCGCCGACGTCGTCCTATTCAATGCGCAGACGCCGGAGCAGGCAGTGGCCGAGATCGCCCAGCCGCTGGCCGCGTTCAAGAACGGCCGCCAGACCATGGCCTGGAGCCTGCCGGAGCTGCTGCGACCTCTCTGAGTTTCACGTGGAACAGAAAGACATTTGCCGGCCTAACAATGATCAAAATTGCCGCTATGAATGGTCCCGTCGCGTAGCCCCGGATCGCCCGAAATGCCCTGCTGGATCAAACGTTGTTGTGCCGCGCTGTTGCTGCTGCTTCCCTTGAGCGCGGCGCAGGCGCAATTGCGCGGCCACGGCGGACCGGTGCGCGCGCTGGCGATTTCGCCGGACGGCAGCGAGGCGATCTCCGGCAGCTTCGACACCTCGGCGATCCGCTGGTCGCTTAAGCGCAACGTCGCCGAGCAGGTGATGCGCTTCCACGACAACGCCGTGAACGCGGTCGCCTGGCTGAAGGATGGACGCGTTGTCACCGCCGGCGCCGATGCGCATATCGCGATCTGGACGCCGGGCAAGCCCGATCCCGACCGCGTGCTCGACGGCCACAGCGGGCCGATCGCCGGCCTCGCGGTGTCGCCCGACGGCAAGACGCTGGCCTCGGCGTCCTGGGACCACAGCATCCGGCTCTGGCCGCTCGACGGCGACGGCAAGGCGCGCGTGCTGGAAGGCAATGCGCAGAACGTCAACGGCGTCGCTTTCACGCCCGACGGCAGCGGGCTGGTAAGTGCCGGCTACGACGCCACGCTGCGCATCTGGCCGATGCGCGGCAACGGTTCGGTGATCGTGCGCAACCTGCCGACGCCGCTCAACTCCACGGCGGTCGCGCCCGATGGTGAGATCATCGCGGCGGGAGCTGATGGGAAAGTCTATTTTCTTTCACCACAAGGTATTGTCGAAGCCGAGATCACGGCGTCGCCGACTCCGATCATCAAGGTCGCGATCTCGCCCGACGGCAAACTAATCGCCGCCGCCGGTATCCGCGGCTCGGTGGCGGTGATCGACCGCAAGGCGCGCAAGCTCGAGCGCACATTGGTCGGCCCTGGCCTGCCGGTATGGTCGGTGGCGTTCTTTCCCGACAGCCGCACATTATTGACCGGCGGCACCGACCGCATGATCCGGCGCTGGGACGCGATCAAGGGTGAGCCGATCGGTTCGGTGGTGGTCGGTACGCCCGAGGATCCGCTAGCCGCCTACGCCGGCGATCACGGCGCGCAAGTGTTCCGCGCCTGCGTTGCCTGCCACACACTGTCGCCCGACGAGGGCAACAAGGCGGGTCCAAGCCTGCACGGCATTTTCGGGCGCAAGATCGCGACGCTGCCCGGCTATCATTATTCCGACGCGCTCAAGCACATGGATATTGTATGGAGCCCGGCGACGGTGGCGAAGATGTTCGAGGTCGGTCCGATGACCTACACGCCCGGCACCAAGATGCCGGAGCAGAAGATCGGTTCGCCCGAGGACCGCCAGGCGCTGGTGGAGTTTCTCGGCAAGGCGGCGATGGGGAACAAGTAGCGGCCGGCATCGTGGCGCAGGCCGCGATGTTTGCTTTGGGGCTTGGTCCAGGAACCGGAGAACAACGGCAATGAGCCAAGGCCGGGCGACGGTACTCGTCGGCACGACGAAGGGTGCGTTCTTGATTGCCGGCGATAGCGACCGTCAAGGCTGGACGGTCAAGGGCCCATTCTGCGACGGCTGGCCCATCAACCATGTCGTCGGTGATCCTGCCACGGGCATGCTGTGGGCCGGTGGCGGCGGCGAATTTCACGGCGCCGGTGTGTGGCGCTCCGAAGACTCAGGGGCGACTTGGAAAGTTGCAAAGCTCTCAAAAGGTCAGATCGACGACTGGGCGGCCAACGATCCGCAACTCGCCGCGATGATGAACTGGACCCATCAGCCGCTGCCGTTCGCAGATCAGTTTTCGCAAGTTTGGTCGCTGGGCTATGCCCACGGGACACTCTACGCCGGAACCAAGCCGGCAAGGCTGCTTGCCAGCCGGGACGCCGGCAAGACTTGGGAAGAAGTGCAGGGCTTGCGCGATCATCCGTCCGCCGGCAGTTGGAATCCCGGCGCAGCCGGATTGGTTCTGCACACGATTTTGTTTGATCCAGCGCACGCCAAAAAGCTCTGGGTCGGAATTTCGGCGGCTGGCGTGTTTGCGACAGAGGATGGCGGCAAGAGCTGGGACCGTCGCAATCGACTCTCGAACGCCGGCGCCAGCACCGAGCACAATCATCCCGCCGGGCCTCGCGACGGTGAGATCGGACATTGCGTCCACAACATGATGCGGGCGTCGGGCGCCGCTGATTTGCTTTATCAGCAAAATCACCATGGCGTCTGGCGTTCTGCCGATGGCGGCCGCAGTTGGGACGACATCACGCGCGGTCTTCCCTCGACGTTCGGTTTTCCGATCTGCGTTCATCCCCGGGATCCGCAAACCATCTGGACGCTGCCTTTGAACGGTGACGTGGCGGGCCGTTTTCCGCCCGATGCCGCCGCGGCCGTGTGGCGATCACGAGACGGCGGCGAGACCTGGCAGGTGATGCGCGATGGACTGCCTCAGGAAGCTTGCTATTTCACCGTTCTGCGGCAGGCCATGGCGCGTGACGAACGCGATCCGGTCGGGGTCTATTTTGGCACCAACAGCGGCTCGGTCTTTGCCAGCCTCGACGAGGGGGAGAGTTGGCAAGAAATCGCGCGACATCTCCCGACCATCTTGAGCGTCGAAGCGCTCGATCACCGAGCCTAGACTCTGTTCCGCCTCGCCGCGCGGGCCGATCAAGCCGCGCCGGGCTGCCAGTCCGCCACCACCTTGAGGTCGGCCTCGGTGGTCCAGCGTCCCGCCTTGCCGCCCGTGTACGCATTTTTGGAAAGATAACGGAGAAACTCCGCGCGCGGAATTAAGCGCGCGCCCATGTCCAGCACGGTCGGCGAGGCAATTCGGGCGTCGCTGAGAACGTAGCCCCAATGCGCGAGATGCCAGTGAAGCAGATAGGCGCCGAGTTTGGAGACATGGTCTTCGCGCGAGAACATCGACTCGCCGAAGAAGACCTTGCCAAGCGCGACGCCGAAGCCGCCGCCGACCAGCGCGCCTGACGCATTCCAGACTTCGAAGGAATGCAAATGGCGCCGTTCATGGAGCGCGGCAAAGGCGCGGATGATGCGCGGCGAAATCCAGGTCACGTGCCAGCGGCCGGCGCGGGGGCTGGCGCAAGCCCTTGATGACGCCCTCGAAGTCGCGATCGAAAGTGACGCTGTATTGACCCCTGCGCATCAGCCGGCGCAGCCGTTTCGACATGCGAAATTCATCAAGGAACTGCACGCAGCGTCGTGGCGGCGAAATCCAGGCGAACTTGCCGAAATGGCCGCCGATGAACAGCCCGCGCCGGTAAGCCTTCGTCAATGTCGGCACGGACAGATCGTGGACCAGGCCGACCCTGGCATCTCGGTCGAATGGCTGCTCGGGATCGGGCAGTTCGGGCTGTGGGTGGATGCATTCGACCAGGCACCGTCGCCAATAGGGCATCAGGTTGCGCGGTCCGTTCTTGCTGAGGCTATAGGCCGTGCCTAGGCAAACACGCTTCGCCGTCTGCACCGGCGATTCGCGGTAAGCGGACGGTCGCCGATCGGTAGTGATCGCCTCTGAGCGGCCGTTCAAAGCGGATGCTGCCATCATCCCCCATCGCTGCCGAATGAAATGTCCCTGCGCGCACGATAACTAGAACGCGCGGTGAATTCAGCGATTGAAGGCGGTTAGTCTTAATCAAGCGCAAGTGTTGCATGCGACCACACGTCGCACCGTTGCGCGCTGCGGTGGCGTCCGTGCCGTAACAATGCGCTTCGTCACGCCGCCTGCAAGCGGCGAGTTGGCCAGTTGATGAGCGCGACGCCGATAATTGCCGCCGCTATACCGGCCGCGGCCGGCAGCGAAATCGTTTCGCCGAGGAAAACCATTCCCAACATTACCCCGATCCCGGCGCGCAGATAACCTTGGCTCGCGACGCCCATCGAGCCGATGGTCCGCACCAAGCGGAAATAAATAAGCAGCGCGGCGCCCGTGCAGAACACCGACAGGATGATAATCGCGCCAATGGCTGCTGCCGAAGGGTTCATCGTCCAAGGCGTTTCGACGACAAACGCAAGAGGAAGAAGCGTCGCGCTCGCGCAAATCATCGTGCCGGTCGCGGTCGTGACGGCGGGGAGATGGCCGAAACGCTTGCCGTAGATCGCCGCGCAACCGTAAAGCGCTGCCGCCAGCAGACAGGCAAGCTGTCCTGCGACCTGCGTGCCGAGACCCGACAGCGCGTCGATGCCGACGATAAGCATTACTCCGGACAAGCCTACGAGCGCGCCGACCAGTTTCCGGCCGCCGAGAGCTTCGTGGCGCGTGACCAATGCGGTGAACAGAAATACGAAGATCGGCGAGGTCGAGTTGAGGACGCTGGCAAGAGCCGCATCGACGAATTGTTGACCCCAAGCGAGTATCGTCCATGACGCGATGCTGTTGAAGAGCGCCTGCGTGTAGAGCATGCGCCAAGTGCGGCCGTCGCGCGGCAGGCTTTCATTGCGCCATCGCATGACCACGAGCAGGAAGGCCGCGGCGCCGGTGACCCGCAGCGCGATCAGCGTGATCGGCGGGACCTCCGTCACGGCGACCTTGGTGAACAGGTAGGACGATCCCCAGAACAGCGCGAGCAGCGCCAGGAGCGGCAGTTCGGTCTTCAGGCTGGGTTGCGCCGTCATCTGGCTCAAGCTTTACAGAATTGCAGGCGTAGAATGCTTCGACTAAGATCGAACTATGAAAGAAGGCCCCGATATCGCCCGCATCGCCGCGCTGATTGGCGATCCCGCACGGGCGAATATGCTGACGGCTTTGATGAGCGGCAAGGCGGTCACCGCTACTGAATTGGCGCAAGAAGCCGGCGTGACCGTCCAGACCGCCAGCACGCATCTCGCCAAGCTCGATCAGGGCGGACTGCTGCGGCCGCGCAAGCAAGGCCGCCACAAGTATTTCTCGCTTGCCAGCGACGATGTGGCCCGAGTGCTGGAAGGCCTCATGGGTCTCGCGGCCGGATCGGGACATTTACGCAGCCGCATCGGCCCGAAAGATCCCGCGCTGCGCAAGGCGCGCGTCTGCTACAGCCACCTTGCCGGCGACATGGGAATTCGACTGTTCGACAGCCTGGTTCACTGCAAATTTCTGCGCGCGGACAAAGCAGGCCTCGACCTGTCCGAAAAAGGCCGCGTGTTTGTGAGCGGCTTCGGCATCGAGATTGACCGCCTCGTTTCCCAGAAAACGCCGCTCTGTCGCGAGTGCCTCGACTGGAGCGAGCGCCGGTCGCATTTGGCGGGCAGTCTCGGCCGCGCCTTCCTCGGCCGTTTTGAGGAGAAGGGTTGGGCGAAGCGCGAGCGTGGCACGCGCATCGTGCGTTTCTCCCCGGCCGGCGAGAAGGCATTCGCGCGAAGTTTTCCGATCGAGCCGGCGTGACCGGCGAAGCGGGCTTCAGCTTTCGCCCTTGCGCTCCGCCGCTTCGCGTTCGCGGATGTAATCTTCGGTGGTGCGCGTGGCCGGGCGTGCCGGCCCGGCGAAGGGATCGAAATTCTCCGCCGCCATGGCGTTGACGCGGCAGTCGCTGCACATCTTGATGACGTCGAGCCGCTTCTTTAAGTCCTTGAACATCCAATGCTGGCCTTCGAGCTTGGCCACCACGCGCTCGACCGAGCTTTTGACGCCGAACGGCTTGCCGCAGACGATGCAGGAATAGGGCTCTTCCTGCTTGACGACGCGGCTCGAGCGCGGTCGCCGCGCGAAAATCTATCTGTGGCTTCAGGCTGATCACCTTTTCCGGACAGGTCGCGACGCATAAGCCGCATTGTACGCAGGCGTCCTCGGCAAAACGCAGCGTCGGCCGCTCCGGATCGTCGCTGAGCGCACCGGTCGGGCAGGCGGGCACGCAGGACAGACACAGCGTGCAACCTTCGACATTGACTGCGAGGCTGCCGAATGGCGCACCCGCCGGCAGCGCGATGACATCGATCGGCGCGGGCGCCGCGCCATGCAGCTCGCGCAGCGCCAGCCGTACCACTTCGCGTTTTTTGCCGACGGCGGAAAACGTGGCGGGCTTTGCCGCGCCGTCCATGGCGGGAATCGCCCGCAACGCCGCGCCCAGCGCATCCGGATCGTCGGTCTCGATTGTCGCTACGCGGCTGCCGGCGAAGCCGAGGCCGGCCAATATCGGTTCGGCGAGCGCGATGGTCTGGGTCAGCCCGGCCACATCGTGGCGCGGCTTGGCGCGAATAAGGAAGCGCGCGGCCGAGGCGCCATAGGCGAAAGCGCCGGCGATCGCTTCCAGCCCGACTTGCGTCACCTCGTTGATCTGCATGGGCAGCACGTTCGCCGGCAGCCCGTCGCCGTAACGCGCCAGCGCCTCGATCATCTCGCCGCCGTGCTCGGTATCGTGAAACATCACGACCGCCTGCTTGCCGCCGGCTTGCGCGTAGGTCGACAGCAGCACGCGCAATTTGCGCAGCAGCGCATCGGATGCCGGCAAAGCGTAAGCCGCCGCGCCGGTCGGGCAGGCGGCAGCGCATTGGCCGCAGCCGGCGCAGATGAAGCTGTTGATGGCGACATGATCGCCATTCGGTGTGATCGCCCCGGTCGGGCAGAGATCGAGGCAGCGGCGGCAGCCGACAATCTTGGAGCGCGAATGCGCGCACAGGTCCTCGGTGTAGGTGACGTAGCGCGGCTTGTCGAAACTGCCGGTCAAGTCGCGCGCCTTCAGTACCATACGCAACACCGCCGCCGGGTCGCCGGGATCGGCGCGCAGATAGCCGTCGCGCAGGTCGGCGGCTGGGAACAGCGGCGCGCCGCCGGTGAGGTCGATCAGCAGGTCGTAGCGCGTTTGCGTCTCGTTGCGCGGGGCGCCGAAGCCGAGCGCATCGCGCGACGACGGCTTGGGTGTGGCGTAGCCGTCGATCACCACATCAAAGGCGCCGAGATAGCCGGTGGCCGAGCGGATTGTGCCCTGCGCGAGCGGGAAATCGGTGACGCGCTGCGGTGGCACCGCGGCGCCGGTCTTGATCAGCACCGTGACGTCGAGGTGATCTTGCAGCAGTTTGGCCGCTTCGAGCGCCTGCTCGTCCTTGCCGTAGATCAGAGTCACGCCTTCGCTGTTGAAGGGAACGAGCGGGATCTCCGGCGCGGGCTCCGCCGCGGCGGCGAGCAGTGCCGCCATTTTGGGCGCGGCTGCCTTGGCGTCCTTCGACCAGCCGGCGGTCTCACGAATATTGACGAAGCTGATGCCGTCGCCGCCTTCGATCTCTGCGGTGACTTCGGTGAACAGCGGCGCTTCTTGCGCGCAGGCGATGGTAATCGGCTCGCCTTCGCTCGCCGCCTTGCGCACGCGATCGAGTTCGGCGCGGCAAAATTGACGGCCTTCGAGAACCTCGGCGCCACGGCAGGCGCGCTCGATCGCCTTGCCGTCGAGCGGCATGGTGTCTTCGCAGGAACAGATCAGGACTTTACGCGGCCGTTCGGCCATCGGGCTCGTTACCCTTTGTGCTGGCCCGCCGCTAATCGATGCGCTTAGGGCATCGCTTGTCGTTAAGCATCCGCAAAGCCGCGGGACTGGCCTCCGGACCTCTATGCCTATAATTATAGTCATTCCAAGAAGAAAGTAAGAGGTGAGGCCGGATGCCGCTGCAGACGCGGGAAAGCGCCCTGACACGTAAACTGTTGTTGCCGCCGCCGTTTACGCTGGTGAACCTGCGCGAAATGGGTGACGCCTTCGCGCATGCGATATCGATTGCGGGCGAGCAGGGCGCCGGCACGCTGGTGCATGTCGGCCGCTTCGACCTGGCCGAATTCGCCGTGGTGCTGGAGCCGGAGGAGCCGCTGAAGACAGCGCGGCGCGCCGTCTATGCCGGCATGGCGGCGCTGGTCGACGCACTGGCCGCGCACGCGCAACCGGAAACCGCAATTGCCGTCACCTGGCCGGACACGATCCTGGTCAATGGCGGGCTGGTCGGCGGCGGGCGACTGGCCTGGCCGCAGGGCGCCAGCGAGGATGAGACGCCGGCCTGGCTAGTGTTCGGCGCCATGGTGCGCACCGCTTCCCTGACCGGTCATGAGCCGGGTGCGAGCCCGCTCACCACGGCGCTGGAGGAGGAAGGCTTCGCCGACGTTCTCGCCAGTCAATTGGTCGAAAGCTTCGCCAAGCATTTGATGGTCGGCATCGACGGCTGGCAGGCGGACGGCTTCGCCGCCGTGGCCCGGCATTATTTCGAGCATGTGCGAATCGAGAAGGGCCTGCGCCGCGACATCGACGACAATGGCGATCTACTGATCCGCCGCATGGGCAAGCCCGACGTTGAGCGCCAGGCGCTTCTGCCGCTGCTGGCAAAGCCCGCCTGGTTCGACGCGGCGAGTAAAGGGCCGCGGCAATGAAGTTGTTGCGCACCATCCAGCTCGATCCGTCGGACACCTTCATCTTCGAACCTGCCGCCGCGCCGGGCGAATGGGCGGTGCCCGGCGCCTTCGTGTTCTGGGATCGCGATCCGGCGACGCTCGAAGGCAAGGCGCGTTCGGCATTCCGCGGCGGCTTTCTCGGCGTCGACAGTCTCGGCTGGTCGACGCTGGTGCAGATCGTCGAGGCGAGCGAGGCCGACCACTCGCGGCTGGTCGAACTGCTGGCGCAGCGCTTGTGCGAGCGCTTCGGCGCCCCCGACATGACCGCCGCGCGCGCCGCCGCGGAAGAGGAAGTGGCTTTCGCCGCTTCGCTGTGCAGCGAGCCGCAGGACACGCTGATCGCGGTGCATCGCACTTACGAGGACGGCGAAGTGCGTGAATCCTTCCGCAGCTTGAAGCCGCGGGAGGGAGCCAAACCCGCGCGCGCCTTCACGTTCCTGGAGGTGGAAGGCGAGGACGCGGAGCCGGTCGAGCAGGTGGATTTGATCGGTATGGCCGGGCGAGAGCGCAAATGAACGACTTCTGGATTTCCTGCGGCCATCATCTGCTCGACCGCGACGAGGGCGGCGGGCTATTGGTGACCGACGAATTCCTTAAAGTTTATCTGGCGCGGCCGGAGCTGGTGCCGCCGCCGGAGGCTTGCGCCGTCGAAAAGACGTTGCATGCCGCGCTGCTTACCGATCCGCGCATGCCGGTGGCTGCGTCCGACATCGCGGCCATCGCCGACGCCGATGCGCGCGAGAACTGGCAGATGATGGTGAACTTCCGCGATCACCTGCTGCGTCACAAGACACTGGAAGGCGCCTATGCAGATTTAATGCGGCACGATCTCGGCGCGACGCCGCCGCTGTTCATCAACCAGCTTGTGCACGTGGTGCTGCGCAACGCGCTCGACGGTGTCGAGGATGCAGGCGTGGTGCGTGCCGCCGAGCTGTTCTACCGCACCCAGCGCGTCACGCTGCATGAGGGCTCGCTGATCGCGGCCGACGAAGAAACCGTCGGCGGCAGCAATCCGGCCTCGGTCTCGCCGCTGGTGTCCATGCTCGGATTGCCGGCCGAAGCCGAGATCGATGTGCTCAACGAACAGAATGCCGCGAGCTACTGGGAGCGCAGCGACCAGTTCGACACGGCCATCGATCTGACTGCCGGCCAGCCCGGATTGGCGGCGCTGGCGCAAGCGATGCAGCGCTGGGTCGCGCATATTCTCGGCGTCGAAACGACGATCGAGCCGCTCAAGGAACTGCACGAAGTCAATCTCGCCTGGTATGTCGGGCTCGACGCCGACTCGACCAAGATCGGCGACATGATGTGGAACGGCGAGGAGATCGACGAAGCCACTATGAATCGGGTGGTCGGCTTGTTCCGCCTGACCTTCCGCGATCCCTCGATCGTGCTCGACAAGGTCAAAGGCGAGCCGGTCTATCTGATCTTGAGCATGACGCCGGACAAGCTGATCCGCATGAAGCCGCAGAACCTGGTCACCGGCCTGCCGATCCGGCATCTGGAGGCGGTCGGCTGAGCGGCGATCCCCGTGAGTTGCATCGCGCCGGGCGAGCTAATAAGAACCGTCAACAACTGGCCGAGGAGCTATGGCCAAGAACGACACGATGGATCAAGGACTTCAGGAAGCCATCCGCGCGGTCGGCGGCGTCACCGAATTGGCGCGCCGCATCGGCATTTCGCAGCCATCGGTTTCCAACTGGTCGCGCGTTCCGGCCGAGCGTGTCTTGACCGTGGAAGCGGTGACCGGCGTCGCGCGCGCTGTGCTGCGCCCCGATCTCTACGGCGAAGCCAAGGCCGGCGGCGTCGACGAAATCGATCTTGCGCGCGCGCTGGAATATGCCTTGCTGGCGGCGCTGCTGTCGCATGCGCCGGAAGCCGACATGTTGAAGCGCCTGTCCGAATTGCGCGGCGATCCGAGCCCGCTCGGCATGGCGCATATCGCTCTCGCCGATGCGGCGGGCAGGGCGGACGCCGCCAAGGTGGAGCGCGAATATTTCGATCTGTTCATCGGCATCGGCCGCGGCGAGTTGCTGCCCTATGCGTCTTATTATCTTTCCGGGTTCCTGCACGAGCGTCCCTTGGCTCGGTTGCGCGACGATCTCGCCAAGATTGGTGTCGAGCGCGCCGAAGGCGTAGTGGAACCGGAGGATCATGCCGGAATCCTGTGCGAGATCATGGCCGGTCTGGCGAGCGGCACGCTGCCGGCGCCGGCGGATTCCGACCGCCTGATCTTCGATAAATACCTTTTGCCCTGGATCGGCCGCTTCTTCACGGATCTGGAACACGCCGAATCCGCTGATTTCTATCGCCATCTGGGTGCGCTCGGGCGTATCTTTATCGATATCGAGACGGAAGCGTTCCAACTGCCGGCTTGAAGCGGCGCAAGCCGCAACCAATATCAAGGAGGAAATGGCAATGAAAAAAGACGACGCAAAACTGGGACGGCGCGATTTCCTGCGCACGCTGGGCGTTGGCGCCGGCGTGGCGGTGACGGCAGCGGCAGCGGCGGCGGCTGTGCCGCTCGCGACCACCCCGGCGGTGGCCGCCGAATCGGAGCAGGAAAAGAAGAAGGCGCGTTACAACCCGAATGCCGAGGACGTGAAGAACTACTATCGCGTCAATCGCTACTAAGCGGGCCGTTCGCGGACCTGCCGTATAAAGAGAGCAGCAGCAAGCATGGCGGCCGATGCCGTAATGCCCCTTAGCGTCGTCATCGAGCGGCGCGAAAGCAAAAGTGCCTGGCAGGACTCTGAGTGGCGGCCGCTCGGCGTCTTGCCGAAGACCGATGTTGCCCGCGGCCAGTTGCTCGCCTCGGGCGACGGCTGGAGGCACATCCACGGCGGCACGCTCGATCTCGAATTGTTTCGCGGCGAGACCGAAGGCTATCTCACCAATCTGTCGCAGGATGTGCCGGTCGTCTTCGTCATCCTGCGCCGCAACGATGAAGCCGAAGATTTGGACTATCAACCGTTCCTGGTGACCGTGTGCCCCTACGAAGCCATGGGCTACAGCACCGGCGGCGACGATATCGTCGAGGGCGTGCCGATGCCGCCCGAAGTTATGCTCCTGGTGCGCGAATTCGTGGCGGCGCATCACGTCGATGTTCCGTTCCAGAAGCGCAAGAACAAGCGCCACGAGGATGACTACGGCGGTAAGAAGCCGCGCCGCGTGCGCGAAGAGGAGATCTGGTGAGCGACGAACCGAACGGAACGTTGTCGCGCTGGTCGCAACGCAAGCTGGCCGCGCGTCATGGCGCCGTGATCGACGAGCCGCCGCCGGGAAAAAATTCGCAGGCGCCGCCGGAGCAGGCGCCGCCGGCGACGGCGGGTCAGCAAAATTCCGCGACGGCCGCGCCTGCGGACGAGACCGATATATCCAATTTACCGCCGGTCGAAGAACTTACGTTCCAATCCGACTACACGGCTTTCCTGCGCGAGAACGTGCCGGAAAACCTGCGCCGCGCGGCGCTGCGCAAATTGTGGACCAGCGATCCGCTGTTCGGCTTTATCGACATGCTCGACGACTACTGCGAAGACTTCAACGTGATCGATACGCCGATCACCTTGGCGCAGACCAGCTACAAGGTGGGGAGGGGCTACCTGGACGAAGTCGAGGAAGCCGTCGCCAAGCTTGAACCTGAAGTCGCCAAGCTTGAACCTGAAAATACCGGTGAGGCGGAGTCAAAAAGCAGCGCCGAATCGCCGGGTGAGCCGACGTCTGATGAAGACAGCGTCGCGGACGAGGGGCCCGACGAGTCGCGGCAGTTAGCCGCAGCCGCGCCCGAGGCCGGCGAGTTCCCGCAAGACAGTGAAACAGGCGAGTTCCCGCAAGACAGTGAAACAACTGACCGCGCCGCGCCGGTAGACCAGGACAGTGGGCCGCGCCGCCGGTCGTAAAATTCCGACTGGGCGCTGCGCGAAAGCGCCATCCAGCGAACAAAAGCTATGAAACCACGTCGCAGCCGGTAGCACGCTGCGGTTGGCGCTACGCCCACCCATACCGGAGCCGCCGGGTGGATAAATTTTTTGCGCCCGCTTTTAGTGTGCGCTGCAGCAAAAATTTATGCCGTTATTTCAATCAATTTCCCGGAACAGAGGCCGCGCGCGCATTGTTAATAGCCATAGCGCAAGGCTATAATTGGATTAATGAAGCTATAGGGCGGCGCTATAAGACGTCGGATCGGGAGCGGAAACAAAATGGCTGCCGTTAGCTCGGTTGGTACCGGCTGCGCAAAACAAAGAACAAGCTCCGGCGTACTGTTTGCGCGCGCCGCCGCGCGTCAGCTTTGCGATTTCCATTTATCGATGCACGCACCGTCGCCGCGCGCGGCTCGCTCGCCGCGGCCGTTCACCCATTCGCTTGCGGAGGACTGACAATGCGCAAAGAGACAAAAGGGTCGGTTGAGCTCGATCGCCGTCGGCTGCTGAAGGGCGCTGGTTTCGCCATCGGCGCGGCGGCTGCGACCACCGCAGCCGCGTCCGGCGAGGCGGTCGCTTGCGAGCAGAGCACGCCGCAACAGCAGGCTGGCTATCGCGAAAGCGAGGACGTGAAGAAATACTACAAGCTCGCCCGCTTCTAGTCGCCATTAGACATTCGCCGCCCGCGTAACGCAGCGGGCCGGGACGATCCCACTTCAGGAGGCAGACATGCTCAGGAAAAAATCCAACGGCACCGCGAAGACCACCCGTTTGATGCAGGGGCTGGCGCCGGTTGCCGGCACCGCGCTTGACCGGCGCACGTTCTTGGCGCGGTCCGGTCTGCTCACCGGCGGCGTGGCCTTGGCGAGCATGATGCCGGGCGCCGTGAAGAAAGCCGATGCGGCGGTGGCCGGTCCGCTCACCGCGGGCGCCACGCGCGTCAAATCGGTCTGCACGCACTGTTCGGTCGGCTGCACCGTCATCGCCGAAGTGCACAACGGCATTTGGGTCGGCCAAGAGCCCGGCTGGGACAGCCCCTTCAACATGGGTTCGCACTGCGCCAAAGGCGCCTCGGTGCGCGAGCACGCGCACAACGAGCGCCGCCTGAAATATCCGATGAAGCTCGAAGGCGGCCAGTGGAAAAAGGTGTCCTGGGAGCAGGCGATCAACGAAATCGGCGACAAGATGTTGGAGGTCCGCAAGGCCTCGGGTCCCGAACTCGGTCTATTGGCTCGGCTCCGCCAAGTTCAGCAACGAGCAAGCCTACCTGTTCCGCAAGTTCTACGGCTTCTGGGGTTCCAACAACGGCGACCACCAGGCGCGCATCTGCCATTCCACCACGGTCGCGGGCGTCGCGAATACGTGGGGCTACGGCGCGATGACCAATTCCTACAACGACATGCACAATTCGAAGTCGATGATCCTGTTCGGCTCCAATCCGGCCGAGGCGCATCCGGTTTCCGTACAGCACATCCTGCACGCCAAGGAGCAGAACAAGTCGAAGCTGATCGTCTGCGATCCGCGCTTTACGCGCACGGCGGCACACGCCGACGAATATGTGCGCTTCCGTCCGGGCACCGACGTCGCGCTGGTTTGGGGCATTCTCTATCACATCGTCAAGAACGGCTGGGAAGACAAGGAATACATCAAGCAGCGCGTCTTCGGTCTCGACGAGACTACGAAAGAGGTCATGAAGTGGACGCCGGAAGAGACCGAGAAGGTCACCGGTGTGCCGGGCGCGCAACTTGAGCGCGTCGCCAAGATGCTGCATGAGAATAAGCCCGGCACGCTCGTCTGGTGCATGGGCGGCACGCAGCATACCAACGGCAACAACAACACCCGCGCCTACTGCGCGCTGCAACTGGCACTCGGCAATATCGGTAAGGCCGGCGGCGGCGCCAACATCTTCCGCGGCCATGACAACGTGCAAGGCGCCACCGACATGTGCGTCCTCGCCGACAGCCTGCCCGGCTATTACGGCCTGGCCGCCGGCTCCTGGAAGCATTGGTGCCGCGTCTGGGACGTCGACTACGAATACGTCAAAGGCCGCTTCGCCTCCCAGAAATTGATGGAGAGCAAGGGCATCCCGGTGTCGCGCTGGATCGACGGCGTGCTCGAGAAAAAAGAGAACATGGACCAGCCCAACAACATCCGCGTGATGGTGTACTGGGGCCATGCGGTCAATTCGCAGACCCGTCTGCCCGAGATGAAGAAGGCAATGGAGAAGCTCGACCTGATGGTCATCGTCGACCCGGTGCCGACCTTCGCCGCCGTCATACCGGACCGCAAGGACGGCATCTATCTGTTACCGTCGACCACGCAGTTCGAGACCTACGGTTCGGTCACCGCGTCGAACCGCTCGCTGCAATGGCGCGACCGGGTGTTCAAGCCCTGGTTCGAAGCCAAAGTCGACCACGAGATCATGTATCTCTTCGCCAAGAAGCTCGGCTTCGACAAAGAGTTGTTCAAGCACATCGAGGTGAAGAACAACGAGCCGGTGGTCGAGGATATCACCCGCGAATACAACAGGGGCATGTGGACCATCGGCTACACCGGCCAGTCGCCGGAACGCCTGAAGTTGCACATGGCCAACCAGGCAAGCTTCGATCCGACCACGCTGCAAGCCAAGGATGGGCCGTGCAAGGGCGAGTACTACGGCCTGCCGTGGCCGTGCTGGGGCACCGCCGAGATGAAGCATCCCGGAACGCCGATCCTCTACGACACCTCCAAGTCGGTGGCGGAAGGCGGTCTGACTTTCCGGGCCCGCTTCGGCGTCGCCTACAAAGGCCAAAGCCTGCTGGCCGACGGATCCTATTCGGTCGGCTCCGAGCTCAAGGACGGCTATCCCGAATTCACCATGGCCATGCTGCAGAAGCTGGGCTGGGACGTCGACCTGACGGCGGAAGAAAAGGCGGCGATCGACAAGGTCGCCAAGGAGAAGACCAACTGGAAGGTCGACCTGTCGGGCGGCATCCAGCGTGTCGCGATCAAGCACGGCTGTGCGCCGTTCGGTAACGCCAAGGCGCGCACCATCGTGTGGCAGTTCCCGGATCCGACGCCGATCCACCGCGAACCGCTCTACACGCCGCGCCGCGATCTGGTGGCGAAGTATCCGACCTATACCGACCGCAAGGCCTGGCGTCTGCCGACCTTGTACGCGTCGATCCAGAAGGTCGATCACTCCAAGAACTTCCCGACCATCCTCACCTCCGGCCGTCTGGTCGAATACGAGGGCGGCGGCGACGAGTCACGCTCCAATAAGTGGCTCGCTGAGTTACAGCAGGAGATGTTCGCCGAGATCAACCCGGCCGATGCCAGCAAGGCCGGCGTGAAGGACGGCGCCAAGATTTGGGTGCATTCACCGGAAGGCGGAAAGGTTCTGGTGGCCGCATTGGTCACCGAACGCGTCGCCGCCGGCGTCGTGTTCATGCCGTTCCACTTCGGCGGCTACTGGCAGGGCAAGGACCTGCGCGGGAAATATCCGAAGGGCAGTGATCCGTACGTGCTCGGCGAAGCGTCGAACATGGACGGCACCTACGGATACGATTCAGTCACGCAGATGCAGGAAACCAAAGTCACCCTGTGCCGCATCGAGGCGGCGTGAGGCAACGGGTAAGGGAGAATTGACATGGCACGCATGAAGTTCCTTTGCGACGCCGACCGTTGCATCGAATGCAACGCTTGCGTCACCGCCTGCAAGAACGAGCACGAGGTGCCCTGGGGCATCAATCGCCGGCGCGTCGTCACGCTCAACGACGGCAAGCCGGGCGAGCGCTCGGTCTCCATGGCCTGCATGCACTGCACCGACGCGCCTTGCGCGGCGGTGTGTCCGGTGGACGCTTTCTACACCACCGCCGACGCGGTCGTTCTGCACTCCAAGGACATCTGCATCGGTTGTGGCTATTGCTTCTACGCCTGCCCATTCGGCGCGCCGCAATATCCGAAAGTCGGCAACTTCGGTTCGCGCGGCAAGATGGACAAGTGCACCTTCTGCGCCGGCGGCCCGGAAGCCGACGGCAGCAAGGCGGAGTACGAAAAATATGGCGCCAACCGTCTGGCCGAAGGCAAGCTGCCGCTGTGCGCCGAGATGTGCTCGACCAAGTCGCTGCTGGCGGGCGACGGCGACGTCATCGCCAAGATCTACAAAGAGCGGGTGGCCAAGCGCGGCTACGGCTCCGGTGCCTGGGGCTGGCAGACGGCCTACCGCGAGTCGATCGCGACCTGATACCTGATCGGCGGTGCGGGAGGGAGCCCGCGCCGCCGGTTTCGCCAGATAAAAACACTCGGAAGCATGGGAGAAGATGGCATGGCGAAGATTTTTGCGCGGATGCGCTTGATCGCCGGGGCCTTGGCGCTCGCGTTCCTCGTCGCGATGGCAATGCCCGCACCGGTTTCGGCGCAAGGCGGTCCGACTGCGGCTACCAGCGAGCAACAGCTCCTGAACCAGCTGCATGGCGGCGTGATCTCCGGTCAGGTCAGCATTCCCGACAAGAAGGCGGCAAACCTAATTCACCCGGCGGGCCGCGAATGGCGCGAATTCCGCACCGTCACGCTGAAGTGGGTCGGCGGTGTTGCCATCCTCGGCATGCTGGCGCTGCTCATCATCTTCTATCTGTGGCGCGGCTCGATGAAGATCGAAGGCGGCCGCTCCGGCCGTACTATCGTGCGCTTCAACGGCTTCGAGCGCTTTGTGCATTGGCTCACCGCAACGTCGTTCGTCATTCTCGGCATCACCGGCCTCAACGTCACCTTCGGTCGCAGCCTGCTGCTGCCGTTGATGTCGCCGCAGGCCTTCAGCGACTGGTCGGAATGGGCAAAGTACGTCCACAATTACATTAGCTTCGCCTTCACCATCGGCGTCGTGCTGATGTTCCTAATGTGGATCGGGCAGAATTTCCCGACCGCGGCCGATGTCGAATGGCTCAAGGCGGGCGGCGGCATGGGCAAGGGCAGCAAGCATGCGCCGGCGCACAAGTTCAACGCCGGTCAGAAGCTGCTGTACTGGTTCATCGTGTTCGGCGGCGCGGCCATGATCATCTCCGGCTTCATGCTGATGTTCCCGTTCTATTACGGCATGACCGTCGCCAACATGGAGCTGGCGCAAGTCTTCCACGCCGTGGTCGGCGTGCTGTTCGTCGCGCTGATCGTCGCCCACATCTATCTCGGCACGCTCGGTATGGAGGGCGCCTTCGAGTCGATGAGCAATGGCACGGTCGATGTGAACTGGGCCAAGGAGCATCATAACCTCTGGTACGAAGAGGAAGTGCAGGGCGGCGGCGCCAAAGGCGCTCAGCAGCCGGCCGAATAGCCGCACCTCCAATCATCTTAAATGCGAACGCCCGGCCTTGCGGCCGGGCGTTTTTCTTTTTTGCTTGCTGTCGTCCCCGCGCAGGCGGGGACCCATTGCCACTGCGCTATCGAGAGGCTGCGGCGTATGGGTCCCGGGTCTCCCTCGCGGAGCCTGTCATCGGGCCGCGCCTTGCGCGGACCCGTTGGCTCGGTCGCCCGGGACGACAGGATTTCTTACGGCCGCGTCGCCTTGGCGATATCCACCTTCACCTTGGTGCCGAGATCGGCGAGCGAGTCGAGCAGCAACTCGCTGGCGTAGGCCGAATTGTGCGCGAAGGCGCCCGGATCCTTGGTGACGAACTGATAGTTATAGGCCGCCTTCATCAGCCGCGGCGTCCAGGACTTGTAGCGATTGGGGAACTTGGCCTCGTCCTTGTCGGCCACGCCGTTGCCGTTGTTGTCGTTGAAGAAGTAGGGATAGACCTCCGGCGTATAGACCACCGGCTTTTTAACCACCGTCTTGGCGTAGTCCATGATGGCGGTGAGCAGCTTGCCGCGAAGATGGTCGAGCTCGGCCGCCACGCCCTCGGTGATGTCGCCGTTGCCGTCGCGGTCGATTTTGTCGGTGCGGATCGTGTGCAGCGAGGCCTTGTCGGTCACTTCCTTATGGCAGGCCGCGCAGTCGTTGACCTTAACTGCCAACGAATGGGTGACGTGGCAGGCGGTGCAGCGCGTATAGGGTTCTTTGTGCTCGAAGCGGCCGGCGTAGGTCTTGCCGGGATATTCGTAGCCGACCTTGGCCACGTTGCCGAACAACATCGAGCCGGCGGCGGTGTAGTGCACATTGATGAAATCGAGCTTGGGCGTAACCGCATCGTCGGCGAGGCCGGCGAGTTTGGCGTTGACACTGTTGGTCGATTCGACGCCCTGGTGGCAGGTCATGCAGCGGGTATTGGTGCCCTGATTGGCCACCTTCACCCCCGACGGAAACGTGACGGTGGTGAGCGCCAGCGCCTTGTCGTTATGACAGGCGATACAGGTGATGACGGTGCCGACCGGCGCCGGATGATCGACCTTGCCGGGCGCGGTGCCGTCGGCGCCAAGATAGTCGCGGAAGCCGGGCGTCGAATGGCAGCGCGCGCAGACCACCGGAATGTTGCCTTCCTTGTTCCAGTGGTTGAACGGCTCGGCCTTGTGATCGGCGTGCGGCGAGGAGGCCCAGTCGGCATAGAACGGCACGTCGGTGGTCGGGATCATGCCAGGCGTTGTCGCAGCAGGCGCTGCGGCGGGCGCGGGCGGTGCCGGCGGCGTCTGCGCGTAAAGTTGCGGCGCCAGTACCAGCACAGCGGCGCCGAGCCCGCCGGTCAGGAGCGCCGCGGCGAGGATTTTCGGTATCCGGCCTTGGATGCTCATCGCAGTCTCCTTAACTTTTTGCGTTGCGCATGATCTTGTCCGAAAACCGGTCCCCACTTTTCGGGATCATGCACGTGCTACTTCGAGTTTCCGCCGATGCCGGAACCGCGGATGAACTCCAGCGTCGGCGGCACCGGGGCGTGGACGAGATTGAAATGGCAATCGATGCAGGTCAAGCGGCCTTCGCGCAGCAGCGCGTGCGCCGCTTGTCCGCGTTCGCTTTTCGGATGGACGCTGGCTGCGTCATGGCAGCTTCGGCAGGTCACGCTGTCTTGCGCGCGCATTTCGTTGCGCACCTGGTGGGCGAGCTGAATCCTGCGCGCCGCCCAGACCTTGGGATCGTTGAAATTATGGGTGTATTCGGCGATGACGTCGTGGGTGCCCGATGAAATATGGGCCCAGGTCTCGACGAACCAGTTGGTTTTCGGAATGTGACAGTCGCCGCAGCTAGGGCGTACGGCCTCGCTGTTGGTGCGATGCGACGAATTGAGGAAATGGGGATCGTTCCCCACGAAAGTCATGCTGTGGCAGGAGGTGCAGAAGGCCTCGGTCGAGGTGGCGCGGTTGACTTCGAGGCTGACCAGTATGCCGCCGGCGCCAAGCACGGCGCCCACGACCAATAGCGCAAGCAGGAGCAGCCACCGATTTCTCGGCATCGAATCTTCCAATTGTACCCGTCAACGCCTATCACCGCCCGCGCAACGCTATCCAAACAAAGTTACGGCGCAGTGACTGTGCAAAATTGATCTATATCAAAAATATTTCGGTATCCGCTTACGGCGATGAAGCCAGCCCGATCGCCAGGCAGACGGAATAGGCGACGGTCAGCATCGCCATGCGGGGCGTCATCGGGACCAGTTCGGCAAAATTGTTGCGGGTCCACACCGCGCGGGCAACCACGAAGCCGAGCGGCAAGGTAATAAAGGGCAGCAGCACCCAGGCGCTGAAGCCAAAGCCGCGCCAGAACCAGAACGGCGCGAGATAGGCGAAGACCAGCAGGCCGACGAATTCATACCGGCTCCAGATCTTGCCGAAGCGCACCGCCACGGTGTTCTTGCCTTTCACCACGTCGAACTCGCAATCGCGGATGTCGTCGATGATCAGGATATTGGTGATCAGCGCGCCGATCGGCAGGCTGACGGCGACGGCGGTCAACGGCAGTGCGTCACGCCAATGCTCCGGTCCCAGCACCACGGCGGCCTGAACGTAATAGGCGCCGATCACCGAGACGGTACCGAAGAACAAAAAGAACAGTGGATCGGCGAAGCCGTGGCGGCCGAACGGCCAAGGGCCGGCGGAATAGGCCCAGCTCGCCAGGATGCTCGCCAGCCCGATCACGATCACCGGCCATCCCGCCAGCGCCAGCAGCGCAAAGCCGAACAGCACCGCCAGGCCGTAGCTCACCAGGATGGTGTTGCGCAGGTCGGCGAGTGAGAGCAGGCCGCTGTTGACCGCTTGCACCAGTTCGGGATGCTCGCGGTCGTCCGGCTCGCGCTTGAGATTGCTGTAATTGTCGGTGACGACGCCGGCGAACTGGATCAGCCAGCCGGCGAGAAAGGCGAGCGCTACTGGCAGCGCGGCGAATACGCGGTCGTGATGGGCAAGCCCGATGGCGACGATCACCGGCGCGGCGGCGGTCGGAAAGGTATGGCCCGGATAGATGAGCTTGCGCGTCCATACCTCACGCCACGTCCATACCGAAGCTTGGCTCATAGCAACTCTCCGCGACCGTCCAGTGGCCCTAAACCTGCCCCCAACCGCGAATCCGGGCAATCCCGTAGTTTGCCGGAGGTCGTCGCCGCATCGTGCTATACCTCCCGGTTCATTTCGGGGGCGGCTGTCTTATATGGGCACCATGCGCATTATCGGTCTCGCCGGCTGGAGCGGGTCGGGCAAAACTACGCTGATCACCAAGCTCATCCCGTGCCTGATCGCGCGCGGGGTAACGGTGTCCACGCTCAAGCACGCGCATCACGGCTTCGATCTCGACCAGCCCGGCAAAGATTCGTTCTTCCACCGCGCCGCCGGCGCCACCGAGGTGATCATCTCCTCGGCCAAACGCTGGGCGATCCTGCACGAGTTGCGCGGCGAGCCGGAATGGGATCTGCCTGCACTGGTCGCTAAAATGTCAGCGGTCGATCTGGTACTGGTCGAAGGCTACAAGCGCGACAAGTTTCCCAAGCTCGAAATTCACCGCGCCGCCAACGGCAAGCCGCTGATCCATCCGGAGGATCCGCATATCGTGGCGATCGCCGCCGATATCGCGCTGCCGGCGGCCAAGGTGCCGGTGGTCGATCTCAACGACATCGAGCGATCGCCGATCTGCTGCTCAAGCACGCGGTGACGGTCGAGGCCGTCGGTAAAGGCTAGTCCATGGCGCAATTGACCGACGACTGCTTCGCCTTTTCCGGCCCGCTGCTGCCGCTCGAGGACATGGAGCGGTTGATCGGCGAGCGTGTCGCCCCGGTCGCCGAGACGGAACGCTTGCCGTTGCGCGACGCGCGCGGCCGCGTCGCCGCCGACGACATAAAGGCGCCGGTCGATCTGCCGCCGTTCGATAATTCCGCTGTCGACGGCTACGCCGTGCGCCATGCCGATCTCAAACGTGACGGCGATACGACGCTCGTCATTGCCGGCCGGCTGACCGCCGGCGCGCGCGCGGAGCAAGCGCTGAAAGCGGGCGAAGCCATCCGCATTTTCACCGGCGCGCCGATGCCCAAAAGCGCCGATACGGTGTTCATGCAGGAGGACGTGACCGCGGACGGAGATCGCGTCACGGTGCCGAAGGGGCTGAAACTCGGGGCCAATCGCCGGCTTGCCGGCGAAGACGTGCCCTTCGGTCATGTCGTGCTGGCGGCCGGCACCGTGCTGGAGGCGCAGCATATCGCGCTCGCCGCCGCGCTTGGGATTACGGAGCTCGAGGTACGGCGGCGGCTTAAAGTGGCGATCTTCTCCACCGGCGATGAGGTGATCGAGCCCGGTGCGCCACGTGGCGGCGGCGCGATCTACGACGCCAATCGCTATCTGCTGAACGGATTGTTGGAACGGCTCGGCGCCGACGTGACCGACCTAGGAATTCTGGCCGACGATCCCGACGCACTGGCGCGCTCTCTCTCCGCGGCTGCCGCCGATCACGATCTCATTGTCACCTCAGGCGGCGTCTCCACCGGCGAAGCCGATTTCGTGCGCAGCACGGTCGAACGCATCGGCAGCCTGGTGTTCTGGCGCGTCGCCATCAAGCCGGGGCGGCCGGTGGCCATGGGCGTGATCCGCAATGAAAACGGCCACGGCGCCGCCTTCGTCGGCTTGCCGGGCAATCCGGTCGCGGTGTTTGTGACCTTCGTGCGCGTGGTGAAGCCACTGCTGCTGCGGCTGTCCGGCGCGCGCCCGCAAAAGCTCACGCCGCTGCCCGTGCGCGCGGCCTTCGCCTACAAGAAAAAGAAGGACCGCCGCGAATATGTGCGGGTGGCGTTGCGGCGCGGCGCAGATGGCGAGATCGAAGCGGTCAAGCACCCGCAGGACGGCGCCGGCATTCTGACGTCGCTGACCGAGACCGACGGCTTGCTGGAGTTCCCCGAGGACGTCACCGTGATCGAGCCGGGCGCCCGCGTCGGTTTCCTATCCTACGCCGCGCTGGTCAGTTAGCTACGCGCCGAGCCGCACGTAGGGCGTGGTGAACGCCTCGTCCACCGGCCGCTGTATGCTGTCGAGCACACCCCAGCCGATAACCGCGAGGACGATGACCGCCACGCAGGCAATGAGAAATGATTTCATTTTTGTAGCTCCTCTCCCAGACCCATAGCCTATCACTATAGCAAATATGGAAAATGCGTGAGGGGCGTCAAGCCGTGCCGCGCAGGTACCGTCAGCTATGTTGCAGCGCAATGCGCGTGGCGCGGGCGGCGTCTTCCGGCGTATTCACATTGAAGAACGGGTCGACCGGCTCGGCCGGCCATTCTGCGATGGCGATGCCATGCCGTGCCGTCCACACCTCGATCTTGCGCAGGCCTTGTTCGACCAGCGCCTTGCGCAAGTCGGCACGCAGCGCCAGCGGCCACAAGGCCACCACCGGATGACGCCATTCGCCCGAACGCGCGCAGGCCAGCGGCACACCGGCGCCGAGCTGGCGGCGGGCGAGGTGGAGTTTTTCGACAAGGTCGTCGGGCAGGAACGGGCAGTCGCCCGGCGCGCTGACGATCCATTCGACGCCGTTCGCCTGGTCGGCCAGCCAGTCGAGCCCGGCGAGAATGCCGGCGAGCGGGCCGGGATGGCCGCCGACGTTGTCGGGCACCACGGTGCAGCCGGTGTCGGCGAAACGCTGAGGGTCGCCGTTGGCGTTGATGATGATGTCGGTGCATTGGCCGGACAGCGTCGCCAGCACGCGGTCGAGGATGGTCGAGCCGCCGATCTCGATCAACGCCTTGTCGCCGCCGCCCATGCGGCGCGCCAAGCCGCCGGCGAGCACCAGGCCAAGAGTAGGGGGAACGGGAACGTCAGCCATTATTCATCATGCACGGCGGCCTTGCGGCGGTGCTTGCTGCTCTCTTCTTCGACAAATTTAAGGTCCTGGTCGAACACGATGCGGTCTTCGCCGGCGAGCGCGACGAAGCGCTTGCCGCGCGCGCGCCCGATCAGCGTGAGATTGGCCTTGCGCGCAAGTTCGACGCCCCAGGCGGTGAAGCCCGAGCGCGAGATCAGAATCGGAATCCCCATGCGCACGGTCTTGATCACCATCTCCGAGGTCAGTCGCCCGGTGGTGTAGAAAATCTTGTCGGCGGGCTTGACCTTCTCCTTGAACATCCAGCCGGCGATCTTGTCGACCGCGTTGTGACGGCCGACGTCCTCCATATAGACCAGTGGCTGATCTTCCTTCGCCAGCACGCAGCCGTGGATGGCGCCGGCTTCGAGATAAAGCGACGGCGTGGTGTTGATCGTGTTGGTCAGCGCATAGAGCCAGGAGGTGCGCAAGGTCGCCTTCGGCAGCGAGACGTCTTCCAAGGCCTCCATCAAATCGCCGAACACGGTCCCTTGCGCGCAGCCGGAGGTCTGCACCTTCTTCTTCAGCTTCTTTTCGTAATTGGTCTTGCGCTTGGTGCGCACGACGACGACCGCCAATTCCTCGTCGTAATCGACGCCGGTGACCACGTCGTCGGGCAGCAGCATGTTCTGATTGAGCAGGTAGCCGACAGCCAGATATTCCGGGTAGTCGCCGATGGTCATGGCGGTGACGATCTCCTGCGAATTGAGGAAGATCGTCAGCGCGCGCTCGACCGTGACCGAGGTCTCGATGCGCGCGCCGGTCTGGTCGATGCCGCTGACGCGTTCGGTCAGCCGCGGATCGAGCGGGTTGGGCCGGATGATGAAGCCGCCTTTGTCTTTGTTCATGATACAATTATAGCAGACTCGCTCTGCCCCAAGCTGCCCACTACGGTGGGCATTTTCACCCCGTCATACAATGAGAAATCGCATGTCCGCAGTTCCCTGCGGCGCGCGCCGGACCTAATATAGATGGCAATGACAAGGAGCCGTTCCAAGGCTCGCAAACCAATGCCTCGGGGAGACGCCTACCATGCTTCGCGCCACCAAAGACGTCATGCTGCCGACCACCATCACCGGTTCGCTGCCGCGGCCGAGTTGGTACACGGAGAATCTGGGCGGCCGCAGCTTCCTCGACGCCATGGTGAATAACCAGTTCCGCGAGCAATATGTGGACGCGGTGTCGGTCTATCTGCATGAGCAGGAACTGGCCGGCCTCGACATCGTCACCGACGGCGACGCGCATTTCGATTCTGACGTCGGCGGCCAGAGCTGGACCAATTATCCGCCGCGCCACATGGTCGGCTTCGACAAGCATCCGCAGCCGACGCCGGCCGGCAAAGGCGGCGTTGCTTTCCCACCCGGCCATATCCTGCACGATTATCTGGAATCGCGTGTGATGCCCGGTATCAACGGACCGGTGACGCGCGGAGAACTGCAATACGCTCCGATGTGGAAAGTGTCGCAACGCATGACCAAGAAGCCGGTCAAGTTCGGAACCATCGGGCCCGAACTGGTCGCCTTCGCCGTTTCCGACAAGCACTACACGAAGATTCGTGACCGCATCGAAGCAATCTCCGACGCGCTCAACGAAGAGCTGCACGAACTCGCCGATGCCGGCTGTCCGGTGATCCAGTATGAGGAGCCGCAGATTCATCTGCTGGCGGCACGCAATATTGTCGACGAGATCATCAATCCCGCCTACAGCGTCGAAGTGTTCAACCGCACCGTGAAAGGCCTGCGCGCCAAGACGGAAGTCTGGTGTCACACCTGCTGGGGCAATCCCTCGCAGCAGCGCATGTTCAAGGACGTGCAGAGCTACAAGTCGGCGCTGGAGATGCTCAACAAGGTCGACGCCGACGTAATCACCTTCGAGTCGGCGAGCGCACACGGCATGGACCTGGAAGCCTTCGGCAAGATTATTGCCGACAAGAAAATCTGCATCGGCGTCATCGATCACCATTCATTGCAGGTCGAGCGTCCGGAGGAGATCGCCGACCACATCCGCCAGGCGCTCAAGTTCATCCCGGCCGAGCGGCTGGTGATCTCGTCCGACTGCGGCATGGGGCGCGAGGGCATGAGCCGCCGGCACGCTTATTACAAGATCGTTTCGCTTGTGCTCGGCACCAATATCGTACGCAAGGAACTCGGCCTGCCGCAGGCCGACGTGCTCGCCGCCGATCCGCGCTATTCGCTGGTGCCTACATCCGCCTGACGCGCGGTACATCGTTACCAAAAGCTGAACGCTGGCGGGGCAAATCCGCTCTGCGTATTCGCGTACCTTCAATCAGTTTGTGGTTATTGTGACGGCATGATCCAAGACGGCCTGCCATCAAAAACACACCGGATCCTGGCCTTTGTGCTGATCCTGGCGACCGGAGGCTTAAGCCTTTCGGCCATGGTGCCGCGATCTTCGACGTCTGGCTTACACACGGCGGCCGTGGAAATTGATTTTTCCGGTTTGCACCGGCAGGCGACTGACGCGCTTGATAACCTGCGTCGCGCCTCGGGACCGGCGTTGACCGATCCCGACGTCCTCTGACCAGGTTTCACCCCGGCAAGAAAGCCACCGCGCCGGTTTGCGGATCGGCGAGCCGCTCCACCGGCGCGCGATAAAGCTCCTGCAGTTGCGTCTGATTGAGCACGCTCGCCACCGGTCCCTCGGCGATGCGCGTGCCCTCGCGTAACAGATAGGCGCGATCGGCGGCGCGCAGTGCGTGATTGGGATCGTGCGTGGTGAATAAAACGCCGTGCCCGGATTGGGCGAGCGCCCGGATCTCATTCATCACCTTGCCCTGGTTGCCAAAGTCGAGACTCGCCGTTGGCTCGTCGAGCACGATGAATTGCGGTTCCTGCGCCAGCGCGCGCGCCAGCAGGACGAGCTGGCGCTCGCCGCCGGAGATCATGGTGTAGGGCCGGTCGCTGAGCCGCGCGATGCCGAAGCGCTCGAGCACGGCGCCCGCGATCCCGCGGTCATGCGCGCTTGGCCGGCTGAACAGATTGCCGTGCGCGGTGCGGCCCATCAGCACCACGGCTTCGACGGTGAAGGCGAAAGTGCCGATATGCACCTGCGGTACATATGCCAAAATGCGCGCGCGCTCGCGGATCGAATAATCACGTAACGATTTTTCGCCAAGCCGCACCTCGCCGGCCTTCGGCTTGAGCAGGCCGAGCAAGGTCTTCAGAAGCGTCGTCTTGCCGCCGCCGTTCGGCCCCAGCAGCGCCAGCACCTCGCCGGTCTTAAACGCAACATCGAGCCCGCTGCCGACGGTGTGGTCGGAGTACCCGATGGTGAGGGCGTGGCCAGAGAGGATCATGACCAAGTTTTCTGCACGCTTGCCAGAAGCCAGATGAAAAACGGCGTGCCGACCACCGCGGTCAGAATGCCGAGCGGGATTTCAACTTCCGCGGCGGTGCGCGCCAGCGTGTCGATGAGCAAGAGATAGCCGCCACCCAGAATTGCCGCCGCCGGCAACAGCCGGGCGAAATCGGGCCCGACCAGCGAGCGGGCCAGATGCGGCACCACCAGGCCGACCCAGCCGATGATGCCGGCGGTGGCGACGCTTGCCGATGTCACCAGCGTTGCTGCGGCGACGATCACGATGCGTAAGGGTCCGGTGGCAAGACCCAGCGCGCGCGCTTCCTCCTCCGGCAGCGACATGGCGTTCATGCGCCAGCGCAGCGCGATCAGCACGAGGGCGCCGATCGCCACCGGGCCGAACAGCGGGATGAGATCGGAGACGGTAACGGCGGAGAGGCTGCCGAGCAGCCAGAAGGTCATGGCGGGAAGCTGGTTGTAGGGGTCGGCGAGATATTTCACCAGACCGACGCCGGCGCCGAGCAGTGAGCCGATTACTACGCCGGTCAGCACCAGCACCAAAATCGGATCGCGCGAACGCACCATCGAGCCGATCACATAGACGGCGGCGACCGCGAACAATCCGCCGATGAAGGCAAAGACCTGGATAAAGAAGATGCCGAGCGACAGATAAATACCGACCACGGCGCCGAGCGCGGCGCCCGACGAGGCGCCGAGAATATCGGGCGACACCAACGGATTGCGGAACAGGCCCTGGAAGGCGGTGCCGGCAACGGCCAGCGCCGAGCCGACCATGACGGCGGCCAGCACGCGCGGCCCGCGCACCTGCAGGATGACGCTCTCGACCGCCGCCGATACATGCGGCTGCTGGCCGCTCGCCTTCGCCAACAGCACGTGGACGAGGTCTGCCAGCGAAACCGGGTAACGCCCAACCGTAAAGGCGAACAAGAGTCCTGCGATCAACACCGCGGTCGCGATGGCAAAGCCGGGTAGGGCGGAGCGGGTCATGATCTTCTCCCTCTCCCCGCTTGCGGGGAGAGGGTCGGGGTGAGGGGGCTTTTCCGTTGGCCTGAGCACTGGCGATGCCCCCTCACCCGACTATCGCGCACGGAGCGCGCGATAGTCGACCTCTCCCCGCGCGCGGGGAGAGGTAAAGAACGCGCGCTCCGCGAAAGCATCACCCTCGCCCCGCCAGCACATGATCGATCTGCTCAGCCGTTGGCGTCACGTGATAGAATTTTGTGTAGAAGTCGCGCGTCAGTTCGCGCAGGTCTTCCTTGAACAGCTCAGGATAGAGGATCTTGCCAAGCCACCACAGTCCGATCAGCCGGTTCACGCTCGGCGGAAAATCCACCCAGCCGAACGGCATTTTCGGCGATAAATGCACGCGCCCGCTTTTGACCGCGGCGACCGAAGACCAGGCGGGATCGCTGCGCACGCTGGCGGCAAAATCCTGATCGATGGTGACGATCACTTCCGGATTCCAAAACAGCACCTGCTCGATCGAAACGTTGGCGAGGCCGCCTTTGTTGCCGCCGGCGACGTCGGTCGCCATCATCTCGATGGTCTCGACGTTGATCGAGCCGCCGAGCCCGGTCACCAGCCCGCGCCGCCCGCGCGCGTAATAGACGCGCGGCCGCTGACGGGGCGCGATGCCGGCAATGCGTCCGGTAATGACTTTCAACGTGTCGCCAGCGTAATGCGCGAGATTTTCCGCGTCGGCCTGTCGCCCGGTCAGTTCGCCGAGCTTGCGATAGGTCGCGGAGATCGTGCTGAAGCGGCCGTCGAGCAACGCATAGGGAATGCCGGTCTGCTCCTGCGTACGGTTGGCGAGAGACACGAAGGTGTCGCGAATCGAACCCACGTCCAGAATAAGGTCGGGCTTGAGCGCGATCACCGTTTCAAGATTGGCGGTGTTGCCGCGGCCGGTGATTCGGCCCACTTCCGGCTTACGGCAGACGTCCGGCAGCATGTAGGCGCATTCTTCCGGCCGGTTGGCGCGCGGCCAGCCGAGCAGCAGATCGGGCGCCATCGTGTAGAGCAGGATCGCCGCTGGCGGTCCGGCGGGAAAGACGCGGGTAACCTTGGCCGACACGGTGACGCTGCGCCCGGCATCGTCGGTGACGGTCGCGGCGCGCGCGGCACGCGGCGTCAGCAGCGCGGCGGCGGAGGTGGCTAACAGTGTGCGGCGGGTGAGGGGCACGAAGTGTCTAATCCACGCCTACCATCACGTTGCTGGCTTTGATGATGGCGTAAGCCGTCTTGCCGGCGGCGAGGCCGAGTTCCTCCGCCGATTCATTGGTGATGGACGCGGTGACGACCTGTCCGCCGATGTCGATACGGACATGGGCGGTGGTGGCGCCTTTCTTCACGTCTACGATCTTGCCTTTAAGCTGATTGCGCGCGCTGAATTTCATGGGCGGCTCCTTTCAATGGCCGTCCCCGCGCGGGCGGGGACCTTCCGTGACATTCTTATAGCCGAGACCGGGGTTTCGGGTCCCGGCCCTCGCCAACGCTCGGCCGGGACGACGGCGCAATTACGTCCCCGGCGCAAATCCATAGTTTGCCAATATTTTTTGTCCTTCCGCCGACAAGATGAATTCGGCGAATTCCTGCGCCGGCACCGGCGCGCCGCTGATGACGGTCAGGCCGTAATCGGCGCCAACCGAAAGCGCCTCCGGCAGCTCGACGATCTGCTGGTCGGGATATTGTTTGCGCGCGGCAAGCGCATTCGTGCAGTAGGTGAGAAAAATATCCGCGCGTCCTTCCGCCACATGCCAGCCATAGACGATTTGCCCTGCCGGCGGCGCGGCGCTGTCCTTGGCGCCGGTGAGCTTGAGCGCCTTTTGCTCCAGGATGTCCTGCGCGCCGTGCTTGAGCGCTTCGGCCTTGGTGAAGACTTCGATCGCATAGTCTCCGGAAGGATCGGCCCGCGGCGTCGACATGCCGAGCTTCACCTTGCCGTCCATCATGCGCGCGAGCAGATTGCCGCTGGTGACATCGAGCCCCGGCTTGACCAGCGCGCACAGTTTGTTGCGCGCAAAGCGGACCACCGGGCCGCCCGTGCCGTCGTCGAACAGCGCCTGCGGATGCTGCATATTGGCGGAGGCAAAAATATCGGCTTTGGCGCCGTCGGCGATCTCCTTTTTGAGCAACCCGGAAGGGCCGAATTTCATCGCGACCTTGTGGCCACTTTTTGCCTCATAGGCTTTCGCCACGTCGGTGAGCGCGCCCTTCAGGCTGCCGGCGGCGAAGAGCTGGATCGTCTCCGCCGCCGCCGGACCTGTCATGGCGAGCATCGCCAGCGCGATTGCGATGTTGCGCATCAGGCGTTTGGATTGTCGGCGTCCGGGAAGAACAATTCCTGCCCGTCCACCTTATAGCCGGCGATGTCTTTCTGGCCTTGCGGCGAAATCAGGTAATCGATGAAGGCCTGGCCGAGATCCTTCTTCACGTCGGGCACTTCGCCGGATTCACCAGCATGACGCCGTATTGGTTGAACAGGCGCTTGTCGCCTTCCACCTCGATCACGAGGTTCTGCTTGTTCTTGAAGTGGATCCAGGTGGCGCGGTCGGTCAGCGTGTAGCCATTGCCGGCAGCCGCGGTGTTGAGCGTCGCACCCATGCCCTGGCCGAGCGCCTTGTACCAGGGGCCCTTGTCCTTCTCGATGTCGATGCCGACGGCCTTCCACAGGCGCAACTCCGCGCTGTGCGTGCCGGAACGATCGCCGCGCGAGAAGAAGGTCGCGCCCTTGGCCTTGATCTGGTTGAGCGCCTTGGCGACGTCTTTCATGCCGTTGATACCGGCGGGATCGCTTTTCGGTCCGACGATGACGAAGTCGTTGTACATCACCGGAAAACGCTTCACGCCGTGGCCGGCGGCGAGGAATTTCTCTTCCTGCGCCTTGGCGTGCACGAACACCACGTCGGCGTCGCAACGCGCGCCGGTGTCAAGCGCTTTGCCGGTCCCCTGCGCCACCACCTTCACGGTGATGCCGGCTCTTGGCCTTGAACTTCGGCAGCAGATATTCGAACAGGCCGGAATCCTGCGTCGAGGTGGTCGAGGCGACCACGATCGATTTGTCCTGCGCAATAGCCCGGCTGGGCGGCGAAAACCGCAACGCCGAGCGTGGCGGCGGCAATGAATGTGCGACGATTGAACATTGTTATCCTCCTCTTTGTTTTTCTCAGATTACTGGCTAGTCATGGCCGGGCTTGTCCCGGCCATCTCGCTCAGGGGGCACGGTGCCCACCTTGTCGGGATCACCGGGACTTTCGACGCGAAGACGGCGCTTCGCGCCCGGCGATGACAAATTCCACTCACACCAGCAATTCGCCGGCGATGAATTTCCGTCCTTCTTCGCTACGCGGCTCGGCGAAGAAATCTGCCGCCGGACTGTTTTCGATCAGGCGGCCGCGATGCAGCAGCACGACGTCGCCGGCCAGCCGTTTGGCCTGGCCGAGATCGTGGGTCGACATCACCACCTTGACGCCGCGCGCGGTGACGGCGCGCACGATGTCCTCGATCGCCTTGGTGGCGGCGGGATCGAGGCTGGCGGTCGGCTCGTCGAGAAACAGCACCGCCGGATCGCGCGCCAAGGCGCGTGCCAGCGCCAATCGCTGTTGCTCGCCGCCGGAGAGCCGGCGCGCCGGCCGGCGCGCGAGGTTTTCGAGCCCGACATCGGCGAGCAATTGGGACGTGCGGCTTGCGCGCTCCGCGCGCGGCATGCCGGCAGCGGCGAGCGCGTAGCGGATGTTGCCGGCGGCGCTGCGCCGGAGCATGGCCGGACGCTGGAACAAAATCGCGCGCCGCGTTGGCAGCGAAGTCTCGCGCCCGCCCCAGGTGATGAAACCGCGCGAGATGGGCAAAAGCCCCATGGCCGCGCGCAATAGCGTGGTCTTGCCCGAGCCGTTCGGGCCGATCAGCACCGTCGGCGCGCCGGCGCTAAGCGTCAGCGTGATCCGGTCGAGGATCGTCACGCCGCCGGCGACGATTTCGACGTCGACGAACATGATCGGCAGGTCGAGGGCGGGAGGGCGCATGGTCATCCCGCGTAGATTTCGCCGGCGCGACGCGCGCCCCAGGCGAGCGCGTTAATGGCGACGACAATGGAGATGAGCACTATGCCGAGCCCGATCGCCAGCGGCAGGTCGCCTTTGGAGGTTTCCAGCGCGATCGCCGTGGTCATGGTGCGGGTGAAGCCGTCGATATTGCCGCCGACGATGAGAATGGCGCCGACTTCCGCCGCCGCGCGGCCGAAACCGGCGAGCAGCGCCGTCACCAGCGAAAATCGCGCGTCCCAGATCAGCGTCACGACGCGGCCGAACGGGCCGACATTCATGGCGGCGAGTTCGTCGCGGTACTCGACCCAGAGGTCTTCGATGGTTTGCCGTGAGAGTGCCGCGATGATCGGCGTCACCAGGACGGTCTGCGCGATGACCATGGCTTGCGGCGTGAACAGGATGCCGAGTTCGCCGAGCGGGCCCGACCGCGACAACAGCAGATAGACCGCCAGGCCGACCACCACCGGCGGCAGTCCCATCAGCGCATTGAGAATGACGATCACGCCTTCGCGGCCGGGAAAGCGCGTCAGCGCGATGAAAGCGCCGACCGGCACGCCGATCAGCGCCGACAGCAATACGGCGGACAGGCTGACGATGAGCGACAATTCGACGATGGCGAACAGCGCCGGATCGCCGGTGAGCACCAGATGCAGCGCGGATCCGTCACCCGTCATTGCTTTGCCAAACGTCCGGTCGCCCTGCGGCTAAGGCATGGAAAATAAGGTAAAAAAAGCCGCCAAGCAGCATATTGCGCAAGTATTTCTACATCGGTCAATACGCCAAAATTGTGCATATTTGTGCAGATAAAAGTGACAAATAAGGCTGTTTGCTTGGGCAAACGGTGCGGGTTGCCCGCCCGAAAGCCGCGACTATAGTGCCCCCGCCCTCGACCGCGCCATGTTTGAGAAGCGGGTGTCTAAACGAGAGCTGGAGGGGTGGCCGAGTGGCTGAAGGCGCATAAGCGCGCTACGCGCGCGTCTTCATGTAAAAAGGCGTGCGCCCGTGACGAGTTTGGAGGGGTGGCCGAGTGGCTGAAGGCGCACGCTTGGAAAGCGTGTTTACGGGAAACCGTAACGTGGGTTCGAATCCCACTCCCTCCGCCAACATCTGTTCGCAGATGTTCGCGGGCGTTCGGAAAGGTCAATAAAATCTGCTGTTTATCGACCTGCGCTCTTTACGCGTCCGTTCATATCCGCCAGAATCCTCCCTGCATTTGTGGGTACGCTTGTGGGTAGGAGTTCGATTCCCAAATGGTGCGGCTTAGCGGACGCCTCTCATCACTGAAAGTTACGCATGCCCGCGCGCCCGGAATGCTCGCCGACGGGGATGGCCTCTATCTGCAGGTAACTCGGTCCAGCGCGCGCTCGTGGATCTTCCGCTACTGGCGCAACGGAAAATCTCATGAGATGGGCCTGGGCTCTTTGAAGGCGGTTGGTCTTGCCGCGGCGCGGTTGAAAGCTGCGGAATGCCGAGGACTACTCGCAGAGGGCATTGATCCCATTGCCGCGCGCGATGCCGAGCGTGCCCAGCGGGCCACTGAGAATGCGCGCGCCATTACATTCGACCACTGCGCGGATGCCTTCATAAAAGCGCACGCCAGTGCCTGGAAAAACCAGAAGCACGTTGCGCAGTGGACAGCGACAATCAGGACCTACGTCAGTCCGATCTTTGGATCGCTGCCGGTGCAGGCGGTCGACGTCGCGTTGGTCATGAAAGTCCTCGAGCCGATATGGCGAACGAAGCCGGAAACCGCGGCGCGGGTAAGGGGAAGAATCGAGTCAGTCCTCAATTGGGCAAAGGCGCGCGGCTATCGGACAGGCGAAAATCCAGCGCTATGGAAAGGCCATCTCGATAACTTGCTGCCGGCGCGCGGAAAAATTGCCAAAGTAAAGCATCACGCGGCGCTGCCCTACGATCAGACATATAAGTTCATCGATGTCCTGCGTCGACAGGACGGTATCGCGCCACTCGCGCTCGAATTCGCGATTCTAACGGCTGCACGCACTGGAGAAATTATTGGTGCGCGATGGAACGAGATTGATTTGACAGAGAAGGCTTGGATCGTTCCAGCCGTTCGCATGAAAGGCGACCGCGAACACCGTGTGCCACTCTCCGCTGAAGCGTTGGCCATACTCAGTGGCTAACAAAGGTGATCTGGAAGATTTTGTATTTGCTGGGCGCAAAAAGCGGGCCCTGTCTAACATGGCCTTGCTCATGGTCCTGCGACGAGTGGGCCAGGCCAATTTAACCGTGCATGGGTTCCGCTCGACATTTCGAGACTGGGCTGCGGAAAGAACAAACTTCCCTGGCGAGGTCGCCGAAGCGGCTTTGGCTCATGTTGTAGGCGACAAGGTTGAAGCTGCCTATCGGCGAGGTGATTTGTTTGAGAAGAGGCGTCGTTTGATGGACGCGTGGGGGAAATTTGCGACGACGGCGCCGGACGCCGCTGTAATTCTAAAGTTACGGGAAATCGACGATTTAGTTTATGTTTGGGGCCGCAAAGGCTGGATGCGCCCGTCAACTGGCTAATTTAGTTATTATATATCAATATCTTAGTTCAGAAAATTTATATATTTTTGGCCGTCGCAACGCTATCGCAACTAAGAAAACGACGCTGCCGGCAGTGCGCCTATGCACCTCAACCGCCGAGTTTGAATCTCTCTTGCTCGGGCGGTGCATGCCGCGAAATTAGAAGGGAAGGCGACAAACAAAACCTCCGATAGCGTGTATAATTGTTAGGTATCGCGTGGTGAGGGCAATCTATGTCAATAAGCGTGTTCCTCAGCTACCCAAAGCCCCATTTACGGGCGCAGGAGAAGTTTATTGCAGACGCAAAGGCGTACCTCTCCAGACAGGGGCTCGAACCCCTGACAATGGGGAGCTCGAACTACGACATGGACGCACCGCTCGCCGGGATTCGCCGTCTTATGGTTGGATGCTGCGGCCTTCTCACGGTTGCCTTCCGCAGGTCCAAGGCGCCAAACCTTGAGGTGCGGAGCGGGGCCGATATCGACGGCACGGCTTCACAAGTGGTCGGAGAAATTTGGCTCACTAGTCCGTACTGCCAAATTGAGCCAGCGATGGCTTACCAGCTCGGCATCCCAATTCTGGTTATGAAAGAGCAGGGCGTGCTCGAAGAGGGAATTCTGGAAAAAGGCGTGACCGGACAGTACCTTCCCAAGTTCGACTGCAACGAGAGTGTCTTCGGCACCGGCGAGTGGGAAAATATCTTGTTGCAGTGGATCGGCCGCGTCCGCGCAGTTTACGACAACCGGGGTCGTCCACCGACGCTCTATTGACCGCGTTGGTATAGAAGTTTTGAGGTCTTTCATCGGCAGCGCTAGCATGAAGATGACAAATACCCAGCGCCCCGCATCTTGGTCGCCGCGTTAACACACGCGAAAAAGTATGATCAAGGAGGGATATTTGGCTGACAAAAAGGTCGTGTTCATCGCATTTGCTATTGAGGACGAGAGACAGCGGGATTTCCTCAAAGGACAGTCACTGTCTCCCCGCGCGCCATACGAGTTTGTCGATATGTCCGTGAAGCAGGCCTACGACAAAGAATGGAAGGAGCGTGTGAGAACCCGGCATTCGCCGCTCGGACGGAGTGATCGTTCTAGTTAGCGCGAACTCGCATAACTCTTCGGGCCAGAAGTGGGAAATCGAATGCGCGAAAGATGAGAAAAGACCGATCCGGGGCATATGGGCCTATAACTAATGACCGCACGAACATTGCCGGCGTGACTACCTACGCTTGGAACGATGCCAACATTAGCAACTTCATCGACTCGCTTTAGGCGCGCCATGAGCAGGAAGGCACTGATTGTTGGCATCGACCACTATATGACGTTAAGTCGCTTTCCAGTTGCGTGGACGATGCCCACGCGGTCAAAACCGCGATCGAGCGAGACGCTGACGGGACGATCAATTTCCCACGCCCAAACTCCTCATCGCCACTGGCCCGCATGATATGGTGACGAGTGGCGCCTTGAAGGATGCTTGCGGGAATTGTTCGCTGATGGCGCTGTCGATGTGGCTTTATTTTATTTTGCGGGACACGGTTATGGTGAGGATACCGGCGGGTACCTATGCGGAAGCAATTCAAGGCGCGGCGATGACGGCTTTGCGTTGGGTGAACGTGATGGCATTTGCGAGCTTGTCGCCAGCTCAGAATAAGATTATCATTCTCGACAGTTGCCAGAGTGGGGCCGCCGGCAACCGGCCACTCAAAGCAAGGTTGCAGAGATCGCTACGGCATGACCGTCCTCACTGCCTCTAGCGAAGATCAGCAAGCCATCGAGACCCGCGCGTGCTGGTGGCGTCTTTACGTCGTTGTTGGTTGATGCGCTGAATGGAGCAGCGGCCAATCTTCTCGGCGAGGTCACGCCGGGAAGCATCTATGCCCATATCGACAAGTCGCTGGGGACCTGGGGCCAGAGACCGGTCTTTAAGACCAACATCAAGCGTTTCGTTTCACTGCGCAAAGCTATGCCGCCAATCTCCCGGATGACCTGCGGGATCTGGCCAAGCACTTCCCCAACCCTGGATATAAGTTCCAGCTCGATCCCTCCTTCGAACCGGAGCGCCAGCCGTTATTCGAACGTCCCTCCCGCCCGATCCGGCAAAAACCGTCGGTTTCGCGATCCTGCAAAAATATGCTAGGGTCAATCTTGTCCGTCCAGTCGATGCACCGCATATGTGGCATGCGGCCATGGAGAGCAAGACATGCGAGCTGACCGTAGTTGGTGAGTACTATCGCAACCTTGTCGCCAAAGGATTGATCTAGTGCGGCGTTCCGATCGCGCCGGACTGGCCGAACTTTCGCGCATCTGACCGAAAGCTAGCCGCCGTAGAACATGAGCGATGGGCGCATTGGCAACGTTATGTTCATGCCAAGGCGTGCGGCCACCAGATGGCTCGCTCGTGTTACCTGCGGATCTTGTCTCGCGTTGGGAGCACAGATGGCTACGGTTTACGCCGAGCTAACTGAGCAAGAAAAGAGAGTGATCGCGAGCAAGTGCGCAAGTACCTGCCTCTGATCCAGGCGCTTCTCGATAAATTCGCCGGCATGCGACGGCCGCCCACTTGCTCGAAACCACGCTCATAAAACCGGAATTTTTCTGCTCACCTAAGGGTGCTGAGATCGGAACGCGATGGCTGAAGACTTCGAAACATTTCGCGATCTTTTCCTCTCGCTTTACCAGTCCGCAGTTACCGCCGTGGCGAAGCGGCTCGATGCGCAGTCTGGACCGACATTGCGAGGAGCGCGCGGCGGCGACCGCAACACTCTGTGATTTCGGTCTTGCCTGCAGTGGCTACCGACATCGCGCGAAGCGCCTACGCGCAGCACCGAGACATTCAGCTGCCGCCAGACGCCGACATTGTTGACGAAAGGCGCATTAAACAAAGGCGATATCGCGCGCGTTTGTGCCGAATTGGCGTTTCGAGTACATGATGGCCAAGGTAAGCGGAGACGGCGCGCCATGCGGAAGTCGCCGCCGAATTCACCGCGAGCACCTGCGACCCGCTATGGGCGACGACGATTGATGAATATCATGCGCTTCTTCGGCCCCGCCGGAAAGCGGCGGGACATTCCTTATATCCGGGCCGCAATGGTCGGACCCGCACTATCGAAATTCCCGCCGGATGCGCAGCTCGCCTTGGTCGGCTGATTGGGGGACAGGCGCGCAGCCAGCCATCCAAGTTTTGAAGCAAATCCGAGACTTAAGCCCGATGTATTCGTTCATCTCGGCGATATCTACTATTCCAGGAACGCCGCAAGAGTGCGACGCCTCGTTCACGTCACTTGTAAACGCCGTGCTTCGCCGCGAGAAGCCAGACCTGCCGGTGTTCACGCTCTCTGGTAACCATGACATGTACTGCGGGGGCGTGGGTATTATAGCTGATTCAAACCCTGAACCCCGCGCCATCCACGCAGCGCGCGAGCTTCTTCTGCCTGAGGAGCTCTGACGAGACATGGCAGTTCCTTGCGCTCGATACAGGACTCCATGATTACAGCCCACTTTTGGTTGAGGACGCCGTCACGCACCTCGAAGACGATGAGGTAGACTGGCATTGTGAGCGTATCCGCGAGTTTGAAGGGCGCACAATCCTGCTGTCACATCACCAGCCGTTTTCCGCGTTCTCAGTCATTGGCAAACGTGATGAAAAGGGCCGTCTTAGTCCGACCAATCCAGATCTCATCAAAGCGCTTTACGCTTTCCAAGCGGAGGGGCGCATCGCCGCGTGGTTCTGGGGCCACGAGCACACATTTACGATCTACAAACCCTTCGCAAACCTCGACCGTGGCCGTTGCATTGGCCATGGCGCCGTGCCTGTTTCCGTAAAGGATGACATTTACATGCCGCTGCATGGTCTCACGAGCGAACCCGAGATTGTTCCCGGCACTAAGCTCGGACAACAGGGCAGCGTGTGGATGCATGGATACGCGATGCTGAAAATAGGCCCCAATGGCGTTGTGGCCCATTATTATCAGGATATGGGCGGTAAGCCCAACCTGGTATATTCCGAAACCATCGTCTAGCCGCCCATAGCCTCGGGCAAAATCATGACAAGGTATCCAGGGGTTAAGCGTTGCGACCCGCGCCCTCCGCGAATTCCGAGGCTCCAGAGCAAAATATTCCATAATGGCGCATGCGCGCACTAGAGACCCCATCATTCAAGGGCTTGTGCAACCCTAGCCTCAGTTTGTTTTCCTTACAAATTCAAAGGCTTGTCGATGCAATCGCGAATGTTCTCGTGATTTCGCAACGATGTCGCAACATTTGGTTGAAAGTGCGCAGCGTGTCTCGCCTCTTGCAATAAAACCTGGGTCATTATCTGACAAAATGGTGCTAGCTCTTTAGTCTGGAAATTGACGGGTTTTGCCCGATGGCACCTCGAAAAAAAGCCGGCGCGAAACTCGGGACAGATGTTGTTATACGGCTAACCGATCACGATTGGCACCAAATCGCATTCGCAATCGATCCAGACGCAAGCATTGCCGACCGCACGAGATTGCCACAAGGATATCACATTGCGCCAAGGCGTGCAGATGGCAATCGAGCTAGTGCTCAGTTCTGAATCGGGATTGACCACGCGCGAGATAAGGGCTGATCTTCAAAACGCCATTGAAAAAATACGGGCGGAATACAATGCGATGCATCCACAGACGCGAGAGCTGTTCGACGAATCATCGGTGGGCGCGTCAGGCTGCTTTATTCCCGACCTATTGGAAACTCAACAGAACGCCTTAGCCGAGATCCGAGTGATCGAACAGGACGTTTACGCCTCGAGGCGCGATGAGCCAGTCGCGTATTTTTTAAAAAATATCATTTGGCTCGTTGGCCTTTGCCCGAATATACGTTCGTCGTTGCCGTCGAAAGGTTACGATGGTGAGGCAAAAGACTTTCCTGTATTTCGAGCTGCGCGCGAGGCTGTAAAGATTGCCAGCGTGCTTGCTGAACGTCATGCCCCGGCATCCGCTAAACTGCTGAAACAAACCCACAACTGCGCCAACTCAACATTCGTAAGCAAGCTCCATCGAGCTAATAAGCAGTTTCCGATGATTAGCGTTCGATAGGGCGACAAAATCGTTCACCCTCACGAAGTTGGGGACACTTTCGGTCGCGGAAGTGGCGCTTTCGCGACGACGATAGTCCCTATCGTAAATGCCGCCGGACGCCCATTTTGTTCAGCATGATGCTCGTCGACGACGGCGATCACCACTGAACTGGACGGGGTCCAAATGAAAAATCTCGACCACACGCAAATCGCTGTTGTCGACGGCGCGCTGCTCGACACCATCGAGGAAACGAAACGCAAGCTCAAGCTTGGGCGTACGACGGTTTACGCGCTTATTAATGGGGGCCATCTGCAAGCTGTGAAGGTAGGGCGCAACACGCGCATTGTAGCCGCCTCTACGCAGCGCTTCGTGAACAAACTAGTCCCACCCGTAGCAGCGGGGGGCGATTTAATCTTCGATCAAACAACCGTTGAATGGGGAGCTATATAATGCCCAATCTGACAAATCGTAAACAAGATGACCGCGGCCATGAAATGAATGACCAAAAACAAGTCTATTACATACACGTGTGCAAGCAACTGGCCGAATTGCACAACACAGTTTGGTACGACCCGCTGGGCGAAGGAATTGATGACCACGTCAAATCTCAAGCGCTTACCCAGGCTTACTTAGAGCTCGGTATCTCGCTTGCCAGTAAAGCCGGTGCGCCAAAGGGTTTAATCGTTGAATTTGTATCTAGCCACTTCGATTCTGATCTCGGCCCATTCGAGACTAAGAAATTCTATACGGCCAAGAACATGTAACGCAAAGTCTCTCGCTGCGTCATGGGTAGTAGTAGTTTCGATGATACTGGAACATCAGAGGTTATTTACGGCGTGATCAGTCTTGTGCGCGACCACCAATTACTGGAGATGCGGCCGCCGCAATACTCCGATGAGTCGCTTGCGCTCAAATTTTCTTCATCTTATGCGAACGAGTTACGATTTGTGGCGACATGGGGTCGTTGGCTCTACTGGGATGGTGTTTGCTGGCGTGTTGACGAAAAGCTCGATGTCCGCAATCGGGTGCGAAAACTTTGTCGGCAGGCGGCAGCCGCTTGTAGCGAGCCACGTATTGCTAGGGGCATCGCAAGCGCAAAAACTGTCTCGGCAGTTGAAAGCCTTGCGCGAGTTGATCCACGGCAATCAGCTACAGTTGATCAATGGGATGCCGACCCGTGGTTGCTGAATACACCTGCCGGAATTGTCGATTTGCGGAGCGGCAAATTGAGGCCAGCGCAGCCGACCGACTACATGATGAAATGCACCGCAACTGCGCCCGGTGGCGACTGCCCGCGATGGAAACAGTTCCTCGCTCGCGTGACAGGCGGCGATGGTGAACTCGCTAATTTTCTGCAACGCATCCTTGGGTATGCATTGACCGGCTCGACTCAGGAACACGCCCTCTTTTTCTTTTATGGCACTGGTGCAAACGGTAAGAGCGTTCTTCTCAGCACGGTCTCCGGCATCGCCGCCAACTACCACGTCACGGCGGCTATCGAGGCGTTTACAGCTTCGACCGGCGAACGGCACCCGACCGACCTAGCTGGTCTTAAAGGTGCGCGAATTGTAACTGCTACTGAGACAGAAGAAGGTCGCCGTTGGGCCGAAGCCAAAATCAAGGCCATAACAGGTGGAGATAAGATCGCGGCACGCTTTATGAGGCAGGATTTTTTCCAGTTCGAACCGCAGTTCAAGTTACTGGTCGCGGGCAACCATAAGCCCGGGTTGCGAGGGGTCGACGAAGCGATCCGTCGTCGGCTGCATCTCTTACCGTTTGCGATCACCATCCCACCCGAAGAGCGCGATCTCGGCTTGATCGAGAAATTGCGAGCCGAGTGGCCGGGCATCTTGGCGTGGATGATCGAGGGCTGCCTCACCTGGCAGCGATTAGGCCTTGACCCGCCAGAGGCGGTTATTTTGGCGACAAGGGCGTACCTGGAGGCAGAAGACGCCATCGCTGCCTGGATCGAGGAGAAATGCGAACAAGACGCGCAGAATTGGGAGACATCGAGCGCTCTGTTCATGTCCTGGTCGGCATGGGCCCAGCAATCTGGAGAGCCAACTGGCAGTTTGAAACGCTTCGTTCAGACCCTTGAAGCGCGCGGCTATCCTCCACAACGGCATCGACAGGGTCGCGGCTTTCTTGGGCTCCGTATCAGAATGGGGACTTATTAGGACCAGAACTCGTGACGCATGTGACGGAAGATTCCATTAGAGGCGTCCCGTGCGGGTGAGTGCGATCACTAGCCTACGAGTCACATGTGACACCGTCGCAAAATGGCGAGAACAATTTAGGGACCGTATAACGAAAACAGGCTTCCGAGGGTCCGCGCCGTCCGACAATTGAGAATATTTGGGCGGCTCGTTTTTCGCATTTCCGCTTCCAGAGGGGCGTTCTATGACAATCGTCGATCAGCGGGAACTCGCGCGGCATCTTGGGATTTCGGACCGCCGGGTGCGGCAGCTCGAGACCGCGCTTGTAATCACGCGCCTCGATGGGGACCCAGCTAGATATGACCTCGACGTCAACGCGCGACGTTATCGATTATACGCCGATCACGACACAGACACTGCTAGTCGGGAGATCGAGGAGGCGTCCGCACGCGTCCAACGCCTGTTTGACCGTCTACGGGCGGAAGGCGACATTCAGAAGCGAAGGCAAATTGCCGTCGAGGAAGGTCATGCGATTGGACAATTGGACGCCGCGATGACCCTCGGCACCGCGCTCGCACCGGAACACGCTCGCGATATGCTGAAAACGTACACAAAGATGATTTTGGGCCGCGCCATGGGTGATTGCTTTGAACTTTGCAATTGGCGACTCGCCGAAGAGGCGGATGTCGAAACGCCGTAGGCGAGTCAATGAGGAACGAGACCGTATTCTGGGTGCCTTGGCGTGGGAATGCGGAATGCCCGACGACGGCCCGTCGACGCTAATGCTCGAGTGGAACGATCCGGATATTCTGTTGAATGAACCGCGGCCTCCCGCAACGTCATTGTTCCAGGGATATAGTGGTTGGAGACAGGCCGCTGTCCAAAGTCGCTCTTCTTAATTGAAATTGCGGGTAGCTCTGTGGATCGATGGCGACACAGGAGACTAGGCCATTGAAAAAAACAGCTAAGTAAAATATTGGGCGGAGGGCCGCTCCGCCATATCGATCTTTCTTGGCGGAGCGTCAATGTCCGCTTTCAGGGGCAAAACGGACTTTGCGGAGAGGTCGCCGAATGTCCGGTTTTGACACCCATAGCGGACATTCGGTTTGCGCACGGACTGAGGCTGCTTGTACGGTTCAAAGCCGTAGCCAGCACCATCGTGAGGTCTAAACTGAAGTCAACTCGGATCGCTAAATGAGGGCTGGTCAGGCAGCGATGCATCACAAGAGGCTGATTTCAATCGTGCTGATGTTGGCAGTCTGGGTGCTCCTGGACGCGCCGGTTTTTTCGCAGGCGATCGGTAACGCGACGCGGGGCTGGAAGCTGGCAATCCGCACCTGCTCGGACTGCCACTGGGTACGCCATGCCGGAAAGTCCGGTAGCCTGCGGGCGCCGACCTTGAGCGCTATCGCTAACACCAAAGGTATGTCGGCAATGGCGCTCAACGTGGCGCTGCTAACGTCCCATCGCTCCATGCCAAACATCGTGCTCGATGCCCAGGAGCGCGCCGACGTTATTGCCTTCATTCTGACGCTCAAAACCAATTAATCAAATTGCCAAGGCGGGTTACCACTTCGTCACAAGCCGCCGCAGTCACACGGACCGTATCTGAGCGTTCCGATCTAGGTTCCCGTAGCCGGATTTGCGACCTGCGTGGCTATGATCGCGACCGCGCTTATGATGTGACCTTTATCTGTTGTGACCGAGCAGGACGGCCGTCTCACGTCACTTTTTGACACTTTGCGGAAAGTGCTTACGGCAATCACGGCGTCCGCTAATGATGCTGTGGACGGCGCCCGCTCTTGCGGCATCAGAGTGCCATAGGGTGGCAGCGTTGCTGCTGCGATCTGCGAGGCGGTGACGCGGCCATCGATGCGGTTTGTGCCGATCAAGACCAAGGAGCAGCAGACTGCCTTGATGCTGCACCGGGCTCGGCAATTACTGGTGCGTCAGCGCATCATGCTGAGCAACGCCCTACGGGGACACTTGGCGGAGCTGGGCATCGTGTCGGCCAAGGGTCGTAATGGGATCGGCGAGTTGCTCAGGATCATCGCGGATGGCGCGGATAACCGGATCGCCCCGGCGACCCGCGCTATACTTGATGTGATGGCGCGGCAGTACAGCGCCATCGGTGCCGAGATCAGATCAATCGACAAGAGCATCCTGGCTTGGCATCGCTCGTGCGAGGCGAGCCGGCGGCTGGAGGAGATCCCGGGCATCGGCCCAATCGTTGCCACTGCCCTGGTTGCCGAGGTCGGCGACTGGCAGGAGTTCCGCTCAGGACGCAACCTTGCCGCATGGATTGGGTTGGTGCCGAAGCAGCATACGACCGGCGGCAAGGACAGGCTCGGCAGCATCACCAAACAGGGCAATCGCTACTTGCGATGGTTGCTCGTCGCGGGCGCAATGGCCGTTATCCGGTACGCGCAGAAACATGGGACGAAGAACCGGCCGTGGCTCGGGCGGTTGATGGAGCGCCGACCAACAATGGTTGCTGCGGTCGCGCTGGCCAACAAGATTGCGCGCATGGCCTGGGCCGTCATGGTCCGTGGAGAGAGATACAAGGAGCCGACGCTGTTGAAGGCGGCATAACAGGCGCCAACAGATGGATCGGCATCACCAATTGGCGAGGGCATGACGACGTAATGCAGATACGGTCGTTCCGGGGATCGGGAGAACCCGTTTGGGTCATCGCACCTTAAAAGTGCGTGCTAACGATTGGGACCCGATCCGCGCAGAGCATTAGGGCCAGCGGCCACACCTGCCGCATCAACAGGCCGGACACGTGACCGCACCCGACCAATGCTGCAGCAGCGTCAAAAAAGCTCTTGCCACGGCGCCGTCCACACGTGACCCAAAGCGGACATACCCCCGGCACCGAACTGATCGGCTTGTGTGCAGCGGAGAGGGCGGCTGGTACTCGAGGTCGGGACCGCGTCATACAAATAAATCAACCGCAAGAAACGCGATGTTGGAAATAAGGCCCGCGAATGGTACCCATCGCGGGCAAACAAATGCCCCTGCCGGCGGTGCTCCATCTCTGTTCTTGATACAAATCAACGCGATATTGACGACTGCGAAGATTATGAGCGTAAAACGGGACGTCATATCCGCTAGCCCGGACAGCGGAACGGCTAGCGATAACACAAGGATCGCGCCGACGCCGATCGTCGTTGCAAGCAGCGGTGTGCGTGTCCGTGCGTTCAGATTTGCAAGAGCCTTTGGTAGGGTGCCCTGATCGGCGAGGCCGTAGATCACGCGCGCAATCATGATCATGTGGACAATGACACCGTTCAGAGTCGCAACAATTGCGATTGCACTCAGCGTCGCCAGCGGCATTCCGGTCAGTCGCTCGAACACGAGAGCAAGCGGCGCTGACGACGCAGCAAGCTCTTGTGGCGCGACCGCAGTCACCGCGATCCATACAACAAACGCGTAGAGAAGGGCGGTCAATCCAAGGGTCAGGAACAGGGCGCGAGGCAGCGTGCGGCTTGGTTCTTTCAACTCTTCGGCAATATTGACGAGGTGCTCAAAGCCGATGAATGCGAATACTGCAACCATTGCCGTTCCCGCAATTCCAGCCCACGCCGCTGCGCCGCCTCTTGAGGGCCAGAGTTCCGGTAAACGGGTGACAACATCGCTGCCATGACCCAAGCCGGCGACGATGATGAGCAAGAGTCCGCCAACTTCGACAAGCGTCATGATCCCTGCGAACGTCACGGACTGGACGGTAGCAAGACATGCCACGAGACCCGTCGCGATGACGACGCCAGAAATAATCCACGGAGTCGGAAGCGGCAGAAACACGAAGATGTAACCCGCGCTGCCGACACTAATTGTCGCGGCCGAGACAATTGCCGTTAGGACGACGAGCAGTCCAACACCAAGGCTCAGCCATTCGCGCCGGAATGCTGCTCGCACATAGGCTGCTTCGCTCGCGCTCACTGGCATTCGCGTTCCCAACTCGGCGAACGATGCTGCGTTGAAGGCCATGACAAAAGCTGCCCCAACAAATGCCAGGGGCGCGTGCATTCCGCTTCGTCCCGCCGCGAGACCAACGAGAACGTAAATGCCGGCGCCGATTGTGACGCCGAGTCCGTAAAGAACAGCATGCGTGAGCGACAGTGATCGCGCCAGCCGTGGGGAAGCCGTTGCGTCTGTTGCCTCGATCGCCATGAAATCTTTCTGTTGTCGAAGCTAAGACGACCTTTTGCCAAAGAAGGGGATATCTACGAAAGCTCAAGAGAACTATACAGGATTGCGTCGTTTGGCGCCCAACCTTAAAGCAAGCGCATTTATGGCGTGAGAAAAATTGAACAGAGTTCAAATTGTTAAGTGCGAACGTTTTCAAGCAACATTGGAATAATAATGCACCCGCTCCATCGTGAAATCCTACCTCATCGAACGTATCGGCTGGCTGCGCGCGGCGGTCCTTGGCGCCAGCGATGGAATTATTTCAACCGCAAGCCTTGTGGTAGGGGTGGCAGCGGCTTCCACCGCATCAAGTGAAGTCTTGCTTGCTGGTGTTGCAGGGATGGTCGCCCGTGCGATGTCGATGGCGGCGGGCGAGTATGTGTCAGTAAGTTCACAGGCGGATACCGAAAATGCCGATCTGGCACGCGAACGCAAGGAACTGACCGAACAGCCGCAAGCCGAACTCGACGAGCTCACGGCGATCTACGTTAAGCGAGGTGTCGCCCCCGCATTGGCGCGGCAGGTTGCCGAACAAATGACGGCCAAGGATGTCTTCGCCACTCACGCGAGGGATGAGCTTGGCCTTTCGGATCACGTCGTAGCTCGTCCGGTGCAGGCGGCACTAACGTCGGCCGTGACGTTCTCTGCCGGTGCAGCATCGCCTTTAGTGATAGCTCTAATTGTTGGTCCAAGCGGCGCGGGCAACGCCTTCTTGACCGCTTATGGCAATTTGCGGCCTTCGCCGCGTCGCAACATTTGGCATCGCTATCGGACTAGGAGCGGACATTCGTCGGCTCTGAGGTAAGATCGCTATGACGCGACTGACCTGCGATGCGCGCGGTGCAGATTTTTGCGTTGCTCGGCTTGGGAGCAGGCCGATGCATTCACGTCACCTCGATCAACGCTGACAACGAAGTGGCGGTGCGCCGCATCGGCGGCGTGGTCCGCTATTTGCGCAGCCACGGTTACGAAACCGAGGCAACCCCGATCGCAACCCGAATGCATCCGGCGGAGGTGGTGCGCATTGAAGTGGCCGACCGCAAGATCGGCACGCTCGTGATGGGCGCCTACGGACACCGTGGTTTCCGCGAGCGCCTGTTCGGATCGACGACCACCCAGCTAGTCGAGAGCCCGCCTTGCGCGCTATTCCTTTATCACTGATGCTGCTCAATGACCAAGCAGGTAGATGGCAAAGGCGCTGAATAGGTAGACCAGCAGCAGCGATATGCTCACCCAGCCGATTGTTCCGCGGACGCGCGTTTCCGGCTTGTAGAGCAATGCCACGATGAAGATGCCGGACATGATCGCGGCGGCGAAGGCCGTGATCGCGTGCGCCGGCGATACCGCGGCCAGCAGCGGGCCCTTGCGGTAGAAGATGTCGTCGATCCCCAAAATCAGAATGTCGAACAGGTTACTGCCCAGCAGGTTACCGATCGCCATGTCGACGGCGCCGAGCCGCAGCGCGCTGATGGATACCACCAGTTCCGGCACCGAGGTGGCGCCGGCGATCAGCAGCGTGCCGACGAAGCTTTCGCGCCAGCCCATGACGTCGGCGATATCGCTCCCGATGAAGGGCAGCCATGTGCCGGCGACGACCACCACCGCGGCCGCCGCCGAATAGCGGATGATCGCCGTGCGCAGCGTGACGTCGCGCTCCTTGATGATCGGCGGCGGCCGCAGCGCGCGGCGCTCGTAGACGAAGGCCGCCCGCATCGCCACAAAATAAAGCACGATGATGAAGGGCGTGTAGCCGCTGATGTGCAGGATTTGCACGTTCAGCGCTTCCTGGCTGAGCAGCAGGAAAGCGCCGGCGGCGCCGATCAGGATGACGCCGAAGCCGGCGGTCAGCACGTGGCCCTGATCGATGCGCCTGTACATCGGCTCGCCGCGGCTCAACTCGTCGAGCAGGACCAGCATCACGAGATTGAACACGCAACTGCCGAGCACGTCGCCGACCGCGATGTTGGGCGCGTGTGCCACGGTGACGGCGCTGATGCCGGTGAACAGCTCGGGCAGCGAGGTGGCGGTGGCGAGCAGCGCCAGCCCGATCCACGTGCGCGACAGGCCGGTCAACCGCGCGATGACGTCGCCGTAATGGGTGAGCACCGGGCCAGCCATGCCGATCATGGCGGCGCAGAGCGCGAATTCCAGCCACGGCACCAGGATTGCAGTCATGCCTTGGTCCCCGGTCGCCGCGCGGCCAGCACGAGCATGACGGCTTGCGTCACGATCATCGGCGCGGCGCTCAACGCAAGGATGATAGCCCACATCGCCGCGGTGGGCGGCGCGAGATGCAGCACATGGGCCAGCGGCGGCAGATAGGGCGGGATGGCCAATAGCGCCGAGCACAGGGCCAGCGATGCCCATAGCCACGGATTGCGGGTGACTTCGTTGCGCAGCAGGTGCGAGCGCGGATGCCGCATGTCGAAGACGTGCCAGAGCTGCGCGAAAGCGAGCGTGAGGAAGGTGACCGTAACGACCGAGCGGCTGCCGAGCCCGAGTTCGAGCTGCGCCAGCGCCAGCGCGCAGAAGGTGCCGGCCGTCAGCACCAGGCTTTGCAGCACGATGGTGATCCATTGCGCGCGGCCGAGGATCGGCTCTCTCGGGTCGCGCGGCGGGCGCTTGAGCATGTCGCGGTCGCCTTCGCCCATGGCGAGCGCGAAGGCCGGGAACACGTCGGTGACGAGGTTGAGATAGAGGATCTGCAGCGGCAGGATCGGCAGCGGCAGAGTGGAGAGAATGGCGAGGCCGACCACCAGCACCTCGCTCAGATTGCACGACAGCAGATAGGCGACGAAGCGGCGGATATTGCCGAAGATGACGCGGCCCTCGCGGATCGCCTTGACGATGGTGGGGAAGGCGTCGTCGAGCAGGATCATGTCGGCGGCCTCGCGCGCGACGTCGGTGCCGCGCATGCCCATGGCCACGCCGATGTCGGCCTGCTTCAGCGCCGGCGCGTCGTTGACGCCGTCGCCGGTCATGGCGACGATCTCGCCCGCGCCCTGATAGGCGCGCACCAGGTCGAGCTTCTCGCCCGGGCTGACGCGGGCGAAGATGCCGACGTCGAACAGCGCGCCGCCCTTGCCGTTTGTCATTTGCGCAACATGCTTCGCCTTCGACGACGTTGCCCGCCTGTCGCCGAGCCCGACGGCGCGGCCGATGCTGCGCGCGGTCACCGCATGATCGCCGGTCACCATGACCACGCGGATGCCGGCGTGCTGGCAGGCTTGGATCGCCTGCGGCACGTCGGCGCGCGCAGGATCTTCCAGCCCGATCAGGCCGACGAAGGTCAGGCCCTCGAACGGCGCGGCGTCGGCTTGGCGGCCGGTCTTCATGGCACAGGCCAGCACGCGCAGGCCGTGATGGCCGAGCTCCTCGACGCGTCGCAGCCATTCCCGGCGCGGTCTCGTCGTCCATGGCGACGTCGCCGTCCTCGGACGACGACGTCCTGCGCGGCATTGAGCACCGCTTCCGGCGCGCCCTTGACGGCGAACAGGAAATGCTCGCCGCGCCGGTGCACCGTCGCCATCATCTTGGTGGCGGTGTCGAAGGCGTGCTTGCGCACCATCAGGGCTCTGCTTGCAACAGCGCGCTGCGTTCGAGCCCGCAAGCAGGCCGGCGCGCAGCAGCGCGAGCTCCATCGGATCGCCGCTGCCATCCTCGTCGATTCGCCCGAGCGACGCATCGTTGCAAAGCACGGCGATCTCCAGCAGCTGCGCGATCTGCGGATCGTCGGCGAGCGCGCTCCGTTCGCCGGCCTCTTCGCCGCGCGTCGAGATCGATTTCGCCGGACGGCACCCAGAAGCGGCGCACCGTCATGCGGTTCTCGGTCAGCGTGCCGGTCTTGTCGGTGAGGATGACGGTGGTCGCGCCCAGCGTCTCGACCGCCGACAAGCGCTCGATGAGTGCGTTCTGCCGCGCCATGCGCCACATGCCCCGCGCGAGCGCCAGCGTCGCCACGATCGGCAGGCCTTCGGGAATCGCCGCGACCGCCAGCGCAATCGCCGCCTCGACCATGAGGAAGGCGTCCTTGCCGGTGGTGAGGCCGACGCCGGCGATCAGCGCGGTCAGGATCGATCGTCGCCCAGACCAGCTGGCCCGAAAGCCGCGCCAGCCGCTTTTCCATCGGCGAGCTTTCCGGCTCGGCCTCCTCGACCAGTTGCGAGATGCGGCCAAGTTCGGTGGCAAGCCCGGTGGCCGCCACGACGCCGATGCCGCTGCCGCGCGTGACGGAGGTGCCCTTGAACAGCATCGAGGTGCGGTCGGCGATCCGGGCATCGGCCGCGACCGGCGCCGGCGACTTGTCGACCGCCACCGACTCGCCGGTCAGCGTCGACTCGTCGGCGCCGAGATGGGAGGCCTCGACCAGCCGCAGGTCGGCCGCGACCGGATCGCCGCCTTCCACCAGCACGATGTCGCCAGGCACCAGCTCGTCGGCCGGGATCAGGCGGGTATGCCCGTCGCGGCGCACCCGGGCCGAGCGGGTGCCGAGCGCGCGCAGCGCCTCGATCGAGCGCGCCGCCCTGATCTCGGTGACGAAGCCGATCAGCGCGTTGACCGCCAGCACGGCCGCGATGGCGGCGCCTTCTTCCACTCGCCGAAATAGAACGCCAGCGCCGCCGCGGCGCCGAGCAGATAGACCACCGGGCTCTGGAACTGGTGCAGTAGCACCGCCAGCACGCGCCTTGCGCCGCGACACGATGGTGTTCGGCCCGAAGGTCTGCAGCCGGCGCTTGACCTCGTCCTCGTCTAGGCCGCCGGCGACCGAGACATCCAGCTGCGCCAGCACCTCGTCGGCAAGCAATGCTTGCGGCGCATCGGGCAGCCTTTGCAATTGATTAGCTATGTCCATGCCGATCCTGTGCGCGCGCGCCCCGCTTTATCCGGCGGATCAGGGCGAAAATATTGAAATGTCTTGGGAATAACTTGATTCAAGTCAACGCGACCGATTGCCATCATGAGCTATCATAATGTGGCAATAGATACAATGATAAATGGGAGGCGGAAGCGGAATAAGGAACGGAACGGAGTATGTGAGGAGCGCGAATTGATGCTGGTACCGGACGATCCGCCGGCAGCGCGGAGCTTCAAGCTGACCTCGATCGAGGACTACGAGCCGCTGATCGGCGCCGAGGCAGTCGAGCGATTGCTTAAGAAGGTGGAGATGTTGCACGACATCCACGTCGTCAACATCAACTCCACCTATTATGGTGGCGGCGTCGCCGAGCTGCTGTCTTCGTTGACGCTTCTGATGAACGCCTCCGGCATCAGGACCGGCTGGCGCGTGATCGAAGGCCGGCCGGACTTCTTCAGTATCACCAAGAAAATGCACAACGCCTTGCAGGGCGGCGATATCAACCTCACCGATCTGAAGGTGCAGATCTACGAGGAAGTGGCCTTCGAGAACGCGGCCCGCATGCACCTGGACCATGACCTGGTGATCGTGCACGACCCGCAGCCGCTGCCGCTGATCCAGATCTCGCAAGAAGTGCCCTGGATCTGGCGCTGCCACGTCGATTTCGGCGCCCGCACCCGGACCTCTGGGACTACCTCGCATCGCTGGTCGAGCACTACGACGCGGTCGTGATGTCGCTGCCCGAATACGCCCAGAAGCTCGAGCACGCCGCAGCGCTCATCATGCCGGCGATCAACCCGTTCTCCACCGCGAACAAGGACCTATCCGAGGCGGAGATCGCCGAGCGCTTCGAGCGCTACGACATTCCGACCGACCTGCCGCTGGTGGTGCAGGTCTCCCGCTTCGACAAGTGGAAGGATCCGCAAGGCGTGATCGACGCCTTCCAGATCGCGCGCCCGCCAGGTCGACTGCACGCTGGTGCTGGTCGGCAATGTTGAGCAACCGACGACCCGGAAGGCCAGGAAGTGTTCTCC
>CAWEMT010000006.1:0-78480 GCA_963810255.1 uncultured Alphaproteobacteria bacterium | reverse complement strand
TCGAGGCCGCGTACCGCCGGCGCGGCGTGGACCGGCACGAGGTGCTCGAGGTCGTCGTCGTGGGCAACCCCACCATGCGCGATCTCTTCTTCGGGCTCGACGTGTCGCCGCTCGGGCGTTCGCCCTTCCGATCGCTCACGGAGCAGGCCGCGCGGGAGGGGCGGGCCGCCTCGACCAGCCTGCTGCGCCGGGCTCACGAGCTGGGAGTCCTGGTGCACCCCCAGGGTCGCGTGTATGGAGCCCCGCTCATCGCCTGCCACGTCGGCGCGGACATCACCGCCCCGACATGGTGGCCACCAGCTTCGCCGGGCGGCCCGGGGTATCGCTGCTGGTCGACATCGGCACCAACTCTGAGATGGGCATCACCGACGGGAAGCGCACGATCACCACCTGGAGCTGCCCGGCTGGGCCGGCCTTCGAGGGTGGGGGGAGTGCGCCACGGCATGGCCGGGGCCGACGGGGCGATCGAGTCGATGCGCTTCCCGGGACGGCCATTTCACCTGGCGCACGATCGGCGACCTGCCGCCGGAGGGGATCTGCGGATCCGGGCTTGTCGACCTGCTCGCCGAGTCGGTCCGGGCAGGCCTGATCCTGCCCAACACCCGCTTCGCCAACGGGGCGCGCTCGATCGATGTCGTGCCCGGCCGGGGGCATCGACCTTGACCGGTCCGAACGTCAGCAACCTGGCCCAGGCCAAGGCCGCGAACGCGGTCGGGCAGACGGTCCTTCTGCGCCGCCTCGGCCTCGCGCCTGCGGACGTCGACCGGCTCTTCCTCGCCGGCGCCTTCGCCAACGCCCTCGATGTTGCGAGCGCGCAGGCGATCGGCCTGCTGGCGCCTGTTCCGCCGGATTGCGTGGTGCGGGTCGGCTGGCGCCCCGCTACGCGGCGCCGAGAGCGCTCCTGCTCTCGGCACGTCGCAGACGCGACCTCGAGGCGAGCGTCGTCGAGATCGAGCACGCCGAGCTGGAGGCCGAGCGGGACTTCTTCGACCTGTTCGTCGAGGGTTGTCAGTTCTGAGGTGGGTGCGCTGCGGTAGGTGGGGCCGCATACGCCCCTGCCCGTTGGCCCCTCCTGCCCTGGCCAGAGCGCTGACCGCCCACTCGCCCAGCGCCTCCGGCATGGTCAAGTCCCAGGTCATGGTAGAACCGGGCGTCATCCGCGCGCCCGATCGGTCAGCTCGCCAGGAGGAGTGCCAGGGCTCACCTCCTCTGCCACGGTGACGGCGTCGATCACTGCCATCGACTCTGGACTGAAGTAGCGCCGGCCGTCCTGCCACTCGTCGTCCTGCTCGAACAGGACCATCCCGACGAGGCGGATGAGGCTTGCCCTGGTCGGGAAGATGCCGACGACCGCGGTCCGCCGTTTGATCTCCTTGTTGAGCCGCTCCTGTGGGTTCGTACTCCGGGGATGTCCATTGCCGCGCTGGTTGACGAATTGATCGAGGTTCTGGTGGCCAGATAGTTCGGGGAATTCCGATATATAGACGAACGTGGGCAGCCACGTGATGACCTGAGCGCACGCCTCCTTATAGACCTTGTCGAAGTTACTGATGAGTTTCGCCTTGCTCTCCAATGCCGTCAGCAACTTTTCTCGGTCCTCGGCGAGTGTGTGACTCCTCTTCCTCGAGCTGGCTGCGAAATTCAGCGGCTGCTGCCGTGGTCTTAGCCGCCCATTCGATGAGGATCGGCGATCACTTCCACGGCGGTTTTAAAGTGTTGCCAAATGTGGTCTGGTTCAACGATTGAAACTATTCGAGCCGTCCATTCGGGTCCCAATTGCTTAAGTATGCTTTCGATCTCGTCTTTCTCGGCGGTAGGCCGAGTAACTGGCAAGTCGACCCAAAGCGTCGGCGCGTAACCTCTTCCAATGCTCACTCGGTAATTGTCGCTCCATAGCCGCCCAATGTCGTGCCGAGTGCGTCCGCTTCCGCTGCAGAAAGTTTCCAGTGCGTCTCTACGACAGGGGTGTCGTCCTTGCATTCTGCCAAATGATGCCCGCGCGGAAAGTCCTTGATCTTATTGAGAGGCTTGCGACCGCCAGCCGGGTTAAGGGTCGAAAGCGCGAGCAACAGATTTGACTTGCCGCTCTCGTTGCGGCCGACGAGGGAGGTCAGCTGAGCGACGGCAATATCGCCGCTGTCGTCGATGGATCGAAAGTTCCTGATTCGGAACTTGATCAATTCCATAGGTCTTACGCCAACATTATAAATACACGCCTCGGTAGCACTTTACCCCATTGTATCTACGATAAAAAGACCCCCACCTCAGTTGTCGCTAGTCCTGTAGGCCCAATTTCCTGGCGGCATTGTTACAATGTTTGGATTTAGCTATCTGACGTCGATCGTCTTTGGCTGGCTGGGTCTAAAGCGGCGCGGTCTTTTGGCTGCGACCTGGGTCCTGCTGTTGACGCCGGTGCATTGGCCACTGGTGTCGCTGGCGGCTTGGCGCGCGCTTTATCAACTTGTCGTTTCGCCCTATGTCTGGGAAAAGATCGAGCACGGCCTGGCGAAAAACTCGCGGCTGGCATCGCGCACGACGCGTTCTGCTCGAACTGGAGCGTAATCTCCGGCGCCTCAAAGACAGCGGGCTGCTGCTGGCGCTTTCGGACGGGGCCCGCGCCCGACCGGCGCGCGGCGCTGCTTGAGCGCATTCGTTTGAGCCCCAGGAGGAAGCGGCAATGCCGGGCAAACGCATTCAGTTCGACGCCGAAACCTGGGCATCGGTCGATCTGCTGGCGCGCGACCGGATGATGACCTTCCAGGAACTCGCGGATGAGGCGTTCCGCGACCTTTTGAAAAAGCACGGGCGGCCGACAAGTCTGAAAGAGGCCTTGCGAAAAAGCGCAGGCGTTTCGGCCGATGTCGTGCGCCTGGACAAGGCCAAGAGCCGCGCCAAGAACCGCGCCAAGCGCAAACGGCGCTCCAGCCGCAGGTAGGCGGCGCACAAAAACGTTTAACCCTAACCGCCGGTGAATCGTCCGTCGATGTTTCGGCATCGCCGTAACGGCTTGTGAAACTATTCCGGGTATTAGGAGACGTCATCGACCGGGGATCAGCCACTTGCCGCCGTCCGCAACCTTTGCCGAGGGTAACGCGTTCCTCGCTCCGCAGTCGGCCGACATCCGCGTTGAGCACCGCGCGCCCGGCCGCGCTGAAGCGCCGGTCCATGTCGAGATCGCAGCTGGGACACGGCTTGCTGAAATCCAGTCGGAATGGCGCGACCTGATCGCGCGCGCCGACGTGCCCAACGTCTTCACGCATCCGATGCTGGTCGCGCTCAGCGCGTCCTACCCGGATCTTCGCTGCCGCGCGTTGGTTGCCTGGAAAGAATTCGATGGCATCCGACGGCTCGTCGGCTTCTGGTCCTTTGCCGCCGGCCGCGCGCCGCGTTCGATCATCCCGCTGTCCGTGCTGGCAGCGCCGTTTTTCACGCATGCCTATCTGGCGACGCCTGCGATCGATCGCGACCTGCTCGAGGAAACCTTGCAGGCCATGCTCGATCACATCGCCGGCGATCCGAATCTTCCTGAACATTATCGCGCTCGACGCCATGCGCGAGGACGGCGCCACCATGCAGGCGCTCAACCGCGTGCTCGCAGCGCGCGGCACCGCGGCCTCGACGTTGCGGCGTTTTGTCCGTCCGATGCTGGTCTGCGGACTCGACGCCAAGCAATACATGGAAAATGCGCTGTCGAGTTCGAGCCGCAAGAAATTGCGCCAACATCGGCGCCGGCTGACCGAAAAGGGCACGCTTAAATCGAAGACCATCACCGAGCCGGAGGCGCTCCGTGCCGCGATGGACGATTTCCTGCGCCTTGAGGCGTCCGGCTGGAAAGGCGAGAAAGGCACCGCCCTACTCTGCAAAGCCGAAGACGCCGTATTCGCGCGCGAGATGATGGCCGCTCTGGCGCCGCAGGGCGATGCCTGGATGCACGCGCTCTATCTCAACGGACAGCCGATCAGCATGCAGGTCGTGCTGCGCGCCGGCCCGACCGCCTTTACCTGGAAAACCGCCTATGATCAGGCGCTGAGCGATTACTCGCCCGGCATGCTGCTGCTGGAAGATTACACCGCCGCGTTCCTCGCCGACCGCAGCATCGCTGCCGTCGATTCCTGCGCCTATGACGACTCTAGCTTCATGGCGGCTTGGAGTGAGCGCCAGGCCATGGCGGACGTGTGGATCGATGCTCGGCGCGGCGGCTCGCTCGAGTTCACCGTCCTGACCCGGCTGCAGAAGACCTATCTCAGCCTGCGCGCGCAGGCCAAAGCGGCCTATCTCGCCGCTATGCGGCCGCAGGTACCCAAGCAAAATTCCAAGGTGGCCGTGTCGTGAAAGACATTGCCATTGTGGGCGGCGGACTTGCAGGGTCGCTCACCGCAGCGATGCTGGGTAACTCCGGCGTGGACGCCGTGCTCGTCGATCCGCATCCGGTCTATCCGCCGGATTTCCGCTGCGAGAAACTCGACGGCACGCAGGCCGAAATCTTGCGTAAGACCGGGCTCGCCGAGGGCGTGCTGCGGGCGGCAACGCCGGACCGCGAATCCTGGGTCGCCCGCTGCGGCCACCTGGTGGAGAAACGGCCAGGCGACCAACACGGCATTTTCTACGCGCCCCTGGTCAACACCATCCGTGGTCTTATTCCGTCCAGCGTGCCAACGATCATCGCCAAGGCAACGGCGATCGCGACCGGCGATGAACGGCAGACGGTCACTTTGTCGAACGGTGAGCAACTTTCCGCGCGGCTGGTCGTGCTTGCGAACGGGCTAAATTCCGGATTGCGCCACTCGCTCGGATTGACGCGTGAGCTGCTGAGCGAATGTCACTCGATCAGCATCGGCTTCGACGTTAAACCGGCCGGCCGGCCGGCATTCGAATTTCCCGCGCTCACCTATTATGCCGAGCGCACCGAGGATCAAACCGCCCTGCTCACGCTGTTTCCGATCGGCGCCGCCATGCGCGCCAATCTCTTCGTCTATCGCGGCTTGCACGACCCCTGGCTGCGGGCCATGCGCACAAAGCCGGAAGAAACACTGCACGCGCTAATGCCCGGCCTGCGCAAGCTAACGGGCGATCTTATTATTGACGGCGCCGTCAAGATCCGGCCGGTCGATCTCGTCGCCACGCGCGGTCACCGGCGGGCCGGCGTCGTGCTGATCGGGGACGCCTTCTCGACCTCCTGCCCCGCGGCCGGTACCGGCGCGCGCAAAGCGCTCAACGACGTCGAGCGGCTGTGCAATGTCCACATTCCGCGCTGGCTCGCCAAGCCCGGCATGGCGGCCGACAAAATCGCGGCATTCTACGACGACCCGGTGAAGGTTGCTTGCGACGACTATTCGCTGGCCAAGGCCTACAATCTGCGCTCGTTCTCGCTCGATACCGGGCTGCGCTGGCAGATAAAACGCCGATTGAAATTCCTCGGCCAATACGGCTTCGGCATGCTGCGCCGGCTCACACAAGACGCGCCGCCGGTGACGAGAGGCGAGCAGGTCGTTCCCGCCGCCGCCAACGGCAGGCCCTACGCGCAGAACTCACCGAGCGTCTAAGTTACATATAGCGGCGCAGATCGGCGGCCGCTTCAGCCGGCTTGCGATTGAGCTTGAACGGCGCGACAAAACGTCCCTCTTTGTCCATCAAATAGACCACCGCGCTGTGGTCCATGCTGTAGTCGCCTTTTTGCGTGGGGACTTTCTTCGAATAGACGCGATAAGCTTTTTCGACATTTTTGATCGCCTGCTCACCGCCAGTGGCGCCGCGAAGGTGTGGATCGAAGCTCGACAGATAATCCTTCATTACAGCCGCCGTGTCGCGCTCGGGGTCGACCGTTATGAACAGCGCGTTGACGCGGTCGGCGTCCTTGCCCAAGGCGTGCATCACTTCCGACAACTCGAAAAGCGTGGTCGGACAAACGTCGGGGCAGTGGGTGTAGCCGAAAAACACCAAGAAGGGCCGGCCTTTCATGTCCTGGTCGGTGATCGCCTTGCCGTTTTCGTCGATCAGCTTGAAAGGCCCGCCGATCGCCGATGCCCCGGGACCGCCACGGCCGCCCAGATGGCCGGTCGCAAACAAGATGACGCTGAGAAAGACGACCAAACCGGCCAGGAAAGCCGCGAAAACAACGATGATATGAGATGTCCGAGTCGTCATTGGCGCTTCGACTCTAGCTTAAAAGCACGCGAGCCAGCCGGTACGCACGATTTCGAAGAAAACGGCGGTACCGTAATAGGCCCAAAGCGCGACCGTTGCCGCCATAATTAGCCCTCCGACGAGCGCTAGCAGGATCACCAGCGGCCGTGGCAGCCTTGAACCGGATGTAATCGCGGGCATGTCACAATCTCAGCGGAACTATTTGTCCACATAGGACCGATTCACACCTGCGGCAATAACGCAAACTGCGACCGCATGCCGCCGGGTCGAATTAACCATCACCGAGGCAATAACCCCGCGCAAATCGGGCATTTTATGGACCGCGTTGACTTCAAAGCTTAAACTCGTGATGAATAGCGCAATCTTTCACAACCCGACCCGAGGGCTAAGGAGACGAATCCGATGCGTACCGCCGTGACGCTAGCGCTTGCAATTTCGATGTCGGCGATTGGCGCTTCCGCCTGGGCTCAGAATGCCGCGCCGGCTGCCGCCCCAGCACAGGCTGCGCCGCAGCCCGCCGCGCAACAGGCCGCACCTCCACCGCCGGCGGCTCCGGCAGTCGCAATGCCGAAATGCGACAATCCGAAAGCATGGGGCGTCGAACGCGTGGTTCAGATCGACACCACCGGCGGTCCCGGCTTCGGCTTCGAACATTTCAAAGCTTACGACTTCTTGCGCGACAAGGAGGTCGTGCTGACCTTCGACGACGGTCCGTGGCCTGGCAATACTGAACGCGTGCTCAAGGCGCTGGAGGATGAGTGCACGCGCGCTTTGTTCTTCCCGATCGGCAAACATGCCGGCTGGCATCCTGAAATCTTGAAACGGGTTGCGGCCGCCGGTCACACCGTCGGCTCGCATACCTGGTCGCACAAGGACCTGTCGAAATTGACCGACGAAGAGGCCAAGACCGAGATCGAGCAGGGCATTGCGGCGGTCAGCATCGCGCTCGGCAACAAGCCGGTCGCGCCGTTCTTCCGCTTCCCGGCGCTGCGGCATCCGCCGAACATGCTCAAATATCTTGCCACCCGGAATATCGGCATCTTCTCGACCGATTTGGATTCGTTCGACTTCAAGATGCGCAAGCCGGAGCAGGTCATCAAATCGGTGATGGCCAAGCTTAAAAAGCATGGCAAAGGCATCGTCCTGATGCACGACTTCCAGCACGCGACCGCAGAGGCGGCGCCGGAATTGTTCAAGCAAATGAAGGAAGCCGGCTACAAGGTGGTCTGGATCACCGGCAAGACGCCGGTCGAGCCGCTCCCCGAGTACAGGGCGATCGTGATGAAAGAACTGGGCGGCGGCCTAGCCGAGGCGCGCCCGATGTCGAACGTGATCAAGACGATCGGCGGCGGCACCAACTGACCTAGCCCGCAGAAATTTTCACCAGCCGCGCAAGCGATTGCGCGGCTGGTTTTTTATTGGGCGGTGGGAACCCGGCTGCGCCGGCCAATATTATTGTCTACAATCGGTCTCGCCGGGTGGCCGTACCGGACAACATGTCCAGGGCGGCCCTAATAAGCGGGGAGGACGCGATGCAGGCACTGATCATATCAGTCGGCATTTTGGTCGTTATTTGGATCGCCGTCCTGTGGGGCGCACGCTACTTCGGTCCGCAAGACCCTTGAGGTCGCCCCGGCGCCGCCAGCTCAAATTTTCGGCACGTCATGGGGTGTGAATAGGGCCCAAAGATACTTATTTTGACGGGCAGCATGATTGTATTGCCCGCGGGCCCGCATCGACCGAATTGGACGCCGTAACGTGCCGGATATTGTCACGCTCACGATCAACCCGGCGATCGATATTTTTGTCAACGTCGGCCGCGTCGAGCCGACGCGCAAACTGCGTTGCTCGCCGCCCAAGCGCGATCCCGGCGGCGGCGGCATCAATGTGGCGCGGGTCGCGCACCGGCTCGGCGGCGACGTGTTGTCGATCTATCCGATCGGCGGCCAGATAGGCAAACTGCTGCACCGCCTGCTCGAGCGCGAGGACATCGAAAGCCTGGTCACGCCATCGCATGTCGAGACGCGGGAAAATTTCACCGCTTATGAAGAGTCGACCGGCGACCAGTATCGGTTTGTGTTGCCGGGCTCACCCCTGCACCGCGCCGAATGGGAAGCCTGCCTCGATAAACTCGCGGGCCTTGCGCACAAACCGAAATTTGTGGTGATGAGCGGCAGCCTGCCGCCGGGCGTGCCGGAGGATTTTTTTGCGCGCGCCGTTCGTGCCGCCAAGAAGCTCGGCGCCGCGACCGTCGTCGAACTCGTCGGGGCCGGCGCTGGCCGCCGCGCTCGAGGAAGGCGTGACCCTGGTCAAACCGAATTTTGTCGAGCTGCGCGATTACGTCGGCGGCAAGATCGACGCAGACGCCGAACAGATCGCCGCCTGCCGCAAACTGGTGACGGATAAGCGCGCTGAAATGGTGGCGCTCACGCTCGGCGAAGACGGCGCGCTGCTAGTCACGCAAAGTCAGGCCTGGCGCGCGCTGCCGCTCAATATCGAAGCGGTCAGCACGGTCGGCGCCGGCGACAGCTTTCTCGGCGGCATGGTCGCGGCGCTCGCCGCCGGCAAGCCGCTTGAGGCGGCGTTCCGGACGGCAGTCGCCGCAGCGTCAGCGGCAGTCATGACGCCCGGCACCGGGCTGTGCCAGCCGCAGGACGTGAAAAGCCTGTTGCCGAAAGTCAAAATCAGCGAAATCGCGGAAGCTATTTGATCGAGGCGCTGCGTTCCGGCTCGTCGTCGCGGCCGCAGAAATTCTCGGTGTATTTTTCCGCCAGTTTCTTCATCATCGGCCAATAGGTATTCTTGTTGGTGCCGGTCCATTCGCGGGCTAGGTCGGCGAACGTCACCGGCCGGTGCAAACGGCGCATGCTCGCCTGCACATCCTCCTGCACCAAGCGGGTGCGGTGGGCGACCGGATTGGGGATCGGCGTCGTCGAATACATCAGCAGATGTTGCAGATGCGCGAGCACGCCGGTGTTGACGTCGTTGAAATGTTCGCCCGCACGCCCAGGAATCGTCGCGCCGAGGCCGGCGAAATTATTGTCGCTCGCCGGCACGCCGGCGCGCCCGCCGCCCGGCCGCACGAAGGTCAGATAGTTGGTCTCAATCAACATCTGGAAAAAGGCAAAATCCCAGCGTACGCCAACGCATTTTGCCGGCGGGCGGGCGACGCATTGGCCGATGCGCTGATAAAGCGACGCGACGTGCTCGAAGCGCGTTTCGATGGTGCGCGCAGGGTGATGCAGCGCGTTGCGCTCGTTGACGAACTCCATGAGCTTGGCGGGCTTGACGCATTTCGGCACCGCATTATCGGCGCTCGCGACAATGCGCGGCGAACCCGCAAACGCACCGGTCGCCGGCACCAGAAGTGCGGTCAACAACACCAGTCTTGAAAGCATGCAAACCGTCCCCGTCCGGCGCAAACTTTGTGAGCAACTAGTTAAACATTTATTACAAAACTAAGTAAATGATTTTTAAGGCAGAATGGCGGCAAGCGGCAAGCGGCAAGTGTGTAACGCCATCATCCGCAAGTTTTCCTCGTCATATTCCGGCGGGAAATCTGCGCGAAATCGAGGCTTGTTTGCCGGCCAAAGCGCCGCAAATTGGCCCACCGTCGTTAAAGGTACGATGGGCAGTTGCCCTGACGCGCGGGCTGGCTTGCCAGTTGAAGCTGCGGAGCATCGAAGGTTGGAGCGGGCGAAGGGAAATCGAACCCTCGTATGCAGCTTGGGAAGCTGATTGATAATTAAGTGGATCAATGGCTTGACTGCAAAACTGCGCTTTTACGGCCTCAATGGTATCAATGTGTTGCAAACGAAACGCAAAACTTTTTCACGCCACAAGTGCACCGCTACCACGGCTGGGGCCCCTCGCTGATCCAACGCGACGGAAACACCGTTTGCTGCGGCTTTGCCGGCGCCGTTGCGCGTCCAGTCATGCTGCATGGGCCGGACGAGATCCTCCACACAATCTACGCTGCGCCCGGCAGAATTGAGCCGCGCACGGTATCACCGCCAGCGGAACTGCGCGCTGCAACGACGCAGTTACGCCCGGAGTGTTTGGCCTCGTAAAGCGCCTTGTCGACACGGCGCATGAAGGCGTCCCCCGGCTCACCTGGGGCCAGTTCAGCCACACCGAAGCCCGCCGTCACCGCGTCCGGTATCGGCTCGATGCGTGCAGCCGCAGTCGCCGTTTTGATCCGCACGGCCGTCGCCAGGCCCTGCGCAAGATCGGCGTGCGGCATCAGCACCCCCACTGTGAGGGCAGGTGCGACGTGCCGAATCTTGCGCCAATAATCCACGTTGGATAACCCTCTTGGAAGCCGCTGCGCTGTTGGCTCCGGCGAAAACAGCTTTCAGTTGCCGAGCGAACTTGCTGCGGTTCATCCTCATCATGAAAACGATCCGTTTTGAATAACCGGCATCAACAAATTATTCCGGTATTTTACGTAGTTCGTTCGGCGATCAATCCTTTGGTTAGCAATCAAATAGAAAAGGTAGATTGATACGGACAACAAAGTGTGCGGCCGACGTAGCAGCGATCCTGTTGCGTTTTGAGCGGTACGGTTGTAATCTTCAAATAGTTGCTCTTTTAAGCGAGATAAGCCGAAGTCTTCGCAGCAAGAAGCGGGCAACATTTCTACCCATCGGCGGGTAACACTTTCATGTAGCCGGGCTTTTTAGGCTGACGCTTGCGCTGCGCGTAGTGGCGCGCGGGAGCGGCAACCGTAAATGCATCAGGTTCGCTAATTCTTCGCGCTTTGCGTAGGTGTGATTTTACCCATACGGCAATTAGGCGGAGCACGCGCCATGAATCAAACGAAGAACAAGAACTCCCTGTTTGACCCCAAGGATTTTCTCTCGAAATCGAACGGGGGACGAACCGTATCGAATTACGCGACAAATCAAACCATTTTTCATCAAGGCGATCCGGCAGTTTCTATTTTTTATATTCTGACGGGCAAGGTCAAACTCACCGTGACCTCCGAGGAGGGCAAGGAAGCGGTTGTCGCTATTCTGGGATCCGACGATTTCTTTGGAGAAAGATGCGCGGATGGAGAGACTGTGCGTTTGTCAACCGCGGCCGCTTTGACGGAATGTACGATCATGGAAATAACCAAGGCAGAATTCACGAGGGTCGTTCACAACGAACCGGCGTTTGCCGAGTTTTTTATCTCGCACCTTTTAACTCGTAGCGCTCATATTCAAGCGGACCTGGTCGATCAATTGTTTAACTCAAGTGAGAAACGCTTGGCGCGGGCCCTGCTGCTACTTGCGAATTTTGGCAAAGAAGGCGAGCCCGAACCGGTGCTGGCGAAAATCAGCCAAGAGACGCTAGCGGATATGGTCGGCACGACGCGATCACGCGTCAACTTTTTCATGAACAAATTCCGGCGATTGGGCCTGATTAGTTACAACGGGCGAATTGAGGTCCATCGTTCCCTGTTGAACATGGTTCTGCATGAAAGGCCGGAAATCGAGAGTTGAGCGGGGCAACTCTGCCGATCCGAAAGGCGGTCAATTTGGTACGGACTCTTCTTCGTTTGCGGGCGTATGATAATCGCCATGTCTAAAACTCAACGGGATACCACGCGGCACAATCGGTTGCTTGGCGCCTTGGAACCTGCCAGCCGCAAGCGGATCGCCCCGCATCTTGAAGCGGTCGAGCTCAAGCTTGGGGTCGTCGTCTGCGAAGCGGGCGGGCTCCTCAGGCACGCCTATTTCCCGGAGGGTGCGGTCCTCTCGCTGCTGACCGTTTTGGAGAACGGATCGGCCATTGAAACCGCAAACATAGGGCGCGAGGGAGCCTTCGGCCTCTTCGCGGCCATGTACAGCCGCGTCTCCTTCAATCGATGTCTTGTGCAATTGGCGGGCGACATGGTTCGCTGTCCGATCAAAGTGTTGCAATCGGAATTCAAGCGCAGCGAACACGTGCGCGATCTCTTTGTCAGCTATTCGGAAACGCTGCTGTCGCAGGTTCAGCAGACTGTCGCCTGCAATGCTTTGCACTCGACGGAAGAAAGAATGTGCCGATGGCTCCTGATGATGCATGATCGGGCCGAAGGAGAAGCACTGCCGTATACGCATGAATTCTTGTCGCACATGCTGGGTGCCAATCGAAAATCAGTGACGCTGGCGGCACAGACACTGCAGGCGGCCGGCCTTATCAGCTATCATCGGGGGAAGATTCAAGTTCTCGATCGCCCCGGCCTCGAAAAGGCATCTTGCGAGTGCTACGCCATCGTCAAGGAGCGCTTCAATGCATTCCTGACGCCGCCCGCAACGGCGGTTCAAGGCGATACAAGAGGACGACGCAAGAGTTAAGCAGCCCGTGCGGCATTGGCGCCGCGTAAGCCGTGCACCACGAGATCGCGATACTAGAGCGCATCCCGGTTCAATTGAACCGGAGACGTTCTCAAGGTTCCTTATTTGATCGCATTTTCTACGGCGAACCGGTTCCCACTTCGCCGGGAAATGCTCTAGTGCAGGAGCTCTGTGGGCCGCCGTCGCGAAGGCCGCGTATCGGTTGGGCAAACCGGTTTCGTTGAATTCTCAATCTGCAAATCGGCGTCCGGCCCTTGTACCGCTTGGATTTGCAACGCTTTCGCCATCCGAACAAAATGCGATTGCAAAGCAGGATTAGGAACGTCGCACGCCAATTGCATGCAGTCTGACGCCAAGCGCAGGCATTCTAATTCATGCTTCCGCGATTTTTCAGATTCGGACATCGCGCGCCTCCTGAATCGCCATTTCAAGGATTACACGGCATCGCGTGTCCTGTCGGTGGCCTACGCCACAGAGAAAAGCAAAAATAATATCGGTCGCACGCATGTCCAGACGCTACGCTGGATTGCTCAGTCGCGAATGACCCAATAGCGACATTGCAAAGCCAAATAGGTGCCCATTTATGGGCCCTTCTATTGTCGATGATCCAAACTGCACAGACGATGCGGGCTGACGGGTGGAACCTCCACCAATGTCACTAGTTGATTGGTATCTTTACAAAGCGGAACAGTGCGAGTTGAAGGCGAAAGAAACCGCCGACCCACGAACGCACGCCGGGCATGACGAAGACCAAAAGTTGTGGCGTAAGTTCGCTGAGCGGGAGGCGATCGCAATTGACAGTATTTTTCTTGGGGGTCATGGCCTCACCGCGCGCAGGCCTTTTCATTAGGCCGCCTCAGTTGGCGATGGGTAAAGCGGACAGCGCGCGGACATACCGCCATGCCCGCTCATGACCCATTCCCGACATTGGCCGGGGTAGCTACCCCTGAAAAACACCGCGTTGGAGCCATGCAAGGAAAGTGATAATACTCGGCTCACATGAAATTCTCGCGCGCCTTTTTCCCCTTCATAACGCCAGCCATGACGCTCGAGCGACCTGCCCTCCTTAAATTCGATATGCTCCATTTGCTCAGGGGATTTGGTGGAATTTATCTCGTCAATGCCGTCGTTGCTTTTCTCTTCGCGGCTTCCGCCCCGGTTGCGATTGTCTCTGACCGCGAGTGAGAAAGGCGGGTTGGCCGAAGCGGATATCGCCTCGTGGCTGTTCGGCTGCTTTTTTGTCAATGGCTTGATTTCAATTGGCTTCTGTTTGGCCTATCGCCAACCCTTGGTCTTTTTCTGGACCATTCCCGGTACGATTTTGGTCGGCCAATCGCTCGACCATCTCAGCTTCGCGCAAGTCATCGGCGCCTATTATGCGACTGGCGCGTTGATGTTCATCCTCGGACTGAGCGGGTGGATCCGCAAATGCATGAGCCGATTGCCGATGCCAATCGTCATGGCGATGGTGGCAGGGGTGTTTCTGCAATTCGGCTTGAATTTGATCTTTGCGATCCGCGACGGCGTCATGATCGCCGCCCCCATGACGGCGGTGTTCTTGTTGCTCTCTGCGCTCCCTAAGTTCGCTCGAATATCGCCGCCGCTGATTGGCGCGCTCATCGTCGGCATTGCTGCGATCACTCTCTTGGGCGAGTTCGACCTGAGCGAACCCGTGGCATTCACTTTGGCCAAACCCAATTTTTATGTGCCGGATTTTTCATGGGCGGCCATGGTGGAACTGGTGTTGCCGCTGGCGATCACGGTGCTGGCCGCCCAGAACGCGCAAGGCTTTGTGATACTCGAGGCCGCCGGTCACAAGCCGCCGGTCAATGCGGTCACAGCTGCGTGCGGCCTCGGCTCTCTGATCGCCGCCTCGGTCGGCGCGGTATCGACCTGCCTGACCGGTCCGGTCAACGCGATCATCTCCAGCGCCGGCGATAAAGATAAGCATTACGCAGCGGGCGTCATGGTATCCCTACTGGCCTTGTTGTTTGGGATATTTTCGCCGGTCGTCACACGGATCATGCTGGCGACGCCTAAAGTCTTCATCGCGACGCTCGCGGGTCTCGCCCTCTTGAGGGTATTGGAGCGTGCCTTTGTGGTCTCGTTCAATGGCGCCTTCACACTCGGCGCTGCGGTCACTTTCCTGGTGACGGTGGCGAATGTCCCGATCTTTTCGATTGGCGCGCCATTCTGGGCAGTGCTCATCGGCCTTGCCGTGTCCTGGGCGCTTGAGAGAAACGATTTCAAAAAACTTACCGTGGAATAGGTCGACAGAGCGGTACCCAAAGTCCGCTGTTGGCACTTAGCGGACAAACGACCTCAGCCGTTGAATGGCCGCTATTGGACCAACAGCGGACATTGGCCGGAACCGGCGCTGAATGGCTTGGCAGCGAATGATGCTGTGGACGGCGCCCGCTCTTGCGGCATCAGAGTGCCATAGGGTGGCTGCGTTGTAGCAAACCACATCGAGGGGAGCCGTCCATGGGCGAGGTTAGCACGATTGGTCTCGATATTGCGAAGTCGGTCTTCCAAGTGCACGGGGTTGATAGTTCAGGCGCGGTGGTAATCCGCAAGCGTGTCAGTCGTTTAAAGCTGCTGGAGTTCTTCGCTGCTCTGCCGCAATGTCTGATCGGTATCGAAGCCTGCCCATCAGCGCATCATTGGGGCCGCGAGCTGCAGGCGCTTAGCCACACGGTGAAGCTGATGCCGCCGAGCTATGTGAAGGCCTATCTCAAGCGCAGCAAGAACGACGCGAATGATGCTGCTGCGATCTGCGAGGCGGTGACGCGGCCATCGATGCGGTTTGTGCCGATCAAGACCAAGGAGCAGCAGACTGCCTTGATGCTGCACCGGGCTCGGCAATTACTGGTGCGTCAGCGCACCATGCTGAGCAACGCCCTACGGGGACACTTGGCGGAGCTGGGCATCGTGTCGGCCAAGGGTCGTAATGGGATCGGCGAGTTGCTCAGGATCATCGCGGATGGCGCGGATAACCGGATCGCCCCGGCGACCCGCGCTATACTTGATGTGATGGCGCGGCAGTACAGCGCCATCGGTGCCGAGATCAGATCAATCGACAAGAGCATCCTCGCTTGGCATCGCTCGTGCGAGGCGAGCCGGCGGCTGGAGGAGATCCCGGGCATCGGCCCAATCGTTGCCACTGCCCTGGTTGCCGAAGTCGGCGACTGGCAGGAGTTCCGCTCAGGACGCAACCTTGCCGCATGGATTGGGTTGGTGCCGAAGCAGCATACGACCGGCGGCAAGGACAGGCTCGGCAGCATCACCAAACAGGGCAATCGCTACTTGCGATGGTTGCTCGTCGCCGGCGCAATGGCCGTTATCCGGTACGCGCAGAAACATGGGACCAAGAACCGGCCGTGGCTCGGGCGGTTGATGGAGCGCCGACCAACAATGGTTGCTGCGGTCGCGCTGGCCAACAAGATTGCGCGCATGGCCTGGGCCGTCATGGTCCGTGGAGAGAGATACAAGGAGCCGACGCTGTTGATGGCGGCATAACAGGCGCCAACAGATGGATCGGCATCACCAATTGGCGAGGGCATGACGACGTAATGCAGATACGGTCGTTCCGGGGATCGGGAGAACCCGTTTGGGTCATCGCACCTTAAAAGTGCGTGCTAACGATTGGGACCCGATCCGCGCAGAGCATTAGGGCCAGCGGCCAAACCAGCCGCACAAACAGGCCGGACACGTGACCGCACCCGACCAATGCTGCAGCAGCGTCAAAAAAGCTCTTGCCACGGCGCCGTCCACACGTGACCCAAAGCGGACATCTGCCGATGTTGCGTTTCGCTAAAGCAATTAGAACAGGTAGTTCACACCGACACGGACAATATCGCCGCTAAATCGCACCGACGATGTAGCGTTGAGGGTGTAAAACGCTCCGCCCGTCGGGACTGCGCCACCGGGCGGAGTAACGATGTTGGATAACGTGCCTGTGTAGCTCACGCTGCCCAAGTCGTAGTGAAGATATTCAACCTTGGCACTCCAATGGGAAGCGAAGCGCCATTCTCCGCCCGCGCCCAATGCCCAACCCGCGCGCACCTGTGAGATTCCAGCATTCGATCCATAGGGGGAATTGACGGTAGCGGTTCCGGGCCCAACCAGTTGCTGTGTAATCACGGTGTTCGACTTGACTTCGCCATAAGCGAGCCCGCCGGTAACGTAGAGAAGCATGTTCGGCGTTGCCGTAATACCGAATCTCGCGCGCAACGTGCCGAGCCAGTCGACTTGGTTTGAGGCGGTCAGTGTAGTGACGGCTGTGTTCGGGGCAAAGCCGACAAGCGGCTGAACGGTTCCGACAGATCCTGAACTTTTGCCGGTGAGTGCTTGAAAGTCGGCCTCGATGCCGGCGACGAGCATGCCGAATTGGTGATTGTAGCCGATTTGCCCGCCGCCGACGAAGCCGTTGCGACGACCCATTGGGATTGGCGTCGTTACACCCGCCACGCTGGCATTGAGACTGGCAGTTGTTGCCGCGAGAGCCGCTGGGTTAGCAAATATACCGGTTCCATTGCTATCGATCGCATCATCTCGCGACCACGCATAGCCGGCGTTGACGCCGACGTACCAGCCGCACCAAACGCAGGGTGGCGGTGCTGCCATCGGCGGTGCTTTTAGCGGCATATCGGCCGCAAACGCTGAACCAGAAGCCAACGCAACAACCAGCGAAGACGCAACCACAAACGCTTTCATGACGCCACTCTAATAGTTCAACATTAGATAGCACTCTTAGCCGATCAAGACGCCCATTACTGTACCCGAATCGCAACAGTGCAAATTTTAGTCGTTAACTGGATTGCTGGGCGCGCATCTAGGATTGTAATCGGCACTTGGCTCAATCGCACCGCTAGACGAAAACAGATCGATAATGACCTTACCCAAGTCTGCTTATGGCACATCGCTGCGTTCGTGGCACCGGACCATTTTGGTCGCTGTGGGACCAACAGCGGACATTGGCCGGAACCGGCGCTGAATGGCTCGGCAGCGAATGACCCACACCGGACATAGGCTCTCAAATCCGTCGCCCCATTGTCAGCAGCAACTCGTTAGGTCCTTCCCATCCGATGGGGGTATTGAAACCACTCAATTTGCTCTCGATCTCATCCCAGGCCGCCTGTCGCCCGGCATCATCTAGCCGTCCCAATATCTGCACGATTGGACTAGCCGAGGTGCGGACGAATTCGAGATAGTCTTTCACAGATGGCAATCTAAATGGCGCCAGCACCTTCGTTGTAGCTACGTGTGAAAAGCCGGATTTCCGGAATAGCTCATCAATCAATCCAGGCTTGCCAAGGCTGAGCAGTCCGCCCGGTTGATGGGGATCGCGCGGCGGCAAACCGGCATGTTTGAACGCTGTCGAGAGGAGAATGGTGACACACGGATTCTTGTCGGGCGTCGAAAAGACCATGGTGCACGCCCGACCGCCGGGCTTCAGCGCTCGGAACATCTCCCGCAAGCCTTTGCTCGGTTCAGGGAAGAACATCAGCCCGAGGCGGCAGATTGCTACGTCGAAGCTTGAGTCAATGACCATCAGATTTTCGCCGTCAGCGGCCTGCGTATCGACATTGCCGTAGCCGGCACGCCGTGCTTTTTCCTTCGCGTACTCCAGGATTGCCGGCGACAGATCAGTGGCGAGTACCGACCCGGTCGGACCGACGCGCTCGGCGATATCAAGCGTCTGATCGCCAGCCCCTGCGGCAACATCGAGCACGCGCGCGCCCGGCCCAACCTCGGCCATTGCGAGCATGGCGTCGGTTGATTTACGCAACCAATCGCCGATTTGCACGCTTTGGTCGTTCCAGCCTTTGGCGTGTTTGTCCCACTGCTCGCGCGTAGCTGCTTTAAACTTCTTCGCATCGAAAGGTGCGTTCATGACGATTCGCTCCATTGGTCGGGAAAACCCTTGGAGAACCATTACACCGAAGCGGCTTGGCTGCGGCAGCCGCAAGGTTGCGGCAGGGGGGCACAAATCTGCATAATGCCCGGATGTTCGATTGGAACGATCTCAAGTATTTCCTCGCCGTTGCGCGTCACGGCAGCACGATTGCGGCCGGCAAGGCACTTCGCCTCAATCAGTCGACCGTACAGCGACGGATTGTCGAACTGGAAAAACGCCTCGGACGCAAATTGGTGACGCGGACTGCCTCGGGCTATCGGCTCACTGACTTTGGCAAGGAGTTGCAGCCCTATGCCGAACGGATCGAAGCCATGGTCAGGGATTTCGAGCGGCATGTGGCCGACACCGGGCGCGACCGCAGCGGGGTCATTCGCGTGACCTGTCCCGAGCCGATCATGCAACGTATGACCCCTTTGATCGAACGCTTCCACGCCGGACACCCAAATCTGCGCGTCGAATTTGTGATGAGCGACCGCTACCTTGATCTTTGCAACGGTGAGGCCGACGTAGCGTTCCGTTCGGGTGACACCGACGACGAACTGGTAGGGCGCAAAATTGCTGATTTTGTTTGGGCGGTTTATGCCAGTCGTTCCTATATCGAGCGCCATGGAAAGCCAGCACGCGTAGAGGACTTGTCGCAACATCCTTTGGTCAGTTTTGATGAGGCGATGAGCAAGCATCGCGTGGCGAAATGGCTGAAAGACGCGGCACCAAACGCCAAAATCGTGGCGCGCAATAACAGCGTTCTTGGTTTGATGTACGCGGTGAAGTCGGGCGTCGGCGTGGGCGCTCTGCCTGCAGCTATCGCCGATAGCGAGCCAGATCTTGTACGTGTGCTGGGGCCAATTCCCGAGCTAGCGCGAAGCTGGCGGTTGTTGGCTCACCCCGATTTACGACGTACGCCGCGCATTACGGCATTTTTTGATTTTGTTGTCGCAGAGCGCGAAGCGCTGAAATCGATTCTAACCGGATAGCGCGCCGATATCTGCTATTGGCACTTAACGGACATCGCAACGATGCTGGCGAATGTCCACTTTCGGAGGTAAACCGGACATGCGCCGCACGTGGCTGAATGTCCGCTTTTGACGGTGGTCTCAACCGGTCGATGCAACACTCATCATGGCCAGAAAAGACAGTGAGAGTGTGCTGATGAGCGAAAAGTGTCGTCTAGGCTCACTGCGGCCCGAGAAACCGGGAGCTTTGGCATTGCTGGCAGCCGGGGATCTTGAAAGCGATTAAGCGAGTATTTGGTGGGCGTTACGCAAGTGTTGCATCGACCGGTTGAGCCGGCAACCCATAAGAGACATTCAGGACAGGGACGGCCGTGCTCTCACGAATGTAGTTAGCCCAATGCCGTTGCGAGCAGCCATACCCCGGCAGTAAGGAGTCCTACGCCTGCAATCCGTGCAATCACGCGGCCAGCCGGAATTACTTTTTCCAGGAAGACGAATATCGTGAGGCCGGCTATCCAAAGCAGGTTCATCACCCCGCCGACAAACAACAGCGCCATCAATGACCAGCAGCAGCCGACACAATAAACACCGTGACGAACACCGAGCCCGAGCGAGCCCGTCGCCTCGCGGCGAAATCCGCCGTAGCGTTGAATGAACAACCACGGCGCTTGGCATTGCCGCAAGCAGGCGTCTTTCAACGGCGTCCACTGATAAAGCCCGGCCCCAATCAGCACTGTGCCACCAAATATAGCGCTTGAGCCTTCCATCATTGGCGTCAACACTGCAGCACGCTGAAGCCCCCATTGCGCCAAAGTGGCGGTAGCTGCAAACGCTACCCAAACCAAGAGATAACCGCCGAAAAACCAAGTGCCGTTGGCTAAGGGCTTACCTTGCATTGCCGCCTGACGGCCAACCCGCGCATAGAGCAGGACCATAGGAGCGGCCGACGGCGTCATCATGCCGACCATCATCACCACCCACATCGCAAACATGAAGGCGAGCGAACAAAAACTGCAAAACCGGGTGCAAAACTTTTCGCAAAAAAACAGCTAAGTATTGGAGCGGGCGAAGGGAATCGAACCCTCGTATGCAGCTTGGGAAGCTGCCGTTCTACCATTGAACTACGCCCGCGATGCCGACCGTCATAAAGCCGCACAGTAAATCGGTCAGCGTCTGCCAGGAAATACGATCCGACCTTGCCTAAAAAGTCGAGCCGAAGCAAGATTGTGCGCAAGTGTCGGCGCGGAAGTCGATCACAACACGGGGAGGAATGAATGTCTCGCAATGTCATCTGCTCTGCGCTCGCTGCTGCGGCCTTTCTGGCCGCTTTGGCCGTGAATGCCACTGCGGCATCGCCACAAGCTGAACGTGGCAAATATCTGGTCGAATTTGGCGGCTGCAACGATTGCCACACGCCCGGCTATTTCTTCGGCAAACCGGATATGGAGCGCTATCTCGGCGGCTCCGATGTCGGCTTTGAGATTCCGGGACTTGGCGTTTTCGTCGGCCGCAACATCACGCCGGACAAGGAAACCGGCATCGGCAACTGGACCGAAGAGCAGATCGTGACCGCGATACAGACCGGCGTGCGGCCCGACGGCCGCATCCTGGCACCGATCATGCCGTGGCACGCCTTCGCCAAACTGACGAAGAACGACGCGCTCGCGATCGCCGCCTTTCTTAAAGCCATTAAACCGGTCAAGCATGCCATTCCAGGCCCCTTTGGTCCCGGCGAGAAAGTCTCGACTTTCATAATGCGGATTTTGCCGCCGGGGCAGACCGCGGCGGGCCCACCGCCCGACAAGAAGTAGATATCGCTCGAAGCGATGCGCGTTCGCTTGTCGTCACCGGGGTGAAACCCGGTGACGCCTCTTTTTCCGGCCCCATGGATGACCCCGTGAATTCCGTCCATAAGCCGCATCCCGCCGGCCCGCCGTCCGCCGCCGCGCGCGCCGATCTCGCGCCGCACGGCAAGTTGCGTCTGGCGTTTCCAGTGGCCAGCGCGCTGTACGTCACCAAGGATCCAATTACCGGCGCGCTCATAGGCGTATCGATCGATATCGGCGCAGAACTCGCCGCGCGCCTTGGCGTGCCGTTCGAGCCGCAGCCATGCGCCGCCGTCCGCGATCTGATCGCGGCGACCGGTGCCGACCGCTGGGACATCGCCACCATCGTCATGGAAGCCGAACGCGCCAAGACCTTCGATTACAGCAAGGCCTATATCGAAGCCGACTCGACCTATCTGGTGCCGGCCGGTTCCGCGATCCACACGGTCGCCGAGGCCGACAAGCCGAGCACCCGCATCGGCGTCGCCGTCAAATCGGCATTCGACAATTTCCTCACGCGCACCATCAAGAGCGCGACGCTGGTACGCTACCCCGGCGTCGCGGCGGCGTTCGACGGCTTGCGCGCCAACGAATGCGACGCGGTGGCGGCGCCGCGCCAGGTGCTGGCGGCGGCGCAAGGGAAATTTCCCGGCTCGCGCATTCTCGACGACTGGTTTGACGTGGCGCGGGTCGGGATCGTCGTGCCCAAGGGCCGGCAACCGGCCGGGCTTGCCTTTGTCAACGCCTTCTTGAGCGAAGCGATCGCATCGGGCTGGATCGCGCATGCCATCGCGCGCGCCGGAATGAAAGGCGCCAAGGTGCCGCCCGGCTGACGTCGATCAGCTCGGCCGGCGCGGCGTGGCAACGCGCGTGTCGATGTCGAGGTCGTCGGTACGCGGCCCCATGGTCTGCATCGCCTCGAAGCCATTCTCCCAGCGATTGCAGTAGAGCTCGACCAACATGCCGTCGGGGTCCTCGATGTAGATGCTGTCGGTTACATTGTGCTGGAATGTGTGCTTGATGTTGAGGCCCTTCGCCTTCAATTCGTAATAGGCATCCTTCAACGCGTCATAGGAGTCGAGCTGCCAGGCAAAATGAATAACGGTCGGCTGCTTGGCGGTCGGACGCGGCCCGGTCGCCTGCTCGAACAGGGCGAGGTCGTGGTGCTGGTTGCCAAGGCTGAGATAGACCGTCTTGCCGTCCTTGCTTTCGGCGGAAACCTCGGCGCCAAGGACTTTTTTGTAGAACTCCTTGGAAGCCTGCGCGTTGCTCACGTTGAGCACCACGTGGGCCAGTCTATGCACCTGAACCATCAAATCCTCCGTGAACGCCGGTCGCCGTTCCTACGAATGACGTCGAATTGCTAGTGTCTGCGCGCTTCGCCGGCGGCCGCGATATCGAGTGGCGCCGCCGTCAAATCCGAGGTCCGGATGGTCTGCAAGCCGTCCTCGGTGCGATTGCAAAACACCTCGACGCGATAGTTATCGGGATCGCGCAGATAAAAGCCGCGCGTAATGTCGTCTTCCGCCGCGCCTTCGATATTCACGCCTGCCGCCTTCAGCTCGTCATGGGCGGCCTGTAGCTCGTCGAAGCTATCGAGCTGAAAGGCGATATGGACGATTCCTGGCTGGTCGGCCGTGGGCGGTTCCTCGGTGGCGCGCTGGAACAGCGCGAGCACGTGATGCTCGTCGCCGAGCGTCAGGAACACTTGCCCGCGCTCGAGCTTCTCGCTCGATATCTTCAGTCCCAGCCTCTGGGTATAGAAATCGCGCGAGCGTACGCAATCGCGGACACTCAGCACGAGATGGCCCAATTTCAATACCTTGACCACGGTGCCCTCCAGGACGGAAGCGGTGTCTTTAGCGCAAACCGTTGCAGCATTATCGCAAGGCGCATTACCGTGGCGCAAGCAGGTTCGCGGCCTGGGCCGCGTGCCGCCGTTTTCTCATGCGGCAGGACCGGTGCGGCACGTACGAGGCGAAGTCTACAATTCCGCCATGCTCTCGGTGTGCCATCGCAGCAAATAGCGGCGCAGATGGTCGAAGCCGGCGAGCAGAACATAGCCGACAATCGCGATTGCGAAGATGCCCACGAACACCTGTTCGGACAGCGCAGTGCGTGCGGACAGGATCATGTAGCCACCGAGACCACCCCCGGCGGTGATCATCTCCGTCACCACGGTCACGATAAGCGACATCGGAAACGCGATCTGCAGCCCGTTCAAAATCTGCGGCAACGCGGCTGGAACAACGATCTTCCAGACAACCCGCCGCCGGCTCAGGCCAAGGTTGCGCGCCGACCAGATGAGATAGCGATCGATCGACGCCGTGCCGAGATAGGTCGCGCTGATGATCGGAAACACACAGCTCACCGCGACCATCACGATCTTGGCCTGGTCGCCGAGGCCGAACCACAGGATGAACAGCGGCATGAATGCGATCTTCGGTGCAGGAAACCCGATCGACACCAGGGGATTGAAGAACCAGCGCGCTAGCAAGTTGCGCGCGGCGAGCGTACCGATCAGGATGCCGAAGACCGCGGCAAGCAGAAAGCCGCTGAAAGCACGATAGATGGTTAGCGTGCAGTCGGCGATGAGCGTGCCGGACACGATTTGCTCCGCCATGCGCAGAACGATCGCGCTTGGCGCCGGCAGTAGGTAAGGGTTGATCCATCCGGACTGCACGCTGAATTGCCAAACGACGATCAGGATCGCGGCGACGGCAAAGCGTGCCGAGCCCTTCAGAAGATACGCCACCCAGGAGACGGGCCTGGCGGTTATGATGACAAAATCCGCCATCGCAGCGACCACGACATGAGGTTAAGGAAAAGCCGGTCGGAAATCGAGCCGATCAAGACGACCACAATGATCGCGCTGAACATGGTGGCGTAATCGCCGGTCTCGCCATAATAGCCGATCATGTAGCCGAGGCCCTTTTCCGCGAGCAACAGTTCAGCGCTGACCAGCAGAAGCCAGGACAGAGCGAGCGCCATGCGGATGCCGCTCAGAATATCGGGCAGCGCCGCCATCAGAATGATCTTCCAGAGCACACCCGCTTTTCCGGCCCCGAGGCTGCGCGCCGACCAGATCAACAGCGGCTCGACCCCGCGCGCGCCGTTATAGGAGCTGATCACCACCGGCAGCAGACAGCCAAGGAACACCGCGGCGATCTTCGACATGTCGCCCATGCCGAACCACAGCAACAGGATCGGAATCAGTGCGCTTTTCGGCATCGGATAAAGGAAGGTGATGACCGGCCGTAGCAAAATGCGCGCCCATTCGATGCGCGCCATAGTGATCCCGATTATCGTTCCCAGGATCACGCTGCTGAGTAACCCAGCGAGTTCGCGCGCGAACGACACGTAGGCCTGCTGCGCCAATTCGCCGGAATCTCAGCACGGAACGAAACGCCGCATACGTCGCTTCCGGCGAGGGTAGCAACTCCGACGAAAGCCAGCCCGCCCGCGAGGCGACTTCCCAGCACAGCAGCAACAGCGCCACCGGCGCGTAGTAGATCAGCGCGCCGCCGACAGCATTCAGCGCCATCAGGAGGCCAAGTCGATCTCTTCGCGCAGCAGTGACCATATTTCCTCGGACAAGTCGTCGATCGCCTGGCGCGGATCGCCGGCACCCAGCTTGGTGTTAAGTATCGTCTTGATGCGGCCGGGCCGCGCACTCATCACGACCACGCGTTCGGCAAGGATGACCGCCTCGCGCACGTCATGGGTGACGAACATGACCGTCTTCTTCTGGCGCCGCCAGATTTCCAACAGCTCCTGCTGCAGGATATAGCGCGTCTGTGCGTCGAGGGCGCCGAATGGTTCGTCCATGAGCAGCACTTCCGGATCGCAAGCCAGCGTGCGTGCAAGGGCGACCCGCTGCTGCATGCCGCCGGAAAGCCTGTTCGGAAAGCTGTCCTCGAAGCCGGTCAGCTTCACCATGTCGATATAGCGCTTGGCGATGGCGCGGCGCTCGTCCTTGCCGACGCCGCTCTCGGCCAGGCCAAACTCGACATTGCCCATGACGGTCTTCCAGGGGAACAGCGCGAAATGCTGGAAGACGATGCCGCGATCGGGGCCGGGTTCGCTGACCGGCTTGCCATCCATCAGGATCTTGCCGGCGGACAATTCGAGAAAGCCCCCGAGCAGATAGAGCAATGTGCTCTTGCCGCACCCGCTCGGCCCCACCACCGAAACGAATTCATCCCGTTCGATGGCGAGATCGATACCGTCGAGCGCAACGACCGGCGCCGAACCCTGACCAGGAAACGCCTTCTTCACGCCGATGAATTGTATCTTCGACACCGGACTGGCGCTATTTCAGGCGCGCGGCCGCTTCTGTGATGATCGACTCGTCGATGTAGGGCGAAGCGTCGAACTTTTCCTTGATGAAGCCGGCCTCGTAGATCTGGTCGATCGTGTTCTGGAACACTTTCTTGTCGAGACGCAGGTCCTTGGTGCGATAATAGCCGCCTTTCCCCAGCGCCCATTCAAAATTGGAGACAGGCCGTTTCGCCGCTTTGGACATCAATTCGAGCGCTTCCGTGCGGTTCTTGGGGTCGAGGAACCAGCGCCGAGCGCGGATGTAATCCTCGAAGAAGTCGACGAGCGCGGCGTGATTCTTCTTGAGTGTCTGCTCGGTCGCCACCCAGAACAGAAATTCGGAGTCGCCGAGCGACTCTTTCATCGTGAACAACGGTCGCAGATCGCCCGCTTTCTCCGCCGGGTACCAGAAGGGCGCAATAAAGACCGCCGCGTCCACCTTGCCCGACGTCACCATGGCATGCATGGCCGGGAACTTGGCTTCGACGATGGTGACGTCCTTGCCGGGAACGAGGCCGTGCTTCTTCAGCATCAGGCGCGCGGCCATGTCGAGCGCGCCGCCGAAGCCGTTGACCGCGATGGAGTGGCCTTTCAGATCCTCTACCGTCTTGATCGACGAGTCCTTCTTTACGGCGAACCGGGAGGTGAACTGCGGGCCATCCTGCACCAAGTCGCCGATGGCGCGGAACGGCAGATGCGCGTTCTGGATGCCGTGCACGAAGGCGATGGACGACAATACGCCGAGGTCCATCTCATTGGCGGCCAGCGCCTGCATCACGATCGCGCTACCGCGCGTGAACACGAATTTGACCTTGTAGCTCTTGCCTTCGTGCTTGAGCAAATCCGTTTTCATGAAGATCGCCGGGATCAGGTGCGGCGGTATGGCGCTGTAGTTGACCTTCAGCGTCACCGGCTCGGCGGAAACGGCAGGCGCGGCCAGCACCGACAATGCGGTCACCGCAAGCGCGATCAATCGTCGACGGTTCATTGGATTGTTCCTCCCCTATGCGAGCCGATTTTTTATGGCGCGGCCCATCTTTTGTCGGATTGTAAGTACGTTTTCCGCCGGTGGGAAGCGATGGAACGCCGCCAATACGGAGGCAATCGATTCTTGCCCAGCCGTGGTGGCCAAAATCCCACGCTACAGGAATGCACGGGGTCATCCATCCCGGCAGACGACGGCCTTGCGGGCGTCCTTTATGCCTTGAAATGCTTGCTTAGCTTCAGGCTCTGCGCCTGATAGTTGGAGCCGATGCCTTGGCCGTAGAGCTTGTCCGGCCGCGCCAGCATCTTCTCGTAGACGAGGCGGCCGACGATCTGCCCGTGCTCCAGAATGAACGGTACCTCGCGCGAGCGCACTTCGAGTACCGCGCGCGCCCCCTTGCCGCCTGAGCCGGCGTAACCGAAGCCGGGATCGAAGAAGCCGGCATAGTGCACGCGGAATTCGCCGACCAACGGATCGAACGGCACCATCTCGGCGGCGTAGTCGGGCGGCACCTGCACGGCTTCCTTGGAAGCCAGGATGTAGAATTCGTTGGGATCGAGGATGAGGTTGCGGTCCGGCCGCACTATGATCGGTTCCCAGAATTCGTCGATCTGATAGCCGTTACGGCGATCTACATCGATGACCGCGCTGTGGCGCTTAGCGCGATAGCCAACGATGGCGCCGTCTCGCGCGTGTCCAGGTCCTTCCAAGCGAACGCCGCTGCCGGAAAGATCGACGCTGACGGCAACGCCTTCGCTGACATCGGCTTCCTCGGCATCGACCAGCCGCTCGCGCGCATGCAATTCGCGTAGCGCGTCGGCATCGAGCAACGCGTGGCCGCGGCGGAAACGAATCTGCGACAGCCGCGAGCCCTCGCGCACCAATACCGGGAACGTGCGCGGCGAGATCTCGGCATAAAGCGGGCCGTGATAGCCGGGTTCCAGCTGGTCAAAGCCGCGCATCTCGTCGGCGATCACGCGCGTGAACACATCGAGCCGGCCGGTCGAGCTTTTCGGATTGGCGGCGGCGGAAATATCGTCGGGCAGCGCCAGGCTCTCCAACAGCGGCACAATATAGACGCAGCCGGTCTCCAACACCGCACCATCGGTCAGCGCAAACTCGTGCAGCTTTAATTCGTCAATGCGCTGGGCGACCGTGGTCGAGCCGGGCAGGAAGCTCGCGCGCACGCGATAGGCAACTTCGCCCAGCCGCAGATCCAGGCTCGCCGGCTGGATTTGGTCCGGCACGAATTCGGACGAGGGAATAATCCCGCCCGCTTCGGCCAGCGCGGCAACCATGCGGTCGGGCAGAATGCCTTTGTCTTCGATGGCGAATGCGAGAGCCAAGACCGCCCCCTCCGATAGAGCGCCGATCTAACCCGACGAGTGGCTTGACGGGAAGCCGCGCGCCCCGCTACAAACACCTTATCCCGTGGTCATTTGAGCCGGCCGGCTTGCAGCCACGTTAAACAACTTGCTAAAAGGCCGGGGACGCGTGAGCCCGGCCGAGAAATTTTCTCCGGCCGGTTTTTTGTTGGCCAGAACTCCTGGCCCGAGGAGGCTCACGATGCCCGCGTCGACGACCAAGACCTACCGCCCCGAAACCCGCCTGGTGCATGCGGGAATCCTGCGCTCCGAGTTCAAGGAGACGTCGGAGGCGCTCTACCTCACCCAAGGCTATGTCTACGACAGCGCCGAGGAATGCGAGGCGCGTTTCTCCGGCAAAATCCCGGGCTACGTCTATTCGCGCTATTCCAACCCGACCATGACCATGTTCGAGCAGCGCATGGCCGCGCTCGAAGGCGCGGAAGCCGCGCGCTCGACCGCGACCGGCATGGCGGCGGTCACCACCGCGCTCATGGGGCTGGTCAAGGCCGGCGATCACGTCGTCGCCGCCAAGGCGCTGTTCGGTTCCTGCCGCTGGGTGATCGAGGAATGGCTGCCGCGTTTCGGCGTCGCCTCTACGCTGGTCGACGGCAAGGACCTCGCCGCCTGGCAGAAGGCGGTGCAGCCGAACACCAAGGCGTTCTTCATGGAGACGCCGACCAATCCGACGCTGGAGGTCTACGACATCGCCGCGGTTGCCGACATCGCGCATGCGGCCGGCGCCAAGCTGGTGGTGGACAATGTCTTCGCTACGCCGCTTTACCAGAGCCCGCTGCAACACGGCGCCGATTGCGTGGTCTATTCGGCGACCAAGCACATCGACGGCCAAGGCCGCGTGCTCGGCGGCGTCATCCTGGCGTCGGAAAAATTCATCATGGATCACGTGCACCAGATCATCCGGCAGACCGGACCGTCGCTGTCGCCGTTCAATGCCTGGGTGCTGCTGAAGGGACTGGAGACGCTATCGGTGCGCGTTGAGCGACAGACCGAGAACGCGGCGGCTGTTGCAGCTGCACTCGACGGGCACAAGAAGATCACGCGGCTGATCTATCCGGGCCGCGCCGACCATCCGCAAGCCGATATTATCAAGAAGCAGATGAAGGCGGGCTCGACGCTCTGCTCGTTCGAGATCACGGGCGGCAAGGACGGTGCCTTCCGTTTTCTCAACGGTCTGCAGCTCGCCGCCATCACCAACAATCTCGGCGACGCGAAAAGCCTGGTCACGCATCCGACCACGACCACGCATCAGCGGCTCACGCCGGCGCAACGCGCCGAACTCGGCATCGGCGATGGACTGGTGCGTTACTCAGCCGGGCTCGAGCACCGCGACGATCTGATCGAGGATTTGCTGGCGGCGCTCGATAAGGTGTAACGCGGTCTTTAGTCGGCAAACGCCGCTATGATCGGCCGCCGCGAGGCATCGACAATGGCGGCGCTTAATCCCTTGGCGAGACAGTCATAGCTCCAATCGTTCATATGCAGGCCGTCGGCCGACACGAACGTCTTGAAATCCATGTGATCGCTTTTGTACCAGCGTCGCATCACGGCAAAACGGCGGAACAGATCGACGTTTTCCCGTTTGGCGGTGAGCGATATCAGCTCAACCATGGATTCCGCGCCCGGCTTGTTGATCACCTTGGGCGCAAACTGCGGATCGATGAGCACCACATCGGCACCGGTCGAACGAATCTTTTTCAGCCCTGCGCGGATCGACGCGCCGTGATCGTCGAGCGGGTGATTGCGGAGGACCGAATTCGTTCCAAGCTGCCACAGCACCAAGTCGGGCTTGGCGGCCACCACGGCGCTATCGAAGCGCTTGAGCATGTCGGGGACTTCTTCGCCGCCAACGCCGCGGTTGAGCACGGTGATGGCATGGCCGGGAAACAGCTGCTTGAGCTCGACGGCAAGCCGGCTCGGATAGTTCGCGGCGGGCGAACTCGCGCCGGCGCCGGCCGTCGACGACGAGCCGACGGCGACGATGGTGATCGGCTCATTTGCGGCAAGCTTCTGCGAGAAGCGCGCGAGCGGATGGGTAAGCCGGATAATATCGAGCGGCGCATCGCACTGTGGCGTTGGCCGCGCCACCTGCGCGTTTACCGTGCCGCCAAGCGCGGCAAACAGCATGGCGATAGCGATCGGTCGCATCGACCGAAAAGCACGACAGTGATGCTGCACGAAATCCCCCCAAAGATCCGAGCTAACGACCGGCCCCGGCCGGCGGTTCGTTTGGCTTGGCTGCGTCGACCACCAAGTCGGCCAGCAAGCGTCCAATGCAATCATGAACTCGCTCGGCTATATCTAGTTTATTCGTCGCCGCCTGTAAATTGGACACACCGAGATCGGCCCATGATTTCATTAGGTTGAAACGGTCGAAGATCGGTATTTCTTGCTGCACTGCAACCCAACGCATGTTTTCAGTATAAGTCCCTAGCGCGATCATCGATTCCGTTCGCGGACTATATTGCGAATTAACGAAAACGACGTCGGCGCCCGCGGATCTGGCTTTGTTTATACCCCGATCCAGCGCCGAACTGAACCGATCGGGGTTGATCGCTAACATGGCGTCGACGGTTCCCGTTTGCCAGATCACGAGGGCCGGTTTTGCCGCCGCCAAAGCAGAATCAAGCGTCTTGACCATATCGGCGGCGCTGTGCCGCGATTTGACATCGGTCAAAACCTTTACGGCGACGCCCGGTAATTTTGCCTGGAGCGCGCTTTGTAGGCGGGCCGGATAGGCATTCTTGATACCGTTCGGCCACGGCAAAGACGAAGAGCCGGCGCCCAGTACCAATATGTTGAGCTTTTTACCTGCGATAGCGTGCGCGACCTGCGGCAAAGATCGTGATGTCCGGATTGCGCAGGAAATTCATCACGCCCATTTCCTCGGTGTAGAGCGGATTGTCGAACGAGTGCGCAACATAGGCGATTTCGGCGAGATAGATCGCGAACAGGAACACATGCGCGATATAGATCTGCCAGGCTCGCTTGAGCACGCGCACGCTGGAGACGATGAAGCCGTGTTCGCGCATCGAGCGGCCGTAGACGAAGGCCGCGGTGTAACCGGAAATGAAGACGAAGATTTCGGTGGCGTCGCTGAATCCGTAGTTGCGGATGGTGATCCAGCTAACCGCATTGGACGGAATGTGGTCGAGAAAGATGAGCCAGAGCGCCAACCCTCGGAACAAATCCAGCCGCAGATCGCGTTCGGTCAAAACCGGAGCCATGAGCGGCTTTTCTTTGCTACGGTCTTTCGGCCATAATCGAGGCGCAGGAACAGACAATAGGCCGAAGCGGCATATTTAAGGCATATGGATGTATCGCGCCGTAACCCGCAAGATCGAGGTGACGGTGACGCCGCGCTTTGTCTCCGAGCGGTCGTCGCCCAGCAATGGCTATTTCTTCTGGGCCTACACGATCGATATCACCAATCTCGGCGCCGAGACGGTGCAGCTCATGACGCGCCACTGGCGCATCACCGACGCGTTTGGCCGCCTGCAGGAAGTCAAAGGACCCGGCGTCGTCGGCGAAGAGCCGGTGCTCAAACCGGGCGAGTCGTTCGAATATACCAGCGGGGTTCCTTTGCCGACGCCGTCCGGCTTCATGGCCGGCAGCTACGGCATGGTGACGGCCGCGGGCGAGCATTTCGATATCGAAATTCCGGCGTTTTCGCTCGAACTCGTCCTATGCCGAGCGGACGATCAATTAGTTTTCCGGCTGATCTTTCGCCTCGACCTCGCCCGGCGCGAAGATGTAGTTGGCGCTGCAGAATTCGCAAGTCACCGAAATCTTGCCGTCCTCGATCATGTGGTCGCGGTCGTCCTGAGAGAAGCTCTTGAGCATCGCTTCCACGTTGTCGCGCGAGCACGAGCATTGCGCGCGCACCTCGCTGCCGCGGAACACGCGCACGCCGGGCTCGTGGAACAGCCGATAGACCAGCCGCTCGCTGGACAGCGCCGGATCGATCAGTTCGACATCTTCAACCGTGGAAACGAGTGCACGACCTTCCACCCAGGCATCGTCCTCGGGCAGCGTATGCGGCTCGACGCCCTCCGGCGCGTCGCCTGGATCAAGATCGGCAACGCGGGTGCGCTCCGGCGCCTTCGGCAAGAATTGCAGTAATATGCCGCCGGCGCGCCAGCGATGCTTGGCGCCGCCGTTTCCCGCGCGCAGTTCCTCGGCCACCGCCAAGCGCACGCGGGTCGGGATCTGCTCGGAGCGGCGAAAATATTCGTGCGCGGCATCTTCCAGCGAGCCGCCCTCGAGCGCCACCAGACCCTGGTAGCGGCTCATGTCGGGACCCTGATCGATGGTCATGGCGAGATGGCCGTGGCCGAGCAGGCTGCCGGCGTCCGCTTTGCCGGCTTCGATCGCCGCCGCCACGCGCTCTTTGTCGAAGCGCGCGCAGGCGCGCACCTTGCCGGGGGCGGTGAAGTTGACCACCAGCATGCGCACCGGCCCGTCGGTCTGCGTCTGCAGGATGAAGCGGCCGTCGATCTTCAAGGCCGAGCCAAGCATGACGGTCAGCACCACAGCTTCGCCGAGCAATTTGGCGATCGGGGCGGGATAGTCATGGCGGGCGAGGATTTCGTCGACCGCCGGGCCGAGCCGCACCACGCGGCCGCGCAGGTCGAGCGCCGCCACCTCGAACGGCATGACGGTGTCGTCGGCCGTGGTCGCCGATGGCGCCCGCGTCGGAATGGCGATGTCGGAGTGAGGAAAGGCTGGATCGGTCATGGGCGTTATGTAGTTTTCAATCGGCTTGAATTCGAGCCCCCGCCTTTTCGTCATGGCCGGGCTTGTCCCGGCCATCCACGCCTTGTTTTGCTGCCAAGGCGTGGATGCCCGGCACAAGGCCGGGCATGACGGTGTTGAGGCGGTGCTAAACCGCGTCCCCGTGCAAGCACCAGGCCAACAGGCCCTTCTGCGCGTGCAGCCGGTTCTCCGCCTCGTCAAACACTACCGACTGCGGGCCGTCGATCACCTCGTCGGTGACCTCCTCGCCGCGATGCGCCGGCAGGCAGTGCATGAACAGCGCGTCGGGTTTGGCCTTCTTCATCAGCGCGGCATTGACCTGGTAACGCTTGAGCACGTTGTGACGCAGCTTGCCGTCGCGGTCGCCCATCGACACCCAGGTGTCGGTGACCACGCAATCGGCGTCCTTGACCGCGGCTTCCGGATCCTCGCCGATCTTGACGTCAGCCTTCGACGTTTTCAGCCAGTCCATCAGCCATTTCTTCGGCTTGAGCTCGGACGGCGTCGCCACCCGCAGTTCGAAATTGAAGCGGTCGGCGGCGTGCATCCAGGACGTGAGCACATTGTTGGCATCGCCGGTCCAGGCCACGGTATGGCCTTCGATCGGCCCGCGATGCTCCTCGAAGGTCAAAACATCGGCCATGACCTGGCACGGGTGCGAACGCCGCGTCAGCCCGTTGATGACCGGCACCGTGGCAAATTTCGCCAGCTCCAGAAGCTGCTGATGGTCGAGCGTGCGGATCATAATGGCGTCGACATAGCGCGAGAGCACGCGCGCGGTGTCGGCGATGGATTCGCCGCGGCCAAGCTGCATTTCCTGTCCGGTGAGCGTGATCAACTCGCCGCCGAGCTGACGCATGGCGACGTCAAACGACACGCGCGTGCGCGTCGAGGGACGGTCGAAAATCATCGCCATGGTCTTGCCGGCAAGCGGGCCTTGCCCGGCGGAACCTCGGCGCTTCTTCTTCATGGCGCGACCGTTGTCGATCATCTCACGCAGCTCCCGGCGCGGGATGTCGATCAGATCGAGGAAGTGGCGCACGCCGTTTGCGGTCATGACGCTGCCTCCTTCGCCGGCCGCGCGTGCGTCTTTTCCAACTGCACACAGGCGCGGTCGATACGCGCGATGGCTTCCGCCATCTCCTCTTCGCCGATGGTCAGCGGCGGCAGCAGCCGCACGACGTTATCGCCGGCGGCGACCGTGATCATCTTCTCGGCGCGCAATTCGTCGACCATTTCGGACGCCGGCGGCTTCATGCGCAGGCCGATCAGCAGGCCCTCGCCGCGCACTTCGGCGACGACCGAGGCGTGGCGGTCCCTGATCTCGGCCAGCCGCTGCTTGAGCAGCAGACCGTTCTGCCGCACCCGCTCGAGAAATCCCTTGGCGGTGATGACGTCGAGCACGGCGTTGCCGACCGCCATCGCCAGCGGATTGCCGCCGAAGGTCGAGCCGTGCGTGCCCGCGGTCATGCCCTTCGAGGCTTCCGTCGTGGCGAGACAGGCGCCGACCGGAAAACCGCCGCCCAATGCTTTGGCAATGGTCATGATGTCGGGCGTGACGCCGGTGTGCTGGTAGCAGAACAGATCGCCGGTGCGTCCGATGCCGGTCTGGATCTCATCGAAGATCAGCAACAGGCCGCGATCGTCGCACAATTTGCGCAGCGCTTTGAGAAAAGTGTGCGGCACCACGCGCACACCGCCCTCGCCCATGATCGGCTCGATCAGGATCGCCGCGGTCGCCGGCCCGATGGCTTTCTTCGTTGCCTCCAGATCGGCGAAAGCCACCTGGTCGAAGCCTTCGACCGGCGGGCCGAAGCCGTCGAGATATTTCTTGTTGCCGGTCGCGGCGATCGCGGCAAGCGTGCGGCCATGGAAGGCGCCCTCAAACGTGATGATGCGGAAACGCTCCGGCGTGCCCGACACCGCCTGATATTTGCGCGCCATCTTGATCGCGCATTCGATCGCCTCGGCGCCGGAATTCTGGAAGAACACGGTATCGGCAAAGCTCAAGGCGCACAGCCTGTCGGCGAGTTTCTCGCCTTCCGGAATGCGGTAGAGGTTGGAGACGTGCCAGACTTTCTTCGCCTGCGCGGCCAACGCTTCGACCAGATAAGGATGCGCGTGGCCGAGCGCGTTGACGGCAACGCCCGAGGTGAAGTCGAGATAGCGATCGCCGTCAGCCGTGATCAGCCAAGCGCCCTCGCCCCGCTCGAAAGCGAGGTCGACGCGCGCATAAGTCGGCAATAGATGCGAGCTCACGTTCCGGTTCTTCCATCGAACGTTTTTGCCGCCGCACGATCATTTGCGAAAGCCGCCGCCCTGCCCGGATCAAATCCGGGCCAAGCTCTTACGGGCTCATGCGCGAACAAATGAAATGTGCCGCCCCCGCTGGGCGGCACTTCTGAGATTCTAGTGCCGCACCCTGCCCTGTCAACTCAAAGCCAGCCCGGCTTTACGGACTCAAAATCGCCGCAAGTGCAAATTCTAAGGGGAAAACTGCCGGTTTTCGGGAGCAAAGCTGTTGGTAGTTGGCAGTCACGGGTTGCCAAGGCTTGCGGGCAAGTCACTCGATATTGTAGGTTTTGGCTTGGCCAACACGAGATATCGTGTGGCGGGCTGAATTCTAGTTCATTTCCTGAAGCGCGTAGGCGCCAGGCGCCCTTTACCGGGCGGTTTGGCGATGGGACTCGGATTCTACCTAAGGCTTTGATCGGTTGGGAGAAAACCAAGATGAGCTGGACCGACGAACGGGTCGAACTCTTAAAGAAGCTCTGGGCCGACGGCCTGTCCGCCAGCCAGATCGCGGCCGAGCTGGGCGGCATCACCCGCAACGCGGTCATCGGCAAGGTGCATCGCCTTGGCCTGTCGGGGCGCGCCAAGAGCCCCTCCTCGACCAGCCCCAGGCCGCGCAAGGCGCGTTCCTCGGGCATGATGCGGGTGTCGCGGCCCACGATGCGCGGCAACACGGCGTTCGCCTATGAGTACGAGCTTGAGCCCGAGCCGGAGCTGATCGACATCCCGCTCGAGCAGCGCAAAACGCTGCTGCAACTGACGGAGAAGACCTGCCGCTGGCCGGTCGGCGATCCGGGCAGTTCCGAGTTTTATTTCTGCGGCGGCGACAGCGTGAACGACCTGCCTTATTGCAGCTATCACTCGCGCATCGCCTACCAGCCGGCGCACGAGCGCCGCAACAAGCGGCCGCCGTTTCGGAGCTAAGGGTTCTTCCTCTCGCCACGCTCGCTTTCCCCTCTCCCCTTGTGGGAGGCCCGCGCATCCATGACGAGAAACAGCGTCTTCAGCCTTGCCGTACGTTCGCTTGATTTGGCAGCGCCTCATGGATTGCCGGGTCAAGCCCGGCAATCACTGAGGGAGGGCCTAATTCACCCGGCCAAACCGATCATCCAGCGCGTAGCCCGCGCCGCGCACGGTGCGGATGGGGTCGGCCTGCTGGCCGCGGTTGATGGCCTTGCGCAGGCGACCGACATGGACGTCGACGGTGCGCTCGTCGATATAGATCTCGCTGCCCCAGACGCCGTCGAGCAACTGCTCGCGCGAGAACACGCGGCCCGGCCGCTCCATCAAAAATTCCAGCAGGCGGTATTCGGTGGGCCCCAGATCGACGGCGCGGCCCTGGCGCGAGACGCGCTTCTTCTCGCGGTCGAGCTCGATGTCGCCGATAGTAGAGCACGGCGGCGACGCGCTCGGGATTGGCGCGGCGCAATAGCGCGCGCACGCGTGCCAAAAGCTCCGGCACCGAGAACGGCTTGACGATGTAATCGTCGGCGCCGGTGGCAAGCCCGCGCACCTTTTCGCTCTCCTCGCCGCGGGCGGTGAGCATGATGATGGGCAGTTGGCGGGTTTCCGGGCGCGCGCGCAGGCGGCGGCACAGCTCGATGCCGGAGAGCCCGGGCAGCATCCAGTCGAGCACGATGAGGTCGGGCGTCGATTCGCGCAGGCGCGTGTCGGCCTCGTCGCCGCGGCCGGCGGTCTCAACCTCGTAGCCCTCGGCTTCAAGGTTGTAGCGCAGAACCATGGTCAGCGGCTCTTCGTCCTCGACGATCAGAATGCGCGCGCTCATGGTGTGTGTCGTTTCTAGCTGTTGACCCGCAAGGCGGCGATGGTGGTGGTGTCGCCCTTGGGCCGCTGGTCGGCGATCGGCCGGCCTTCGATCACGTAATGCACGGTCTCGGCGATATTGGTGGCGTGGTCGCCCATGCGCTCGATGTTCTTGGCGCAAAACATCAAATGGATGCAGAAGGTGATGTTGCGCGGGTCTTCCATCATATAAGTGAGCAATTCGCGGAACACAGAGGTGCAGACGGCGTCGATCTCCTCGTCGCCGCGCCACACCGCCATGGCCTTGGCGTCGTCGCGCCGGGCATAGGCGTCGAGCACGGTTTTCATCTGCTCCAGCACCAGGTCCGACATGTGTTCGACGCCGCGGATCAGCTTGGGCGGCGGAAACTCGGAATTGAGCGCGATCACGCGCTTGGCGATGTTCTTGGCAAGGTCGCCGATGCGCTCGAGATCGTTGGCCAGCCGCAGCGCGCCGACGATGTCGCGCAGATCGACCGCCATCGGCTGGCGGCGGGCGATGGTGTTGACCGACTTTTCCTCGATCTCGCGCTGCAGGTCGTCGATGCTGGTGTCGGCTTGCGTGACGCGTGTGGCGAGCGCGGTGTCGCGCTTGACCAAGGCATGCACGGCATCGGCGATCTGCTTTTCGGCAAGCCCGCCCATTTCCGCGACCATGCGGGCGAGATCCTGCAGATCGTTGTCGAAGGCTTTCGCGGTGTGGTCGTTCATGGTCATTGTCCTTCCCGGCCATTTATTCGTTGCGCATGATCTCGTCCGAAAACCGGTTCCCACTTTTCGGGATCATGCGCGTGCGCTAGCCGAAGCGGCCGGTGATGTAATCCTGCGTGCGCCGGTCGTCCGGCGAGGTGAAGATCTTGGTGGTTTCGGCGTACTCGACCATTTCGCCGAGATACATGAAGGCGGTGAAGTCGGAGACGCGCGCCGCCTGCTGCATGTTATGCGTGACGATGGCGATGGTGTAGTCGTCCTTCAATTCGTCGATCAGCTCCTCGATCTTGGCGGTGGAGATCGGGTCGAGCGCCGAGCACGGCTCGTCGAACAGGATCACTTCCGGGCGCACCGCCACCGTGCGCGCGATGCACAGGCGCTGCTGCTGGCCGCCGGAGAGCGAGAGGCCGTTGGCGTTCATCTTGTCCTTGACCTCGTCCCACAACGCGGCGCGCTGCAGGCAGTGCTTGACGCGGTCGTCGAGCTCGGATTTCGGCGTGCGCTCATAGAGCCGGATGCCGAAGGCGATGTTCTCGTAGATGGTCATCGGGAACGGCGTCGGCTTCTGGAACACCATGCCGACCTTGGCGCGCAACAGATTGAGATCCTGCGACGGCGACAGGATGTCGTCGTTGTCGAGCCGCACATGGCCGGTGGCGCGCTGGTTGGGGTAGAGGTCGTACATGCGGTTGAGCACGCGCAGCAGCGTCGACTTGCCGCAGCCGGACGGACCGATGAAGGCGGTCACCTTGTTCAGATACAGCGGCACGTTGATGCTCTTCAGCGCGCGATTGTCGCCGTAATAGAAATCCAATTCGCGCACCGAAATCTTTTCCGACAGGCCTTCGGCGCCACTGACGACGTTGGTGACGGCCGGGGTGGTAAAGGTTGCGACACTCATGACGATTTTCTCTGTGATCCGAGGTAGCGAGCGGCGATGCTGAGCGCCAGCACCGCCAAAGTAATGATGAGCGCGCCGGTCCAGGCCAGATTCTGCCAATCGCTGTAGGGACTGAGCGCGAACTGGAAGATGACGACCGGGAGGCTGGAGACCGGAGCGTTCAGGTTGAGGCTCCAGAACTGGTTGTTGAGCGCGGTAAACAACAACGGCGCGGTTTCGCCGGAGATACGCGCCACCGCCAGCAGCACGCCGGTGATCATGCCGGCGCGGGCGGCGCGATAGGCGACCTTCTGGATCATCAGCGAGCGCGGCAGGCCGATGGAGGCGGCCGCCTCGCGCAGCGTGTCGGGCACCAGCGTGAGCATGTCCTCGGTGGTGCGCACCACCACCGGCACCACGATCACGGCGAGCGCCACCGCGCCGGCCCAGCCGGAGAAATGGCCCATCGTTGCGACCATGATCTCGTAGACGAACAAGCCGACCACGATCGAGGGCGCGCTGAGCAGGATGTCGTTGATGAAGCGCACGACCATCGTCAGTTTGTCGTAGCGGCCGTATTCGGCCATGTAGGTGCCGGCCAGAATGCCGAGCGGCGTGCCGATCGCCACCGCGATGGCGGTCATGATGATGCTGCCCATGATCGGGTTGAGCAGGCCGCCGGCCGAACCGGGCGGCGGCGTCATCTCGGTGAACACCGCGAGCGACAGCCCGCTGAAGCCTTTCCAGAACAGCACCGCCAGGATCAGCACCAGCCAGGAAAGGCCGAATGCGGTGGCGGCATAGGCCAATCCCATGGTGATGCCATTGCGGCGCTGCCGGCTATTGTAGAGCCGAGGATTGGCGGTGGCGGCGTTCGTGTTCATGCTCAAGCCCCCACGCGTGCGTTAAGGCGCATCAGCAACAGGCGCGCGATCGCCAGCACGATGAAGGTGATGACGAACAAAATGAGGCCGAGCGCGATCAGCGAGGAGGTGTAGAGATCGCCGACCGCTTCGGTGAACTCGTTGGCGATTGTTGCGGAGATGGTGGTGCCGGGGGCCAGGATCGAGCCGGCAATGCGGTGCGCGTTGCCGATCACGAAGGTCACCGCCATGGTCTCGCCGAGCGCGCGGCCGAGGCCCAGCATGACGCCGCCGATGACGCCGACGCGGGTGTAAGGCAGCACGACATAACGGGCGACTTCCCAGGTGGTGCAGCCGAGCCCGTAGGCCGCCTCCTTGAGCACCGGCGGCACCGCGTCGAACACGTCGCGCGAAATCGCGGTGATGAAGGGCAACACCATGATGGCGAGGATCAGCCCGGCGGTGAAAATACCGATGCCGTAGGGCGGGCCGGCGAACAGATTGCCGATACCCGGAATCTCGCCCAGCGTGTTGATGATGAAGGGCTGCACGTATTGCTGCAGGAACGGCGCGAAGACGAACAGGCCCCAGATGCCGTAGATGATGCTGGGAATGCCGGCGAGCAATTCGATGGCGATGCCGATCGGACGGCGCAGCCACATCGGACACAGTTCGGTGAGGAACAGCGCGATGAACAGGCCGACCGGAACGGCGATCAACATGGCGATGAATGAGGTGACGATGGTGCCGTAGATCGGCGCGATGGCGCCGAATTGCTCGGTCACCGGGTTCCACACTTCTCGGTACAGGAACGAAACGCCGAAAGTGCGTAGCGCCGGCCATGAGCCGTGGACCAGCGATATGATGATGCCGCTGAGGATGATCAGGACGGCCATCGCGGCGGCGCGCGTGACATGGCGGAATGCTGAATCGCCAAGGCGCAGGCGCTGGAGAACCTTGACCCGGTCGACCTGCTCGGCCATCGAGATGCCCGAACCCTGCAACGCCACATCAACCACGGGTCGCCTCCTGGCGGGTTGCATCCGGCTCTCCTCCGGCACTTGTCACTTGAAGAGAGCCACTCAAGCGGTCCGCTGGCCGCGTGACAAGCCGCCCTGTGAGCGGCGGTGGACAAGGAAAGGGCGCCGATTTCGCGGCGCCCTTTCCGTTTTTGAAACTACATCGAGGGCGCGTAGACGGGCTTGCCGCTGGCGTCCTTGACCTCGCTGGCCCAATAGTGCTCGACCGATTTCACGACCTTATCGGGCATCGGCACGTAGTCGAGCGTTTCGGCCATCTTGTCGCCGTGGTGATAAGCCCAGTCGAAGAACTTCAGGGCTTCGGCGGTCGCCGCCGGATCGGACGGCTTCTTGTAGACGAGGATCCAGGTGGCGGCGGTCATCGGCCAGGACTGGTCGCCAGGCTGGTTGGCGAGGATGACGCCGTAGCCGGGCTTCGAGTTCCAGTCGGCATTGGCGGCCGCGGCCTGGAAGGCTTCCGAAGTCGGGGCAACGGTCTTGCCCGACTTGTTGAGCATCTTGGTGTAGGTCAGCTTGTTCTGCAGGGCATAGGCGTATTCGACGTAGCCCACCGAACCCTTGGTGTTGGCAACGTTGTTGGCGACACCTTCGTTACCCTTGGCGCCGATGCCGACCGGCCACTGCACCGAGGTCGCGCTGCCGACCTTCGACTTCCAGTCGCCGCTGACGTCTTGCAGATAATAGGTGAAGTTGAAGGTGGTGCCGGAACCGTCCGAGCGGTGCACCACGGCGATCGCCTGATGCGGCAGCTTGGCGCTCGGGTTGAGCTTCTTGAGCGCGGCGTCGTCCCACATCTTCACCTTGCCCAAAAACATATCGGCAAGGGTCGTGCCGTCGATGACGAGTTCGCCCGGCTTGATGCCTTCCAGATTCACGACCGGCACGATGCCGCCCATGACCATGGGGAATTGCGCGAGACCGGTCTTGTCGAGGTCTTCACCCTTGAGCGGCGCGTCGGAAGCGCCGAAGGTGACGGTCTTGGCCTTGATCTGCTTGATGCCGCCGCCAGAACCGATCGACTGATAGTTCAGCCCGTTACCGGTTTCCTTTTTATAGGCGTCGGCCCATTTGGCGTAGATCGGATAGGGAAAGGTGGCGCCGGCGCCGGAAATGTCGGCGGCGTTGGCGGGCAGACAAGCGGCGGCGGCGATAAAGCCGGCGGCTGCCAATGTCGTCCAGTGTTTCACAGGTTCTCTCCTTAGTTTGCGGCCAAAGGCGATCGCGGGCTCTGCGCCCGTGATCTTCCACCTTCGCGCCCTGGGTAAGGGCGGCCGCTGTTGCTTTAAAACGCACTCCGAGGCTGAACTTCGGTCGGGTTTTTGTCTCGTTGGAGCGAGGTATTCCGAAGCCGTAGCCAGCCTTAGGCGTCCCATGTCACCGTTCTATAAACGTTAGGTGACATTCACATGACAATTTAACCCAATGATTTTTCAGGTATTTCAGCCATATTCGGCGAATTCGGCGGTGCGTAAGGGCAGATGCATGATGAAGGTGGCGCCCTCACCGGGCGTGCTCTCGATGCTGACGCGGCCGCCGTGGCGATTGAGCACGTGTTTGACCAGCGCCAAGCCCAATCCGGTACCGCCTTGGGCGCGGCTGTCGGCGACATCGACGCGATAGAAGCGTTCGGTCAGCCGCGGCAAATGCTCGGGCGCGATGCCCGGACCGTAATCGCGCACCGCCAGCCTTGCCTCCGGCGCGCCGGCGCGGGTCTGGCCGCGCGTCAGCGTAATATCCACGCGCTTGCCGGCGGCGCCGTATTTGAGCGCATTCTCCACCAGGTTCTCGAGCGCGCGGATCAGCTCGTCGCGGTCGCCCAGCACCATCACGGCCTCCGGCGGCGCCGCGACCTTGATGGTCACGTCGCGGTCGCGCGCCAACGTCTGCAAGCCGTCCGCCACCTGGCGCACGATCGGCGCCAGATCGACAGCGGTGCTCGGCTGCAAATGCGCATTCAACTCGATACGCGACAGCGACAGCAGATCGTCGATCAACCGGGCCATGCGGGTGGCTTGGCCTTGCATGATGCCTAAGAATTTTTCGCGCGCGACGGGATCGCTTTTGGCGGGACCTTGCAAGGTTTCGATGAAGCCGAGCAGCGCCGCCAGCGGCGTGCGCAGCTCATGACTGGCATTGGCGATGAAGTCGGCGCGCATTTCCTCGACCCGGCGCAGCGGGGTGAGGTCGTTGAAGGTCATCAAGAGAATGTCGGCGCCGCCGTCGGCGGCCGCCAGCTTGATCGGCTTCAGGAAAGCCTCGAACCAGCGGTCGCGCGGCACGCGCTCGAAGAATTCCACCCGTTGCGGCTTGCGGCTGGCGGCCGCGCGGCGGATCGCGTCGACCAGTTCGGGCATGCGCAGCGTAATCAAAGCCGGCTCGCCGCGGCGCAGCGAAGGCGCGATGGTGGCGGCCGCCTCGTTGAAGGCGATCACCCTACCCTCGCGGTCAAGGACGATCGCTGCCCCGGGCAAGCCGCCGATCAGGCTTTCGATCAGCGAGCTCTGCAGATAGCCGGCGCCGCGCCCGCTCGCCGCCACCGCCAAGTCGGCATGGCCATCGGCGCCGAGCCGGCCGAGCAGCGCAAGCCAAGCTTCGCGCAACCGGTTCGGCCAAGCCGTGCGGCGTGGGAAACTTGCGCTGTCGTCTTCGCTCGCCATGCTCAACCGGCGTCGGTCTTTTCGATCTTGATTTCGATCTCGCTGCGCAGCGGCGCGGATGCCTTCACCGTTTTCACCGGCGGCCTCGGCTGCGAACCGCGCATACTCAGGACAGCCTCGCGTATGCCCAAAATGGTCAGCGCGATAATGAAGGGTGCAATGTAATAGAGCAATCGGAACAGCAGCAGCCCGGCCAGGATGTCTTCCTTGTCGAATTGCCACAAGGCCACCAGCATCGCCGCGTCGAATACGCCGAGGCCGCCGGGCGCATGGCTGGCAAAGCCGAGCAAAGTCGCCGACACGAACACCACCAGCAGCGTGACAAAACCGATATTCGGTTCCGACGGCAGCAACATGTACATGGCGAGCGCGCAGCAGCCGAGGTCGAGGATACCGATGCCGATTTGTACCAGCGTGGAGCGCCCGTTCGGTAACCGCACCTGCCACTCGCCCTGGCCGATGACCCGCTTGGCGCTCCACACCCAGGCGACATAGGAAACAAGCACGCACAGCATGACAAGGCCAATGCCGCGGTTGAACATGCCGGGAAGCTGAGTGATCGGCCCCGCGGCGTTCGGCTCGACACTGACGCTGAGGCCCAGCACTGTGGCGTTGCCGAGCCAGAAGGTTAGACCTGAGATGAAGCAGATCTTCGCGACCTCGACGGCATTGAGCCCGTAGGCGGAATAGATGCGATAGCGCACGGCGCCGCCGGTGAATACGGTAGCGCCGATATTGTGTCCGATCGAATAGCTGGTGAAGGCGCCGAGCGCGGCGATGCGATAAGGAATCTCCGTGCGGCCGATGGTGCGCAGCGCAAACCAGTCGTAGAAGGTCAGCGTGAAATAGGCGGCCGCCACGAACAGGCCGGCGGCGACGATGCGGTGCGGCGCGGTGCCTTTGATCGCGGCAAATACCTCGTCGATATTGATACCGTGCAGGATGTGGAACAGCACCACCACCGCGACGGTGATGATAGCGAGGCTGAGCAGCACACCGACGCGGTTCCAGCCGATCGTGTTCTGGAAAAATCGCGCCACCGCACGCAACCAATTGAGCATTCTTCCTCCGGATCGGCGCGGGGGCGCTCCCGGCTGGCGCCGCCAATACCGCGCGCGCCTTACCGGCGCGATGCGACCCAGTAGCAGAACTCCTCGGCTAGCGCGAGTGGAGGCCCAAAATACCTGTCAATCGCGGGGATTGACGCCCGCCGCTTTCCGCAAACGAAAACCCCGGCGTCGCGTTGGCGAGGCCGGGGTTATCGGCAGTCCATTGTATCGACTTTTATTAGTTGCAGACCTCGACGAGACGGGTATGCCAGCGGCCGTGGCGGAAGAAGGTCTTCTCGACCACGTAGCAATCGTCGGCGTAGAAGGCCGGGTTGGCGACCACGATGCCCAGACGCGGGCCATGCCAGTGCTTGCCCTTCCAGTTCGCCGAAGCGGCAGTCGGAGCCAGAGCGGTGGTGCCGAGGACGGCGATAGCGCCGAGAGCGAGAACGAGCTTGCGGATCATGGATACTCTCCTGTTGTCTGGATGTGCCTGTCACATCCGAGTGCCCATGGGTCGGGCCGCGCGCGCCACCGGTTCACGGGATGGAACCGAAAATATGTTTTGCGGCGCACGCCGGAATGGCGGCCGAGGCGCCGTACCTGGGCGGGAAATCCGCTGAAATCCGGCCGCTTTAGCGGTCGGCTTGCTAAGGAACCCGAAACAGGCCATCTGACCCTGCCCGTCCCCGCGGCCGGGAGGGTAAAGGCAAATTTTCTTAGATTTGCTTGAACCTTGTGCTTCCCGCCAACGACTTACACACGAGCCGATTGCCCTGCCGATGCAGACGACTTCGGATGAGGTTCTGATCGGGCGGATCGCAGGCGGCGATCGGCTCGCCATGCAGGTGCTGTTCGCGCGGCACCATGTACGGGTCTACCGGTTCGTGTTGCGCCTGGTGCGCAACGAGGCGACGGCCGAGGATTTGATCAGTGACGTGTTTCTCGACGTCTGGCGGCAAGCCGGGAAGTTCGAGGGCCGTTCGGCCGTCTCCACCTGGATATTAAGTATCGCGCGGTTCAAGGCGCTGTCGACATTACGGCGCCGGCCGGAAGAGGAACTGGACGAGAAGACGGCAGAGCGCATCGAGGATGAATCGGACAATCCCGAGGTTGCTCTGGCGAAAAAGGACAAGGCTGCGGTCTTGCGGCAATGCTTGACCAAGCTTTCGACCGAACACCGTGAGGTCGTCGATCTGGTCTACTATCACGAGAAGTCCGTGGAAGAAGTGGCAGAGATCGTCGGCATTCCGGAAGCGACCGTAAAGACGCGCATGTTCTACGCGCGCAAGAAATTGTCGGAGCTCCTGAAGGAGCAAGGCGTGGATCGAGGTTGGCCATGACGACGTTGAACAAAGAAACGCAAAGCGACATCGAGGAACTGTTGCCGTGGCATGCGGCCGGCACCCTCAGCCGTCGCGACGCGCAACGCGTCGAAGCGGCGCTCGCCGACGATCCCGAACTCGCCCGCCGCTACGATCTGGTGCGCGAGGAGCTCGGTCAGACCATCCATCTGAACGAGACGCTGGGCGCGCCCTCGGCGCGCGCGATGGAAACGCTATTCGCCAAAATCGACGCCGAGCCCGCACGCCGGCAAGCGACCCGCCTCAACTTCGGCATGCGCGTCGCCGAATTCCTCGCCAACCTTTCGCCGCGCACGCTGGCGCTGTCGGCGAGCGTTGCCGTGGTTGCTATTCTGCTGCAGGCCGGCCTGATCGCCGGCATCGTGCTGAACGACCGCAACGCGGCCGGCTACGAGACCGCGTCGGCGCCGAGCACGGCGCCCGGTGTCGGCGCCTTCACCCTCATCCGTTTTGCGCCGCAGGCGACGGTCGACGACATCAACAGGTTTCTCGAGTCCAACAAGCTGGCGATCGTGGCAGGACCGGCGACCGGCGGCCTGTATAAAGTACGCGTCTCCATGACCGGATTGCCGAAGGCTGATTTGGCTCGTATCGTCAAACAGCTGCAGCAGGACAAGGTCGTCGGCTTCGCGGTTACGACCGATTAAGCGAACCTGAATTCGATCAAGGTTGGAGGCCCCGCCATGATCAAGTGGCGTCATATTCTACTCGCACTCGCCGCCGCCGTGATTTTGACGGGTGCGTGGGCTGCCGACGCTTGGGCACAGGGCGCCTCGCTCAGCGTCGGCATCAACCGCTCGCCCGGGCCGACGCCCGGCGGCGGAAATTTGGGCGGCCGCATGGGCGGCGGCTTTCGCGGCGGCCTGCGCGGCGGCCTGCACGGCGGATTGCATGGCGGCTGGAATGACACGCCGGGGCTCATCGACAGCGACACGCACAAATCTCCGTCCGGCGCGTCCAACGACGATGCCGGCGACGGCGCGAAGAAGCACACGTCGCGGCGAACGAACCGCCGCGCGGCACGGCGCACGACGATCGTAGACGCCGCCGACACCGTGCCCGATCAAGTGATGATCGAGGTTTCCACCGCGATTACGCAACAGCAGATCGACGCGCTGCGGCGCCGACATCGGCTTGTACAGATCGAGTCGCAGACCTTCGACTTGTCCGGCACCAGGATGGTCCTGTGGCGCATCCTCGGTGGACGCGCGGTGGCCACCGTGGCGCGGCAGCTCGCCGCCGAACGCATCGTGCTCACGGCGCAGGGCAACCACGTCTTCAAGACGGAGCAGAGCGACAAAAAGACGGCGAGCGAAGGCGCGCTGCCGCAATATGAGCTGGCAAAACTGCGGCTGCCCGAAGCGCACGCGTTGGCCAAAGGCGACGGCGTGCTGGTCGCGGTGATCGATTCCGGCGTGGACATCGATCATCCCGAGCTCGTCGGCGCCATCGCCGGCACCTTCGACACCCTGCCGGCGCCACTGACACCGCACAAGCACGGCACCGCCATCGCCGGGCTGATCGCGGCGCACGGAAAGCTGATAGGCTCGGCGCCGCGGGCGCGCATTCTCGCCGTGCGCACCTTCAATCCCACCGGACACACCGCGCAAGGCACGACCTTCAACATCCTCAAGGGTCTCGACTGGGCGGCGGCGCACAACGCGCGCATCATCAATATGAGTTTTGCCGGCCCGGCCGACGCGGCGATCCACCGCGCGCTGGTGGCCGCTCACAAGCGCGGCATTGTGTTGATTGCCGCCGTCGGCAATGCCGGGCCGAAATCGCCGCCGCTTTATCCCGCCGCCGAAGCGCACGTCATCGCAGTCACTGCCACCGACGCGCACAACAAGCTGCTGGCGCAAGCCGTTCGCGGCAGCCATGTCGCGGTGGCCACGCCCGGCGCGGATATCCTGGTGGCTATTCCCGACGGAGGCTACGAAGTATCCTCGGGCACGTCCTATTCCGCCGCCGAAGTGAGCGGCATCGTCGCGCTGATACTCGAACGCAAGCCCGATCTCACACCCGACAGGGTGCGCGCCATACTAATGGAGACCGCCAAGGATCTCGGGCCGAAAGGCCGCGACAAGCTGTACGGCGCGGGCCTCGTCGACGCCTACGATTCGCTTCTTGCCGAAGCCTTGCCAACGGCCGCCGCCTTGCCGCTGCCAGTCAGCCGCCCCCGCGCGCGCTGAGCATTATAATTCCTGCAATTTCGATTTTGCCTCGATCCGCCAAATCTAGTACCAACCGGCGCGCACGCATCGGTGGGCGCTGGTCGCATCGGCGCGAATGTTTGTCGTTCCGAAAGGCTCGATCGGAGAAGAAATGACCGCAAGTAACGAGCCGCAGTACATGCCGCTGCGGGTGATGCGTAACGAGAAGGTTGCCGACGGCATCCACCTCTTTGAATTCCGCGACGGGAGCGGCAAGGAGCTGCCGGTCTTCACCGCCGGCGCGCATGTCGCCATCCGTACGCCGAACGGATTGTTGCGCAAGTATTCGCTCTGCAGCGATCCGGCCGAGCGCGACCGCTATCTGGTGGCGATCAAACGCGAAGTGACCGGCCGCGGCGGTTCGATCAACCTGATCGACGCGGTCAAAGCCGGCGACGATCTGATGGTGGCCGCGCCGGTCAACGATTTCGGCCTGCCCCCGCGCGCGCAGGATTTCCTGTTCATCGCCGGCGGCATCGGCGTCACGCCGATGATGGCGATGATCCGCGAGGTGCAGGCGCAGAAGAAGCGCTTCCGGCTCTATTATCTCTCGCGCTCGCCGGAGACCACGGCGTTCCGCGATGAGCTGGCCGCGCCCGAGTTCGCCGGCAGCGTCGTCATTCACTACGACCAGGGCGATCCGGCTCGCTCGCTCGATCTCAAGCCTATCCTGGCCGAGCGCAAGAACCGCGAGCATTTATACTGCTGCGGACCGCGCCCGCTGATGGAGGCGGTACGGCAGATGACCGACCACTGGTCGCCGACCGCCGTCCATTTCGAGGCCTTCAGCGAAGCCGAAACGCACAAGGCAAGCGACACGCCGTTCAAAGTAAAGCTGGCGCGCAGCGGCAAAGTGCTCGAGGTCCCGACCAGCAAGACCATCCTCGAAGTGCTGCGCGATCACGGCCTTGAGGTGCCAAGCTCATGCGAGACCGGCACCTGCGGCACCTGCCGCACCAAGATGCTGGAAGGTGTTGCCGATCATCGCGACCTGGTGCTGGCCGAGCACGAACGCAAAGACACCATCATGATCTGCGTGTCGCGTGCCTTGACCGACGAGATCACCATCGACCGCTAGTGATCGCCACCTTGAGGCGCCTGGCGGCGACCCTTTTCAAATCAAAGCGATCGTGATCCAAGTGCCAACAGCGGCCGTATGCTCAATTCAAATTCCGGCCGGTGCGGTGCCTTTGACCCCTTGTTCCGCCATGCGCTTGAGCGTGACGCGATCGACCTTCCCGGTCGCGTTCAGCGGCATTTCGTCGAGGACGATCACCTCTTCCGGCGCCTTGTAGCCGACGCGCGCGCGGGCGAACTGGATGAGGTCCTGCATCGTGGGCGGCCGGGCGTCCGGATCCAGCGTGACGTAGGCGCGCACGTTTTCGCCGTGCAGGGGACTTTGCACGCCGACAACGCCGACACTGGCGACGGCGTCATGTTCGAGCAGCGCTGCTTCCACCTCTTGCGGGCAAATGTTCGAGCCATCGTGGATGATGATCTGCTTCTTGCGGCCGTGGAACCAAAGATAGTTATTTTCATCGGCGCTCATCACGTCGCCGGTGTCCAGCCAGCCGTCGATAACCGTCTCAGCTGTCGCTTTCGGATTATTCCAATAGGCGACCATATTGCCGGGAAACTTGATCCAAAGGCGTCCATCCGCTCCGGTTGCCACTTCGCGCCCGTTGTCATCGCGCAGCGATACTTGGTAGCCGGGGGCGATAGGCCCGACCGAGCCGATCTTTGATGCGCCCGGCGGATTGACGGTCGGAATGCCGATCTCGGTCATTCCGTAGTCCTCGTCTATCGCGATGCCCGCAAGGGCCGTGAACTCCGCCTCAAGCGCCTCGGAAACCTTATCGCCACCCGAATAACAGGCCTTGACCGAAGCAAAGTCTTCGCGGCGGGCGCCGTGATCGCGCGTCAGCGCATAAAGCGCCGAGGGAAGCATCCACATCTTGGTCGGCCGTTCGTCGCGCAGCAGCGGCAGAATTTCGTCGCCATCGAAGGTGCGCGCCATCACCACCCTGCCGCCGGCAGCGAACGTCATCATCGATAAATGGTGCCCGCCGACATGCGAAGCCGACCCGCCCGGCAACATAATGTCCTCGGCACCCATTTCGAAACTTCCGACGGCGCTGGCGATGATCCAACCCAATGTCTCGAAGCTGTGACAGACGCCCTTCGGCTTGCCGGTGCTCCCCGATGTGAAGAAAATAATCGCCGGGTCTTCCGGTTTCGGCGCAGCAAAGTCACGGGCCGCCCCCCTTCCGTCAACGATCGAAAACTTGGGTTGTCCCGTCCGCCCGTGTCGTCATAGCTGATACGGCCAAGCGGCAGCCTTCCCGCAAGTTTGCTGGCAGCCAGGTCTTCGCGGCGCTCATCATGGGCGAGCAGGAGTTTCGCGCCGCAGACTTCGAGCGCATGGTCGATTTCCGGCGCCATGTAGCGGTAGTTCAGCGGCACCGCGACAAGCCCGCATTTCATGCAGGCGAGATAGTGGACCATCAATTCCGTACGGTTCGGCATGAGCGACGCGATCCGATCGCCCGGCACCAGACCAAGGTCCAGGTAATTGCCGGCCAGACCGGAGGAAACGGAGTCCAGCGTGCGCCACGTCCAGCGGCGCCGGCGCGAGACGAGCGCGTCAATATCCGGTTTTGTGTCGAGACCCCGCTTCAAAATCTCCGGGAGATTGACAGGTGCGTCGAGCGACGGTCCGGCAAATCGCATGGCGATCCCCTTATGGGCCCTTCAGAAACGCATTGTGGCCTTCACGGCCGCAAACAGCAAAGCGGCATTAAAGCATATGCTCGCTCGATTACAGCTATTGAACGGATAGCGGACGTTGCGCGGACAGCCAGGTCCAGGCTGCTTCACGAGGCCACGACATCATTACTGCCGGATAGTCCGCAAATAAGCGACGATGGCGCGGGCGTCGTCTTCGTTGAACTTGAATTCCGGCATATCGGGATGGCCGGAAAAGATGCCGCGCTGCAAGCGGCCGGCAAACGTGTCGAGATCGTAGTCGGCGACGACCTTGCGAAACGGCGGCGCGGCTTCAAGAGGACTGTTGCCGGTCTTGCCGATGGCGTGGCAGCGCGCGCAGTTTTCCTCAAGCAGGCTGTGGCCGCGCGCGGCCGGGTCCTGCGCCTGGGCCGGGACGCTCAGAAGCAGGAACGTCAGCAGCGAATAAATCAGCGTCATCCAGTCGGCGACCAATCTATTATTGCGCCGCGACCGCTTGGCGGACGGACTGGCCGAGCCGCGGCAATCCCAGCAGGAGGATTTCCGTTTCCGTCGCCGCGCTGAAGGCCGGATCGTCGCCCTCGTCGCACATCACGGTGGTGAGAGGCCGGTAAGGCTCGCCTGCGATCTGTCCTTCGCCTTTGAGCACGACATAGACGCTACGGCCGTGCGCGCGATATTTGGCTTGCGGGTCGAGCTTGAGAAACAGAGCCTCGCAACGCCGCTCGGTGAACGTGCCCATCAACTTGTCATAGACCCCCGAGCTGCCCTCCATCGGCACCCAGGCGAAATGGTCGGGATTCATCATGATCGGATCGTTGTAGCGCGGCTCGGGATATTTCATCGGCCGCTTGTTCACGTTCTCCCAGACCGCCTGGTAGCCGTCGACGTTGCGCTTGCCTTCCACGTCGTCGTTGCGCCGGTAGACGCCCTTCTCGAAGCGACCGAAATTCTTCAGCTCCGCGGTGCTCGCCTCCATCTGCTCCTGGGTCATATAACCACTGCCGCTGGCGCCGCCGAACTGCAGCACCAAAGTGAGCGAGACGACGGCCGAGGTCTGCGGCCCATAGCGCGTGCCTTCCGGGAAATAGCCGATGGTGCCGGGTTTCATCTTGCCGTTGCGGTCGAAGTCGAACTCGCCCTCGACCTGGTAGCGGACCTGATCGAAATTATGCATGTGGCGCGGCGAGAAGAAATCGCTGGTTGTGCGCACCAGTTCCAAGGCGAAATTGCCGGGCGTGCCCGGCTCGCCGGTCATCAGCTTGCGGTGGATGAACTGCCCCTGGCGGTGCTGGAACTGCCGGACGACTTCCTTGACGGTGTCGCCTTGGACGATCTTCATGGCCTCGACTCCATGGCTTGCGTTTCCCGGGCGAAGGCTATTCGAGAACGGTTGGTTTATCAACGATCCCAGTGTAGCCTAACCGGAAAACCAACAACCGGAATTCTCGCTCCGGACGGTAATTAGTTGGGAAGCCAACGATTTGGGGCAAAAAAAAGAAAGCCTCGGATCCAGGGAGGACAAGACGCATGCGCATCATCAACGCCACCATTGCATCTATCGTGTTTGCCACCGCGGTCGCGGCAACGCCGGCCACGGCCGCAAAGCTGACCGTCACCCAATACGGCCGCATCATTGCGACCCTGCCCTGGGCGGTGGCGCTTGAAAAAGGGATGTTCAAGGAGGCCGGTCTCGACATCGACGGCATCACCGCCGGTTCCGGCGGCGGCACCTCACTGCGCAACCTGCTCGCCAGCGAATTGCCGATCGGCGAAGTTTCAACCTCGGTCGTTCTGGCCGCGGCAAAAACCGGGGTAAACCTCAAGATCATCTACGCGGCGTCCAACCACATCGGCGAACTGGCCTGGGCCTCGAAACCGGATTCGGACGTCAAGTCGATGAAGGACCTGGTGGGCAAGAAGATCGCCTTCACCAATCCGCGCTCGACCACGGAAATGATCGTGCGCTACGCGCTGAAAAAAGAAGGCTTGACCGACAAAGTGCAGGCACTGCCGCTCGGCGGACTCGGACCGGCTTTGACAGCGCTGTCGCAGGGTGCGGTCGCAGCGGCGCCGCTCAACGATCCGCGCATGACGCTGCATCCGAAGGACTATCACATCATCTTTTACGGCTGGCAGTACTACCCGAAATTCTCCTGGTCGGTCGGCGTGACCACCAAGGAATTCGCCGAACAGCACCCGGATATCGTGCGCAAAATCGTGGCCGTACACCGCAAGGCGGTCGAATACATCTACGCGCATCATAAAGAAGCCGCCGAAGTCTACGCCAAGGTCTGGAACATCAAGCCGAACCAGGCGGCGCTCATTCTGCCGAAATATTACGACTGGCATCACTGGAACGTCGGCGACTTCTCGAAAGAGGGGCTGGCCGCCGTCGTCGAAGGTCTTGAGTCGGTCGGCGAACTTAAAGGTCCAGTCGACTGGTCCAAGCTGATCGACCAGCAATACCTCGACAAGGATCTGCAGCGGTCACTATGAGCGTGCTCGCCGCCCGGTCCCCGATGGAGAAAACGGCGTCCGCGGCGGCAAACGCGGACGATGGCGTGCACATCGCCCTGCGCGGCATCTCGCAGACCTATCCAGCGCGCGCCGGTCATCCGCCGGTGCACGCGCTCGGACCGGTCGATTTTGATTTCCGCCGCGGCGAATTCGTCGGCGTTGTCGGACCGTCCGGCTGCGGCAAGACGACTCTGCTTGAGATCGTCGCCGGCCTGGTGACGCCGACGCAAGGAACCGTCGCGCTGAACGGTGCACCCATCACCGGCACCGTCGCCGAAGGCATCGGCGTGGTGTTCCAGGAAGATGCGTCGTTTCCCTGGCTCAATGTCTGGGACAATGTCGCATTCGGCGTGCGCCGCGCCGGTCTCGCCGCGGCCGAGATTGCCCAGCGGGTCGACGATGCCATCGCCTTCATGGGGCTTACCTCGTTTCGCAGCGCCTATCCATCGCAGCTTTCGGGCGGCATGCGGCAAAGAGTTTGCATCGCGCGCACGCTGGTGCTGCGCCCGCAGATCATCCTGTTGGACGAGCCGTTCGGCGCGCTCGATCAGCAGACCCGGCTGCTGATGGGCGAGGAGTTGCTGCGGCTGTGGCGGGCGACCGGCGCGACGGTGATGCTGATCACCCATGCGCTCGATGAGGCCGCGCTGCTCTCGGACCGCGTCGCCGTCATGTCGGCACGGCCGGGGCGCTTGATCGACGTTCTCACCACCGGCTGGCCGCGCGAGCGCGATTCGCGGCTGGTCGCCGAACCCGAATTTGGCGCTTTCACCGCGCGGCTGTGGTCGATGCTGCGTGAGGAATCACTTAAGGCCATGGGCACGACATGAGCTGCGTGCGCCTTTGGCAAATTGGTTTGATTGCCGGCGCTGTTGCCGTCCTCGAATTGCTTTGTCGCATCGGCGTGATCGATCGCCTGACCATGATCCCGCCCTCGCAAATGCTCGTTGCCTTGGTCCGCCTGCCGGCGCGCGCGTCGTGGTTCTGGCCGGACGTGCGCTACACCTTGTTCAATATTGCCGCCGCCGTCGCGATCTCGGTCGTCGGCGGATTTCTGATCGGACTTGTCGTCCACGCGCTGCCGCGCTTGCGCCGCATGGTCGACCCGATCTTCACCTCCTACTACTCGGTGCCGACATTCGTTCTTTATCCGCTGCTGATCGTCTTTTTCGGCATCGGGCCGATGTCGCTGATCGTCATGGGCGCCCTGTTCGGCATCGTCGCCATGATCGTGGCGACGCTTGGCGCGATCGACCGTATTCCACGGGTGCTGTTGAAGGTCGCGCGCGTCACGCGGCTGGGGACGGTCCAGACGGCGCTGCTGATGAAATTGCCGGCGACCGCGCCGCATTTGATGACCGGGCTGCGGTTGGCGGTGGCCTACAGCATCATCGGCATTATCGCCGGTGAATTCATCCTGGCGACTTCAGGCATCGGACGGCGCGTGGCGCTTGCGTACAACGACTTCGACAATCCGACGATGTACGCGCTGCTGGTTCTAATCCTCGGTTTCGCCGCCGGCCTCAATGCCTTGCTTGGCGCGCTGGAGCAAGCGGTTCACCGCCGCTGGTATCGCGCATGAGCGCACGCACCCGCATTTTCGATTATGCGCTGCTCGTTGCTGGCGTCTTGATCGCCTGGGTGCTGCTGTTCCAGTGGGCCGGGCCTGAGGCATTGTCGCCGCCGCTGCCGACCTTCCGCCGTGTCGGCGAATTTCTAGTCAGCGCGCGTTTCTGGGACCACGTCGAAGCGACCGGTCTCGCCTTCGCCTATGCCTGCCTCATCGCGCTCCTCGGCGGATTGGCAGTCGGATTCATTCTGGGCGCCAACCGTTTTGCCGGGCAGGTCGGCGAGCCGATCCTGACCACACTCTACGCCATTCCGAAGATCACGCTCTATCCCGTTATACTACTCATCTTCGGACTGGGCATCTCGGCCAAGATCGCCTTCGGCGCCATCCACGGCTTCTTTCCCGTCGCCCTGTTCACCATCGGCGCGATCAAGAACACCAGTCCGGTCCTCATCAAGACGGCGCGAGTCATGCGGCTGTCGCCGCTGCAGACCATCCGCACCGTGCTGTTTCCGGCCGCCATGCCGGAGATCGTCACCGGGCTGCGCATCGGTTTCTCGACCACGCTGCTGGGCACGCTGATCGGCGAATTGTTCGCGTCCGACCGCGGTGTCGGCTTCATCCTTATCCGCGCCATGGAAGCGCATCAGGTGACGGACATCATGGCGCTCACGCTGCTGCTGTTTGCCTTTGCCGCAGGCGCCAACGCGGTGCTGCTGGCGATCGAGCATAAATTGCACCGGCGCTGAACTCATACGCAATCGATGGAAAGCAAGAGGAACTGGAAATGACAGCCGCGGTGAAAGTCCCCTATCGCGTCAATCTGGACGACCTGCCGGAAATGCACGTGACGCCGCCCAGCCAAGACGCGCCTTCGACGCTGAGCGTGAAGATGGCCTATGGCACCGACACCGGCATCATGGTGGCGCAGCGGCACAAGGGCTATCACTCGCGCCCGCACAAGCACGATTCCGAGCAATGGAATTACGTGCTCGACGGCGAAATCTGGTTCTTCATCGACCAGCACGGTTTCCGCTGCGTGAAGGGCGACATCGTGCGCGTTCCGCGCAACCTCGTGCACTGGACTTGGGTGCGCGCGCAGCAAGGCTGCCTGATGGTGGAGACCCACACGCCGCAGCTGACCGGCGATCCCGATCTCGCCAAGCGCGCTTATTCGATGGGCCTGCCGGGCGAGGACGTCGATGCCGAAAAAGGCGTCAACAATCTCTGGGTCGATTATCCGCAGGCTGCCGAGATCGAGAAACGCGCGCTGGCCGCCGATCCGGACTAGCGACGAGCGCACCGGTTTGGCCGGTGCGACATTACTGCGTGTAGAGTAAGTGCGGGCACATTTCGTATAATGCGCCGTGCTCCGCGCAATTCCACACCGAAGCCTGTGCACCGTGGCCGTCTTCGCCGCAGCCGCGCTGCCGCTGGCGCCGGTCGTGGCGCAAACGCTGCCGCCGTTACCGATCTTTTCGCTCTGTTCGCAAAGCACGGCACCCGCCCTGCCCGAACGCTGGCGGGCCGTCGGCCTGTTGTCGCCGTTTCAGCGCGAACAGCTCGACGTCGGCGAGTTCGTCTACGACGACACGCTGCCGGCGATGCGCGCCACGGTCTATGGGCTGGAGTTGGGCGCGGTCGATCTGTTGATCACCGCGAACCGGACCTATCTGCTGTCCGGCCCGCACGCGGCACCGACGGCGTGTGCCGGGCTCGGCCGCACATACAGCCTGCCCTCGCCGTCGCTCATGCCGAAGCAGGCTGTCTGCATCGGCGAGGTGCCGCTCGCGGCGCAGCCGCTGGAGTGGTGGAAAGCACGCAACGCCGACGGCCGCGGAAAATGGTACATGTTCAAAAGCAAAACGCGCCTGCCCTGGCGCATCGTGCTGCCTGCTCCGGCATCCGATCCGGCGGTGATCGGCGACTACGCCATGACGCACTTCCCGAAATTCGAGCGGCTCGCCAAGACCGATCTGAAGACGTTGCGCGACTTTTGTCTGTCGCGCGCCGAAAAAGCCGCCCCGAGACTCATGGCCGCAAAGACGGCGCGCGCGCTGATGGCCAGCGACGACAAGGCCGCGGCCGCCGAACGCGAGCAGCGCATTGCGGCGCTCTTGCCGGGCCTCAGCCGCAAGGCCTGCGCGCGTATGACGCCGGTGCGTTGGCCAGACCGGTTTTTCATGACGGCGACGATCACGCCGATCCAGTACAAGTGGGCGCCGCTGCCGAGCGTCATCTATTACGACTGGAGCAAGCACAAGACGCAGGTCGCGATCATGCACGTGCCGTGGGCCAGGCCGCCTGTGCGCACGATCATCGCCGTGCTCAAAGAGCGCGTCGGCTATTCGATCCATCGCCTACCCAACGGCCGCGCGCAGTGTCTGCCGCAGAACCCCGGTCTGGTGCGGCCCGACTGGATGGCGGCCGCCGGTTGCGAATGCCGCGGCGTGCTCGACCACGAAGCTGATCTGAGCCCCAATGATGTCACTCAGATTTTGGCGTGCCCGATCAAGGCGCAGGGACGGCGCGTGATGTGGAACTGGTATACGACCGCGGGCCGTCCGGTCCTGTTCATCGAGCCGGGCGCGAACGGCGCCGGCGTCAATATCGCCGACTACCGCGACTGGCGGCCCGGCCAGGAGATGCCCGCCGCCGATTACGCGCTGCCGAAGCTGTGCCACAACCCGCGCGACATTGGCCTGCCGGCGAGCGCCACGGTGAGCTGCATGGATTGCCACACGACGCGGAACTAATCGCGCACGGACGAAGCCGCTGTATTCAAATCGTACCCAGTTGTCGATTTTTATTGGCGCGCCGGAAGGGATTCGAACCCCTGACCCCCAGATTCGAAGTCTGGTGCTCTATCCAGCTGAGCTACCGGCGCTTAGCGCCTGAACTATTCCTTTGCGCTGCCGCTGTCCATATGACGCGGTGAGATCAGGCCTTAACCGCCGCGATGGCGGACCAAATCCGCGCCGGCGTCGCCGGCATGTCGAACTGCGTGACGCCGGCGCTGCGCAGCGCGTCCATCACCGCGTTCATGCAGGCCGGCAGCGCGCCCGTGGTGCCGGCCTCGCCCACGCCTTTGGCGCCGAGCCGATTGTTCTTGGTCGGCGCCGCGTGAGTAGCGAGCGTCCAGCTCGGGATCAGATCGGCGTGCGGCATGTAATAGTCCATGAAGCTCGCGGTGAGCAGTTGGCCGTCGCTGGTATCGTAGAGGCAATGCTCGCCGAACACTTGGCCCGCGCCTTGGACGATGCCGCCAAACACCTGGCCATTGGCGAGTGTCTGGTTGAGCACGTTGCCGATGTCGTCGACCGCGGTGTAGCGCACGACCTCGACCGCTCCGGAATCGGGATCGATCTCGACTTCGGCCACGTGCGCGCCACAGGGGAAGGCGCGCGCCGCCGGATGCGCGGCGATGCTGTCGAGCGGGTGCGGGGTGTCGCCGGCGTGCTTCTCGATCATCTGCGTCATGGTCATGGAGCGGTCGGTACCGGCGATGGTAAAGACGCCGCCGGCGAACTCGATGTCCTCGACATGGGCTTCGAGCGCGTCGGCGGCGAGCCTCTTGCCTTTCTCGATGACGACGTCGGCGGCCACCCGGAAGGCGCTGCCCTGCGACATGCCGGAGCGCGAGCCGATCGAGGGATTGCCGTGCAGATGCGGCCCGTCGGGATCGCCCGACCTGGAGAAGACGCGCTCTTCCGGCACGCCGAGCCAGCGCGCGATCATTTCGGCGAACACGGTTTCGTGCCCCTGCCCGCTCGAGCCGGCGACGTTGTGCAGCACAATCGATCCGTCGCGCTGGAACAGCACCGCCACCTCGTCTTCCTTGGCGTGGCCGCCGCCGGACGGCTCGATGAACATGGCGCAGCCGATGCCGCGCAGCTTTTTGCCTTTGCGCGACTGGCGGCGGCGGGCATTGAAGCTCTTCCATTCGGAAGCTTCCTGCGCCCGCACCAGCAGGCCGGGGAAATCGCCGCTGTCGAAATTGGTGCCGGTCAAAGTCTTGTACGGAATCTGCGATTTCTTGATCAGGTTCTTGCGCCGCAAGGTCACCGGATCGACGGCGAGCTTCGCGGCAACCTCATCGACCAGCCGCTCGACGACGTAATTCGCCTCCGGGCGGCCGGCACCGCGATACGCGTTGGTCGGCGCGGTGTTGGTGATCACCTGGCGGTGGCGGCCGTAAAGCGCCTCGAGGTGATAGACGCCGGCGCCGATGTTCATGCCGTTGATCGAGTTCGTCAGAATCCCGGCCGCCGCCAGATAGGCGCCGGAGTCGCAGAGCCATTCGGTGCGCAGCGCCAGGAACTTGCCGTCCTTGTCGTAAGCCAGTTCGCCACGCAGCGAGATGGCACGGCCGTGATTGTCGGTCAGGAAATCTTCGGCGCGGGTCGAAGCCCATTTCACCGGCCGCTCCAGTTTTTTGGCGGCGACCATCAGCGCCGGATATTCCGGGAACGGATTGGTGCGGGCGCCGAAGGCGCCGCCGACGTCGAGCATATGCACGCGCACTTTGTCCACCGGCACGCCGGCCATCAGCGCAAAATCGTCGCGAAAGGCCGGCCCGCCCTGGTTGGGCGAATAAATGTCGATGGTGCCGGTCGCCGCATCGTAGGCAATGACGGCGCCGCGGATCTCCATCGGCGTCGGCGCCACGCGCGGGCTGTTCAATGTCAGCGCGACCACGCCGTCGGCGCGCGCAATGACCTCGGCGGTCTTCTTCTCGTCGCCGTATTCGAAGTCGAAGCAGATGTTGCCGGGGATATTGTCGTGGATGCTCGCGGCCCCCGGCGCCATCGCCCGCGCCGGGTCGACCAGAACGGGCAGGTCCTCGTATTCGATTTCGACCAGATCGGCGGCATCGCGCGCGGCGCGCGGCGTCTCGGCGATGACGAGGGCGACTTCCTCGCCGACGAAGCGCACGCGCCCGCGCGCCAGGATCGGCCGCTCCGGCACCAGGATCCTTTGCCCGCCGCGACCCGGCGGCGGGTGGATGGGAGGAATGGTGGCAAAGGGTTCGCCCGCCAGATCCTTGCCGGTCAAGATCAGCAGCACACCGGGGCTGCGCGCGGCGGCGCTGGTCTCGATCGCGACGATGCGGGCATGCGCGCGATCGGAGCGGCGAAAGCAGGCATGGGCCTGTCCGTCAAGGTTCCAGTCATTGGTGTAGCGGCCCTGGCCGGTCAGCAGCCGCTGATCCTCACGCCGCCCGTGATATTTCGCTTCCGTTTCAGACATTCCGGCTCACGATGGTTGGATGAAAAATTTGCGCATGAGAGTTCAGCGCCCGCGCATGCGGTCACCGTAAATGACAGGCAACCCATTGCCCAGTCTTGACTTCACGCAAGAGCGGTGTCTCGGCGCGACAGCGCTCGACTGCGTAGGGGCAGCGGGTGTGGAAGTGACAACCGGAGGGCGGGCTGATCGGGCTCGGCACGTCGCCTTGCAGTACGCGTTTTGTGCGCTTGACGCGCGGATCGGGCACCGGCACCGCCAGCAAGAGCAACTCCGTGTAAGGATGCTGCGGCCGCGTAAAAAGCGTGTGTTTGTCGGTATATTCGACGATGCGGCCGAGATACATGACCGCAATGCGGTGGCTGATGTGCTCGACCACCGCCAGGTTGTGCGAGATGAACAAATAAGCCAGCCCCATGTCACGCTGCAGGTCCATCATCAGATTGAGGACCTGCGCCTGGATCGAAACGTCGAGCGCAGAGACCGGTTCGTCGCCGATGATCAGCTTCGGCTGCAGCGCGAGCGCACGCGCGATGCCGATGCGCTGGCGCTGGCCGCCGGAGAACTGATGCGGAAAGGCGTCCATTTGCGCCTTGCGCAAGCCGACGCGCTCGAACAGTTCGGCAACTTTCTGCCTCACCTCCGCGCCGCGCGCGGTGCGATGCACGCGCATCGGCTCGGCGACGATATCGCCGGCCGACATGCGCGGATCTAGCGAGGAAAACGGGTCCTGGAAAATGATCTGCATTTGCCGGCGGTAGGGCCGCAGCTCGGTCTTGCTCAACTGGGTGATGTCGCGGCCGTCGATGCGGATGGAGCCGGCGGTCGGCTCGATCAGCCGCAGAATGGTGCGGCCGACGGTGGACTTGCCGCAGCCGGATTCGCCGACCAGGCCGAGCGTCTCGCCTTGCGCGATCGAAAAGCTGACGCCGTCGACCGCGAACACGGTCCCGGCCGCACGCTGCAACAGCCCCTTGCGAATGGGGAAATGCTTCTTGAGGTCGCGCACCTCGAGCACGGCCGCCCTGCCCGCTCTGTTTGTCGCGCGCGGATCAGGCATTGCCGTTCCCGTAGAGCTCAGCCGAACGCCAGCACGCCGCCCAGTGCCGCGGCCGCTTCTCCTCGTAATCGGGATAGGTACGGCGGCAGCGATCCTCGGCGTGCGCGCAGCGCGGCGCGAACACGCAGCCATCCGGCAGATTGCTCAGGGCCGGCACCATGCCGGGGATTTCCTGCAGGCGGGCGCCGGGGTCTTCGCTCTGCCCGCTCATGAGCGCGAGGCGCGGGATCGAAGCCATCAGCCCGTGCGTATAAGGATGCTGCGGCCGCGCGAACAGTTCCTCCACGGGAGCCTCCTCCACCTTGCGGCCGGCATACATGACGATGACGCGCTGCGCGGTCTCGGCCACCACGCCGAGATCGTGGGTGATCAGGATAATGGCGGTACCGAGCTTGCGCTGCAGATCGAGCATGATGTCGAGAATCTGCGCCTGGATGGTGACGTCGAGCGCGGTGGTCGGCTCGTCGGCAATCAGCACTTTCGGATTGCAGGCCAGCGCCATGGCGATCATGGCGCGCTGGCGCATGCCGCCTGAGAGCTGGTGCGGGTATTCTTTGGCGCGCTGCTCGGGCTCGGGAATGCGCGCGAGCCGCAGCATCTCGATCGACTTGTCCCAGGCCTGCCGCCGGCTGATCGGCTCGTGCAGCAACAGCACTTCCGCGATCTGGCTGCCGATGGTGAGCACCGGATTGAGCGAGGTCATCGGCTCCTGAAAGATCATGGCGACGTCTTTGCCGCGCACGCCGCGCATCGCTTCATCGCTGAGCGCCAGCAGATCGACACCGTCGAGCAAGACCTTGCCGCCGGCTATGCGGCCGGGCGGATCGGGCACCAATCTCATGAGAGAGAGCGCGGTGATGCTCTTGCCGCAGCCGGATTCGCCGACGATTGCCAGCGTCTCATGCGCGGCTAACGAGAAGCTGACGCCATCGACGGCTTTGACCACGCCGTAACGCAAATCGAAAAATGTCTGCAGTCCGTCGACTTCGAGCAACGGCGTCCGGTTGGAAATATCGGCCGGCGCCGGGGTGCCCATGTCGCGCGCGCTTGTCGTCATGGTCATGAATTAGTTGCGCAAACGCGGGTCGAGAATGTCGCGTAGCGCGTCGCCCAGCAAATTGGTGCCGAACACCGCCAGACTGATGGCGACGCCGGGAAAGATCACCAGCCAGGGCGCGGTGCGCACATATTCGGCGGCCGATTCCGACAGCATGCGCCCCCAGGACGGGTGCGGCTCCGGCACGCCGAGGCCGAGGAACGACAGCGACGCCTCGGTCAGGATGGCGGCGCCGAGTTGCGCGGTGGCGATCACGATCAACGGCGCCAGCGTATTGGGCAACACATGACGCACCGCGATGCGGAACTCGCTCATGCCGACGGCGCGCGCCGCCTCGACAAAAGGCTGCTCGCGCAGGGAGAGCGTGTTGGAGCGGATGACGCGCGCTGAATAGGGAATGAGCGGGATGGCGATGGCGACGATGGTGTTGTCGAGCGCAGGCCCTAGCGCCGCCGCCATCACCAGCGCCAGCACCAGAAGCGGCACCGCCTGCAGCACATCGACGACACGCTGGATCACCAGATCGACCCAGCCGCCGAGGTAGCCGGAGGCAAGGCCCAACGCCACGCCGAAGATACAGCCGAGGAACGTCGAGCCGAGGCCGACCGCGAGCGAGATGCGCGCGCCGAAGACGATGCGGCTGTAGATGTCGCGGCCCATGGCGTCGGCGCCGAGCACGTGATGCTCGCTGGGCGGCAGCAGCGCGATGGCGGAATTGGTGGAGATCGGATTGTAGACGGTGATGAAATCGGCAAAGACCGCGGCAAACACGAATACCGCCATGATGACCGCGCCGACCACGCCGAGCGGATGTGCCGCGGCGTGATAACGGATTTTCGACCACACGCTTTCGGCGCGGACGCTATCCGCCGGACCGGGGACGATATCGATGCTAGCCATCGGCTCTTTTCCCTTTTCGGCTAGGCATATTTGATGCGCGGGTCGAGCGCCGCGTAGAGCAGATCGACCAGGAAGTTGATTGCCACCGCCACCACGGCGATGAACATCACCAGGTTCTGCACGATCGGATAATCGCGCCAGCGGATCGCCTCGACTAGGAAGCGCGCGACCCCGGGAATGTTGAACACCGTCTCGGTGACGATCAGCCCACCCATCAGGAAGGCGGCCTCGATGCCGATCACGGTTACGACAGGCAACACCGCGTTTCGCAACGCGTGGTGATAATTGACATTGGCGTCGGAAGCGCCTTTCGCCCGCGCCGTGCGGATGTAGTCCTGCCGCAGCACTTCCAGCATCGAGGAGCGCGTCAGGCGCATGACCAGCGCCGACGAGCGAAAGCCGACGGCCGCGGCGGGCACGCTGTAGAGCCACAACGCGTTCCAGAATCCTTTCGGCGGATCGGTATAAATCGGGATCGAGCCGAACCAGGCGACGAACGCCATTAGGATTAGAAGACCGAGCCAGAACGCGGGCATCGACAAGCCGCTCAGGCTGACCACCCGCAGCACGTAGTCGAGCGCCGTGTTCTGCTTGACCGCGCTGATGACGCCGAGCGGCACGCCGAACACGATCGAAAACAACAGCGCCAAGCCGGCGAGTTTCGCGGTGATCGGAATGCGCGGCAGGATTTCATCGATCGCCGGCTTTTCCGACACATAGGAATAGCCGAGATCGCCGTGCGCCAGCCCATCGATCCAGCTGACGTATTGCACCACGATCGGCTTATCGAGCCCCAGCTCATGTTCGAGCTTGCCCTTCTCGGCGGTGTCGATCATCCCCGCCGAATCGAACAATATGTCCGCGATGTTGCCCGGCACGATCCGCAGCATCACGAACACCAGCACGGAAATCCCGAACAACGTCAGGAGCATCAACAAGAAGCGCCTGATCAGATAGCTCCCCACCGTGGCCTCCCGTCGTGCGCGGGGAAAAGCACGCCTGGCCTCCCCTCAAGGTCAGGCACGCCGTGCTGGCGTTTACTTGTCCAGCCAGATGTCCTCGTAGCGGTAGCCGTTGTAGGAACTGTTGCTCATGATCGTCATGTTCTTCACGTAAGGCTTCCAGCAGGCGCCTTCGCGAGCGTGGAACAGGATCGGCCGCGCCACGTCTTCCTGCAGCTTCTTGTCGATCTCCCACACCAGTTTCTTGCGCTTGGCGACGTCGATTATCTGCGACTGCTCGTCGAACAGCTTTTCCAAGTCCTTGTTGCAGTAATGGGTATAGTTGCGCTGCGAATTGCAGGCGTAGTTCTCGTAAAACGCCTGGTCGGGATCGTCGATGCCGTTGCCGGTGAGGTTGAGGCCGACTGAATAGTCCTTGCGCGCCACCTTGGCGAACCAGGCGCCGGATTCCACCGGTTCCAGCTCGGCCTGGATATAGATGTTCTTGAGTTGATCGATGAGCACCACGGCCGGATCGCGATAGGTCGCGAGATTACGAGTCGACACTTTGATCTTGAGCGGCTTGTCCGGCCCGTAGCCGAGCTTTTTCATGATCGCCTGGGCTGCCTCGCGGTCTTTCTTCACATCGCCGTAGCCGGGAATGGTCTTGAGCACCTCCGGCGGCATGCCCCAGACGCCTTCCGGCGGTGGCAGCAGGGCCCCGCCCATGTCGCCGTGACCTTGCAGGATGATGTCGATGAAGGCCTTGCGATCGAGCGCCATGGCCATGGCTTTGCGCAGCTCGAGGTTATTGAACGGCGGCGCATCGCGATTGATGATGAGGTTGGTGCTGACGTTTATCGGCTCAAGATCGCAGATCGCCGTCGGGTCCTGCTTCTTGACGTCGGCAATCAGCGCCGAGGTCAGTTGTGTCGGGAAGGTCATGTCGACCTTGCCCGCCACAAAAGCGAGCACCGCGGTCGCGCGGTTCTTGATGATGGGGAATTCGATGCCGTCGAGATAAGGTAGGCCCTTCTTCCAATAGTCGGCGTTCTTCGTCAGCTTGATCGACACATTCTGCTTCTCTTCGACGAATTTGAACGGCCCGGTGCCGATCGGATGCGTGCGCATCTGCGCCGCCGGGACGTGACAGGGATAGATCGGCGTGTAGCCGGAGGCGAGCATCGCCAAGAGCGAGGGCTGCGGCCGCTTGAGATGGAAGGTCACTTCATCGTCGCCGTTGACGCTGACGTCCGACACTTCGGCGTACCAGCCCTTGCGCGGGTTCTTGCGGAATTTGTCTTTCGCTTTGTCCTGCAGCAGATCAAACGTGCATTTGACATCCTTGGCGGTGAACGCCACGCCATCGTGCCACTTCACGCCCTGCCGCAGCTTGAAGGTGAGCGAGAGGTTATCCTTGCTCCAGGCCCAGCTCGTCGCCAACTCCGGCTGGATGTCGTCCATGCTGTTTTGCTGTTTATGCTGATCGTAGATGATCAGGTTGTTGAAGATCGCCATCGCCGGGATGTTCACCGAGAAGGTCGCCTCCTCGTGGATCGAGAGGCTGGGCGGTGTTTCGCGGTGATAGATCCTCAAGATGCCGCCGTGTTTCGGCTCAGCGGCTTGCGCAGTGGACATCGAAACGCTTGCGAGAATAACCGTCGCCAGCGCAACAAATTTTGCTGCCATCGCATCCTCCCCATTTGCGCGGCTGACGATGCGTTTGCCGATCGGCAGCCGGTCTTTTTGATTATTTTGACAATGACGCTACCCGGGATAGGAACCCCGATCAACCGGCCACAATTGACCGCGGAACCGGCCGGCGCGGTGGCGCTTGCCAAGGCTGCACACGCGCCGCACCATGCCGGTCAGGCAGGCCCGGGGAGCGGTCATAGTGAGCGAAAGCGACTCGATTGTCGCCGCAACGGCGGCGCGGATATTCGCCGACCTTGCCGATCCGCAGACGATCAATGCCGCCCGCGACGGGCGCTGGAAAGAACCCTTATGGCGCGCGCTTGCCGAGGTCGGCCTGCCGCTCGCCTGGGTGCCAGAGCACCAGGGCGGCGCCGGTGCCAGCCTCGCCGAAGGCTTCGCCATCCTTGGGCAGGCCGGCCGTTCCGCGCTGCCGGCGCCACTGGCGGAGACGATGCTCGCCGGCTGGCTGCTCGCGCGCGCCGCGATCGCCTGCCCTGCCGGCGCGATGACCGTGGCGCCGGTGCGGCCGCGCGACCGGATTTCGCTCGATGCCGACGGCAGCTTGAACGGACATGCCGGCGGCATCCCCTTCGCCGGCGCGGCCGAGCACATCGCGGTGGTGGCGAGCGACGCCAAAGGCACGGAGATCGCTTTGGTGCGCAGCAAAGATTGCCGTTTGAGCAGCGGCGAAACTCTCGCCGGCGATACGAACGGTACCGTGGCCTTCGAGCGCGTCAAACCGATAGTCAGCGCGCGGGCGCCGAAAGGCTTCGATGCATCAGCGATGCTTCTAATGGGCGCGATCGTGCGCAGCGTCGAGATCGCCGGCGCGCTGGAGACGAGCCTGTCGTTGAGCGTGCAGTATGCCAATGAGCGCATGGCATTCGAGCGCCGGATCGGCAAATTCCAAGCCGTGCAGCAAAACCTGGCGCGACTTGCCGGCGAAACCGCCGCCGCGCTTGCCGCCGCCGGTTCGGCCGCCGATACGGTGGCGCATTCCGACACGTTCGATGACATAGCGCTGCTGGAAGCCGCGTCGGCGAAAATCCGTTGCGGCGAGGCGGCGGCGGAGGGTGCGGCCATCGCCCATCAGGTACACGGCGCCCTCGGCTTCACCAAGGAGCATGTGCTGCATCGCTTCACGCTTCGCATGCTGGCGTGGCGCGACGATTTCGGCAGCGAGAGCTATTGGGCGGCGAGGCTCGGCAACATGGTCGCACGGCACGGCGCCGACAATTTCTGGCCCATGCTGGCGTCGCGCTAGGATCGAAACGATGAGCACCAGCCTCAGCTTCGATCAGATCCGGCTGCCACCTGAATGCGAAAGCCTTCGCCGCGAGGTGCGCGCCTTCATTGCCGAGGAAGTGGCGGCGGGAACGTTCAATCCGGACCGGCCCTGGGATGTGGATTTGCAGGACCGCGCCTTCAGCCGCAAGGTCGGCGCCAAAGGCTGGATCGGCATGACCTGGCCGAAGAAATACGGCGGGCACGAACGCAGCTTCCTCGAACGCTACGTGGTGACGGAAGAATTCCGCGTCGCCAACGCGCCGGTGCGGCTGCACTTCGTCGCCGACCGGCAGAGCGGCCCGATCCTCATCAAATACGCGCCGGAACATATCAAGCAGGACATCCTGCCACGCATCTGTCGTGGTGAGTTGTGCTTCGTCATCGGCATGAGCGAGCCAAATTCCGGCTCCGACCTGTTCGCCGCCAAGACCAAGGCGACCAAAGTGGACGGCGGCTGGAAAATCAACGGGACGAAAATCTGGACAAGCAACGCCCATGTCGCCGATTACATGCTCGGCCTGTTCCGCACGTCGCCGCCGACCAATGAAAACCGCCGCCATGGCTTGACGCAATTTTTGGTCGACATGAAATCCCCGGGCATTACCGTCAATCCGATCGTCAACATGGTCGGCCAGCACGACTTCAACGAGGTCGTGTTCGGTGACACCTTCGTGCCTGAGGACCACGCACTCGGCGAAATCGATGGGGCGTGGAAACAGGCAACCAGCGAACTTGCCTATGAGCGCAGCGGGCCCGAGCGCTTCCTCGAAACTTATTTCGTGCTGGGCGAACTGGTGCGTGCGCTGGGCCCCGATCCCGATTTGCGCAGCGCCGAGGGACTCGGGCGGCTGGTCGCGCAGTTGCACACATTACGACGGATGTCGGTGTCGGTCGCCGGCATGTTGCAGGCCGGCAAAGAGCCGGTGGTGGAAGCCTCGATCGTCAAGGATGTCGGCACCATCTGGGAACAGAAGCTGCCCGAGCGCGTGCGTGACCTCACCGCCTTTCTCGAGCCGGACGCAGGCAATCAAACGACACTCGACGAGCAAATCGCCTTCGCCTTCAAAATGGCTCCCAAGCTGACCATCCAGGGCGGCACGACCGAGATCCTGCGCGGCATCATCGCGCGCGGCCTCGGCTTGCGATGAACGGAGCGCGCGGTGCCTGATATCGCAAAGCTGCTCTGGCCGAAGACGGTTGCCGTGGTCGGCGCCTCGTCCGACGTTCACGGCCTGCGCGGCCGCATCCTGCAGATCATGCTCAGTCATTCTTTCGCTGGCACGATCTATCCGGTCAGCCGCAGCGCCACCGAAGTGCAAGGGCTGACGGCCTACCGAAGCATCGCCGACCTCCCGCATCCGGCCGATCTCGCCATTTTGATCATTCCGGCAGAATTCGTGCCGGAGGAATTGGAGCGCTGCGGCCGCGCCGGGATCAAAGCTGCCGTCATTTTGAGTTCGGGCTTCGCCGAAGAACCGGGCGAGGCAGGCCTTCGCATGCAGGCGGCGCTGCGCGCCACCGCGGCGCGTTACGACATGGCCGTCGCCGGACCCAATACCGAGGGCTTCGCCAACATCACCGCCGGCCTCTGTCCGACTTTCAGTCCGGCGATGGATGCCAGCGCGGGCCCGCTCTTGCCGCAGCATCCGCTGGGCGGCCATATCTCGGTGATCTCGCAAAGTGGCGGTCTCGGCTTTGCGTTCTTTGACCGCGCGCGCGGACGCAATCTGGCGTTCCGCCACATCGTCACCACCGGCAATGAGGCCTCTCTCGAGGCTGCCGACTTCGTCGATTTCATGCTCGATGAAGGCAAGACCGATGTCTTCCTGTTGTTGCTCGAGGACGTCAAAACGCCGGCGAAATTCCGGCGCGTGGCCGAGAAAGCCTTGGCGGCCGGCAAACCGCTGATCGTCGCCAAGATCGGACAGACCGAACCAGGCCGGCGCGCCGTCGCCTCGCACACGGCGGCGCTCGCCGGCTCGCATGCGGCCTATCGCGCCATCTTCGAGCACCACGGCATCATCGAGGGCCGCGATTTCGATGAGATGCTCGACATCGCCACCGGCTTCCTAGCCTGCAAAGGCAAATTGCCGACCGGCAAGCGCATGGGCGTTTGCACGTCGTCGGGCGGCGCCGGCGTCTATATGGCGGATGCCTGCGTGCGCGCCGGCCTCGAGGTGCCCGAGCTCGATGCAAAAACACGCGCGGCGATCGACGTGCATCTGCCCTCCTACGGCACGTCGCAGAACCCGGTCGATTCGACGGCGCAAGGCGTGCACAAGCTCGGCTATGCCGAATTCGCCAAGCTTGTTGCGCGGTCGCCGCTGATCGACGGCGTCATGGTGGTGGTCACCGCGCGCCGCTCGGCCTTCCTCGAAGACGATCAGGAAAAACTGATGGCGCTGGCGCGTGAAACCACAAAGCCGGTATTCATGTGGACCTATACTTTGCCCGCCGAGCGAAGCATCGAAGTGCTCAACGAGGCCGGCTATCCGCTGTTCAAGAACGCCGACGGCTGCGCGCGCACCATGCGCGTGATGGCCGACTATCGGGCGCGGCGTGAGCAGCCGCGCCCGAACCGGCCGCGGCCGGCAAAGCGTTCACGCCGGACACAGCGGCGGCGCGGAAACTATTGGCAGCCTCGCGCGACGTATTCTGCGAATGGCAGGCGCGGCCATTGCTTGGCACCTACGGCATCATCGGCGGCAACGGCGGCGTGCTGGTGCGTTCGGTCGCCGAGGCTGACGCGGCAGCACGTAAGATTGCCGGCCCGGTCGCGCTCAAGATTCAAGCCGCTGAAATACTGCACAAGACGGAGGTCGGCGGCGTCGAGCTCAATGTCAGCGGCGCCGATGCCGTGCGCGCCGCCTACGGGCGCGTGCTGGCCGCCGCGACGCGCCATGTGCCGCGGTCGCGTATCGACGGCGTACTCGTGCAGCCGATGGCCGCGGCCGGACGCGAGGTCATTCTCGGCGTCAGCCGCGATGCGACCTGGGGTCCGCTGCTGATGGTCGGCCTCGGCGGCGTGCTGGTCGAGGCGCTCGGCGACGTCGCGCTGGCGCCGGTGCCGCTCGACCATGCCGCGGCGCGCGCCCTGCTCCACCGCCTCAAGGGCGCGCGGGTTTTCGGACCCTATCGCGGCCAGCCTGCCGCCGACGTCGACGCGCTGATCGAACTGATGGTGCGGCTGTCGCAATTCGCCGCCGATCATGCCGACGACATCGCCGAAATCGATCTCAATCCAGTCATTGTACACCCGCAAGGCCAGGGCGTTTCGCTGGTCGACGCCCTGATCGTCAAGCAGCCGCGCGAGGCGCAACGCAGCGCCGCCGAATAAATCGAGAGGAACCTATGGGCCCCTTCAAAGATATCGCCGTCGATAAAACCGGCCACGTAGCGCTAATCGAAATCCGGCGGCCGCCGAATAATTTTTTCGACATCGCGCTGATCCAAGAAATCGCCGGCGCGCTTGAGGCGCTTGACGAAGACGTCGCCTGCCGCGCGGTGGTGCTGGCCGCGCAAGGCAAGGCCTTCTGCGCCGGCGCCAATTTCGGCGACGGCGCGGCGCTCGACAAAGAAGGCCAGCAACTCAACCGCGACAAGGCGGTGCAGCACCTCTATCTCGAAGCGGTGCGGCTGTTCAAAACGAAGAAGCCGATTATCGCCGCCGTGCATGGCGCGGCGGTCGGCGGCGGGCTCGGGCTTGCCATGGTGGCGGACTTCCGCGTCGCCTGCCCGGAGACACGCTTCTGTGCCAACTTCACCCGGCTCGGCTTTCATCCCGGCTTCGGCCTGACGGTGACGCTGCCGGCGGTGATCGGCGTCACTAAAGCCGCGATCATGTTCTACACCAGCCGGCGCGTGCGCGGTGATGAAGCCTACGCCATGGGGCTTGCCGACGTGCTGGTGGCACAGGATGAGGTGCGCGCCGCGGCAATGGCGCTGGCCGCCGAGATCGCCGAGAACGCGCCACTCGGCCTGATATCGACGCGCGCGACGCTGCGGGGCGATCTCGCCGAGCGGGTGCGCAAGGCGACCGAACACGAACTGAAAGAACAGACCTGGCTGCGCAAGACCGACGATTTCAAGGAAGGCGTCAAGGCAATGGCCGAGCGACGGCTGCCGGATTTTGCGGGGCGGTAAACATCTTCAACCGAACGGTAACAATTTACTCCTTTTTCGATAAAGTAGGTGGATAGAATTGGATTAGCTGGATTTTCGTCGATACTGCTGATGGTGTCGGAATACCCTGCGCTGTTCTTCCATCAGTGTGGTATCCACCTCAATTCACAGAATTTGTCCTCGTCGCTTTACACATGCGATGCCCTTCGCCCTATACGAAACCCGAGGCGTGTAGAGCTTACGCAAAATTGCGAGCGCTTTCATGATGAAATCGGACGACGAAAAATATACTGGGAAAGGTGGCGGTGGTCGCCTGACGCCAAATCAGAAGGGAGAGCGTCGTGGCGGCCGCAAGAAAGGGACACCCAATAAAATCTCGCCTGCGTTGAAACGGGCGCTCATTCAGGTGGCTTCGGAAATTGGCGACGAGTACAACGGCAAGGGCTTACTCGGCTATATGATGATGGTTGCCGCTGAGCATCCTAAAGCTTTTGTGCCCTTACTTGCAAAGGTCATGGTCCTGCAAGAGCGCGGCTGGTAAGGTTAAGTCTGCGCCCCGATCGTGCAGTCATTATCTCGCCGGCCCCCTTGTGCGTCATTCATTTAGTCCCTTGTGGCCGCTGCCGCTTGCGTAGGCGCACCCCAGCGCCTCCGCCATTCTCGGCGATGAACCAAATTCCAGCCCGTTCCAAGGCTTTCTGCATAGTTAAACGGGCTTCATCCGACACGTGAGGTCCAAAGTCACCTTCGAGACGCTTGACGGTCGGAACCGACAAGCCTGCGCGTCGGGCAAGCTCGGATTGCGTCCAGCCAGTAGGGCCCGGGCGGCTCTTAATTGGGCAATCGTAATCAAGAAAAATTTCCTGTTGATCCTATTGGGATCATCATGCTATGATCCTTTTTGGATCGGCACCACATCGCGGGGGCTTCCATCCTGTCAAAACGGAGTGGATCAATGGATCAACTGACATTTGCCGCAGCTGGGTTCCGGGCTCTCAAGGACCGCATTCGAGGTGAAGACCCACAAATCGACGAGCAAACCCTAGCTGACACGGTTGAGGGACTCACCGACCTTCACGAGATTCTCACAGCAATTATCCGGGGGGCACTGACCGATGAGGCGCTTGCCAAAGGGCTAAAAATTCGGATCGCGGAGATGGAAGACCGCCTCGATCGCGTACAGGACCGCGCCACCAAACGGCGACACCTTGCCAAAGACACGATGATCGATCTTGGACTGAAGAAGCTCTCGGCCCCAGATTTCACCGCCTCAATTCGACCGGGAATGCCAGCGCTGATGGTTATCGATGAAGCCGCCGTCCCCAGTATCTACTGGGAGCCTCAGGAGCCGTGCTTAAAGCGGCAAGAGTTATTGAGCGACCTCAAAAAGGGCGATGAAGTCCCTGGCGCCGCCCTCACCAACCCCGAACCCGTCTTGAGCGTGAGGACCAAGTGATGGGGTTCTCAGCAAAACAGCTGCAAGCGCTGCGGCGTAACCCCGATCATCGGCGGATCCGTACCCGCGAGGCCCATGGTCGCCGGCTCTCCTATCTTGAGGGCTGGTACGCGATCTCCGAGGCCAACCGCATCTTCGGCTTCGACGGCTGGAGCCGGGAGACCTTGGAATCCCGCTGCGCCCTCGCCCGGGAAAACCGCGGCAGCTTTCTTGGCCGTCTATGTCGCCCGCGTTCGCATCACCGTGCAGGCTGAAGGAGCCACCGTCGTCCGCGAGGGCCATGGCAGCGGAGAGGGCCGCGGCACGTCGCCCGGCGAGGTGCATGACATCGCTCTGAAGGCCGCCGAGACCGATGCCACCAAACGTGCTCTGGCGACCTTTGGCCGGCCGTTCGGACTTGAGCTTTATCGCGGTGGCAAACCGCCGGTGGTCGAAAGCCCTTCGATCGCCCAGCCTGCCCTTCCCGATGCTCAGCTGCGCACCGGATTCCATCCGGATGACTCCACCCCAATCCCTAGGCCATCGACCTATTACGGCCGCCGCCACAACCCGGCCGCGGACAAGGCTCTCAAAACCGATCTGTCACACCCGATCGGCCCGCCCATTGTGCCAACCGCCACCGAGGCCCCTTCCGGCCGCATCGACAAGAGCCAACTCACCATCGGCGAGCCCAAGCGGCTACGCGATAAAGCCCATCTGAAGTTCGTGGCCTCGCAGCCGTGCCTCATTTGTGGACGGCAACCGTCAGACCCCCACCACGTCCGCTACGCCCAACCGCGCGCGCTCGGCCAGAAGGTCAGCGATGAGTTCACCGTGCCGTTGTGCCGCGGCCACCATCGTCAGCTTCACCAAGTTGGCAACGAAAAAACCTGGTGGGAGAGTTTCAAAATTGATCCGCTTGAGGTCGCGAAAGAGCTTTGGATGAAAAACCATACCAAAGAGATGAGAACCAATGAACCATCACAATACCCGAGCGGTAGCATCATGTGACGTCGCGATGAGCCTACGGACGATAGCGGAATTGTGAATGCCCCCACATTTCCGCTGGCAAGTGATCAGGAAGTCCTAGCAAAGGCGCGCACTGTTTGGTGAAAAGACACCCAGGCCTGCTGTGGACACGTGTGCAAGCCGGGCCCACGCGCCTCGTCGATCCGGCGACACCCGGCCCGGATTGACCAGTAGGCCCACGGGCAAGGCGCCAAGCGGTGTATAACGCCGGGCGCAGCACAATCGCACTCTCCCGCACTGCCGCGGTTTGCGCTAGACTCTTCCCGTATTTCCGCTTGAGGAGCTGACGTGCATGTTTTCAACGACGAGCGCGCGCAGTGGCGGAAGGCTCAGCACCACGTCGAGAAGATCCAGGGGAAAATGGGCGACGTCAGGTGCCGGGAGCCGCTCAGCCCATCCCATTGCCGCTCCAATGGAATCTATGTCTGCTTTTCCGGCGACGACACTACGCATCACTCCACCTAGCCCTTTCGTTGTGCATCCGTCCGGGCGACATGCACGAATACACAAACGCTCCTGCACGAATATTATTGTTTCGTGTGTGCTACCGCGGCGATTTGCGCGCGTCTCCCTCCACGTGAAGCACCTTGGGCGGAAGCGGATGGAAATCAGATATCTCAAACTGGCGATGTTGACATTACTGCTTGCCGCAGCGTTTGCGATCTGTCCGCCGGCCGGCACGGCCACGATGGCGGCCTCATCTGCCCCTGATTCCGCTGCCGCAGCGCAAGGCGCCGCCCCGAATAAAAACGCTCCAGATGGGCACGTTTCGCCGGGCCAGCGGGGAAAGCTTCGACAATTGGATCAGGGCGAGCGCATTCCCTACCAGCCACTGAAGACCTACCCGGGCCTCGATCGCTGCGGCATATCGGCAGTCGCCGTCTGTCCCGACAACGATGCGCCGCTGGACACCAACAAAAACTAAGGCGAGCGTCGCCGAATTAGGCGCTTCCCATAAAAAAGCCGCCTCGGCGCGTGCCGAGGCGGCGATCTCGTTAAGCGTTAGGCGCCGCTCGATAGACTTCAATACTTGTACGAGGCTTGTACAAACGCGCCGTACCGTTCCGCCCGGTAGGTGTCATTGCGGTTGATTGGCACGCCGTTGAACGCATCCGAGCCGCTGGTCGTCCACACGGCCCAGTAACGGCCGCCAGCGCCGATGGTAAAGCGCGGCATCACCTCATATGAAATCAGCGCTTCGACTTGTACGCCGTGTCCTGTACCGCTTTCGTCAATAACCAGGGCACGCAGCCAGTGATTGTCGACGCCGGTAAACTTTACGTATGGCAAGTAGGCCGCCTCGCCGCTTAGCTTCAGCCTCGGCATAAGCATGACTTCCGCCGACGAACCGATGCGCAGCGATTGCCAAGTATCGGTTTCGGTGATGACGGGAACGCCATTGATCGGAGGCGCGCAAATGCCGGAGGCCGGCAAGGAAATTTGCGTACAAGTGTTTGCCGCCATCTGCTCGTGCCAGTAGTTGTAGCCGATGAAGGGGCCAACCTTATAGTCCTTGCCGCGCAGAAGATTGAAGCCGATGTCAAACGTGGCGTAGTTCAGGCTGGTGGTGGTCAGGTTCGAAATCGTATTCGAGTAGGAGGTGAAGGCCGCCGTAACGAGGCCCCAGTCCTCGTCGTTCATGTGACCATCGACAATACGACCGAGACCGGCATTGCCTTTAAGGAAAACATTTATCGGCGTATCGACTCGGGCAAACACTTCACCCGAATGTGCAGTCAAGCCGTCGTAGGTCAGCCGCGAGACGAGAGCGACGTCCGATCCCGGGCCCGCGGGCAAGTCCTTTTGGAAGCGGCCGGAGCTGTACCAATAGCGAAGACCGCCTTCGAATTGCCAACCGGACCACATCGGTGCGTTCGGGAAGGTCGAATTCCATGGCTGACCGAAGTGGTAGTTCACGCCCAGCTTCACGACGTGGAATTGTTCGCGCACCGTCGTCGGAAGCCCGGCAACGAGGAATGCAACACCTACTCCCGGATTGGGAACAATTAGGCTGGTCGGCGAAGTCACGTTGAAGCTGGCGAAGCTCATGTAGTCGTATTCGAGCTTCCAGGACCACGCGGGGGTCATGGCGTGCTCAATGCCGACGCCGACTGTGTAGCCCCAAAGCGTCTTGTTGTACGTCGACGGGACGATCCCCAAGCCAGCGGGTGCGACGCCGAACAGGTTGTTATCCGTCAGATCGCCTTTGGTATGGGTCGCGGCCCCTCCGCCCTTGGCGTAGAGCAAGGTACGGCCCTGCGGACCGACGGCAATACCGAGCCGGGCAGTGAGTGTGGCAAACCAATCGTTTTGGTCGCGGCAGTTGGCGGAGACGTACAGACCCGAGAAGGCAAAGCAGGTGTTGGTGCCGCGCACGTCGGCCCAGCTACCGTCGAGCTCGACTCCCAGCACGAAATTGCCGATCTGCTTATTGTAGCCAGCCTGTAAACCGTACAGGTAGCCAGGCAGAACGATCTTGTCGCCGTAGATTGAAGGCCCGAAGGGATCATCGACTTTGGCGCTGCCGTGCACGAAGCCGCTATGGGTGCCGGCGTAGAATCCGGTCCAGTCCCACACGAAAGGCACCGGCGACGCCTTGACCGGCAGATCGGCCGCTAGAGCCGACTGGCCGCAAACAGCCAACGCAACTAAGCTAATACCTGCGAAAATGGACCGCGACATATGACTTCCCTCAGTCGGCGTGACGAACAATGATGCTACCCCGGACTAACATCAAGCCGACACATTTGCCGTGAGCAAGAAATCGGCCGGCGTGGCAACTTTGTCACACTTGGTAGTTTGCAAGACGCGCCCGCGCCCCCGCATTGACAAGAGCCAGCTCACCATCGCCGAGCCCTAGCGGTTACGCAACAAAGCGCATCTGAAGTTCGTGGCATCGCAGCCCTGCCTCATCTGCGCCCAGCAACCATCCGACCCGCAGAGCGTTCGCTATGCCCAGCCGCGCGCAATCGGTCTAAAGGTCAGCGATAAGTTCGCCGTGCCGCTTTGCCGTGGCCACCATCGGCAGCTCCATCAAGTCGGCAACGAGAAAGCGTGTTGGGAGAATTTCAAAATCGACGCTCTCGAAGTTACGCGGAATCTTCGAGATCGCGCCGGCCACAAAGACGGGAAATCGGTCATTATTGACAAAGCTCGAATGCCCAAAGCTTATCGACGCCTATGCAACTTGTCATCGCCTTCGTCTGCCTGCTGTTAGCGACCGCGCTCGCCGGCGCCATCACCGGCAACGCGCCGCGCGCATCGGGTTCGCGTCACGCCGTAATGATCGTTGGCTCGCACGGTACCTTCTGCACCGGAGCGGCGATCGCGCGCGATTTGGTGCTGACCGCCGGCCATTGCATTGAAGCCGACACGACCTACAAGATCGTCGAGTTCGACGCGGCGCACGAGCCGCGATTACTCGACGTGCGCAGTGTCGCGCGCCGAAACCGATCAAACCACTTGCCTAGGAAGGATGCCGTCAGCCGGTGAGCAAGGCCAACCGGTAGACGTGGCAGCAAAAGCCTGCATGCAACGAAAAGGGTATATTCAGGTGCCCGAAGATCAAGCTGAAGCAAAAAGCAAGGAACTGGCGGCCGCCAACGCCCAGAGACAGCCACCAGCATCGCCTTCTCGCTGAATTCAAGGCCCCCTAGCCGACGTTCCGCTAATGGGGCCGCCTTTAGCTCGGCCCTCTCCGCGACGTCCGCTTTACCCCGAAAGCGGGCATTGGGCGGTGCGAGTGGCGTGTCCGCTATGGGCCAACAACGCGCGCATGAAGCGCAGCAATCGAGATTAGGCAGAACGTGGGACGTCAATAACATCCACATTCATAGCACTAACGTGCCGGTGGAGGAGCCGTCCACGGCATCACCAGACTCGCCCGTCTTATTCCGACCGACGTGATCGCATCCGGTCTTTGAAAGGCTGGCGCAACTGGCACGATAGATTGCGGAGGACACGAAACGGCAAGCCGAGATAGTATTTTCGCGATACTTCCAAGCGGTCTTTCCAACCGAAGCGGTCCTGTGAATTTTCGGGAACGTACCATCCGTTATGGCCGGTGCGCCGACCGCTGGCCATAATGCCCTCCGCGGATCAGGTCCCAATCAATAACCCGCATTCGACAAAGGGCGATCGAGTGATGCAGTGAGGCCGCGCCTGTTCTGAACGACCCAGAATGTCGTTATGACGTAAGCTAACATGTTGAGAGGTTTCCATCCCATGCAATCGCTGCGCTCACACGTCCTCAATCTGCTAACCGTTCTCGCGAGTGTAGCCTTCACCATACTTGTGTTTGAAATCGTTCTGCGTTTCCTGCCAGTGGCTTGGGGGCTGCCGGTTGAGCCACCTACGGCTGAGAACCCGATCCAGCGGTACGTAGCCAACACGCCTTATGTTTGGTCGCTCGGTTGGAACTTTTATGTCGTAGTTCACGGGCGATCGAACGCGCAGGGTTTCCTCGCCGATTATGACTACGACACCAAAGCTTCTCAGCCACTGGTGGCGATTGTGGGTGACAGCTTCATGGAAGCATTGCATGTGCCTTTCGCTGAAACCGTAACTGGTCGCCTTCAAGCCATGCTTGGAACGCGCGGCCGCGCCTATGTTTTTGCCCAGTCCGGTGCACCGTTGAGCCAATATGTCGCTTACGCTCAGCACGCCTGCTCTATTTACCACCCGCAACGGCTCGTCGTGAATGTCGTAGGCAATGATTTTGACGAAAGTCTCTATACGCATAGGAAGCGCGACGGTCTGTTTCACCTTTATCCGCAGCCGGATGGCACATTTGATTATAAACTCACTCCACTGCCTGCGCCGAGCGTTGTGGAGCGGATCGCGCGCCACAGCGCGTTATCGCTCTATCTCGCGCGCAATGTCGGCGTATCGAATGTGATCAATTTGTTTCGTTCGGGCGAAACGAAGGCCGCCACCAATCAGAGCAGGTACTATGTAGGCAACACGCTGGCGGATGCGAATGCCACTCGGATCGACGAAGGTGAGAAGGTTATCGCTTGGTTTGTCGAAGCTCTGCCGAAGGCGGCATGTCTTGCGGCAAAGGATATTGTCATCATGGTCGATGCCATTCGATCCGAAATTTATGATGATGCACCGCATCGCGCGGCACCCATGAGCTATTTCGGCTTGATGCGACAACGCCTTATTTCGGAGGCGAGCACACGCGGATTCAAGGTCATCGATATGGAGCCATATTTCCGAGCAGCGTACGCTAGGGACCATCTGCCGTTCGAATTTCCGACTGATGGCCATTGGAATTCCTACGCTCACGCGATTGCGACCGCCGCAGTGCGCGAGACGCTGCGCGACTGGGCTCCGCTCGCACTGGAAAAATGACAAGAATGCTCGCTTTGGGTCACGTGTGGACGGCGCC
>CAWEMT010000005.1:0-346543 GCA_963810255.1 uncultured Alphaproteobacteria bacterium | reverse complement strand
CTTGTTCGCAGGTAACCGCGCGTGGTTCCGTTTTACATTCAGATGGCACGATCCCAAAACCGGTGAAGCGTTCACGCAGGCCGGCATGCAGTCTTACCGGATTGAAAACGGCAAGCTCGCGGAGACGTGGATAACGCTACAACCGCTTGGTTCTGCTTGGCCCGACCCGGTTGCGCAAGAGCGATGGACCAGCCCGCCACCCGCCTAGATTTCTAACAAGTCCACTCGACGTTCGGTAAAAATTCAAAACAGCTCAAGAGTTGGCACAAGAGCGGGCAAAAGAGGCGAGCTTCGGCCTGCCCGTGAGAACGGATCGGAAATCTACAACGCATTCTGAGCTCGGTGGTCAGCATCACGGGCCACTCAACTGGGAATGTCTGCTTCGGGTCTTGGCCGTGTAAAAACGCCTTGGGAGGAGTGCAGATTCTGGCCTTCGCACAGTGAAGACCTGAGGCCTTTTTCCGGGTCTGACTATGCCCTCATCGCCGCCATGAGCGGCTGGATGCCGACGATATTGATGACGCGCGTCAGATTGTAGGCCAGCACGTGTAGCGCCATCTCGGTGGCGACCTTCGGAAGACGCTTCATCAGGAAGTGCGTCGCCCCCATTCTCATCTTCAACGTGCCGAAGGGATGTTCCACCGTCTCACGGCGCTGGCGCATGGCCTGCGGATTATTGTCGAGACGTTTTTGTACTGCCTCTAGCACGTGCTCATGCTCCCAACGCGTGATGCGCCGTTGCGTGCCGGTCGTACAGCGATGCTTGAGCGCGCAATGGCGGCACGCATTCGTCCAATAGCGTCGCAGCTTCTGCCCGTTCTCCTCGTTCGTGTAGTAGTACTTCAGCTTTTCGCCAGCCGGACAGCGATAGACATCCTCGTCGCTGAGATAAACGAAGTCCTGTTTGCCGAAGCGACCCCTCGCCTCAATCCCCGATGTCATCGGCTTTGGAAGCGTCACGGCGATTCCGGCCTTGTCGCACGCAAGGATTTCCTCGCCGCTGAAGTAGCCGCGGTCCGCAACGGCTTCGAGTTTGTCGACGCCGAGCACTTTCTTCGCCTGTGAGGCGACGTTTGCGAGTTGTGCCCGATCCGAGCCGCTATTCGTCACCTCGTGCGTGACGATCAGGTGATGTTTCGTATCGACCGCGACCTGCACATTGTAGCCGACCACGCCAGACCCGCGCCCGCTAGTCGCCATCGAGCGGCTGTCGGGATCGGTAAGCGAGATTTGCTGATCGGGTGACGCCAGCATCAGCTTTTCCATCGCCGCCAGTCGCTGCATCTCGCTTTCGAGCTTGGCCAGCTTCTCTTTCAGATGCACCGTCTTCGCTGCCAGCGCCTCGGACGGCTCCTGCAGATCAGCCGTGTCGAGCTGCGCAAGATACCGCGCCACACTCTGCTCTAATTGCGCGCGGCGTCGCTCCACTTTGCCGCGCGTGAAGTTCTTGTCCCGGTTGTTCACCGCCTTGAACTTGCTGCCATCAATAGCAACGCTGGCGCCCGTCAATAGGCCTAGGCTGCGGCAAAGCATAACGAACCGGGCGCAAGTCTGGCCGAGGGCGCTACCATTGTCCTTGCGAAAGTCGGCAATGGTCTTGTGATCGGGAGCAAGGCGGCCCGTCAGCCACATCACCTCGACATTGCGCCCAGCCTCGCGCTCCAGCCGACGGCTCGACTGTACGCGATTGAGATAGCCGTAGATGTAGAGTTTGAGCAGGACCGATGGATGATACGAGGGCCGACCAGTTGCCTCGGGAGCAACCCCAACGAACCCCAATTCCCCAAGGTCAAGCTCTTCGACGAAGGCATCAATAACCTGAACGGGATTGTTCTCGTCGATCCAGTCTTCCAGATACTCCGGAAACAACGTGCTCTGCTTACGATCCGTGCCCTCAACAAAGCGCTTCATGCGATCCTCCGTAACAGCAGAATCACACTGCGGAGTGAATCACATGCAGAGCGTTTTCACACAGCCAGGGTCAAAAGCGGACATGACGACAAGTCCGCGCAATGTCCGCTATTCCTTCAACAACGGACTTTTGTCCCGCCAGGGAAAACGGATTTGCGTTGGAGAATCCGTGGAAAGCGCCTGAAGTAAGGCCTAAGCCGTTGAACTGACAAGGTGTGAAGAGCCCTTCACACGGGAGAGGTCGAAGGTCCGATCCCTTCAGCGCCCACCATTCAATATCTTAGACTTGGCCCGCGCGTTGCGGGCTTTTTGATTCTGATGCAAAAAATTCGTCTCCCGAGAGCCATCGCTCCCAGGAGACGTAAGCTTTCACGCGCTGGAAATTCTACGGAAGCCGCGGGGCTAGAAACCGAAGCCGCCTTTGCCGTGGCCGCTGCTGCCGATCATTTCCATCATCATGCCCATCATTTCCGGGTTCATCATGGCGCCCATCGAGCTCATGTCGAAGCCGCCGCCACCAAAGCCGCCGCCCATTCCACCGAAGCCGCCACCTTGGCCGTCCATCATCTTGCTCATCATGGGGCCCATGGTCTGCATCAGCTTACCGAAACGCTTCTTTCCCATTTTCCTCTTCATCATATTGAGCATGGGCGCCATCTGCTGCATCTGCTCGAAACCGCCGCCGCCGCCGCCGAACTGGGCGTGGGCGGGACGCGATAGGTTGGTACTGAAGATCAGGCCCGCCACGATCGGCAGAACCAGTTTCCACGTGCGCTTCATGACAGTCTCCAATCTGTAAAAGTTAGCTTCGGCGGCCTTGCCGGGGTGAGGATGTCCCGCGCGAGCGATGGGGGTCGGATCGCGCGGGACCTCCTCGTGCCGGCCGAGGCTACCGGCATTACTTGCCAGCGACGTTGCTGGCCATGTTGACGACCGCCACGCGACGATTGGCGGCGGCGTAGGGGTTCGACGCATCCTTGAGATGAGTTTCGCCATAACCGGCGGTCATCAGGTTCTCAGGCGCGACGCCGTACTTATCGACCAGGATCTTCTTCACCGCGGCGGCGCGACGCTCGGACAGGCCCTGATTGTATTCGTCGGAGCCTTTGGCGTCGGTGTAGCCGGCGAGCATGAAGGTGCTGCCTTTGATGGACTGATCATTGAGCGCCTTGGCCAGGGCGTCGACCGTCTGCATCGCCGACTTCGAAATCTGGTCCGAATTGAAGTCGAAGTTGATCTCGAGATCGATCTTCGGCTTGTCTTTGGCGATCACCGCGACCTTCTCGCGCTCACCGACCGACAGCGAACGGGTGGCTTCACGGTTCTTGATGTCGTTGATGAACTTCGAATCCTCGGCCTGCTTGGCCTGCTCCTGCGGGGTCACCGACAGGCTGCGGGTCGTGTGCTTGGGGGTCAAGGAATGGAGGATCTTGTCGGAGCTGGGCTGGCTCTGCGCGACCGCAAAACCCAGGCCCAGGGACAGCACCAGGCCGCCGGCGATCGCCGTGCGGGCCACGTGGCACTTTAGGCTTCCAAGATAATTCGACATTGTTGCTCTCCTCGTTTGGCGATGTGTCGTGAATTGACGAAAACCGACGTTGAGTTGCGCGGAGCAGCAAATTGCCAGGTCGATTAGTTAAATCACGGTGAGTTTTCCTTCAATAATAAGGCCTTGGCAACAGTCGTCCGCGTGGATTTATCCCCGCTCAGCCTGTAGACGGCGGAGACCTCCTCATTCCGGCGCAACCACCCAAAAAATTATTGCAGCGGCCCCGCCGGAATGGGCGCGCCGGGGCCGTCACTATTGGAAAGGCCGCGTGCACTGCACCAATGCCGCCGGTTGGGCCGAAAGTCAGGGCCCAATGACGCCGGACGACACGAAGGCAGGCGGAACGGCGCGATTAAGGGTCCTGAACGGGCTGCCCCGGCAGCATCAAGACTACTTTTTCGAGGCGGTTCGCAGGCTATGCGCGTCCTACGTGGGTTCCCGGGGGACACCGGTGGCGGATAGGGAATCGGAGTCTTGGAACTGTTCAGCGAGGTCATGGCCAAGCTCCTCGGCGCAACCGCCGCGGGCGAAGGCCAAGGTGCCCAAGGCGCCGAAGCCGCCGATGAAATGCCGAACATGGATTGGAACGTGCATACCGACCCCAAGCAGGATGGCCGCGTGGCCTGGCTGGTCGCCGAAATCGGCGGCCGGACGGCGCTCGCCCACCGGCACGAGGATATCCGGCGACGGCTGTACGGACGCTGGCGCGAGGGCAGCTATCGCACCGACCAGCTCGCCGACGAAAACACCGCCGACCTCGCGGTCGATCCGATCGATCCGCTCGAGGATGAAGATAACCGCAGAGCCTGGCGCGGATTGCTTGCCGCCGCCAAGACGCAGTTCAAGCCGAGCGAGGATGTCACCGTTCTGCTCGATCTGCTGGCCAGCGACGCAGAGATTCAAGCCGGCTTCGGCTCGGAATGGCCGGTGCGGCAGATCGTCGACACGCTGAACGGACGCAAGCCCGAAAAGCGTTGGAACGACGATCGCGTGGACAATGCCAAGAAGCGTCTGAAAAGTTGGATTGGCCGTTTGCGGAAGACCTACCAAGTCGAGACGGCCGATCTGATGCACATCTTCGCGCAGCACGCGCGCAAACAAGATCTGACGCAAAATGCTTGACGCTGGTTTGAGACAACGGTCGTGGGCAGCCTAATTGGGAAGAAATGATGTCGAACTTTGATTCCAAAAAGGCCCTGATGGAGGTGCTGGCACCCGAGGACGAAGGTCCTTCGGCGGCGGAGCACCACGCGGACGCGCCGGCGCTGCCGAGCCTCGATCAGCGCGTCGAGCTGTTCTTGCGCGCCATGCATGGATCGAGCGACGTCAGCGCGCAGGAACGTTTGGCGGCGCGGCGCCGCATCCTCGACGCCATGGCCGACGATCTTGTACCCAATTCCGTCACGCAGGTGGAACAGAGACACGAAACCGTTGCGCGCGTGACGCCGGTGCGAACCGCAACGAGGACCGCGGCCGGCGGCTCGAACATGCTCGCGAGCGCCTGGGACATGCTGCGCGAAGCCCTGCTCTGGCCGCTGACCCTCAGCGCCGGGCAACCGATGCGGCTGGCGGGCGTTGCCTGCGCCGCGTTGCTGGTTGTCGGCGGCGGCTGGACCGGCGCCTGGTTCTATGTCGCGCACAAGACCGAAACGGCGATCGCCAGCCTCATCGATTCCGAAGCGAAGGCCGGCCGCGTCTATAATTGCGGCTCACGCAGCGTCGGCGGCTTCCCGATGCACGTCGAAGTCGATTGCACCGCGCTGCGGGCGCAGCTCGCGATGTCCGATCAAACGACGTTGCTGATCGATGCGAAGTCTTTGCGCAGCGTCGCCAGCATTCTCAGCCCGAACACCATCATCACGGAAATCAGCGGGCCGGTGTCGGTGACCCGTTCCGGGCAATCCGCGAGCCTCGTCGGCAACTGGCAGCTCGCCCAGTTGACGGTGCATGGCGGGCCGGTGACGCCGAGCCAGGTTTCTCTTGTTTTCGATAATGCCGAATTTGACAGCGTCGGACAGGGCCGCGACAAGCCGCTGCTCGCCGGCGGACGCATCGAATTGAACGCCACGCCGACGGCAACAAGAGCGATCAATGTCGCCGCGCACGCGGTCGATGTATCGATCCCGGACGGCGGGCCGATCACCTCGCGGCCGTTCACCGCCGATGTCGTGGCGGCGCTGCGCGATTTCGGCAGCGCCACACCGCAGATGCTGTCCCAGCACTTGCGCGACTGGCAGTCGCGCGGCGGGCGGCTTGAGGTCGCCTCGGCGCGCATCGAACAGGGCGACGCGCTCGCCACCGGCACCGGCCAACTCGGCCTCAGCCCGGACGGTCAGGTGGAAGGCGCCTTGCGCGTCAAGACCAGCGGTCCCTATGAGCGGCTGGCGCAGTCTTATATCAATGATGGCGGGTCCGGCGCGCACAAGCGCGAGCAGTTTGCCGAGTCATTTCTCGGTCAGCCGAGAATCGTAACCCGCTCATTGGGCGCGCCCCCAAAGCCGGCCCGCAAGCAGCTGGCGCCGCAGCCGCCCGGAAATCTGCAGATCCCCATTCGCTTCCTGAACGGCGCGGTCATCTTGGGCAACACCAATCTCGGTGCGATCCCGCCGCTGTTCTAGGCGCACGATCCCGAAAAGTGAAAACCGGTATTCGGGTTAGATCATGCGCCGCAAAGGCGCTCGGGCCTAATTGCGCCGGGCCGCCGGTTCGCGCGTCATATTCTTGGACGCCAGTTCGTCGAGATAGTCCTGCCAGTATTTATCCCGGTTGCGGCCGAGATCGCGCAAGTATTCCCAGCCGAAGATGCCGGTCGAGTGCAGATCGTCGAACACCAGCCGCACCGCGTAATTACCGACCGGCAGCACCTCGAGGATGGCGACGTCGCGCTTGCCGGGCACGGTCTTGCGCTCTTCCGCCGAATGGCCCTGCACTTCCGCGCTCGGGCTCTTCACGCGCAGGTACTCGGCCGATAGATCGAAGGTCTCCGTGTCGTCGAAGGTGACGGTAAGCGTCTTGCGGTCCTTGTGCAGGCGCAATTCGCTCGGCCAAGCCTGGGTTTCGGTCATGGCGCCTTCTTACTGCGCCAAAGGTTAAATCACAAACCGCACCTTGCCGGCATCGCTGAGATCGAAGCCGCCGAATTCCTGGGCACGCGCGGCAAGATCATCCGATTGCAGGAACCTGATCAGCGCCTGCAGCGGCGGATGGAAGTAATCGCGCTGGCGTATCACCAGGTCGAACGGCTCCCAGACGATCGGCACGAAATCGAGGCCGCTGGAATTGGCGACCGAGCGCGTCGCGATGCCGGTGTCGGCGCGGCTGGCGCGGATCGCCTGCGCGATGTCGGGGCCGGTCGGGCAGACCGGCTGCACCGCGGCGAGTTGATCGAGCGCTGCCTTTGCCCGGTGCAGCAAGGCGAGCAGCAACAATTGCGCGCCGGCGCCTTTCGGCCGCAAAGCGATGCGCGCGCGCTTGGCCAGTACATCTTCGATTGAGTTGATCTTGAGCGGATTGGCGGACGCCAGCAGAAACCCCTGCTCGCGGCGGCAGAAAGCGATCATCACCGCATCCTGCAGATCGCTGCGGCTCGCCATGGCGGCGACATTGGCGTCTTCTTCCAGGTCTTCGAGAGCATGCAAATGCATGGCGGCGGCGATGGTTTCACCGGCACAGAACCGGTTGAAGCCGGCTTCGCTGCCGATGGCGAGGCTGGCCAGGCCGGAGCCGCTTTCGCGCAGGGCCCATTCCAACAGCGGGTCGTGGCTGCCGCCGACGATCGGCGCAAGTTCGGGGCGCGTCATGCCGGCCGGCCGCGAGACGCTGGAGGCCAGCCATTGGTCAAGTTCCGCCTTGGGAAACAGCCAGCGGCCGGTGACCTTGGTACAGGGCACTGTGCCCTCGGCCACCATTTCGTAGATTTTACGCTCCTTGAGGCGGAGATATGCGGCGGCTTCGGCAGTCGTGAAAAGCTGCATGGCCCCAGCCTGCGCTGCTATGCATATTTTTTCAGAATGGCAAAAAAATCAAAAATAACAAGGACTTTTGCGGGATATAGCCTAACGCTATGAGTTTTCGACGTTTTATTGAGCTATTGGTCAGACCGATCCGACAGCAGCGTGCGCCACCCGGCAGTGACATCGTTACCGCCGCTGCATAGATTGAAACGTGATCGGGCGCGGTCGACCCGGATCGATCCCCGCAACCACAATCTTGTGCCGCAATTCATTGATCAAACGGCCCGTTCGGATGCGTTTTTCATGACCACAGCGAATGTCAGTAGTTTCCGCTCCGGTAAATCGCATCGGGACGAGAATTTTCCCGTCGCCTCGTGGCTGATCCATCCGCGCCATCGCGGCCCGATCCTGGCGTTCTACAATTTCGTCCGCAGCGCCGACGATATCGCCGATCACCCCACGCTAGCGCGGGCGAAGAAGCTCGAATTGCTCGACGAGCTCGAGTACGGCCTGTTGGGATCGGGCGATGCCAATCCGGAGGCGGTGACGCTGCGGCACGCCTTGCAGGAGCGCGGTCTGTCGCCGCGCCACGCGCAAAATCTGCTGACGGCGTTCCGCATGGACGTGACCAAGCTGCGCTACCGCGACTGGGACGACCTGATCGATTATTGCAGCTTTTCGGCCATGCCGGTCGGCCGCTTCGTCCTCGACGTGCACGGCGAAGACACCAAGACCTGGCCGGCCAACGACGCGCTGTGCGCGGCGCTGCAAATCATCAACCACATCCAGGACTGCAAAGAGGATTACCGCAATCTCGATCGCGTCTACATCCCGCAGGATGCGCTCGCCGCCGCCGGCGCCGATACTGCCGAGCTCGGGCAGCAGCGCGCCTCGCCGGCGCTGGCCGATTGCCTGCGCGGCCTTGCCCGCCGCACGCGCACGCTATTGCAGGAGAGCGATCCATTTCCGCAAATGATCGAAGACGCCCGGCTTGCGCTCGAAGTCTCGGTCATCCAGACGCTGGCGATGCGGTTGACCCATATCCTGGAAGCGCGCGATCCGCTGAGCCAGCGCGTGCATTTGGGCGGCGTCAGCGCGCTGGCGCTAGGCACGACGGCGGTGATTTCCAGCATCGTGCGGCGTTTGCGCCGGCGGCTCACCGCCGGGGCCTACCGTCCGCGCGACGCATGAGCGGGCCCATGTCGGCTGCCGAAAACACTGCCGAGGACGCCGGCCGGAAAGCTTCCGGCAGTTCCTTCTATGCGGCGATGCGCATCCTGCCGAAAACGCAGCGCGCCGCCATGTACGAGATTTACGCTTTCTGCCGGGCCGTTGACGATATTGCCGACGATCCCGGTCCCGTCGTCGGGCGCATGGAGAAATTGCAGCGCTGGCGCGACGATATTCACGCGCTCTATGTCGGAACGATGCCGCTGCATCTGCGCAGGCTGAAAACCGCCATCCAGAATTTCGACCTGCGCAAAGATAATTTTCTCGCCATCATCGACGGCATGGAGATGGACGTCGTCGCGCCAATCCGGGCGCCGGATCTATCGACGCTCGATGTCTATTGCGACCGCGTCGCCAGCGCCGTCGGACGCCTCTCGGTGCGTGTCTTCGGCATCACCGGCGACGCCGGCATCGCGCTCGCTCATCACCTCGGCCGCGCCTTGCAATTGACCAATATCCTGCGCGACCTCGACGAAGACGCAGCCGTTGGGCGGCTCTATCTGCCGGGCGAGACCTTGCGCCAGGCCGGCATTGCTGCAACCGATCCGGCGGACGTCTTAAACGATCCGGCGCTGGCGACAGTGTGCGCGTCGGTCGTCGAAAAAGCGGGTTACCATTTCCGCGAGGCCGACAAGATCATGGCGGGTTGTCCGCGCCGCAATGCGCGCGCGCCGAGCATTATGGGCGAGGCCTACAAGTTGATCCTCGACGCGCTCGTCGAGCGCGGCTGGAGCCCACCGCGGCGCCCGGTCCGGGTCGGCAAGCGGCAATTGCTCTGGATACTTTTGCGTCACATGTTCTGATGGTTGGGTCGGTCCACATTGTCGGGGCGGGACTTGCCGGTCTTGCAGCAGCGACACGCTTGAGCGCGGCGGGCATTGCCGTCACCGTGCACGAGGCCGCCAACCAGGCCGGCGGCCGTTGCCGCTCCTATCACGATCCCGCGCTCGATATGACGATCGACAACGGCAATCATCTGCTGTTGTCCGGCAATACGTCGGCGCTCGCCTATCTCGCCGAAATCGGCGCGCAAGATCGTCTGGTCGGTCCGCCACAGGCCGCGTTTCCCTTCATCGATTTGGCGAACAACGAGCGGTGGATGCTGCGGCCGAATGACGGGCTGCTGCCGTGGTGGATTTTTGCCGCGAACCGCCGCGTGCCGGGCACCCGCCCCAGCGATTACCTGGCGCTCGCCCGGCTGCTCTGGAGCAACCCGCGGCAGACGGTCTGCGAGGCGATGGATTGCAACGGCGACCTGTTTCATCGGTTGATCCGGCCGGTATTGCTGGCGGCGCTGAATACCGAGCCGCAGGAAAGCGCCGCGGTACTGGCCGCCGCCGTGATCCGCGAAACGCTTGCCGCCGGCGGGCGCGCCTGCCGCCCGCTCATCGCACGCGACGGGTTGGGCAGCGCCTTCATCGATCCGGCGCTCGATTTCCTGCGCAGCCGCAAAGCCAACGTGCAATTCGGTCATCGCCTGCGGGCCCTGTCGTTCGACGGCGAGCGGGTCACGGCCCTGCAATTTGCCGACGATACGGTGACCTTGCAGCCGGGCGATGCCGCCGTACTCGCCGTTCCGCCCGTGGTTGCCGCGGACCTTGTTCCCGGCCTGCAAACGCCGACGGAGTTCCGCGCCATTGTGAACGCCCACTTCCGCATCGCGCCGGAAAAGGAGGTCGCGCCGTTGACCGGCGTGGTGAACGGCATGGTCGAATGGTTGTTTGCCTTTCCGGACCGGCTGTCGGTCACCATCAGCGCTGCCGACCGGCTGCTGGAGACGCCGCGTGAAACGCTTGCCGAGCAAATCTGGCGCGAAGTCCGCACCATCGCCGGTATCGACGCGGAGCTGCCGCGCTGGCAGATCGTGCGCGAACGCCGCGCCACCTTCGCCGCCCTGCCGAGCGAGAACGCGAAGCGGCCAGGGCCGCAGACCGCCTACCGCAACCTGGTGCTGGCCGGCGACTGGACCGCCACCGCATTGCCGGCAACCATCGAAAGTGCGGTTCGTTCCGGTCATCGCGCCGCCCAACTTGTCGGCACAATGCGCGCGCACTAGGAATAGCGCCCGATGACCGAACTCGCCGACACTGCCGATATGACCGACATGGCCGTTACTGCCGACGCCCTCGAGCACAGCATCCGTCGGGCGACGGAGGCCATCCTCGCGCGCCAAAATGCCGACGGTCATTGGGTCTTCGAGCTCGAAGCCGATTGCACCATCCCCGCGCAATATGTGCTCCTGCAGCATTATCTCGGCGACGACATCGAGCCCTCGCTCGAGACGAAGATCGGCGTTTATCTGCGCCGCATCCAAGGCGCGCATGGCGGCTGGCCGCTGTTTCAAGACGGCGACTTCGACATCAGCGCCAGCGTCATGGGTTATTTCGCGCTCAAGATGATCGGGGATTTACCCGATGCCGATCACATGCGACGCGCGCGCGAAGCCATCCGTGCCTATGGCGGCGCCGAGCAAAGTAACGTCTTCACGCGCTTCATGCTGGCGCTCTATGGCGTGGTGCGCTGGCGCGCCGTGCCGGTGATGCCGGTCGAGATCATGCTGCTGCCGCGCTGGTCGCCCTTCACTTTGTCGAAGATTTCCTACTGGTCACGCACCTCGATCGCGCCGATGCTGGTGCTGCAGGCGCTCAAGCCAAAAGCCCGCAACGTCAGAGGCGTCGGCATCGACGAGCTGTTCATCGAGCCACCGCAAACGGTCGGGCCCCCGCGCAAATCGCCGCACCAGAAGGCGTCCTGGTTCCTGCTATTTCGCACGATCGACGAGGTGCTGCGCCTCGTCGAATCGCTGTTTCCCAAGCGCTTGCGCCGGCACGCCATCGACAAAGCCGTCGACTTTATCGTCGCACGGCTGAACGGCGAAGACGGCATCGGCGCCATCTTCCCGCCGATGGCCTACTCCCTGATGATGTTCGGCGCGCTCGGGCTGCCGCGCGATCATTCTTATTGCGTCATCAGCCGCGCCGCGATCGACAAGCTTCTCATCGTCAAAGCCGACGAAGCCTATTGCCAGCCCTGCGTCTCGCCGATCTGGGACACCGGCCTCGTCTGCCACACGCTGCTCGAGGTTGGCGGCAAGACTGCAAGCGAGCGGGCAGCGCGCGGTCTGCGCTGGCTCGCGCCGCGCCAGGTTCTCGATTTGCAAGGCGATTGGGCCGAGGTGCGGCCGGGCGTCCGCCCGGGCGGATGGGCGTTTCAATACGCCAACGCCTATTACCCCGACGTCGACGACACCGCCGTCGTGGTCATGGCGATGGACCGCACCGAGGGCGGCGCGCGGCAATATCAGAATGCCATTACGCGCGCGCGCGAATGGATCATCGGCATGCAGAGCAAGAACGGCGGCTGGGGCGCCTTCGATGCCGACAACGACTACCAATATCTCAACAACATCCCCTTCGCCGACCACGGCGCGCTGCTCGATCCGCCGACCGAGGACGTCAGCGCGCGCTGCGTATCGATGCTGGCGCAGATCGGAGACCGCGCCGAGAACTCTCCCGCGCTCGCCCGCGCCATCGATTATTTGCGCCAGACCCAGGGCAAGGATGGTAGTTGGTACGGGCGCTGGGGCATGAACTACGTCTACGGCACTTGGTCGGTGCTGTGCGCGCTAAACGCCGTCGGGGTCGGCCCGCAGTCGGCGGAGATGCGCAAGGCCGTCGCCTGGCTCACGGCCATTCAAAATCCGGACGGCGGCTGGGGCGAAGACGGCGCAAGTTACAAGCTCGGCTATCAAGGCTATGAGCCCGCGCCCAGCACCGCATCGCAAACCGCTTGGGCGCTGCTTGGGCTCATGGCCGCCGGCGAGGTCGACAATCCGGCGGTCGCGCGCGGATTCGATTATCTTATGCGCAACCAAAGCGACGACGGCCTATGGGCGGAGGCGCGCTACACCGCGACCGGCTTCCCGCGCGTGTTTTATTTGCGCTACCACGGCTATGCCAAATTTTTCCCGCTGTGGGCGCTCGCGCGCTACCGCAATTTGAAAAAGGCCAACAGTAAACGGCCGGCCTACGGAATGTGATCCGCGGCCGGCCAGCGAAATAAAAATCGAAGACGAACGGCTTAACGCCGCGCCGAGACGCTATTTCGCGGCGACGGACTGCTTGACCTTGGTGCCTCCAAGCGCCTTTGCGTCCGCCTTTGCTTTTTCTTCCGTCGCAGTGATTTCGTGCAGCATTTTCTGTACGTGCGACGAATAGACGAATTCGGCGGGCCGTTGCTGGTCGAGCGGGATTTCCGGCGCCATCGGACCTTCGGTGCGCGCGCCCATCAGATGCGTCTTCAGCGCTTTCAGCGGGTGCGACAGCGCGTCATTGACCGCGGTCGCCTCATAGCCGCTGTGCACCATGCAGTCGGCGCATTTTTCATAATTGCCGGTGCCGTACTTGTCCCAATCGGTGTCGTCCAGCAACTCGCGGAACGTCTTGGCATAACCCTCGCCGAGCAGATAGCAGGGCCGCTGCCAGCCAAACACCGTGCGCGTGGGATTGCCCCAAGGCGTGCATTTGTATTCCTGGTTGCCGGCCAGAAAGTCGAGATACATGGTCGATTGGCTGAACGACCATTTGCGGCCACCGCGGCCGCGACGAAGGATGTCACGGAAAAATTCTTTGGCTTTGCGGCGATTGAGAAAGTGCTGCTGATCCGGCGCCCGTTCATAGGCATAGCCGGGTGCCACCGTGATGCCGTCGACACCGAGCTTGCTCACCTCGTCAAAGAAGCGCGCAACCCGTTCGGAGTTCGGATTGCTTGAACAGGGTGCAATTGATGTTAACTCTGAAGCCGCGCGCCTTGGCGGTCTTGATGGCGGCAATGACGCGATCGTAGACGCCGTCCTGACACACCGCGTGATCGTGCATTTCGCGGTCGCCGTCGAGGTGCACCGACCAGATGAAGAAGGGGCTGGGCTGATATTGATCGAGCTTCTTCTCCATCAGCAGCGCGTTGGTGCACAAATAAACGAACTTCTTGCGGGCGATGATGCCTTTGACGATGGTCGGCAATTCCTTGTGCAGCAAAGGCTCGCCGCCGACCAGCGACACCACCGGCGCGCCGCATTCGTCGACCGCTGCAAGCGAATCTTCCACCGAAAGCCGCTGGTTGAGAATCTTGTCGGGGTAATCGATCTTGCCGCAGCCGGCGCAAGCCAGGTTGCAGCGAAACAGCGGCTCGAGCATCAGCACCAGCGGATAGCGCTTACGCCGTTTGAGCCTTTGCTTGATCACATAGGCACCGACATAAACTTTTTGAAGCAACAGAATTCCCACGACAGACCTCTTTCCACTTCGATCAGGATGAACCGGCCAAGGCGGCGATTTTGGCGTCGACTATGCGCGCCCGAAAGCGTCGACCGTCGTCACATCGGCAACTTCGGCTGGCAGGCGAAATTGTACCGTCTCCTCGCGACCATCTAGTGTCGAAATTTCGACCGGTCCAAGGCGGCGCAAGGCGTCGATCACCTCCTCGACCAGCACTTCCGGTGCCGAGGCACCGGCCGTCAGGCCGACGGTCTTGGCCCCCTGCACGAATTCAGGCATCAGCTCGCTGCCGTCGGCGATCAGGTAAGTCGGCTTGCCCGCCTCCTCGCCGATCTCGCGCAACCGGTTGGAGTTCGAGCTGTTTTTCGCGCCGACCACCAGGATCACGTCGACCAGTTCGCTGAGCATACGGACCGCCGTTTGGCGGTTCTGTGTCGCATAACAAATGTCGCGCGTTTCGGGTCCCTCGATATCGGGGAAACGGCGCTGCAACGCTGCGATGATGCCGCGCGTGTCGTCCACGCTCAGCGTCGTCTGTGTAATGTAGGCGACCGGCGTATTGGGCGGAATGTTCAGCGTCTCGACGTCTTTCTCGGTCTGCACCAGCAAGACCGGTCCGGGAACTTGGCCCATGGTGCCTTCGACTTCCGGGTGACCGGCATGGCCGATGAGAATCAGCACCCGGCCCTGTCCGACATAGCGCTTGCCTTGGTTGTGGACTTTGCTGACCAAAGGACACGTCGCGTCGAGAACGGGAAGCCCGCGCTTTGCCGCTTCTTCCTGAACGCTGCGCGATACGCCGTGCGCGCTGAAAACCGTGACCGCATTGGGCGGGATTTCCGACAAGTTCTCGACAAACCGCGCGCCCTTGGCTTTGAGGGTTTCGACCACGCGCTTGTTGTGGACGATTTCGTGGCGGACATAGACCGGCGGCCCGTATTTCTGCAGGGCGCGCTCCACGATCTCGATCGCGCGCACCACGCCGGCGCAAAATCCACGCGGCTGCGCCAAGATCACCCGCGTCGGGATCGCTCCATTATTCTTCATGGTCGGGATGTTTGCAGAATTCATGATTGACGTTGATTCCCTGTGTCGGCGAGTCGGCGATCACGGCCGAGCACCTCAAACACTTTTGTTACGATGCCTTTGGCGTCTAAGCCGGCTTTTGCGTACATCGCCGCCGGGCTGTCCTGATCGATGAATTCGTCGGGCAAAACCATCGAGCGGAATTTAAGGCCGTTATCCAGCAACCCATCCTGGGCAAGCGCGTGCAGTACATGGGAGCCGAAACCGCCAATGGCCCCCTCCTCGATGGTTATGAGAATTTCGTGCTCGCGCGCCAGGCGCCGTACAAGTTCGACGTCGAGCGGCTTGCAAAATCTGGCATCGGCGATGGTGGTCGAAAGCCCGTAGGTCGCCAGTTCCTCCGCCGCCTTATGGCATTCGGAAAGACGCGCGCCGAACGACAGCAGCGCAACCACCGAACCCTCGCGCACGATGCGGCCTTTGCCGATTTCGAGCGGAATCCCGACCTCGGGAAGCTCGATGCCGACGCCCTCGCCGCGCGGATAGCGCAAAGCCGAAGGCCGGTCGTCGATGGCGGCCGCCGTGGCAACCATGTGAACGAGTTCGGCCTCATCTGCGGCAGCCATGATGACGAAACCCGGCAGGCAGCCAAGATAGGCCGTGTCGAACGAGCCGGCGTGGGTCGGGCCGTCGGCGCCGACCAGACCGGCGCGATCAAGCGCGAAACGCACCGGCAGCCGCTGGATCGCGACGTCGTGCACGACCTGATCGTAGGCGCGTTGCAGGAACGTCGAATAAATGGTGACGAATGGTTTGAAACCTTCCGACGCCAGCCCGGCGGCGAAGGTGACGCCGTGCTGCTCGGCGATGCCGACGTCGAATGTGCGGTCGGGGAACGCCTTCTGGAAGATGTCGACTCCGGTGCCGCCCGGCATGGCCGCCGTGATCGCGACAATGCGGTCGTCCTTGGCCGCCTCTTTGACCAGGCTTTCGCCATAGACTTTGGTGTAAGACGGCGCGTTCGAATTGCCCTTTTGTTGTTTGCCGGTCGCCACGTCGAATTTGACGACGCCATGATATTTGTCACTCGAGGCTTCGGCCGGAGCGTAGCCGTGGCCCTTTTTGGTCACGACATGGACCAGGATGGGACCGTTTTTGGCGTCCTTGACGTTTTTGAGCACCGGCAGCAGGTGCTCCAGACTGTGCCCGTCGACCGGCCCGACATAATAGAAGCCGAGTTCTTCAAATAGCGTGCCGCCCGTCCAGAAGCTGCGCGCGAATTCCTCCGCCCGCGCCGCCTTCTTATGGATAGATTTCGGTAACCCTTTGCTCACCTGCTTGCCGATTTCGCGCAGCGCCATGTAGGCCGGGTGGGAAATCAGGCGCGCGAGATAGGCCGACATCGCCCCGACCGGCGGGGCAATTGACATGTCGTTGTCGTTGAGGATGACGATGAGGCGCGAATCCGTGGCGCCGGCATTATTCATCGCCTCATAGGCCATGCCGGCCGACATGGCACCGTCACCAATCACGCATACAACGTTGTGATTCTCACCCTTCAGGTCGCGTGCGACGGCCATCCCCAAGCCGGCTGAGATCGAGGTCGAGGAATGCGCTGCGCCGAATGCGTCATAAGGGCTTTCCGCGCGTTTGGTGAAGCCGGACAGGCCTCCGCCTTGACGCAATGTGCGAATCCGATCACGCCGTCCCGTAAGGATCTTGTGCGGATAGGCCTGATGGCCGACGTCCCAGATGATCTTGTCACGCGGCGTATCGAAGACATAGTGCAACGCGACTGTAAGCTCGACGACGCCCAATCCTGCACCCAAATGGCCGCCGGTTTCCGAAACGGCCTTGATCGTTTCGGTTCGCAATTCGTCCGCAACTTGTTGCAGGTCGGCTTCGTTTACACGTCGGAGATCGGCAGGTATGGAAATTTTCTCAAGCATGGTCACGTCTTGCCTTACTAGGAGCACATGGGGAGGCTTTGGCTTGCCCGTCCGCGCTCAGGGAAGTTCAAATCGCCTGATCAGGGAAGCTTAGAGCGTCCAATCTGTTCCATATCTAGGCAATTTACGCGCACCCGGAATCCCAATTTTTGGTCGCAAAATCGCCCCATCGACACTTAGTAGTCCTTCCCGCTGGGAACGTTCATCCGACAGACCGCCAAAAGAGCCCTCCTAACCCCGATAAACCATAGCACACGCAGAAAAGATTGGTAATTCACCCATGTTGGCGCGCTTAGTCCTTAGAACGATTGCCTATTCGATTAATCGCGCTTGGATTGTATTGCTGGTTTCGGTGCTGCTGACCGGTGCCTCGGTCGTCTTTTCCATCAACCATTTCAAGCTCAATACCGACATCGATACCCTGATTTCTCCTGATTTATCATGGAGAAAGAAGGAAGCCGAGTTCGGCAAGGCGTTCCCCCAGTACAATTTGCTGCTCGCTGTGGTGACCGCCCCGACACCAGAACTGTCCGACGAGGCCGCCACAACGCTCACAAAGGCGCTGGCCAAGCGCACCGACTATTTCCGCTCGGTCACCCCCTTGCCGGCCGGAAAGGCCTATTTCGAGCGCGAGGGGCTGCTGTTCCAAAGTCCGGCGGAACTCGCAAAAACTACGCAACAACTGATGGCGGCCGAGCCGCTCATTCATGACCTTTCCGCCGATCCAAGCCTGCGCGGACTGACCGACGGGCTGACCGACGGGCTCATGAGCGTCCAATCGGGTCAGGCCAAACTCGATGACCTCGCCTACCCGATGAACCAGGCCGCCGGCACCATCGAGGACATTCTGGCGGGCCGCCCCGCGAGTTTTTCGTGGCAGGCGCTGGCGAAAGGCAGACCGCCGCAACAGCACGAGTTGCGCCGCCTGATCGACATCCGTCCGATCCTGGACTTTCAGGCCATCGAGCCCGGCCAAGCAGCCACCAAGATCATTCGCGAGACCGCCGCCCAACTCGATCTCGCCACGAAATATCAGGCGACCGTGCGGCTCACCGGCCCGGTCGCCTTGGGTGACGAAGAATTCGGCACGATCAAGGAAAACATCTTCCTCAACGAGGGCCTGACCCTCCTTATCGTACTCGGAATTTTATGGTGGGCGCTGCGCTCGCCGAAACTCATCTTTGCGGTTTTCGTCAACATGGCAGTCGGGCTGGCGCTGACCGCGGCCGCCGGCATGATGATGGTCAGCTCGCTGAATTTGATCTCGGTTTATTTCGCCGTGCTCTTCGTCGGCCTTGGCGTCGACTTCGGCATTCAATTCAGCGTGCGCTATCGCGAAGAACGCCATGTGATGGGCGAACTTCGCACGGCACTGCTGACGACGGGAAAGCACGTCGGCGCGCCGTTGACGTTGGCCGCCGCCGCCGTCGCCGCCGGTTTCTTTTCGTTTCTGCCGACCGACTACAGGGGTGTCTCCGAGCTTGGCCTGATCGCCGGCTTCGGCATGCTGATCGCCTTCTTCACCAGCATCACGCTGTTGCCGGCCTTGCTGTCCTTGCTGCGGCCGACCGAGGAGCCTGCACCGGTCGGGTTTGCTGCGCTGGCGCCGCTCGACCGGTTCATGGAGCGCAACCGCATCCCGATCATCGTGATCACCGCGGTGGTGGTGGCGGCCGGCCTGCCCTTGCTGTTCTGGCTGCGTTTCGATTTCGACCCGATGCACCTGCGCAGCCCGAAGGTCGAATCGGTGGCGACCTATAACGAGCTCAGCCACGATCCGAATGCCGAGGTCAACGCCATCGACATGCTGTCGCCCACGCTCATCGATGCCGAAGTGGCCGCCTCCAAGCTCCGGCTGATTCCACAGGTGGGGCGCGTCGTGACGCTGGCCTCGCTTGTTCCCGAACTGCAGGACCAAAAGCTGCCGATGATCGAAAAGGCAGCGGCCAAGCTTAAATCCGCATTCAATCCCAGCGACATGCAGCCCGCGCCATCCGACGCCGACAACGTCGCTGCGCTTAAGGACGAGGCGGGCCGCTTGACGGAAATCGCCGAAGGTCAAAACGGGCCTGGGGCGGCGGCCGCGCATCGTCTCTCCGGCAACCTCATCAAACTCGCCGACGCCAGTCCGCAAATGCGCGCGCAGGCGACCGCAGTTTTCATCCCGCCGTTGAAAGTCGCGCTCGGTCTGCTGGCGACCTCGCTCAAAGCGGAACGGGTGACGATCGACACGCTGCCGCGCGATCTGGTGAAGAGCTGGCGCACGGCGGACGGCCGCATGCGCATCGCCATCATGCCAAAGGGCGACGTCAACAACGACAAGGCGCTGGCCTCATTTACGCGCGCGGTGTTGGCGGCGGAGCCGGACGCAACCGGCGGGCCGGTCTCCATCCTGATGTCCGCAGATACCGTCATCAGCGCCTTCTTCCAGGCCGGCGGCTGGGCGCTGTTGTCGATTGCCATCCTGCTGTGGCTCGCGCTCGGCCGCATTCAAGACGTGCTGCTGACCTTGGGACCGCTGCTGCTGGCCGGGGTCGTCACGCTCGAACTCTGCGTGATCCTGGATATGCCGCTCAATTTCGCCAACATCATCGCGCTGCCGCTGCTGCTCGGCGTCGGTGTGGCGTTCAAAATCTACTACATCATGGCCTGGCGCGCCGGTCAGACCAACTTGCTGCAATCGGTGCTGACGCGCGCCGTGACCTTTAGCGCGCTGGCGACCGCGACAGCCTTCGGCAGTCTTTGGTTCTCGAGCCATCCCGGCACCTCGAGCATGGGGCGGCTGTTGGCGCTGTCGCTGCTCTGCACACTGGCGGCGGCGGTCTTGTTCCAGCCGCTGCTGATGGGTAAGCCGCGTGAAGCGGTCGCGCCGTCGACGCCCCCTGCCCCGCAGCCGCCAACCCTTAACGGACCGGACCGCGCAACGCCGGCGCGCGCGGCCGCGGTCGCGCGCTCGCGCCGCGGCACGAGGCCGGCAGCAAAGCGGGGGCGTGCTCGGCGATAACCGCGCAATCGACCTGCGCCAGGTCGGAATTCGGCAGGCGGTGCCAGACCTGGTTGCGGCCGAACAGCGCGATGCCGAGATAACCGCGCACGGTGAGGCTTTGCCCGTCCGCACTTAATTGCATCAAGGCGTTGTAGACGTTGCCGTCGCGCGGATCGAGGATGCTGCCGTTCTCATAGTTCAGGCCGTTGCGGTGCATGTTCTTGATGATGGTAAGCCCGAGCGACGGCTTATTTTTCTGGTCGCCTTGGCATCGCGAGCAGATCGGATGCGGGTCTTCGCCCGGCTTGAGAAACATTTTCGCGATCGCGCCCTGATAGACGCCGCCTGCGTCATAGATCAGGAACCAGCCCTGGCTTTCGCCGGTTCGATCGTCGATCTGCTGCCATAGGCCGGTAGCGGTCGGCAGCCCGCCCTGCGCGGCTGCACGACCACCGGCCAAGGTTAACGCCAGTGCCAAGACCACCAATGCCCGGTATCGTGCTGTCACGTTCGCAAAGCCGCCCTTGAAAACCCGCCAGTCTGCCCCGGAATTGCCTGCCTTCTATAGCTATGACTTCCTATATAAGTCACGCGCTAGGCGCACGATTCGGCTGCGCCTCGCCTTGGGTTTCGTCATCCAGGATAATTCGTCGGGAGAACTAAGAATGTCGAGCAGGACGATCGTTACGGCTGCCCTCTTTGCAGTTGCCACTATTCTGACGACGGCGGCGCCGGTCGTCGCCCAGGCCAACGACGGCAAGGCATCGCTCGCGCAAGCAGGCACATCGGAAGAAAATGCCGCATGCCGACGCGACACTCGCCGGCTATGCCGCCACATCAAGGCCGGCGCCGGCAATAACGCCTTTCTTCAATGCTTGCAGCAACACCGCGAGCAGCTGGGCAGCGGCTGCCGGCAGGTCCTGGAAGCGCACGGGATGTAAATGCGCCGCTCGCAGCGCTAAAATCCGGACACTGCCGCATCACGCGCCGCGGATTCCCGCCCTGACTTACGCGAATACCCGTCCAGGTGGTAAATTAATCGTGCTGAAGCTTTAAATAGCGAATCCCGCGGCATTATCGATTGCGAAGACCCCATAGAACCGATAAATTTCTAAATCTGGCGGTTTCGCGGACTTTTTACCAGGTTTTCGCGGAATTGGCCCATTCGGACCGTGATTGCAGTAGAACAGGTCCGCACCACAGGGCGATACCGAAGCGGTGAGGCTCGGGTGAAGAAATACGTTCGATACCTAGCGATCGGGATTGCCGGGGTCCTGTCTTTGGCCCTTGGCTTCGATCGTGCGCTTGCCGCCGAAAAGCGGGTCGCCCTGGTCGTCGGCAATTCGAACTATCGCAATGTCGCGCGCTTACCCAATCCCGAAAGGGACGCGGCATCGATGGCCAAGCTTTTCAGGGATGCCGGCTTTGACACGGTGGTCGAGGCCAACAATGTCGGCAACCTGGATTTCAAACGCGCGATCCGCAGATTTGAAGACGCTTCCCAGGATGCCGACATCGCGGTCGTATACTACGCCGGCCACGGCATCGAGGTCGGCGGGGTCAATTACCTGGTGCCGACGGATGCCAAGCTCGCCAGTGACCGCGACGCCGAGGACGAAGCGATTTCGCTCAATCGCGTGGTCGAGTTGGTGGATTTTGCCAAGCGGTTGCGGCTCATCATTCTCGACGCCTGCCGCGACAATCCACTGGTCGCTACCATGAAGCGGCTGCGCCGCAACACGGCCATGCGCGGAATCACGTCCGGGCTCGGCAAAGTCGAACCGACGAGCACCGACACTTTGATTGCCTATGCCGCGAAAGCGGGCTCGACCGCTGAAGACGGCGATGGCGCGCATAGTCCTTTTACGACGGCGTTGCTGGACAATCTGACCATTCCCGGACTCGATGTCCGCCTGGCCTTCGGCCGCGTCCGCGATGAGGTGTTGAAGATCACCAATCGGCGGCAGGAGCCGTTTGTCTACGGTTCGCTCGGCGGCGGAAACATTTCGCTGGTGCCGGCGCCGACAAAACCCAAGGCGCCCGAAGTCAGCAAGGTCAAGACCGATTACGAGCTGGTTGCACAAATCGGAACCAAAAAGGCTTGGGAAGTATTTCTGGCGACCTACAAGACCGGCTTCTACGCCGATCTCGCTCGCGAGCAGCTGGCAAAGCTCAAGGTTGCTTCGCTCGAGCCGTCTCGGCCACCGCAACCCGCCCGGCCGACGACTGACGAGGTAAGAGCCTGGAACAGGATCAAAGACTCGAGCGACAAGAACGCGATTGAGGACTTCATCAAGCGCCACCCGAATTCGCCCTTAGCGATCAGCGCGCAACATCGCTTGGACATCCTGGACCGCGCCGCAAAGGAACGCGAAGCGAAAGCCCGTGCCGAGCGCGATGCCGCAATACGCGCCGAGCAAGACCGGCGCGCCAAGGAAGCCGCCCGCATCGCCGCGCTACAACGTGCCGAAGAAGAGCAGCGCGCGAAGGAAGTGGCCCGCCTTAACGTGCTTAAGGCGGAAAACGAACGTCGCGCAAAAGATGCGAAAATGGCGAATGAAGCCAACAAGAAAAACAACGAGCAGGCCGCCCGCATCGCCGCGCTCCAGGCGGAGATTTATCGCCGCTCCTCGCAACTCGCCGAAACCGAAAAGCAAAAAGTGGCACTGGCCTGCAAGCATGAGCAGGACCGGCTCGACGACTTGAATGCGGCCGGCAATACCGCCGCGGTGCGCGACGATATCCAGCGGTTGTCGCAAGGTCTGACCTGCGAGCGCCTGCGCCCGCAGGTCATGGCATCGATCGATAGGATCACGACCGCGATCCTCAAAGGCGGTGCGCCGCAAGCCGACACGCCGCTCCTGGTCGCCTCGGCGCAGAGAGAGCTGACGCGGCTTGGCTGCTATTCGGGAGACGACGACGGCGAGCTCAATGCCACCACCAAGGTGGCGATCAAGAAGTACCAGGTGGAAAAAGGCGAGCCGGTGGCCGACGTCAAGGTCACCAAGAACTTCGTCGACGAGCTCGGCAAGCAAAAGCTTCGTGTCTGTACGCAGGCTGTCGTCAATAGTGAGCCGGAACCGGCTCCCCGCGAGGAAAGCCGGAAAGGGTCCAAGCCCGAGCACAAACAGGCGTCGAGGCCCCGAGAGCGCGAGAAGCCTCACGCCCGCCAGCAAGCCAACTCGGGCAAAAACCGTCAGGGGATCGGTGTCGGCTTCTAACCGCTGTTGAAACCGTCATCCGTTTGCAACAATCGTGGCCATAGAGCGGAGTAGGGGCGGTCATGACAACGAGGCTGCTCCCCTTCCCGCTCGCTGTGACACGTGCGAAGACCATTGCCGATTAAGATTAAGACCTGGCAGCGTTTGGACTTAGGAGCGGCCTCGCCCCGGAAAGGGAGCCGGCCTGCGCGGCGAATTAACGGCTGCCGACCGCTATGGGCCGGCGCGGGCCAATGCGGGCACTGTTTGAAAATAAAGGGGCCCCAGAGTACACTTTGCCAGCGGTAATCGGCGGCCGGCCGGCACCGCACCCGGGGGAATGGCGTAAATGAACATGCGGTTTGTGACGGTTTTTCTACTGGGCCTCCTGATCGCCGCGGCGGCTGGCCACAGCGCCTCGGCACAAGGCAAGTTTGGCGCCCGCTATGCCTTGGTGATCGGCAACGCAAAATACCCCGATAGCGATACGCCGCTAAAAGACGCGGTCAACGACGCCCAGGCCTTGGCCAAGGAATTGCGCAACAGCGGCTTCGACGTCGACGTCGGTGAGAATCTCAAAAAAGACGCCATGCGCACCGCGTTGGAGAAACTGTACGGCAAGATCAAATCCGGCTCGGTCGCGCTGGTGTTTTTCAGCGGCTATGGGATTCAGTCGAACCGGCAGAGCTACATGATTCCGGTCGACGCGCAGATCTGGACCGAAGGCGACGTCCGCCGCGATGGATTCAGTGTCGACGCGATGCTGAATCAAATGAATCTGCGCGGCGCCAAAATCAAAATCGCCATTCTGAATGCGTCGCGACGAAATCCGTTCGAGCGCCGCTTCCGTCCGGTTGCCTCCGGTCTTGCGCCGGTGATTGCTCCGCCTGACACCATGATCATGTACTCGGCGGCCCCCGGCACCGTCGTCAGCGACTCGCGGGCGGACAACAGTCTGTTCGTGACCCAACTCATCAAGGAATTGCGCGCACCAAGGTTGAGCGGCGAGGAAGTCTTCACCCATACCCGGCTCAACATGACGCGCGCCTCGCACGGCGAACAAACTCCCTGGTTTTCGTCCTCCTTGGCCGAAGAGTTTTACTTCAATCCCGAGGCAAGGCCGGACATAAAGACCTCGAGTGCGAAGCCCGCCGTCGAGGACAGCAAGCCTCCTCGCCTTCCCGAGCCGGAACCTGAGGTCGAATCGCGACCGAGCAGGCCGCCGCCGGTCTCCGATCCCGAGACTGACGCGCGCCGCGATTACCGCCGCGCGGAAGATATCGGAACGCACAAGGCCTGGTCGGATTTCTTGGATAAGCATCCGACCGGTCACTACGCGATCCTCGCGCAGGACAAGCTCGCCAAATTGGAACCGTCGACCGAGCCGGCAAAACCCGAGCCCGAGCCCAAGTCGTCCGCGGACGATCCGGAGATTCGCGCGCTTGACCGGCAGATCGATCGCAATCCGAAGGACGTCAATGCGCACTACAAGCGCGGCATCCTTTACGCCAAGAACGCAAACTTCGCGCGCGCCATCAAGGATTTCAACGAAGTCGTCAAAGCCAATCCTGACGATGCCGACGCCTTGAACAACCGCTGCTGGGCGCGGGCGATGCTCGACGAATTGCAGACGGCGCTGAAAGATTGCGACGAAGCGTTGCGAATTCGTCCGCGCTTCGCCGACGCACTCGACAGCCGCGGTCTGGTCAAGCTGAAAATCGGACTGCCGAGAAACGCCATTTCCGACTATGACGCCGCGCTGCGGATCAACGCCAAACAGGCCTCTTCGCTCTATGGCCGTGGCATCGCGAAAATACGCAGCGGCAACACCTCCGGCGGCAACAGCGACATCGCGGAAGCCAAATCGATCAATCCGAGCATCGCCGCGGATTTCCGCAGCTACGGCATACGCTAAGTAATTCAGGAGCCCGCTCCGGCTCCGTCAGCAAGGCGTGATGGAACACGGGGGCGGATATGCAATGTGGAAAAGGGAGAACGTCAATGTTGACCAATATTGGCAGGTTTGGACTCAAAGTGGCGTATTCGTTGATGATCGGCGGATTAGCCGTAACGTTGGGCGGCGGATTTGCGCGCGCTGAGGATCCGTCCTCGGCCACGATCATCAAATCGCTGACCCCGAAGCCGCTGACACGAAGCTTGTCCGGAGCAACGCAAGCAACGGCCAAAGATGCGCAGGACGAAAAGTTCATCGACAGCATGCGACATCGCACGACGCGGTCGCTTTCGGTTGGTGAGCGCGAAAAGATCGCGACCATCGCCAAAGACAAGCCCAGTATCGATCTGGAAATCAACTTCGAATACGATTCCGCGCGCATCGGTCCTGCCGCGGCGAAAACGGTCAACGAACTCGGCAAAGCCCTCACCGACCCCAGCCTGAAGGGCAACACCTTCATTCTCGGCGGCTATGCCGACGGTCGCGGCCGCGCGGCTTATAATCAGCAACTTTCGGAACGCCGCGCCGACGCGGTCAAGCGTTACCTGATTGAAGAATTCGACATTCCCGCGAAAGATTTGGTGACCGCCGGCTACGGCTCGACCCATTTCAAGAATCCCGACGATCCCTTCGCGGCCGAGAACCGCCGCGTTGCGGTCACCAACATGGCGGACAGCAAAGTCGCCGATAAGTGAGGTCGATCGGCAACGCCGCAACAAAAGGGAGTCCCGCGCGACGACCAAATGTCGCCGTCGCGGGACACCCAGATGTCGGCATCAACGCCGGTCCGTGAACGCGCCAACCCGACCAAAAATGCCGGACGCGGCTGGCGATCTGGCAACGTTATCCTGCATAAATGGAATAGTGTTGCCGATCATGAGTGGTTGCGTCCGATGAAATCCGCCGTCGCCGTTATCGGTCTAGTGGCCGCGCTATCCGTAGCGCAATGGCAAAAAGCCCATGCGGCGGAACCGGTGGCGCCGGCCGGAGCCTTGGTCATCACGGTGCGCGCGACCAGCGCCTGCTTTTCCGACCAAGTGCGCGTCAACGGCTACCTCGTCCCGCGCAAAGTTGCCGTGGTTATCCCCGACAGCGACGGCTACAAAATCACCGACGTCCTGGTGACGGAAGGCGATCAGGTCATATCCGGCCAAGACCTTGCGCGCCTGCACCGGCCGTCCTCAAAGGATCCGCGCAGCGGTCAGACGGTGCCGGCGCGTTCATTGACTTTACATGCGCCATCTGCCGGCTTGATCATGGCCAGTTCCGCAAGGGTCGGTGCCATTGCATCGCCGCAAACCGGCCCCCTCTTCCGCATCATCGTCGACAACGAGATCGAGCTCCAAGTCGACGTGCCGGCGCTGCAAATACCAAAGCTCAGACCCGGAGCGACCGCGCGGATAACCGTCGCCGACGGACCTGAACGCAACGGCCGCGTGCGGCTGGTGGAGGCCGAAATCGATCCGCGGTCGCAGCTTGGCCATGCGCGGCTCTCGGTAGACAAGGACCCGAGGCTGAAGGTCGGCATGTTCGCCCGCGCCACGATCGACGCCAGCCGCAGCTGTGGCATCTCCGTGCCACGGGCGGCCGTGATCTACCAGACCGAAGGAACCAGCGTACAGATCGTAAAGAACAGCAAGATTCAAACACGGCGCATTCGCATCGGTCTTGTGTCGGACAACGATGTTGAGATTACCGAAGGAATTTCGGACGGCGATATCGTCGTGGCCAATGCCGGGACCTCGCTGCACGACGGCGATCTGGTCAAGTCCATCTTTGCCGAAGACGTCGATCAAACGCAGGTGCGGTAATGGCGCTCAACATCTCGGCATGGTCGATCCGTAATCCGCTGCCGTCGATTGTGATGTCGATCATCCTGCTGCTGCTCGGCTGGTCGAGCTTCATGAAACTGCCCGTTACGCGGCTGCCGAACGCCGATATTCCGGTTGTTTCGGTGATCGTCACCCAGTTCGGGGCCGCGCCCTCCGAACTGGAAGCGCAAGTTACCAAGACGATCGAGGATGCGGTTTCCGGCGTCGAGGGCGTTCATCACATCTCCTCCTCGATTACCGACGGAATATCGGTGACGACCATCGAGTTCCGGCTCGAAACCAACACCGATCGCGCGCTCAACGACATCAAAGACGCGGTCACGCGCGTACGCAGCGAGCTGCCGCGTAACGTCAATGAGCCGCTGGTGCAACGGGTCGACGTCGTCGGCCTTCCGATTCTCACTTATGCCGCGATCTCGCCGGGCAAGACGCCGGAACAACTCTCTTGGTACGTCGACGACGTGGTCAAACGCGCCTTGATCGGCGTGCGCGGTGTCGCCGCGGTTGAGCGCATCGGCGGCGTGGAACGCGAGATCCTCGTCTCGCTCAATCCGGACCGGCTGCAAGCCGCGGGACTGACGGCCGTCGACGTCAGCCAGCGGCTGCGCGGCACCAATGAGGACGTGGCCGGCGGCCGCGCCGAAATCGGTGGACGCGATCAGGCGATCCGCACGCTTGCCGGGGCGAAAACGCTCAACGAATTGGCAGGCACCATGATCGCGCTGCCGATGGGCGGCAGCGTCCGCCTCGACGACCTCGGCATTGTGACCGACACCATCGCCAGCCGGCGCACCTTCGCCCGCTTCGACGGCGAACCGGTCGTCGCCTTCGGCATCAAGCGCTCGAAAGGCGCCAGCGACGTGGTGGTCGCCGCAGCGGTGGAAAAGCGCATCGACGAAATCAAGAAGGCGCATCCGGAGGTCGATCTCAAGCTCATCGATACCTCGGTCGACTTTACGCTCGGCAATTACGAGGCCGCGATCCACACGCTGTTCGAAGGTGCGATCCTGGCCGTCATCGTGGTCTTGTTGTTCCTGCGCAATCTGCGCGCCACCATCATCGCCGCGGTCTCGCTGCCGCTGTCGATTTTTCCCGCTTTTTGGATGATGGATATTCTCGGATTTTCGCTCAATCTCGTCAGCTTCCTCGCCATCACATTGAGCACCGGTATTCTGGTCGACGACGCCATCGTCGAAATCGAGAACATCGAGCGGCACATGCAGATGGGCAAGTCGCCTTATCAAGCCTCGATTGACGCCGCCGACGAGATCGGGCTTGCGGTGATCGCCATCAGCTTGACGATCGTCGCGATCTTTGCGCCCGCCAGCTTCATGTCCGGCATTGCCGGGCAGTTCTTCAAGCAGTTCGGCATCACCGTTTCCGTCCAGGTGCTGTTCTCATTGCTCGCCGCCCGCTTGGTCACGCCCATGCTGGCGGCCTACTTCCTGCGGCCGAGTAAGCACAAGGAAAAACCACCGGGGCGCTTTCTCCTGGCCTATACCAACCTGGTGCGATGGTCGGTGCGCCATTACTTCATCACACTGGCCGTCGGCCTGTTGATATTCGCGGCCTCGGTCATGAGCATCGTACTGCTCCCACAGGGCTTCCTGCCGGCGCAGGATACCGCCCGCTCGGTGCTGGCGATCGAACTGCCGCCCGGAACACAACTATCGCAAACAGAGGCGGTGACCGAGAACATTGTCACGCGGTTGCGCAAGCACTCCGAAATCAAGAGTGTCTTCGTCGACGGCGGCCGGCTGCCCGGAAAATCCACCGAAGTCCGCCGCGCCGCGCTCATCATCAATTACACGCCCAAGGGCGACCGATCGCTGAGCGTGCGTGAATTGGAGCTCGTTATCGGTCACGAGATCGAAACCGTTCCCGATATTCGCTACTGGTTCGTCGACGAAAACGGCCTGCGCGCGATCTCACTGGTGGTAACCGGCGCGAACAGCAATATCGTGGACAACGTGGCCGACGAACTGGCCGGCCAGATGCGGCGCATCCCGATCGTCGCCAACGTGGTATCGGAAACGGCGCTCGACCGGCCCGAACTTCGCATTATCCCGCACAAGGATCTGGTCGCCCGTCTCGGCGTTTCGACCGAAGGTCTGTCGCAAACAATCCGCGTGGCGACAATCGGGGACGTCGGCCCGGCGCTGGCGAAATTCGACGCTGGCGACCGCTCCATTCCCATTCGGGTTCAGCTCGAGGACAATGCCCGGGCAAGCCGGCAGACCCTCGAACGCTTGCGCGTACCCACGGGAGGCGGACGCGGCGGCGTGCCGCTGTCGGCGATCGCCGACATCCAATTGGCTCAAGGCCCCACCAGCATCAACCGCTATGACCGCCAGCGCCAGGCAACGGTCGCCGCCGACCTCGTCGGCACCGCCGCCCTCGGCGATGCCATGAAGGACATCAACGCGCTGCCGGTGATGAAGACGCTGCCGCCGGGCGTCAAGGTCGGGCAATCCGGCGACGCCGAAAGCCTGAACGAACTGTCCGAAGGCTTTGCCAGCGCGATGAAGCTAGGCCTGATGATGGTCTATGCGGTGCTTGTCATCTTGTTCGGCTCGTTCCTGCAACCGATCACAATTCTATTCTCGTTGCCGCTGTCGATCGGAGGCGCGATCGGTCTGCTTCTGCTCACCGGCAAACAGCTCACGATACCGGTCTGGATCGGCATCATGATGCTGATGGGCATCGTCACCAAGAACGCGATCATGTTGGTCGACTTTGCCGTCGAGTCGATCGGCCACGGCATGGACCGCGACGCGGCCATCGTCGACGCCGGCCAAAAGCGCGCGCGGCCGATCATCATGACGACCATCGCCATGATCGCCGGCATGATGCCGAGCGCACTGGCCTATGGTGCCGGCGGCGAGTTCCGCTCGCCGATGGCGATTGCCGTGATCGGCGGCCTGCTGTTCTCTACCATCCTTTCGCTGGTCTTCGTTCCGGCCGCGTTCTCCTTCATGGACGACGTCGCCAAATTCTGCTGGCGTTACGGCAAACGCTTGCTCAGCATCGACGAAGCTGCCGCCGTGGAGACCGATACGCACGGCAAGCCCGGCAAGATACAGCCCCACGCCGCGGAATAGCCCATGAGAGTCCTGAGGTATTTCATTGTTGTTCTGGTCGCCTTGTGCGCGGCGGCCGTTCTGGTTGTCGTTTACGGCATCCCTTCCGATTTTTTGATTAAAAAAATCCGTACCCAATTCGCCAAGGAGACCGGCCGTCAAATTCAGATCGCCGGCGGCGCCGAACTTCACCTTTGGCCCAACCTATCGGTCGAAGTGAAAGACATTACGCTGGTCAATGACGGCGACCGCGCGACGCAAACGCAAGTAACGGCCGGCAGCGCGCGTGTAGAGGTTTTGTTGTCGAGCGTGTTCAGCGGGGAACCGAAGATTACCGAATTCACGCTCGTGCATCCTGTCGTCAAGGTTCCATTGTTGCGCCGAGCGGTCGAAACCAAGGCCAGCGCCGACGAAAAGCCCGGCACGGCCGCGGCTCCGGCTCCGGCTCCGGCCGGAAGATCCCCGACATCGGCAGCATCGTCGTCAAGGATGCCAGCGTGCTTTTCATTCGTTCCGGCAACAAGATCGAAAGCCGCGTCGACCACATCAACATGACGGCAACGCTGAGCCAGCCCGATCATCACATCGACGCCAAAATCACCGCTAAGGCGGGCAAGCAGGATCTTCGCATCCAGGTCAAGAGCAAGGGCTCGATTGAGCAGCGCGGCAAGCCGCTGCCCCTGGCGCTGACGGTCGAGGCGCCCGGTCTGCTGGACGACACCCTTTCCAGCACCGCGAGCGTGACGTCGATCGGCTCGCTGATCAAGATCAACGATCTGGAAGGCAAGATCGGGCCGCACCGTTTTATCGGCTGGGCGTCGGTCGACTTGAAAAGCAAGCCGAAGATAAAGCTCGATCTTGATTTCAAGCGCCTGAGCCTTGCCGCGGCCGCGCCGGAATCCGACGCTGCAGCCGATGCGCGTCCATCAACCTTCGGTCAGGGATGGAGCGATCAGAAGATCGACCTTGACGGATTAAACTATGTCGACGCCCAGGTTGCGTTTTCGGCTTCCGAATTCATCGCATCGAGCCTGCGCATCGCCCCGCTCTATATCGAAGGTGCCTTGGCGAACGGCGTCCTCAACCTCGGTTTCTCGAATATGGGGCTTTACGAAGGCAAAGCCGACGGAGTTGTCACGCTTGACGTCTCAAAGGACGTGCAGACGCAGTCCTTGAGCGTGACTTTGAAAGAGGTTCGCGCCCTGCCGCTGTTGTCCGCGCTCGCCGATTTCCGCGAACTGGACGGCAAGATGTCCGGGCAAATCGACGTCCGCGCAACCGGGCCGAGCGAGCGCGCAATGATGAAATCGCTCGACGGCTTTGTGGATGTCCGCTTTAAAGACGGCCAGATCCGCGACATCAACGTCGCCGATATGATGCGCACACTGACGAAGACTACGCTGAGCGGCTGGGAAAAGAAGAAAGCGGAAAAAACCGACCTCAGCGAGATGAGCGTATTGTTCAGGATCGATCACGGCGTCGCCAAGACAGACAATTTCAAGCTTGCCGGCCCGCTCGTTCGCGTCAACGGCACGGGCACCGCCGACATCGGCGAGCAAACGCTGAATTTCAAGCTCGATTCAAAACTGGTGACCAGCCTTGAAGGTCAGGGCGGCCCCGCCAACCCGACCGGTTTCGGCGTACCCATCATGGTGGAGGGAAAATGGGAGTCGCCGAAAATCTATCCGGATATGGCGGGAATCCTCGATAACCCCACCGCCGCCTATTCGAAGCTCAACGAACTCGGCGCCGGCCTGTTCGGCAACGCCAAGGGCGGCGCCGGTTCGCTCTTCAACGGGCTAGGCGATATTTTCAAGAATAGCGGCATCAAGGACAACAGCAACATCAAGGACAATAACGACACCAAGGACACCAAGGACAACAAAGACAGCAAGGACAGCAAGGACAGTAAGGACAGTAAGGACAGTAAGGATAGCCAGGCGCCGGCGACGCAAGAGAAGACGAGTCCGCCGCCGCGCACGCAATCGCAAAATTCGCAGACGCCGGCCGCCAAGCCGCCGGAAGCTCAGGCGAAGGACACAAAGACGAAAGACGCGCAAGACGAGGACGACGACAACAAAAAGACGCGCGACAAGATCAAAAGCATTCTCAATGACCTTTTTGGCAAATAAAATGCGGTTCAAGGCGCTTAGTCTCATGCGCGGCAATACCGGGTGCCGACCCCTCCTCCGGCGTGCCGGCGGCGCTGAGCGCATCGCCGTTGCGTCCGCCCTTGCCGGCGCACTGCTGCTTGCCGGCTCCTTTGCAAGCCCCGCGGCGGAGCCTAAGCCCGGCCCGTTCTTGGGGCCGACGGTGACGGTGACCAAGGCTGAAAAGAAGTGCTTCACCGATTCTATCGACATCACCGGCCGGCTGGTTCCGCGAGAGGAAATCCTCGTGCGGCCGGAAAATCAGGGCTATCAGATCACCCACGTCCTGGTCGAAGTCGGCGACGCGGTAACCTCCGGCCAGATTCTCGCGCGGCTGTCGCCCCCCGAAGGGCAATCGGGCGGTTCGGTCGTGGTGGAAAGCCCGGCTGAGGGCCTGGTCGGCAGCGTGTCCGCCACTGTCGGCACGCTGACCTCGTTCCAGGCGCCGCCGCTGTTTCAGATCATCGCCAAAGGCGAAATCGATCTGCAAGCGGACGTCTCGACCAAGCTCCTTGCGCAACTCTCTCCCGGCCAGCCGGCGAAAGTCACCGTCGTCGGCATCGGCGTCGTGCCCGGCCGCGTCCGGCTTGTTTCTCCCACCGTGAACGCCGCAACCCAACTCGGCTCCGCCCGCATCTTCCTCGGCAGCGATAAACGTCTGCGCATCGGCACCTTTGGCCGGGCATCGATCGTCGCCGGTGAAAGTTGTGGGATCGCCGTTCCTCTGTCGGCTGTGTTGTACGGATCGGTCGGCGCCATTGTCGAGGTCGTGCGCGACAACCGGATCGAGACCCACAAGGTGATCCTTGGTCTTTTGTCTGCAGGCGTGGTCGAAATCCGCGAAGGGCTGTCCGAAGGCGACATGGTGGTGTCGCGTGCGGGCGCCTTTCTTCGCGAAGGCGATCACGTCAGGCCCGTGGTCGCCGATGAACCGGTCACCACAAACTAGTCTCGACGCAGGCACCGATGTCCGATGACGCGCTGCATGGCGCCGCCCATTCGTCGTCCCGCGAAACCGATTTGCGGCCAAGCGATACCGATTCCGGGACCAGCCGACGCGGCCAAGCGATGAACCTGGCTTACGCCACCCGCGCGGCGTACCGGGTATTGACGGCGCCGAAAATCGGCCCGTCGCTTTACGATGTTTGCGATCCGCTTTTGCTGCGATCGGCCGCCGGCAACGCCCATCTGCGGCAATTCTATAAGACCGCGATCGCCAATCCGGTGTTGCGGCTCGTTCTGCGGCGCGCCGGCCACCCGCAGCTGCGCGAGCAGACGCACCTTGCCGCGCTACGCGACGCCATAACGGCGGCCCGCGACCAGGAAGCGCCGGATTGGACCGCCATCGGCCAACCGGTTGCGGCGCTGCTCGATGCGATCAACCAGCAACATCCGAGGCCTAAGCGGACCGAAGCGCCCGCTCGAAATGTTTCCGTTGCCGAGATCGACACCATCATCCGCGCCTGCGCCGGACACTTGCTCGCGTCTTACAAACGGCACGGCTTCATTCCATGCTATGCGGCGTTCAACTTGATCGGCGATCCGGACTTGCGCGGGCGCGATTTCTTGGCCGCGCTGCGCGGTCTCAACGCGCGTGCTTACAAGAATTCGACATTTCTCTTCAATCTCGCCCGCGCCTTCATCGTCAACTCGCCGGCCGCGGCGTTGATCAACCCGCCTTGGACGGGTATTGCCGAGCCGATGTGGGAGCCGGTGCAAATCCGTCATCGCTCGGCCTACTACGATGCATTCTTTGCGGAAGCGCTGATGGACTTCCGCGCCATCGGTCTTGCCACGCCGGATGAAGACAGAGCCGCCCACCATGCGATCGAACGGCTGATCGAATTCTGCCTCACGGTCAGCCGCGAGCAGGTTCGCGTGCCGGACGGCGGGCCATCATTCGACGTCATCACCGCCTTGGCGCCGGCGCCACACGCGCGCTTCAGCCGGTTTTTTGCGCAGATCAAGAGCAACCTCGGTTTCGGGACCTATGTCGCCGACTGCGACACCACCGCTTGCTCGTTCTCGGCGGCGACCCAATTCGGCTCGCAGGATCCGATCCTCGAGCAACCGATGGTCGATTTCTACGCCGCGCACCAAGTCCACGCCGGCCAAGCGCATTCGCCAGTGACCGTTCCGCTCAACGACAATATCGATTACGACGGCGGCATCGTCACATGGATCGATAACCTGGCCGGCGAGCGGCCTTTCGGCAACGACCTCGATCCCACGCTTAATCTCGATGTGCTGGAGGCGAGTTTCCGCAACTACGACCGCTGGCAGATCGCGGGCTCTCCGCAGCGCGTGGCGACGCTGCGCGCCATCGTCACTTTTCACAGGCGGCTTGCCGAAACCGGCTCTTTCGCCGATCCGCGCTCGCATATCTATTATTTGCCCGAGCTATATTGCGCGTATTTCGGCCGTTGTTTCGCGGCCTTGCGCGCGCTGCCGCAGGCCGTGCAACGCGAGATCGATCCGGACGGAAGTTTTGACGTTATCCGGCGCCAAGTCCTCGCCTATGTCATGGACGACTTGATTGCCGCCGAGATGAATCCGTTCGATGCCGCGCTGGCGCTGCTGGCGCTGACCAAATTACAGGCGGAACCGGCTAGCTTCGCGGCGCCGCTCGCGTGCATCGTCCGTCACTTGGGTGAGGGCCGCCGCGGCGCGCCCTACCGGGCCTATGAATGGAACAAGATGAAAACGCCGACGCGAATTCTGGTCGGTGGACCAGAAGTCACGTCGGCTTTTGTCTTATCCGCGCTGGCGCATGCGCGGCAATACGTGGGTCTCTAGCCGGTGCCGGAACTGCTTACTTCAAGCGGGCCGAATTGCCGCACCACTTGATCCAGTTCTGCTGCGCCGGCTGCTCCGCCACGCCCTTGAAATCGCACCAGTCGCCCGTGCTCACACCCAATGACCGGGTCTTCGACGCCGTCGTCGTCTTCTCCGACGGCGCGTTGAAGACGGCTTTGCATTTCGGGCTCAACTTCGACTTTTTCGCTTTCATGCAGGCGATAATCTTATCGACATTCGGGATCTCGGAACTGCACAGCCGGAAAACGTCCGGCGTGCAAGCTTCGCGTTCCTCCGACGTGCCCAAAGCAAAGCTTGAGGTCGAATATGACACCAAAGCAAGCGCGAGCACGGGCCATGCGAAAATGGCAGCCTTTTTCATAGCTTTACCCCTTAATGGACCGGGCAAGAGTACCCGTTTGTTATACGGCCCTCAAGAACGCATTCCGGCGGCGGCCGGCCAAAAAATAACGACCGGCAAAACAAGGCTATTCCGCCGCCTACTGGACGCCTTATGGGATTCCCGTTACGATATTTTGACGACAGATGCTTGTTGCAAGCGCGGCCAAAAGCACTCCTGCTAGGCCTCGGCCGGTTCCTGTGAAATTTTATTGGAGACGTTCGATGCGCAAACTGATCCTCTCCGGCGTCGCGCCAGCAGCCCTTCTGGCCCTGACCCTTTCCGTCCAACCGTCAACCGCCATGGTGCGCGCTCCCGGTTTGCATTCTGCGCTGGGCATGGGTTCGGTTATCCAGGTCGCCGATGACGAAAAGGCGGACGATCAAAAAAAGCCCGAACCGAGCAAAGTGACCGAGGAACCCAAGTCCACTGAACCGAGCACCGCGACCAACGACCAAGACGCCAAAACGCCGAAGAAGAAGAAAAAATCAGCGAAGCACCACCGCAAGCCGAGCAAGCAGCAGGTGATGAAGCAGATCAAGCAATACGTGCCTAAGGAATATCAGGGCTATATCCAGCAAGGTGGCGGCGGTGGTGCTGGCGGCGCCGGCGGCTACGGTGGCCAAGGCGGACAAGGCTACGGCGGTTATCACCAATAAATCGCAAAAATAAAGCGCATGCGGTCCGCGGCGGTCGCGGATAGCGGCCGTCAAAGGCGCGCACCGCTGCGCGGCGAACGGACTAGTGTTGCTGCGGCTTCTGTTCCGCGGCGCGGAAGATCGCCTGACAATCCGGCGTCAGCCGCTCAATATTGCGGCGAAGGCAAGCGGTAATCTTGCGCACGCTGGGGATTTCTTCGGCGCAATATTTGAAGACATTCGGCCGGCAGGCTTTCTGCTGTTCCGGCGTGCCGCGGTATTCCGCCAGAACGGGCCGCGCCGAGCCTGCTGCAAGCGCTGCAAAAACGATGGCCAAATAAAGATACCTGGTCATTTTTCGCTGTCTCCCCCTGCCAGTTCCCGACGCGCGCTCCCGAACTCGGGGGAGGCGCGACAAGATTATATGATCGAGGCAGGCTGTCCAGAATTGTGGACATCATTATGGCCAAAGCAAATCGCTATGGTCTAATTCCCAATTATGTTAGGTGATCCGCCGAAACTGGAGGGCACGACGATGGGCGATCGCAGCGGTACAAGAGTTCTCAGCATTTGCCTTTTCGGCGCGGCCCTGCTCGTGCTGGCTTCGACCGGCAATGCCCAGGCTGATTGCTACGTTCGCGGCCAGTTTCTGCTGTCGAGCGAAGGCCCGTGGCCGATGTCGCTCGACACGGACGTCGGCAAGCCCTGCGGCAGTCTGTTCGGCAGTTCCGGCGCGATCTCCTACAAGCGCCTCTACCAAGTGTCGGCACCGGCACACGGCTCGGTCGCCATGCGTCACGGCGGCTATTTCAAATATTCGCCCAAGGCCGGCTATCGCGGCGACGACAGTTTCACGCTGCGAATTTGCGGCAATTCGAACGGCAAGGACGGCTGCGCCAATCTGAAGTTCAACGTGACCGTTCACTAGGCCGCCACGCCGCCGCGCGCGGCTGACAAAACCGGCCGTATATTCTGTCGTCCGCGTTCAGACCCCGTTTCTCACCAAGCCACAACCGCCTTTATCGAGCCGGAAGGCACATCACTATGCGGATTTTCTGGCAAAGCTTCGTCGACGCTTCGGCGAACGAACCCTATCTTCGCAAGCTCTCCACCTATCTGAATACGATCGCGGCGCCCGGAACGAGCGTGCATGTCGAAGGGCTTTCGCCGCCGGACAGGGACTTCGGCCGGCTGTCGGAATTGCGTTGCTCCATCATCGCCATCGACAACGGGCTTGGCGCCGAAGACGACGGCTTCGATGCCTATGTCATGGGACATTTTCAGGATCCCGGCCTTTACGACCTGCGCTCGGCGCTGCGGATTCCGGCGATCGGCGCCGGCGAGGCAACGCTGCTGGCCGCCTCGCAGCTCGGCCGGCGGCTCGGGCTGGTCACCTTAGATCCCGCGTTCGAGGTCTGGCATTACGAGCAGGCCGACCGCTACGGGTTGCGCGACCGTATCGTCAAGGTGACCGGGCTCGGCTGCGAGCCGGCCGATTTCGCCGCCGCCTTCGACGGCGACCAGGTGGCAAAGGCGCGCATGCTGCGGGACTTTACCCAGTGCGCCCAACCGCTCCTCGAAGCGGGCGCCGACGTGATTATTCCGGCGGGCGTGCTCCCCGGTCTGTTGATTTGCGAAGAGCGCGACTTCAAGGTCGGGCATGCGCCGGTCGTTAACTGCGCGGCGGTCGCCTTGAAGTCGGCTGAGATGTGGGTGCAATTGCGCCAGCTCAACGGCATCGAACCGAGCCGCGGCCCGAGCTTTGCACTTGCCAGCGTGCGGGCGCGCAGCGACTATCGGAATTTGGTCGCGAAGGGAAAAGCGTCGCAGCGCAAGTAGCGCGGCGGACCTCGGGCTTCGTCGTGTTTTGGAATTTGGCGCTCCCTAGGGGACTCGAACCCCTGTTTTCGCCGTGAGAGGGCGACGTCCTGGGCCGCTAGACGAAGGGAGCTTAGGCCAAGGCTTATCGAGATAACCCCGATCCCGCGGTGAGGCAAGGCTTGCGGACCGCGCCGGAGCGCTCCACCCTGCGCCGGCTGCTTAGTCTGCGCATGATCTTGCCCGAAAACCGGTTCCCATCCCCGATCGGGTCGAGGACAAGCTTTTCGGGATCATGCGCTTGCCGGAGCCCTCCGCATGCTCGAAAAAATCGCCCGCCTCGTCAACGCCGACGCCAACCTGGTGCGGCGCGGCCGTTTCGTCGACACCACCTTCATGGTCGCGGTCGACGACGTCTATTATCTCCTTCGCGTTCAGGAAGGCCGCGTCACCAAGGTAACACAGGGTCCCTTCATCACGCCCGATTACAGCTTCTCGCTGCGCGCGCCGCGCAACGTGTGGGAGAAATTCTGGCAGCCGCTGCCGCCGCTCGGCTTCACCGACGTGTTCGCGCTGATCAAACAAAAGCTCATGCGGGTGGAAGGCGACCTGCACCCGTTCATGGCCAATCTACTTTATTTCAAGGATGTGCTGGCGGCGCCCCGCAAGGAGGCTGCCCGATGAGCGTGCAATACGAGCCGATCACCGCGCGCTACCTGCGCTGCACCTTGTTGGGCGAGCCACACCGGCTCTATGTCGAGGAAGCGGGAGCCGGCATTCCCCTGCTCTGCCTGCACACCGCCGGCGCCGATACGCGCCAGTACCGCGGCCTGATGAACGACAAACGCGTCACCGACAATTTCCGCGTCATCGCCTTCGACATGCCCTGGCACGGCAAGACCTCGCCACCGGCCGGCTGGCAGGAGCGCGAGTATCAACTGACCGCGCCCGACTACGTCCGCCTCATCCTCGACGTCGCCAATGCACTCGAACTCGACAGACCCGTCGCCATGGGCTGTTCGATCGGTGGGCGCATCGTGCTGCACCTTGCTGAGCAGCATCCCGATCGCTTCCGCGCCCTGATCGGACTGGAATCGGCCGCCTATGGCGAGGCCTATTACGATCTCTCCTGGCTCAACCGGCCCGACGTGCATGGCGGCATGGTCTGCGCCGGCGTCATCTCGGGCCTGGTGGCGCCGACCGCGCCGGTCGCCGAGCGCTGGGAAACACTGTGGCATTACATGCAGAGCGGGCCCGGCGTGTTCAAGGGCGACCTTTATTTCTACACCACCGCCGACGGCGATATTCGCGACAAGCTCGGCCAGATCGACATCAAGCGTTGTCCGCTGTTTCTCTTGACCGGCGAATACGATTATTCCTGCACGGCCGAGGGAACGCTGGCAGTCGCCGAGCGCACGGGCGCGCCCGCCACCATCATGAAGGGGCTCGGGCATTTTCCGATGAGCGAGGACCCGCAGAAATTCAACGACTATCTGCTGCCGGTGCTGGAAAAGATTAGGGCGCTGTAGCTCCCCAATGTCATGGCCGGGCTTGGCCCGGCCATCCACGTCTTGCTTTGTTGACGTAAAGGCGTGGATGCCCGGCACAAGTTTACAGCCCGGCCGGCCGAAGGCCGGACCCGGTTGGCCGGGCATGACGACACCTCTAAGGCTTCGGCACGAGCTTGCAGTCGCCCCAGCGGCTTGAGCGTATCCGGATCGAACGTGCGCAATTCGGTAACGCCGCCGACCTCGATCGTCACCACGATGTGGTCGCTGTCGAGTTCGGTCGACAGCACCTTGGCGCCCGCCGGCAGCGCCTCGGTGACGTCCGCGAAGGACGGCGCGCTTTCCTCACTTTCGCCGACGTGAAAAAGGCGGTAGCCGATAACGGCGAACACCAGTCCGATGGCGACAAAGGTGGCCGTCATGATGACGATCATCATACGCCGCACCTTGTCTATCGCGGCGGCGGCTTGCGGATCGAGGGATTGGTCGGCGGACATCGGTTGAACCAGAGTTGAGGCCATGGCGGATCGCGCCATCGAGACGGTTAAGATCGCCGACGACGAGGCGGGCCAGCGGCTCGACCGCGTGCTGGCCGCGCGCATTCCGGCGCTATCGCGCTCGCGCTTGAAGGCGCTGATCCTCTCCGGCCAGGTGGCGATCGATGGCCGCACGATCCGCGATCCCGCGGCCAGCGTCAATTCCGGCGCCACCGTGCGCGTGACGCTGCCGGCGCCCGAACCGGCAAAGCCCGCTGGCGAGGCCATCCCGCTGACCATCGTCTACGAAGACGACGCCCTGATCGTCATCGACAAACCGGCCGGCCTGGTGGTGCACCCGGCCGCCGGCCATGCCCAGGGCACGCTGGTCAATGCGCTGATCGCCCATTGCGGCGCGAGCTTGTCCGGCATCGGCGGCGTCAAGCGGCCCGGTATCGTGCACCGGCTCGACAAGGACACCTCGGGCCTGATGGTGGTGGCCAAGACCGACCGGGCCCACCGCGCGCTGTCGGCGCAATTCGCCAACAAGGCCGAAAGCGGCCTGGAGCGCGGTTATCTCGCCTTGGTCTGGGGCGCCCCCGACCGGCCGAAAGGCACCATCGATGCCCCGCTCGACCGCCACCGCTACGCCCGCGACAAGCGCGCCGTCCGCGAAGGCGGACGCGAGGCGGTGACCCATTGGCAGGTGCTGGAACGCTTTGCCGGACCCGACGGCAAGCCGGTGGCGAGCCTGCTGGCCTGCACGCTCGACACCGGCCGCACCCACCAGATCCGGGTCCATCTTGCCCATATCGGCCACCCCATCCTGGGCGACGCCACCTACGCCACGGGATTCAAGACCAAGGCCAGCCGGCTTTCCCTGCCGGCCCGGGCCGCGCTCGAGGCGCTGGGACGCCAGGCGCTGCATGCCTACCGCCTCGCCTTCGAGCACCCAGGCAGCGGCGAACGCATGGAGTTCAAATCCACGCTTCCGGGCGATATGGCCGCCCTGCGGGGCACCCTCGGTGGCAAAACTTGAGGCCAGCGGCAACGGCCCTTGCTGAGGCCGGATGGAAACCCCATATTAGGCACATCGTAGAAACCGCCAAAAAATCGAAGATTCCTGGTGCTCCACACGGAACTCCGGGCGTTTTTCGTCGTTTCCCTCATGCCTTCGTCGCACCACGCCCGTGAAAGCGGGCCTCGTCGAACAAAATACACAAGCGATACCAATGGCTTGGATTGGCAACCGAGCCTGCGCCAGGGTCACGGCGACGTGACGGGCGCGCTCTTTCTTTCGCTTGGCTGGTCCGATATGTTGCACCCGCGATCAGCTCTTCGCTATCGCAACATCCGATCTGCCGTCGGCTCGGGGAGCGGCGGCGGGGAATAGCCCGCCGAGTAATCGGGGGCACTATAAGGAGGGCGCTATCATGGCCCGTTCAGCCGCATTGCCGGCACTCAAGGCCGAATCCGGCCTTTCACACTATCTCGATGAAATCCGTCGGTTCCCGATGCTGGAACCGCAGGAAGAATACATGCTGGCCCGCAGCTGGCGTGAGCACGGCGATCGTGACGCCGCGCATAAGCTCGTCACCAGCCATCTCCGCCTGGTCGCCAAGATCGCCATGGGCTACCGCGGCTACGGCCTGCCGATTTCCGAGGTGGTCTCGGAAGGCAATGTCGGCCTGATGCAGGCGGTCAAGCGCTTCGAGCCCGAGAAGGGCTTTCGGCTGGCCACCTACGCCATGTGGTGGATCAAAGCCGCGATCCAGGAATACATCCTGCGCTCGTGGTCGCTGGTGAAAATGGGCACCACCGCCAACCAGAAGAAGTTGTTCTTCAACCTGCGCAAGGCCAAGAGCAAGATTTCCGCGCTTGAGGAAGGCGATCTGCGTCCCGATCAGGTCAACTTGATCGCCAAGCGGCTTGGCGTCACCGAGCAGGACGTGGTCGACATGAACCGCCGGCTCGGCGGCGATGCCTCGCTCAATGCGCCAATCCGCGACGACGGCGAGAGCGGCGAGTGGATGGATTGGCTGGTCGACGACAGCGCTAGCCAGGAATCCCTGCTGGCGGCAAGCGAAGAAAGCGACAACCGTCACCAGGCGCTGATCGGTGCGCTCGACGTGCTCAACGAGCGCGAACGGCGCATCTTCGAGGCGCGGCGGTTGGCCGACGATCCGGTCACGCTCGAGGATCTCGCCTCCGAATTCGGCGTCTCGCGCGAACGCGTGCGCCAGATCGAAGTGCGCGCCTTCGAAAAGGTGCAAAAGGCGGTGAAGAACCGCATCGCCACCATGGAGCAGCCGAAGGAAGCGATGGCGGCCGCGTTGCACTAAAGCGAGCACCGTATCTGAAAAGCGAATGGCCGGGCATGTCCCGGCCATTTTGTTGTCTGGCGCCGATCACAACGCGCTGGCAGCGAGCCGTCAGACTGATCTTATTGTGCGCTAGGCGCGATCGAGGAAACGGACGCCGATGTTTTCCGGTTTGCGCCAAACGACGCCACATTCACGTTTGGTTTTTCCGTCTTTCGTCATCCACAATGAGAACTGACGCGGCAGGATGATGTGCTGGTCCAAGTTGAGCTGCGCGCCGCCGCTGGAAATATTCGTGATGGTGCAAGGAATCAACCGCCCGCGCGCGCCTTCGATCCAGGCCGGAGAATCGATTTCCTTGCGGGCTTCCTTGCGTCTGTCCGTGACAGCACTAATCGCTTTGGAGAAAAAGCCCATGGTACGACCCATATGAAGTGATGGCGCTTTAATACCGTACGGTCGTTACCAATATCTTGTGCAAGAATTTCAAATGCCGAACAAAGCTCAATTTTTCGCTAAAAGCCGCATACCCAGCGGCTTAATCAAGTCTCCGACTCCGCGGCGGTGGCCGGCCGACTGGGCTATTCGCCCCAGGCCCTGAAGGCTTCCTCGAAGGCGCGGTTGCCGGGCGTGCCCTTCTCGATTGCCAGGATGGCGCGCCTACCGCTGGTATAGACGACCGGGATGTCGAGCCAGTCTTGATCCTTCATCAGCTTGATGTTGCGCTGCTTGTCGACGTCGACCGCCGACAGGCCAATGAGGAAGTAACCGTTGGTCACTTTCACAGCCAGGCCCGCAAGCGGTACGCCGCGCGCCTGCTCTTCTGCCTTCATCAGCACGCCCGGAACATTGCCGATGCCGCCTTGGTCGAAATCCGCCGGCAGCGTGAAAATGATCTCGATCGTATGGCTCGCCGGCAACGCCTTGTCGGCGTTGCGGCGAAGCGAGTAGGTCATGCGCATGTGGCGTTCCGGGATTTCCACGTCCGCACGCACCGCGAGTTCGGGCGGCAGCCCGGAGCCGGGTGATACCGTCTCGGTGCGCCAGATCGCCGAGCCGACGTAGCGCTTGCCCTTCGGATCGTTTGCGTCTTCTTCATAGAGCACGACCTTTTGCGCAACCGAGACCGCCGGCTTGGTGCCGGGATTGGCCGCGCCACTGTCCGAGCCGACGCGGTCGGCTATTTTGGGACGCGTCGTTGGCGTCGTTGGAGTCGCTGGAGTTGTTGGAGTTGCCGGCGGAGATGGTTTCGGCGCTGACATGTTGCTGCGCAAATTCGCCACCATCTGAACGATCGCGCCGCGCTGCCAATAACCGGCGCCGGCAAGCCCGCCCAGCACTAACAGCAGCAGCAGGAACTTGATCACCCTGCCAACCGCACCCGAGCGCGCCGGGCGCGAATAGGCGTCATCGCCCTCGTATTGCGGCTGCTGTTGCTGCTGCGGCTGTGGTGGCTTCGGCTTTGTCGGCGGCGGCGGCTCGCTAGCCGGCGGTTCGAAAATATGTCCGGCGGCGGCGTTACCGGGCGGCGCGGTGCGATGTCCCGTCTGCACGCGATCAGCTTGCGCGGCAGCCATGCCACGGATGTCGGGCTCGATGGCCGAAGTCGGCGCCTCGCTGCGCCCGCGAACGGCTTCCGCCTCCACCTTGCGAATGGCTTCCTCGAGCGCCAGCCGTTCGTGCGTGATGTCGGATTCGCTGAGCGGAGGCTCGACATTGCGCAGTTGGCCGACCAACGCGCTGCGCGCGCGGTCGTAAAGCACGCGGCGGTTCTCGACGGTGCTCTTGCCGAGACCGGCGATGGCGCGCGAAATCAGGGGATAATATTCAGCCATTTCCCGACATTCACAGCTCGAACGGATTCGTCACCAGGATCGTGTCTTCGCGCTCCGGGCTGGTCGAGAGCAACGCGACCGGGCACCCGATCAGTTCCTCGATTCGCCGCACGTATTTTATCGCCTGCGCCGGCAATTGCGCCCAGGAGCGCGCCTGCGCGGTCGGCTCTTTCCAACCCGCGATGGTTTCGTAGACCGGTTCGACCCGCGCCTGCGCCCGCTCGCCGGCGGGAAGATAGTCGATGTCGCGGCCGTCCAGACGATAGCCGGTGCAGACTTTGATCTCGTCGAAGCCGTCGAGAATATCGAGCTTGGTCAACGCCAGCCCGTCGATGCCGCAGGTTTTCACGGTCTGGCGCACCAGCACGGCATCGAACCAGCCGCAGCGGCGCGCGCGGCCGGTCACCGTGCCGAATTCGTGCCCGCGCTCGCCGAGTATGCGCCCGATTTCGTTTTTCTGCTCGCTCGGGAACGGCCCCTCGCCCACCCGCGTGGTGTAAGCCTTGGTGATGCCGAGCACGTAATCGATTGCGTTCGGTCCGAGGCCGCTGCCGATGGCGGCCTGCGCGGCGACCGTATTGGACGATGTCACGTAAGGGTAAGTGCCGTGGTCGATGTCGAGCAGCGCGCCTTGGGCGCCCTCGAACAGAATGCGTTTGCCTTCGCGCCGCCGCGCATCGAGCAGCAACCACACCGTATCCATGAACGGCAGCACTTTGGGGGCCAGCGCCGCGAGATCGTCGTAAAGATCCTTGCCGTCGACCGGCTTGAGGTCGAGACCGCGGCGCAGCGCGTTGTGATGGGCGAGCAAACGTTCGATCTTGGGCCCCAGCGCCGGCAGATCGGCCAAATCCATGAAGCGGATGGCACGGCGGCCGACCTTGTCCTCATAGGCCGGGCCGATGCCGCGTTTGGTGGTGCCGATGCGGGTCGTCGCCCCGTCGGCCTCGCGCATGGCTTCGAGCTCGCGGTGCAAAGGCAGGATCAACGGTGCATTCTCGGCGATGCGCAAATTCTCCGGCGTCACCGCGACACCTTGTTTCTTGAGCTGGGCGATCTCATCGAGCAGGGCCTGCAGATCGACCACGACGCCATTGCCGATGATGGAAAGCTTGCCCCCGCGCACAACGCCCGACGGCAGCAATGACAGCTTGTAGGTCGTGCCGGCGATCACCAGCGTGTGGCCGGCATTGTGGCCGCCCTGAAAACGCACGACGATATCGGCCTGCTCGGAGAGCCAATCGACGATCTTGCCCTTGCCCTCGTCGCCCCACTGGGACCCGACTACCACGACATTCGCCATCAGAAAGGCTTCCCCGCGTCAGCGTTCCGGACACTGACGCCGGGCTATGCCGGCCAGGTCCACCCTCGGATAAAGGAAGCAGGCGGCGGAGGCAAGGCGGCACCGGCCGCCGGATCACGGCCTTAACGGGCTGATCCTACACCTTTATTTTCAAAAATGCAGGGGCTTTGCCTGCTGCACCTGCGGCAGCGCGCGCACCTTTTCGAGCACCGCATCGGGCAATTCGCCGTCGATCTCGATCAGCGCGATGGCGTTGCCACCAGGCGCCTCACGGCCGACGTGGAAGGTGGCGATGTTGATGCCGGCCTCGCCCAGCGTCGATGAGAACTTGCCGATGAAGCCGGGCTTGTCGAAATTGGTGATGTAGATCATCGACGGCCCGAACTCGGCGTCCATGCGGATGCCCTTGATATTGACGATTCGCGGGCGGCCGTCGGCGAACACCGTGCCCGAAACCCAACGCTTCTGCCGTTCCGTCACGATGGTGACCGTGATCAGGCTTTCGTAATCGCCGACAGCTTCGCGCGTGGTCTCTTCGACCGCCATGCCGCGCTCGCGCGCCACCACAGGCGCCGACACCACGTTGACGTCGCCGAGCATCGGCCGCAGCAGGCCCGAGAGCACCGCCGAGGTAAGCGCCTTGAGGTTGAGTTGCGCCACGGTCCCCTCGTAGGTGATCTGTACTTCCTTGATCGGGCTTTCGGTGAGCTGGCCGGCAAAGGAGCCGAGCTTCTCGGCCAGCGCAATGAACGGCTTGAGCTTGGGCGCTTCCTCGGCGCTGATCGAGGGAAAGTTGACCGCGTTGGTGATCGCGCCGCGCAGCAGATAATCGGACATCTGCTCGGCGACCTGCAACGCGACGTTTTCCTGCGCTTCCGAGGTGGCGGCGCCGAGATGCGGCGTGCATACGACATTGGGCAGGCCGAACAGCGGGCTGTCGGTCGCCGGCTCGGTCACGAACACATCGAAAGCGGCGCCCGCCACCTGGCCGGATTTCAACGCTTCCGCGATCGCCTCCTCATCCACCAGACCGCCACGCGCGCAATTGATGATGCGCACGCCCTTCTTCATTTTCTTGATGGCCGCCGCATCGATGATGTTGCGGGTCTTGTCGGTGAGCGGGGTGTGCAGCGTGATGAAATCGGCACGCTTGAACAATTCATCAAGCTCGACTTTCTCGACGCCGAGGTCGCGCGCGCGGTCCTCCGACAAAAACGGATCGTAGGCGATCACTTTCATCTTCAGACCGATGGCGCGGTCGGCAACGATCGAACCGATATTGCCGCAGCCGATGACGCCCAGCGTCTTGCTGAATATCTCGACGCCCATGAACTTGTTCTTTTCCCATTTGCCGGCGCGGGTCGAAGTGTCGGCTTCCGGGATTTGACGTGCCAAGGCCAGCATCAGCGAAATCGCGTGTTCGGCGGTGGTGATGGAATTGCCGAACGGCGTGTTCATCACGATGATGCCCTTGGCGGTCGCCGCCGGAATGTCGACATTGTCGACGCCGATGCCGGCGCGGCCGATCACCTTGAGGTTTTTTGCCTGCTCCAGAATCTTGGCGCTGACCTTGGTCGCGGAGCGGATGGCGAGGCCGTCGAAACCGCCGATCAGCGCCGCGAGTTTTTCCTTGTCCTTGCCGAGCGCCGGCTGGAAATCGACCTCGATGCCGCGATCCTTGAAGATCTGCACGGCGGCGGGTGACAGGGCGTCGGAGATGAGAACTTTGGGCATGGGTTTATCCAATCATGGCGCAACACCTGCTGCTGTCATCACCCGCGGAAGCGGGTGATCCAGGACACGATGGCGCCTGCGATACAGTCGAACCTCTGGGGTTACTGGATGCCCGCTTTCGCGGGCATGACAAGTGTGGGTGTTGCGACAGTTGCCTGCATTCGCAGGCATGACAGCATCAATCACGCCGCCTTCGGCAGCGCGGCTTTGGCTTGCGCGAAGGCCCAGTCGAGCCAAGGCGTGAGCGCCTCGATATCGCTTGTCTCCGCGGTCGCGCCGCACCAGATGCGCAAACCGGGCGGCGCGTCGCGGTAATAGGCGATGTCGTAAGCGACGCCTTCCTTCTCCAGCAGGCCAGCGAGCGTTTTCGCGAACGCCGCCTGGTCATCAAGCGAAAGCCTAGAGATCGCCGGATCGACCACCTTCAGACAGACCGAGGTATTCGAGCGTTCATTGGCGTTGTTGGCGAGATGCCCGATCCAGGGCGTAACCGCGACCCAGTCGGCCAGCGCCTTGGCATTGGCGTCCGAGCGCGCGACGGTCGCCGCCAAGCCGCCGGCCGATTTCGCCCATTGCAACGTGTCGAGATAGTCCTCGACGCAGAGCATCGACGGCGTGTTGATGGTCTCGCCCACGAAGATGCCTTCGTTGAGCTTGCCGCCCTTGGTCATGCGGAATATCTTAGGCAACGGCCAGGCTGGCTTGTAGGTCTCAAGCCGCTCGACGGCGCGCGGTGACAGAATGAGCATGCCGTGCGCGCCCTCCCCGCCCAGCGCCTTCTGCCAGGAGAAGGTGACGACATCGAGCTTTGCCCAATCAAGCCGCTGGGCAAAGGCCGCCGAGGTGGCGTCGCAGATGGTGAGGCCTTTGCGGTCGGCGGCGATCCAGTCGCCGTTCGGCACGCGCACACCGGAGGTGGTGCCGTTCCAGGTAAACACCACGTCGGTGTTGAAATCGACTTTGGCGAGGTCGGGTAATTCGCCATAGGGCGCGCGCAGCACCGTTACGTCTTTCAGCTTGAGCTGCTTCTCGACGTCCGTCACCCAGCCTTCGCCGAAACTCTCCCAGGTCAGCATGGTCACGGGCCGTGCACCGAGCAGCGACCACAGCGCCATTTCGACCGCGCCGGTGTCGGAGGCCGGCACGATGCCGATGCGATAGCCGGCCGGTACTTCGAGCACTTCGCCGGTGAGATCGATGGCACGCTTGAGCTTCGCCTTGCCGATCTTGGATCGGTGCGAGCGTGCCAGAACGGCGTCGGTGAGGGCTTGCAGGCTCCAGCCGGGGCGCTTGGCGCAGGGGCCGGACGAAAAGTGCGGGGTGGCCGGCCGCACGCCAGGCTTCATGTCGGTCATAGTCTATCCTTCCAGATAGGCGCCCCTCGTTGGGGAGGGGTGTCCCATTGGCGGAGATAGGCTACGCCGACGCGCCGGTCAACTGCTGGCGTCGCTTAAACGCTAAGAAACGCGAAGACGCCGGGGAATAGCGGCTAGAAACGAAAGCCGGCGCCGGCGCGGAACGTATTCAAGTAGCTATTGATTCCGTTGAGCGGCGCGAAGTAGACGTATTCCCATTCGCCGCGCAAGAACACGTTGGGCGTTATCGCCACGTCCAGGCCGAGCCCGGTCGCTACGCCGGCAACGAAGGCATTGTTCTTACCTTCGCTGGCCGTCTGGTCGATGTGGAAAGCTACCCCGCCGCCGGCGCCCGGCGTTCCGTCGGCAACCACATGCGTCGTGATGGCGTAATTAAAACGGCCGACTGCGAGGCCGGCAAAAGCATAAGGAAGAAATTGCCCGATTGCATAGCCGGCGCGGCCGCGCAGTGTCGCGTAGTCGACCAGCTTGACCGACGTCGTCCCGTCAATCGTCACTAAATTAAGAAATCCGTCCGAGGTGGTGAATTGCCGCGAGAGTGAGTCCGTGGCGGACGCTTCCATCGACGACATGTGATTGTAGGCGAGATCAACGCCCAACACGAGCGCATCGTATTGCACGCTGTAACCGAGAAAGGCGCCATAGGAAGCGCTGTTCGTATCGGTGCTGGGCAGCGTCACCCAGCCTGATGGTGCAAATTCGTTCTCGATTGTCGTATTGCGCAGAATATAGGCGATCTGCGAGCCGTTACTTGCGGAAAAAGCAGTGTTCATGACGCTCAAGCCGCCTTGGACGCCGGCATTGATGCCATCCCAGCGCAGCGGCCCGGCGGAAATTGTTCCCCGCAAAGGGACATCCTCGGGCCAATCCGCCGCGATCGCCGTACCCGATCCGGTGGTGAACAGTGCGCAGAGCGAGAAGACAACGGCATACAAATGTCCCCGCCGATGATTGTTGCCGTTGATGTTCATGTTATTGCTCCGTGGACCGATCATCGAAAATCCAACGCAATCTGGCGCGCACTTCGTGCGCGCGAAGCGTTCTTAAAGGTCGCGGTGCCGGCGTACGGCGTCACGCCGTACCGAGTGCCAAGATCGCGGTAAGCACTGAACAGGGCGCTGAGTGCCGAGACCTTGACGCTGACGTCGCCGGCAACCGCACCCTGGTATTTCAGCGACGCGAGATAGCCACCCGTGTAGCCGACGCCACCGGCCCAACTATTGCCGAGCGAATTACCGGCCGAGTCGAAGTACGGAATCACCGGCCCGGGAGGCGACGGCACGATCTTCGGCAAGTCGGCGGCGGACGCGACCTGCGCCACCACCACGCCGACTCCACCAAATATCCGCAACCGACCCACGGGCGCCTTTCCTTCCTGAAGCTTCGATTCAACTCGCCGCTACAGGTCAGCCTTTGCTGCGGATCGCGACACGCTCCGGCGCCGGCGCTTCACAGCAGGTCCAACGGAACCCGAGCATGAAGTCGTGCGACTGCAGGTTTCCGAACTTGTAGGAGTTGGCCACGCAGCCGCCGATGCAGTCGACGGTGTCGGTTGCCGAACCGAGGTTGAGATAGCGGTAGGTGAAGTCGACCTTGAAGTTCTGGGTCACGTTGTAGGCGACGCCGGCGTAGAGTGCCCAGGCCAGGTGCCACTCGGCGGTGTCGCGACCAAAGCCGGCACCGGTGGTGCCAATTCCCATGTCGACGAAGTCGACCACCTGGTTGTAGGCGGCGCCAATGCCGGCACCCACGAACGGTGTGAAGCAGTTCCATGTGCCGAGATCGGCAAAGGCGTTGGCGAGGAACACCAAGGATTTTATGTAGCCTTGATAGGAATCGCCATCGCCGGTGATCGGATCGTAGACGCCGCGCGCGTTGATCTGTGATCTGGCTCGATATTCGGCAGTGCCGTCAAACCGTAGCCAGTGATTGACTTCGTAGCCGAAGCCGCCGCCGACAAACGTGGTGTCGCCCATCGAATGCTGATCGAAGACGAAGCCATTGCCCACATTGGCGGGGTCCGGCAGATACTCGATGGAGGAGCCGGTATTCATGCCGACGCCGACGAAGCCGCGCAGATACCAACCGGAATACTCAAGTTGCGGCTGCACGATCGGCGGCACCGCAAAGTCGGCGGCCCGCGCTGTCGTCACGGCCAGCGAAGCGATCGCAGCCAGTGTCGCAATTCCAATAGACTTTCGCACCATTGCCCTACCCTCATCGATGACGCCGGTTGCCCCGGACGGCCGGAATGATGAGGGACGATGCCAGCAAATCGTTAAGTGGCTCTTAACCTTGATTATTAAGGTCACTGATCCATTAATTCAGGGAATCCGCGTCGGAAACGCACCGCCATACCGGCAACGGTACGCCGGTGGCAGCCGTCGTTAAGAATTCGGTAAGGCTTGGACGAATTGGTCGATAGCGCCGCGGCGCGCGGACAAACGCAGCTCAGTCCTCGCTCTCGCCCATCTCGCCGATGTGATGCTGGGCGTAGAGTTCGAGGCCGAGCTTGGCGACCAGATCGAGCTGGGTTTCCAGAAAATCGATGCAGCCTTGAGAGCTGCTCGACTGCAACCAACAATCTGCTGTGCTGTGAAAGGCTTAGCGGCGGCGCGTCGCGCTAAAGGCGGCGCTCAGGCGGCGACTTCGGTGAGCGCCTCAACCACGTCGTCCACCGCCGCCTCGACCAGGATCTTGTCGTCGCCCTCGCCCATCACGCGGATCACCGGCTCGGTGCCGGAGGGGCGCACAATCAGACGGCCGCCCTGTCCAAGTTTCTTCTCGGCGCTGGCGATGGCCGAACGGACGCCGGCATTCTCCAGCGGCGCGCCATTCTTGTAGCGGACGTTCTTGAGCACCTGCGGCAGCGGCTCGAAGCGGTGGCAGATTTCCGACACCGACTTGCCGCTGCGCTTGACCACGGCCAACACCTGCAGAGCGGCGATGAAGCCGTCGCCGGTGGTGGTGTAGTCGGAGAGGATGATGTGGCCGGAAGGTTCGCCGCCGACATTAAAACCGTGCGCGCGCATATGCTCGAGCACATAGCGGTCGCCGACCGGCGTGCGGACCAATTCGATGCCGAGACCGTTGAGATGGCGTTCGAGGCCGAGATTGGACATCACGGTCGCCACCACGCCCGGGCGCAGCAACCGGCCGTCCTGCTTCCAGCTTTCGGCGATGACGGCAAGCACTTGGTCGCCGTCGACCACATGGCCGTGCTCATCCACAAGCATGACGCGATCGGCGTCGCCGTCGAGCGCGATGCCGATATCGGCGCGCATTTCACGCACCTTTTGGATGACGGCGGCGAGATCGGTCGAGCCGCAATCCTTGTTGATGTTGAAGCCATCCGGATCGACGCCGATGGCGATGACGTCAGCGCCCATTTCCCACAGCGCGCCGGGGGCGACCTTGTAGGCGGCGCCATTGGCGCAGTCGATCACCACGCGCATGCCTTCAAGGCTGATCGCTTTCGGCAAAGTGAGCTTGGCGAATTCGATGTAGCGGTCCTGCACGCCGTCGATACGGCGGGCGCGGCCGAGATCCTTGGAGCCCGCCAGGCGCTTGCTGAGATCGGAATCGAGCAGGGCTTCGATATCGAGTTCGACCTGATCGCTGAGCTTGAAGCCATCGGGTCCGAACAGCTTGATGCCGTTGTCGTCGAACGGATTGTGCGAAGCCGAGATCATGACGCCGAGATCGGCGCGCATCGAACGCGCCAGCACGCCGACTGCCGGCGTCGGAATAGGACCCGTAAGCAACACGTCCATGCCGACCGAGGTAAAGCCGGCGACCAGCGCGGTCTCGATCATGTAGCCGGAGAGGCGGGTGTCCTTGCCGATCAAGACACGATGGCGATGATCGCCATTCTTGAAGAGCAGGCCGGCGGCCTGGCCGACCCGAAGCGCCAGCTCGGGGGTAATGACTTTGTTGGCACGACCGCGAATGCCGTCGGTGCCGAAATAGCGACGAACCATGAAATACGCCCCTTAGCGCCTTCGTTTTGCGGTCTTAATCCCGATTGCCCGGCTTTCTTTGGCGGACCGTCCCGCCTGCCCCATGGCCCTTTATAATAGAGCCAAGGCGATGAATTTACCTCAAAAATTGTGAGGAAACATTACGAAGCTGGGTTAACCCCTCGTGACCATAAAGCCGCCGCGCCGGCGAGCAGCCCCAAGAAGCAACGGTTTCGCCGCCCCCCAGCCTTGTGCTACTTCCATTTAAGAACTTGCCGCCGGGGCTACCCATGAAAAACCTGACCTGCATCGAGGACCTGCGCGCGCGTGCCCGCCGCAAAGTTCCCCGCGCCTTTTTCGAATATGCCGACAGCGGCTCCTATAACGAGGAGACCTTTCGCGCCAATCGGGCCGATATGGAAAGCTTCAAGCTACGCCAGCGCGTGCTTGTCGACGTCTCCCAGCGCAGCCTGGCCACCACCATCATCGGGCAGAAGGTTTCGGCGCCGCTTGCGCTGGCGCCGATCGGGCTCTTGGGCATGCAGCACGGCAACGGCGAAATCCTGGCGGCACAGGCGGCCGAAGCGGCCGGAATTCCATTCACGCTCTCGACCATGTCGATCGGCTCGATCGAGGACGTGGCGGAGGCTACGGCTAAGCCGTTCTGGTTCCAGCTCTATGTGATCCGCGACCGCGAGTTCTCCAAAGACATCCTCGCCCGCGCGGCGGCCGCCAAATGCAGCGCGCTGGTGCTCACCGTCGATCTGCAGGTGCTCGGGCAGCGTCACCGCGACATCAAGAACGGCATGACGGTGCCGCTGGAGATCCGGCTCAAGAACGTCATCGATGTGGCGACCAAGCCGGCTTGGGTCTGGAGCATCCTCACCGGCAAACGCAAGACCTTCGGCAATCTCGCCGGTCACGTGAAAGGCATGAAAGACGTCAATTCGCTCGGCCAGTGGACCAATGAGCAGTTCGATCCGGCCTTGAACTGGAAAGACGTCGAGTGGATCAAGAAGACCTGGCCGGGCAAACTGATCATCAAAGGCATCCTCGACGTCGACGATGCCAAGATGGCGGCCAAGCTCGGCGCCGACGCCATCGTGGTGTCGAACCACGGCGGCCGTCAGCTTGACGGCGCGCCGTCGTCGATCTCGATCCTGCCGACGATCGCCGACGCGGTCGGCGATGACATCGAGGTGCTGTTCGACGGCGGCATCCGCACCGGCGCCGATGTGCTGCGCGCGCTGGCGCTGGGCGCGCGCGCCTGCCTGATCGGCCGCCCTTATGTCTACGGTCTCGGCGCCGCGGGCGGTCCCGGCGTCGCCCGCGCGATCGAGATCTTGAAAAAAGAGCTCGACGTCGCCATGGCACTGACTGGCACCAACACCATCAAGGAAATCGACCGCCACGTGCTCATGGATGGTGCAGCGAAAGAGGGAACGGCGACCAAGCGCAGGGCAGGCAAAAGCTAAACGGCGCCGAATGTTCTGCAATTGCCGGCTTCGGTGGCCGTCTTGCCAAAATTCCTCTCGCATGCCACCCGAAGGACATGACCTCGGACGTCAACATCGGCGGCGCGCGGCTTAGCCCGCACCCTTTGCGCGCGGCAATCTTGAACGAAGTGCATGCGCGCCCCTTTACGGCGATCGAAACGCCGCGCCGCGTCCTGCATTTTGCCTTCGATACCACCGGTGAAGCCGGCCGTGCCGACCGCGCCGCGCTCGCCGATTTCTGCGCCAGCCGCGGCCTCGATCCATTGAAAGCCGGCGCCAAACACCATCGCGTTGCGCTCGGCGGCACGACCTTGCGCTGGGAGCAGCACTCCGAATTTACCACTTACACCTGGGAACTGCCGTCGGAGAACGGCACGCCGTTTTATCCCGCCGCCGCGTCACTGGCGGCGCCGATGGCGGGGCTGCCGCAGCCGGGGCCATTGCTGGTCGCGCTCGACCTGCATCTGCTGGGGGACCAAGAGAAGAAATTCACGGTCGAGAAATTATTCGACCGCGCCAGCCTGGCGGTGGCGGAGAATTCCGACGGCAATGCGCTGTTTGCCACCGACTTCCAGGCCGATCCATCCGGCTTTGTGCGCGTGCTGGTGCTCGACCGCGGCTTGGGCCCCGAGCGCGCCGGCGCGTTGGTTCAGCGCATCATCGAACTGGAAACCTATCGCACGCTGGCGCTACTCGGCCTGCCGGAGGCGCAGCGGCTGATGCCCTCGATCGGGCGCATCGAGAAGCGGCTGGCGGAAGTGACCGACGAAATGCGCCGCACCGGCAAGCTCACCGACAATCAGCGCTTGCTCGACGAATTGACCGAACTTGCCGCGGAACTCGAAGCGGGCGCCGCCGCGAGCCTTTACCGCTTCGGCGCCACCCGCGCTTATAATGAGATCGTACAGCTGCGCCTATCCACCATCGGCGAGCGCAAGGTCGGAGGCCTGCCGACATGGTCGTCGTTTTTGGCGCGGCGTATGTCGCCGGCGCTGCGCACCTGCGCCACCACCGAGGAGCGCCAGGCCGATCTGTCCGAGAAGCTGGCGCGCGCAGCGAACTTGCTGCGCACGCGGGTGGACGTCGAGCTGGAGCGGCAGAACCGAGACCTGCTCAAGTCGATGAACGAGCGCACGCGGCTGCAGTTACGGCTGCAGACCACGGTCGAAGGGCTCTCGGTCGCCGCGGTGAGCTATTACGTGGTCGGGCTGTTCGGCTATCTGGTAAAGGGCCTTCAGGACGAGGGCGTGCCGATCAACATACCCGTAGCGACGGCGCTGTTCGTGCCGGTGGCGGTGCTGGCGATCTGGTTCGTGGTCCGCCGCATCCGCCGCCGCCATATTACCGGCGCGGATTAACCGGCACGCGCAAGCGCCAGCACTTGATGGATCTGCGCCACCACGGCGGCGCCTTCGCCGATGGCGGCGCCGACGCGCTTGGTCGAACTTGCGCGCACGTCGCCGATCGCGAACACGCCGGGCATGCTGGTTTCGAGTTGCAGCGGCGTTCGTCCATTGGCGCCGACCGAAAATTCGCCGCCGGTCGAAATAAAGCCCTTGCCGTCTACGGCGACACAGTTGTCCAGCCATCCGGTATTGGGATCGGCGCCGATGAACAGGAATAGATGACGTAGCGGCGCCTTGAAGGTCTTGCCGTTGGCGCGCTGACGAAAAGTCACCGCCGTCAGACCTGTGGTGCGGTCGCCGTCGAGTGCGACGACTTCGCTGCCGACATGCTGTTCGACATTGGGCAGGGCGGCGATACGGTCGATCAGATAGCGCGACATGTTGGCTTCAAGCCCCTTGCCGCGCACCACCAGATGCAGGCGCTTCACCTTCGGCGCCAGAAACACCACGGCCTGCCCCGCCGAATTGCCGCCGCCGATCAGCGCCACCTCCTCGCCTTCGCATAGCCGGGCCTCGATCGGCGAGGCCCAATAGGAAATGCCGGCGCCGTCGAAGTCGGCGAGGTTCGAAATCTCAGGTCGGCGGTAACGCGCGCCGGAAGCGATGACGACGGTGCGCGCCTGAACGGCATCACTGCCGGCAATCTCCAGGCGAAACGGATCGCCGGGGTAACGCTCAGGCCCGCCGCAGTCGAGCCGCGCCACTTCCAGCGGAATGGCGATCTCGGCGCCGAATTTCTGCGCTTGCGTGAAGGCGCGGCCGGCCAAGGCCTGTCCGGAGATACCGGTCGGGAAGCCGAGATAATTTTCGATGCGCGCCGAAGCGCCGGCCTGTCCGCCATAGGCGCGCTGGTCGAGAACGATCACCGATAAACCTTCAGACGCGCCATAGACCGCGGCAGCAAGCCCGGCGGGACCGCCGCCGACAATGGCGACGTCGTAGACCATCTTGGGATCGAGTTCCGGCGTGATGCCGAGACAGGCCGCCGCCTCGGCATCGGTCGGCCGCTTCAGCATCGCCCCGTTGGGGCAGATCATCAGCGGCAGTTCTTCCGGCAGCACGCCGAAACGCTCCACCGCCGCGCGCGCTTCTTCGTCGGAGGCGGCGTCGAGCACCGTATAGGGATAGCCATTGCGGTTGAGAAAACCTTCGAGCCGCAGCAGATCGGGCGTGTTGGGGCGGCCTATCAAAAGCGAACCGACGCCGCCTCCCTGGATCAGCGCGACGCGGCGCAAGATGAAGGCACGCATGACGATCTCGCCGACTTCGGCCGAGCCGACCACCAGCGCGCGGATATGCGCGGCATCGAACGGCAACGCGGTGCAGCCTTGCGGGCCGGCCAGCCCCGAGGCCAGCGTACCGCGGCCGGCGAGTTGGCTCACTTCGCCGCTGAACTGGCCACTGCCGAGCGACACCACGGAGGATTGGTGGTGCAGGCCGTCGCGCCGGACGATATCGAGATCGCCGTCGAGCACCAGCCAGCCCGGCATGTTCCGCATGCCCACGTCATAAACCGTGGCGCCCGGAGCGAAGGTTTGAGCCGGCCCGCTGGCAAAGCGCTTGGCGGTCGCCAGTTGGACGGCATCGAGCACCGGAAACATCTGGTCAAATCGCGTTCCGACAAGGCTCATCACATGCTCCTGATTGGACGGACCTAGTGCAGATTAACACGGTCAAACGCCGATAACTTTTCCGTCAAAGGCATGCCTGCCACGGGCGCCCGCCCGCCAATACGTATACATAGGGCCGGACCGATACTGCCAGGCGAGGCTCCCATGCGCAGCGAACGCTTCAATTTCCCCAATGGCAAAGGTGAGCAGCTTGCGGCGACGCTCGATTTGCCGCTCGGCAAACCGACGGCCTTTGCGCTGTTTGCGCATTGTTTCACCTGCGGCAAGGATATCCTGGCGGCCAAGCGCATCGCCGAGCGGCTGGCGATGCATGGCATTGCCGTGCTGCGTTTCGATTTCACCGGCTTGGGCGGCAGCGAAGGCGAATTTGCCAATACGCATTTTTCCTCGAACGTCGACGATCTGGTCGCCGCCGCCGATCATTTACGTGAAGTTCATGGCGCGCCGGCGATTCTGATCGGCCATAGCCTGGGCGGCTGCGCGGTGCTGGCGGCCTCGCACCGAATTCCCGATGCGAGCTGCGTGGTGACCATCGCCGCGCCTTACGATCCGAGCCATGTCGTGGGGCTATTCAAAGATCAAATCGGCAAAATCGAAGAGCAAGGCGAGGTTGAAGTGCAGCTCGCCGGCCGGCCGTTCCGCATCAAGCGCGAATTCCTCGACGACGTGGCCGAGAAGAAGCTGAACGAATGTCTCGCGAATTTGCGCAAAGCGCTGCTGGTGTTTCATTCGCCGACCGACGACCTGGTCGGCATCGAGAATGCCTCGCACATCTTCACCGCCGCCAAGCATCCGAAAAGCTTTGTCTCGCTCGCCGGCGCCGATCATCTCTTGAGCAAGAAAAGTGACGCCGTCTATGTGGCCAATGTGATCGCCGCCTGGGCCGATCGCTATTTCGAGCAGCCCGAGATCATGACCGAAGCCGAGGTTGAGGCCGGCCTCGTGCTGGTGCGCGAGACGCATGGCGGAAAATTCCAGCAGGAAATTCTGACCGGCCCGCACCGGATGCTGGCCGACGAGCCGGTTAAGCTCGGCGGGCTCGAACTCCGGGCCGGGGCCTTACGATTACCTGCTGGCGGGACTCGGGGCCTGCACGTCGATGACGATCCGGCTCTATGCCGACTTCAAGAAGTTGCCGCTGGAGAACGTGTCGGTGCGGCTCTCGCACGGAGAATCTGCAATGTCTCGCGACTTCGCTCTAGCGCTGCTGGTGTTTCATTCGCCGACCGACGATCTCGTCGGCATCGAGAATGCCTCGCACATCTTCACCGCCGCCAAGCACCCGAAAAGCTTCGTCTCGCTCGCCGGCGCCGATCATCTCTTGAGCAAGAAAAACGACGCCGTCTATGTGGCCAATGTGATCGCCGCCTGGGCCGACCGCTATTTCGAGCAGCCCGAGATCATGACCGAAGCCGAGGTTGAAGCCGGCCTCGTGCTAGTGCGCGAGACGCATGGCGGAAAATTCCAGCAGGAAATTCTGACCGGCCCGCACCGGATGCTGCCGACGAGCCGGTCAAGCTCGGCGGGCTCGAACTCCGGGCCGGGGCCTTACGATTACCTGCTGGCGGGACTTGGGCGCCTGCACGTCGATGACGATCCGGCTCTATGCCGACTTCAAGAAGTTGCCGCTGGAGAACGTGTCGGTGCGGCTCTCGCACGGTAAGATCCACTCCAAAGATTGCGAGACCTGCGACACCAAGGTGAATATGGTCGATCACATCGATCGCGCCATCACGCTGGAAGGCCCGCTCGACCCCGACCAGCGCAAGCGGCTGATGGAGATCGCCGATAAGTGCCCGGTGCACAAGACACTCGAATTGAAGGTCGATATTCGGACCTTCGAGCGGGCGGCTTCTCCGGCCGCGTGAGCGGGTGTAAATTCGAGCCGCCATGCAAACCGCAGCAGCCGCGCTGACGCAACAGTTCCTCGCCTGGGTGGAGGAAGCCCCGCGCAGCTATGCCGACGCGGAGGCCTGGCGGCGCAGCTGCCCGCATCTGTCCATTTGGGAAGACGCCATCGCCGACGGCCTGATCCGCTTCGAGAATGGCAGCAGCATGCAGCAGTCGCGACTCATCCTCACCGCGCGCGGGCGGGCGTTGCTCGGCCAAGATTGAGCGCCCAAGGCCTGCGTCCCGATCGCTGAGCAACCCCTATCCCTTGCGGCTTGACGGTCCCGGAGTCCTCCGTCACACTAGAACAAATAGGGAACAAAAAAGATGCGCAACCTGCCCAAACGGGCCGGATTTTTTCGCATCTTCAGAGGTTTAGGATGATCGAGCAGATCCGCCAAAGCCTGCGGGCACTGGAACGACCGGCCGGGCTCGAGACCGAAGCCGGCTGCCTGCCGTTCGGCATCGCGGCTATCGACCAGACGCTCGGCGGTGGTCTCGCGCGCGGCGCGCTGCACGAGATCGCGGCGCCGGGGGAAGCCCACCTCACCGCCGCGGCAGGATTTGCGCTCGCCGTTTCGGTGCTGCGGAGTGGCGTGCGCACAGCAAACTCATCTTCACCTCTCCCATGGGGAGAGGTCGGATCGCGAAGCGATCCGGGTGAGGGGTTACAGCCTTTCGAGAATCACTTGCCCCCTCACCCCAACCCTCTCCCCCCAGGGGAGAGGGAGTCCCGCCGCATTCGCGGCACTGTCGAAGTTCCACGCAATCTGATCTGGATCGCCGAGGACATGGCGCTCACCGAAAGCGGCGCGCCTTACGGTCCCGGCCTCGACGCCTTCGCGCTCACGCCCGAGCGGCTGCTGACTGTCAGCGTCTCGCATCGCCGCGATTTGTTGTGGGCGATGGAAGAATCGCTGCGCTGCCGCGCCGTCGCTGCCGTGATCGGCGAATGGCGCCACGGTGTGATCGACATGGTGGCGATGCGGCGGCTGTCGCTCGCGGCGGCAGACAGCGGCGCGCTCGCATTGCTCTTGCGCGCGGCACCGGCGAACGAGGCTTCCACCGCCGCCACGCGCTGGATCGTCGGCGCTTCGCCCTCCCCTGGAGGGAGAGGAGAAGAGAGGCCCGCCGCGTTTTGCCGCGCATCTCATCCGCAATCGCCGCGGCCCGACTGGGTCATGGATTCTCGAATGGAGTGACAGCGATGAGCGCTTCCTGCTCGTCCCGCATGCTCAGCCTGTGGCTGCGCCGGCTCTCGACCGACCGCGCCGAAAGGTCGCGTGAGCCTTCTCCCTCTCCCCGCCTGCGGGGAGAGGGTGGCGAGCAGCGAAGCTGCGAGCCGGGTGAGGGGGCGCTTCGACAGTCCGAGCATTCAGAAAGGCCCCCTCACCCGACTTCCTCGCGTTGCTCGGAAGTCGACCTCTCCCCGCACGCGGGGAGAGATATCCCTATGGCAAGCGCGGCAATGCCGAACTGATCGTCGCCGTCGACGAGGCGGCGGAGCGGCTCGGGCTCGCGCCCGGCCTGGCGCTGGCGCAGGCGCGCGCCATGCATCCGGCGATCGAAGCAATCGAGGAAGACACCGAGGCCGATGCCGCGCTACTCGAGAACATCGCCGACTGGTGCTTGCGCTATACGCCGCTGGTGGCTTGCGACGCGCCCGACGATCTGCTGCTTGACATCACCGGCTGCGCCCATCTTTACGGCGGCGAGCGCGCGCTCATCGCCGACCTCGCTGGCCGGCTTGATCGCGCCGGCTTTGCCTTTCGCATCGCCGTTGCCGGCACCATCGGCGCGGCCTGGGCTGCCGCGCATGATGGCAAACCGGCAAGCTATGCCGGCGGCGAGGAACGCACTTTGCTGTCGCCGCTGCCGCTTGCCGCACTGCGGCTGGCGCCCGAAACAGTGGCGGGGCTGGCGCGCGTCGGCTTGAAACGCATCGGCGATATGATCGATCTGCCGCGCGCGCCGCTTGCCGCCCGCTTCGGCATGGAGCTGCTGCGCCAGCTCGACCGCGCGCTCGGGCGCGAACACGAACCGCTCAATCCGCGGCTGCCGGTTGCGCCTTACGTCGCCGAGCAGCGCTTTGCCGAACCGATCGCGCGCGAGGAAGACGTGCTGGCGGTCATCGCGCGGCTGGCGGCGCGCCTGCAAGTCGCGCTGGAGCGGCGCGGCGATGGCGCCCGCCGGATCGAACTCACATTGTTCCGTACCGACGGCGCGGTGCGCCGCATCGCCGCCGGCTGTTCGCGCCCTTTACGCGATCCGGCGCAGATTCGCGCGCTGTTTACCGAGCGGCTGGCGGCGCTGGCCGATGAATTCGATCCCGGCTTCGGCTTCGACATGGCGCGGCTGTCGGTACTGGTTGCCGAGGCTTCACCGCCCGAACAGGTCGGCATCGGCGGCAGTGAAGACGCCGTTGAACTCGACCGCATGGTCGATCGCCTGAGCGCCCGGTTGGGTGCGCAGCGCGTGCGCCGGCCGGTCGCGCAGGACAGCCATATCCCCGAGATCGCCGGCGCCAGCGTGCCGGCGCAGATGACCGGGACCGATGCGGGCTGGACTGCGTATCGTCAGTACTGTGCCGAGGCTGACTTGGCGCCGCGTCCGTTGCGGCTGCTGGCGCGGCCGGAGCCGATCGAAGCGCTGGCGGAAGTGCCGGACGGGCCGCCTTTGCGATTCAGGTGGCGACGCGCGCTGCACGAGGTGATCGCCGCCGACGGTCCCGAGCGCATCGAGGGCGCCTGGTGGAGCGAGCATGGCGGACCCGCACGTGATTACTTCCGCGTCGAAGACAAATCCGGCCTGCGTTTCTGGCTGTTTCGCTCAGGCCTCTACCGCGATCTCGCACAGGGTGCCACCGCGCCGACCTGGTTTCTGCACGGGACGTTTGCGTGATCTTACCCTCTCCCCTTGTGGGAGAGGGTGCCGAGCGAACGAAGCGAGCGAGGCGGGTGAGGGGGAAATGCCGAAGTATCGCGTGAGTAAACCGAAACGAACAAAGGCACGTCAGCTGCGACACGCATCGACAGACGTCGAGCAGCGGCTTTGGCGGCTTCTTCGTTCGCGTCAACTCGACCACATCAAATTTCGGCGACAAGTTCCACTTGGACCATGGGTTGTCGACTTTGTTTCGTTCGAAGAACGACTCATTCTTGAAGTAGACGGAAGTCAGCACGCCGAGAGTCAGCATGACAAAGTTCGCGATGCAGATTTGCTGGCACGCGACATCCGCATCCTGCGCTTCTTGAACAATGACATTTTGTCGAATTCGAATGGGGTACTGCAACGCATTTTGGAAGCCGCAGAAGAAGCCCCCTCACCCCGCGGCCTTCGGCCGCGACCCTCTCCCACAAGGGGAGAGGGTTAGACGGAGCAAGCGGCTAGCATGCGTTATCTCGAATTCGCCACCGCCTCTAACTTCTCCTTCCTGCGCGGCGCCTCGCACCCGGAAGAGATGATGGCGCAGGCGCAGGCGATCGGGCTTGCCGGCCTCGGGCTCGCCGACCGCAATTCGGTGGCCGGCGTGGTGCGCGCGCATCTCGCCAAGCGCGAGCAGAACCTGACGCTGAAATATCACCCGGGCGCGCGGCTCACGTTCGCCGACGGCACGCCCGATATCCTCGCCTACCCGCGCGACCGCGCTGCCTGGGGTCGGCTCACGCGACTGCTCACGGTCGGTAATCTGCGCGGCAAGAAGGGCGAGTGCACTTTGTATCTCGACGATCTGCTGGCGCATGCGTTTGGGCTCGAGCTGATCGTAATGGGCGGGGATGCACGGCTGCTGTCTCATCTCCGCACCGCCGTTCCTCATCGCGTCCGCCTTGCCGCTTCGATGCTCTATCGCGGGCGCGACCGGGCGCGGCTTAAACGCCTCGCCGCGCTGGCGCGTGAGACGCAGGTGCCGCTGATCGCGGTCAACGACGTGCACTTCCATCATCCCGACCGGAGGCCGCTCGCCGACGTGCTCACCTGCATCCGCGAGAAGCTCACGATCGATCGCGCCGGCCGCCGGCTCGCCGCCAATGCCGAGCGCTATCTGAAAGCCCCGCAGGAAATGGCGCGGCTGTTTACCGACGCACCGGAGGCGGTTGAAGAAACGCTGCGTCTGAGCGATGAATTGACCTTCTCGCTCGACGAATTGCGCTACGAATATCCGGACGAAATCATAGAGGGCTTTACCAATGCGCAAGGTGCGCTGACGCATCTGACTTATGAGGGCGCGTCGCGGCGCTATCCGCAGGGCCTTCCTGAAAAAGTCCGCGCCAGCATCGAACATGAACTTTCACTGATCGCACAACTCGCTTACGCGCCCTACTTCCTCACCGTCTACGACATCGTTCGCTTCGCGCGCTCGCAAAAAATCCTCTGCCAGGGTCGCGGTTCGGCCGCCAATTCCGCGGTGTGCTTTTGCTTGGGGATCACCGAGGTCGATCCCGAGCGCGCCGATCTTCTGTTCGAGCGCTTCATCTCGGCCGAGCGGCGCGAGCCGCCCGACATCGACGTCGATTTCGAGCACGAACGGCGCGAGGAGGTTATTCAATACATCTACAAAAAATACGGCCGCGAGCGCGCCAGCATCGCCGCCACGATCATTTCCTATCGTGGCCGCTCGGCCATCCGCGAGGTCGGCAAGGCCTTCGGCTTGAGCGAGGACACCATCGGCGCGCTGTCGTCCTCAATCTGGGGCGGCGGCGGCGGTGACGTATCGAAAGACGCCATCACCCGCACCGGGCTCGATGTGAACAGCCGGCGCATGCGCCAGATCGCCGCGCTCGCCGCCGAGATCAACGGCTTCCCGCGCCATCTCTCGCAGCATGTCGGCGGCTTCGTCATCACCCGCAGCCGGCTCGACGAGGTGATGCCGATCGGTAATGGCGCCATGCCGGACCGCACTTTCGTCGAATGGGACAAGGACGATCTCGATGCGCTCGGGATTCTGAAGATCGATGTGCTCGGCTTGGGCATGCTCTCGTGCCTGCGCAAGGCGCTCGATCTGGTGGAAAGGCATTATCCTTCTTCTTCACCCTCCCCCTTGTGGGGAGGGTCGACCGCCGAAGGCGGTCGGGGTGAGGGGCCCGATGCAACAACCGCTACCCCCCTCCCCACCCCTCCCCCGCAAGGGGGAGAGCAGGCCGTGCTTGGGAAGAATCAGCAACTCACCCTCGCCACCATCCCGGCCGAGGACCCCGCCGTCTACCGCATGCTGGGGCGCGCGGATTTGCTCGGCGTATTCCAGGTGGAGAGCCGCGCGCAGATGACCATGCTGCCGCGTTTGCGGCCGCAAAATTTCTACGACCTCGTCATCGAAGTCGCGATCGTGCGCCCCGGCCCGATCCAGGGCGACATGGTGCATCCTTATTTGCGCCGCCGGCGCGGCGAGGAGCCGGTGTCTTATCCATCGAAGGAGTTGGAAGCGGTGCTGTCGAAGACCCTGGGCGTGCCGCTGTTCCAAGAGCAGGCGATGAAGATCGCCATCGTCGCCGCCGGCTTCACACCCTCGGAGGCCGACCGGCTGCGCCGCGCCATGGCCACCTTCAAGCGCGTCGGCACCATCGGCACCTTCCAACGCAAGATGATCGACGGCATGCTGGCCAACGGCTATGCGCGCGAGTTCGCCGAACGCTGCTTCCAGCAGATCGAGGGCTTCGGCGAATACGGTTTTCCCGAGAGCCACGCCGCGAGCTTCGCGCTTCTGGTCTATGCCTCGGCCTGGCTGAAATGCCGCTATCCGGATGCTTTTGCCGCCGCGCTGTTGAACGCGCAGCCGATGGGCTTCTACGCGCCGGCGCAGATCGTGCGCGACGCGCGCGAGCACGGCGTCGAAGTGCGCGCGCCGGACGTCAATTTTTCCGATTGGGATTCGACGCTTGAGCCTGGGCCGCGCGCCGCCGGGCGGTTGCACGACCTGCATCGCGAGATGCGCGGCGATGTGCGCGCGACGCATGCTCTCCGCCTCGGGCTACGCGAGATCAAGGGGTTGTCGGAGGAGGATGCGAAGTTGATTGTGGCAATGCGCCGTCACCCTGAGGTGCGAGGCGACGCAGTCGCCGAGCCTCGAAGGGCGACGGCGCCGCCATCCTTCGAGGGCGGCCTTCGGCCGCCACCTCAGGATGACGGCGAGCTTCCCTATGACTCCGTGCGCGATGTTTGGCTGCGCACCGGCCTCTCCCCGCGCGTGCTGGAGCGGCTCGCCGATGCGGATGCGTTCTCCTCGCTCGGCCTCACCCGGCGCGAGGCGTTATGGGCGGCGAAAGCGCTCGGCCGCGTCGGCGACCGCGACGACGATCTGCCGTTGTTTTCTTTTTCACCCTCCCCCTTGCGGGGAGGGTCGACCGCCGAAGGCGGTCGGGGTGGGGGTCGTTCGGTGATTAACTCAGCTACCCCCCTCCCCAACCCTCCCCCGCAAGGGGGGAGGGAGCAGTCAGTACGCGGGGAGAGGGAAAGAAGCCGCGAACCCGACGTGCGCCTGCCGCCGATGCCGCTGGGCGAGGAAGTCGTCAACGACTACCGCTTTCTGCGCCTGTCACTGCGCGCGCATCCGGCGCAATTCCTGCGCGGCGATCTTGAGCGCCGCGGTGCCTTACGCAACGAGGCATTGCGCGGCATCGCCAACAATACGCGCGTACGCATCTCGGGGCTGGTCACCTGCCGGCAGCGGCCGGGCTCGGCCAAGGGCGTGGTGTTCATGACCATCGAGGACGAAAGCGCGGTGGCCAATGTGATCGTGTGGCCGAAAGTGTTCGAGCGCGTGCGCCCGGTGGTCTTAGGCGCGCGCTATGTCGTAGTGAGCGGCCGCGTGCAGTCGGAATCCGGCGTCATCCATGTGGTGGCCGAGCAGCTTGAGGATCTGACCATGCTGCTGGCGCGGCTTGCCGAGCACGGCGCGGACATCGACAGCCTGACGCGCTGCGACGAGGTGCGCCGCCCAATCGAGGACCAGCGCGAGGCGCGCAGCCTCGGCGGCCGCCACAGCCGGCTGGTCCGGCTGATGCGCGAAATGCCCGAGCTTATCTCCAACCTCGACGTGCCGGCGCGCGGCTCGGCGCACGCGCCGACAAAAAGGGCGGGATAGCTACATCGCCGGCGTCACGCCGCGGCCGACATACAAACTCTTCGCCAGCACCGAACCGTCCGGCTGCTTGGCCCAGCCGAAGATGATGACCTGCGCGCCGGCCTTGAGTTCGTCTTTGCTGCCCGGCGCGGCGGCGGCAATCGCCGTGTCCTTGGTCACGACGATTTTCTTCTCGCCGTCCTTGTATTTCACCATCAACGTCTCGCCGTCTTTGCCTTGCACCGCGCTCTCGACATAGGCGTTGGTCATGGTGCTGCCCGCCTTGGCGTCCCACGGCCCGTGTCGATCGGGCACCACGCCGCGCTGTGCCGGCAGGAAAATATGCACCGAAAACGCCCGGATGCTGCCGTCCGTCTGCGGCATGCCGGCGATGCCGATGAAGGAGTCTTTCTTGATGTCGGCGAGCGAGGCTTTGACAAGCGCCGACACCCGCGCCTTCTCATCGATCTTCACGTTGAGCATGGCGCCGTCGCGCGCCTTCACCGACAGCATGGCGCCGTCGGCTTTCTCGATCTGGCCGCGAATGCGGCCCGGCTGCTGCGCCACGGCGGCGCTGACGGCAAAAGCAATCGCTGCGACGCCGAGCGCGCGCCACGTCATATTCAGTTTACGCATTATGTCCTCCCTGACATCACCGGCATGGCCGGGCTGTCAGGCGGAGAACCCCTCGCCGCGCTTCTTATTCCGGCGCGGCCGTTTCACCTTGACCGGCGGGGCGGTCTTTTCTTCGACGGCCGGAGCCGGCTTCAGGCCGAGATCGGCCTCGACTAGCGCGCGCAGTTCCGGCGTCACCTCCGGGCGCACGCCGAACCACAATTCAAAGCCGTGCACCGCCTGATGCAGCAGCATGCCAAGCCCGTCGGCGGTGCGCAGGCCGCGCTCGCGCGCCGCGGCGATGAGCCCGGTCACCAACGGATCGTAAACCAGCTCGGCCACCACCAGCGACGCCGGACAGCGCAGATTGACGTCCAAAGGCGGCTGCCCGGCCATGCCGAGCGTCGTGGTGTTGACCAGCAGGCCGACGCCGCCCAAAAGCCCGGTGGTCTCGTCCCAGCCGGCCACGTGCACGCGCGCACCGAATTTCTTCTGTAGCGCCTGCGCCCGCTCGGGCGAGCGGTTGATCACATAGACGCGCTCGACCTCGCGCAGCAGCAGCGCGAACACCACCGCGCGCGCGCCGCCGCCGGCGCCGAGCACCACCGCGCTTTCCAGGCCGCGGTCCCAGCCGGGCGTGGCGGAATCGAGATTGGCGAGAAAACCTTCGACATCGGTATTGGTCGAGCGCAGCGTGTCGCCCTCGTACCACAGCGTATTGGCGGCGCCGACCGCCTTGGCGCGCTCATCCGGCGCCGACACATGCAGCGCCGCCTCCTTATGCGGCAAGGTGACATTGGCGCCGACGTAGCCCTGCGTGCGCATGCTTTCGACAAAATCGTCGAACTGCTCCGGCGGCACGGCCTCGCGCCGGTATTCGGCATCGATGTTGTGCTGCTTGATCCAGTAATTGTGAATCAGCGGCGAACGCGAGTGGCCCGCCGGCCAGCCGATGACACAGACGGCTTTGCTGCTCATGCTTCCGCCACCACAGTATTGCTCAGCACGCCGATCTGCGGAACTGCGATTTCCAGCACGTCGCCCGGCTTGAGCCAGACCGGCTGCTCGCCGCCGCTTTTCGCCTTGATCGGCGTGCCGGTGACGATGATATCGCCAGCTTTCAGCGTCATGAAGGTGCTGACATAGGCGATGATGTCGGAAAACGATTTGATCATGCTGGCAGTGGTATCATCCTGGGTGATTTCGTTGTTGAGCTTGACGGTGATGTGCAGCGGCGCGCCGAGGTCGATTTCGTCGGCCGTCACCAGCCACGGTCCGATACTGCCGGTGGCGTCGAAGTTCTTGCCTTGTGTCACGTTGAATTTTCCGTGGCGGATCCAGTCGCGAATGGTGCCTTCGTTGCACAGCGTCGCGCCGGCGACATGGCTGAGCGCCTGGTCATGCGCGATGCGCCGGCCGCCACGGCCGATCACCAGCGCGATCTCGCCTTCGTAATCGAGCTGCTCGGATTTGTACGGCCGCACGATCGGCTGCAGATGCCCGACCAGCGAGCCGGGCGCGCGGTAGAACATGCTGGGATATTTCGGAACTTCGGCGTCGCCGTAGTCGGCATTGCGGTTGGCGTAATTGATGCCGATGCAGAGGATTTTTTCCGGCGCCGTCACCGGCGGCAGCCATTCTACGTCGGTCAGCGGGTAATCGGCACGCACCCCGGCCGCCGCCGCGCGCGCAGCGTCAAGCGCGCCCTCACGCAAGACCTCGAGCACGCTGGAAAGCCGCGGTCCAAGCCTGGATTTGAGATCGATGACGCCCTCGCCTGTCACCACGCCGAAACTTTCCCGCCCACGCAGTTTGTAGCTTGCAAGTTTCATGCGAGTTTCCGACCATTGCCGCCACCCCTGCGGCATGGAATCGCCGGCGTTTCGGCGCTATGCTGATGATGGCGCCCGCAGCATCTAGGCCGCCCGTGGGAGCCCGTCAACGCCGGGGATAGCATGCCACATATCATTGCCGAATATTCAGTCAACCTGGAGGATCGCCTGGATGTGCAGGCGCTGGTCGACGACCTGCACCGCGCCGCCATCGACAGCGCCATTGCCGAAATTGTTGGCATTCGAACGCGGGCGGTGCCGCGCGAGCATTTTCGCGTCGCCGACGGCAAGCCGGAGAACGGCTTCGTGCACATCGTGGCGCGCCTGCGCGTCGGCCGCCCGGAAGAAAAGCGCAAGGCGCTCGGCCAAGCGCTGCTTGCGGCCGCCGACAAGCGGCTCGCCAATGTCTATCCAACGCATCCGATCGGGCTCACGGTGGAGATCCACGAGATCGACCACATGACCTTCCGCCGGAATACGCTGCGCGAACGCGCCGAAAGCGCGGCCTGAAAAAATGCCGGTCCGACCGCCCAATCTCAGTCCACCGTTCAACGTGGTGCGCGTCAGCCATGTCGAGCTCGGCGTGCGCGATCTTAAGAAATCGCGCGGCTTCTATGTCGACTGCCTGGGCTATCTCATCACCGACGAGCAGCAGGACGCGCTCTACCTGCGCGCGGTGGAAGAGCGCAATCATCATTCCATCGTGCTTTGCCAAACCGATGCGCCTTGCGTGCAGGCGATCGGCTTCAAGCTCGCCAGCGAAGAGGACCTCGACCGCGCCGCCTTCTATTTCGCGCGTAAGGGCTTACCGACGTCGTTCCCGGACGTGCCCTATCAAGGCCGCACGCTGCGCACGGTCGATCCGCTGGGCATGCCGCTCGACTTCTACGTCCGCATGGATCAGGCCGACTGCATGATCCGCAATTACGCGGAATATCGCGGCGCGCGCATCCAGCGTATCGACCACGTCAACTGCTTCACGCCCAATGTGCAGGCCTCCTACGACTTCTACACCGACATCGGATTCAAGCTGACGGAATATACCGAGACCGACGATCCCGATCCGAAATTGTGGGCGGTCTGGATGCACCGTAAGGGCAACGTGCACGACCTCGCCTTCACCAACGGCGTCGGCCCGCGCCTGCATCATATCGGCGTGTGGACGGCGAGCGCGCTCGACATTCTGCATATCTGCGACGTGATGGCCTCCTCCGGCTATCTCGCCAATATGGAGCGCGGGCCGGGCCGCCACGGCATTTCAAATGCGTTCTTTCTTTACACGCGCGATCCTGACGGGCACCGCGTCGAGCTGTTCACCTCCGACTATCTCACCGTCGATCCCGACCTGAAGCCGCTGCGCTGGTCGTTACGCGATCCGCAGCGGCAAACGCTGTGGGGACACCCGGCGCCGAAGTCCTGGTTCGAGGAAGGTTCGAATTTCGTCGGCGTGCCGCTGCGTCAGCCGGCGCTGGAAGCGCAGCCCATCGTGGCAAGATAGATTCTTTCTGCAATGATGGAGCGTCTGCTACGCCCATTCTTCCCCTCTCCCCTTGTGGGAGAGGGTGCCCGAGCGGACGCGAAGCCGAGCGAGGGCGGGTGAGGGGTTTGAGCCAACCGATGCCCTGACCCCTCACCCGGCTCGTGCTCGCTATCGCTCCGCACTCGCCACCCTCTCCCACAAGGGGAGAGGGAAAGTGAGTACGCCGCACTGCCCGAGGACTTATGAAATCCATCTTCCTCGACTGCAACGACCAACTGGCGCCGGTGTGGGCGCGCGTCATTCGGCCCGACGACCCGGTCATCCACGTCAACGCCGCGCCGTTTACGCGCGACGAGCTGCCGCGCGTGATGGAAGGCTACGACATCGCGCTTGACGATCACTCTTATATGCCGACCGAGCAGGTCGCGAAATGCAAAGCGCTCAAGCACATCGTGTTCCTCGGCACCGGCGCCGCGAGCTACATGAATGTCGACGAACTCAAAGGCCGCGGCATCACCGTCCATACGATCAAGGGCTACGGCGACACCGCGGTGGCCGAGCATACGATCGCGCTGATACTGGCCGCCGCGCGCGACGTGGCGCGCATGGACCGCGAGGTGCGCGCCGGCATTTGGACGCCGCAGGAAGGCATGCAACTGCTGGGCAAGACGCTGGGCGTGATCGGTCTCGGCGGCATCGGCCGCGAGGTCGCGCGCATCGCCCGCGGCATGGGCATGGAGGTGATCGCCTATAACCGCACGCCGCGCGCCAAGACACCTGTGCCGCTGGTCGATATCGACACGCTGCTGGCGCAGTCGGACGTCGTCTCGATGAACCTCGTGCTCAATGACGAGACGCGCGGCTTTCTCAGCCGGGACCGCATCGCGCGCATGAAGCCAGGCGCGATCCTGGTCAACACGGCGCGCGGTGCGCTGGTCGATGAAGTGGCGCTGATTGCGGCTTTGCAAAGCGGTCACATCCGCCACGCCGGGCTCGACGTGTTCCACGCCGAGCCGCTGAAGCCGGATCATCCGTTGGCGAAAACGGCGAACGTGACGCTGACCTCGCACGCCGCCTTCCGCACGCTGGAGGCTTCGATGACGTTACTGCGGCGCGCGATCGATATCGTGAAAGGCATCATTGGCTAATCTGCGCTCAATCAAACCTCTGTTGTCATCATCCGCGAAGGCGGATGATCCAGTACGCCGCAGCATTCGAAGTAAAGGAACGGCCGTGATTGCTGGATGCCCCGCCTGCGCGGGGCATGACAGGTGCAGGATCAGTAATACCCCGGCTGTCCGCCGCCATCGACGGCAACGGCCGCGCCCTGGATATGGCGCCCTTTGGCGCTCGCGAGGAATACTGCCAACGCAGCAATGTCCTCCGGCGTACCCATGCGGCGCAAACCGCCCTTGGCCAGCGCTTCAGCGCCAACCTGCTCCACCGTCTTACCTTGCGCCTTGGCGAACTGCGCGTGCAGCTGGCGGATGCGGTCGGTGTCGGTCACACCCGGATGGATCACATTGACGTTCACGTCGTCGCGGTTACCCATCGGGGCGAGGCCCTTGGCGAAATTCGCCATGGCGGCATTAACCGAACCGCCGATCAAGAAATCAGGGCCGGGCGTGCGCGCCGCGCCGCCGACGATGAACAGCGCGCTGCCGTGCGCCGCCTTCAGCAACGGCCAGAACAACTTGGTGAGCCGCACCGTGGCGAAGAATTTGAGCGCAAAGCCGTCGGTCCAGGCCTCGTCCGGCAAATCGAAGAATTTGCCGCCTTTGGTGGCGCCGGCATTGTTGACCAGCACGTCGCAGCGCTTGAAGCGGTCGTTGACTTGCGCGAACAGCTGCTCGCAGGCCGCAAGCGTGCGCAGATCGGCAGCGACTGTCATCGGCTCCGGTGCCCCCGCCGCCGCGACCGCCTTCGCCGCTTCGGCGAGGTTGGCCGCGTTCGCCGCCGCCAGCACACACTGAGCGCCCTCGCGTGCAAAAGCGGCTGCGATACCGCGGCCAATGCCGCGGCTGCCGCCGGTGACGACGACGACCTTGCCCTCAAAATCACCCGCCATGGACGTTTCTCCTTTGAATTACGCCGGGCTTTATACGCGGCGTTTGCCGATCCCGCGAGGGGTGGCACCGGATTGCGTTCTCGGCCACAATAAGAAGAAACACCGGGGGAAACATGAAGCCGGCGCCATTTGCATATAAACGCGCGCGCGCGCTCGACGAGGCGGTGGCGCTGTTGGGCGAGAAGGACGCGCGGCTGCTCGCCGGTGGGCAGAGCCTGATCGCGACGCTCAACATGCGGCTGTCGGCCCCGGCGTTACTCATCGACATCAATGGCATTAGTGAGCTGGATGGGATCGCGTTGAAAGACGGCATGATCGAGATCGGTGCGCTGACGCGTCATGTCGCTGCCGAGCGCTCCGAGGTCGTCGCCAAGCAGGCGCCGCTGATCGCCCGCGCCATGCCACATATCGGCCATGCCGCCATCCGCAACCGCGGCACGCTCGGCGGCTCCATCGCCTTTGCCGACCCCGCCGCCGAACTGCCCGCTTGCCTGCTGGCGCTCGATGGCGAGGTCGAAGCGACCGGGCCCAAGGGCAAGCGCAGCATCAAGGCGCAGGATTTTTTCAAAGGTCTGTTCGAGACCGGCCTCGGGCCGCAGGATGTGCTCACCGCCATCCGCGTTCCCGCCGCGCGCAACGAGACGCGCACCGGCTTCGCCGAACTGGCGCGCCGCCACGGCGACTATGCCATCGTCGGCCTGGCCGCGAGCGCGCGCGCCGACGGCAAAGGACTGACCGATGTGCGGCTCGCCTATTTCGGTGTCGGCGCGACGCCAATCCGCGCCAAAGAAGCCGAGAAGGCTTTGGCCGCGGGCAATATCGATGCCGCCGTCGCCGCGCTCGATCTCGATCCGCCCGACGACGTGCAGGCAAGCGGCGCAGTGAAGAAGCACCTCGCCGGCGTGCTGCTGCGGCGAGTGGCCGAGCAACTCATGGAGCCGCGGGCATGAGCTTCTCCGTTGTCATCGCCGGACTTGTCCCGGCGATCCCGATAAAGGACGCACTGTCACACCATCCTAAGCGGGATGGCCGGGACAAGCCCGGCCATGACGGGAGAGAGTCATGACCGACCTCTCTTTAGATATCTCTCTAACCGTCAACGGCGAGCGCGTTAACGAGCACGTCGAGGCGCGCAAGACGCTGGTCGATTTCCTGCGCGAAGATCTTGCGCTCACCGGCAGTCATGTCGGCTGCGAGCACGGCGTCTGCGGCGCTTGCACCGTGCGCGTCAACGGCGACATCGTGCGCGGCTGCCTGATGCTGGCGGTGCAATGCGACGGCGCTACGGTCGAGACTATTGAAGGTCTGTCCGATAACAGGGAAATCGCCGACCTGCAGGCGGCCTTCGAGCAGCGCAACGCCCTGCAATGCGGCTATTGCACGCCCGGCATGATCGCGGCAGCGCAGGATCTCCTCAAGCGCGGTGGCGTGCCCAGCCGCGATGAAATTCGCGAGCATCTCTCTGGCAATTACTGCCGCTGCACCGGCTACCACGCCATCGTGGACGCGCTGGAATCCGTGGCGCAAGAAAGAAACAAAGCGCGCGCGGGAGGCGGAAAATGAAAATCACCGACGACTCCCCGCCCGTGCTGACCGCGCTCGACCGGCCGAATTCCTACATCGGCCGCTCGGTGCCGCGGCCCAATCTGAAGCGGCTGACGCAAGGTCGCGGGCAATATGTCAGCGACGTCAGCCTGCCGCGCATGGCCCATGTCGCCTTCTTGCGCTCGCCGCACGCGCATGCGCGCATCATCAGCATCAAGGCCGAAGCCGCGAAGAACGCGCCCGGCGCCATCGCGGTCGTCACCGGTGCCGAACTGGCCAAGGTGATGACCCCCTGGGTCGGCGTGCTCACCCATCTCAAGGGCCTCAAATCCGCGCCGCAGTATCCGATCGCGGTCGCGCGCGCCTGCTGGCAGGGCGAGGCCGTCTGCGCCGTGGTCGCGCGCACGCGGGCGCAAGCCGAGGATATCTGCGAGCTGGTCGAGGTGACCTACGAGCCCCTGCCCGCGGTAACCGATCCGGAAACCGCGCTCGATGCGAAGACGCCGGTGATCCAGCCGGAACTCGGCGACAATCTCTGCTTCGAACGCAAGCTGGAAGTCGGCGCCCCCGACAATGCCTTCGCCTCTTCCGATGCGGTGGTGGAGACCACGTTCATGTTCGGCCGCCACACCGGCGTCACCACCGAGCCGCGCGCCGTCGTGGCCGACTGGAACGAGGGTGAGCAGCGCCTGACCGTCTATCACGGCACGCAGGCGCCGCACATGATGCAGAACCTGTTCGCCAAGCATCTCGATCTCGCCGAGCAACAAGTGCGCGTCATCACCAAGGACGTCGGTGGTTCCTTCGGTATCAAGGTACACACGTATGCCGACGAGATGGCGACGGTCGCGTTGTCGAAGCTGCTCAAGCGGCCGGTGAAATTTGTCGCCGACCGCATCGAAAGCTTCGTCACCGACATTCATGCCCGCGACCACCGCGTGAAGGCCAAGATCGGCGTCAAGAACGACGGCACCATCACCGCTTTCGAGATCGACGACCTGACCGGCATCGGCCCCTACTCGGTCTATCCGCGCACCTCAGGCATCGAGGCCAACCAGATCGTCAATCTCATCGGCGGCCCCTACACCTGCGGAAATTATCGCGCGCAAGCGCGCGTGGTGTTCCAGAATAAAAATGTCATGTGCCAGTACCGCGCGGTCGGGCACCCGATCGCGGTGGCGGTGACCGAGGGGCTGGTCGAGCTCGCCGCCGCCAAGATCGGCATGGATCCGCTGGAGATCCGCCGGCGTAATCTGATCGCCGACGACGCCTATCCGATGCAATCGGCGGTCGGCCTGAAATTCGAAAAGCTGTCGCACCACGAGTCGCTCGCGCATCTCAACTCGATGATGAACTATGCCGGCCTGCGCGCCGAGCAGAAGCGCTTGCGCGAGCAAGGCATTTATCGCGGCCTCGGCTTTGCGTCGTTCATCGAAGTCACTAATCCTTCCGCCGCCTTCTATGGCGTCGGCGGCGCCCGCATCACCTCGCAGGATGGCGCCACCGTGAAGCTCGACGCGCAAGGCAACATCAGCGTGCATACCGGTGTCACCGAACAGGGCCAGGGCGCCGAAGCGGTGGTGGCGCAAGTTGCGGCGACCGCGTTCGGCGTTCCTATCGACAGAGTCCGTGTCGTCACCGGCGACACCGACAATACGCCTTATGGCGGCGGCACCTGGGCCTCACGCGCGGCCGGCATCGGCGGCGAGGCGGCCTGGCAGGCCGGCAAGGCGCTGCGCGACAACGTGCTCGCCGTTGCTGGCGCCATGTTGCAGGCCAAGCCTGAGGCGCTGGATATCCGCAACGGTGTGGTCGTCGACAGCCAAAGCGGCGCCGAGCGGCTGCCGCTGGAGGAGTTGGCGCGCGTTGCCTACTTCCGCCCCGACACGCTGCCGGCCGGCGTGCAGGCCGAACTGATGGCGACACGCCATTACGTGCCGCGTGCCTGGCCCTTCGCCTTCACCAACGGCGTGCAGGCGAGCTACCTCGAAGTCGATACCGACACCGGCTTCGTCAAGCTGTTGAAGCATTGGTGCGTCGAGGACTGCGGCACCATCATCAATCCGCAACTGGTCGATGAGCAGATCCGCGGCGGCATCGTGCAGGGCATCGGCGCGGCGCTGTTCGAGCATTGCCTTTATGACGAGCGCGGCCAGCTCACCAACGGCAACATGGCCGATTACCTGGTACCGATGGCGGCGGAAATGCCCGACATCGAATGCGGCCACGTGGTCTCGCCCACCGCGGACTCAGAACTCGGCGCCAAAGGCGCCGGCGAAGCCGGCACCGCCGGCGCGCCGGCCTGCGTGATGAACGCGATCAACGACGCCTTGCGCCCGCTCGGCGCCGCGTCGTTGACCGACATGCCGTTCACGCCGGGGAAGATTTTGGCGGCGCTGGGGAAGGTCTAGGCGGGCGCCGTACCTTTCAGCCGTCATGCCCCGCGCAGGCGGCGCATCCAGTAGTCCCGGCGTCCGCGATGACGATTGATCGCGGTGAGTACTGGGTCCCCGCTTTCGCGGGGACGACAGCCCAACTTAGAACTTCACCATATCCAATTTCGTCAGCGTCACCTTCTTCGACACCAGCGGCGCGTCGACGAAAGTGAAGGCCGTGGTGAGATCGGAGTAAGGACTGACCGACGACATGCCGTCCACCGGCACGATGACGTTCATGCCGCGCAGCGCGGCGCCGCTGGCGGTATAGAGCACCGCGCCATTGGCTGAGGTGCCGACCGCGATCACGGTCTTGATGTTCTTGCTCTTGAGGATTTTCTCCAGGTTCGTGTGCAAGAACTTGTCCGGTCCGGATGTCACATGCGGCTCATCCGGTAGCGGCGCCACGTCCTTGATCACGTCGGCGGCGGTGGTCTTGGGAATGAAGCTGTAGACCACCTTCGCTTTGGCGGCGCGCGCGGCGGTGAGCAGCTTCTTCACTTCCGGCACCGAAGCGACGCAAGCCGGGCGCTTGCCGCAATTCTGGTTCATGAAATCGAGCATCAAGAGCGCGGTCGTCTTGGGATCGACGGTCACCGGCTTGAGCGCCGGCGGCGGCGGCCGCTTGATGTTGGCCCACTCGTCGATGACGTTGCCCGCCTGCGCCGGCGCGGAAAACGTGCCCAACCCAACGGCGGCAGTTACCGCCGCAATCATAAGACGTTTCATGAATGTCCTCCCTGGTGCGATAGCCGGCTCGTGACGGCCGGCTTCTCAATTTTGATCATGAGAAATTTTCCGGCCTCCTGTCAAAGCCGAAAGCAGTCACCCCGCTTGCTGAAACACCGAACTCGGGCACATTATTGCAGACGGTGCGGCCTGCCTTCCAACACAAGCGCGTACTGTCAAGAAACGACGAGAGGGAAACGCTTTCATGAACATCAAGGTCGGCAAAGAGGCGATCACCGAAGCCTCCAAGAAGCTCTCGAATTGGGGGCGTTGGGGCAAGGACGATCACATCGGTACCCTCAACCATGTCACGCCGGAAGACATCGTCAAGGCGGCAAACCTGATCCGCACCGGCAAGGTATTCGCGCTCGGCATCCCGCTCGATCGCTCAGGGCCGCAAACCGGCCTGTTCGGCGGCCGTTTCAATCCGATCCACCAGATGCTCGCCACGGGCACCGACGCCATCGCCGGGCAGCAAGACTGGAACAAGATCCGCTACGCCGACGACACGCTGATGCTGTGCGTGCAGGGCGCCACGCATTGGGACGCGCTCGGCCACATCTTCTACGAGGACAAGGCCTATAACGGCCACGACGCCAAGAAGATCAACTCGCGCGGCCTTTCCGTGCTCGGCATCGAGCACTCCAAAAGCAAGATGGCGGGGCGGGGCGTGCTGCTCGATATCGCCCGCTTTCGCGGCGTCGATTGGCTCAAAGACGGCGAAAGCATCGGCAATGACGAGCTCGACAAATGCGCCAAGGACCAGAACGTCTCCATCGGACGCGGCGACTTCGTCATCGTCCGCACGGGGCAGATGGAACGCTGCCTGAAAGAGAAGGAATGGGGTGGTTATGCCGGCGGCGACGCGCCCGGCGTCAAGTTCGAGAACTGCTACTGGTGCCAGGAAAAGGAAATCGCGGCGATCTGCACCGACACCTGGGGCGTCGAAGTGCGGCCGAACGAAACCACCGAGGCCAACCAGCCCTGGCACTGGGTGGTGATCCCGGCCATGGGTCTGTGCATGGGCGAGATTTTCTATCTCAAGGAACTGGCCGAGGATTGCGCCGAGGACGGCATCTACGAGTTCTTCTTCTGCGGTCCGCCGCTGGTCATCACCGGCGCCACCGGAAGCCCGATCAACCCGCAGGCGATTAAGTGACTTCTTATCCCTCCCCCGCTTGCGGGGGAGGGAGGCGAGCGAAGCGAGCCGGGTGGGGGCACAATTGACAACAACCCCACCCGGCTGCTCGCTTACGCTCGCAGCCACCCTCCCCTTTCAGGGGAGGGATAAGAAGCAAGGAGAAATGCCATGCCCCGCTGGCTCAAACGCGGAATGGACGCCGGCGCGATCAAGGCCGCCGACGCCAAGGTGCGCGAGACGGTGGAATCCATCCTGGCGCAGGTGGATGAGCGCAAGGATGCCGCGATCCGCGAATTGTCGGAGAAATTCGACAAGTGGTCGCCGCAGGATTTCCGCCTGAGCGCGCAGGAAATCGAGCACGCCATCGCACAAGTTCCCAAACGCGACCTCGACGACATCAAGTTCGCGCAGGCGCAGGTACGCAACTTCGCGCAGAAGCAGAAAGACTCGATGCACGACCTGGAAGTGGAGACGCTGCCGGGCGTCGTGCTCGGACACCGCCACATCCCGGTCAATTCCATCGGCTGCTACGTGCCCGGCGGGCGCTATCCGATGGTCGCCTCCGCGCACATGTCGATCGTCACCGCGCGCGTCGCCGGCGTTAAACGCATCATCGCCTGCGCCCCCCCGTTCAAGGGCGGGCCGCATCCGGCCATCGTTGCCGCCATGCATTTCGGCGGCGCCGATGAGATTTTCGTGCTTGGCGGCGTGCAGGCAGTCGCCGCCATGGCGCTCGGCACCGAAAGCATCTCAGCCGTAGACATGCTGGTCGGTCCAGGCAACGCCTATGTGGCGGAGGCCAAGCGCCAATTATTCGGCCGCGTCGGTATCGACCTCCTGGCCGGCCCAACCGAGACGCTGATCATCGCCGACGACAGCGTCGACGGAGAAATCTGTGCCACCGACCTGCTCGGCCAGGCCGAGCACGGGCCCACTTCGCCGGCCGTGATGATCACAAATTCCGAGGAGCTGGCGCGCGACACCATGAGCGAGGTCGAGCGGCTTTTAAAAATTTTGCCGAGCGCCGATCTCGCCGGCCAAGCCTGGAAGGACTATGGCGAGGTCATCGTCTGCGACGACACTGACGAGATGGTCGCCGAGGCCGACCGCGTCGCCTCCGAGCACGTGCAGGTGATGACGCGCGATCCGGACTACTTCCTCAACAACATGAAGAACTACGGCTCGCTGTTTCTCGGCCCGCGCACCAATGTCGCCTATGGCGACAAGGTGATCGGCACCAACCACACGCTGCCGACCAAGAAGGCGGCGCGCTACACTGGAGGCTTGTGGGTCGGCAAGTTCCTCAAGACCTGCACCTATCAGAAGGTGTTGACCGACGAAGCGAGCGCGAAGATCGGCGAAGTCTGCTCGCGGCTGTGCGTGCTGGAAGGCTTTCTGGGACACGCCGAGCAGGCCAATATCCGCGTGCGCCGCTACGGCGGCCGCAACGTGCCCTATGCGCAGGCGGCGGAGTGATGCTGACGACAGCCCGCATGACCGCCCTTGCATTTGCGCTCTTTTGCGCCGGCCCGACCTGGGCGCAAGCACCTGACGTCGTCGACCTGATTGCGGAGGCGTGCAGGCCGTGTCACGGCGAAGAAGGGATCTCGAAATCGGCCGATATGCCGAACCTCGCCGGACAACACAGCGCCTACCTTTACAATCAGCTGAAGGCTTTTCATGCAGGCAAACGCCCGCACAAGCAAATGTTGATCATGAGCCGGCAAATGACGGATGCAGAAATGCACGCCATCGCCAACTACTTCGCAAGCCTGCCGCCACGCTGATCCGGCGACCGAGAATGTCCGTGGACCTCACTCGCACTCCCTCCTTCCGCCTCGACGGCAAGCGTGCGCTGGTGACCGGCGCCGGACGCGGCATCGGCTTGGCCTGCGCCTCGGCGCTGGCCGACGCCGGTGCGCATGTGACGCTGGCCGCCCGCACCAGCAAAGAGATCGAGGAAGCGGCGGACGCGATCCGCGCGCGCGGGCAGAAAGCCAGTCCCCTCACCCTCGATGTGCGTGATGTCGAGGCGACTAAGACAGCGATCGCCGCGCAGGAGCCCTTCGACATCCTGGTGAACAACGCCGGTTCCAACAGACCGGCGCCGTTTGTCGATGTGAAGGTCGAAGATTTCGATTTCGTCTTCGGCCTCAACGTGCGCGCCGCCTATTTCGTGGCGCAAGCGGTAGCGCGGAAGCTGGTGGAAGCGAAAAAGCCCGGCTCGATCATCAACATGTCGTCGCAGATGGGCCATGTCGGCGGCGCGACCCGCACGGTCTACTGCGCCACCAAGCACGCCATGGAAGGCTTCACCAAGGCGATGGCGATCGAGCTGGCGCCGCACAAGATCCGCGTCAACACGCTGGCGCCGACCTTCATCGAGACGCCGATGACACGGCCGTTCTTCGAAAACAAAGCCTTCCGCGAGGATACGCTGCGCCGCATCAAGCTCGGCCGTCTCGGCCAGCTCGAGGACTTGACTGGCGCCATCGTGTTCCTGGCGAGCGACGCCTCCGCGCTGATGACGGGAACGTCGTTGGTCGTCGACGGCGGCTGGACGGCGGAATAATTTTTCACTCCGCCCACGGGAGAATACGGATGCGTGTCTCTTACTGGCTGATCGCCGCGGCGCTGCTGTGCGGCGCCGTTGACGCGGCACAAGCCCGGGACGCGAAAGCGGCAGAGATTCACGACGGCGACATTGGATACATCGCGAACAATTCCATTTGGTTCACCGAAGAAGCGGATCTGAGCGTCTGGAAACGCGTCCGGGAGACCTTCGTATCCAAAGATGTCGAAAAATATAAGGACATCATTCTAAAGGAACGCCAGGCTTGGCAATTCATCGCGGGGCCGCTGAAGGTCAAGGTGCTCCGTTATTTTGCCGAGCAGCACGAAATTGAAGTGAAGATGCTGACCGAAGGCAGATTTTCCGGCACCGACTGGTGGGTCGACGACAAGGATTTCAGGACGACGAAGTGATGCGTTCGCGCAACGAGGAGGGCTCCGCGTCCTTCAACGAGATGACCGGGACGAGCCCGGTCACGACTGACTATCGCTATAGGCCCTGCCGCTATTTCAACTTCGGTAGATCCGCGAAGTATTCCGGGTGCTCTTTCTGAACCTCGGTCATGAATTCGGGCCGGAACAGGCTGGGCACGTCGAGCCGCGGCGCGCCTTTGAGCGTGTTCATCAGCACCTCGTCCTCGGCGTTCTCGAAGGCACGCAGCACGTTCGGCGACAGCCGCGGATCGAAGCTGATGTGCTTGACCGCCTTCTTGCCGATCGCCACGTCGGTCTTGGGCACCGCGCGCGCGAATATCTCCACCGCCTCATCGCGATTATTGCGGGTGAAATGCGACGACTGCGCCAGCCCCGCGGCGATCGCCTTCACCAACTCCGGCTTGCTCTCGACCGTCGGCCCATGCGCGGTCGCCACCATCACATAGGACATGTACTGGCCGGCGCGGATCACCGGATAAGAATCCGGTACCTGGGTGAGCACCTGCGTCACATAAGGCTCCCACGACACCACCGCGTCGACCTTGCCCTCGGCCAGCGCCGGCGCCAGGCCGAACTGCGACCAGATGTTCTCGATGGTGAGGTCTTCGTATTTCATGTTGTTTCGGCGCAGCACCATCTTGAAATACTCGTCGGAGGTCTGCCCGCGCGCGAGGCCGACCGTCTTGCCCTTGAGATCGGCGATCTTGCCGGCCTCGATGCCCCTGCCTTTCTTGGTGACGATGGCAAGCGGATCGTCGCAGTTGTCGCGGGTGGCGTCGTTCATGATGAGGCCAATGACCTTGAACGGCTCGCCGGCATGTACAGCCTTGAGGTAGGTGGTCGTGCTCATGTCGCCGATCTGCGCGCGGCCGTCATGCATGGCGTTGACCATGTCGGTGCCCGTGTCGACCACCAGCATCTGCGCGTCGACGCCGTGCTGCTTGAAGAAGCCTTTTTCGGCGCCGACGAACATCGGCAAATGACCGAAATTATTGCCGATCACCACGTCAAGCCTGTGTAAGTCCGCCATTGTTCCCTCCCGGTATTTCCGCCCCGCAGGGTTAGGATTGAACCAGCACCTGCGGATTGACGCAATTCGGCGGCGTTTTGCCGGCGAACAGCGCTTCGATATTGTCGACCACGATATTGGCCATGCGGTCGCGCACTTCCAGGACCGCGCTGCCAAGATGCGGCGTGAGCACGACGTTCTTCATCCGGCGCAGTTCCGGCGAGACCTTCGGCTCGTGCTCGAACACGTCGAGGCCGGCGCCGGCGATTTTCCTTTTCTTCAGCGCGCGCACCAGGGCCGCCTCGTCAATGACGGCGCCGCGCGATGTGTTGACGATAAAGGCGGTCGGCTTCATCAGCGCGAACTCCTTGTCGCCGATCAAATGCCGGGTTTCGGCATTGAGCGGCGGATGCAGCGAAACGAAATCGGATTCGGCCAGCAATTGCTCGAGCGTTACCCGCTGCATGCCGTAGACGCGCTCGGCTTCGATCTTGGGCCGCGGTCCCCAGTACAATAGCCGCATGCCGAAGCCGATCGCGCGGCGCGCCGTCGCGGTGCCGATGCGGCCGCCGCCGCCGATCAGGCCGATCGTCTTGCCATGCACAAAGCCGCCGATCAGGTGGTTCGACTGCGAACCGGGAAACTTGCCGGCGCGCGCCATTTTGTCGCCTTCGACCATGCGGCGCGCGACCGCGAGCATCAGGCCGAAATGCAGGTCGGCGGTCGCCTCCGCCACGATCGGCGGCACCACGGTCACGGGAATGCCGCGTCTGGTGGCTTCGGCGACGTCGATATTGTCGGGCGTGATCGACATCGAACAGACCGCGCGCAATTTCGGATTGGCGGCGAGCACCGCACGATCGACTTTGTCGTGCAGTAGCGAAACGAGAATGTCGGCTTTGCGCGTGGCGGCGATCATTTTCGCTTTTGGGATGATCTTGCTCGAGTCGGCATTGATCTTCACGTCGGCGATGGCACGTAACCGCACAAGCGCGCTCGGCGTGATCGGCTGGCTGACAAAGACGCGCGGTTTGCCGTTCACCGCAGCCACCGGACAACGCCGGCGACGCCGTCCACGGCGCATTGCGAGCCGTCGGGAATTTTGCGGGTGGCGTCGAGCACGCCGAGCACCATGGGAATGCCGCGCTCGCGCGCCAGCGAAGCGAGGTGCGACGTGGACCCGCCGAGCTCGGCGACGACGCCGGCGACGCGCGGCAGGATGTGGCTGAGCGCCGGACCGGCAACCTTGGTCACAAGAATATCGCCCGGCCGCACGCGCTCAATCTCGCATTCGCAATTCACCACCACCGCACGCCCGGAACCCCAGCCGATGCCGGCGGGATGACCGTTGAGGCCGGGATGACGCAGCCATATTTCGTCGGGCACAATCGGCGCCTCGACATGCAGCGGTCGCGACTGCAGCAACTTGAATCCAGCGTCGTCTTTCGCCCACTCGATCTCGACCGGGCCACCGGCAAGCTGCTCGCATTTGCGCAGCAGGCGACCGAGCGTCACCGCTTCTCCCGGCGTCAGACATGGCTCGTTCACCAGGTCGGCCGGGACCAGCTGCGGCGCCGAGACGCCGTGATCGCAAGCGTCGCGATGACCCTTGCGGCCGGCTTCGACCGTGCGCAGGAAGCCGTTTTTGCCAAGCACGATGCGGTCCGGCACCACCTCGCCCTGCGCAATCGCCGTACCGAGACCCCAGGTGGCGGAAATCAACATGTGGCCTTCGGCGGTCTCGCTGAGGCCGCCGCCGGATGCATTCGCGGAAATCAACGGCTGGATCAGCACGCTCATGGCGGTGTCGGCCGGCGACAGCTCGTGATTTTCCATGTAGCGGCGCGCATGCGACGTCCACAGAGCCGCCCAGCAGGCACGCACCGCGGTCAGGAATTCGGTTTCGTCGCTGAGGCCGAGGAAGCTTTCGAACTGGCCGGCGAAGTTGGCGCCCTTGCGGTCCTCGATCAGCGCCGAGGAGCGCACCGCGCCAAGAGAACCGTCCGTGCGCTGCGCGCGCCAGGCAACGAGCAGAGGCTCGAGAATGTCAGGGGCAATCGGCTTTTCGTAAAGCGCCAAGCGAATCTGCACCGACAGCATGCGCGAGCCCGGTAGATCGGCCCCGTTGTAGGCGCGCACCAAATCCTCAATGCCGAGATGACGCAGCTGATGCCGGTATGCTTCGGCGGTCAGCGCAAAACCGCCGGGCGTCGGCAGCCCGCCTTGCGTCAGCGCCGCCAGATTGGCCGCCTTGGGGCCGACGATCTCAGGATCGGTGGCGGCACGGTCGCTGAGCGGGAGGATGAAGGCAGCCATGGATATTCGCTCGGCCTTTCTTTTGTCATGGCCGGGTTTGACCCGGCCATCCCGCTCAAGAAGGCAGTGCCCTCCTTGTCGGGATCACCGGGTCACGCCGCTGCGCGGCGGCCCGGTGATGACAACAAACAGCAAGCGTCGCTATCTCACATGATCCCCGTAGCCGGGCAGCGGATCGACAACGGTGATCTGCTTGACCGGGAAGTTCGACACGATCTCGATGTCGTTTTTCTTCACAATCAGCATTTCCTCGATGCGCACACCGTAACGGTGCTTCTTGCCGTGCTGCGTCTCGAGCGCGAAGGTCATGCCTTCCTGGATGTCGATCGGATGATCGAGCGACCAAATGCGCGAAATCACCGGCGGATCGTATTGCGCAAGACCGAGACCGTGCCCCCACAGATTGGCGGCGGCCTGGTCCTCGTCCTCATAGCCCCAGGTCTCCATCGCCGACGGCCACTTCAGCGCGATATCGCGCGTGGTGGCGCCGACCTTCACCGCGCCGATCGAGTCGTAGAGCCACTCGAGCGCGGTGCCGTAGGTGTCCTTCTGTTCTTGGGAAGGTTCCTTGCCGACGCAATAAGTGCGGTAATAGCAGGACTTGTAGCCGTTCCAGGTGAGCGCGGCCAAATCCATGAAAACGATGTCGCCGGGCTGGATGATGCGGTCGGAGAAGTTGCGCCAGTTCGGCCAGGTGTTGGGGCCGGACGACACGATCACGTCCTCGACGTCTTCCATGCCCGGGATGTTGTAGAGATATTGCATCAGATGCGCGGTCACCTGGTTCTCGGTGACGCCGGGGCGCAGGAACTTCATGCACTCCCAGTGCGTGGCGTCGCCGATGGCGCCGACGATGCGGAAGCACTCCTGCTCGTCCTCGCTCTTGACCGCGCGCGCTTCCATCATCGGGGTCATGCCGTCGACCCAGGTGATGCCCTTCTCCTTGAACACATTGATCATATTGATGTCGATGAAATCGCAGCCGAGCTTTTGCCCGGCGACGCCGTTTTCCTTCATCGCCCTGATGACGGCGTCGGCAAACTTGGACACCTGTTGCACCGAAGCCGGACCGGCCGCGCCCTTGATCCAGGCGAAGGAGTGGCGGATGTTTTCCTTCGGCAGCCACGGCGAGTGGCGCTCGACCTGCATGCCGATGTCGCCCTGCTCGAACAATATCGGCCGCCCGTCGCCGCACAGCATGGCGTAACGCAGGCCGGGCTTGAGCCGGCACCAGCCCGGCGTCAACGTGGCAGTGATGTAGCGCACGTTTTCGTCGTACATGCAGAGCATGGCGCCGAGGCCGTGCTTCTTCATCATCGCGCGCGCACGCTCGATGCGATATTCACGCAGGCGGTCCCAGTTGACCCGCTGCTGCCAATCCATACCGGCAATGCCGAAATTCGCTGTGCCCATGGCGTCCTCCCGCCGGCGCTTTGCGGCCGCGCCGTTCGATTTGTTTGATTAGCTGGAATGTTATGCGGATGGCGCGCCTGAAAGAAATAATATAATCTGCCTTTAGGCATTACGTTTTCTAATAGCGGTCGTTCATGCGTAGCATCCCCCTGCGGCAGGTCCGCGCCGTCATTGCCGTCTGCGAGGAAGGCTCGTTCACGCGCGCAGCGGAGCGCGAAAACGCCACTCAATCGGGCATTTCCCAGCATGTGGCCGCGGTCGAGCGAAAGCTCGGAGTCAAGCTGTTCGAACGCGCGGCCGGCCGCGTGATCGCGACCCCGGCGGGGCTGCGCTACTATAAAAGCTGCGTCGAGGCGGTCGGCGCGCTGGAAAGTGCCGCCGAGGACGCGCGTTCCCTCGCCGGCCAGGTCACAGGCGAATTGCGCATCGGCCTGATGCCGACCTTTACCCGCGCGGTGCTGGCGCCGGTGCTCGACGATTTCGTGCCGCGCTGCCCGGAAGTTCGCCTGCACATCGTCGAGGGTTACAGTGGATCGCTCACGCAAATGGTGCTCGACGACGCGCTCGATTTCGCGGTGGTGCCGGCTTACGAGGGCAAAGTCGGATTGAAGTCACGCCTCTTGGTGCGCGACCGCGAAATGCTGCTGTCCGGCGCGCGCGCCGGTTTCAAACCGCTCGCGCCGTTGCGGCTGGCCGACTGCAAGCCGCTCAAATTTGTGGTGCCCGGGCCGGACAATATCCGCCGCCGCAATCTGGATACTTATTTCCAGACGCACGGCGTCGAGGTCGCTGCTTTGCTGGAGATGGACGCCATGATCGGCACGCTCGAATTCGTCGCCCGCTCCGACTGGGTGACGATTCTGCCGAGCGTGATCTCGGTCAACGACATCGGCCGCGGCGAGCTGGTCGTCAATCCACTGGTGAAGCCAGAGCTGCACGCCGAATTCGTGGTGATCCAACCGACCCGGCGCACCCTGTCGACGCAGGCGCGCATGTTCCTGCAACGCTTTGAGCAGGAGGTCGCGCATATTCACGAAGTGTGGGATCGGGCAATCGCAGGACCACGCGCGCAGAAAATTTCGGCTTAGCGTTGATTTGACGATCGCTATCGCAGAAGTCTCGCACCGACCGCCAGAGCCACTTTGCCCGGCCTGATTCGGCGGCCGGCCATCAAATAGCGCTTGGAAAAGATGAAGCGGATGACGCTGGCGCGGTTCTTCAAGGTCGGCTCGAAAGCCAGGGCAAATCCGTCGTCCGTCACACGAACAACCCGCGCCTGCATGATGAACTCTCCGACCCGCACGACGACGGCGCCGTCCACTGGCGTCGACGTTTTGCCGACCAGCCGCACACCGCTGACGGAAATGTCGCGGATAGCAAAGCGATGGACGCCGTCCTCGGCCTTCACCAGCACGTAATCGCTGACCGGAAACCGGTGCCTATAACGGCGTTGCGGCTGCTCAATGCAGACGTAACAGGCCAGCACCAGAATGATGATATTATACCAGGACCAAAAAAGCGCGAGCATGCTCGTGTCCGTCAAGCCGACCGAGCGTTCGAAGATGAATGCGTTGGCGATACCAAGGACATTCAAAGCCAAATAGAACAGGAAGATGCGCAGCACCGGCCATTGCACGACGCGCTGGCTGCGGTCGCCGCCTTTTGCCGTCACGACAAACTTTTGCCCTTGCGGCCGCAGCAATCCCGCCGCGACCGCCTTGACGACGTCGGTGGCGCAAAGCGTGCCATAGAGGTCCGACATGATCGGCAGGATTCGGCCCTCGGTAAGCCACAACAGTACGCCGAGTTGTGCGACGATGAAGGGCGCGACGTAGGAGACGGCGTCCTTGACGTTAGCGCTGACCGCTTGGATGCCGAACAACAGAAAGAGAGCCGGCACCACGAAGGCAATCAATCGCATGGTATGGCTGGCCGACCAGAACAAAAACGTGTCGATAAGGCTAATGCGATCGATGAGCGGCAGCTTGTTGCGGAAGTTCAGCGGACTGCTCGGCCCGCAGCAGATCTGCACGGCGCCGAGACACCAGCGGCTGCGCTGGCCGTAATATTCCTTCAAGCCCTCCGGCGCGAGGCCGAGCGACAGCACCTCGTTGAGATAGACGGTTCGGAAGCCTTTTTCGCGCAGGCGCAGCGTCAATAGGTAGTCTTCGGTCACCGAGTCGGTGGGAAATCCGCCGATGCTTTGCAGCGCCTTGAAGCGGATGACGGACGAGGTGCCGCAGCAGAAGGCGACGCCCCAGGCATCCTTCGAGGCCATCACGGCGTCGAAAAAGAACCGCTGCTCGTCCGGCCAGACCCGCGACAGCGCCAGATTGCTTTGCACCGGGTCCGGATTGAAGAAATTCTGCGGCGTCTGCACGATGCCGACGTCCGGCTCGCGCGTCAGCGACACTGCGCGCGTGAGGAAGTCGCTCATGGGGACGAAGTCGGCATCGAGGATGGCAACGAAATCCGGCGGCTCATAGTGCGCGCCCAACACTTTCAGCGCGGCATTGATGTTGCCGGCCTTGGCATGCGCGTTGTCCGAGCGGGTGAGATAGTGGACACCATGCTGATCGCAAAATTCCTTGAGCCACTGGCGCTTGCCGTCGTCGCAGACCCATACGCGGAAATTCCGGTAGTTTACGGCAAGCGCGCCGAGGATCGTGGGCTCGAGGATTTCCTCATCCTCGTTGTAGGTGCAGATGAGAATATCGACCTTCGGCAACTGTTTGAGCCCGGTCAGCCACGGCATGTTGCGGTCAGCTTCGGCCGTACGGTCGCGCACGCGCGATAAAAACAGTTCGGTGAGCGTGGTCCCCACCATCGACAACGCTTCAATGGCGACGAAGAACACGCCGATGGCAAAGTTGAGCGGCTCGTCGATCGGCGGGATCGTGTTGAAGACCCGCCAAAACATATAGCGCCAGCTTAGGAAAACGCAGACACCGAGCGCGGACGCGCGTACCCAAGGGTTATCGCGATTGACCCACGGAAGGATTGCAGCGCCGAGTGCGATGATGACGACGCTCGGCAGAAAGGCGTCCCAATAGCTCAGCCCGGACGCGGACGTCATTTTGCATCGCCGACGCGCACGCCCGCGGAGTTGTTGGGGGCCGAGGTATCAAAGGTCACCAATCCGGCGCGGCTGACCTGACACCGCTTCTGCAGAGAGAGCTCGGGGAATTTCAGGGTCACGTGATAGGGCTCGCTGGTGAGCGCTTTGGACTGGATGGCGTCATTCGACATCACCGCCGCCAGCCCACTCAGGCCGACGACCCATCCCCGCACCGCCTGTCCGCCGTCGCTGGGTCTGAACGTGGCATGTTGGCCGATGTTTAGCTTTTGGAACGTCCGTTCGCTGACGCTCGCGGTGACGATCGTGCCGCTGCAATCGAGCAGTCGCATTAGCACCTGGCCGGCGTTCACGTGCTCGCCCGGCGCGGTCATGACCTCCCACACCCGCCCGGAGATATTGGCGCGGATGACGGCAGTCGACAGTTCCCGCTCGCGCTGTTGTTCCTTGATCAGATCCTGCTTGACCGTCGCCAGTTCCCTGGTCGTGCCGGTAAGACGCGCCTGGACATCGGCGAGTTCCACCTCCACGCCGAGGCTGCGCTGCGCCGACTGCGGCGTGTCGTTGAAACCGTCCATGATGAACGTACCCTGCCGGGCAGACGACAAACCGATTTCTGCGGCCTTGCGGCGCGCGCGTAGCTGACTGATTGTTTGCGAGGCCGTGCTTTCGTCGCGCACGGCTTTATCGAGGTAGGACTGGGCAACGACCCCCTTTGCCACCAGAACGCGGCCGCGCTGCAGCGCCTGCTCAAATTCCTTATGTTGGGCTTCGGCAGCGGCGATTTGCGCATCGATCTCGCCGAGCTGCTTTTCGAGCGTCTCGACGCGGCCGTTTTGATAGCGCGTGTTCTGCGCGACCAGCGCGATGTGATGCCGCTTGAGCACGGCCTCCTTCGCCTGCAAGGCGGCAATATTGGTGGCGAGTTGCTCGACGCTCCGCTTCAGATTTTCGACAGCGCTGCGGTCCGAGCGCGGATTCTTGATTGTCAACAATTCCTCACCGGCTCGGACGGCCGCGCCGGCTTCAAGACGTGACGGCTGGGCGTTCACATCGCCCGAAATCGGCGTGCGAATGGTGATGACGCGGGCGTTAATGATAGCTTCGGCACTGGTCGTCAGCAGCATCCGCTGGATGGGCATCCAGCCGAGCACCAAGGCAACCAATAAAGCGATGGCGGACTTTACAATCGTCGACCGCTTGACCACAGACAGCGCGCCGCGCTTCGCAGGAGCCTGCTTTGTTACTGCTGGCGCCACCTCGACTGGCGGTTCAATGGAGATCTGCTTGACCGGGACGGTCTCCGGATCGGCATCGTCGGATTCGCTCCCGGAATCCCAATTCTTGAACGCGGCCGCGAGATGTTCATGCTGCATTTTAGCGGTGAACAAGTGCTCGGGTTTCGATGTGTCATCGATTTGCGCGAGCGAGTCCGCGCCTTGCGGATCGAGCAGCCCAACAAACTTTTCCGCCTGGTTCCCCATGGCAATTAAAGCGATTTTTTTGATCGCGTCCCCGAACCGTGTCTACGCTTTCGCGCATTGTTGCGGTTATGTTTTCTGCCCCGACACCACGCGTTTTAAATGTGCGACTTTAACATTCCGATAAGTGCGAGGATCGAAGCGGGCCTGTAAACCGCCCGTTAAACCTGTTGTTTAATCAAGACGGAGAACGGCAAAGAAGAGCGCGCAGCCGACGAACGCAACGATTTTCGCCTGTTATTTGTAAGCAAATTGAATTTTTCGTTTTAGAATGTCAGGCGATGCAGTCGCCACCAAATCTTGCCGCGCGCTAATATGCGTTAACGCCGGAGTAGCTATGCGGTAAATTCGTCTTCATCGACTTTGCCTGCAGCCGTCAGACCGTCATCCACGCCCCGTCGGCGTCCACCGATTTAAACACCGCTTCCAGCGCGGCCGCTGTTTGCAGGATACCGGCCGATGAAATGGGAAACGCGCCCTGCCCCATGACGGCCTTGGCGAAATAGTCGAGATTGCGGCCGAGGTGATTGTCGGCCGGCCCCTCGATCACCTCTGGCTCTTTGCCGGCGTAGCGCACGATGGCGCGTGTCTCGCTGACGCTTTCAGCCCAGCAGTTCTCGCCGAAAATCGCGATGCGCCAGCGGAATGGCGTTTTCAGCGTCGTGCCGAGCGTGCCGGTCGCGCCGTTTTCAAATTCGATCAGTGCTGCGGTGGTGTCGCCGGTCGGAAGTTTCAGCGCGCGTGATTTCGACAACGCACTGATCCGCTTCATCGGCCCGGCCATATCGCGGAAACAGTCGAGCACGTGGATACCCATGCCCGTCATGCCGCCGGCGCGGCTTTCCTCGGCCGCCATGCGCCAGCTATCGGCCGGCATATTCGCCAGCCAGTCGTGGCTGTAATTTCCTTCCACATGCATGATGGTGCCGAAGGCGCCCTGCGCTTTCAACTCCGCCAGTATGCGCATCGACGACATCAGGCGGAAGTGATGGCCGACGCCGACCACGATGCCGGCGCGCGCGCACGCGTCCAGCATCGCGACGGCATCGGACTTGCGCAACGCGAAGGGCTTTTCACAATAGATATGTTTGCCGGCGGCAGCGGCGGCTTCGACCTGAGCGCGGTGCTTGGTATGCGGGGTCGCCAGGACCACAGCTTGGATGGACTTGTCCGCGAGCACATCGTCAAACGAGGTGCCGACCGCGAGCTGATGTTCGGCAGCGAAATCGCCGACCGTATCGGGTTCGAGCGTGACTGCCCGCGTAAAATTGAGCGGCGCGCCGAAATCGCGCGCCGCCTTCACCAAGGTCTTGCCCCACCAGCCGAGGCCGACGATTGCGGTATTGATCATACGGAAGCGGGCGCGCCGGGCTGCTTCATCGGATGGGCGCGTGCAAAGGCGTCGATGGCGGAGATCGTATCGACAATACGCTTCACCGTGGGGTAAGGCGCGATGTCGACCTTGAAATACATCGAGCCCGCCGCCTGTCCGGCGAGGCAGATATCGGCAATCGTGATCTGATCGCCCTGGCAATAGCGTCCGGTCTGCGGCGAGCCGGCGAGATTGGTCTCCAGCGCCTGCAGGGCCGCGCTGTGCCAATGGTGGCCCCATTTCATCACGCCGGCTTCGTCGATCTTGTATTCATGCGCCAGATATTCGCGCACCCGCGGCACGATCAGCGGATGCGTGTCGCAGGCGATGATCTGCGCCAGCCCTCTGACCCGGGCGCGCGCCTTGGGCTCCTTCGGCAAAAGTGGCGGGTTCGGATGAATCTCATCGAGATATTCGATAATGGCGAGCGATTCGAACAGCACCGTACCGTCGTCCTCGATCAGCGCCGGCAACGCCATCATCGGATTGATCTTGCGATACAACTCCTCGCGCTGTTTGCCCTGCGGCAGGTTGATGTCGATCACCTCGTCGGGCGTGATGCCCTTGAGATTGAGCGCGATGCGCACGCGGAATGTCGCCAGCGAACGCCAAAACGAAAACAGTTTCATTATTTAATCCCCCGCTGTGTCCAGTAGACCGTCATCTGCGCGCCATCGGCGCCGCCGATTCCCGCTTTGGTCGCGTCCTCAAAACCAGACAGCGCCGCCTTGGTCGCGCGCATTTCAGCGCCCAGCGCTTCGCCGGTCGCGACCATGGTGCGCAGGTCCTTGACCGCGTTGGCGATGCTGAAGGTGGTCGGTCCCGGATCCTGGTCCTCGAACATTTTCACGATCATGTCGGCGCGCATCTTCAGCCCGTTGTTGGCGCCGTTGCTTTCGACAAATAAATCGAGGAGGCGCCTCGCCGGCCAGCCGACGCTGCGCGCGATGGAAAACGCTTCGCCATAGGCCTGCCAGGCCACCATCAGCGGCAGATTGATCGCGAGCTTGATTGCGGCGCCGGCGCCGACCGGACCGCAATGTTCGACCTTGCGGCAAAGCTGTTCGAGGATCGGCTTGGCGCGTTCGGCGTCGGCCGGCTCCGCGCCCATCAGTCCCAGCAGTTGTCCCTTGCGCGCCGGCGTGGTCGAACCGCCGACCGGACATTCCACCAGGGCTGCACCTTTGGCGCGGACCTTCGGCGCGAGATCAATCTCCACCTTCGGCGCCACCGTGCTCATCTCGATGAACAGTTTGCCCTTCACGTCGCCTGACAACAGCCCGGACAGCCCGTTATAGACGGCGTCGATCGCCGCGCCGTCGGTGAGGATGGTGATGACGGCGTCGCACTGGGCGGCGAGATCGGCCGCAGAGGCTACGACCTTGGCCCCGGCCTCAGCTAGCGGCTTGGTCTTTTCCGGCGAGCGATTCCAGACGGTGACGTCGTGGCCGACTTCCATGAGCCGCGCCGCCAGGTTACCGCCCATGGCGCCGAGACCGGCAACTCCGATTTTCATAGCTCCTCCCGTCCGCTTTTGCCAGCGACGATAGGCGATCACGGCGCGGTAGAAAAGCCGCCCGGCGGCGAGCGCCCACTCGACAGTGTTCTGCCCACCGCCTAAGAAACCGAGCGAGCGCGCATCGAAACAATTTCATCGGGAGAAACGCGAATGGCCGCGGCTAAAAAATCGAGAGGCACAGTCGGCGTCATCGGGCTCGGCATCATGGGCGGCGCGTTCGCGAAGAATCTGGCTGCCGCCGGCTGGCGCGTGATCGGCTTTGACATCAGCACGGCGCGCCGGCGCGATGCGAAACGGGCCGGCGTCGACATCGCCGGCAGCGCCGGCGACGTCGCCGCCAAGGCGCCGGTCATTCTCACCAGCCTGCCCAAGCCGCAAGCGCTGATGGACGTCGCGCGCGCGATCGCCGCCGCCAAGCTCAAGCGTAAGGGGATCGTAGAGATGAGCACCTTCGCGATTTCCGACAAGGAGAATGCCGAACGCGTCCTGCGCAAGGCCGGCCACGTCATGCTCGATGTGCCGGTCAGCGGCACCGGGGCGCAAGCCGCCACGCGCGATCTCGTCTTCTACGCCAGCGGCGAGGCCAGCGCCATTAAGCGGATCACGCCGATTCTCGAGACTCTCGGCCGCCATGTCTACGACGTCGGCGCATTCGGCAACGGCAGCAAGATGAAATATGTCGCCAATCTTCTGGTGGCGATCCACAACGTGGCGAGCGCCGAGGCGATGGTGCTCGGCATGAAAGCCGGTCTGCCGCCGCAGTTGATTTTCGATCTGATCAAAGGCGGCGCCGGCAATTCGCGCATCTTCGAATTGCGCGCGCCCATGATGGTGAAAGACGACTACAAAGACGCCACCATGAAGATCGACGTCTGGGACAAGGACATGCAAGTGATCGGCGACTACGCGCGCAAGATCAAAGTGCCGACGCCGATGTTCGATGCATCCAAGCCGATCTACATCAAAGCGCAAAAGAGCGGCTTCGGCGCGCAAGACACCGCCGTGGTCTGCGCCGTGCTGGAGAAGATGGCGAAGGTGAAGCGCAAGAAGCGCTAGCGCCGTTCCGTTTGCGTCGACCCAACCTCCGCTCATTCCCGCGCAAGCGGGAATCCAGAGCAGCAATCGCACTCGCGCGATAATCGGCCCTGGGTCCGCGCTTTCGCGGGGACGAACGGGTTGGTCTATTCACTCTTGCGTCCGGCCCACGCTTCTGTAGCCTCCCGCCCAACAAAAAGACGTCTGGGAGGACGGCAATGGCGTCGCTGCAGGAGCGAACGGAAGTCCGTGACGGCATGCGGATCGATTGGAACGTGCCGATCACCATGGACGACGGCCTGGTGCTGCGTGCCGACGTTTTTCGCCCGGTGAAAGACGGACAATACCCGGTCATCCTGACCTACGGCCCCTACGCCAAGAACCTCGCCTTCCAGGACGGCTACCCCAGCGCCTGGCAGCGCATGGCCGAGAAGCATCCCGACGTTACCGCCGGCTCAAGCAATGTCTACCAGAGCTGGGAGGTGGTCGATCCGGAGAAATGGGTGCCGCACGACTATATCTGCGTGCGCGTGGATTCACGCGGCGCCGGCTGTTCGCCTGGCTTCATCGATCATTTCTCGCCGCGCGAAACCAAAGACTTCTACGACTGCATCGAATGGGCAGGCCAGCAGCCCTGGTCGAGCGGCAAGGTCGGGCTCAACGGCATCTCCTATTACGGCATGAACCAGTGGCACGTGGCGTCACGGCAGCCGCCGCATCTCGCCGCCATGTGCGTGTGGGAAGGTTCTGCCGACTGGTACCGCGACATGACGCATCACGGCGGCATTCTCTCGACCTTCTGGGAGAACTGGTACGACATGCAGGTCAAGACCGTGCAATACGGCGCCGGCGAGCGCGGCGGCCGCAGCCGCGTCACCGGCGAGCTGGTGTGCGGACCGGAGATGCTGAGCGAAGAAGCGCTCACCAAGAACCGCTCCGACTTCGGCGGCCAAATCCTCGCGCATCCGCTCGACGATCAATATCACCGCGATCGTTCGCCGGTGTGGGAGAAGATCACCACGCCGCTATTCTCCGCCGCCAATTGGGGCGGCCAGGGCCTACATCCGCGCGGCAACTTCGAAGGCTTTGTGCGCGCGGCCTCCAAGCAGAAATGGCTGGAAGCGCACGGCATCGAACACTGGACGCATTTCTATACCGATTACGGCCGCGAGCAGCAGCTCAAGTTCTTCGACTATTTCCTGCACGGCAAAAAAGACGCCTGGCAGAAGCAGCCGAAGGTACTGCTCCAAATTCGTCATCCGGGCGAGAAATTCGTCGCGCGCGCCGAGAACGAATGGCCGCTCAAGCGCACCAAATGGACGAAGTACTATCTCAATGCGCCCGACATGGCGTTGACGACCAAGAAGCCGGCCGGCAGCGCCAAGCTTTCATTCGAGGCCATGGGTGACGGTCTCACCTTCCTCACGCCGGCGCTTGCGCAAGAAACCGAAATCACCGGACCGTCGGCGCTCAAGCTGTTTGCATCGTCGTCGACGCCGGACGCAGACTTCTTCATCGTGCTGCGCGTGTTCACCGGCGATCTCAAGGAAGTGGTGTTCCAGGGTGCCATCGATCCTCATACGCCGATCGCGCAAGGTTGGCTGCGCGCCTCGCATCGCAAGCTCGACAAGAAGCTGTCGCTGCCATACCGGCCCTATCACACCCACGATACGATACAGCCGCTGAAGAAAGGCCAAGCCGTCGAACTCGACATCGAGATATGGCCGACGTCGATCGCGGTTCCCGCAGGCTACCGCATCGGTCTCTCGATCCGCGGCAAGGATTACGAATATGGCGGCGCCAGTGGCGGCAAGCTGTCGAACTTCAAGAACGAGCTGACCGGTTGCGGGCCGTTCCTGCATAACGATCCGCGCGATCGCCCGCCCGCCATTTTCAACGGCACCACCGCCTTGCATTTTGGCCGCGGCAAAGCGCCCTACCTGCTGCTGCCGATCATTCCGCCGAAAAAGCAGGCAGCCGGAAAACGCCGCGGGTGAAAATAGCGGCGCAAGAATTAACCGCGATGATGCGCTGTTCGTCGTTACGATTTGGCCTGCGGCCATTTGGGGTGTTCTTTCCCGGCCGACCTAAGGTAAGGTTGTCGCAACCTTCGGGGTAACAGAAGGATCAGGGGGAAATGAATACGCAGTTCTGGATCATCCAGGCCTTCAACGGAATATCGTATGGCGCTCTGCTGTTCCTTGTCGGCAGCGGGCTCTCCCTGATTTTCGGCGTCATGCGGATCGTCAATCTTTCCCACGGCGCTTATTTTTTATGGGGTGGTTACATTGCGCTCTCCGTGATCCATGCGACGGGATCGTGGGCGCTCTCGCTTCCGGTTGCGGCGCTTGCGGTCGCCTTGATCGGCCTTGCGATGGAACGCTTGTTCCTGCGCTCCGAAGGCTTCGAAAATATAAGAAACGCTCTCATCGCGTTCGGCTTGGGCATCCTGACGCATCTAGCGGTGGTCCGATGGGGCCACATTGCGGGCGGCGGACGGATTGAATCGATTGCGGTCACGGCGGTCGCCACCGTTGCCTGGTTTTTCCTGCTGAAGCGCATTCCCATCGTTCCGATCGAAACCGACGTGCTGCGGCAGGTGTTGCTGACCGTCGGCTTTGCTTTTTTGTTCCAGCAGGCCGCGCTCGACATCTGGGGCGGTGACAATATGGACATCAATCCGGTGGAGGTGCTCAACAAGAGCATCGTGCTCGGCGGTATTTTTTTTCCGCTCTATCGCGTGTTCATGATCGCGACGGCGCTGGGCATCGGCATCGTGATCTGGCTGGTGATGGAAAAAACGCGCATGGGCGCCGCCGTGCGCGCAACCGTCGACGACGCGCAGATGGCGCGCGGCGTCGGCATCGACACCAACCGCGTCTCAATGTTCATCTTCGCGCTCGGCGCGTTTTTGGCCGCGCTCGGCGGCGTCATCGGCGGCGCTTTCCTCGGCATCTACCCCGGCCTCGATTTCGAGATGCTGCCACTCGCCTTCGCCGTTGTCATCATCGGCGGCATGGGCAGCCTTGGCGGCGCCGCCATCGGCGCGCTGGCCGTCGGCCTCGCCGACAATTTCGGCAAGGCGCTGTTCCCTGAGATTTCCTACTTCACGCTCTACGCCCCGATGGTTCTGATCCTGGCGGTGAAGCCCACCGGCCTGTTTGGACGAGAGTGAGCGGCAAGCAATGAGCAGCCAGAAATTCAAGATCCTGTCGGTCGCCGTCGTGCTGGTGGCGCTCGCCTATATCGTTCCCCACTCAAGCTCGTTCGTGGTGCTGCTGGCGACGCGCGCGCTGGTATTTGCGATCCTGGCGATGAGCCTGGACATTCTGCTCGGCTTCACCGGGCTCGCTTCGCTCGGGCAAGCGGCTTATTTCGGCGTCGGCGCCTATCTCACTGCGATCCTTGCCACCCGATATCATTTTGGACTGGGTTGGGATTTCTGGCTGGTGGTGATCTTTGGCATGCTGTTCGGCGCGGCGCTGGCGGCGTTTTTCGGGCTGTTCGCGATCCGCGCCGGCGGCGTCTACTTCCTGATGATCACACTGGCGCTCGGCCAGTGCGTCTGGGGCCTCGCCTACCGCTGGAATTCCCTCACCGGCGGCGACAACGGCATCAGCGTCACCGCGCGGCCCTCTTTCGGGCTCGACCTCACCAGCGAGCGCACGTTTTTCTTCCTGGTATTCGGCTTTTTCATCTTCAGCCTGATATCGCTCTACGTGTTGGTGCAATCGCCGTTCGGCCGCAGTTTGGCCGGCATCCGCGAGCGCGAGTTGCGCATGCAGATTCTCGGCTACAACACTTGGCTACACAAATATATCGCCTTCATCATCGCCGGCGCCTTCGGCGGTCTCGCCGGCGTGCTGTGGGCGCACACCAACGGGCTGGTCAGCCCCGAGACCGTGGTGCTGACCACCTCGGTGGACGCGCTGCTGATGGTCGTACTCGGCGGCGCCGGCACGCTGGTCGGCGGCGCCATCGGCTCGGCGATCGTTTTCGGTTTGCGTGAGTATCTCAGCACGCTGGTGCCGTGGTGGCAGTACGTGTTGGGCGGAGTCTACGTGCTGACGATCCTGTATCTGCCGACCGGCTTGATGGGCATTCCGGCAAGAATTCGCCAAGCCCGCGGCTCGTCCGACAAGTCGGTCAAGCCGGCGGCACCGGAGAAATTGGCACCCACGCCTTCCTGACCATGCGCGGGAAGGCATAACAACTGGGAGGTAAAGACAATGACAGGGACATTACGACAACGGCTGCTTCCAATGGCGTTGGGCGGATTAGCGCTCGGCTTGAGCATGAACGCGCCAGCCCAGGCAGAAGAATTGCGCATCGGCTTCATCGCGCCGATGACCGGCATCTTTGCCCAGATCGGCAAGGACATGGTCAACGGTTTCCAGATGTACCTGGACGAGCACGGCGGCAAATTGGGCGGCGCCGACGTCAAGTTTGTCGTCGAGGACAACCAGGGCAAGTCCGACGCCGCGGTGACCAAGGCGAAGAAACTGGTGCTGAGCGACAAGGTGAACATGTTCATCGGCGGCTTGCTCGCCTCGACCGGCTACGCGCTGGCGCCGGTAAGCAACAGCGAAAAGACGCTCTACATCGCGTCGATCCCGGCGGCCGACGACCTCACGCAGCGGCAGGCCAGCAAGTATCCCTTGTTCTTCCGCACCACCTGGACGAGTTCGCAGCCGCATCAACCGCTCGGGCAATGGGCCTGCGACCAGGGCTACAAGAAGATCGTCACCATCGCCGCCGACTACGCCTTCGGCTACGAGGTGGTGGGCGGTTTCCAGAAGGTCTTCGAGGACTGCGGCGGCAAGATCGTCCAGAAGCTGTGGCCGCGGCTGGGCGAAAAGGACTTCGGACCGTTCATCCCGCAAATTAAGGCCGACGCCGACGCCGTGTTTTCGCTGATGGTCGGCCCGATGGCGCTGCAGTTCCCCAAACAGCTGCGCAGCTCCGGCTACAAGAAGCCGATCGTCGGCGGCGGCACCAGCTATGACGAGTTCATCCTGCCGTTCATGAAGGACGAGGTGATCGGCGACGTCTCCGCCCTGCAATACTCGGCCGCGCTGGAGACGCCGAAGAACGAAGCCTTCGTCAAGGCCTACCGTGCGAAATACGGCAAGGTGCCTTCCTATTATTCGGAGGCCAACTACACCACCGCGCAGATCATCGACGAAGCGATGAAGAAGGCCGGCGGCAAATATCCGGGCCCGGAAAAATTCGTCGAGATTATGGGCGGGCTCAAGATCGACGCCGTGCGCGGGCCGGTCAGCTTCGAAGACCGCAACCCGATCGAGAACATCTACATCAAGAAGGTCGAGAAGAAGAAGATGTTCAGCTACGACAAGGCCGAGCTGTGGAACACCGTGATCAAGACCTACCCGAACGTCAGCCAGTACTGGACCTACGGGAAAGAGAAGTTCCTCAAGCAGCCGGTCTACAGCCGTGAATTTCCGCCTTGCAAGTACTGCGAATAACAAACCGATAATTGCCGGGGCTCGATGAGCCCCGGCAAATTCCCGATCAGTAAAGGGATTCGCGCGTGAGCAGCGACGGCGGCAACGGCCAAACGCCCGTTCTCGAGTTGAGGGGGCTGTCCAAGAGCTTCGGCGGGCTTCAAGCCACGCGCGATGTCACCTTGCGTATTATGTCCGGCGACCGCAAAGCCATCATCGGCCCCAACGGCGCCGGCAAGACCACGCTGTTCAATCTGATCACCGGCATTTATCCGGTCACATCCGGGCAGGTCCTGTTGTTCGGACAGGATGTGACCAATTGGCCGAGCCACCGCCGCACCGCTTTGGGCATGGCGCGTACCTTCCAGGTCACCCATCTGTTTCCAAAACTGACGGTGATCGACAACGTCCTGCTGGCGATCAAGGGCGTGCGGCCGACCAAATTCGTGATGTGGCGCTTCCTGTCCACCTATCGCGAGGTCTACGACAAGGCGCATCGTCTGCTTGAGCAGGCCGGCTTCCTCGACCGTAAGGACACCGAGGTGCGCAACCTTTCGCACGGCGAGCAGCGCCAACTCGAGATCGTGCTGGGGCTCGCCAGCGACCCGAAAATCCTGCTGCTCGACGAGCCGGCCGCCGGCCTCTCTTCCGGCGAGTCCGCCGAGATGGCGCAGTTTCTGATGAAGCTCGATCCCAATCTCGCGATTCTGCTGATCGAGCATGACATGGACGTGGTGTTCGACGTGGCGGACCAAATTTCCGTTCTGCACTTCGGCGAAATCCTGGAAACCGGAACGCCGCAGCAGATACATGACAGCGCGCGCGTACAAGAAATCTATTTGGGGACCGACTAGCGCATGATCCCGAAAAGTGGGAACCGGTTTTCGGATAAGATCATGCGCCAAAGGAACTAAGTTATGGCGATCCTCGAAGTCAACGACATCCACACCTACTATGGCGACGCCTATGTCCTGCAAGGGCTCTCGATTACGCTCGAGCAAGGGCAAATTCTCGGGCTGCTGGGCCGCAATGGCGTCGGCAAGACCACGTTGGTGAATTCGATCGTCGGTTTCAATCCGCCTCGCCGCGGCAAGATCGTGTTCAAGGGCGACGACATCACGCAGAAATCCTCGTTCGAGACCGTGCGCACCGGCATGGGCCTGGTGCCGCAAGGGCGCCGTGTGTTTCCCACGCTCGGCGTCGAGGAGAACCTGCTGGTCGCTTTGCGCAGTCCCGACCGTCACGGCTGGGGGCTCGAACGGGTCTATGCCCTGTTCCCGCGCCTTGAGGAGCGCCGCTACCAGCGCGCCAAGACGCTGTCGGGCGGCGAGCAGCAGATGCTGGCGATCGGCCGCGCGCTGATGACAAATCCCGATTGCCTGATCATGGACGAGCCATCGGAGGGCCTGGCGCCGATCATCATCCAAGGCCTGTGGGAAGCGATCGGCAAGCTCAAGGAACAGGGCCTCTCCATCCTGCTGGTCGAACAGAACGCCAACCTGGCGCTCAAGCTGGTCGACTACGTGCATGTGCTGAGCAAGGGCCAGGTGGTCTATTCGGCCAAGCCGGAAGAGCTCAAGGCCAATAACGAGATCAAATCGAGCTATCTGGGAATTTAAGCCCGAACATCTTCAGCGCGGAACGTCGCGCGAGCGGCATCGATGCCTTCCGGCTATTTAGCGCGTTTGCGCACCGAAGCCGCCTCACCAAACGCCTGAAACAGCGCCCGATTGATCGGATTGCTTTGCGGGTCGTATTCAGCGTGCCATTGCACGCCGAGCGCAAAGCCGGGCGCGTCGGCAATTCTGATCGCCTCGATGGTGCCGTCTTCCGCCACGCCCTCGACGACAACACGCTTGCCAGGCTCGAGAATGCCCTGCCCGTGAAGAGAATTCACACGGATGGTGTCCTTGCCCAGGAGCTTTGCGAAAACGCCGTCCGCAACGAGGCGGACGTCATGACGGTCGGCGAAAATAACGGCCTGGTCCGGATGGATTTCACCCGTCGGCAATCGCGGCATGCGATGGTTCACGCGGCCCGGCAAATCCCGAATCTCTGGATGCAGCGAGCCGCCGAACGCCACGTTCATCTCCTGAAAACCCCTGCAGACGCCAAACAGCGGCACGCCGCGGGCGACGCACGTCTCCACCAGCGCCAACGCCAATGCATCACGCCGGGTATCGTAGGGTTCGTAGCTCGGGTGCGGCTCGGTGCCAAAACGGGTTGGATGAACATTGGCGCGCGCGCCGGTCAGCAGCACGCCGTCGACCACCTCCAGCAATGCATCGATTTCCGTGACATCCGGAGAGCCTGCAAACACCATCGGCAACGCACCGGCGACGTCCGCCACCGCGCGAAGACTCCTTTCCCCGGTAATCTGGGCGGGAAATCAATTCTCGACCAGGTACGAGTTCCCGATCACGCCGATCACGGGTTGCTTCATGAGGTGACTCTCAATTCACAGCACTCACTTCGTCACGCGAAGATCCGCAAACGCATCCTCAAGGCGGCCAAGGGCTTGCTCGAGGATCGGGCGCGGCGTGGCGAAATTGAAACGCAGCCACGCCTCGCCGCCCGGCCCGAACTGCGTGCCGGGGCTGGCAAAGATGCGCGCGCGCTTTGCGACTCTGGCTGCAACGTCTTCGGGCGACAGACCGGTTGCGGAAAAGTCGACCCATGCGAGATAGGTGGATGCCAAACGCATCGAGCGTGCGCCGGGCGCCGCCGCTTGGATGCGCGTGTCGAACAGATCGCGGTTCGCCGCGAGGTAAGGTAGCAACGCATCAAGCCACGCCTCGCCGGTGCGCCACGCCGCCTCCGTCGCGATCATGCCGAAGCCGTTGTAGGAACCAAGGCCGCTGGCCGCGATCCGCGCATCGAGGCGCTTCTTCAACGCCGCATTCGAGGTGAAGCAGCCGCCGACATGGGCGCCGGCGAGATTGAATGTCTTGGTCGCGGATACGCAGGTGATCAGACGGTCCGCGCTCTCGGGCGCGGCGGTGAGTGTCGGCGTATGTTTGGCGCCGTCGAGAAGGAGGTCGCAATGGATCTCGTCGGACACAAGGATCAAGTCATGCTCGGCGCAAAACGCGGCCAACGCGCGAAGCTCGTCGACCGACCATACCGTCCCGCCAGGATTGTGCGGGCTGCAAAGGAAAACGACTTTTGTTCGCGGCGTCAGTCTGTCTCGTAGCGCATCGAAGTCCATCGCGTAGCGGCCCTCAGCCTCGACAAGCTGGACATCGAGAATGCGGCGCTGATTGGCGACAATGATGCGGCGGAAGGCGTGATAGACCGGCGGGAAAAGGACGACGTCATCGCCGGGCTCACTGACCGCCTGCAGGATGAGGCCCAGGCCGGACACGATTCCAGGCGTCGGGCTCACCCAGCCCGGCTCCACGTTGAGGCCATGGCGGCGCTTCATCCAGTCCACGAGCGCGCGCGCCCAACTGCCTGTGTCGGCATAATAGCCATGCGTCGCGCGCTGGACCTCGGCTGTGAGCGCGGCGGTCACGCCCGAGGGCGCGGCAAAATCCATGTCCGCCACCCACATGGGGATGGCATCCGGCGCCTCGATGCCGGACAGCCGCGCGATGTTGTCCCATTTTGCTGAGTGTGTTCCGCGGCGCTCAATAACGCGGTCGAAATCGAACATAGAATTTCGGCTCCCTGGCGTGAGGGCCCATTGATGGTCGGAGAGCCGGGCCGGTCAAGCCTGCCCTGCTCAAATGTTATGCAGCCGCTCTCGGGTGCAATCCGTGACCGGCGGCTTTATTCCGGCTAACGTAATTTCTCAATTGGATTCCCGGCATGGGGCGCAATAGGCCAGGACACCGCGATGGACAGTTTGCTTGCTCATCCGTCGCGCAATCTGGTCGGGGTTGCCGTCTTCATGCTCGCGGTCTGGGTGGCCGCGACGGTCGGCTATGTGGAGGCCGGATGGAGCTTTCAGGACGCGCTCTACATGGTGACGCTGACGGTGTTCACCGTCGGCTACGGCGAAGTGCATCCGATCGATACGCCGCTCCTGCACATCGTGACGATGGGCACCATGGTGCTCGGCTGCACCGGCATGATCTTCTTTACCGGCGCATTGGTGCAGTTTTTCACCTTGCTCCCCTTGCAAGAAATCTTCGGTGACAGGCGCGTGCATATCGAAATCGACAAGCTTGAAGGCCACATCATCGTCTGCGGTTTCGGCCGTATCGGCGTCGAACTCGCCAAGGCCCTGAAGGATGGCGGCGCCGCTTTCGTGGTGCTCGAACAAAATGAGCAGCGGGTCGCACAGGCGCGTGCCGCCGGCTATCTCTGCGTGCAGGGCGACGCCACCAGTGAAGCGGCGTTGGAGGAAGTCGGCATCAACCGCGCGCGTGCGCTTGCCACCGTGCTGCCCAACGACGCCGCCAATGTCTTTATCACGCTGAGCGCGCGCAACATGAACCGCGAGATCGAGATCATCGCACGCGGCGACGCGGTCTCGACCGAACGTAAGCTGGTGCATGCCGGTGCCAACAAAGTGGTGCTGCCCACCCATATCGGCGCCGAACGAATTGCCGAGATCATTCTGTTTCCCGAGACTTCGCGTTTTGTGCGCGAATCCCCCGTCATGCGCGAGATGGAGCGCTCCTTGCGCAATCTGGGTCTGGTCGTCGAGGTCGTCGTGGTGCCGGAGAAAGGCGCGCTCACCAATTTGACCATCGAGCAGATTGAGACCCGCGGGCACGGCGCATTCTTCATCGTGCAGGTCAACCGGCGCGAAGGCGATGTGATTACCGGGCCGTCCAAAGACACCCGCATCGAGCCGGGTGACGGCGTGGTGGTGGTCGGACGCAGCGGCCAGGCAATCAACGCTTTATTTGCAGCGCCGCCGGAAAAAGTCCGCGCCGGCCGGATGACTTATTGAAGCGCTGGTCGCCATCGCGGTAGGGTGCCGCGATTGGAAGAACCAATTGCCCGCCGAACAACCATCAAAATCCAGAGGCCTCAGTCTCGCCGTACTGGCAATATGCCAGGTGTTCGGCATGTCGCTGTGGTTTTCCGCCGCCGCCGTGTTGCCCGCGCTTCATGCGCAATACGCCATCGGCAGCGGGCAAGCGGCGGCTCTGTCCAGCAGCGTCGCGCTCGGCTTTGTCGCCGGCACATTGCTGAGCGCCGTTCTCGGCTTGGCGGACCGGCTCGAACCGCGCTTGTTCTTTGCAGCGTCCGCTATTGTCGGGGCACTCGCTAACGGCGCCGCCATTTTTATCGATCCGACCAGCTTCGGCTTTGTCGTCCTGCGCGCCATCGTGGGCGCCAGCATCGCCGGCGTCTACCCGCTCGGCATCAAAATGGCGGCGACCTGGGCCAGAGCCGATCTTGGGATCATTGTCGGCTTCCTGGTTGGCGCAACCACGCTCGGCAGCGCCTCTGCGTTCCTGATCTCGGCGTTTGGCGGTGTCGATTGGCGGCAGGCCGTGCTCGGTGCGTCGGCGCTGGCGATCCTTGCCGCTTTGCTGATCCAGCTCTTTGAAACCGGGCCGCGCCACACGCGGGCTACCGCGTTCAAAGCCCGCTATGTGCTCGACGCCTGGCGCCGCCGGCCGCTGCGTCTGGCTAACCTCGGCTACTACGGGCACATGTGGGAACTCTACGCGATGTGGACCTGGATCGCGGCTTTCGTTGAAGCGAGTTTGCGAAATTCGGCTCCGGCGATCGAGGCGCCGTTTTGGGCCAAGCTTGCGGCTTTCGCGACCATTGGGTTCGGCGCGGTCGGCTGCGTCGCCGGCGGTGTCCTTGCCGACAGATGGGGCCGCACCACGCTGACCATCGGCGCCATGCTGGTGAGCGGCAGTTGTTGCGTGCTGGCCGGCTTCCTGTTCGGCAGCCCGTCATGGCTGTTGGTGGTCTTTTGCGTGATCTGGGGAATCGCCGTGATTGCCGATTCCGCTCAGTTCTCGGCCAGCGTGGTCGAGCTATCGGATGCGGAGCACGTCGGCACCATGGTCACGGTGCAAACCTGCGTCGGTTTCCTGCTGACGATGGTGTCGATCCATCTGGTGCCGCCGATCAATGCCGCGGTCGGATGGCACTGGACATTCCTTTTCCTTGCCGCCGGGCCTTTCCTCGGCGCCTGGGCGATGCTTGCGCTGCGGCGCGACCCGGCCTCGGCCAAGCTCGCCGGCGGCCGACGTTAGTTTGGCGCATGATTTTATCCGAAAACCGGTTCCCACTTTTCGGGATTATGCGCTAGCGCGGCTTGTCGCCGGCCAGCGTCACGCGATGCATGACGCGGCGGAAGCCGTGATAATCGTTGACCGGATTGTGCAACACGCAGCGGTTATCCCAAAACGCCATTGAGCCGACGCGCCAATTGAAGCGGCAAGTGAATTCGGGGCGCGTCTGGTGCTGAAACAAGAAGTTCAGGATCGGCGCGCTCTCCTCCTCGGTCATGTCCTTGAAACGGACGGTATGACCGACATTGACGTAGAGCGCCGTGCGGCCGGTTTCCGGATGGGTGCGCACCACCGGATGCTCACTGATGAACTCCTTTTTCGCTTCGGCCTTGCCGCCGTCGCGGATGCGGTCCTCGCGCGTGCGCGTGACGTCGGCTTTGGCCGAATGATTGACCGCGATCATCCTCTCCAGCATGCGCTTCATGCCGTCGGACAGCGTCTCGTAGGCGAGATACATGTTCGCGAACAGTGTGTCGCCGCCATAAGGCGGAACCTCGCGCGCGATCAGCATGGTGGCCATCGGCGGGGTCTCGAGATAGGCGGTGTCGGTATGCCAGATGCCGCCGAAGTTTTTCGTCTCGTGCTCGAGCTTGACGACCGGAATGATCTCGGGAAAGCCCTCGATGCCTTTGATGAAGGGATATTCCACCACGGCGCCGAAGCGCTTTGCAAAGCGCAGGAATTTTTCCGGCGGCAGGTCCTGATCGCGGAAAAAGATAACGCCGTGTTCGAGCCAGGTCTGACGAATGGCGGCGATGACGTTATGGCCGGGCTCGGCGGCAAGATCGATGCCCAATATTTCCGCTCCGACCGCGCCGGACAGAGGTCTGACTTCGAAACCGTTGTGCGCCATGCCGCCGTTCCTCGCCCAATAGTTTCTTTTGCTCTTATCTAGCACGAGCGCTTCTTGCCCACCATTCGCAGTTGGGCGTGACCTTATAGCGCACAGCAGCACCCCGGGTTTACATCGTGGAATACAATGGCGGATGATGGTGTTGGCTGGTCCGCGGCGTGGGGCATTTGCGGGCCGCAACTATCGACTGCCGAGCAAGAACGGCCGCATAGGCCGCACAAAAACATTAGCCCCAGCAGGGCAAACAAGGGAGGAATACGATGTCTCGCAAAGTCACTCGCCGTAAATTCATGGCTGCGACGGCAGCCGGCGCCGTCGCGGCGACGTTCAAATTTCCAGCGCCGGCCATAGCGCAAGCCGCGCCGTTCAAGCTCGGCCTGCTCACGGTCAAAACCGGTGGCTTGGCGCAGGGCGGCATCCAGATGGAACAAGGCGTGCTCACTTGGCTGAAGGAGCACGACAACAAGATGGCGGGCCGCAAGGTCGAGTTCTTCTCCGCCGACACCGGCGGCAAGCCGGCCGGCACCAAGACCAAGGCGCAGGAATTGATCGAGCGCGACAAGGTCGACGTCATCCTCGGCCCACTCGCCGCTTTCGAATTGCTGGCGATCGACGACTATATCGAGCAGCACAAGACGCCGACGCTCAGCCTCGCCGGCGCCGATGACCTAACCCAGCGCCGGCCCAACCCCTATTTCATGCGACCGGCCGCAACCTCCTCGCAGGCCATGCACGTGATGGGCCACTACGCGGCGAAGGAGATGGGCAAGAAGAAAGCCATCACCATCGATTGGGATTTCGCCTTCGGCTACGAGCAGGAAGGTGGCTTCCAGGCGGCGTTCCAGAAGGACGGCGGCTGTGTCGTCAAGAAGCTTTGGACGCCGTTGGGCACGCCCGACTATACGCCCTACATCGCCCAGATCGCCGATTGCGACGTCGTCTGCCAGGGCTTCCCCGGCGGCGTGCCGCTACGCTTCCTGAAGCAATACGCCAATCTCGGCCTCAAGTTCCCGCTGGTGACCGGCGAGACCGGCGGTGACGACGCACTGCTGCACGCCTTCGGCGACGAAGCTGTTGGCCAGACCAGTTGCTGCCCCTACACGCTCGATCTCGATACCGACGGCAACAAGAAGTTCATCGCCGCGATTCAGAAGCAGTTCAACGTCGTTCCGGGCTTCTATGCCGCGGGTCTCTACGTCAACTGCGACGTGGTCAATGCCGGCTTGCAGGCAGCCGGCGGCACGACCGACGACAAGCCAAAGTTCATGGCCGCACTCAAGGCCGTGAAGTTGAAGGACTTGCCGCGCGGGCCGATCAGCTTCGATCATCTCGGCAACGTGGTCGGCGACTTCTACGTCCGCGTCTGCGAGAAGCGGTCCGACGCTCCTTACGGCCTCAAGCTCTGGAACAAGACGGTCAAGACCTACAAGGACGTCAGCCAGTTCTGGACATGGCCGGAGAAGGAGTTCCTCGCGCACCCGGTCTATTCGCGCGATTATCCGCCGGTGAAGTGCTGAACTAGAAGACGATCGCCGCGGGCGCCGCTGATCCGGCGCCCGCGCCAAACTCCGCTCATTCCCGCGCAAGCGGGAATCCAGCAGCATTATCGCAGCACCGGCTTCCTAGCCCTCGGTCTCCGCTTTCGCGGGGACGAGCGGCTTAGTGTTAACGCGGGACAACCTCACACATGACCTTTTGGCTGCTGCTGACGGTCAACAGCATCACCTTCGGCGGCCTGTTGTTCCTGCTGGCGGCGGGTTTCTCGCTGATCTTCGGCCTGATGCGCATTCCCAATCTGACGCATGGCTCTCTGTTCATGCTCGGGGCCTATTTCGGCGCGACCTTCGCCGGCGGCTATTTGAGCCTGACGTTCAATTTCTGGGTGGCGGTGCTGTTGGCGACCATCCTGGTCGCGGCGTTCGGTACCGTGATCGAGCGTTTCCTGCTGCGCCAGTTGCCGGGCCAGCCGCTGGCGCAGGTGCTGGTCACGCTCGGCATTTCCTTCATTGTCGCCGATTTTTGCCTGATGGTCTGGGGCGGCGATCCGGTGCGCGTCGACACCCCGGAATCTCTCACCGGCGCCATCCACTACGGCCCGCTGATCTTCCCGCACTACCGGCTGGCGATCATCATCATTGCCGCCGTGACGGCGATCGGTCTCTGGCTGTTGCTCGACCGCACCAGGCTCGGCGCCATGATCCGCGCCGGCGTCGACGATCCCGACATGGCGCGGGTGGTCGGCATCCGCGTCTCGCAGCTTTTCACCATCGTCTTCGCGCTTGGCGCAGGCTTGGCCGCTTTTGCCGGCATCATTGGCGCGCCGATCCTGTCGGTCTATCCCGGCCTCGACCAGGACATGCTGCCGCTGGCGCTGGTGGTCGTCATTCTCGGCGGCTCGGGCAGCCTGCTCGGCAGTTTCGTCGGCAGTATCATCATCGGCTTCATCTATAATTTTGGTCAGGCGCTGCTGCCGGAGCTTTCCTACTTCGTTCTGTTCCTGCCCATGCTGGTGGTGCTGATCGTCCGGCCGCAGGGCTTGTTCGGCAGGTTCGTGCCATGAACGCGCGTCTTGCCGCCATCGTCATCAGCTTCGTGGCGCTGGTCGCGCTGCCTTACTGGATTCCCGGCGTCTACTACCTCAACGTCTCCAGCCAAATCCTTTTCTACGCCATCTTCGCGCTCGGCCTGAACATCATTGCCGGCTATGGCGGATTGGTCTCGCTCGGCCATGCCGGTCTGCTCGGCATTGCCGCCTATGCCGTCGGCTACATGCTGCGGTCCGGCTACGGACACCCGGTCGCCATCCTCACCGCGCTCTGCGGCGGCATGGCGTCGATGGCGCTCTATGCCGTACTGTCGCTGCGCGCGACCGGCATCGGCTTCATCATGATCACGCTGGCGCTGGGCGAAATCATCTGGGGCCTCGCCTACCGCTGGATCAGCATCACAGGCGGCGACAACGGCATCAATTTGCACGGCAGGCCGCATCCATTCGGCTTCTCGATCGACACACCGACCTCCTTCTATTACGCAACACTGGTGGTCTTCCTGCTGGCCGTGGCCGCCGTCACGCTGTTCGTGCGCTCGCCGCTCGGCGCCGCCCTCATGGGTACGCGCGATCAACCGCGCCGCATGAACGCGCTCGGTTATCACGTCTGGGCGATCCGCTTCTGGGCCTGCATGTTTTCCGGACTGCTGACCGCGATCGCCGGCGTCCTGTTCGTCTACTACACGCAGTTCATCAGCCCGCAGGCGCTCGACCTGACCGCCTCGGCAGAGGTGCTGTTGATGGTGATTTCCGGCGGCGCCGGCACCCTGCTCGGCCCGATCGTCGGCGCCGCCTTGGTGGTCGTGGTCAAGAGCGTGGTGAGCGGATTCCTCGAGCGCTGGAACATGTTGCTCGGCGTTATCTTCGTCGTCATCGTCATCTTCATGCCGGAAGGCCTGGTGCCCGGCACCGCGCGGCTGTGGCGGCTGGTTTGGCGCAAGCGCGGCGCGGCCGCCGACGATGAGACGGAGAGCGAGGCGGAGGCCAAACCATGAGCGCGCTCACCGTCAATGCCTTGTGCAAAGCTTTCGGCGGCCTGCATGTGACCACCAATGTCAATCTCGACGTCCAGCCGGGCGAGCGCCGGCTAATCATCGGACCCAATGGCGCCGGCAAGACCACGCTGTTCAACCTGATCACCGGCGAGCTGACGCCCGATTCCGGCTCGGTCGCGCTGTTCGGCCAGGACATCACCAAAGTGCCGAGCCGGCGGCGGCCACATCTGGGCATGGCACGCACTTACCAGATCATCACGCTGTTCCCGCGTGACACCATCATCCACAACGTCTCGCTGGCGCTGCTCGGCCTATCGCGGTTGCGGTGGAATCCACTGATCGACATGCGCCGCCAATCGCACATCGTCGACCGCGGCCGCGAGGCGCTGGCCCGCGTCGGCTTGAGCCACATTGCCGAGCGGCCGCTGTCGCAGACCTCTTACGGCGAGCGTCGCCGCGTCGAGATCGCCATGGCGCTGGCGCAGAATCCGAAAGTGTTGCTGCTCGACGAGCCGTTCGCCGGTCTGTCGATCGACGAGCGCCGCGACGTGCACGAATTGCTGCTCGGCATCCCGCGCGACGTGACCATGGTGATGATCGAGCACAATATGGACGTGGCCCTGGAATTCGCCGAGCGCATCACACTTCTGCATTTCGGCGAGGTGATCGTCGAAGGCAACCGCGCCGAGGTGGTGGCCGATCCGCGCACCCGGGAGGTCTATCTTGGCCACTAGCGCGCTCAGCCTGACGGCGATCCAAGCCTATTATGGCGACAGCCACGTGCTGCAGGACGTGTCGTTCGAATTGGGCGAGGCGCGCATGCTCGGCCTGCTCGGCCGCAACGGCGCCGGCAAGTCGACCTGTATGAACGTCACCATGGGGCTGTTGCCGCCGCGGCAAGGCGACGTCACGGTGTTCGGCGATCGGGTTACCGGCCTCTCGCCCGAGATGATCGCCGCCCGCGGCGTGGCGCTGGTGCCGCAAGGCCGGCGCATCTTCAAGAGCCTGACCGTGCGCGAAAACCTGATGGTCGCCGCGCGCAAACCGGAAAACGGCAAACACGCGCCGTGGACGGCCGAGACCGTCTTTGCCATGTTTCCCCGCCTCGCCGAGCGTCACAGCCAGATCGCCGCGCATCTGTCAGGCGGCGAACAGCAGATGCTGGCGATCGGCCGAGCGCTGATGGGCAACCCGCGCGTGCTGCTGATGGATGAGCCATCGGAGGGACTGGCGCCGCAGATCGTGCACGAGGTGATGAACACGATCCGCAAGCTCAAGGAGAGCGGGCTGTCGATCGTGCTGGTCGAGCAGAACCCGACGCTGGTCTTCGACGTCGCCGACGATATTGTGATTCTCAACACAGGTCGGGTCGTGATGGTGTCGACGCCGGCCGAACTCAAGCAGGACGACGAGACGCTGCGGCAGCATCTTGGTGTTTTCTAATCGAAAGGCACGACAATAATGGCGAACGTCTGGAACAAATACGCAAACACCGCGGCGCGCAAACACGGCAAGCCGGGACGCGAGGCGCGACCGAAGAGCCTCACGATCGACGCCCACAGCCACGTCGCCGTGCCGCGCGCCGCCGAATTCATCAAGCCGTATCTCGACGTATCCACCATTCCGCTCGCGCATTTTTCCAGCGCCGAGACCAAGGCGGTCAACGCCAAGCAGGAAGCCGACATTCGCAGCCGCATCGTCGGGAATTACGACGAGCGCTTCGCCGACATGGACCGGATGGGTGTCGACATGCAGCTCGTGATGCCGCCGCCGCCGCAGCTCTATCACACCGTCGCGCTCGAATACGCGGTACCGGCCGCCCGCATGATCAACGACGGTGTCGGCGAATTCGTCGCCAAGCATCCCGACCGCTTCATCCCGACCGGCACGGTGCCGATGCAAGACGGCAACGAGGCCGCCAAGGAGCTCGAGCGCTGCATGAAAGTGCTCAAGTTCAAGGGCGTCGAAATCCTCACCAATGTCGCCGGCAAGGAATTGTCCGACCCCGCTTTTGCGCCGTTCTGGGAGAAGGCGGAAGAGTTGGGCGCGCTGGTCATCATCCACCCGAACGGTTTTACCGAAGGCCAAAGACTATCACGATTTTATTTCAACAACATCATCGGCAATCCGTTCGAGACGACGCTGGCCCTGCACTATTTGATCTTCGACGGCGTACTGGAGCGTCATCCGAACCTGAAAATCTTCGCCATGCACGGTGGCGGTTATCTCGGCGCCTATTCCGGCCGCATCGATCATGCCTGGGGCGCGCGCTCGGATTGTCAGGCCGATCTGCCGCAGCCGCCGAGTAGCTATCTCAATAAGATTTATTTCGACACCGTTGTATTTACCCCGCTGCAACTGGAAGCGCTGGTGAAAACCTTCGGCGTTGATCACGTCATCATGGGCACCGACTATCCCTTTGACATGCTGGAATACGATCCCGTAGGCCACCTCAATTCGGTCGAGAGTTTCGACGCGACGACGCGCGCGGCGCTCGCAGGTGGAAATGCGAAGAAGCTGTTGGGGTTGTAAGATCTTTCCGCCGCCATACGCGGGCTTGACCCGGCGCAGCCGTGGTGAGCGTCAACAAATAAGAGCGCTACTAGAGCGCGAATTAGCGGCGCGGCCTCCTGGATTGCCGGGTCAAGCTCGGCAACGACTGTGTTGCTGCGCTACGCATACAAAAAATCCAGCACTGCCGTCTCCGCGATCACCGCACCGTCGGCGCTGTGCAACCCGGCGCGGGCCTGTTCTTCTTTCGTCTGCGTCGCCTGCAGATAGGCGCCAAGATGGCGCGCGCGCTCGATGATGCGGCCGTTCTCAGGCAACCGCGCCGCTTCGTAACGCTTGAGCGCGGGCGCGACATCTGCTTCAGCCTGCAAGGCCTCCACCAGCGCCGCCGCGTCGTCCGCTGCCTTCGACACCCCGGCGGCGACATGCGGCCGCGCCACAAAGGCGGCATCGCCAAGGATGGCCACGCGCCCGAAAGCCATGTGCGTGGATTCCAGATCGTAGATCGGCTGCAGGATCGGTTCGTCGATCAGTTTCACGACCTGCCGGAATTGCGGCCCCAGCAGTCGCTCGGCGTCGGCGCGCATCTCCGCGATCGCCTCGCGGGCGATCAGTGGCGGCGGGATCGAGACCGAATGCGTCACGCCGGCCTCGTCGGTGAGCAGCCATTGCAGCTTGGCTTTTTCGTCGGCCGGGCGATACCACACGACGTTGTAGCGGCGGTGGCCGGGACGCAGATCGTTGTCGGGCCCCGCCACAGGATAGCCGAGAAACTGCTCACCCGGCGGCAGCGTGAACGTCATGAACTCGAACAGATCGCGATGCACGTCGGGCGGAAATGCACTTTCCGCGATCAGCGCCCGCCAGGCGGAATAGCCGGCATAGAGCGGCAGAATTTCCGGGGCGCATCGCTGGCGCACGGTGGAGCGGATACCGTCGGCGCCGACCAGCAAATCCGCCCGCAACGTTTCACCATCGGAAAAATGGGCCTCCACCCAATCCCCGTTTTGCGAAAAATCGGCGAGCCCGCGCCCGCGGTGATAATGTTCCGGCGGAAAGGCGTCGCGCAGCAAGCGGTAGACGCGCTCCCAGGCGGTGAGCACCTGCGGACACTCGATCTCTTCAGTCAAGCGGCCCTGCGCATCGATAATCTTGCGCGAGGTGATCTGGACGCCGAGCTGATCGGTCGGCAGACCGAGCGCCCGCAAGCGTTCGATCAGTTCGGCTTGGGCAACGATACCGGCGCCGCGGCCGGATAATTCGCTGCCCACCCGCTCATAGACGTCCACCGCCCAGCCAGCGCGGCGCAGCAAAAGGGCGCTGAGCAGCCCGCTCATCGAACCGCCGATCACGACGGCGCGGCGTTTTTCCGGCCCGGCCAATGGAACGCCCTCAATCTTTCGGTCCGCCGGAATATGCTATATACGACCGCAAATAGCACCGGAGGAATTTCCCATGGCATTGACCATGGCCGACAAGGCCGACGTGAAGAAGCACAAGGACCCGTGGCCAGCCGATGTCGCCGCGGATTTCGAGCGCGAAGCCAAGAACCCCAACCCCTGCGTCGGTTCCACGCTACTGTCGGAGAATGAGCGCACGCGCGTGTGGATCATCCGCTTGGCGCCCAGCGAGCGCACCGGCTTCCACCGCCACGTCCTTGACTATTTCTGGACATCGATCAGCGGCGGCCGCGCCCGCCAGCACATGCAGGACGGCACCACCCTCGAATGCACCTATGAGCCCGGCGAGACCCGCCACGAGAGTTATGGCAAAGGCGAGTTCAAGGTGCACGATCTGCAAAATCTCAGCGACCGTGAAATGGTGTTCATGACCGTCGAGTTCAAAGACAGCGCCAACAAGCCGATCCCGCTACCGGCCGGCGTGCAGCCACAAGCCGCAGCCTGATTGCACTGTATTGACACCACGCCCGCCGCCCCACGGCGGGCGTTTCGTTTTGCCGCGGGTGGGCGGGTTCGGCTGATCGATCAATGGACTAGCCAAGCCGCCCCCCTTCCTGCAAACTGCCGCGCAATGCCCACCGCGCCTTCGCCGGCCTCGACCGAGGGATGGTTGTGGGGTGAGAAAAAAAGTATTCAGGGAGGAAGACCGGCTCGTCATCCAGGCAACGTTTCGCTCATCGCGCCTGCCCGCCAGAACCGGCCGCCAGTGCGCCTTGAGACGGACATGAATTGCCGCCGCGGATGCGCCGCCTAAAGGGCGTATGGATTTCAACCTCCTGATCAACGCGATCATTGCCGGCCTGATGCTCGGCGGATTCTACGCCGCCGTGAGCGCCGGCGTGTCGATCTCGTTCGGCATGCTCGACATCGTCAACATCGCGCATCCCGGCTTCATCATCCTCGGCTCCTACATCGCGTATATCATCAACATCAATTTCGGCATCGATCCGATTATCGTCAGCATCGTGATGCTGCCGGTTTTCTATTTGCTAGGCGTGCTCGTCTATCAAATCTACTACGAGTTGTTCGAAAAGCGCGGTCAGGAATCCTTGCGCGGGCTCGCCTTCTTCTTCGGCCTGCTGTTCGTCACCGAAGTGGGTCTGAACCTGGTGTTCGGCGTCGATTACCGCACCGTCAACGCGCCCTATATCGGCGGCAGCGTAAGCCTAGGCGCCATGGAATTTCCGCTGCGCATGCTGGTGCCCTGCCTGGTGTCGCTGGCGATGTTCGCCGCCTTACAGATTTTCCTGTCGCGCACATTCATCGGGCGCGCGGTCATGGCGGTGTCGCAAGATCCGCTGGCGCTGCAACTGATGGCGGTCAATCCGACCCGCATCAAGCGCATCGCCTTCGGCATCTCGATCGCCACCGCGTCGATGGCGGGCGCCTTCCTGATCATCATCCAGCCGGTGATCCCCTCGGCCAGCCGCGACTATATCGGCCGCATCTTCGCCATCGGCGTGCTTGGCGGCTTGGGCAGCTTGCCCGGCACCTTGATCGCGGCGCTGCTGCTCGGCGTGATTGAAAGCATCACCGCCACTTTCTACGGCCCGTCTTGGGCGCCGGCGGTGGCGTTCGGCATTTTGCTGCTGACCTTGGCCGTACGGCCTTCCGGCTTGCTGGGGCGCTAGGCCGTGCGCACACCAACCTTCATCCTCTATCAGGTCTTGATCGGCGCGGCGCTGTACCTGCTGTTCCGGCTGTTCGGCAACGATTATTATTTCTTCGCTGGCTACACCGTGCTGCAATACATCGTGCTGGCGACCGCCTGGAACATTCTCGGCGGCTATTGCGGCTACGTTAATTTTGGCTCCGCCGGCTTTTTCGCGCTCGGCGCTTACTCCGCCATTTTCCTCTATACCGTCGGCCAGCAGATCGACGATATCGCGCCCGAATTTCTCGCCGGCGTGATGCACGCGATTTTTCCGTTGCCGGTTCCTATTCTCATCCTGGTCGGCGGTGCCGTCGCCGGACTGGTCGGCCTCGGCATGGGCTACCTCACGCTGCGGCTGCGCGGTGTCTTCTTCGCCATCGGCACGCTGGCGCTGGCGGTAGTGCTGGAGACCTTCATCGTCAACTGGTCGTTCGTCGGCGGCTCGCGCGGCGCCTATGTGATCCCGCCCGAGAAGATCCCGGTCTTCGGCCCCTATATTCAATATCTGTTCGTTCTGATGCTGGTGCTGGTGATCGTCGCGCTGACAACCGCGCGCCTGATCGAGCGCTCACGCCTGGGCTTCGGCTTTGCCACCATCCGCGACGACGAACTGGCGGCGGAAGCCGCCGGCGTCCCGACCCTGAAACTGAAACTCATCGCCACGGTGGTCTCGGGCGCGCTCATGGGCATGGCGGGGGCGCCGTTTCCATTCTACATCGGCTACGTCGAGCCGGACTCGGCGTTCAACCTGTCTTACGCGGTGAATTCGATCGCCATGCCGATGATTGGCGGCACCACCTCATGGGTCGGTCCCATGGTCGGCGCGCTGCTGCTCGGCACGCTGCAGCAGGTCGCCACCGTCACGATTTCGTCGGCGGCCAACTTGTTGATCGTCGGCCTGCTGCTGATCGGATTCGTCATCGTCGCGCCCAATGGCATTGTCGGACTTTGGCAGGATTGGACGCGCAAGAGATCGAAATCATGACCGCACCCCTGCTGCAGATCGATCAGGTGAGCAAGCGCTTCGGCGGCTTTGTCGCGCTCGACGACATCAGCCTGTCGGTGGCCGAAGGCGAGCGGGTCGGACTGATCGGACCCAACGGCTCCGGCAAGAGCACGCTGGTCAACTGCATCTGCGGCACGTTGCGCAACGAAACCGGCAGCGTGACATTCGCCGGTGAAACGGTCGACGGCATGGCCGCGCACGAACGCACGCGTCGCGGCCTTGCGCGCAGCTTCCAGCTTCCGCGCCCGTTCATCAGCCTGACCGTCGCCGAGAACATTCGCGTGCCGCTACTCTATACGGTCAACGCGCGTCCCGGCCATCATCTGACCGCGCCGGAGCTCGACGACCGTTGCGTGGAGTTGCTCAACCTGGTCGCGCTCGACGCCAAGGCCTCGCACTATACCCGCGACCTTACCCAGGTCGAGATGCGCAAGCTCGAACTCGCACGCGCCATGGCGGCCGAGCCCAAGCTGTTGATCGCCGACGAAGCCATGGCCGGGCTTTCGCATTCCGAGGTCGAGGACATCGTGGCGTTGCTGATCCGCATGAACGAGCGCGGCATCACCATCATCATGATAGAGCACATCATGCGCGCGGTGATGAGCTTCTCGCAGCGGCTGGTGGTGCTGGTGTCCGGCAAGAAGATCGCCGATGGCAATCCCGACGAGGTGATCAAAGATCCGGATGTCGTGGGAGCGTATCTTGGCACCTAACACCAACAGCATCACTGTTGAGTCGATCGACGCGGCCTACGGCGCGGTGCGGGTGCTGCATGATGTGTCGTTGCGGGTCGCCAGCGGCGAAACCGTCGTGCTGCTCGGCACCAACGGCAACGGCAAGAGTACGCTCATGAAATGCGTGATGGGCATGGTGCAGCCGAGCCAGGGCAAGATTATCGCCGAGATCGACGGCAAGAAGCACGATCTGGTGGGAATGGCGACCGAGCAGATCGTCGATCTCGGCATTGCGCTGGTGCCGGAAGGCCGCCGCTTGTTTCCGCGCCAGACGGTCGAAGAGAACCTGTTGCTGGGCGCAAGCCGGGCAAAGGCGCGCGAGCATATCAAGTCCAATCTCGAGTTCTGTTTCGAGATTTTCCCGCGCTTGGCCGAGCGCAAGAGCCAGCTCGCCGGCTCCATGAGCGGCGGCGAACAACAGATGCTGGCATTGGCGCGTGCACTGATGCTCAACCCGCGCATTTTGCTGATCGACGAGCCGTCGGTGGGACTTGCGCCGGTGCTGGTGAGCCGCACCATCGACGCCATCAAGCAACTCAAGGACCATTACCAGCTCACGGTGTTGATGGCGGAGCAGAACTTTCCGCAAGCCCTGCGTATCGCCGACCGCGGCTACGTCATCGTGCACGGCAGGATCGAATTCGAGGGCCGCTCGGCCGACGAACTCAACAACAACGATCTGATCCGAAAATTCTATCTCGGGCTCTGACTTCAAAAGCCGCCTAAAAGCAACGGCGCCGCGCGGTTTCCCATGCGGCGCCGTTTTGTTTGAATTGCGAGAAGCGGACTACTTGTGCGCCTTCTCGTAAGGATAGATGACCTTGCCAGTCGCCAGGTCGCTCGGCGCCAGCACGGTCTGATAGCTCATGCCGCGCCAAGTCTCGAGGTCCGCGTCATCCTTGATGTCGTGATACTGGACGGTCAACATGCGGCTCTTGGCCCATTCGCCCTTCTTGCCGAACTTCACGTCACCCATCACGGTGTGGAACGTCGTCTTTTTGATGTAAGCGGCAAGCTTGTCGTCGTCGATGCTCTTGGCGCCCTTAATCGCGTCACCAAGCACCTGGATGTAGGCGTAGCCCCAGCCGCCGAGATAGTAGCCGAGCGGATCGACGCCGGCCGCCTTCGCGCGCGACTGATACTCCTTGAAGAAATCCTCGGTGCCGGCATACATCTGCTTCTTGTCCGGCACCCAGGTTTCGTAGTTGACGATGCCGTTGAGCTTCGACTTCAGCTTGTTCTTGAAGAACGTCGCTTGCAGTCCGACCAGCGCGCCGCCGAACAGTTTCGGCTTCAAGCCGATCTCGTTCGCCGCCTGCACCATGCCGACCGAATCGAGCGGATAGGCGCACACCACCACGATGTCAGCATTGGTCGCTTTGATCGTGCGCACGATCGGCGCGAAATCGGTTGTCTTCGGCGGTGGCGGATAGGCCTTGTCGTAGACGATCTTGAAGCCCCCCTTCTTGGCGTTGACGCGGGCGCCTTCGCAGGCGTTCTGCGAGAACTCGGCGTCGGCGTAGCTGAGCGCCACCGTCTTCGGCTTCGGCTTTTGCGCCGCCGCAATGGCGAAGAAGTGTTCCGTGAACGAGACCTTGGTGTCCGGGCCGGTCGGCAGGATCGAGAAGTATTTCGGATAATTGAACTTGGCGTTCACATCGAGCCCGAACAGGCTGATGAACAACTTCTTCTTGCGGATCACGATCGGCATTGCCGGCGCGATATCGTTGGTCGCGTAGGCCGAGAGCACCAGGTCGACTTTGTCGACGTCGAGCAGCTTGGTGTAGATGCCGGGAATTTCCGACGGCGAACTCTTGTCGTCGTAATAGACCAGCTTGACCGGACGGCCGAGCAGCCCGCCGGCCTTGTTGGTGCGTTCTTCCCAGATCTGCATGGCGAGCAGCGCCTGCTTGCCGTTCGCCGCCAGGAAGCCGGTCAGCGACATGCCGAAGCCGATCTTGATCGGCTCCTTGTCCTGGGCATAGGCGGAATTGACGATGAACATCGCACCGGCCGCAAGAGTGAGAACCACCCCCGCAACCCAGGCAAACGTCCGCGATTTGAGATAACGAATCATTCTAGCTCCTCCCAATTAAGCGTTGTTTTGCCGGCATCTTACGCGCCTTTTGCGGTTAGACGCTAGAGGGTTCCAACAATCAAAAGGTGGGCTAAATCCCCTCCACCATGATGGTTTCCACCTCGCCGGCGCCGCTGCGCCGGAACGCCGCAGCGCGGTCGTATTCCGGCGACGTGAAACAGGCGACCCCCTGCTCCAAAGTCGGAAATTCGATCACGATAAAGCGGCTGAATTTGTCCGGACCTTCCATGATCTGAAAGCGGCCGCCGCGCGCCAGCACCTTGCCGCCGAACTTGGCAATGATGCCGGGTACGAGATCGGTGTATTTTTTGTATTCGACGGGATCGTTGATCTTGGACCGCGCAACCCAATAAGCCGGCATTGATTGACTCCATTGTCATGCCCGGCCTTGTGCCGGGCATCCACGTCCTCATTATAGGCGCGATGACAAAGACGGCCACGACTTAGGGAGCCGACAATGCGCAAGGTGATCGACATCTCGGTGCCGCTGGAAAACGACGTAGCCGCCGATCCGCCCGGTTACGGGCCCAAGATCGACTATCTCGATCATCAGGCGACCGCCGCCGATGTACTGAAGTTCTTTCCCGGTCTGAAAAAAGAAGATTTGCCGGACGGCGAGGGTTGGGGCTTCGAGTGGGTACGGCTTTCGACGCACTGCACCACGCATCTCGATGCGCCCTGGCACTTCGCCTCCACCATGGACCACGGCAAGCGCGCCATCACCATCGACGAGGTGCCGCTCGACTGGTGCTTCCAACCCGGCGTCAAGCTCGATTTCCGCCATTTCGCCGACGGCTATGTGGCGAGCGCCGGCGACGTCGACGCCGAGCTCAAGCGCATCGGCCACACACTGGCGCCGCTCGACATCGTGGTGGTGAACACCGCCGCCGGCGAAGCCTATGGTCGACCCGATTACGTCGCCAAAGGCTGCGGCATGGGGCGCGAGGCCACGCTCTATCTGCTCGAGCGCGGCGTGCGCGTGACCGGCACCGACGGCTGGAGCTGGGACGCGCCCTTCATCTACACCATGCAGAAATACGCCGAGACCCATAACGCTTCGTTGATCTGGGAGGGCCACCGCGCCGGTCGCGAGATCGGCTATTGCCATATCGAGAAATTGCACAATCTTGAGGCGCTGCCGGCAACCGGCTTCATGGTGAGCTGTTTTCCGGTGAAAGTGCGCGGCGGCTCGGCCGGCTGGACGCGAGCGGTGGCGATCATCGAGGAATGATCGCTTGCTAGCCCGGTGGGCCGGGCGATAGCATCGGCCCAACAAAGCAAGCGGCAACAAGGTCGGCAAACTGCCCGCCAAAGCCGCGAAAAAGGGGGAGACACCATGGACAGACGCCGTTTCATCGGCGGGACGGCGGCTGCTGCCGCCGCGCTCGCCATCCGCCCGGGTTACGCCGCGGACGATTATCCATCGCACGCGATCACGCTTGATCAACCCATTCCCGCCGGGCGGCGCCGCCGACAAAGTTGGGCAGCCGCTGAAAGCGGTGCTGGAGCCGATCGTCAAGCAGCCGGTCATCATCGAGAACAAAACCGGCGCCGCCGGCGCCGTCGGCGCGCAATACGCCGCCTCCGCCAAGCCGGACGGCTACACCTTGCTCATCCACATCACGTCGATCTCCGGCTTTGCCGAAGTCGACAAACTGTTCGGCCGCACGCCGAAATTCACTCGCGCCGATTTCATTCCGATCGCGCGCTTTGTCGCCGACCCTTGCGTGTTTCTGGTCAACGACAAGCAGCCCTACAAGACGCTGAAGGAATTCGTCGACGACGCCAAGAAGAAGCCGGACCAGCTCGTTTTCTCGTCGTCCGGCCTTTACGGCGCGCTGCACATTCCGACGGCTCAGTTCATGAAGGCGTCCGGTGTCCAAATGCGCCATTTGCCGACGCGCGGCGGCGGCCCGGCGCTGACCGCCTTCCTCGGCAACAACTCGCAGGTGCTGATCTCGTCGATCTCCGCTTCGCTGGCGCAGATCAAGGCCGGCAAAGCGCGTCCGCTGGCCATGCTCGGCGCCAAGCGCTCGAAGGCGCTGCCCGACGTGCCGACGATGAAGGAGCTCGGCTACGACGTCGAGTATTATCTGTGGGTCGGCCTGTTCGCGCCCAAAGGAACGCCGGCGCCGGTGATCGCCAAGTTGCGCGAGCGTCGCGAGCAAAGGCGCGCACACCGATGTGTTCAAGAACGCGATGAACAATCTCGGCCAGGAACTCGACTATCATGGATCAGCCGGAATTCGCCAAGTTCTGGGACGCCGACGCGGCGAACATCGAAGCCGCGGTCAAGGCGATCGGCAAGCAAGGCTGAACCTCGCAGCGCCCTCTCCTCCGCCCATGGCGGAGAGGGCTTTTGCATTCGGACAACAACAATGAACCTCCGCGCCGATCACGTGGCGGGCGCCTTCTTCGTGGCTGTTCGGTCGCGCTGATCATCGCCTTGAGCGGCGATCTGCCGGTCGGCGCGCTTGTCGATGCCCGGCGCCGGCTTTATGCCGATGATGGTCGCCGTGCTGACCATCATTTTCGGCCTGGCGCTGTTCCTGCGCGCGCGCGAAAGCGTGCCGTTCTCGGAATTGTACTGGGACGACGGCAAACATGCCGCGTCGGTGCTCGGCGATTACCGCGCACCGCGATCGCGCTCTATGTGACGCTCGGCTTCATCATCACGATGGTGCTGATGATGATGGCGCTGCTGGTCATGATCGAACGCCGCAATCTCGTCCGCGCCGGCATCTACAGCGTCGTCGTCGTGATCGTGACTTACGTCTCGTCTTCGTTCACATGTTGCAGTCCCCGCTGCCTCCCGGCATCTCAGTTTTTATTAAGGACCGCCTGCGTGGAAAGACACCCTCATCAGTCTGGCGCATGGATTTGGCATCGCCTTCCAGCCCGACAATCTCTGGTACGCCTTTCTCGGCTGCCTGGTCGGCACGCTGGTCGGCGTTCTTGCCGGGCATCGGACCGCTTGTCCGGCATCTCGATCCTGCTGCCGGTGACCTTCGGGCTCAACGCCACGCAAGCGGTGATCATGCTGGCCGGCATCTATTACGGCTCGCAATATGGCGGCTCGACCACCTCGATCCTGATGCGCATTCCGGGCGAAGCCTCCTCGGTGATGACCTGTATCGACGGCAACGCCATGGCCAAGAAGGGCCGCGCCGGCGCCGCGCTCTGCATCGCCGCGGTCGGCTCCTGGGTCGCCGGCACCTTCGGCGTCATCGCGCTGACGGTGATGGCGCCGCCGCTTGCCTCCATCGCGCTGCAATTCGGTCCGCCGGAATACACCGCACTGCTGGTGATGGGCCTGATCTTCCTCGCCTACATGTCGTCGACGTCGCTGGTGCGCACGCTGCTGATGGCTTGCATCGGCCTGATGCTCGGCATGATCGGCATCGACAACATGACCGGCCATTTCCGCTACTCGTTCGACCTCGCCGAACTGGGCGACGGCATCGGCATCGTGCCGGTGGCGGTCGGCCTGTTCGGCCTCGGCGAAATCCTGTCGACGCCGAGCCACAAGGTGGTCGGCGAAGTGATCGCGCCGAAATTGCGCGAACTCTGGCCGAACCGGAAGGAATGGCGCGACTCCGATTGGCCGATCGCGCGCGGCAGCGTGCTCGGCTTCATCATCGGCATCATCCCCGGCTCCGCCCACATCATCTCCAGCTTTCTGTCCTATGCGCTGGAGCGGCGCATCTCCAAGCATCCGGAAGAATTCGGCCATGGCGCGGTCGCCGGCGTCGCCGGGCCCGAAGTCGGCCAACAACTCCGCCTCCACCGGCGCCTTCGTGCCGATGCTGGCGCTCGGCATTCCGACCGGGCCGATCACCGCGGTGCTGATGGGCGCGCTGATGATGCATGGCGTACCGCCCGGCCCGCAGCTCGTGACCGATCATCCGCGATGTGTTCTGGGGCTTCGTCGCCTCGATGTATGTCGGCAACCTGATGCTGCTGGCGCTCAATCTGCCGCTGGTCAGCCTGTTCGTCACCGTGCTGCGCATCCCCTACGCTTATCTCTATCCGCTCATCATCATGTTCTGCATCGTCGGCGTCTACGAGGTGAACCATTCGATCGTCGACGTCTGGATCATGCTGATCATGGGCGCGCTCGGCTATGCGCTGCGCAAATTCGAGTTCGACCCGGCGCCGCTGGTGCTCGGGCTGGTGATCGCGCCGATGTTCGAGCAGAGCTTGCGCCAGTCGCTGATCATGTCGAACGGCAACTATTTCATCTTCTTCAACCGGCCGATCTCAGCCGGGCTGCTGATCGTCAGCGCCGGCCTGCTGGCGATGTCGGCGCGTCGCCTTCATCCTCAAGCGCAAGGATTGGCGCGACCAGCTGGCCGAGGCGGAAGCCGGCGAACCGACCTCTTGATCGGCGGCGCCCGCGCGCGATCATCACCTCATGAAAAACCTCACCATCGATCCCGAGCGGCTGTGGGACGACCTGATGGACACCGCCAAGATCGGCGCCACGCCGAAAGGCGGCATCTGCCGGCTGACCCTCACCGATCTCGACCGCCAGGTGCGCGACTGGTTCAAGGCGCAGTGCGAAGCGCTCGGCTGCACCGTCACCGTCGACGACATGGGCACGATGTTCGCGCGCCGCCCGGGCCAGCGCGACGACACTGCCGCCCATCGCCATGGGCAGCCATCTCGACACCCAGCCGACCGGCGGCAAGTTCGACGGCGCGCTCGGCGTGCTGGCCGCGCTGGAAGCGCTGCGCACGCTGCATCGTGCCGGCTACGAGACCTTCGCGCCGATCGAAGTCGTCAACTGGACCAACGAGGAAGGCGCGCGCTTTGCCCCGGCCATGATCGCCTCCGGCGTGTTCGCCGGCGTGTTCACGCGCGACTGGGCGGCGGCGCGCGCCGACCGCAGCGGCGAAACCTTCGGCGACGCGCTGGAGAAGATCGGCTATCGCGGGCCGCAACGCTGCGGCGATCACAAGCTGTCGGCCTTCTTCGAGGTGCACATCGAGCAAGGCCCCTATCTCGAAGCCGAAGGCAAGGACATCGGCGTCGTCACCGGCGTGCAGGCCATGCGCTGGTACGAGGCGACGGTCATCGGCCAGGACACCCATGCCGGCACCACGCCGATGGCGCGCCGGCACGACGCGCTGCTCGGCGCCGCGCGCATGGTCGAAGCGGTCAACGCCAGCGCGCGTCGCATCCGACTCGGCCGTCGGCACCGTCGGCCTGCTGGAGGTGAAGCCCGGGCTCGCCCAACGTCGTGCCGGGCGAGGTCTTCTTCATGATCGACATGCGCGATCCCGATCCGGCCGTGCTCGACCGCATGGAAAGCGATATTCAGGCCGCCGCGAAAGCAGCCGCGGGCGAACTTGGACTGACGATCGCAGATCAAGAACATCTGGACGCAGCCGCCGCAGGCCTTCGATCCCGCCTGCATCGCCGCGGTGCGCGAGGCCGCGCGCGTCTCCGGCTATTCAACGCCGCGACATGATTTCCGGCGCCGGCCATGACGCGGCCTTATGTCGCGCGCGTTGCGCCGTCGGCAATGATCTTCGTGCCCTGCAAGGACGGCATCAGCCACAACGAGGCGGAATTTTCATCGAAGGAGCAATGCGCCGCCGGCGCGCAGGTGCTGCTGCAAGCGGTGCTCGACTACGACCGCCGTCTGGCCGAGCGCTTCGGAGAAAAATAAAGCGCTACCACCAGGCCTTGCCGGAGAGTTCCGGCCAGCCGATGTCGCGGGAAGCCGCGCGCGCAGCCTCGTCCGGCGGCAGCTTGGCGTCCCATTCGCCGGCGGTGAAGCGCTTGCCGTTCACGCCGTCCGCCGCCTTCGACATCAGCCAGACGGCCGGCGGGCCCATGATCTCAGGGCGCAGCATCTTGTCGCGCGGCCAGCCGGAGGCCGGCGAGATGAACGCCGTGTCGGTCGGCCCGCCGGGCACCAGCACATTGACCGTGATGCCGCTGCCTTCGAGTTCCGCCGCCCACACCGCCGACATCGATTCAAGCGACGACTTGGTGGCGCCGTAGGGCACCACGCGCAGCATGGTGCGGTAGCTGGTGGTGTTGTTGACGATGCGGCCCCATTGGCGCGCGCGTATGTGTGGCAGTGCGGCGCCCGCGAGCAGCATGGGTGCGCGCACGTTAGTCAAGAAAAACCGGTCCCAGATTTCCGTCGGGATTTCGCCGATACCGGGTGGCTTGGTTTCCGCCTCGGGGCTGATCGCGCTCGGTCCGATGCCGGCATTGTTGATGAGCCCCTCGAGGCGTCCGAAATGCGCGACGGCCTGTTCGACCGCGGCGCGGCATTGCGCTTCTTCCGTGAGTTCGGCGACGATCGGGTGCAGGCGCTCGGGCCCGACGCCGACCGCCGCGACCAGCCGGTCGAGCGCCTTGCCGTCGCGGTCGACCGCGGCAATGGCGTGCCCCGCGGCGATCAGAGCCTTTGTCATCACCGTGCCGATACCGCCGGCGGCCCCCGTGAGGAGGATGACGCGCGACGTCGCTTGATCGGGCATGCGCTCAGGCCGAACCCGGCGCGGCGTTGCGCGCATGCAACGCCATCGCGATCAGCGCCGAGCCGCCGAACAACATATTAATGCCGACCAAAAGCCCGATGGCCCAGGCCGCTGTGCCCGGCAGACCGGTAAAAATAGCCGCAGCCAGAACAAGGTCGATAACGCCGCTCACCAGCATCCAGCCCCAACGGCCGGAGAGCTCTCGCTTGTGCTCCAGCGCGAACATGATCGAGGCGATGCCCTCGATAATGAAAAAGACGACCACCACGATGGTGAGCGAGACCGCGCCGGTCAACGGCCGCGCCAGCAGCCAGCCGCCGGCCACGACGCCGAGCGTCGCCGAAACCAGCGACCACCAGAAGCCCGGCGCGTTGCGCATCATGAACGTGGTGACCAGGCCGATGATGCCGCTCACCAGCAACAGCCAGCCAAGCACGATGGTCACCGCCAGGGTGGCGATCGGCGGGATAATGATGGCGATAACGCCCAAAATGAGCAGCGCGACGCCCTCGAACAAATACAACTTCCAATGCTCGTGCAGCGCATTGGCGACGGCGCGTTGAATTCCGGCAATATCAGGTTGATTGGTGGACATAGTCGACTCCGGCGGTTGCCCCTCGATCACAGCTTACCCCAACGCCGGATTATTTCTCCACCCAATCCGCGCATTTCTGCACCTCTCCCTGCGCGCCCCAGGGCATGATCGGCACGGTAGAGGTCGAGTTCTTGGGCGAGCCCTCGATAATGCGGTCGCTGTAGACCATGTAAACCAGCACGTTGCGTTTGGTATCGCAGCCGCGCACGATCTGCATCTTCTTGAAGAATAGCGAGCGGCGCCGGCGGAACATGTCTTCGCCCTGCGCAAACTTCTGCTTGATCGCGATCGGCCCGATCTGCCGGCAGGCGAGCGAAATGTCGGAAACTTCCTCCGCCACGCCGATCCAGCCCTTGAGGCCGCCGCGTTCCGGCACCGTGAAATGGCAAGCGACGCCCTCGACCTCCGGATCGTCGAGACCGTAGGTCGCGAGCTTGTCGTTGGGCGTCAACCACTTGAACACGGTCGAGCGCTTGAAGATGAGGTCCGGCTGCTCGGCCGCCGATGCCGGGACGGCACTCAAGGCGATAAAGCAGGCGAAGAGACAGGCGATGATTGAACGCAAGAAACCCTCCAAATCACGATGATTGGCGTTTCCTGCGAGATAGGAACGGCAAGTCAGCGACGGAAGCCCTGTAGCTCAAGTTCTTGGTTGCGAGTGCCAGAGGCCATCAGGCCCAGAGGCGTTCTTTCTCGAGGCCCTTGTAGATATCGGCAACATAGTCGCCGTAGCCGTTGAACAGCAGCGTCTCGCGCCGCACGCCGGTGCCGATCACTTCCTCGGTCGCCTGGCTCCAGCGCGGATGCGGCACTTTCGGATTGACGTTGGCCCAGAAGCCGTACTCGGACGCCTGCAGCTTTTCCCACATGCCGATCGGCCGCTTCTCGACGAAGGAAAAGCGCACAATCGACTTGATCGACTTGAAGCCGTATTTCCAGGGCACCGCCAGCCGCAACGGCGCGCCGTGCTGCTTGGCCATCGGATGGCCGTAGGCGCCGGTGGCGAGGAAGGCGATTTCGTTGGTCGCCTCCGCCATGGTGAGGCCTTCGACATAGGGCCAGGGGAACCAGGTCTGGTTTTGCCCAGGCGCGACCTTCGGGTCCATGAAGGTTTCCATCTGCACGAATTTGGCCGAGCCGAGCGGCCGCGCGAAATCGACCAGTTTGGCGAAGGGAAATCCGGTCCAGGCGATCGCCATGCCCCAGGCTTCCACGCAACGGTGGCGATAGGTGCGCTCCTCCAGCGTCATCTTGCGGACGAGATCGTCGATGCCGATTTCCATCGGCTTTTCCACGAGCCCATCGATCTTCACCGTCCACGGCCGGATCGAAAGCTTCTGCGCCTGATCGGCGACTTCCTTCGAGGAATTGAATTCGTAGAAATTATTGTAGTGCGCGTTGATCTTTTCGTCGGTGATCGGACGGTCGAGCACATATTTCTCGTTGCGCTTGGCCGGATAGAGATTGGCGGTCGGATCCGGCAGATTGGCGACATCGGACACGCGCTGCGCCTTTGCGGCCCAGGGGGCGAGCGCAATGGCGCTGGCGCCGCCGATCAGCAACTTGCGGCGGTCGAAGACCAGATGCTCGGGCGTGGCGAGACGTTGGGGAATTTCCCAGCCGCGGCGGCGAATGACGTTCATAGGCAAGCCCTCTCGCAAATCGCGGCTCCAGAGGTACGAGCCGGCGCACTCACAGGCAAGTCACGGTTATGGGAGTTTTTTTCCTCTCGTCCCGGCCAAGCGAGCGGTAGCGAGCGCGAGCTGGAATCCATACTCCGCAGCCTATCGTGGGCAAACGGCGTATGGGTCCCCGCTTTCGCGGAAACGACGGCTAAATTTGCCTAATGGCAGTTACTCCGCCGCGCGCCGTGCCGCGACGATCTGATCGGCGTTGCGCCCGGTCAGCTCCGCCATGTGGTCGAACTTGAAGGTGAACGAGCCAACGCCGGCGGTGGCCGAGCGCACCTCGATGATGAGATCGCCGATCTCAGCTTCCGCCATCTGCGCGCGCACCATATCCCAGCCTTCCCAGCCCTCGCGGGTGTCGAAGCCGAGAATCTGGCCGCGCCGGCCCGACAGGATGGCGTTCATCTTCGCCGTGGCGTCGGTCGGGCAGACGATCTCCACCAGATGGATCGGCTCCAAGAGAACCGGCTGGCATTGCGGCAGGCCTTCGGCGATGCCGACGCGGGCTGCAATGCGAAACGCCATGTCGGAGGAATCCACTGTGTGGTAGGAGCCGTCGATCAGCGCCACCGCGAGGTCCACGACCGGGAAGCCGAGCGGCCCGTGCTTGAGCGCGTCGATCACGCCCTCTTCCACCGCCGGGATGTAATTGCGCGGCACCACGCCGCCGGTGATGCGGTCCTCGAACTGGAAGCCGGATGAGCGCGGCAGTGGCTTGATCTCCAGCACGGTGTCGCCGAACTGGCCGTGGCCGCCGGATTGCTTCTTGTGTCGGCCGCGGACTGTGACCGGCTTGCGGATGGTTTCGCGGTAGCCGACCGACGGCGGCTGCGTGGTGACCGGGACGCCGTAGCGGTCGCCGAGCCGTTCGGTCGCCACCCGCAGATGCATCTCGCCCTGACCCCAGATCACCACCTCGTGTTTTTCGGCATCGTGTACAATGGAGAGCGAGGGATCCTCTTCAGTCAGTTTGGTGAAGGCAGCGCCGAGCTTGACGTCGTCCTTGCGTTCCTTGGCATGCACCGCGACGGCGAGCACCGGCGGACACGGCTTGAGCTCGAGCAGCGCCGCATGCGCCTGCTTGCCGGCGGTCAGTGTGTCGCCGGTTTTTGCGCCGTCCAATTTGCCGAAGGCGACGGTTTCTCCGGCGGCGGCTTGTCCGCGCTTCTCGAAATGCTGGCCCATGACCTTGAACACGCCCGACACGCGCCCGGCCTCGGTTTCCGGCGTCAAGAAGGTAGTGCCGTCGCCGGCCTGGCCGGTGAGCAGCCGGGCAACCGACATCTTGCCGCCATGCGTGGTGTGGAAGGTCTTGAGCACCAGCGCGATCGGCTCGTCATTGGCCTTGACGCCGAGCCGCGCGGCGGTTTCCTCGACACCGGCCGACTCGTGGCGCAGCGCCTTGAGCAGCCGCAGCACGCCGTTACTGCGGGTGGCGACGCCGATCAGCACGGGGCAGACCTGGCGCTCGCGCAATTCCGTGGCCAGATCGTCGAACACCTTGTCGCGCGGCGGCTCGATGTCCTCCAGCAATTGCTCCATGAGCTGGTCGTCGTGATCGGCCAGCGTCTCCAGCATGGTGAAGCGCGCTTCCTTCTTGCGATCGAGGTCCTCGCCCGCAAGCTCGACGATTTCGGACGGCGCGTACTCCTTGTAGACAAAGGCGCGTTCGAGCGCGAGATCGACGAAGCCGGCAATGATCTCGCCGTGCCAGATCGGAATTTGGCGCAACAGCAGCGGCACGCGCGATGCGGGCTGCAAGAGCTTGATAGTCTCGCGCACGCGCTTGTCGGCTTTGTCGATCTTGTTGAGGAACAGGAAATGCGGAATGTTCTGGTCTTCCAACTCGCGCAGGATCAGTTGCAGCTGCGGCACCTTCTTCTCGTCGGCCTCGCAGACCACGATCGCCGCGTCGACCGCGGGCAGCACGCTGCGCATGTCCTGGATGAATTCGATGGAGCCGGGGCAATCGATAAACGTGTAGGTGTCGCCCATGAATTCGGTAGTGGCGAAGTTCGCCTCGACGCTCATCTTGTGATGGCGGGCTTCCTTGCTGGCATCACCAACGGTGGTGCCGGCGTCGACGGTACCTTGGCGCTGGGCCGCGCCGGTACGGGCAAGGATCGCCTCTAACAGTGTGGTCTTGCCGCTCTGGAATGGGCCCACCAGCGCAATACACCGTGGACCCCTGGGACCCGTGCCATTCTGTCCCATACGCACCTCCCTTGCCGGCCGGGAGTTGGACCAAGTTTCCCGGCCCTTTCTTGCATCGTCTCAGGCCGGGCGCGGGCTGGCAAGGGCGGAATTGCCGGTTGGCCGGCGCCGGCTTGCGTGATGCCTGGATTGCGGTCTTCGGTAATTGTCAGATAACAGCGAGCGACGCCGCGCATATGCGGACCGCGGTGTCGCGCCGTTGCACCCTTTGTCCCCGGAGGCCGGACATGCATGCGGAAAAGCTCAGACTTTGGTGGGGAGCCTTTACCGGCTTCTACAAGCCCGGCTTCCCGGATTTGGACGCTGTGTCGCTGTTCCTCTACGCCGCCCGCAGCGTCATCCTGGTCATTTCGGCCCAAGCCGCCATCATCGCCGGCCTCCTGGCCGCTAACGTCAACCGTTTTGCATGGGGCAATTTCATCGCGGTGCTGGTCGGATTTGTCACCGCCCATATGATCAGCAATCTCAGCAACGATTACTTCGGGTTCAAGCGCGGACACGACACGCCGGACTCACCGCGCATGCGCTACACGCTGCATCCGCTCGCGAGCGGAGCGCTGGATGGCCGCACCTTGCTCGTCGGGTTCGCCCTACTCGCGGTCATCGGCCTCGGCATTACGACCTATTTCATTTTTGAACGCGGCTTGATGGCGGCCGCATTCGCCGTCGCCGGCATTGCATTGATGGTGCTGTATGACGCCGCGCCGACCCCGCTGAAGAGTGTCGGCCTCGGTGAATTCGCCGTGCTGCTGGTATGGGGACCGCTGATGGTCGGCGGCGGCTTCGCCATGATCGCCGGTCACGTGTCGGTCAACGCGATGCTGGCTTCGCTTCCCTTTGGCTTGGGCGTGATGACTATTCTGACCGGCAAGCACATCGATCAGATGGATTTCGATTCTGGCAAAAACATTCGCACTTTGCCGGTGTTGATCGGGGAGCGCGCCGCATGCGCCCTCAACATCGCTGCGATCTGCGCGATCTACGCCATCGTCGCCATCCTGATCGGTCTTGGCCGCCTCACCCCGTTCGCGGCGGCGATCGTGCTTGCCATTCCCCGCGCCGCGCACGCCATAAAGGTCATGAGCCGGCCGCGCCCGGCGGCGGCGCCGGACGGCTATATCGGCTGGCCGCTTTGGTATCACCGCGCCTGCCTTGAGCATAACCGCATGCTCGGCTGGGCCTATATTGGCGGATTGGCCGCGGGCGCAGTCTGATGCAAATCGAAACGGCCGCCCGCAGGCGGCCGTCGACTCGATGAGCCGTTCGACGGCGGCCCGCTCAGCGCGCCGGGCGTAGTGTGAGGCTGCTAACGCCGATGGCGAGATTGAGGCCGGTCTGTCCCTGCACCGAGAGCGGCTGCAACGCGACCGATCGATTGGAGCCGCCGACCAAGGCATTGGCGCCGAGCCCGGCGGCAACGGTGGCTTCGGCGGACGCGCCGACATACTCCCCGGCCAGCGCGTGCGGCGCCGGCGTGCTGGCCGCAAACACGGACCAGATCATGCGGCCGCCCGAGGTCGCGCCAATATCGAGACCGAACTTGCTGATGTTGCCTGTGTAGACTTCCTGCGGCCAGCCGGGCGCCGCCGGGACGAAGTTACAGTTCACCGCCTTCTTAGACCCGATGATGAAGCCGATGCCGCCGGATATGTCGCAATCCAGCGTACCCGCCTTGATCCGGTCCTGTGCCGGCGCCGAGGCCGGCGCGAGAATGACGGCAGTGAACAAAACAACTCCGAGTGCGGCGCGCTTCATGACGATCCTCCCAATCTAGTTGGTTTGATTTAAGCGACGAACACGGTTGAGGTGCCGCGAACGCGCGAAAATGAACGACGCGACTCTTGTCGCGATCCCGAGCTTCAAGGTTACCGCGAACAGCGAAAGAACTTCAAATCTTCCGCTAGGTCAAATTACCGCAGAAGCGCTGGATGCGCCGGCAGGCTTCTTCCAGGTCCTCGGTTTTGGTGGCATAGGAGATGCGGAAGTTCGGACCCAGCCCGAAGGCCGTGCCCTGCACCACCGCGACGCCTTCGGCTTCCAGCAGTTCGGTGACGAAGTCTTCATCGCTCGCGAGTTTCTTGCCGGTCGATGCGGTCTTGCCCATGGTGCCGGCGCAGGACGGATAGACATAGAAGGCGCCTTCCGGCGTCGGGCACTTGATGCCGTTCGCCTGGTTGAGCATCGACACCACCAGGTCGCGCCGCTCCTTGAAAATCTTGTTGTGCTTGGCGATGAAATCCTGCGGCCCGGTGAGCGCCTCCAGCGCCGCCCATTGCGACACCGCCGTCGGGTTCGAGGTCGATTGCGACTGGATCATCGCCATCGCCTTGATCAGCGGCTCCGGGCCACCGGCAAAGCCGATGCGCCAGCCGGTCATGCAATAGGCCTTCGACACACCGTTGATGGTGAGCGTGCGCGGATAAAGCTCCGGCTCGATCTGCGCCGGCGTCGAAAACTCGAAGTCGTCATAGACCAGGTGCTCGTACATGTCGTCGGTCATGACATGCACGTCCGGATGCTTCTTCAGCACGTCGGTGAGCGCCTTCAATTCGGCGCGCGTATAGGCGGCGCCCGACGGGTTCGATGGCGAGTTCAGCAGCACCCATTTCGTCTTCGGCGTGATGGCGCGCGCGAGTTGTTCGCCCGTCATCTTGAAGCCGGTCGCCATCGAGGTTTCGACCGCCACCGGTTCGCCGCCGGCCAGCAGCACCATCTCGGGATAGCTCACCCAATAAGGCGCCGCGAAGATCACCTCGTCGCCCGGGTTCAACGTCGCCACAAAGGCGTTGTACAGCACCTGCTTGCCGCCGGTGCCGACCGTGATCTGCGACGGCTTGTAGTCGAGGCCGTTCTCGCCCTTGAATTTTTTGGCGACGGCCGCCTTCAGCTCGGCGATGCCGTCCACATTCGTATACTTGGACGCCTTGCCGTCGCGTATCGCCTTGATCGCCGCTTCTTTGATGTTGTCGGGCGTATCGAAATCCGGCTCGCCGGCGCCCAGACCGATGACGTTGCGGCCGGCCGCTTTCAGCGCGCGTGCCTTGTCGGTGACGGCAATGGTCGCCGAGGGCTTGATGCGCTTAAGGTTGTCGGCAAGGAAGGCCATCGCAACGCTCCAATTAAGCCGCGGCGGGCGCGGCGGCCCTTTGGTAATGCCGGCTTACGAGTCCAGCAAGGGGCGATCTGTTGAAGAAATTCGATTGATGCGATCGGTGGTACCGATTGGTGCCGGCGGGCGGCCGCAAGGCCCGGCCTATGCCTCGGATTTCATCGCCACGGTTAACCGCTGGGCAACCCGGGCCGTGTTACTTGCCCGGTGTTCCTCGGGACAGATCGATGATCGGGCACACGGGATTGCGCCGGCTGGACGGCATCATCTGGGCCCTGGTGGCCACGGTCGCCGGGCTCGAACTACTGGCGGTCGTTTTCGGCGGCTTCACCCTTGCCGTGCGTTCCTATGCCGCTCCCGGCGTGACCTGCCTGCTGCTGATGCTGGCCGCGCATTACTACCGCGGCCGCCGCGCCGATCCCAATCTCGCCTCCGCCCTGGAAAGCACCGCGCAGATTGCCGCCTTTGCCGCGGTGGCGGCGCCCTTGTCCTACGTCGCCGCCAGCCTCGGACTGCCGATGCACGATGCGGCCTTTGACGGCATGGATCGCGCGCTCGGCTTCGACTGGCGGGCGTTGCTGGCGGTCATGCAAAGCTGGCCGGGATTTCATCTCGCGATGCGCGCGATCTATTTGTCATTGACCTTGCAGATGACCGCGGTCGTGCTGCTGCTAGGCTTTACCGGGCGGCTGGCCTGGCTGCGGGTCTATACGCTCGCCTTCATCTTTGCCGCGCTGGTGACCATCGCCATTTCCGCCGTGCTGCCGGCGGAAGGCGTCTGGCTGCATTACGGACTTCACTCCGGCGATCCCAGGATCGTGCCGGTGAGCAGTTCGAGTTGGCCGGTGTTCTTAGGGCTACGCGACGGGACCTTCCGCCAGCTGATGGCGGTCGGCGCCGAAGGTATTATCACCTTCCCTAGCCTGCACGCGGCCCTGGCCGTGATCCTGATTGCCGCCTTCTGGCCGGTGCCGCTCGCGCGCTGGATCAGTCTTGTCGTCAATGCCCTGATGTTGGCGGCGACGCCGATCGACGGCTCGCATTATCTCATCGATATCTTGGCAGGGATCGGCATTGCCGTCGGATGCATCTATGCCGCGCGCGCCTTGGTTGCCCGCCTGACCGGCAAGCCCGCCGCCGCCATGCCGACAAAGGTTGTCCCGGCCGGCGCCCCGGTGGCTTCGCTTTCGGCGCCCGCGCGGGTACAATAGCGCCGGACAAGAGCCGGACGACCGGCCGCCACCGATCCGGGAGCGCGCCCATGAAACTGTCCGCCGAACAGCTCAAGGCCTTCGACGAGCAAGGCTACGTCTTCTTCCCCAATTGCTTTTCCGAGGAAGAGATCGCGCTGTTGCGCACGGAAGCCGACAATATCCTCAAGCTCGACCGCCAGGAGGTCTGGCGCGAGAAGTCCGGCGCGCCGCGCACGGCCTTTGCCGCGCACAAATTCAATCCGGTGTTCGAGGTGATGTCGCACCACCCGCGGCTGGTCGAACCGCTGATGCAGTTGTTCGGCGAAAGCGTCTACGTCCACCAGTTCAAGCTCAACGCCAAGGCCGCCTTCGAAGGCGACGTCTGGCAATGGCACCAGGATTACGGCACCTGGGCACGCGACGACGGCATGCCGGAGCCGCGCGCCATGAACATCGCCATCTTTCTCGACGACGTGCTGCCGATCAACGGCGCGCTGATGATCATTCCGAAGAGCCACAAACAGGGCGTGCTCGAAGCCGGCCACGACAAGACCACCACGTCTTATCCGTTGTGGACGCTCGACAAGGAGACGGTGACGCGGCTTAGCGCCGAGGCCGCCGGCCCCGACGGCGTCGGCATCGTGGCGCCGACCGGCAAGGCCGGCTCGGTGCTGATGTTCCACGGCAATCTGGTGCACGCCTCGCCGCCCAACATCACGCCTTACCCGCGCAAGATCGTGTATCTGACGCTGTGCGCCTGCTCGAACCACATCACCAAATTCACGCGCGCCGAATGGATCGCTCATCGCGACTTCACGCCGATCGTGCCGGTGGCCGACGACGCCTTATTGGAGTACGCCCGCGCGCATAAAGTGGCGGCAGAATAAAATTACCGTATCGATGCTTGGCGTAGTGTGCGCTGTTTGCAATTTGTTACAATTAGAAAACATTCGCAAAAAACTGTCGCGTGGCGGCCTTTGAAATGCCGGACTTTGACGGCCCTATGCGGGCAGACGGCGTCAGGATTCGCTTCGAGGACTTCTAATGTACACGCTCTATTCGATGCAGCGTTCCGGCAACAGCTACAAGGTCCGCCTGGCGCTGGCCCGGCTCGGCATTCCTCACAAGTTGGTCGAGATTGACATTCTGCAAGGCGAAAGCCGCACGCCGGAATTCCTCGCCAAAAATCCGAACGGACAGGTCCCGCTGCTCGAAGTCGCGCCCAATCGCTACCTCGCCGAATCGAACGCCATCCTCTGGTACGTCGCCGGCGGCTCGACGCTGGCGCCGGAAGACCGCATCGAGCGCGCCGAGGCCATGCAATGGATGTTCTTCGAGCAGCATAGCCTGGAGCCGAATATCGGCGCCGCCTATTTCTGGCTGGCACTGGTCAAAGGCGGTCGCGACCTGCAGCAGCACGCGCTCGATGACTGGATGGAAAACGGCTATCGCGCGCTCGCCGTCATGGAGATGCACCTCGCCAGCCACCGCTTTTTCGTCGACAACCGTTTCACCATCGCCGACATCGCGCTCTACGCCTACACGCACGTCGCCAATCAGTGCGACTTCGATCTCGCGCGCTACCCGGCGGTGCGCGCCTGGCTCGAGCGCATCGCCGCCGAGCCCGGGCACGTGCAAATGAATTGGCAGCCGGAACCGCTGGCCGCGGCGGAATAGCGTTAAGACTTCTTTAACCATCCACCATCAAAAGGCCGCGGATTCCCACCGGCTTTGCCTTCATCGGGCCGAACGGCCGCCGGTTTCGTGCGCCATGTTGCCCGCATCGGAAAATGATTCTTTTGCGAGTTTGTCATGGCCAAGACTACTGATCATAACGGCTTCACGCCGCCCAGCGGCCGCGCGCTCGGCAACGAGCGCCGCATTGCCGCGCTCGCCGAACTGGTCGCCACCGCCGCGCTGGCTTTGTCCACCGTCGTGGCGGTAACCGTGGTGTCGGTCGGCATCGCGCGCGCGCACGGCGTCGCGGCCACGGCCGGCAGCGGTGGTGGCCTTTATGGCATCGCGATACTGCTTGCGCTGATCGTCATCGGCGTCGGCGGCTACGCAGCGCTGCCGCCGCACGAACGCATGCGGCGCTGATTTCTAAGTCGCCGCCAAGCGCGCCTAAATCGCATCCGTCAGATGACATTGCGGTGATCACGGCGAAACTATTCGCCATCGCCGCGCGTTTGCGGCAGCATGACGCGCATAAATCGCACGACATTACTGCTCGCCTTTGCCCTGCTGCTCGCCCCGTCGGTCGCGCCGGCGCAGCGAGTTTTCAGTTCCTCCGCCGGAAATATCAGGATTGAAACCGTCGCCGGCGGCCTGGTGCATCCCTGGTCGCTCGCCTTCCTGCCCGACGGACGCATGTTGGTCACCGAGCGGCCCGGCCGCATGCGCATCATCACCCGCGGCGGCGAACTGTCGCGGCCGCTGCTGGGCGTGCCGAACGTGTATGCGCATTCCCAGGCCGGCCTGATGGACGTGATCCTCGACAAAGATTTCCAGCGCAATCGCATGATCCATTTCTGCTATGCCGAGCCGGCCGATGACGGCGCCCGCATCGCGGTCGCGCATGGCCGGCTGGTGGAGGAGAACCGGATGACGCGGCTTGCCGCCGTGCAGACGATCTTCCGGCAGCGCGGCCCCGTATCGGGCGGCTTGAACATCGGCTGCCGCATGACGCAGGCCCCTGACGGCAATTTGTTTGTCACGCTCGGCGATCACTTCTCGGCCAAGGACCTGGCGCAGACGCTGGACAATCACATCGGAAAAATCGTGCGCATCCGCCCCGACGGCTCAGCGCCGCCAGACAATCCTTTCGTCAACACGCTAGGCGCCCTGCCCGAAATCTGGGCCTATGGGCTGCGCAACCCGGAAGGCCTCGCCTTCAATCCGGCGGACGACAGACTATGGGAGCAGGAGCACGGTCCCATGGGCGGCGACGAGATCAACATCATCGAGAAGGGCAAAAATTACGGCTGGCCGGCAGTCTCATTCGGCGTCAACTACGACGGCACGCCGGTCGGCAAAGGCAAGACGCAGGCGCCGGGCATGACGGCGCCGATCTGGCACTGGACGCCGTCGATCGCGCCCTCGGGCATGGCGTTCTATACCGGCGATCGTTTTCCGCAGTGGAAGGGCAGCCTGTTCAACGGCGCGCTGAAATTCATGCTGGTGTCGCGCCTCGCGCTCGAGGGCGGAAAAGCGGTGAAAGAAGAGCGCCTGCTGCAGGGCTTGGGCGAGCGCATCCGCGACGTGCGGCAAGGGCCGGACGGCGCGCTCTATCTGCTCACCGACAACAGCGCCGGACGCATTTTGCGCGTGACGCCGGCGCGGTGACCCAACATCACCATTTGTGAAACACGAAGAACGCCCCGGCCGCGATCAGCGCAAAACCCAGACCCTGGCTCCAGGTCAGCGGGTCCTTGAGATAGACGGTCGAAAACACGGCGAACACCGAGAGCGTGACGACTTCCTGGATGGTCTTGAGCTGAGCCGGATTGTAGACGGCGCTGCCATAGCGAGTGGCCGGCACCGCCAGGCAGTATTCGACGAAGGCGAGCGCCCAGCTGATGAGGATGACGCTGAACAGCGGCACCTCCTTGTAGCGCAGGTGCCAGTACCAGGCAGTGGTCATAAAAACGTTCGAGCCGATCAGCAGCGCGATCGGCGTGAGGTAAGACGGCAATGCGGGCATGGAACTCTCTGACACGTTGCGGCCACCACGGAAGCGGCGGCGGGTATCTAAAGCCCCGCAACCGAGCCGTCCACCGAGCGACATGCAAGTGTCACCGCCGCGTCACAGGCTCGCGCTATCAAAAATCCGCTACTGTCGCCTGTTGCGTATTGCGTAAGTCCCTCTTGCGGTCCCTGCTCTCCCGGGACCGCAATTTTTTGTCTTGGCGCGGCCCTCTCACCAGCCGCGACGGCAGGTCACATCCCCTTTGGTCCTATGCTAGGCTCTCGTAGCCGGTCGCTCGGCGGCGCTGAACCGCGGCGACGAAAATGGGGAGACGAACGCCGTGGACCAACGCAACAAAGCCGCCGCGCGCATCGCGCCGCTGCCACCGGAAAATTCGCCCGAGCTGCGCGAGAATTTCGAGTCGATGAAGAAGAATCTCGGCTTCGTTCCCAACAGCGTACTGATCATGCAGCGGGTGCCGAAACTGGCCAAGGCCTTCACCCAGCTCACCGCGTCGATTTGGGACCCGGAGAGCAAGGTCGACCGCGGCTTCAAACGGCTGATCGCGCATGTGTCGAGCCGCGCCGCCGGCTGCCAATATTGCATGGCGCATACCGCGGGCGGCGCGCTGCATTTCGGCGTCGATGACGAGAAGGTCGCGGCGGTGTGGGACTATCAAACCAGCCCGCTGTACAGCGAGGCCGAACGCGTCGCGCTCGATTTTACCGTCGCCGCCTCCTGCGTACCGAACGCGGTCACCGACGACATGTTCGTCGAGATGCGCAAGCATTGGAGCGAGGATCAGATCGTCGAGATCGTCGGCTGCATCTCGGTGTTCGGCTTCCTCAACCGCTGGAACGATACGCTGGCGACGCCGCTGGAACGCGAGCCGATCGCGATCGGCGAAAAGTTCCTGGCGAAGAAAGGCTGGTCGGTGGGCAAGCACACGAGCGCATAGTCGCGCTATCCGTAACGCAGCTTGGTGGCGAGGATCACCCCCATCAGCACCAGCGTCACCGCGTTGGAGCCGATCAGCGGCCAGTCGCCGATGGCAAGGCCGTAGATAAGCCACAGCCCGATACCGAGGGTGAAGGCGGCGGTCGCCGGCAGCGACAGCGCCCGCGTTTCCTTCTCGCGCATGATCTTGAGCGCCTGCGGCAGCCAGCACAGCGTGGTGAGCGTGGCGCCGGCAGTGCCGATGACATCGATGAGCGGCGGGATCGACACGGCGTTTGCGTTACGAGCGATTCGATACTGTAATATGACAATCGTACCGACCGGACTCTCACCATGAACGAAACGCCCTCGCCCCGCCGCCTGACCTGCGCGCGTTGCGGCGCTGCGTTCGACTGCGGGCTCGGCGCCGGCTGCTGGTGCCAGGACGAGCCGTACCGGCTGGCGGCGAGCCAGACCACGGACGAGGATTGCCTGTGCCCCGCCTGCCTGCGCCAAGCGGCGGTCGCCGATCCTTCTCGCGCAGCCGGCTAGAAACCCTTTTGGTCGCGCCTGCCGCGGGACAAGGACCGCCGCGTTCGTCTATAGAAGTCGCCGTCATCCTTTCACGCGAGACCCACATGATCGACCTCTACGCGCTGACCTCACCGAACGTGCAGAAGATCTTCATCATGCTCGAAGAATGCGAGCTGCCCTACAACATCAAGCTCGTCGACGTGTGGAAGGGCGACCAGTTCACACCCGAATTCACCAAGATCAACCCTTTGCAGAAAATCCCCGCCATCGTCGACAGCGACGGTCCCGGTGGCAAGCCTTATACCGTGATCGAATCCGGCGCGATCCTGCTCTATCTCGCGGAGAAGACCGGCAAGTTCATCCCGCACGATCCGCTCAAGCGCTACGACGTCATGCAGTGGCTGATGGTGCAGATGGCCAATGTCGGGCCGATGTGCGGGCAGCTTGTGCATTTCTCCCGGTTCGCGCCGCCCGGCAGTGACTACGGCCACAGCCGCTACCGCACGATGGTCAATAAGGTGTTCGACGTCTACGACGCGCGCCTGTCGGCGCAGCCTTACGTCGCCGGCGACGACTACACCATCGCCGACATCGCCGCGTTTCCTTGGCTGCGCAACGTCGAATTGCTGAAGATCGACCTCGGCAAGCGCCCGCATTTGAAAGCCTGGGTCGACAAGCTTAACGCCCGCGACGCGGTCAAGCGCGCCTATGGCAAGATCGGTCAGATCAAGTCGGTGCGCGATACCGCCAGCGACGACGCCAAAGACCGCTACTTCGGCCGCGGTAAGTACGCCACCGCCTGAGCGACGGCCCCTGCCACCGTCTCGACATGATGTAACTCTATAGCCCGCGCCTCGAATTTCCGGGGTAACCACCGCGCGGCGCCGTTGGCGTCGCGCGAAGCTGTCTGAGACCGCGCATGTTCCGCATGTTCGAACGCTGGCTGACGCCGACCAGCCTGGCCGAGAGCGCCGAGCCGCCGGCCGGGCTGCTGGCCTTCTATTGGCATTTCGCGCGCCAGGCCAAAGGCCTGTTCGTCGGCCTTTTCGCCGCTGGCTTCGCCGTGGCGCTGTTCGACGTGCTCATTCCGGTCTTTATCGGCCGGATCGTCACACTCATCACCAACAGCACGCCGGACGAACTGCTCGCAAAAGCTTGGCCGATGCTGCTTGGCATGGCGGTCGTGCTGCTGCTGCTGCGCCCCGCCGTCACAGCGGCGCAGCAACTGATGATGAACCAGGCGATCGCGGCCAATGTGTCGAACCGCATCCGCTGGCAGAACCACTGGCATGTGGTGCGCCAGTCCTGGGCGTTCTTCCAGAACGATTTCGCCGGCCGCATCGCCACCCGCGTGATGCAGACCGGTCCGGCCTTGCGCGAGAGCCTGGTTTCACTGCTGACCGCGGTCTGGTTCATTCTGGTCTATGGCACGGCTTCGTTGCTGCTGCTGGCGTCGGCCGACCGCTGGCTGGCGCTGCCGATCGCGCTGTGGTTTGCCGGCTACATTGTCATGCTGCGCTATTTCGTGCCGCGCATGCGCGACCGCTCGAAGACCACGTCGGAATCGCGCTCCATGCTCACCGGCAGGATCGTCGATACCTATACCAATATCGCGACCGTCAAGCTGTTCGCGCGCGCCAGCGAAGAAGACGCCTATGTGCGCGAGGCCATCGACCACCACAGCGACCGCTTCCACGAGCAACTGCGCATCAACACGCTGCTCGGCCTGACGCTGACTGTGCTGAACGCGCTGCTGATCACCTTGACCGGCGCCTTCGCCATCTGGCTCTGGCGCAGCGGCCATATCGCCGTCGGCACCGTCGCCATGGCGCTGCCGATGACCATGCAAATCATTGCCGCCTCCGGCTGGGTGGCCTGGCAGGTCACCGGCATTTTCGAAAACGTCGGCGTGGTGCAGGAAGGCATGCTCACCATCGCCCGCCCGCACACGCTGATCGACAGCACCGGCGCGCCGCCGCTTGCGGTGACGCGCGGCGCGGTGCGCTTCGAGGACGTGCGCTTCCACTACGGCCGTGCCAGCGGCGTCATCGACAGCCTCACACTCGACGTGGCGCCGGGCGAGAAGATCGGCCTGGTCGGCCGCTCCGGCGCCGGCAAGTCGACGCTGGTCAACGTGCTGCTGCGCTTTTTCGATCTCGAAGGCGGCCGCATTTTGATCGACGGCCAGGATATCGCCGGCGTGACGCAGGAATCTCTGCGCGCGCAGATCTCAGTGGTGACGCAGGACACTTCGCTGCTGCACCGCTCGATCCGCGACAATATCCGCTACGGCAAGCCCGGCGCCGGCGAGGCCGATATCGTCGCCGCGGCGCGCATGGCGCAGGCCGACGCGTTCATCCACGAATTGGAGGACCTGCAGGGCCGGCGCGGTTACGACGCCCATGTCGGCGAACGCGGCGTGAAATTGTCCGGCGGCCAGCGTCAGCGTATCGCCATCGCCCGCGTCATCCTGAAGAACGCGCCGATTTTGGTGCTGGACGAGGCCACGTCCGCCCTCGACAGCGAGGTCGAGGCCGCCATCCAGCAGAGCCTCGGCACGCTGATGCGCGGCAAGACCGTGATCGCCATCGCGCACCGGCTCTCGACTATCGCGCAGATGGACCGGCTGGTGGTGCTCGACCAGGGCCGCGTTGTCGAGCAAGGCTCACATGAGGCCTTGCTGCGCGCCAACGGCCATTATGCCGCGCTGTGGCGGCACCAGTCCGGCGGCTTCATCGACGTTTCGGTACCGCAGCAGGCGGCCGAATAAGGACTGTCATCCTCCTGTCATCGACCCGTCACCCACTCGCTCGAGCCCCACTGAGCGAGAGGTGTTGCCATGGTGACCGCCGATTTGGCCGATGCCGCCCCGGAAACCGGAATTGTCTGGGTCTATCGTTTCCGTCCCGACGGCACCGCCGAGGTGATTCCCATTACGGACGTCGACGCCGCGTTGTCCGATCAAGGCGCCGGCTGGATTTGGATCCACCTGGCGCTTGCCGACATGCGCTGCCGCAACTGGATTGCGCAGCATGCGCCGGTTTCGGAGCTGGCGCGCGACGTGCTCGGCGGCCCGGACACTCACTTGCGGCTCGATATTTTGGGCAGCGAGATCGTCGGCGTGCTGCCCGACCTGCATCAGGAACTGGCGGGGCGCGGCGAGGAGTTGGTGCGGCTGCGCTTTGTGATGACCGAGCGCATGCTGATCACCGCGCGGCAGCGGCCGCTGCATTCGGTCGACAGCAACCGGCGCGCGATCGAATCCGGCAAGCGCTTTCCCAGCGCGGTGTCGTTTCTCGACGCGGTGATCGACGAATTCGCCGACGCCGTCGGCCGCATGGCCGACAAATTGGGCAAGGAGCTTGACGGCATCGAAGAGAACGTCATGCACGACGAACCGGCCGACCACCGCGCCCGCATCGGCAAGGTGCGGCTGCAGGCGGTGCGCGTGCATCGGCAATTGGCGCAGCTCAAAACCATGTTCCAGCGCATCGAACCGCGCATGGCGGCGGACAACGCGCCGGTGGCGCAGGCGATGCGCGCTTTGGCGCAGAAGCTCGACGCCATCGATCACGAGGTTGCCTCGCTGCACGAGCGGTCGCGGCTGTTGCTCGACGAGATGGCCGCGCGGATGACCGAAGTCACCAACCGGCGGCTGTTCACGCTGTCGATCCTCACCGCCTGCCTATTGCCGCCGACGCTGGTGACCGGCTTCTTCGGCATGAACACCAAGGACCTGCCGTTTGCCGGCACCGACGGCGGCACCTGGATCGCGTTATTGGTGGCCGGCATTTCCAGCGCAGCCTGCTACTGGGCGCTGCGCCGGATGCGGGCGTTTTGATCAATGGGCGCGATGAGCAGCACCGCGCCCTTGCAGCGCGCGACTGAACACCCATAATGCCGCTCCCGCCAATCGGACACGACCCTCATGATCATGGAAATCGCCCACATCGCCGTGAAGCCCGGCATGGAAAACGAGTTCGAGGCCAACGTGAAGAAGGCCGCGACGATCTTCCAGCGTGCCAAGGGCTGCAGCGGCATGACCTTGCAGCGCTCGCACGAGAAGCCGTCGTTCTACCGTCTGTTCGTGAAATGGGGCACGCTCGAAAATCATACCAAGGATTTCCGCGAATCCGCCGACTTCCAGGAATGGCGCAAGCTGGTCGGCCATTGCTTCGCCTCGCCGCCCGAGGTCGAGCACGTCACCGAAGTCGTGCACGGATTTTAAGGGACCGCCGTGAAACGCAGTACCCATCGCATTCTCACCACGCATACCGGCAGCCTGCCGCGTACCGCCAAAGTCGTGGAGCTGCTGCTGGCGGAGAAGAAGGAACCGGGCCAGCATAAGCCTGCGCTCAATGCCGCGGTGCGCGAGGCGATTCGCTATGTCGCGCGCATGCAGGCGGAATGCGGCGTCGACATCATCAATGATGGCGAACAGGGCCGCACCGATTACACCGTGCACGTGCTCGATCGCCTCACCGGCTTCGAGGGCGAAAGTACGCCGCCGCTCGGCACCGGCGAGCCCGAATTTCCCGAACTCGCCGCCATGCTCAGCTATTTCGCCTCGCCGTTCCAGTATCGCCCGCGCTGTTCCGGCGACGTGACCTGGAAGGACTGGCCGGCGGCGCAAGCCGACATCGATCTGTCCAAGAGCGCGATGCAAGGCGCCAAGGCGGAAGAATTTTTCATAACCTCGCCATCGCCCGGTCAGATCGCGCGCTATCTGAAGAACGCGCATTACAAGACCGAAGAGGACTACGTCTTTGCGCTGGCCGAGGTGATGAAGCGCGAGTACGAGGCGATCGTCGATGCCGGATTCAGCTTGCAGCTCGACTGCCCCGACCTCGCCATGCTGCGCCACATGGTCTATCTCGACCTGCCGCTCGCCGAATTCCGCAAGATCATCACGGTCAATGTCGCTGCGCTCAACCAGGCGGTTGCCGATATCCCTGCCGACCGCATGCGCATGCATGTCTGCTGGGGCTCGACCGCGGCGCCGCATCACACCGACGTGCCGCTAGCCGACATCATCGATATCGTGCTGACCGCCAAGCCGATGGCTGTGTCGTTCCCCGCCGCCAATGGACGGCACGAGCATGAATGGAAAATCTGGCGCGACGTGAAGCTGCCGCCCGGCAAGATCATCATCCCGGGCGTAATCGATTCCACCGTCAACACCGTCGAGCATCCGGACGCAGTCGCCGACCGCATCCTCAACTTCGCCTCCGTGGTTGGGCGCGAGAACGTCATTGCCGGCGTCGACTGCGGCTTCGGCACCTTCGCCGGGCGCGTGCAGGTCGACAGCAAAATCGTCTGGATGAAACTGCGTTCGCTCGCCGAAGGCGCCGCCCGCGCCTCAAAGCAGCTCTGGAAGAAGGCGGCGTAAGGCTCGTCCGGCGCGCCCCACCGACATTGCGCCGTTGCACTCTTAACTTGTATAATGTCTAAGGGCCACAATGGCTTGGAAATGGGCGATAAATTCGCCTGATCCGGCCAGGGGACCACGCCGTCATGCGGACGACGGCGAGGCGTGTATTGGGGAGTTGCGTTGTGTGTGTCGATTTGAGTGAGGCGCCCTCGCGGGCGCGCGCCTTTGCCTGCCGGGCTTTGCCGGCGATCACCATGGCGGCGGCGCTCTTGATGACGCCAGCCCATGCGCAGAACCAGACCGGCCCGACCTCGATCTTTTCACCCGCGGCGTCGGCGGGCGCGACAGCCACAACCCTGAAGCCGCAGGTTCCGCCTTACGAAGGCGCCTTCGCCTCCGAGATCCTTGCCGGCGGCGCGGTCAACAAATTCACCGTGCCGCAAGCGTCCACCAACCTGAAGACCATCAGAGCGACGCTCAATTGGTGCGCACCCGATCCGGCCAATAGCGCTCGTCTCGACTGCACCGCGGACGATAGCGGCATATTCCTGGCCACCAAGTCGCCCGACAATGACGGTGCCGTCGCCGGGACGAGTCTCGGGCTCTATATTCCGCGCACGCCGGGTTGGTGGCCGCCGGTCGCCGTTGCCGCCATCACCATCGCCGCCGATACGGCGAGCGGCCCGCAGACGTTGTTTCGCGGCAACCTGCAAGTCAGCGCTCTTTGGCTTCCCTTGGCGCTGACCCTGCTGATCGTCCTGCTGGTCTATCCGGGATGCCCCGCGGCTTTCTGGTACGTCGCGCAGCGCAACTACCTCGAGAAAAAGAAAGCCGCAAAACCGAACGAGCAGCTTGATGAGCCGCCGAGCCTTTGGACGGCGATCGATCCGGTCGAGCTCACCAAGAATTCCTATGGCCGCGGCAGCATCGCCAAACTGCAGTTTTTCGTCTTGAGCTTTGTCGTGTTCGCTTTGCTGCTGTTTCACACTTTACGGATCGGCCTGTTCGCGAACGTGTCGTTGAACCTGCTGTATCTGATTGGCCTCAGCGCTTACGGCGCTGCCGCCGCCAGGCTGGTCTTTTTGGCCAATCGGCGATTGAGCGTGGAGAACTGGATCTGGCTGCGCCGCAAAGGCTGGCTGCCGGCCGACGGCGACATCGCCCCGCGCGCAAAATGGAGCGACCTGCTGATCAATGCCGGCAGCAGCGAGATCGATCCGTACCGTTTCCAGCTGGCGATCATCAGCTTGGTGACCGCGGTCGTGCTGCTCAAGGCCGGCACCACGAACTTGAATGCCTTTCATATTCCCGGCGAATTCCTGGCGCTGTTCGGCATCAGCCTGACGATTTTCATCATCGGGCAGACGATCGGCCGCAGCGGCTATCGCGAACTGGACAACGCGATCGGTAAAGCGCGCAAGCACGAAGACGCCTTCCGCGAGTTGAAGGCAAAAGCCAAGCCTGCCGCCCACCCGCCGCCGCCGACGCGGCCCGGACAACTGCTGTCGGGGGAACTCGACCGCATCCCGCAAGGCGCCAACGGACAGGCGGCATCGACGAACGATGCCGAAATTGAACGGCGCGCATTCAAGGCTGCGGTGGCGCAGGCTAAGGAAATGTTCGTGGCCCTCTATGGCCCGCAGATCGGCGCCCCACCCCTCGCTTTGCTGCAAGCGGACAGGATGGAGCCGGAAGAGTACGACCAGGCCGACGGGCAGGACTACACGTCCGATCTGGTCTCGCTGCGCAATACCTACTTCAGCGGCGGGCGCCAAGGCATCGAAGAAGGCCAACGCGGCCGCTAGGCGCGCCCTCTAATTCATTGATCCGACAAATCGAATTCGCTTCATTAGCGATCCGTTTACGATTCGGTATGCCGGTACGGATAATTAATCCTTACTCAAACGTTTTCGGGCTCAATGCGTTCACGCGGAGCGGCGGGTATGAGCCTTTTGACACGTGGACCATTCGTCACCGCCTGCGATTGCGGGCGGCCGCACCATACCGGCGCCGCGCCGGCGCGTCACTCGGCCGAACGATAACCCGCGAAGATGGCGGCGCCAGCCTGACATGAGCGACATCAACAACCTCCGCGCACAACGCGTGCAACAGCATGCGCAGCGCCGGTCGCTGCTGCCGACCATCATCGGCGGCGTTGTCGCTTTCGTCGTCGGCGCCTTCGTGGTGTTTTCGTGGGACAAGATTCCGAAAGACTTAACGTCGCTGCTGCCCGACTGGCTCGGCTTTAGTACTGAGACCGCCAGGTTGGGACGCCCGATTGTCGCGCCGCTACTGAAGGTCTGCGTCACCAAGCAATTGGTCGGCGCCGCCGCCGGCAGCGACACCGATCCCGCCAAATTGCTGGAAGATCTCGAAAACGGGACCCGGGCCGGACGCATTTCGGCGGTCATCAGCACGTCGCCGCAACACGCCTTCGTCGAGCTGGCGGTGAAATGGGGCGCCATCGCCGATTGCATATTCAAGCATGAGGCGGCGCCGTTCTGCGATGCCGACAATCGTGCGCTCGCCGTCGAGGCCGCCAATACGTTCATGCGGCAGGCGGAAGAAGTGATCGCCAAGCCGGATACTTACGCCGCCACCAACAACGAAATTAACGCCCTGACGCAGACCAAGGACCGCCTGCTCGCCGCCTTGCGCAAGCAGTTTTTGGCCGGCACTTTGATCGCCGCCGATTTTCGGCCCTACGCGGCGACGGCGATCCGCGACCTGCTCAGCAGAACGGTCGCGCAGAAAAACGTTTGCGAGGCGAAGAAATAACTTCCCGGCCTAGGCCGCCGGCGCGCAGCCCTGCGGCTTGAACACGCGCTTCGTCGACGGCGGAAATTTCGCCAGCAGTTTCGCCGGGCGGACCGGCCTGGCTGAGAAATTGCCGCCGCAGTTCGGGCAGCGCCCGCCGAGCTTGCTCTCAACGCAATCGCGGCAGAAGGTGCACTCGAAGGTACAGATCATGGCGTCGTCGGCGTCCGGCGGCAGATTTTTGTCGCAACATTCGCAGTTCGGACGCAGAGCGAGCATGCGCGTCTCCTGTCGATTGTCATTCCGGGGCACGCGCGAAAGCGCGTGAACCCGGAATCCAGATACAGATTCTGCGGTTGCGTCTGGATTTCGGGTTCCGGCCTTCGGCCGGCCCCGGAATGACCAGCGCTTACGCCGCCACCTTCGGCAGCGCCGCCAAGGCGGCCTGCAATTCACCCTCGTCGTAGGCGCGGTCTTCCAGCTTGCCGGCGAAGTAGTCGGTATAGGCCTGCATGTCGAAATGGCCGTGGCCCGACAGGTTGAACAAAATGGTCTGCGCCTTGCCTTCAGCCTTGCAGCGCAGCGCCTCGTCGAAGGCGACGCGGATGGCGTGCGTCGCTTCCGGCGCCGGCACGATGCCCTCGGCGCGCGCAAACGCGACCCCGGCTTCGAAGCACGGAATCTGTTTCACCGCACGCGCTTCGATCAGGCCGAGTTCCTTCAAGTGGCTGACCATCGGCGCCATGCCGTGATAGCGCAGGCCGCCGGCGTGGAAGCCGGGCGGGATGAAGGTCGAGCCCAGCGTGTGCATCTTCACCAGCGGCGTCAGGTGGCCGGTGTCGCCGAAGTCGTAGGCGTATTTGCCGCGGGTGAGCGAGGGACAGGCTGCCGGCTCGACGGCGATGATGCGCACCGTCTTCTTCTCGCGCAGCTTCTTGCCGAGGAAGGGGAAGCTGAGCCCACCGAAATTCGAGCCGCCGCCGGCACAGCCGATCACCACGTCGGGCCAGAAGCCGGCCATCTCCATCTGCTCGATCGCCTCGATGCCGATCACCGACTGGTGGATCAGCACATGGTTGAGCACGCTGCCGAGCGAGTAATTGGTGTCGGCGTTCTTGGCGGCGACCTCGACCGCCTCGGAAATGGCGATGCCGAGGCTGCCGGGCGAATTCGGCGACTGAGCCAGAATGGCCTTGCCGGAATCGGTTTCCTCGCTCGGGCTGGCGATGCAGGTGGCGCCGTAGGTTTCCATCAGCGCACGCCGGTAAGGCTTCTGGTTGAAGCTCACCTTGACCATGAAGACTTTGACTTCGAGCCCGAACAATTGCCCGGCGAAGGCGAGCGAGGAGCCCCACTGCCCGGCGCCGGTCTCGGTCGACAGTTTCTTGATGCCGGCTTCCTTGTTGTAAAAGGCCTGCGGCACCGCGGTGTTCGGCTTGTGGCTGCCGGGCGGCGAGACGCCCTCGTATTTGTAGAAAATGCGCGCCGGCGTATCGAGCAGGCGCTCCAAGCGGCGCGCACGGAACAGCGGCGCCGGCCTCCACAGCTTGTAGACATCGCGCACCGGCTCGGGGATTTCGATCTCGCGCTCGGCGGAGACTTCCTGGCCGATCAGCGCCATCGGAAAAATCGGCGTCAAATCGTCCGGGCCGATCGGCTGGCCGGTGCCGGGATGCAAGGGCGGCGGCAACGGCTGCGGCAAATCGGCCGCGATGTTGTACCAGGCCTTCGGAATACGATCTTCGGGCAGAAGAAATTTGACGCTGTCACTCATCACGCACCTCCCCGGACTTCGTTGATCCACTGGGAGACATTTTGCGCGTTCTGGCGCGCGAGCGCTACCGTAATCCGAAACCTTGGGCTCGCAGACGAATTTCCCGGCCGCCGCCGGCGCGCTCCACACTCAGCGGCTTTCCGCGTCGGCGCCGTGACTCGTGCTACGGCTTGACGGCACGCCCGATAATCAAATGAGAGCCCTGAGACCCTCGGGGCCACTACGACGTCGCGAACCGTCGCCGATCGGACTCCCGCGTGTAGTGCTCGCGCTTGGCCTCCAGCATGGCGAGGTCGGCGCGCTTGACCACGGCTTCCAGCCGTTCGCCCCGTTGGCTCGTTGCCAGACCCATCGAGAGGCTGAGCGGCAGGTCGGTGTAGAACCCGTTGTTGATGACCACGAGATCGAAGATCACCTTCATCATGGCCTCGCCCTCGGCGCTTTCCACGTTCGGCAAAATCACGGCGAACTCGTCGCCGCCGATCCGCGCCGCCCGGGCCGGCTGATCCACGATTGAACAGAGAACCTCGCCGGCCCGTCGCAGCAGCGCGTCGCCCGCGGCATGGCCGCGTTCATCGTTGGCGGCCTTTAGCCCGTTGAGGTCGATCATGATGATCGTGACCGGCCAAGTCCCCCGCCGCTCCAGACGGTTCAGCTCTTCCGCGAAGAACGACCGGTTGCACAGCTTGGTCAGCGCGTCGTGGCTGCCGAGATATTCCAGATAGGCCTCGGCCTTCTTGCGGGCGGTGATGTCGGTGAGCGCCACCTGCACCAGCGACCAGTCGTGTTCGCGGCCGGGAAACACGGAGAATTGCAGCAGCAGATTGAGCTTGTTGCCATCGAGCGCGTAGTTGACCACCTCGCGATGCTGAAACAGCTTGCCGTCCCACAGGTCGATCAGTTGCTCACGGAAGCACGGCTCCATCTCGTCGAGCATGACCGTCGGCAGGCTGCGCAGCAGCGCGGCCTTGTCGGGCGCGGCGAAAAGTTCGAGCGTATGCTGGTTGACGTCAATGATGCGGATTTCATTGATGCAGCGGTGCACGAATTCCTCGTGCACGTCGGTGAAGACACGCAGGTCGGAGATGCCCTGCGCCCGCACCTCGTCAATCAGCCGCTTGACCCCGGAGAAGTCCTGCACCCAGAGTGACACCGGCGAGTGTTCGAACAAGCCGCGCGCAAAGTTCTCGCTGCCGACGAGCAGGCGCCGCGCGTCCTCGCGATCGGTGACGTCCTCGATGGCGAGCAGGACGCGCGCCCAGCTGTCCTCGTGGCCCGGCAGGATCGTTGCCTTGAGCTGGATGTCGAGCCGGTCGCCGGCAAGCGAATAGTTCACCGTATTGCTGGAGAACTCGGTCTTGCCCTCCCAGAGCTGCACCAGTTCCTCGACGTGGGTGCGCAGCATGTCGTCGCGGAACACGCGATCGAGATTGCCGACCAGATGGTCGAGGTCAGTGGCCGCGAACAGGCTGAGCGTCTTGCGATTGACCTGGAGCACCCGGATGCGGCTGGCGCATTCCTTCACCCTGCCGGAGTGGCCGGCCAAGTGATCGCGTAGCGAGGTGACGCCGGCACGCCGCCAGCCCTCGAACAGCGCCTTCACGCCGCTGTAGTCCTCGAGCCAAAGCGAAACCGGCGCCAAGTCGAAAACGCCACCGTTGGCGAGGGCCGCGCTGGCGGTTAAGGGGGTGGGCAAATCGGTCATAGCAATTCACGCATCATGGACGTTGATCCGGCAGGTCCGCCTCGCAGACAGGCCCCTTTCTGACACACCGATAGTGAGTATTTGTTTACCCGGCGGTTGCGATCGTCTGCCCGGTGCACGGAACCGCTGTGCCCCGAGGGGAACTCTTGCAACACCCCCGGCTTCGGCGCGCCGTCATCACCCGCCTTCCCTCGTCGCCGGACTCGCCCCATATTCGGACGGCGATGGCGAAATCCCCTCCGAAAAAGCCGAAAAAGGACCCCGCACACCCGACCCGCGCCAAGGCATCGCGGCCGGATGCGACGGCAACGCCGGACGCGCTTGCCGACCTGCTCAATCCGGCCATCAACAAGGGCACCGCAGGTTTAGGCTCCGGCACCGGCAAAAACTCGGGCCTGCAGCCGCCGCCGGACAATTCCTGGGAGCGGCGGCAGGATTTTTCCGCCGCGCACCGCGCGCGCAAGTCGGCGAAAGGCTTCGAGGAGGCGCCGCAGCGCGACTATTCAGCCTCGCCGATCACCGGGCTCGATCCGGCGCTGGCGCAGGAGTTGGGGCTCGGCGACGACGACGCCGGTTCTCCCTCTCCCCGCTTGCGGGGAGAGGGTCGGGGTGAGGGGGCGTCTCAACAGGCTGAGCATCTCGGAGATACCCCCTCACCCGACGCGCTGCGCGCTTCGACCTCTCCCCGCCCAGCGGGGAGAGGTAAAGAAAGAGAATTGGGGGGAGGCGACCCGAAATACCGCCTGCCCCGCGCCGATCTGCCGACGCAACCGGGCGGCATTGCTGGCATCGCCAGCCAGCAGTCGCTCGACCGCTTGCTGCGCGAGGGCCGCGCCGAACTCTCCACCGTGCCGTGGACGCCGCACCGGCCGCCGCGGCCGGAAAAATCCGAAGGCGGCCAGCGCTTCAAGATCGCTAGCGACTTCGAGCCGAAAGGCGATCAGCCGCAGGCGATCAAGGAACTGGTCGAAGGCGTCAAGCGCAACGACCGCACGCAAGTGCTGCTCGGCGTCACCGGCTCGGGCAAAACGTTCACCATGGCGCAGGTGATCGAGGCGACGCAGCGCCCCGCCCTCATCCTGGCGCCGAACAAGACGCTGGCCGCGCAGCTCTACGGCGAGTTCAAGTCGTTCTTCCCCGACAACGCGGTGGAATATTTTGTCTCCTATTACGACTACTACCAGCCGGAAGCCTACGTCCCGCGCACCGACACCTATATCGAGAAGGAATCCTCCATCAACGAGCAGATCGACCGCATGCGCCATTCGGCCACGCGCGCTTTGCTCGAGCGCGACGACGTCATCATCGTCGCCTCGGTGTCGTGCATCTACGGCATCGGCTCGGTGGAGACCTATTCGGCCATGACCTTCACGCTGAAACAGGGCGGCAAGATCGATCAACGCCAATTGCTCGCCGACCTGGTGGCGCTGCAATACAAGCGCACGCAGGGCGATTTCTTCCGCGGCTCGTTCCGCGTGCGCGGCGACACCGTCGACATTTTCCCGGCGCACTACGAGGACCGCGCCTGGCGCGTGCATCTGTTCGGCGACGAGATCGAGAAGATCGAGGAGATGGACCCGCTCACCGGCGCCAAGACCGACGAACTGGACTTCGTCAAAATCTACGCCAATTCGCATTACGTGACGCCGCGCCCGACGCTCATTCAGGCCATCAACGGCATCAAGCAGGAATTGCGCGGCCGCCTCGACGAGCTCAACCGTGCCGGCCGCCTGCTGGAAGCGCAAAGGCTCGAACAGCGCACCGTCTACGATCTGGAAATGATGGAGGCCACGGGCAGTTGCGCCGGCATCGAGAACTATTCGCGTTACCTCACCGGCCGCCGCATCGGCGAGCCGCCGCCGACGCTGTTCGAATATGTGCCCGACAACGCGCTGGTGTTCTGCGACGAGAGCCACGTCACCATCCCGCAACTCGGCGGCATGTACCGCGGCGACTTCCGCCGCAAGGCGACGCTGGCCGAATACGGCTTCCGCCTGCCCTCCTGCATGGACAACCGCCCCCTCCGCTTCGAGGAATGGGACGCCATGCGGCCGCAGACCACGGCGGTATCGGCAACGCCCGGCCCCTGGGAAATGGAGGAAGCGCGCGGCGTCTTTGTCGAGCAGGTGATCCGCCCCACCGGCCTGATCGATCCGCCGGTGGAAATCCGCCCGGCGCGCACGCAAGTCGACGACCTCGTGGGCGAGGTGCGCCAGGTGGCGCAGAAGGGCTATCGCGCGCTGGTCACCGTGCTCACCAAGCGCATGGCCGAAGACTTGACCGAATATCTGCACGAACAGGGCATTCGTGTCAGATACATGCACAGCGACATCGATACGCTGGAGCGCATCGAGATTATCCGCGATCTGCGGCTCGGCGCCTTCGACGCGCTGGTCGGCATCAACCTGTTGCGCGAGGGCCTCGACATTCCGGAATGCGCGCTGGTCGCCATTCTCGACGCCGACAAGGAAGGCTTCCTGCGCAGCGAGACGTCACTCATTCAAACCATCGGCCGCGCCGCGCGCAATGTCGATTCCAACGTCATCCTTTATGCCGACCAGGTCACCGGCTCGATGCAGCGCGCCATCGAGGAAACCAACCGCCGGCGCGAGAAGCAGGTCGAATACAACACCGAGCACGGCATCACGCCGGAAAGCATCAAGCGCTCGATCCACGACATCATGGATTCGGTCTACGAGCGCGACCACGTGCTGATTTCCACCGGCGGAGCCAGCGAAGGCGAATTCGGCGACGCCGCCACCATCGGCCACAATCTGGAAGCGGTGATCGCCGACATGGAGACGCGCATGCGCGAGGCGGCCGCCGATCTCGACTTCGAGCAGGCCGCCCGCCTGCGCGACGAGATCAAGCGGCTGCGCGCCACCGAAATGGCGGTGCTGGACAATCCGACCGCGCGCGATGTGATGGCGTCGCAGACGAAAGGAATGCGCGGGCGCTCACCCTCCCCGCGCCTTCTTCACCCTCCTCCTTGCGGGGTGGGGGTACGGACCGCCCGCACAAGCCCGACCTCGACGAAATGGGCATCGCCGTAACGCACGAGGTCAAGCCGGCGCGGCCGACTCGCCGCGCTCGAATATGGGCCGCCCCGGCATGCGCGGCGGCTTCAAGAGCAACCGGCGGCGCTAGCGGCCTTGTCCGACATCGGCATTCTCAACGACCCCGTCAGCATGGCGTTGATAGCCTTGCTGCTCGGCTCGCCCGGGCTGGCGCTCGGCGCCATCGCCGGCCTCGGTATCTGGCTGCTGGGATGGCTCTATTTCAACGGCAATCTGTGAGCCGCGCCGCGACTCGGTCCCGCCGTATTATACTCGCCACATTGTCAAAGTGATTTGTTTTGCTGCCGAGGCCGCGCCGATGCCCTGGTTCCGCCACCACTATTCTTGCGCCCACTGCGACGGCCACTGGCTGGCCGAGTCCGCGCAGGCGGTCGAGGCCGACTGCCCGATCTGCGGCGTGCGCGACATCTTCCCCTACAAGAGCGACGACTGGACGCTGGTGATCGAGCGCGAGGGCAAAGAGTTCGCGGTGCTGGAAGCGGCCGCGGCGGAGAGCAGCCACCCCAACTACCGCCTGCTGAAGACCTTCGCCAAGCGCAAGGAAGCCGAAGCCTATATCGCCGACCGCCTCACCAGTCTGGCCAAGAATTCGTTTTCGCAGGCGCTGGAGCGGCTGCAGAAGAGCGCTTGAGGCTATTCGGCAGCAGCTGGCTGGCGCGAGCCTGCACTCATCATCGAGGGCAATTGCCCGTTCTGCGGCGAGCGCCACTGTGGCGATCTGATATGCATTAGACCAAAGGGCTGCGACGATAATAATAACTAGAGCGAATATCGCGAAACTGCCCTCGGCAGCGCCATCCAAAAAACCAAGAATTTCTACGCCTAGTCGGGGCTGTTGCTTGGACATACCGATTCCTTTCGCCCGTAAATTTACACTATTCAAGACGGCCGAAATCGATGCCTGAAGCGCGGCTGTGCATAAACGCAAAAGAAAAATAACAATTATCCCCAGTATGAAAAAATCCCTTTATTTTCTAATGTCTTGCTCTACTTGACAGCTGAACAAAAATTGTGTGCGCAATTTTCTCATGAGCTACAATTGAGGTGTCTGATTTTCACCGAACGATCGAGAATCGGTCTGCGTCAGCGCCCAAGAGGCTCGCCGTTTCTTGCCGCGCGTGCCGCGCGTGCTGCGCGGCCCGCTTCAAATTTACTCTTGACTATATTCCTATAGGAATATTTACACGTTCTATCCCACCGACTTGAGGGCGTTCTCATGAGACGTCGTGTGAGCGGGGTGGGATGCGGCGCCCGAGGGCAAGGCTCGTAACCTTGCACTCGGGAGGCCCGGGGCTCCGCCCGGGGGCACTAGGACCCCTCCGCGAGAAGCTCGCTGGACTGGGACTGGCGAAAGCCTCGTCCCAGGAAGCGCGGACTCGGCGCCTGTGCCTGCGGCAAATACCGCCGCGCGAAGCCGCACCGGAGCGCCGAGAGGCACCCGCGCTTTCGCAAGGAAGCGCGGCACGAAAGGATACGGACGCGCCTCGCGGCGCTCCGCCCCCTCGGCATTTTGCCGGGGACGACTCCCCGGGCCCCTGGGGGAAGGAAGACGGGCGTCCCCGGCGCCTCGACAAAGAATACGGGCGGCGGAGCGTTGGCTAAGGGCTGTTTGACAATTGAATCGGGAAAAATGCGGCGACGCTTGCACTTTACCCTCTCCCCTTGTGGGAGAGGGTGCCGAGCGAACGAAGTGAGCGAGGCGGGTGAGGGGTCGGAACCAAATGACATGCACATCCCTCACCCGGCTCGCGCTCGGATTCCCTCCGCGCGAGCCACCCTCTCCCACAAGGGGAGAGGGAAACGAGGCCGGCGCACGCCCACGGAAACATAATCGGCAAGCCCCGCGCCAAATCGTCCCCCTGGCCGCTCGCGACAAATTCAGTTGCCGACCGGGGAACTCAGACGCTAAACAGTGCCGGCGGGCGATGACGGCGCCATCAGGCGCAACCGCGGCGCCAGGCGCGAGGCTCGGCCCCGCCGCATCAAACCGGACCCTGTATCGATGAGCGTAACCATTCCCAACTTCCGCCGCGCCCGCTTCGGCGCCGCCGCTTTGCTGCTGCTCGCCGCCGCCGCCGCACTCGGCGGCTGCGAAACCACCGGCACCGGCGCCCCTGGTGTGCAGGCCGCAGCGCCGCCCGCGGCGCCCATGACGCACGAAAAAGCCGCCACCGAATGCTGGATGGGGACCGAGAAAACCTACGGCAAGATGTCGCTCGACAAGCGCGCCGACATCGTCAGCAAATGCATCGACCAGAAGATGGGTAAGGCCGGCACGCCGGCGCCCAAAACCTGATCAAGACTTGGCCAAGACCTGACGAAGTTATGATGAAGTCCTGACAGCCCCCTTGCCTCGCTCTGGCCGCCGTATCACCATCCGCGGTCGTCATTCGTCCAGGAGATCGTCATGGCCAAGGGTCAGATGCGCGTGCCCAAGGAAAAGAAGAAGCCGAAGGCCGACAAGGATAAGCCCAAGCAGTTGTCCGCCTACAAGCTGGCGCAGCAAGGCTCATCGTCGTCCGGCAACCCCTTCGGCAATCCGCAGGGCAAGAAGGCGTAAGCCTTTTTCAGCGCACCGGGTCGTGCGGCGGCGCGCCGGTGATCGGCTTATCGGCGGTCGCCTTGGCCATTTCCAGGCAGGTGAGCAATTCGACATAGCTCGGCGAGCCGCCGAGCGTCGACAAGGTCACGCAGTGCTGGCGTTGCGTGCCGGTGAACTGCCCCCATTCCTGCTGCAGCTTGTCGCGCGCCTGCAATTCGTCGCGCTTGCAGACATCCTCATGGCGGTCTTGCGCAGGCTGCGCCATGGCGGCCGAATGACAGGTCGGCTCGATGTTCAGTTGCGGAACCTGTTCGCTCGCCAGCGCGATCTGCGAACCGGCCAGAATGACGGTCAATAATGCGGCCATGATCTTTGTCCTCCGCCTCAATTCGACGGCGACGCGCAGCCGGAGTTCCGATTGCCGCGCCGGACTGTGAATTGCTCGCTTCTTTATCGCCATCGCAACCGCCTTGCAGTGAATTTGGGCACTGTTGGACAATAGCATTTCACACCTTCGCCAAAGTTCCGTGGCAAATTCTCAACCAATGCTTAACCGGTTTGCGCCGACCATGGCGCCCATGTAAAGCCGGCAAAAACAAGTAAAATCGGAACGGCCACTTCGAGGGAGTTTAGTTCGGAATGCGTGCAGGCGCGATACTTGTCGTGGGGTGGACCGCGTTATTGGCCTTCGCTGCCGCGCCGGCGGCGGCGCAAGAATTGCGTGCGGCCGACGATGCCGCCGCTTCGCCGCCGGCTGCCGCCATCCACGACGCCAGGCCGGCCGAGGCGGCGCCGCCCTCCGACGAGGTGCTTGCCAATGCGCTGACTTTCGATCCGGCGACTCTTGCCGCCGGCACGCCGGAGCGAACCTTGCGCGTGCCACGGCTGTTCGGACCCAAGCGCCTTGACGTCAGCCGCACCGACCGGGCGAACGGTTCGGGCACGGTGGTGGTGAAGAAGCCGCTGGCGTCGAACGATTGGGATGCCACCGTCGGCGCCGACGTCCGTCTCGCGGCCACGCCGCCGCAAAATTATCAACTCGACCAGCCGCTGCCGACGGCCGCCGACAATTCCGGCTCCGGCGCCGCCTGGGCCTCGATCGGCGTGCCCAATCTCGCTTCGCTCGATGCGCGCGTCGATGCGACCAACGACCAGGGCAAGGCCGGCACCACGCTTAAGCGCTCGATCCCGCTCGGCGACCGTTTTTCCGTCACCGTGCAGGGCACCTATACGGTGACCGATACCTTCAATCCGCTTGGCGATGGCGCGTCCAATCAGCCGCTGCTCGAAGCGGCGCCGGCGGTGACGCCGACGCCGCAATATGTCTTCGGCAACCAGAAGCTCGCCAAGCTCGATTACCTGCCGACCGGCACCACGCTATCGGCTGCCGTTTCCTCGGCCAGCAACGATCCGGTCACCCATAGAACGTTCAGCGCCGACCAGAAGATCTACGGGCCCCTTCACGTGACGACGGCGCTGACCGATATCGGCGAGCCGACCGCCAATGCGAGCGTCAGCGCCCGCCTCAAGTTGAACTGGTAACAGCTTGCCGGCGCGGCCTGACAGGCCTGAAAATTCGGTGGGTAAGCCTGCGCCCGCGCGGCGCAAGGCTGTGGATTACCGGGACAGCGACATGGGGCCCGCTTCGCCTATCTAAACCCGCCTAGAGTGGGCGCGTTCGAAAGCGGCTTGCGTCGCATGGAGCCGCTGAAAGCTGGGGTCGTTTGCGACAGGCGACAGACGCGGCCTCGTCATCGGACAATCCTCCCGCACACTCGGCCCCGCTTCGGCGGGGCCTTTTTGCCATCGGCGCACCGCATGTCGGGACGACAAATCGGCCGTCGCGGACGGCGATCGAAGGCGCGTGTCTGGCGGTTGGATTAGTTGGCGGCGACTTTACGCGGCAGCGGATAGTCGGCGCTCTCATAGAGCTGGCGGATGCCATTGCCGTCGAAACGCTTTTCCTCCACCTCGAGATAGGCGCCGAGGAGCAATTCCGGCGGCAACTCCTCGATAGCGAAACGGATGGCTTCCGCCGCGGTTGGAAAACGCTTGTAGCCGATCGGACGCCGCGACTTGCGGCTGCGGCTGGGAAATAGTTCGGACGGAGCCCGATAGTTGATCATCGACATTAGTAGAAACTCCTCGCCGGCTAATATGGCCCTTGGGGCGCGGAAAATCCAGTGTTTACGGGCCGCTTGTGCGGTGCTGGCAACGGCAAGGTAAATGCACATTGCTGAATAAATTCATTTAACCAAGTGCGAACGGGCCATTGTGGTAACCGGATCGACTTGCCTATTTACCTTCGGCCCTGCTTTGCGCGCTCAGGATACCGCCGTGTTTGCCAATGCCGGCCGCAAGGCCAGCGTAATCGGCAGCGTCAGCAGTACCGCAGCCGCGACGACAATGAGCGCCGACGGCACGCCGACCGCATCGCCGAGCAATCCGTAAAGCGCCGGCGAGACCGCGCCGGCGCCGATCGTTCCGGTGTAGAAGATGCCGAACGCACGCTGGCGCTTTGCCGGCGTCACCAGCTCCGGCACCGAACCATAGAGCACCGACGACGTGCCGTTGAGTGCGATGCCGACCAGCGGCAGCAGCAACAGCGCCCCTTCGAGCGACAGCGGCAACAGCGCGGCAATGCCGAGTGCGGTCGCTGTTTCGGTCAGCCAGACTGTCGCCACAGCGCCGATGCGGGCGCCGATGAAGGCGCAAACCAGTTTGCCGGCCGCGCCGCCGGCAAACACCAGCGTCAGCGCCAAGCCGACGGTCGGCAGGCTTGCGCCTTTCGCCGTGAGCACGAATGGCAGAAATGTCAAAAACCCCATGCGCGTGGCGCTGTCGAGCACGCCGACCGACAAGAGCAGCGGAAAACCGAACTGGCTCAGGCGCGAGCCGCCCGCTGCAGCGGCCGCGCTTTTGCGCGGCGCGGCCGTTTCCGCGGCAAAGCGCGGGATCAGCGCGAAGATCACGATCGCAGCCAATACGCCGAGGCCGCCGAGCAGGATGAGCGCTTCGCGCCATGGCAGCACGACGAACAGCAAAGACGCCGCCGCCGGCAGAGTCATCTTGCCGATATCGCCGGCGAAATTGTAGGTGCCGAGCGCTTTCAGCGAGCGCGCACCGGCGAAGGCGTGAGCAATCAGTGAAGACCCCAGCGGATGCTGCACGCTGGCGCCGAGGCCGCCGACGAACAGCGCGGCCGCCAGCATGACGACGCCGTGGCTGAAGCCGGCGAGGCAATAGCCAAATCCGGCAAGCGCCGTGCCGAGCGCCAGCACCGCGGCGGTGCCGAAGCGTTCGGCCAAAAATCCCGCCGGAATTTGAAAGCCGGCGAGCGTGCCGGAGAACACCGTCTTCATCAGCCCGAGCGCGGCAAAGCCGAGGCCGAATTCGCCCTGCCAGATCGGCAGCATCACATAGATGAGGTCGGTATAGCCGTCGTGCAGCGCATGCGCCCCGCAGGCGACGCCGAGCGCGCGTCGCTCCTCGGCTTTGCCATGCGCGGCCGGAATAGGATTGGCGCCGTTGGCCGACACGCTCATGGCGTCTCCAGCCGGCGCTCGATAAAGGTCGTGCTCAGGAACGAGAGCACGAGGTCCCCGTTCTGGTTGACGCCGGACCCGCGAATGGTCATCAGGCCGAATCCGGCCCGGCTGCCGGAGACGCGCGTTTCCACCACCTCGCTGGCATACTCGATAGTGTCGCCGACATAGACCGGCTTGAGCCATTTGAGATCGCGAACGCCGAGCGCTGGCCCGATACGGGCGATCGGCTCGCCGCGCGTCTGCGCCGCCTCGATCACGCGCCGGCGATGATCGACCATCAGCCGCATCCATGCCGCCACGGTATGCCAGCCGGACGCGCATAGCGCGCCAAAATGCGACTGCTGCGCCGCCGCTTCGTCGACATGAAACAGCTGCGGATCGAAGCGGGTGGCAAACGCCTTCATGTCAGGGGCGGCGAAGGTGTGGCGGCCGAGTTCGTATCTATCGCCGACTAGGGTGTCCTCGAAGTATTTCACGCCGACACTCCCGGCTGGCGGCGAATAAGCATCTGCGAGCAAGTCAAATCGGCAAGCACGGCATCCTGTTCGTCGAGCAGCTCAAACAGGAATTTGACAAAGCCGCGCTCGGCCCGGCTGTTCGATGGGCGCGTTTCCAGCACGGTCGTGCGCAGGCGGATTTGCGTGCCGGGGCGCAGCGGCTTGAGCCAGCGGATATAGTCTACGCCCGGCGCGCCCATTGAGGCGGCGTTCAGCAGCAAGCCGTCGGCGAGAAGGCGCATCAGCAGGCAGCAGGTGTGCCAGCCGGAAGCCGCGAGCCCGCCGAGCATGGTGGCGCTGCCCGCCGCCTCGTCGAGATGCATCGGCTGCGGATCGAACTCGGCGGCGAAGGCGACGATCTCCTCGCGCGTTACCAGCCGCGGGCCGTAGATAGCGACCGCACCGGGCTGGAAATCTTCGAAGTGGAGTTTTGACATGGGCAGGTGATTTACTCCGTCATGGCCGGGTTTGTCCCGGCCATCCACGTCATCGCCACTGCATAGCAGCCAAGACGTGGATGCCCGGCACAAGGCCGGGCATGACGCATGTTAGTCCGTCACGTCGCAAAGCGGAAATGCATCACGTCGCCGTCGGCGACCACGTAGTCCTTGCCTTCCAACCGCATCTTGCCGGCCTCTTTCGCACCGGTCTCGCCGGCGAAGGCAATGAAATCGTCATAAGCGATGGTTTCGGAACGAATGAAGCCACGCTCAAAATCCGTGTGAATCACGCCCGCCGCCTGCGGCGCCTTCGTACCTTGCGTAATAGTCCAGGCGCGCGTTTCCTTCGGCCCGACGGTGAAATAGGTCACCAAGTGCAACAGCGCATAGCCGGCGCGCACAAGGCGATCGAGCCCGGTTTCCTTCAAGCCCACCGCTTCGAGAAAATCCGCGCGCTCGGCCGGCGGCAGCACCGCGATTTCCGACTCGATCTTGGCCGAGATCACCACGGCAACCGCGCCCTCTTCCTTCGCGCGTGCCTCGACCTGGCGAGAGAAATCGTTACCGGTCGCGGCGGACGCTTCCTCGACGTTGCAGGCATAAAGCACGGGCGCCGAGGTGAGCAGGCCGAGCGAGTGGAACGGCTTTTCCTCCTCGGGCTTGCGGTCGACCATCCGCGCCGGCTTGCCCTCGCGCAGCAAAACGAGCGAGCGATTGATCAAATCGAGCATCTCTTTGGCGGACTTGGCGTCCTCGCCGGTGCCTTTGGCCTTTTTTTCCAGATTGTCGACGCGCTTTTCCAAGGATTCGAGGTCGGCCAGCATCAGTTCGGTTTCGATGGTCTCGATATCGGCAATCGGATCGATCTTACCTTCGACATGGGTGACGTCGCTGTCTTCAAAACAGCGCACCACATGCACGATGGCGTCGACCTCGCGGATGGTGGCCAGGAACTGATTGCCGAGCCCCTCGCCTTTGGAAGCGCCGCGCACGAGGCCGGCGATATCGACGAAGGTGATGCGTGTCGGAACGATCTGTTCCGACTTGCCGAGTGCCGCCAACTTATCGAGCCGCGGATCCGGGACCGCGATCTCGCCGACATTGGGCTCAATGGTGCAAAACGGATAGTTGGCGGCCTGCGCCGCCGCCGTCTCGGTCAGCGCGTTGAAGAGCGTCGACTTGCCGACATTCGGCAGGCCAACGATGCCGCATTTGAATCCCATGGAATTTTCCGCGTCGGATGGTTGGTTATGTCATTCGCTCTCGGCTTCGTCCCCGCCGCCGAAGCCCTTGGCGTCCATGGCGAGATGCACCTTGTTCTGAAACGTCGAATCCTTGCCTTCGATCAGCAAGGCGGCGTTGTCGGCGACGATCTCGCACAGCGCTTCCACCCAGGGCCATTCGCTCTTGGCGAAATCCTGCAACACGTACTGCTCCATCAAATCCTTGTCGCCGGGATGGCCGATGCCGAGACGCACGCGGCGATAGTCGTTGCCGAGATGCTCGGAAACCGAGCGCAGGCCGTTGTGGCCGGCATTGCCGCCGCCAACTTTCAATCGCACCTTGCCGGGCGGCAGTTCAGCCTCATCGTGGAACACGACGATGCTGCCGGCGTCGAGCTTGTAAAAATTTGCGGCTTGCCGCACTGCAAGGCCCGACTCATTCATGAAGGTGTCGGGCAGCAGCAGCAGCAGCTTTTCGCCGGCCATCGTGCCTTCCACCGCCACGCCCTGGAATTTGCGCCGCCACGGCTTGATGTCATGGCGGCGCGCGATCGCCTGCACCGCCATGAAACCGATATTGTGCCGGTTACCGGCATAGCGCGGGCCGGGATTTCCGAGGCCGACGAAAAGCAGCATGGCGTCGCCGCCTTAATCCAAGAGGCACAAACGCCGGCGAGGAAGCGCGCGGAACGCGCTTGCCTCACTTCTTCTCGGCCGCGGCAGCACCACCTGCCGCAGGCGCACCGGCTGGCGCAGCACCAGGAGCAGCACCGGGAGCAGCACCTTCCGCGCCGGGCGCAACACCAGCAGCAGCAGCAGAAGCGGCGGCAGCAGCGGCGGCGGCGGCGGCTTCGGCGGCGGCCTTCAATTCCTCGGCGTAGCCGGACGGCGGCACCACCGTGACCAGCGTAATGTCGCCATGCGCGATCACGCGCACATTCGGCGGCAGCGTCACGTCGCTCAGATGCTTGGAATGGTTGATGTCGAGCCCGGAAATATCGACATCGATCGACACCGGGATCGCTTCCGCCAGGCAGGCAACGTCCACCGTATGGGTGACGATATTGACGGCGCCGCCGCGTTTGACGCCGGGCGACTGGTCGGTGTTGAGCACATGCACCGGCACCTTGACGCGGATGGTGGCGCCTTCCGCCACGCGCAGGAAGTCGACGTGCATGGGCAGGCTCTTGATGGCGTCGAGCTGGTAGTCGCGCGGAATGACGCGGTGGGTCTCGCCGTCGACGTCGAGATTGTAGAGCGTGGTGGTGAAGCGGCCGGCGTAGATGCGCTTCTTCAGCTCGTCGTGCTCGATGAGCACCATTACCGGGGGCTTGTTTTCGCCGTAGATCACACCCGGCACTTTGCCGGAATAACGTGCTGCCCGCGCGGCCCCCTTGCCGGCTTTCGGGCGCACCGTCGCCTTCATGTCTTGCACGGTGGCCATGTCTGTAACCTCTTCTAACGCAATGGAAAAAGGCGGCTTTCGGCCGCCCGCCAACGCGGCTAGCCTCCAGGGGTGCCGGGGGCCGCGTTTTCGCGCGGGGTTATAGCGGGGGTGGGTGCGGGAGGCAAGGAAGGGGAATAGTTACTCGCCTGGCAGGCCCGCCTTCTTAGCGCCCTTGCTGGCTTTCTTACTCTCCAGCTTCTCCACCCGCGCCTTGAGCGCCTCGTTCTCCTCGCGCGCCAGCCGCGCCATCTCCTTGACCGCCTCGAACTCCTCGCGCGGCACCACGTCGAGCTCGCGCAAGATGCGCTCGGCCTGGGCACGGAACAGCGTGTCGAATTCCTTGCGCACGCCCTGGGCGACCCCGGCGGCGTCGTTCATCAGCCGCGCAAGCTCGTCGAAAAAGCGGTTGCTGGTCTGGGTCATTTGTCGCCTCCGGCGCCGGTACCGCACAAGAATGGCCATCCCGTCATCGGCCCGCAAGAGGCCGCATGCTAGACTGGCGCGGTCGCATGACTTTCCACGTCATGGCCGGGCAAAAGGCGCGAAGCACCGGCTTCGCGCCTGGAGTTCCCGGCCATCCACGCCTTGCTACGACAGGCTTAAAAGGCGTGGATGCCCGCGAAAAGCGCGGGCATGACGGATGAGAAATCGACGCGCTTGGTGTTATAGAGCCTCGCTACCGCCGGAAGCCGTTTTATGCCCCTCTTCGTCATCCCCTTCCCCGCCTTCGATCCGGTGCTGGTGCATATCGGCCCCTTCGCCATCCGCTGGTATGCGCTCGCCTATATCGCCGGCATCCTGCTCGGCTGGGTCTATGCGCGCGCGCTGATCCGCAACGAAAAACTCTGGGGCGGCAATTCTTCAACGAAAATGGCGCCGCTGACGGTGACCGATTTCGACGATTTCATCCTCTGGGTGACGCTCGGCATCATCCTCGGCGGCCGCATCGGCTATGTGCTGTTCTACAACCTGCCGTTTTTCGCCAGCCATCCGTTGGAGATTTTCCAATTGTGGAACGGCGGCATGTCGTTCCACGGCGGCTTTACCGGCTGCGTGCTGGCGGTGGTGCTGTTTGCGCGCGCGCGCGGCCTGCCGATCCTGTCGCTCGGCGATCTGACCTGCGCGGTCGGGCCGATCGGCCTGTTTCTTGGGCGCATCGCCAATTTCATCAACGGCGAATTGTGGGGCCGGCCGGCGGACGCCGCGTCCGTTCCTTGGGCGATGGTGTTTCCGGGCGGCGGGCCGTTGCCGCGGCATCCGAGCCAGCTTTATGAGGCGCTGCTCGAAGGCCTGCTGCTGCTCGCGGTGCTGGCGCTGCTGATCCGGCGCGGCGCCTTGAAGCGGCCCGGGCTGATCATCGGCGCCTTCGCGGTGGTCTATGCGCTGGCGCGCTCCTTCTGCGAATTCTTCCGCGAGCCCGACGCCCAGCTCGGCTTTCTCTGGGGCGGCGCCACCATGGGTCAGTTGCTGTCGATCCCGCTGTTCCTCACCGGCCTTGCCTTCATCGCCTATGCGTTGAAGCATCCCACTTTGCGGAGGGAATGATGGCCGACGAGCAGACGCCGCTGGAGACCGAGATTCGCCGGCGCATTGCGGCTGCCGGCCCCATGCCGGTCGGCGAATACATGGAATTGTGCCTCACCGATCGCGCACACGGCTATTACACCACGCGCGACCCGCTCGGCCGCCAAGGCGACTTCATCACCGCGCCGGAAATCAGCCAGATGTTCGGCGAATTGATCGGGCTGTGGATGGGGGCGGTGTGGAAGCAGATGGGCTCGCCCGACAATCTGCGCGTCGTCGAGCTGGGGCCCGGCCGCGGCACCATGATGTGCGACGCCATGCGCGCGATGAGCGTGCTGCCGCCGTTCCGCAATGCGGCGGTGCTGCACCTGGTCGAGATCAATCCGATCCTCATCGGGCAGCAGCAACAAGCGCTCGAGCCCTTGCGCATGCCGGTGTACTGGCACGCGAGCCTGGACGAGGTGCCGCAGGGCCCCACCATCGTCGTCGCCAACGAGTTCTTCGACGCGCTACCGGTCAGCCAAGCGGTCAAGAGCGACCGCGGCTGGCATCAGCGCCAGATCGAGGTCGATTTCAACGGCAAGCTCGCCTTCACTTACGCTTCGCAGCCGATGCCGCATTTCGAGCGGCTGTTGCCGCCGGCGGTGCGCGAGGCGCCCGATGAGTCGATCTTCGAGTGGCGCGACGAGCGCCCGGCGATGCGCATCGGCAAGCGCCTTGCCGCCGAAGGCGGCGCCGCGCTGCTCATCGATTACGGCCACGCGCAAAGCGGCGTGGGCGACACCTTGCAGGCGGTCGCCAATCACGAGTTTACCGGCCCGCTGACGGCGCCCGGCACCGTCGACCTCACCGCCCATGTCGATTTCGAGGCGCTGACGCGCGCGATCGAGGCGATGGGCGCGGTCGGCTACGGCACCATCGAGCAGGCGCAGTTTCTCAGCCGCCTCGGCATCGAGACGCGCGCGGCCTCGCTCAAGACCAAGGCGCCGAAAAACGTGGCGACCGAAATCGACTTTGCCGTGCAGCGCCTGATCGGCCGCGGCTCGATCGCCATGGGCGCGCTGTTCAAGGCGGCGGCCTTCGGCCATTCCAAGCTGGGCGCGCCGCCCGGTTTCGAGTAAGAGCCTGAGCGCATGTTGCAGGCCGCATCGCTGTCGAGGCTCGCGGGCGTCCGCCACGCCTTCTTCACCCGCGGCGGCGGCGTGTCAGAGGGCGTCTATGCCACGCTCAATGGCGGCGTCGGCTCGAACGACGCGCCCGCCAAGGTCGAAGAAAACCGCGCCCGCATGGCGGCGGTGCTCGGCGTCGCGCCGGAGCGCCTGCTCACCGCCTATCAGATCCATTCGCCCGACGTCGTCGTTGCCGATACGCCGTGGACGCGTGAAGCGCGCCCGCGCGCCGACGCCATCGTCACGCGCATGCCGGGTCTTGCGCTCGGCGTCTCCACCGCCGACTGCGCGCCGCTGTTGTTTGCCGACGCGCAAGCGGGCGTGATCGGCGCCGCGCATGCCGGCTGGCGCGGCGCGTTCTCCGGCGTGATCGAGGCCACCGTCGCCGCCATGGAAAAACTCGGCGCCGCGCGCGAGCGCGTGACGGCAGCGCTCGGCCCGACCATCCGGCAGCCGAACTACGAAGTCGGCCCCGAATTCGTCGCGCGCTTTAAGGCGGCGGATGCGGCCAATGCGCGTTTCTTCACGCCGTCGGATCGCCCCGATCACGCGATGTTCGATCTGGCCGGCTATATAGCTACCCGCATTGAACGTTCCGGCATTGTGAAATTTGAGGATCTCGGCTTCTGCACTTTTGCCGAGCCCGCGCGCTTCTTCAGCTATCGCCGCATGACCCGCTTGGGCGAGGCCGATTACGGCCGCCATATCAACGCCATCGCGCTCGCCGGCTGACGCGTCGGGCTCGATTGCGGTGACGCTGGTCCGCGTCGCTGGACTTCCGGGCGCGGTTGCCGCTACGCTGCTTCCCAAGGGGACTTAAGCAACACAAAAAAAATAAGGCGGCGGGGTAGCGTTAATGCAGTTGAGTATCGGCGCAGCGCGCGCCGGGGTGCGTCATCTGTTTCGGCCAAAGGTGATCGTGGCCGCGCTTTGCGCCATCGGGCTCGGCGCCTGCACGCTCGAAGATCGGCCGATCACTTCGTCTCCCATGCAGTCGCACGGCGCCACCGTGGCCTTTGAATCGATCGACGGGCCACCGCCCAGCACATTCCATCAGTTGGTGCAGGATCTCAACAACGAAGCGCAGGCGCGCCGCCTCGCCGTCGTGTCGCGCGAGACGCCGTCGGCCTATCGCGTGCGCGGCTACCTGTCGGCGACCAAGGAGAAGGGCAAGACCACGATCGCGTGGGTCTGGGACGTGTTCGACGGCGAGCAACATCGCGCACTGCGCATCGACGGCGAGGAGATCGCCAAGGGCAACCATCGTGACGCCTGGGCGGCCGCCGACGAAGCCATGCTCGACCGTATCGCGCGCAGTAGCATGGACCAGTTGGCCGCCTTCCTGACTTCGCCGGAGGCGGCGCCAAGCGCCGCCTCCGCGTCCAATGAGAGCCAACCCTCGCTGTTCACGCTTGCCGGACTGCGCAATTTCTCACCCGAAGCGGCCGGTATTTTCCGTATTTTCGAGGCCCATGCCGATCCGGTCGCCAACGAGGCAGCCGAGCCCGCGCGGGCCGAAGAGCCTGTTATCGATCCGGTGCCGCTGCCGCGCCGCCGCCCGCCTTTGCCCGGCCCGGTGTCGACCCAAGAGCCTAATCAAGAGACATTGACCTTGGCGGCCGCCCGTCACTGAGCCAATCCTTTGTTCACCGCGACGTTAAAAGCTGCGGGACAAAGACTTCGACTCGTATTGCTCGCCCCTGCCCGCCTTGTTATGACCACGCCGCCTCTCCTAAAGCGTCAAGTCGCGAGGGTTTTCGAGATGTCGGGCAAGAACGGAGCCATCAAGCTCGTTGCCGGCAACTCGAATCCAGCATTGGCGCAGGCGATCGGCGAATACCTCAAGACCCCGCTGACCAAGGCGGTGGTGCGGCGCTTCGCCGACATGGAGGTGTTCGTCGAAATCCAGGAGAACGTGCGCGGCGCGGACTGTTTTGTCATCCAGTCCACGTCATTTCCCGCCAACGACCATTTGATGGAATTGCTGATCATCATGGATGCGCTGCGCCGTTCGTCGGCGCGCCGCATCACCGCCGTGATTCCCTATTTCGGCTATGCCCGGCAGGACCGCAAACCGGGCCCGCGCACGCCGATCTCGGCCAAGCTCGTCGCCAATCTGATCACCCGCGCCGGCGCCGACCGGGTGATGACGCTCGACCTGCATGCCGGGCAGATTCAGGGCTTCTTCGATATCCCGACCGACAATCTCTACGCTTCGCCGGTGATGGTGCGCGACATCCGCGAGAACTTCAAACTCGACAATGTGGCGGTGGTCTCGCCCGACGTCGGCGGCGTGGTGCGCGCGCGCGGGCTCGCCAAGCGCATCAACGCGCCGCTCGCCATCATCGACAAGCGGCGCGAGCGTGCAGGCGAATCCGAAGTGATGAACGTGATCGGCGACGTCGCCGGCTACACCTGCGTGCTGGTGGACGACATCGTCGATTCCGGCGGCACGCTGGTGAACGCAGCCGAAGCGCTGCTCGAGCAGAAGGCCAAGGCGGTCTACGCCTATATCAGCCACGGCGTGCTGTCCGGCGGCGCGGTCGCGCGCATCGCCAAGTCGCGGCTGAAGGAACTGGTGATCACCAACTCGATCCAGCCGACCAAGGAAGTGCTGGCGGCGGGCAACATCCGCGTGCTGGAAATCGCGACATTGATCGGCGAAGCGATCGGGCGCACCGCCTCCGAGGAGTCGGTGTCGAGCCTGTTCGATTGACTCCGGCGCGGAAGAACAAAACGGAATCAAACGCCCGCCAGATTCCAGACGACCCAGTTATCCACCAGAAGATTCATTTTGCCGCGGCATTGGCTGTGGAGATTCCGTTCCGCGCGGTTGCCTAGGGCGGGCAAATCACGGCTCATGATCGACGAAACGGCCTTTGGCGGGCGGAATCTCGCGGGCTATAGTCAGTTGGCCATGTGATTCGCTTCACGCGTCAAGGCACCCCGTATCCCTTGAGTCGATTGTGCGTCGGTCCGTTTGTGTGCCGTGCGCGTGCAGTGGCGTGCGTTTCCACTCGCTCCATTCGGCAAAGCGGAGACGGCATGCCTCACATCGAAGAACAAGCGGAAGGCGCCCGAAGGAATCCCCTCGACGTGGTCGAGCGGCTGGCGTCGGGCAACGAGTGGTCGTTCGAGCGCGCCAGCGACGACGAGATCACCATCCTCGTTACCGGCAAGTGGACCGACTACCAGGTGTCCTACACCTGGATGGGCGACATCGAGGCGCTGCATCTGGCCTGCGCCTTCGATCTCAAGGTTCCGGAGCGCCGGCGTCCGCAAATCCAGTCGCTGATCTCGATGATCAACGAGCGGCTCTGGGTCGGCCATTTCGACCTGTGGATGCAGGAAGGCATCGTCATGTTCCGCCACGCGCTGGTGCTGGCGGGCGGGGTCGAGGCCTCCGGCAAGCAATGCGAGGCGCTGCTCGGCACCGCGCTCGATGCCTGCGAGCGCTATTTCGCCGCCTTCCAGTTCGTGGTCTGGGCCGGCAAGGAGGCGCGCGAGGCGCTTGACGCAGCCACCTTCGAGACCTCGGGCGAGGCGTAGCCCCTCACCCACTTGTCATGCCCCGCGAAAGCGGGGCATCCAGTACTCCGCAGTGCCGATTGTTAATCCGACTTCGGTGGATACTGGATCGACCGCCTGCGCGGACGATGACGGCAGAGGGGATGATGCCCGCGCGCACACCGCAATCACTCAAATCGACCGGCAATCTCGTCCTTGTCGGCGCCGGCAAGATGGGCTCGGCCATGCTCGACGGCTGGCTGGCGCGCGGGCTCAATGCGAAGCGGCTCGTGGTGATCGAGCCGCAGCCGGTGAAGGCGATCAAGGCGCTGACGCGGCGCGGCCTGATGCTCAATCCGAAGGACAAGGCAAAGCCCGCCGGCGCCATCGTGATTGCGGTCAAGCCGCAGACCGCGCCCGAGGCAGTGCCGCCGCTCAAGGCATATGTCGGCAAGAACACGCTGGTGCTCTCGATCATGGCCGGCCGCACACTGGCTTTCCTGCAAAGCGCGCTGCCGCCAGATGCGGCGATCGTGCGCGCCATGCCGAACACGCCGGCGGCGATAGGCCGCGGCATCACCGTCGCGGTCGCCAACAGCAAAGTCTCCGCGCGCCAACGCAAGCTCGCGTCCGATCTGCTCGCCGCCATCGGCAAGGTCGAATGGGTAAGCGACGAGTCGTTGATGGACGCGGTCACCGCCGTGTCCGGTTCCGGTCCGGCCTATATTTTCCTGCTGGCCGAAGCGATGACCAAAGCCGGCATCGCCGCCGGCCTACCGGCACCGCTTGCCGCGCGCCTTGCGCGCGAGACGGTCGCCGGCTCCGGCGAGTTGCTGCATCGCTCCGATCTTGACGCCGCGACCTTGCGGCAAAACGTCACCTCGCCCGGCGGCACCACCGCCGCCGCGCTGGAGGTGCTGATGGGGCCGGGCGGTTTTAACGAACTGCTCACCAAGGCCATCGCCGCGGCGACCCGGCGCGGGCGGGAATTGGCGGGCTAGCCGATCTATCTGCCGTCGTCCTCGCGAAAGCGGGAACCCATACGCCGTGCACTCTTGATAGTCTGCGGAGTATGGGTCCCGGGCCTCGCTCGCAAGCGCTCGCTCGCCCGGGACTACAGAAGGGTGCCCTAGAACCGGCGCCTTTGCAGACCTAGATTAAGGCCAGCCGCACCAAAGGGAGGCCGCCATGGCCCGCAAATCAAAACGTCAACGCAAAGCGCCGAGCGCGCCGCCCTCGCGCGGTGCATCCGACCGTGACAAGGCGGTCGACGCACTGATGACGCTGCTTGCCGAACATACGCTCGACGAAATCGGGCTGGCTGAAGTCGCCGGCCGCGCCGGTCTGAAGCTGTCGCAATTGCGCGCCGAGTTCGGCTCGGTGCTGTCCATCCTCGCCGCGCACATCAAGGACATCGACCGCATCGTGCTGGCCGGCGGCGACGCCGACATGGCGGAAGAGCCGGCGCGCGAACGCCTGTTCGACGTGCTGATGCGCCGGCTGGAAGCGCTGGCGCCCTACAAGGACGCGGTGCGCTCGCTGATGCGTTCGGCGCGCCGCAGTCCCGGCCTTGCGCTCGCGCTCAACGCTCTGGCGATGCGCTCGCAACGCTGGATGCTGGAAGCCGCCGGCATCGGCACCTCCGGACCCGCGGGCGCGCTGCGTGTGCAGGGCGCGGCGCTGATGTTTGCGCGCGTGCTGAGTGTCTGGGTGGATGACGAGGAAGAAGGCCTCGACCGCAGCATGGCCGCGCTCGACCGCGGCCTGGCCAGCGCCGAGCGCTGGGCCGGTTTCCTCGACGATCTTTGCGCCATCCCGAAATGCGTGCTGCGCGGGCCGCGCCGCAGCAGGCGTCACCGCGACGAGGAAGAGGCGGAAGCGGCGTAATTTTCTCATCATTCCGGGGCGCGAGCGAAGCTCGCGAACCCGGAATCCAGAAGCAAGCAACAAATCCGCATCTAAATTCCGGGTCCGGCGCTACGCGCCGTCCCGGAATGACTGTGTTGGCTACACCGGCACCCTGACCGTCGCGCGCAGGCCGCCCATCGGGCTGTCGCCGAGCGTGATTTCGCCGCCATGCGAGCGCGCGATGTCGCGCGCGATCGCAAGTCCCAAGCCGGTGCCGCCTTCGTCCTGGTTGCGCGCGTCGTCGAGCCGCAGGAACGGCTTGAACACGTCCTCGCGTGAATCGGCCGGGATGCCCGGCCCGTCGTCGTCCACCGTGACGGTCAGCCAGCGGTGGTCGCGGTGGCCGGTGATCGAGATCGAACGCGCAAAGCGCGAGGCATTCGACACCAGATTGCCGAGGCAACGTTTGAAGGCCGCCGGCCGCACGGTAACGACCGGCGGGCCGTGGAACAACACGGTCGCCTTATGGCCGTGGCGCTCGGCATCGAGGCGCAGTTCCTCAAGCAAGTCCGCCATATCGGTCGGCGCCGCGCCTTCGCCGAGATCGCCGCGGGCAAAGGCCATATAGGCTTCCAGCATGCGCGTCATCTCATCGACGTCGCGGGTCATGGCCTCGACTTCGGGTCCTTTTCCGATCAGCGCCAGCTCAAGCTTGAAGCGCGTGAGCACGGTGCGCAGATCGTGCGAGACGCCGGCGAGCATGGCGGTGCGCTGCTCGAGCGAGCGCTCGATGCGGGTCTTCATCTCGATGAAGGCGGCGGCGGCGCGGCGGACTTCGCGCGCGCCGCGCGGGCGGAAGTTCGACACCTCGCGGCCCTTGCCGAAACTTTCGGCGGCATCGGCCAGACGCAGGATCGGCTTGATCTGATTGCGCAGGAACAAGATGGCGATGCTGAGCAGCACGAATGCGGTGCCGACCATCCAGAACAGGAATATTTCCGAATTCGACGCGTAGGCGGCGCTGCGACGCGCGAAGACGCGCAACACCGTCTTGTCGAGTTGCACGCGGATCTCGACCAGCGCCGACTTGCCCACGGTATCGATCCAGAACGGCTTGCCGATCTGCTTGCGGATTTCTTCCGACAGCGTCTGGTCGAGGAGCGAGAAGAACGGTTTCGGCCCCGGCGGCGGCATGTCCCTAAGCGGCAGGAAATCGACCACCAGGCCGAGCCGCTCCTGCGCGATGCGCCGGATCTGGGCCTGGTCGGCGTCCTGCGGATAGCCTTTGTAGACATCGATCAGCACGGCGATGTCGGCCACCACGCCGGCCGACAGACGCTGCGTCACCAACGACCAATGCCGCTCCATGAACACGAAGGCGACCACCGATTGCAGGATCACCATCGGCAAGATGATGATGAGCAGCGCGCGGGCATAGAGGCCCTTGGGCAGCACGCTGTTGAGCCAGCGGCTAACCCGCCGCCAGACATCGTTGACGCGCTCGAAGGCGGTGCGCAGCCCGCGCACCGCGGCAATCCCGATGTCGAGGCTGGTCATGTGGTGATCACCAGCCGGTAGCCGATGCCGCGCACCGTCTGCACGAACAACGGGTCGGCGGGATTGCGCTCGATCTTGCGGCGCAGGCGGTTGACCAGCACGTCCACCGCGCGCTCCGAGACGCTCTCGCCGTTGCCGGCGAGCGCCATGCGCGAGACGGTTTCGCCGGGGGTCGCTGCCAGGATACGCAGCATTTCGCGCTCGCGATCGGTCAGCCGGATGACCTCCTCGCCTTTGCGCAATTCGCCGCGCGCGAGATGATAGACGAACGGCCCGAAGCGCACGGATTCCGCCGGCGAGGCGACGGCCGGTTGCGCGCGTTTGAGGATATTGGCGATGCGCAGCGATAATTCGCGCGGCTCGAACGGCTTCGACAAATAATCGTCGGCGCCCATCTCAAGGCCCTTGATGCGGCTTTCGGCGGCGTCGCGCGCGGTCAGCATCAGGATCGGCACGCTGGAAGCGCCGCGCAGCGCCTTGGCGAAATCGAAACCGGATTCGCCCGGCATCATGACGTCGAGAATGAGCAGATCGAAGCTCAGGCTGTTCAACTTGGCGCGCGCGTCCGCCGCGGTGTCGGCGGTGCTCACGCGGTAACCTTCGCCGGCCAGGAAGCGCGACAGCAGGTCGCGAATGCGGCGGTCGTCGTCGACCACCAGCAGATGCGGGGCGTCGTCGGCGAGCGTGGCGGGCAACATCATCATCGCCACCTCAACGGTGCGACTTGGCGCGGTCGGCGCGGTCGACCAGCCGCAGCACGCCGTCGCGATTGTCGGGATCGATTATGGCGGTCAGGAAACGCCGCGCAGCTTCATGCGCGCCCGGGCCGAGCTGGCCGAAGGCGCGGTTGATGCGCTCGGTCTGCAGGCCGGCGAGCTTCAGCGCCAGCGCCTCGCCTTTGGGCGTCACATACAACAAGCGTTGACGACGGTCCTGCGCGCCCTCCTTCTGCACCACGTAGCCTTGGTCGACCAATTGCTTGAGCACGCGGCCAAGCGACTGCTTGGTGATGTTGAGGATGTCGAGCAGGTCGGCGACCTTCATGCCGGGATTGCGGTTGACGAAATGCAGGACGCGATGGTGCGCGCGGCCGAAGCCGAGCTTGGACAACACCTCGTCGGCGTCGCCGACGAAATCGCGATAGGCGAAAAACAACAATTCGATGATGTCCCAGATCGGCGCCGCCGCGGCCGCGCTCGACGCCCCCGGCCGTTCGGTCAGGCCCCCCGCGGCCGTGGTGATTTTGGCATCCATATTTATGTCAGCCATGTTGACATATTTTGGTTTTATGTTACAAAAACTTGGCTATAGACGAAACGATCGTACCAAAACGGCCATTTCCGTCTGCGACGTACGGCATTGCGAGCGATAGGACCGGTCCGGTCCCATTCATACCGGGTGTTGCCCGGCGACGCAAAGTGTTGGAATAGGCGCGGAAAATGCGCCATCACGGCGGTAGCACCGGCCGCTCAAGAGTCCGGACGGGGAAGGCGAAGGAGGAGACGATGGCTGCGCAGTCCTATGACCGGCTCGACGGCGTGATCTGGTACGACGGCAAGCTCGTGCCGTGGGACCAAGCCAATTTGCACGTGCTCAGCCACGGTCTGCATTATGCGAGTTGCGTGTTCGAAGGCGAGCGCGCCTATGGCGGGCAGATCTTCAAGTCGACCGCGCACTCGGAACGGCTCAAACGCTCCGCCAACGTGCTCGACTTCGAGATCCCCTACACCGCCGCCGAGATCGACGCCGCCAAGAAACTCGTCTTGGAGAAGAACGGCAAGAAGGAAGCCTATGTGCGTCCGGTCGCCTGGCGCGGCTCGGAGATGATGGGCGTCTCGGCGCAGACCAACACCATCCATCTCGCCATCGCCTCATGGGAGTGGCCGAGCTATTTCGATCCCGAGCAGCGGCTCAAGGGCATCAAGCTCGATCTCGCCGATTACCGCCGGCCCGATCCGAAGTGCGCGCCGGTCAAGGCCAAGGCGGCCGGGCTCTACATGATCTGCACCATCTCCAAGCACGCCGCCGAGCGCAAAGGCTGCGCCGATGCCATGATGCTGGACTGGCAGGGCCGCGTCGCCGAATGCACCGGCGCCAATATCTTTTTCATCAAGGACGGCAAGATCCACACGCCGATCGCCGACTGCTTCCTCGACGGACTAACCCGCCAGACGGTGATCGCCCTGGCGAAGAAACGCGGTATCGAGGTGATCGAGCGCCGCATCATGCCGGACGAGTTGACCGGTTTTTCCGAGTGCTTCATCACCGGTTCGGCGGCGGAAGTGACCGCGGTGTCGGAGATCACCAACTGGAATTTCAATCCCGGCGGCATCACCAAGACGCTGATGGACGACTATACGGCGGAAGTGAAGCCGAAGGCCGCGGCGGCTTAGTTCAGCCGCATCCATTAGGGCGTGATCCGTTTAGTTTGAATCACCGCGCTTCCCTAACATTCTGCTTGCGCATGATCTTTTCCGAAAGCCGGTTCCCACTTTTCGGGATCATGCGCTAGTGCGCCCTGCGATTATTTTAGCGGTGTATTCGGGGCGGGCGGTCCGAGCTTCCGCACAATTTTGTATTCGCTCGGAAGCTGATGAAAGCCCCGGCCGGCCATTCTGTCTTCCTCAACCCTGACTGCGACGGCCCGGACGTCAGCGATCGTCCGAGAGCTTCGAGTTTATCGCCGCTGATGTTGAGTTGGTCGGCGTTTTCTTTTTGTTGCTCGGCATTCTCGTGTTGTCGCTCAGCATTCTCATGCTGCTGCTCGGCATTCTTGTGCTGCTGGTCCGCATTCCTGTGCTGCTGGTCGGCATTCTCACGCTGTGCATCTGCAGCGTCATGGTGCGCATCGGCAGCCTCATGCCGGATTTTAGCAATGTCGAAACACGCCTCCGCCTCTCCCAATAAAGCCGTGGCCGACTTCTCCAGCGGGACAGTTTTTACGGCACGCATTTTGATCACCCTGTCGGCTCCGCAACGCAACCTCGCGCTCAGCGGCGGTTTGGTCGCGGAGGGCACTATCTCGCGCTTACAAGATTGTCGAAGTGTGAAGGTTATTGCGCTCAATTTAACATATGTGCGCAATTCCGCGTGTTGCCTCGCGGCATGCGCCGCCGGCACGACCCCGATTTACGCCTCGATGTCCAGATTGTCGTGCAAAACGACATTCAGCAGCGCACGGCGGACCTCGATGTGGCCGTTGTAATCGATCAGGCCGAGGCGACGAAATTTATTCATAAAAAAGTTGACGCGCGAACGCGTGGTGCCGACGATCTCGGCCAATGTCTCCTGGCTGATCTTCGCCAGCACCGGCTCGGGCTCGCTCTCCTTGCCGAAATTGGCCAGCAATAAGAGGGTTCGCGCCAGATGCTTTTCGCTCGAATTGAACAATTGATCGACCAGATCCGCCTCGACACGGCTATTGCGCTCCAAGAGGTACGAGATGAACAGCTCGGCAAAAGCCGACTCTTTGTGAATGATATCGATGATCGCGGCCTTGGCGAAGCGCGTGACCGAACAAGCGCTCAGAGTGGACACTGTGCCGAGCCGCAGAGGCTGTCCGACAATGCATCCCTCACCGAAAAAATCGCCCGCGCTGAGCATGGCGACCACCGCCTCCTTGCCCCGCGCTGAAACGACGGTGACCTTGGCTTTGCCTTCCTGGAGGTAATAAACGGAATCGGCGGCTAGCGCACTTCTCAGCGGCCCTCTTCCGCCGGTTGGAAGAAATTATTCGAACGGAGCGATCCCGCGATCTGGCAAAAGATGTCGATCCAGCGGCGTATTCATCAGCCTCGGGATACACCGACCTCGGCATTCGGCCGTCCATTAGGAGTCCACGGCCAAGGCGTCACGCGGCCGCCGGTGGCTCCAGCGGCCGCAGCAGTGTCACGTAACGCACATGATTTTGCACGATGAACCGGTCCATCCGCTCGTCCAGTACACGATGGCGGCTTTCCGAGGCGTGGCGCAGCAATAACGTGCCATCCTTGGCGAAGGCGACGAAGCCGGTGTGGAAGTAATCCAGGCCCGGCTGCTGGCTGACGAAGCCGATAATGTCGCCGGTCCGCAGCACCGCCTTGTTCTTCAGGAATACCGCGCGCGGGATCACGCGCATGACGAATTTTCGTTTGCTCAGGCCCTTTTGTGTATCGACCGTCTTCTTGAGCTCGACCGCGCCGTCCATGGTGAGCCAGCGGCAGGTCTTGTTCTCAACGTTATGCTGGCACCACTCGAAGAAATAATGATTGCGCTGATCCCATTTGACGACGCCGTTGTAATAACGGATGGCGCGCAAGGTCGCGTTGAATTCGCCGGCGTCGCGGGCGATGGCCGCGGCCAGCACCGTTTCGCAATACGTGACGCAATCGAAGGCGTCGTCGCGCACCACGAATTTTTCCGGACGGCGCGGCCCGCCGATCAGCGTGTAGGCGCGATAGCGAGTGCCGCGCAGCGCGGCGGAAATAGAATCGATCCGCTTTGAGATGGTGTCGAAGCCGCGCGCCTCGCCGATCAGCTTGGCGATACGCTTTTCGTCGGCGGCAGCCGGCGCGATCCCGGCCACGAAAGCCGCGCCGCCGGCAAGGATTTGCAGCACGTCGCGGCGGCTGGCGGTCAGATCGGACATGGCGATGCGCTGTCCTTCAAGGCCGCGGTTGCGGCGGCTATTCCCGCACCACCATCAGGCGATCGCTGCCGGACTCCGCCGCCCACAATTCGCCCGGCCGGCCCAGCATCTGACGCACGTCGGAACGGCGGCGATTGCTCGGGAACTTCTCGAATTTTTCCGTTAGCGGATCGAAGCGCACAATGGCGTTGTTGGCCCAATCGCTGAGCCAGACTTTATCCTTCTCGTCGACAAAGACCGCGTAGCAGCCTTGCTTGCTGGCCGGCAGACCCCACACCTTCCAGGTCTTGGCGATCGGATCGAAACGGCCGACCTCGCCGGTGTTCCAGAAGCTCACCCACAAGATGCCCTTGGAGTCCGACCAGATGCGGCGCGGGCCGACGCCCGGCTTCGGCGGCGGCACCATCAGCGCATCGCCGCTTACGGTATCGATCTTGGTGATGTGATCGCCGGCAAGCGAGGCATACCAGACGTCGCCGTTCGGCGTGGTGGTGATGCCATAGGGCCCGACACCCTTCGGCGCTTTCCAGGCCTCGACCTTGCCGGTCGCCGGATCGACGCGGCCGTAGACACCATTCTGTCCGGTGAACCAGAGGATGCCTTTGCGGTCGAAGGTGGCGGTGTTGAGATTGGCGTCGGGAAATGCCTTCGGCAGCGGGAACAACTTCACCGCTTTGGTGGCGGGATCGACGCGGGCGATGGCGTTCTGACCGCCGTCGGTAATCCAGGCGGCGCGGTCGGGACCAACGATCACGCCATGCGGCGCCGAGTCCGGCCCAAGCGGAATTTGCGTCACCTTGCCGGTCTTGGGATCGAGAATGCCGAGCGCACCTTGCTGTTGCGCGGTGTAGAACACCTTGCCGTCGGGCGCCGGCGCCACGTCGTGGGGATGCGCGCCTTGCGGCACCGCGTAATAGCTGACCTGCGCGGCGTGCGCCGATGCAAGATCGAGCGCGAAGACCGCAACCGCCGCGGCCACGATCGGGATCATGCGGGCTCTCATTCGGCTGCCTGCCGCCGCTTGCCGGGCGCGCGCCACCGCTCGGCCGCGGCGTCGTCGGTTTCTTTAGCGTCCACCCAGGTCTTGGCGCCGGCGACTTCAACCTGTTTCCAGAACGGTGCGCGGGTTTTCAGATAATCCATGAGGAATTCAGCCGCGGCGAAGGCGGCTTGCCGATGCGACGACGCGGTCGCCACCATCACAATATCCTGACCCGGCTCGATACGGCCATAGCGGTGGATCACGCTGACGCCGGCCAACGGCCAGCGCTCGAGCGCCTCCGCCACATGACGTTCGATCTCGGCCTCCGCCATGCCGGGATAATGCTCCAGCGTCAGCGCGGCGATCGGCTCGCCATCCTCGGCGCCGCGGCAAATGCCGGTAAAGGTGACGACGGCGCCGACATCGGTGCGCCCGCGCGAAAGCGCGGCCGCTTCCGCGGCGACATCGAACGGCTCGCGCTGCAGGCGCACGGTGGTCGGGACAGTCATGGGCCTAATGTAGCCTGACCTCGGCCCGGGCGGGAGAGGCTAACCGCCGGTCATCGGCGGGAAGAAGGCGATCTCGGAGCCGGTTGCGATCGCCGCATCCGGCCGCACATGGGTGCGGTCGATGGCGGCGCGGATCACCTTGGGATTGGCGAAGGCATAGGCATATTCCTCGCCGCGCGAGGCCAGCCACGCCATCAATTGCGCCACGGTGACGACCCCGGCGGGAATCTCGACGTCTTCCTCGGCGCGGCCGACGCGCTCGCGCACCCAGGCAAAATAGCGCAGTTTCACGCTCATCACTCGATCAGATAGCGCAGGCCCGCGCGGAAGTAATCCCAGCCGGTATAAAGCGTCAGGATGGCCGACAGCCAAAGCAGCGACAGGCCGGTCACCGTGACATAGGTGAAGACCTCGTCGCCGGCCTTGCCCGCCAGCAGAAAGCCGATGGCGATCAACTGCATGGTGGTCTTCAATTTCGCCAGCTGCGTCACCGGCACGCCGACCCGCAGCTCGGCGAGGAATTCGCGCAGGCCCGACACCAGGATTTCGCGGCAGAGAATGATGATCGCCGCCCACAACGCCCAGCCGCGGATGGTGCCGTCGGCCGCCAGCATCAGCAGGCAGGAGGATACCAGGAGCTTGTCGGCGATCGGATCGAGCATGCGGCCGAGCGAGGACTGCTGCTGCCAGGCGCGCGCGAAATAGCCGTCGAGAATGTCGGTGACACCGGCCACGGCGAAGATCGCCAGCGCCAGCCAGCGCAGCCACAATCCGCCGCCCAGCAAAGCCTGCCAATAAAGGCACGCAACCACAGCCGGCACCGCGGCGATGCGGGCATATGTCAAAATATTAGGCAGCGCGAACGAGCGCGACCGCATCGGCTGTGTGCTCACGGAATTCATGGTCGCTAGCAATACCCCTCGCCGGCAAGGTCAACCGCCCGACGCAGCTGCGCACCGACTATACAATGATTCGGGTGCCGAATCGGTATTCGCTACTGAATCGGCGGTTTCGGCAAGCGACTTTTGCCCGGCTCCATGACGAAAGTTTGATCGAGCGAATACCACTCGCCGGTGACGTCGGCGGCCGGCGCCGACCCGTCATGGCGGACGTAGTCTCCGATCAGCGCCCGGGTGACGCCGAACTGCACGTCGGTCTCGAGTTTGTCGTCGTCGTTGCTGTAGATCTGCGAGATCAGCGTCTTGAACCCCTGCTTGAAGATCAGAAAGTGCAGATGCGCGGGGCGGAAATTGTGCCGCTTGCCGGCGCGCACCAGATCGCCGACCGGCCCGTCGACCGGGATTGGATAGCCGGCCGGCTTGACGCTGCGGAACCAGAAATGGCCCTGCGCGTCGGTTAAGAACTTGCCGCGCAGGTTCATGTCAGCCTGCTTGGGATCCTGCTGCTCGTAGAAACCCTCCGGCGAGGAATGCCAGACGTCGACCTCGGAGCCCGTTATCGGCTCGCCGCTTTGGTTCCTGACCCAGCAATTGACGAAGATCGCCGGTCCCGGCGTGGCTGAGCGCACGATCGAGGCGCCGTTCTGGGTAGCGGGCGAATTCATCCGCCAGAACGGCCCAAGCAGATTGGCGGTGGTTTCGGTCTGCCCATTGTTGCCGTTGTTGAGCAGGCAGACCAGCGCGGAGAAGCCGAGAGAGCCGGCCATTAGCACTGTCTCGTTGTGGGTGTCGGTGGTCTTCTGCCCGAGCGCGGTGATGAAGCCGACCGCCTTCTCGAATTCCTCCTCGGTCAGATGCACGTCACGCGCGAAAGCGTGCAGATGCTTGATCAGCGCCGCGATGATTTCGCGCGTGCGCGGGTCCTCGATGTTCTTGTAGGCGTCCAGCACCTTCGGTGTGACGTCTTCTTGCCGCTCGATGATCATCTATTTTCGCTCCAACCTTTCACCCGTCATGGCCGGGCTTGTCCATGACAGGCTTCTATTGCGCCGCCTGTTCATGGAAGAAGTCATATATCTTTCGCGCCGTCTCCGCATTAATTCCCGGCACCTGCGCGAGATCGGGCAATGAGGCGCGCTCGATCGCTTTCACAGTGCCGAAATGGCGCAGCAGTGCCCGCTTGCGGGTGGGACCGACGCCTGCGATTTCCTGCAATCCGGCCTCGCGGATATCCTTCTTGCGCCGTGTGCGGTGCGAGCCGATGGCGAAGCGATGGGCCTCGTCGCGCATGCGTTCGACGAAATACAAAAGCGGGTCGCGCGGCGGTAGCTTGAATGGGCTGCGGCCCGCCATGAAAAACGTCTCGCGGCCGGCGTCCCGGTCCGGGCCCTTGGCGATGGCGACCAGCGGCAGGTCGGTGACGCCCAACGCGCTCAGTGTTTCGGTCGCGGCGTTGAGCTGCCCCTGCCCGCCGTCGATCAGCACCAGGTCGGGCCAGGGAGATTCGTCGTGATCATGCTCGTCCGCCGCAACATCCTCTTCCCTCCCCCCGTGCGGGGGAGGTGAAGAAAGAGCGCGCGGCGCTTCCGCCAGCAGCCGCTTGAAGCGGCGCTGCAGGACCTCGCGCATCATGCCGGTGTCGTCGCCGGGCGAAAGTTCTTCCGAGCGGATATTGAACTTGCGGTACTGGTTTTTCCGGAAGCCTTCCGGGCCCGCCACGATCATGGCGCCGACCGCGTTGGTCCCCGCGATGTGGCTGTTGTCATAGACCTCGATGCGGCGCGGCGTACGCGGCAGCGCGAAGGTCTCGGCCAGCGCTTTCAGCAGCCGTTGCTGCGAGGAGGTATCGGCGAGCTTGCGCGCCAGCGCTTCGCGCGCATTGGCCAGCGCGTGCTGCACCAGCTCCTTGCGCTCGCCGCGCTGCGGCACCGAAACCTCGACCTTATGTTCGCTCTTGGCGGTGAGCGCCGCGGCGAGCAGCGCGCGTTCCTCGAAGTCGTGCGACACCAGAATGACGCGCGGCGGCGGTTTGTCGTCATAGAACTGCGCCAGGAACGCGCTCAACACTTCGCCGGCGCCAAGCGAGCGGTCGGCCTTGGGGAAATAGGCGCGGTTGCCCCAATTCTGTCCGGTGCGGAAGAAGAACACTTCGACGCAGCTGTAGCCGCCCGCCTGATGCAGCGCGAACACGTCGGCTTCCTCGAGGCTGCGCGGGTTGATGCCTTGGTGCGAGGTGATCGCCGACAGCGCCGAGAGCCGGTCGCGATAGACGGCGGCGTGCTCGAAATCGAGCGCTTCCGACGCCTTGTCCATGGTGCCGGCCAATTCCTTTTGCACCGACGAGCTGCGGCCGGAGAGGAATTCATTGGCCTCGCGCACCAATTCGCCGTAGCCGGCGAAATCTATCTCGCCGGTACAAGGCGCCGAGCAGCGCTTGATCTGATGGAGCAAACACGGTCGCGTGCGCGCCTCGAAAAACGAATCCGAACAGGCGCGCAGCAAAAAGGCGCGCTGCAGCGCATTGATGGTGCGGTTGACCGCGCCGGCGGAGGCGAACGGCCCATAGTAGCGCCCGGGACGCGAGCGCGCACCGCGGTGCTTTAGAATTTGCGGCGCCCAGTGGTCGGACGTGATCAAGATGAAGGGAAACGACTTGTCGTCGCGCAACAGCACGTTGAAGCGCGGCCGCAGGCGCTTGATCAGATTGGCTTCCAACAGCAGCGCTTCGGTCTCGGTCTTGGTGGTGACGAATTCCATCGTCACCGTGGCCGCGATCATACGCGCGATGCGGGCGTCGTAGGCGGTCGGCCGCGCGTAGTTTAGGACGCGCTTCCTGATGCTCTTGGCCTTGCCGACATAGAGCACCTCGCCTTTGCCATCGATCATGCGATAGACGCCGGGTCCCGGCGGCGCCAGCTTGGCGAAACGCGCAATGGCGGCGTGGCCGGCGGCGAGCGTGCCGGCGGGCGCCTCCTCCAGCTCCAGTTCGGGCAGCGAGGACTCCTCGTCTTCCTCGGGCGGATCGCTCGCCGGATCGATGTCTTTTGCGGTGCCGTTCATCGTCCCGAAGATAGGCGCTACTCGACGATCTCGCTATCGACGGTGCGCCAGGCCAGATGCTGACCGCCGTCGACCGCGATGGTGGCGCCGGTGACGCTTTTGGCCTGCGCGAGATAGACCACCGCCGCCGCAATGTCGTCCGGCGAAGGCCCGTGCTTGAGCGGCAGCGCCGCGGTCTGCGCGGCGAACTGCGCTTCCGACTGGCGCGGGCTCGGCAGCGTCGGCCCCGGCGCCACCGCGTTGACCCGCAATTTCGGCGCCAGCGCCTGCGCCATCGTCACGGTCGCCGCCTGCAGCGCGCTCTTGCTCAAGGTGTAGGAGAAGAAGCGCGGCGTCGGCTTGAATACGCGCTGGTCGACGATGTTGACGATCGAAGCGTCGCTGCCGGCCGGCGCCTGCGCGGCGAAGCCTTGCGCGAGCAACAAGGGCGCCGTCAGATTGACGGCCATGGTGCGCTCGAAGCGTGCGCGTTCGAGGCCGGCGATGTCGTCGGGCTCGAACTCGGAGGCGCTGTTGACCAATAGGCTGAGCGGCCCGAAGACCGCCGCCGCAGGCACCAGCGCCTTGACCGCTTCGGGGTCGGCGAGATCGGCGAGCACCACGCGCGCGCGCCCGCCCCCGCTTTCAATCTCGGCGGCGAGCTTTTCGGCGTCGGCGCGCGAGCGGCCGGCGTGCAGCACCACCGCATAGCCGGCGCTCGCCAACGCCAGCGCGATTGCCGCACCGATGCGCCGCCCGGCGCCGGTAATCAGCGCCGCCCGCGGTGGTTCTGTGTTCTCGTTTGCCATGCCGGCCCGTTCCCGCGCCTGTCATACGCCGTCACGCCGGAGGCTGCCACTGCGCGCGTCCGGGCGATCGCGGCGGCCATGGTTAATGGACGATGACCGGGCGCCGATCGTAAATCCAAGAACCGCGTCCTAACAGTTCCTTAGCGATAGCGGCGTTAAGTCCTTAACGATTCATAACCGCTTAACGTCGAACGTTCGATAAATCTTCCGACAAACCGTCGAAGTCTCGGCGCGGGGCGCAAGCTCGGCCCGTTTCGCAATATCCATTCGCGCGAAGCGTGCCGTCGATTTGGGGGCGAGTGGAGAGTGTAATGAATAAAATGAAGAAGAAGAAAATGAAGAAGAAGAAGACGATCCTGGCGCTGGCCGTTGCGAGCGTGGCGCTGAGCTCGGGCGCGGCCGTCGCAGCCGACATCATGCGTGGCCCGACGCCTTATTATCAGACGCCGTCCAGCCTCTACAGTTGGCGCGGGCCCTATCTCGGCCTCAACGGCGGCTACCAATGGGGCAAGATCACCGACAGCGTGCTGGAACCGAGCGGCCTTCTCGGCGGCCTGCAAGGCGGTTACAATTGGCAGTTCGGTGATTTCGTGGTCGGCGGCGAAACCGACATTCAGTTGACCGGCGCCAACGACACGTTCGCGCCCTGGAAGTTCTCCAATCCCTGGTTCGGCACGTTGCGCGCCCGCGCCGGCTACGCGCTCAATAACATTCTGTTCTTCGGCACCTTCGGCCTCGCCTATGGCGGCATCGACGGCCAACTCGGCACCCTCGACGAAACGCAGACGCATGTCGGCTGGACCGGCGGCCTCGGCATGGAGGTCGGCTTGACGCCGAACTGGTCGGCGAAGGTCGAGTATCTCTACATGGATCTCGGCAATCGCCCGTACACAGTTACCGGCGGCAGCAACGGATTCCAAACCAACATTCTGCGCTTCGGCATCAACTACCGCTTCTGATTTACCGCGCGCGTTGCGACGTAAAAAGCCCCGCATGAATTGGCGGGGCTTTTTTTGTGAACACATTTTGTGTTGGAACGTTACGAGTCATTTTTTTGCCACGTTCCAACCGCGCGCCATCGATGCTTTCGCGATTGTGGCGGGATGGAGTCAATGAAACCGGAACCGCCGGGCGCTTGGCGTTAGGAACGTTGTAACGCACAACGCGTTTATCGACGCGAACGGGGTAAGGCACGACAACGTGCACCCCTCTGTCGATTTAGACGAGGTGCAATGATGACTAAGAAGTTTCTGCTTGCCGGTGTTGCAATTCTTGCGCTGGGCGCCGCCTCGGCGTCGGCCGCCGATATGGCGCGGCGACCGATGCCCGCCAAGGCACCGGCGTATCTCGAGCCGCCGTTCACCTGGACCGGGCTCTACGCCGGCGCGTTCGGCGGCGGCGCCTGGGGCCGTTCGGATTTCTCCGCGCCGCTCACCACCGGCACGTTCGATACCACCGGTTGGCTCGCCGGCGGCACCATCGGTTACAACTACCAATTCCCGAATAATGTGGTGCTCGGCATCGAAGGTGACGCCGCATGGACCGACATCAAAGGCAGCGCGGCCTGCGGCGCCCTGACCTGCGAGACCAAGAATAACTGGCTCGCCACGCTGCGCGGCCGTGCCGGCTACGCTTTCGGCCGCTTCCTGCCCTATGTCACCGGCGGTGCCGCCTTCGGCGACATCAAGACGTCGGTCACCGGCTTTGGCAACGCGAGCGAAACCCGCGTCGGTTGGACCGCCGGCGGCGGTGTCGAAGCCAATATCGCCGGACCGTGGAGCGCCAAGCTCGAGTATCTCTACGTCGATCTCGGCCGCGGCGGATCGATCCTCGGCTCCGACGCGAGCTTCACCACCAATATCGTGCGCGCCGGTATCAACTACAAATTCTGACCGGTCGGCAAAGTCGGAAATGCAAAGCCCCGGGCGCCGCTCCGGGGCTTTCGCTTTTGTACCCGGCGGTCAGGCCTGCACTTTGGTCTGCGCGAAGGCCGGCACTTGCTCGGCGAAGCGGTCGTGCCAGGCGACAAGATTTGGATGATCCTGGCGCCAGCGTCCGCCGAAGCGCAGGTCGCCATAGCCGAGCACGCAGGCGAGCGCGATCTGCCCGACATCGGGAACCGGCGTGAGCGCCGGCGGCGCAGCCTCAAGCGCCGCAAGCGCGCGCGCGACCTTGTCGCTTTGCCGCGCGACCCAGGTGTCGACGCGTTTGTCGGCGGGACGGTAACGCTCCTCGTAGACCAGCAGCACGCCGGCATCGAGCATGCCGTCGCATAGCGCCTGCAGCCGCAGCGTGGCAAAGCGCGCGGGCGCCTCGCGCGGAATGATGCGGCCGCCGCCGGCAAGATGATCGAGCACTTCCAGGATCACGCGCGAGTCGTAATAAGTGGTTCCGTCATCGAGGATCAGCGCCGGAATTTTTCCCAGCGGGTTTTGCACGCGGATCGAATCGGCGGCGTCGTTGAGATCGGTTTCGCGCACTTCAATCTTGTCGGCGAGACCGAGCACGCCGGCGGCGATGCGCACCTTGCGCACAAACGGCGAGGAGGGGGAGGACCGCAGGATCATGACAAAAAAATAACCCGCCGTGACAGGCGCGGGATATCAAATCCCGCAACTGATGAAGCAACCAAACGACGGCCGCCGGGTTACCCGGTCAGCCGGTGACGACCAGGTTCACGGCCTTGGGGCCTTTGCCCTTCTTGTCCGGCTCGACGTCAAAGCTGATGTGCTGTCCCTCGTTCAACGACTTGAGTCCGGCCTGTTCGACCGCGGTGATGTGGACGAACACGTCGCGCCCACCATCATCCGGCTTGACGAACCCATAGCCGCGCTCGCTGTTGAAGAACTTCACCACTCCGGTCTGCGCCATCGGGAAAACTCCTCTCCCCGCACTGCTCCGCCGCCAGCCCCCACGGCGCGGCGGCTCGGCCGGACATTCACATTCGGGGAAAGCATCGGTCGCTTAGGTACGCGGCCTCAGTCACTCCGCCGGCCCCCCACAATCGCAACCGGAGGCGGAACGTCACTGCCAGTGAGGGAACTAGACACCAACTAAGCCCCGCTGGAAAGGGGAAACGGTGTCACCCCTTTGTCACCACTTCGTCAGCCCTTGGCCTCCCCGGTCAGCCAATCGAGCTTAAAGCCTCCTTTGCCGCCGCGGCCCAGCACCTCGGCCAGCGCCGGTAGCAGGACGGATAACTCGCTTTGCAGCGGAAAGGGCGGGTTGATCAGGATCAGCCCCGAGCTGCCAAGCCGTGTCGGATCGGAAAGGGGCGCGACGGTCAATTCCGCCCGCAGCATCTTGGGGATCGCCAGCCGGCGCAGGCGCTTGGCCAGCGCGTCCGGCTCGCTGCGCCCCTTGATCGGATACCAGAGCGCATAGATGCCGGTCGCCCATTTGCGGTAGGCATGGCCAAGGCCGCGCGACAGAAGGAAGAAATCGCTGTCCTGCTCGAACGGCGGATCGACCAGCACCAGGCCGCGGCGCTCTTTGGGCGGCAGGTAAGCGCCGAGCGCGGTCCAACCGTCGATGGCAAGCGTCTTGATGCGAGTATCGCCTTGCAGATTGCGGCCGAGCGCGGCCGCCGCCCGCGGCTCCAACTCGCAGGCGATCAGGCGGTCCTGCGGCCGCAGCCATGCGCGCGCCAGCGCCGGCGAACCGGGATAGGTTTTGAGCCGCCCGCGCTCGTTCAACGCACCGACAACGTCGAGATAGGGTGCGAGCAGTTCTGCTACCGGCGCCGCAAGCGGTGCCGCCAGCAACCGCTCAATGCCGTCATGCCATTCGCCGCCGCGGCTCGCTTCCGTACCGCCGAGATCGTAGAGCCCAGCGCCTGCATGGGTATCGATCACGCGAAAGGCGGCCGGCTTGCGGCGCAGGTAATGCAAAATGCGGCCGAGCACCGCGTGCTTGAACACGTCGGCGAAACTGCCCGCATGGAAGGCGTGACGATAGTTCATGCGCCGGATCCGAACGCGCGAAGCTTAAGAGAGCGCGGCGCGACCTTATCGCATTCGGCGCATCCGCTGGGCGTGAAACTTGCCGCCTGAGGTCAATGTGGCTTGCCGCGCAGACCGAAATGAGCGCGCGGCTTGACTCTCGACAGCGGGCGTGCCGGTTTGCGCCGCGCCAGGCGGAAAATCGCGGCGGACTTGCGCGGGATAAACACCGTGCCGTTATCGGCGGCAGCGCGCCGCCGGCGGCCGAGCCCGTGCAAGAACAGACTGACGACGGCAAAGGCCGCCGCCGCGAGGCCGGCTGTGTGCATAGCCGGCGACACCAGCAAACGGCCGGACCAGCCGGTAAGCCACAGCACAAGATAGCCGAGGCCGGCAATCGATATGGCTAAGCCGATAGAGTCCCACGCACGTTTCATCGTGCCCTGTCCCACGCCTATGCGCCCACGGGAAAGATTACGGATACCCCTTACGAGAATCTTGCGGCAATGCGCGACAAGCCGGGGTTATCCCGAAACGCCGTCCGCCATCGTTAGTGGCCGCTTAACACGATCGTAAACTCCAAAAGCGCGCGGCGTTTTGCCGGAACTCTCAGTTCGTCGCGGCGCGCACCGCCGGCATGGCGATCTTGTCGCGCCGGCATGTTCGATGCACCACCTGCGCGCAGTCGTGGAACGAAAAATCCTTGTTCAGGCATAGGCGCACTTCGTTCAAGCGCTTGCTGTCGCAGCCAACCGCAATGGCCGTACGCGACAGGCCTGGATTGGCCTTGACGAAAGCCGCGACAACTTCGTCCGGCGTCACCATGGCCGGTTTGTCGAGCGCACGATAATCGGCGGGAATTTTCACCGCCGCGTAGGCTTTGCGCACGGCGTCGAAATAGGCGCGTGGCGCAAGGCCGGAACAGGTGCCGTGGCGATCCCATTCATGGAAGATCAGTTGCGGGCTCGGCATCAGGTCGAGCATGCCGTCGACGATGCCGCGGTAGAGCCGCGGCGCCGGCACCTGGCAGTAGGACGGAAAGCCGTGCTCGAATTGCGGCCACAGCCCGTGCACGACAAATGAAAACGGCCGTCCGCCGCATTGCGGGCCGGGCGGCCGGTTGGGCGCGCGCTGACGTGCGGCCTCGCAATAGCTCGGTGACCAGGACAGCGCCAAAACGTAAAAGTCGAAGCGGCCGGGGGCGTTATTGCCGCCTTCCTGCGCCAGCGCGACAACCGCGAAAATAAAAGTGAAACTCGCGACGATCGCGGCGCCACGCGCCGCCTGCCAGACACGCTGACCGATCATGGAACGCCCCCACGCCACAGGTTAGAGAACAAAGCGGAAATTGACCTAAACCAACGGTTCCCTAACAAAATACCAAAATTTTAAGAACGTTGCAAGAACAAAAAAGAACAAATAGGGGGATAAGGCCGGCTGGGCCAGCGGCCGAGCAGCGCCGCGCGTCGGCCGGCGGGCGAGCGCCCGGGAATCCGACCCGCGTCGCCTTAAGGCCGCGCCATCTTGCAGAAGGGATTGTAGGCCCAATTGCGGTCGAGGCCGACCACACACCACTCGACGCCCCAGCTTGCACCAATCATGCCGGTGTCCTCGCCGATCGAATAGTAGACCGCATGCTTGCGCCCATCGCTGACCGCCGCCAGCGCGCCGCAGAACCGGCGCGGGATGGTTCCGGCTGCCCAGGGGCTGAACGCAATCTGGTGGATTCGCTCAAAGCCGAGAATTTGCAGCTCCGAGTTCCAGAAGCGGCTTTCCTTCTGCGCAAATTGCCAGGCAATCGTCTCGACCCCGGCTTCGCACGGCGGCAGCACGCCGTCATAGCGCGGCCCGCTCAGATAGAAGTTCTGTTCCAGCAAACCGGCCGCAGAAGCCGGCATGCGGGCCAGCGCCAGCGCGCCAAGGCCGATCAGAGCTGCGGCCATGAGAGAACGAACGCTCCGTGACGCACGCAGCATGGCCTACCTCCATCCGCTGAAACCGCGCCTCGATATAGCTGATTCGTTCAGGCTTTTTCGCGCCAGTCGCCGAGCACCGCCTGCACCAGCGTGAGCGCGGCCACCGCCGCGGTATCGGCGCGCAAAATGCGCGGGCCCAGCGCAATCCGCAGCACATTCGGCCGCTTGAGCAGCGCCGCGCGCTCTCCCTCGGCAAAGCCGCCTTCCGGGCCGATCAGCACCGCCAGCGGCATCGCTGCCGCAGCGGAATCCGCCGGCAGCAGCGCCTGCCCGGTTGGACGCGCCGCGGCGAGCGCCGCCACGGGATCCTTCACCACGGCGTCTTCGTCGCAAAAGATCAGCAGGCGGCCATCGCCCGCCGAGGCCGCCAACCGGCCGAAGGGCATGGGCCCAGCGACATCCGGCACCGACAGAATGCCGCACTGCTGGGCGGCCTCGATCGCATTGGCGCGCATGCGGTCGAGATTGAGCCGCGTCACCTGGGTGTGCTGGGTGACGATTGGCTGCAGGCGTGAGGCGCCCATCTCCACCGCCTTCTGCACCAGATAATCGAGCCGGGCGTGCTTGAGCGGGGCGAACAGAAAATGCAGGTCGCCCGACCGCGGCTGGACGCGGCTCTGCGCGCCGACCTCGGCGGTGAGCGCGCGCTTGCCCGCGGCGGAAAGTCGCGCCTGCCATTCGCCGTCGCGGCCGTTGAATAATAGCACCGCGTCGCCGCCCTTGAGGCGGAGCACGTTGAGCAGGCGATTTCGCTGGTCGCTATCGAGCGCCACTCCACTGCCTGCAGCCAAGGCGGCATCGACAAAAACACGCGGGGTGCGGAAATCGTAAGCTGGCATGGGCACCGGTTCGGGGCCGGACGGCGGGGCAAGCGGCAAGGCCCCAATTTTGGCCCGATTGCCGTGTTCCCGACGCATTCGGAGGCTTGGTATACCAAGCATTTAGACAGCGGCTTCTATATAATACGACTTGAAGCCATAAAGGGATGTTCCATGAACATGCGCCGGGCATTGTTCATTGCCGTTTTGCTGGTGCCGACCATGGCCGGTTCAGCCGCCGCGCAATTTCCGCCGGTGCAGCAGCAGCAACCGCCCTGTTTCAAGGAATTCTCCAAGCTGCGCGACGACGCCCAGCATAAGGGCGAAGCCATCCAGAAGGCGGGCAAACGCAAGGTTAGTCCGCAGATAGCCTGCCGTTTGTTCACCGACCTCACCGCGGCCGAGGCGAAGATGGTAAAATACGCCGAGAAAAACGCGTCCTGGTGCGGCATCCCCGCGCAAGCCGTGGAGCAGATGAAGGTGGGACACGCCAAGGCGAACGAGATGCGGGTGAGAATCTGTCGCATCGCCGCCGCGCCGCCGCCGGCGGCGCGTGGACCGACGCTTAGCGAAGCCCTCGGCGGCGGCATTCCGGACGCCAACAACGTCAAGACCGGCCACGGCACCTACGACACGTTGACCGGTTCGGCACTGGGCGGTCGATGAGCCAGACGGCCGGACGCGTCGCCGATGCGACCGGAAACTGGGTCGACAGCCTCGCACCCGCGCTCAGCCGCCCTTATTTGCGCCTTGCCCGCCTCGACCGGCCGATCGGCTCCTGGCTGTTGTTGATGCCGTGCTGGTGGTCGGTCGGCCTTGCCGGCATGCACGCCAGCCGCTTTCCCAGCCTCTGGCACATTGTGCTGTTTTTCATTGGCGCCTTTGCCATGCGCGGCGCCGGCTGCACTTGGAACGATCTGGTCGATCGCAATCTCGACGGCATGGTCGAACGCACGCGCTCGCGCCCGATTCCATCCGGCCAGGTGAGCGTCGCGCAGGCAACGTTGTTCATGGTGCTGCAGGCGCTGGTCGGCTTTGTGGTGCTGCTGCAGTTTAATCGCTTCACGATCTATGTCGGCCTGCTCTCTCTCACTGTCATCGTGATCTACCCGTTCATGAAGCGCATCACTTATTGGCCGCAGATCGTTCTCGGGCTTGCCTTCTCATGGGGCGCGCTGATGGGCTGGCCGGCCGCTTTCGGCCGGCTCGATGCGCCGGCCTTCGTGCTCTACGCCGGATCGATCGCCTGGGTGATCGGCTACGACACCATCTATGCGCATCAGGACCGCGAAGACGACCTGCTCATCGGCATCAAATCGACCGCGCTGTTGTTCGGCGCGCGCACCGCGCCGATGCTGGCGAGCTTTTATGCGGCAGCCGTCGTGCTGATCGCCATCGCCGGCCTGCTGGCGGGTGGCGGATTGATCTTCCTTATCGGCATGATCGCCTTCGCGGCGCATCTGGCCTGGCAGGTGCTGCGGCTCGACATCAACGATTCCGCGCATTGCCTGAAGCTGTTCAAGTCGAACCGCGACGCCGGCGTGATTTTGTTCGCGGCGATGCTGCTGGAAGCGGTGTTTTAGGCCGCAACCTTGCGCCGCGGAACGTTTGCGCCGGGCCTGCGTAAACCCAGCCGGGACGCGCTACGCAAGAGCCGATCATGAAATCCACACGCATTCTTATTTCCGGCGGCGGCATTGCCGGCCTCACCTTTGCCATCGAGCTTAAGCGCCACGGGTTTCAGCCGCTGGTGATCGAGCGCGAGCCCGGCCCGCGCGCCGAAGGCTACATGATGGACTTCTTCGGCAGTGGCTGGGACGTGGCCGAGCGCATGGGGCTGGTCGAAAACCTGCGCGCCGTGCGCTATCCGATCGACGAGCTGGAATTCGTCGACGCCAGCGGCAAGGCTTATGTGCACATGCCAATCACGCGCTTGCGGCGCGTGCTCGACGACAAATACGTCTATCTGCGCCGGCCCGATCTCGAGCGCATCTTGGCCGAGCGCGCGCGCCAAGTTGGCGTCGATATCCGTTACGACTGTTCGGTCGGATCAATCGAGGATCGCGGCGAAACCGTCCATGTGCGGTTTGAGGACGGCGGCGAGGACGATTTCGCTCTCGCGGTCGGCGCCGACGGCGTGCACTCGCGTCTGCGTGCGCTCTGCTTCGGACCGGAAGAAAAATTCGCCCGCTTCCTCGGCCTCACTGTCGCGGCCTTCCACGTCGCGCGTGGCAATCTGCCGATCCACCGCACGGTCAAGCTTTACGAAGAGATCGACCGCATGGCCTTTCTCTATCCGCTCAGCGAAAATCGTCTCGATGCCACCTTCGTGTTCCGCAGCGGCGAGGTGCATGTGCCCCATGCCGAACGCATCGGCTTTTTGCGCGAGCGCTTTCGCGGCGCCGGCTGGATCATCGAGGACGTGCTCGCCGCCTATGACGGCGCCGAGCCGGTGTTCTTCGACAGTGTGACGCAGATCGAAATGCCGCAATGGTACCAAGGCCGCGTCGCGCTGATCGGCGACGCCTGCGGCTGCCTAACGCTGCTCGCCGGCCAGGGCTCGCATATGGCGATGACGGGCGGCTACGTGCTGGCGCAGGAATTGGCGCGGCAGCCGGATCACGCCGCCGCCTTTGCCGCCTACCAGAATTTTTTAAAGCCACATGTCGACAAGAAGCGCAGAGACGCCGCCCGTTTTGCCGGCGTGTTCGTGCCGTCGCAGCGTTCGCGCCCGTGGTTGCGGCGGATGGCGCTCAAGCTGTTGTTCAGCGCGCCGCTAATAAAGATCGGACTTCGCTTCTTTGGCACCAAGAGTGCGCTTGCCGGCTACCCCTGAGCCGCTCCAGCCGCTGACGTCCTCGGCCACAAATCCATCCTCGCCGGGAACGGCGGGCGGCGCATGACCGGGATCGGCCTCGGGCGCGCTCGAGGAGTTGATCGAGCCGGCACGCGAGCGGCTGATCGAGCCGGTATAGGCCGGCCCACGGTGCTTGTTGGCGTAGATCGCGCGCGCTTTCGCCGCCGCCACCGCGCCTGGAATGGCGTCCGGACGGCAGGGACGGCGTCCGCTGGCACGCCGCATCAGGTCCACATGGATGTGGTCGTAGTGATAGACGTTGTAGCCGGGCGCCAGCACGGTGGTGAAAGTCTCGCAGGCGTAAAGCTGCACGTCGTGCAGGAAACCCTGCTCTTCGGGGGTGCCATGCCAGCCGTTCTTGACGGTGATGGCGCGCCCGTCGGCCAGCGTGAAGCCGGCGATGTCGAGCGCGTTGCCATAAGCGTGCTCGGACATGCTTGAGGTTCCCGAGCCTACCATCTGGCGGCACGAATAGGCCGAGATCTGCTTGATGGTGACGACCGGCGAGCCGAACCAGCGCATCGCCGCCGGCTGCACGCCTTGGCCGACCCAGCGATCGAGCGCGGACACGATCGGACAAGCGAGCTTCGCTGTCGGCGTTAGTGTCGCCGGCATCATCGCGGTGGTCGCGTTGGGACCGCGCATCGGCCCGAGCGGCGGCAGCGCGCGCTGTTGCGTCGGCGGCGGCTCATAGCGCGGCGTGTTATAGGCGCCCTGCGCGGGGGCGTAGGAATCCTTCGCGCGCGAGTTGTGTCTCTCGCCGGGCGGCAGCGTGGCATCGTCGGGAACATCCGACGGCGCATCATAGGCGCGCTGATCGGCCGGATAGGTCTGTCGCGCCGGCGGATAGTTCGGTTGCGGCGGCGGATAGGCGGGCGCGGCGCTGCTGCGCATGTATTGCGGCCCATCATCGGCCTCACCGCGGCCCGGCGGACTGATCGACATCGGCTGCCCACTCGCCTGCGGGCGCTCGATGCCCGGAGGTCCGGGCGTCCAGCGCATATTGCCTTGCTGGATCGGTCGGCCGACCGGGCGGCTTTGCACCGGCGCAACATCGAGCGGCTGGCGCTCGACCGGCGGCGACGCGTAGCGCGGCTCGCTCGCCGGCCAGCGCGGCATGCGCGCATCATAACCGGCATTGGGAATCGAGGCGGGCGGGCGCAGGTCGTCGGTATAAGCGAGGTTGCCACTTTCGCCGAGCACCGACACTTTGAGCGGGAAATCGGCGCCGCAGACGCCCGGCCCCTCGATCGGCTCGATACGCACAACGCCGGTGCCGAGCTTGACCTCGCCCGAGCGCATGCAGGCGACTTCGGCTTCGTGCCGCCAGGGCGCGCGCTCGGCGTATTGAATCATTCCGCGGCCGCAGCCGGCGAGCACGACCAGAATCGCGGCGCCGGTCAGATAAAGACGCAGTCCAACCCTCATGCCCGCGAAAGTGCGGGCATTTTCTTAAGCGACAGTTCAATGCTTCTGCGCAGGAACTTGTTAACGATAAGGAACCGTTAGCGCCTGCAACGTTACCGCGAAGCTTTGCGCGCCACGCCGACGCAGCGATTGAGCGCCGGCGCGCGCCATCGATTTGAGGCCCCCGCGCTCGCATGCAATTTTGCGGGTCCTCGGGTTAACGCCGCCCCGGCTACCTCCGGATTGCCGTCAGTTGCGGTGAATCCCTCATCGAATTGCGGCAACACCTAGGCTTTGCACTGCCGCATTTATTGGCAACCGATCTTTTGTGTCGGCCGATCAACCTCTTGTTGCCGCCATTCCGGCCGCGCATGACGCCGAAGCAAAATTTTCCTTGGCGGGGCTGCAACCCGCTTCGGGGGTGCCGGGTTCTTTGCTAGACTTGTCGCCACATCAACAAGGGAGGGCACCTGCCGTGGACCTTACCTTGAAGCTGAATGTGCTCGCTGTGTGCGCCGTGTTTGCTTTCGTCGGCGCGATCTTGTTGGGGGCATTCTGAGTTCAAGAGGCCGACGACGACGCCAACCAATCAATTGCCGGTGTGAAACCGGCCGAAAGATAAGCACCGGAGAGCGACACGCTCTCCGGTGTTTTGATTTCGAAAACCAGCGATCGGCCACGCTGCGACGAGGTGCCGGACGTTGACCGCGCTAGGGCGCCTCAGCAAAGTCGAACGCGCTCACGCCACAGACTTGGTCGCCGATGCGCGTGACATAGGCTTTACGATCCGCGAGTGCGCTCGTTCCCGGCACCGGTGCGACATACACCACCTCGGTGATCCGGCCTTGTTCCGCTTTCGCGAGCATCTCTGTGCCGAACGGTCTGCCTTTGGCATCGCGCAGGTTCCGGACGTCCCACGTCACCAAAGCTTCATGCGCGGTGAGCTTGCCGTCGCGAGCACCGAAGCAGAACACAAAGAGGTCGCGATCTCGGAAGGCAGGATTGTTGTTATTGAATTTTTCGATAGCGGCAGCTTTGTTCGCTTTCACTTCAATAACGGCGCGTTTGAGCATGCCGAGCGCCTCGTTGCCCGACCCATATTCGCTGGCACACGCCAGGGACATGCCGACGAAAAACATCACCGTAGCGCTGGCAAAGAACAGAGTTTGCTTGAGCATGAGTCTCTCCCTTCCGGTGCAAGCACCAGAGCGTTCATCAAAATAATTTTGTTGTCGGGCTTGCCGACGAATTGAATGGTGCGGGCTTGACGGTCTAAAATGCAGTGGCGCACGGGACAATTTCGCGGCTTAAACGGACAGCCCTATGCCCGACGTTGCAATACTGCTTTCTGACGCGTGTCAGCCTTCGGCGGTATCGACCGTCGCCGAAGCTCTCAGTGTCGGCAATTTGCAATGGTCGCGCGCCAACCAGGATTCCGCGCCGCCATTTCGCTGGCGAACCGCTTCATTCGACGGCAAGCCGGTGCGTGCGATGGGCGGCTTGATGCTCACTGCCGATGCGTCGTTCGACACGCTAGGGCAGCCGGATCTGATTTTCATTCCGGCGCTACGCTGCGACGACCGCGACATGCTTTACCGGAATCTGGATCTCCTCTTGGCGCGATGGGGCGATGTGCTGAAGGCCCACTATAAGCGAGGCGGCTATCTCGCCGCGAGTTGCTCCGCGGCCTTCGTAGTAGCAGAACTTGGGCTGCTCGACGGACGTCGGGCTACGACCAGTTGGTTCCTCGCCCGCGAATTCCGCGAGCGTTATCCGCGTGTTCAATTGGCGCGTGAAGTGCTCGTGACCAAGGACGAGCGGATTTTTTGCTCGGCGGCGTTCTCCGCCTGCCTCTATCTCGGCCTCGAAATCGTCGCCGAGTTTCTCGGCCCGCAGGCGGTCCTACCTTGCGCCCGCGTCATGCTCATCGATGTCAATAGAACAGAACAACTGCAGTACGTGAACTTGCGCGCGCCGGTGCAGCACGGCGACGAATTGGTGCTGCGAGCCCAGACGGCGCTGCTGATGAACCTCGCACGTCCGCCGACACTGCAGAAACTGGCTGACCGATTCAACGTCACGACCCGGACGCTTGGCCGGCGTTTCAAGAGCGCGACCGGCGAAACGCCAATTACGTTCCTTCAGAATGCACGCGTCGAACAAGCCAGGCGGTTGCTGAAGTCGACGAATGTCAGTTTCGACCAGATCGCATACCGGGTCGGCTACGAGGACCCGGGCGCGTTTCGCCGCGTGTTTGTCCAAGCGGTCGGATTGTCGCCGCGCGAATACCGGCAACGCTTCCGGTCGCGCAAAAGCGCAGGTTAGTCTGCTTTTGCGGCGGCTTTCCTGCGCGTTAGCGGGCGGAAGCCATCACTAGCTGGCCTTCAATGCCGAAAGCTGTTGGGTGTCGTAGCGGTTTCGCAGTTCCGCGATGGCATTCGCATCCGGCGGATTGCTCTTAGCAACCAGCTTCACCAGCTCTTCGAAATAATGTTCGTGGCCCGGCGGCGACACCGTCATGATCATCCGGGCCGGCTTGTCGCTGGCGTTGGCGATGTTGTGCGGCACGCCAGGCGGAATGAACACGTAGGTGCCGGGCTTGGCAGTGACCTTCTCGTCGCCGATCTGCCACTGGCATTCGCCTTCCAGCACGTAGAAGGTTTCTTCCTGCACGCGATGAACGTGCAGGCCGGTGGAAAAATTGGCCGGCAGGATCCAGTCGAACATCGACGTATGCTTGGTGTCCTCGCCGGTGACGAGAAATGTCATCGGCTTGCCCGCCAAGGTGACTTCCTTGCCTTCGCCCGGCATGCGAATAACCGCTTTTGCGCTCATGATGCTCTCCTCATAGCTTGGCGCGGCGTCATGCGCCGTGATCGTTGCAGCATGATCCCGCCGCCCTCGGGGGTCGTGAATCCGTCCCGAAAAAGTTGCAAAAAGTCTCCGAATGAGTCCCACTCGGCCCATGGCGAAAATCCACACTTTTGGGCCATTTCGCCTCGACGTAGACGCAGAAATCCTGTTTCACGGCGCTGAGCCGATCGCGCTGGGTCAGCGCGCGGTTGCGCTGCTGCGGCTGCTTGTGGAACGGGCGGGAGAGCCGGTTTCCAAAGAAGCGCTGCTCGAGGCCGCGTGGCCGGGACTTGCGATCGAAGACAGCAATCTGACGGTGCAGGTCGCGGCCTTGCGCCGGGTTTTTGAGGACGTGGCCGGCGGCGGCGGTTGGATCGAGACGCTGCCGCGCCGTGGCTACCGCTATGTCGGACCGGCGCTCACGACGGGTCATTCCGCCGCGGCAAAGGCGCGCGAGGCGCCGGCGCTTGCATTGCCCGACACACCGTCGGTCGCGGTGCTTCCGTTCACAAATTTGAGCGGCGATCCGGAGCAGGAATATTTCGTCGATGGCCTCACCGAGGACATCATCACCGCCCTATCGCTTTGGCGTTCGTTCCCCGTCATCGCACGAACTTCGACTTTCGTTTTCAAAGGTAAGGCGGCGAATGTCCATGAGGTTGGCCGCGAACTTGGAGCGCGCTACCTGCTGGAAGGCAGCGTCCGCAAAGCCGCGGACAAGGTTCGCGTCGCGGCCCAGCTCGTCGATTGCGAAACCGGTCATCATGTTTGGGCCGAAACATTCGATCGCCAAGTCACGGATGTATTCGATCTGCAAGATGAACTGACCAAGAAGATCGCTGCAATCGTCACGCCCGAACTGGAACACGCCGAATATCGTCGTCTGTCGGCGCAGAAGCCGCAAAATCTCGATGCCTGGACTCTGGTTCAGCGCGGCACGGCGGAACTCGACGAATACACTAAAGAGAGCAATGCCCGTGCGCGTGAATTCTTCCGGCAGGCCATTGCGCTTGATCCGAGTTATTGCAAGGCGTTTGCAGGTGTCGCGTTGAGCTATAATCGCGACCTCATGCTCGGGCACGCGCACTCGCGCGAAGAGGCGGCCGACAATGCGCTGACAAATGCCAGGAAAGCCGTCGCGTTGGACCGCTCGGACTCATATGCGCGGGCCATTCTGGGCATGGCGTATATTTGGTCCGGACAGCAGGAGGAAGCGAGGTTGTCGTTTCAACGCGCCGTGGAACTCAATCCGAGTCACGGCTACGCGCGCGCGTCACTCGGAAATATCCTCGATCTGATGGGCCAGTCCGAGGAAGGCATTGCCATGATGGAGGACGGGATACGACTAAACCCCGACGCGCCAAACATGCGGCATATCTATACGTTCCTGGCCCGCGCTTTGATCGGCGCGCGGCGTTACGCCGACGCAGTCGAATGGGCAAGACGAGGGACCAATGCAGACCCCAGAAATCCAAGCGCGCAATATTTGTTAGCGACAGGCTTGGCGCATCTCGACCGGATCAAAGAGGCGGGCGTGGCGCTTGGCCGCTGCGAACGTATACAGCCCGGATTCGTTGCCGCCCGCGCCGATTGGCGCCCTTACCGGGACTCCGAGCGTAATGAACATATTTTGGACGGCATCCACAAAGCGGGACAGTAGCCGGATCGTTACGCCGCCTCGAGGTCTTAGCGCCAGCCAAGGCCAGGGGCGACATGCTTCAGGATCGCCTCGATGACGTGGGCGTTGTAGTCGACGCCGAGCTGGTTAGGCACGGTCAACAGCAGCGTGTCCGCCTCTGCGATGCCTTCGTCTTTCGCCAGTTGCTCGACGAGGGCGTCCGGCTCGGCGGCATAACTGCGGCCAAAGATGGCGCGCTCTTTTTCGCTGAGCATGCCGACCTGATCCCCCTCCTCGCCGCCGCGGCCGAAATACATGCGGTCGCGGTCGTTGACTAGCGCGAAGATGCTGCGGCTGACCGACACCCGCGGCGCGCGCACGTGACCGGCCGCCGTCCACGCCGCGCGGTAGACCCGGATCTGCTCGGCCTGTTGGACGTGGAATGGCTTGCCGCTCTCGTCGATCTTGAGCGTCGAGCTTTGTAGGTTCATGCCGAGCTTGGCCGCCCATTCCGCCGTCGCATTGGTACCGGCGCCCCACCAGATGCGATCGCGCAGGCCATCCGAGTACGGTTCGAGGCGCAACAGGCCGGGAGGGTTCGGGAACATCGGTTGCGGGCTTGGCTGCGCGAAGCCCTCGCCACGCAGCACCTCGAGAAACACTTCGGTGTGGCGCCGCGCCATGTCGGCGTCGGTCATCCCTTCAGGCGGGGCGTAACCGAAGTGGCGCCAGCCGTCGATGACCTGCTCGGGGGAGCCACGGCTAATGCCGAGTTGCAGGCGTCCGCCGGCGATGATGTCGGCGCTACCTGCGTCCTCGACCATATAAAGCGGGTTCTCGTAGCGCATATCGATGACCGCGGTGCCGATCTCGATTCGCTTGGTCCTGGCGCCGACGGCGGCCAGCAGCGGAAAGGGCGAGCCGAGCTGGCGCGCAAAGTGATGCACACGGAAGTAGGCCCCGTCCGCGCCGAGCTCCTCGGCAGCGACGGCGAGATCGATCGATTGCAGGAGCGCGTCCGACGCCGTCCGTACTTGCGACTGCGGCGACGGCGTCCAATGGCCGAAGGAGAGGAAGCCTATCTTTTTCATGGACGTTCGTCGTAGGGGATTTGAAGAATTGCGGCAAGGCGCTCGGCTACGCCGCCGCGATACTCGGCGCTGAGCGCGGATCGTAATTGAGGATCGGCGCCAGCCAGCGCTCGGCCTCGGCCAACGGCCAGCCTTTGCGCTTGGCGTAATCTTCGACCTGATCGCGCTCGATCTTGCCGACGCCGAAATAGGCGCTTTGCGGGTGGCTGAGATAAAGCCCGCACACCGCCGCGCCCGGCCACATGGCATAGCTTTCCGTCAGCTTGATGCCGATGCGCTCGGCGTCGAGCAGGCGGAACAGCGTTTCCTTCTCGGTGTGGTCGGGCTGCGCCGGATAGCCCGGCGCCGGACGGATGCCGCGGTATTGTTCGGCGATTAGATCTTCGGCGCGCAGCGCCTCGTGTGGCTCGTAACCCCAGAATTCCTTGCGTACACGCTGATGCAAGCGCTCGGCGAAAGCTTCCGCCAGCCGGTCGGCCAGCGCCTTGACCAAAATGGCGGAGTAATCGTCGTTCGCCCGTTTGAAACGATCGGCAACCTCGTCCTCGCCGATGCCGGCGGTCACCGCAAAGGCGCCGATATAGTCGGCAACGCCCGTTTCGCGCGGCGCCACGAAATCGGCGAGCGCGGCATTGGCGCGGCCTTCGCGTTTGGCCAGTTGCTGCCGTAGCGTATGCAGCGTCGCCAGCGGTTGCGCGCGCCCCGCGTCGCCAAACAGCACAATGTCGTCGCCCTCGGCAGCCGCAGGCCAGAAGCCGAGCACGGCGCTGGCCTTGATCCAGCCTTCGGCCACGATCTTGTCGAGCATGGCGCGCGCATCCTCATAGAGCGGGCGCGCGGCGCCGACGTATTTGGCGTCGTCGAGAATGGCGGGGAATTTGCCGTTCAATTCCCAGGTCTGGAAGAACGGCGTCCAGTCGATGAAATCGATTAGCTCGGCGATCGGGTAGTCGATCAGCGTCTTGGCGCCGAGCAAAGCCGGCTGCGGCGGCTGGTAGGCGCCCGACCAGTCGAGCTTCAACGCGTTGTTACGCGCGGCGGCGAGCGGCAGCCGCAACTTGTCCTCCTGCGCGCGCGCATGCGCGCTGGCGATCTTGGCGTATTCGCGGCGCAGATCCGCGACATAGCCGGATCTGGCGTCGCCCGACATCAGCGCCTGCGCGACGCCGACGGCGCGGCTGGCGTCATTGACGTGCACCGTTTGGCCGCGCCGGTAGTTGGGATGGATCTTCACCGCGGTATGCACACGGCTGGTGGTGGCGCCGCCGATCAACAGCGGCAGATCGAACCCCTGCCGCTCCATCTCCGCCGCCACATGGCACATCTCGTCGAGCGAGGGCGTGATCAGGCCGGACAGGCCGATAATGTCGGCTTCGACGGCGCGTGCCGTTTCCAAAATCTTCGCCGCCGGCACCATGACGCCGAGATCGATGACCTCGTAATTGTTGCACGCGAGCACGACGCCGACGATGTTCTTGCCGATGTCGTGCACGTCGCCCTTGACCGTCGCCATCACGATCTTGCCATTGGATGACGTGTGCGCGCGCCCGTCCTTTTCCTGCGCCATGTATGGCATCAGGAAAGCGACCGCCTGCTTCATCACCCGCGCCGACTTCACCACCTGCGGCAGAAACATTTTTCCGGAACCGAACAGGTCGCCGACGATGTTCATGCCGTCCATCAGCGGGCCTTCGATCACGTGCAACGGCTTGGCGGCGGCAAGGCGGGCTTCCTCGACGTCGGCCTCGATGAATTCCGTAATTCCGTGCACCAGCGCGTGCGCCAGCCGCTTGTCGACCGGCTTGTCGCGCCAGGCCAAATCGACTTCGCGCGCCGCCTGCCCGGCGCCACGGAACTTCTCGGCCAGCGCCAACAGCCGCTCGGCGGCGTCCGGCCGGCGATTGAGCACGACGTCTTCGCAAGCCTGGCGCAATTGCGCATCGAGGTCGTCATAGACCGCGATCTGGCCGGCATTGACGATGCCGAGATCCATGCCGGCCTGAATCGCGTGGAACAAAAATACCGAGTGCATGGCCTCGCGCACACGCTCATTGCCGCGGAACGAGAACGACAAATTTGAGACGCCACCGGAGACGTGCACGTGCGGGAGATTTTGCCTGATCCAGCGCGCCGTCTCGATGAAGTCGACGCCGTAGCCGTTGTGCTCCTCCATGCCGGTGGCGATGGCGAAGATGTTGGGATCGATGATGATGTCCTGCGGCGGAAAGCCGACTTTGTCGACCAGAATATCGTAAGCGCGTTTGGCGATGGCCGTCTTGCGTTCGAGTGTGTCGGCCTGGCCCTTCTCGTCGAAGGCCATCACCACCACCGCGGCGCCATAGCGGCGCACGGTCTTGGCGTGTTCGATGAAAGCGTCTTCGCCTTCCTTCAGCGAGATAGAATTGACCACCGGCTTGCCTTGCAGGCATTTCAGGCCGGCTTCGATCACCGAGAATTTCGACGAGTCGACCATCACCGGAACACGCGCGATGTCGGGCTCGGCGGCGATCAGATTGAGGAAGGTTGTCATCGCCTGTTCGGAATCAAGCAAGCCTTCATCCATATTGACGTCGATCACCTGCGCGCCGTTCTCGACCTGCTCGCGCGCCACCGTGAGCGCCGCCGTGTAATCGCCGGCAGTGATCAGCTTGCGGAATTTGGCCGAGCCGGTGACGTTGGTGCGCTCGCCCACATTGACGAAGGGAATTTCCGGCGTGAGCGAGAAAGCCTCCAGCCCCGACAGCCGCAACTGCGGCGCCACCTCGGGAATCTGACGCGGCGCTTTGCCTTCCACCGCCTTGGCGATGGCATGGATGTGCTCGGGCGTGGTGCCGCAGCAGCCGCCGACCACGTTGACCAGGCCGGCATCGGCGAATTCGCCGAGCAGCTCCGCCATGAATTCTGGGCTCTCGTCGTAATAGCCGAATTCGTTGGGCAGGCCGGCATTGGGATAGGCGCAGACGAAAGTATCGGCGACGCGCCCGATTTCGACGATATGCGCACGCATCTCGCTGGCGCCGAGCGCGCAGTTCAAGCCGATGGTCACCGGATCGGCGTGGCGCACCGAGTTCCAGAACGCCGCCGGCGTCTGCCCCGACAGCAGGCGGCCGGAGCGGTCGGTGATGGTGCCGGAAATCATGATCGGCAGATCGAGCCCGCGCTCCTCGCAGACCTCCGCGACGGCGTAGATCGCCGCCTTGGCGTTGAGCGTGTCGAAGATGGTCTCGATCAGCAAGAGATCGGCGCCGCCCTCGATCAGCCCGCGCGCCTGCTCGCCATAGGCCGCGCGCAATTGATCGAAGGTGATGGCGCGGAAGCCGGGATTGGCGACGTCCGGCGAGATCGAGGCGGTGCGGTTGGTGGGGCCGAGCGCCCCGGCGACAAAGCGGCGGCGGCCGTCTTCCTTCTGGGCGAGCGTGGCGGCTTCGCGCGCCAGCCGCGCGCCCGCGATATTGAGCTCATGCGCGATGTCCTCCATGCCGTAATCGGCTTGCGCGATGGCGGTCGAGGAGAAGGTATTGGTGGAGACGATGTCGGCGCCGGCGCGAAAGTACGCCAGATGAATGTCGCGCACGGCGTCGGGGCGGCTGAGGTTCAAGAGATCGTTGTTGCCGCGCACCTCGCGGTTCCAGGCGTCGAAGCGGGCGCCGCGATAGCCCTCCTCGTCCAGCTTGAGTGCCTGGATCATGGTCCCCATGGCGCCGTCGAGCACCAGGATGCGCTCTTGCATCAGCTTGCGAAACGCGGCGCGGGTGGTCGTCGAGGACTCGGTCACTTCTACGAACTCCGAATTCAAGCTGCTTGATCGACCGCCGGCCTTAAGCCGAGCAGATGGCAGATGGCGTAGACGAGATCGGCGCGGTTCATGGTGTAGAAGTGGAAGGTGGTGACGCCACGGTCGACCAGATCGAGCACCTGTTCGGCGGCGACCGCCGCCGCGATCAGCTTGCGCGTCGCCGGGTCGTAATCGAGCCCGTGGAAGCGCTCGGCGAGCCATGCCGGCATCGAGGCACCGCAGCGCGCGGCAAAGACGGCTGCCGCCTTGAAATTCTGCACCGGCAGAATGCCCGGCACGATCGGAATATCGATGCCACGCGCGCGCACGCGCTCGAGATAGCGGAAGTAGAGATCGTTCTCGAAAAAGAACTGCGTGATGGCGCGCGAGGCGCCGGCATCGACCTTGGCCTTGAGCATGTCGATGTCGGCTTCCACCGTCGGACTATCGGGATGCTTCTCCGGATAGGCCGAGACCGAGATTTCGAAATTGCCGACACGCTTGATGCCGGCGACCAAGTCGGCGGCGTTCTCGTAACCGCCGGGGTGCGGCGCATAGCGCGTGCCCGGCCCGCCGATGGAATCGCCGCGCAACGCCACGATGTGGCGCACGCCGGCCTGCGCGTAATTGCGCACAATGCCGTCGATCTCGCCGCGCGTCGCCGCCACGCAAGTCAGATGCGCCGCCGGCGTCAGCGGCGTTTCGCTCAAGATACGCTTGACGGTTAAGTGGGTGCGCTCGCGGGTCGAGCCGCCGGCGCCATAGGTGACCGAGACGAAAAGCGGCGAAAGCGGCGCCAAGCGCTCGATCGACTCCCACAGGACCTCGTCCATCTCCTCGCTGGCCGGCGGAAAGAATTCAAACGACACCTGGATGCGGCGGGTATCGCCGCGCGCAAAACGGCTGGGACGCACGTTCATCACGCCACCTCGCGCCGCGCCGGCTGTGCCATCAGCGCGCGCGCATCGCGCGCCAGCCACAGCGACACCGCGATCTTGCCGTCGGAGCCGGGCTCGGGCTTGAGCGATTTGTGGAGCATCGGCTCAAGCCCGCAGGCCGTCATCCATTGCGTTACCGTATCCGCCGCAAAGCCGAGCCGGCGATGGGCGAATTGCTCGCGCAGGAATTCCTGCTGGTGCGGCGCGAAGTCGACCACCAGAAGGCGACCACCTGGGCGCAGCACGCGAGCGGCCTCGCGGATCGCGCGCGCACCGTCGTCGAGGAAGTGCAGCACCTGATGAATAATGACGACGTCGAAGGAATTGTTGGCGAGCGGCAAGTCGTAGATGTCGCCCTGGCGCACGCTGCAATTTTTTAGACTTGCGCGCTCCAGCCGGTCGCGCGCCATGAGCAGCATGTCGAGCGACAGATCGAGGCCGAGCCCGCGCTCGATTTCGCCGCCGAACAGTTCCAGCATGCGCCCGGTGCCGGTGCCGAGATCCAACAGCGAGCGGAACGGCTTGTCGGCAAGCGCTGCGCGGATCGCCTCCTCCACGGCCTCGTCGGTCACGTGCAGCTTGCGGATGCGGTCCCACTCCGCGGCATGAGCGCGGAAATAGGCTTGCGCCGCAGCAGCGCGCGCCGCGCGCACCGAGGCGAGCCGGTCGCGGTCGCGGGCGATGATCGGGTCGGCGGGATTGAGCCGCTCGATCAGCGCGCGCGCGAGTTCGGCGCCGCCGCCATGCTCGGCGAGACGAAAGAAGGCCCAGGTGCCCTCACGGAAGCGCTCGACCAGTCCCGCCTCGGCCAGCAAGCGCAGATGGCGCGAGATGCGCGGCTGCGACTGGCGCAAGATGTCGGTCAGGTCGGACACGGTCAGTTCGGCTTCGGCAAGCAGTGCCAGCACGCGCAGGCGCGTCTCCTCGCCGGCCGCCTTGAGGGCGACGTTGAGCGTTTCGAAACCGAGGGTGCCACTCTCGTTCATGCAACCAAAACGCCTCGACTTGGGCGAGTTCCCACCATATAAAGATATCTTTATGCGTTTAAGAAGCCTGACGCAAGTCCCGACCGCTCGATCAATGACCGGTCATTGCCGGGCTTGACCCGGCAATCCATGATGGTTTTCGGCAACGCCGAACTTTGCGTAAGGCTATCGGCGTCGGCGATGCATCATGGATGCCCGGGGCCAAGCCCGGGCATGACGCTGAAAATGCTGCAGGCGCACCGCAGTTAAAAGAGGCAACCATGGCCACCCAAGACTTCGGCATTCGCCCCGGCGAGCAGGCGGTCGAACTACCGGCGGCGGCCGATGCCGGCGTCTATTTCATCGGCCGCATCCGCACGCCCTGGAAGACCCGCAAGGAATGCCCGAAAAACGCCCGTAAATCCGACGCCGTATGCGCCGTCGAACTCGACGCGCGTTACGCCCCGGGCCTCAAAGACGCCGAGACCTGCAGCCACCTGGTGCTGCTCTATTGGATGGACAAATCTCCGCGCAATCTGGTGCTGCAGGTGCCGGGTCATTATGGCGTGCAGCGCGGCACTTTCGCGCTGCGCTCGCCGGCCCGCCCCAACCCGGTGGCCATGAGCGTGGTGAAGCTCATCGGCATCGACGGCACCAAGCTGTCGGTGGTCGGGCTCGACTGCCTGGACGGCACGCCGCTGATCGACATCAAGCCCTATTTCGCCTCCACCGACGCGGTGCCCGAGGCGGTGGTGGGCTGGCACCAACACACCAGCCGCAACTAGGCCACTGCCCTCGTCAAAATGCGCTCGGTCATTGGCCGAGCCGGCCACGCAGCGATTTTTTTTCGCCCGCGCCGCCGGATTGAACCTTTTCGAGCCGTCCCTCGACCAAGAGACGAAGAATATGGGGGATACCGTGTCAGCCAACACTTACCGTTTCGCCACCGCCCTGCTCGCTGCCGCCGTCCTGTCGTGCAGCAGCGCCAAGGCCCAACCGCTGTTCGCTTTCTTCAATCCGCCGGCGCAAAGCCAGGTCGCGCCGCAGGCCGACGAGCCGGCCGACACCGAGCCGCAGGATCCGCGTTTCCAGCGCCAGGTCGTTGACTACCGCACCGCCGAGGCGCCCGGCACCGTCGTGATCGATACCCCGAACACCTACCTTTATTACGTCCTCGGCAACGGCAAGGCGCTGCGCTACGGCATCGGCGTCGGCCGCGAGGGCTTCACTTGGTCGGGCATCAAAACCGTCGTGAAAAAGGCCGAGTGGCCGGACTGGTATCCGCCGCAAGAGATGATTGCGCGCCAACCTTATTTGCCGCGCTTCATGGCCGGCGGCCCCGGCAACCCGCTGGGCGCGCGCGCCATGTATCTCGGCGGCACCGTCTACCGCATCCACGGCACCAACAATCCGGCCACCATCGGCCATCACGTGTCGAGCGGCTGCATCCGCCTCACCAACGAAGACGTCGCCGATCTCTATGAACGCGTGAAGGTCGGCGCCAAGGTCATTGTGCTGCCGCAGAACGCACCCGCGCGCGTCGCGCAAAACGTCAGCCACCGCGGCTAAGCCCCGCGGCCTTGCGGCCGCCAGACTTTTCTTCCGAGAACCTCCACAACTTCGCCCTGCCACCGCGCCGGGCGATTTTTTTGTGCGCGCGCCTGAATCAACCCACCCAGCCGCTGCACCCGCAAAGCGAACTCGGTCATTGGCCGAGCGGGCCGAAATAACGCGCTGGAAGCCGCGTGGTTCCAGACGATTGTCCGCTTTTTGCGGAGGAACCATTGAACCCTTTCGGCGATTTTCCAGTCCTACGGACAAGGACAGCGCAAGGGCAGGGCAAACGCGAGGACATCCATGTTTCACATCTCTCACATCCGTTCTTATGCCGCGGCCACCGCGCTCGCCGCCGCCGCCGTGTTGACGAGCGGCAGCGCCAGCGCCCAGGCCCCCTTCCCTTTCTTCCTGCTGCCGCCGCCGATGCAGCTCGCACCGCAGTCGATTGAACCGGTCGCCCCGCAGGCGGTCGAACCGGCGCAGCCGGCACCAAACGATGAGGCCGCCGAACTGGCGCCGCGCCTGAAACGGCAGATCGTCAATTACGCCGGCCACGAAGCGCCCGGCACCGTCATCGTCGATACGCCGCACACCTTCCTCTACTTCGTGCTCGGCGGCGGCAAAGCGATCCGCTATGGCATCGGCGTCGGCCGTAAGGGCTTCACCTGGTCGGGTATCCAGAAGGTCGCGCGCAAAGCCGAGTGGCCGGATTGGTATCCGCCGCCGGAGATGATCAAGCGCCAGCCCTATCTGCCGCGGGTGATGGTCGGCGGCCCCGGCAATCCGCTCGGCGCCCGCGCCATGTATCTGGGCAATTCCGAATATCGCATCCACGGCACCAACGACCCGGCCACCATCGGCAAGCATGTCTCGAGCGGCTGCATCCGCCTGACCAACGCCAACGCCATCGATCTCTACAATCGCGTGAAGATCGGCGCCAAGGTGATCGTGCTGCCGCAGAACGGCGCCACCACCCACCAAGCCAATGCCCCGGTGCAAAACTGGAAGGCCAAGGCGCAAGCGGCAATCGAAGCCTCCCGCGCGCAGCACACCGAGCAAGCCCCGGCGCGCCCCGCGCGCACCAGTTGGAACGTCAGCCGCCCCGCCGGCCTCTACTGAATTTCGTCGGAAATCCCCGCACCCTTGCCCGGCGTTTCGCGCCGGGCTTTTTTTCGGGCGGCTCGTTGTCCGTTTTGGCGGCTAGCGAAATCTCCAGCCCGCCATCCTCCTTTAACTAGCGCGGGAAACGCTGTAATCTTTAACCAGAGATATTCCCATCACGCTGACGTCGCTGCTGAACCAGGATCTGCAAAAGTCCGATTGGATTTTTACGAGAGACTTGTTTCAACGCACTTCGATCTTTTCGAGTTCCGCCTTCGCGCAAGGCGCCGGAACGCCGGCCGGCCCTCCACCCGTACAGATCGTGGATATCAAAATGGTGGGAGCCGTTTTGACCAAGCGTGTCAAATTATCGAACAACACCTGTGTCGATGAAACGGTCGACACGTTTACCGGCCACCTCTTGAGCCGCAAACCGGCGCCCTGCGTCAAATTTTGACAAAGGCGGTTGGTCGGCGGCCGATTTCAGGGTTATACCTTGCCCCCTTTTTGATGGAGCAGGCAATGCGAATTGCGGTGATGGCTGCGGGGGCGGTCGGCGGCTATTTCGGCGCGCGCCTGGCGGCGGCGGGCCACGATGTTTCCTTCATCGCGCGCGGCGCTCATCTCGCGGCGATCCGCAAAGACGGCCTCATCGTCAACAGCGTCAACGGCGACCTGCATTTGAAGAATGTGAACGCGACCGACAAACCGGCCGACGTCGGCCCGGTCGATGTCGTACTGTTCGCGGTCAAATTATGGGACACCGAAAAGGGCGCCGAAGCCGCGCGCCCGTTGCTCGGCCCCGACACGCGCGTCGTCACCTTGCAGAACGGCGTCGACAGCTACGAGCGCGTCGCGCCCATCGTCGGCGCTGCGCGCGCCATTGCCGGCGTCACCTACGTCGTCACCGTGATCGAGCGTCCCGGCGTCATCAAGCAGGCGAGCCAATTCCAGTCGATCATCTGCGGCACCATCGATGGCCGGCCCGATGCCCCGCTGCAGGCTTTCGTCGCGGCAGCGAAGGCCGCCGGCATCCCCATCACGCTGTCCGACAACATCGAGCGCGACCGCTGGCACAAATTCATCTTCCTTTCGGCGACCTCCGGCGCCACCGCGCTCACCCGGCAGTCGATGGGACCGATCCTGGCCGATGTGGACATGCGGGCGCTGTTCCGCGCCATCATGGCGGAGACGCTCGCCGTCGGCCGCGCCAAAGGCGTCGCGCTCGAGGAGGGCTTCGTCAACGAGCGCATGGCCTTTGCCGACAAGAACGTGCCGGACGGCATGAAGGCGTCGATGGCCAACGACCTCGACCGCGGCAACCGGCTGGAACTCGACTGGCTGGCCGGACACGTGTCGCGGCTCGGCAAGGAACTCAAGGTGCCGACGCCGGTCAATGATACCGTCTACGCCGCACTCAAGCCATACCGCATGGGATCGCCGCGCTGAGCGCCAGCGCGGGTCCGCGGGCCGGCAATACCTGTTTACCAATTGCGGTATTTCACCCGCGCGCCATTGCGGTGGAAGGTAAAATTTTCGCGGCGCTGTAAATTTCCGTTCATCCACGTCACACGATTTCACCACGCGCACGCGCGCGGCAACCTATCATGGTACGGCATCGCGTGTGCGCACCACACCATGATACGCCGCCGGCAGTTGCACGCGGTACCGCCGCGATGAAAAAATTAAGAGTTGAAGTGCAAAACTTCGCGCGAAATTCGGCCGCGACGACAAGGATGCCGAAGTGAAATCTTACCGCCTTCTTCACGTCGATGACGAACCGCTGATGCGCGAGGTCGTCGAGATCGCGCTCGGCCTCGATCCGGCCTTCATGCTGATGAGCTGCGCGAGCGCGCAGGAAGCGCTTGCGGTCGTGACCGATTGGGCGCCTGAACTGATCTTGAGCGACGTCATCATGCCGGAGATGGACGGACTGGCATTCCTGCGCCAGTTGCGCGCAAACCCGGCGACCGCCAAGTTCCCGCTGATCTTCACCACCGCGCTTGGCAAGGCGGACGAAATCGAGGAGATGAAGGCGCTCGGCGCCGCCGCCGTGATTGCCAAGCCGTTCGATCCCGCGACGCTGGCCGATACCGTGCGCCGCCATCTGCAGACCATCAAGCTCGCCGCCGCCGGCTTCGATTTTGCCGACCGCCTGCGCAACGATGCGGCGGCGTTGGCCACGTTCCGCGACGGCTGGCGCAACAGGTCGACCGCGCCGGAACTGCCCGAGCAACTGCAGACCTTCGCCCATAAGCTCGCGGGCGCGGCCGGAGTCTTCAACTACCGCGCCGTGAGCGCCAAGGCTTCGGCGCTCGAAGACGCCATCATCGCGCAACGCGCCGGCCTCAGCGCGCCGGACGTGGTGAAGGACAATCTCGATGCGCTGCTCGAAAGTATCGGACACGCGTCGGTGACGCCAAGGGAGCCCATGGAGAGATCGGCATGAAGGACATATTCGAAGCGCGCGACCAACCGCCCAAAGTGCTTATCGCGGACGACGATCCCGCCATCGTGCGATTGCTCGCCGACCGCTGCGTCAAGATGGGCTTCAAGGTCGAGACCGCGCTCAACGGCGTTCAATTGCTGGTCAAGGCACGCCGCGACCATCCCGACGTCATGATCGTCGACGTCAACATGCCCGAACTGGATGGGCTCTCGGTGTGCACGCGCCTTTTAGATCCGGGCCGCAAGTCGGTCGATGTGGTCATGGTGACGGGCACGACCGACACCGAGACGGCCGAACGCTGCGAAAGCCTAGGCATGTTTTTCGGCCGTAAGGGACCCGACTTCTGGAAAAATGTGGAGGCTGCGCTGATCGAGATCTATCCTGAGATGGTGAGCAGGCTTGCGGAGATGGAGGCGATGGACGCCGAGGTACCGCAGCGTCCGCGCGTGCTGGTGGTCGACGACGACCCGGACGTCGAGAAGTTCCTGGCGCCGCGCCTGGACAAATACGGCGTCGACACCGTCTATGCGGCCGACGCGACGCAGGCCTACCGTGTCGCCGTCAGGGAAAAGCCGAGCGTTATCATCACCGACAATTACATGCCGGACGGCGACGCCCACCATTTGCTCTGCCGCCTGCGCGCCACGCCGGGAACCGAGGATATCCCGGTGTTCGTAATCAGCGGCCGTCCGATCAGCGACGTGGAGCAACAGTTGCTGAAGCGTGACATTTGCGGCCATCCCGGAGCGCATCAGATTTTCCGCAAATCGTTCGACACCCAGGAGCTTTTCAAGGCGGTGCAGCGCTATTGCGGTTTCGGCAAGGCAGAGGCGTAAAATCGGGCCGCCGGACGGCCCGGATGGCCGGCGGCAACGCGTGCACATATTCACTGAAATTTTGACTAGGCGCTGTGTCGAAAGTCACGCGCCTTGTTGCCCCGGCGTCTCTTTTATGAGAGAGGGCGCCGATGAAAAGCAGCCGCAATCGAATCCTGACGACCCACACCGGCAGCCTGCCGCGGCCCGCCGATCTGGTGGCCCTGCTCAATGACAAAGAACTGGGCGAAGCCCGCGACCAAACCGCATTCTCAAGCCGGGTTCGTCGCGCAATTTCCGAGGTCGTTCACCGGCAGGTCGACACCGGCCTCGATATTGTCGACGATGGCGAGCACAGCAAAGTCAATTGGATGGCCTATGCCCGCGCGCGCCTGAGCGGGCTTGAAGAAATCGACAGCCCTCCTCGTTTTCGCGGGGCAACGCGAGATTCGCTCGCCTTCCCGAAGACCTACGAAGACATGACGGTGATGTTGGCGGCGCGTTCTCCCGCCCTCGTGGCGAAACGCAAAGTCCGTCCGCGCGCCCAGGTCTGCACCGGCCCGATCAAATATATCGGGCACGATGAGCTGCAGGCAGACATCGACAATCTCAAAGGGGCTCTGCAAACCGTAAAAGTCGAAGAAGCCTTTATGACGGCAATCTCCCCGTCCAACCTCGAGCTTTACTACGAAAATCGATACTACCCCACGGACGAAGAATATCTCGCGGCACTGGCCGACGCGATGCGCGTCGAATACAAGGCGATCGTCGACGCAGGCTTGCTATTGCAAATCGACGATCCTCGCATGGCCACGCATTATAATCGTTCGGTCGATGCCTCGATCGAGGACTGCCGCAAGTTCATCGCATTGCGCGTCGAGGCAGTGAACCATGCGCTACGCGGCATCCCGGAAGATCGGGTGCGCTTCCACACCTGCTACAGCGTCAACATCGCGCCGCGCGTGCACGACTTCGAGTTGAAATATTTCGTCGATCTCATGTTGCAAATCCGCGCCGCCGCCTACCTGATCGAAGCGGCCAACCCACGCCACGAGCACGAATGGCAGCTATGGCAAGAGGTCAAATTGCCGGACGGAAAAATTCTGGTTCCCGGCGTCGTGTCGCACTGCATTCATCTCATTGAGCACCCCGAGCTGGTGGCACAGCGCATCGTGCGTTTTGCCGACGTGGTCGGACGCGAACGCGTCATTGCCGGGACGGATTGCGGTTTCGGTACGTCGGGCGCCGGCGATGAAGTGCACCCCGAGGTCGCCTGGGCCAAGCTGCGGTCTCTGGTCGACGGCGCGCGCCTGGCAAGCCAGCGGCTTTGGGCTTAGCGCCACAGGCGTTGACTGGCCCGCGCCGCGCCCGCGACCAGCGACGCAAGCTTCAGGTAGGCAACCTCCGGGTCGATCTTGCCGTAACCCGCGGAAGTGCCAAAGCCACAGTCGGTGCTGGCAATGACGCGTTCGCGTCCGACCACGTCGGCAAATCGAACAATTCTCTGCGCCACCAGATCCGGATGCTCGACGTAGTTTGTCGACGTGTCGATGACGCCGGGCAATAGAATTTTATCCGTCGGAAGCTTGCTTTCCTGCCAGACGATCCACTCATGTTCGTGGCGCGGATTAGCTGCCTCCAGCGACAACGCATGTGCCTTTATTCCGAGTACGATCTCGAGAATTTTCGCGAGCGCGATGTCGTGGGTATGCGGGCCCTCATAATTGCCCCAGCACACATGCACCCGCACTTTGTCGGCGGGGACGTTCGCCAGCGCGTGATTGAGCGCCTCGACGTGAAACTGCGCGCGCTTGAGGAATTCGGGTTCGGAGAGATCCTGGAACGACGCGTGCCGCGACATCGCGAGATCGGGACAATCGACCTGCAGGACGAAGTCGGCCGCAACGATCGCTTCATATTCCTCGCGCATCGCTTCGGCGACGGCTTCGACATAGACATTGTGCGAAGGATAATATTGGTTCGGCAGAAAGCTGGCGACCACGCCGGGCGAAGCGGCGTTGAGGAAAGCATCGACCGGAGTGGCGGCCGCCTGTGCCCGCCGCATATTTTCCAGATCGCGCTGCAGAGACCGGCGATCGCGCACGGCCACTGGCCCGACGCATGCCACGCGCTTGAAGCGCCGCTTGCCGTTCAGCACGGCCATCTTTGCGCGCAGATCGGGGAACGGCTGCAAATCCAAGTGCGGCTTGGCGGACTCGGTGGCACCCTCCTCGGCAAAGCCGCTGAGCCGGTCCTTCACGTAGGTCGCGTAGCTGATCTTGCTGTTCTCGCCGTCGCTGACTACGTCGATGCCGATATCGACCTGCCTTTTCACGACGTCGGCGACCGCCTGCTGCATCGCACGATCGAAAGCAGCCTCGTCCCGTGCGCCGCCGCTCTCGCGCTGCTCGAGCAGCGCGACGACCGCGTCGCTGCGCGGCAGGCTGCCGACATGCGTCGTCAGAATTCGGTCTTGGCTGGTCTTCACACCGCGCTCGTCGTTGCGCTAGAGCGGCTTGCGCAGGTCCTCGGGCAGGAATTGCTGGTCGATGACCTTGTTCCAGTCGACAGGCCCTTTGGATTCGCCGATCAGCTCAAGCCCGTCGGACATCTTCTTCAGCGCGTCCTTATCGAAGCCGCCGGGCGACCATTCGCCTTTGTAGCCGAAGTATTTCGGGAAGTAGGTGGCAACGTCCTCGGGCTTTTGCTGCCAGTATTTGGCGTAGATTTTCACCGCGTCGTCGCGATGGGCATAGATGTAATCCACCCCGCGCCGGTGAATCTTGATCAGCTTGCGCACCGTGTCCGGATGCTCCTGCGCGAATTTGCGCGTGGTCACGCCGACCAGCCAGGTCATGCGCGGAATGAAATCGGCGAAATGGAAAATGACGCGATACTTGTCGGGCTTGAGCGTCAAGATCGGATCGATCAGCGGCGCTGCGGCGATGCCGCCGACGTCGAGCATTGTCAGGCCGCCACCGAAGCCGCCGGTCGCAATCGGCTCCACCTTGCCGGCCATGCCGGATTCCTTGAGCGCCAGACGCAACAGCATTTCACTGGTCGATTTCGGGTTGGTGAAGCCGGCTTTCTTGCCCGCAAGGTCCTGCGCCTTACGGACGTCGCTCTTCGGGCTGGCGACCAGCGCGATTTCGCCGATGTGGTCGCTGGCCGTGTTGACGATCACGATATCGACGCCGGAACGAATCGCCGCCAGCGCCGCCGAGGTGGCAACTTCGCCATATTGCAGATCGCTCGCCAGCATGTTGCGCAGCGTGGTGCCGCCGCCGGCGCCGGCGATAATCTGATCGAGCTTGATGCCTTCTTCGGCGAAGAAACCTTTTTCGGTCGCCACCGCCCATGGCAGCGTCGCGGTCACCCGCTTGTACTGGCTGACAGACAGAGCGCCCGCCGCATGCGCTTGATATGAGACGCATGCCAGCAATGCGGCCGACGCCACGGCCCCCGCGAATTGACGCAAGCTCATCAGTCCCTCCCCGCTTCTTTCTAATGTTGGCCGGACTATCTCATGGCCCGGCAGGCGGCTGTACCACAAAGTTACCGCAAACATTGTGGGAATGAGCCCACCGGCCGTCATTGACACGCGCCGCGCCGGGCATAGATTAGCCCCTGTTCCGAGGGGTGCCCTGTTGGGCTGAGAAAAACCCTTTGAACCTGATCCGGGTCATGCCGGCGAAGGGACAGGGACTTTTCGCCAAATCTTCCCTGTCCAAAGCCGCATGGAATCCGGGTCTCCGCATTATTCAGGAGATCGCCATGAACAAGCCCGTCACCTCAGCCGATCTGGTCACCCCGAAAGTCACGACGGGTTCGCTTCCCGCTTCGCGCAAGGTCTATTCCGCGCCGGACGCCGCGCCGAGCTTGCGCGTGCCGATCCGCGAGATTTTGTTGGACGCGAGTTCCGGCGAACCGCCGCTGCCAGTCTACGACACCACCGGGCCCTACACCGATCCGGATGTGGCGATCAACGTCGAGAAGGGCCTGAAGCGCGCGCGCATCGACTGGGTGAAGGAGCGCGGCGGCGTCGAGGAATATGACGGCCGGCCGATCAAGCCCGTCGATAACGGCAATGTCACCGGCAAGCACCTGGCGCGTAATTTCCCCAACACGCCGAAGCCGTGGCGGGCTTCTTCACCTCTCCCATTGGGAGAGGTCGGACCGCGAAGCGGTCCGGGTGAGGGGTTACAAACTATCAAGTCAGGAACCCCCTCACCCCAACCCTCTCCCCAACGGGGAGAGGGAGCGGGCCTGAGCCAGCCTCACCCCATCACCCAATACGAATGGGCCCGCGCCGGCGTCATCACCAAGGAAATGATCTACGTCGCGGAACGCGAGAACCTAGGCCGCAAAAAGATGCTCGACCGCGCCGAGGCCGCGCTCGCCGATGGCGAACAGTTCGGCGGCGCGCTGCCCGCCTTCATCACGCCGGAATTCGTGCGCGACGAAATCGCGCGCGGCCGCGCCATCATCCCCTCCAATATCAACCACGCCGAACTGGAGCCGATGATCATCGGCCGCAATTTCCTGGTGAAGATCAACGCCAACATCGGCAACTCGGCGGTCACTTCATCCGTCGAAGAAGAAGTCGAGAAAATGGTGTGGGCGATCCGCTGGGGCGCCGACACGGTGATGGACCTCTCCACCGGGCGCAACATTCACAACACGCGCGAATGGATCCTGCGCAATTCGCCGGTGCCGATCGGCACCGTTCCGATCTACCAGGCGCTGGAGAAGGTTGACGGCGATCCCGTCAAGCTCGACTGGGAATGCTACAAGGACACGCTGATCGAGCAGTGCGAACAGGGCGTCGACTATTTCACCATCCACGCCGGCGTGCGGCTCGCCTACGTGCCGCTCACGGCCAACCGCGTCACCGGCATCGTCTCGCGCGGCGGCTCGATCATGGCCAAGTGGTGCCTGTCGCGCCACAAGGAGAGCTTCCTCTACGAGCGCTTCGAGGAAATCTGCGACATCATGCGCAAGTATGACGTCTCGTTCTCGCTCGGCGACGGATTGCGGCCCGGCTCGCAGGCCGACGCCAACGACCGCGCGCAATTCGCCGAACTGGAGACGCTCGGCGAGCTGACGCAGATCGCCTGGAAAAAGGGCTGCCAGGTCATGATCGAAGGCCCCGGCCACGTGCCGATGCACAAGATCAAGATCAACATGGACAAGCAGCTCAAGGAATGCGGCGAGGCGCCGTTCTATACGCTCGGCCCGCTCACCACCGACATCGCGCCGGGCTACGACCACATCACCAGCGGCATCGGCGCCGCCATGATCGGCTGGTTCGGCTGCGCCATGCTCTGCTACGTGACGCCGAAGGAGCACCTCGGCCTGCCCGACCGCGACGACGTCAAGACCGGCGTCATCACCTACAAGATCGCGGCCCACGCCGCCGACCTCGCCAAGGGCCACCCGGCCGCGCAACTGCGCGATGATGCTCTAAGCCGCGCGCGCTTCGACTTCCGCTGGGAGGACCAGTTCAACCTCGGGCTCGATCCCGACACCGCGCGCGAATATCACGACGAGACGCTGCCCAAGGAGGCGCACAAGGTGGCGCATTTCTGCTCCATGTGCGGCCCGAAGTTCTGCTCGATGAAGATCACGCAGGATGTGCGGGATTATGCGGCGGGGTTGAATGACCCGAGCCTGAGCGGCGTCACCACGGCGCAAGAAGGCATGGAAAAGATGAGCGAGAAATTCCGGGCGCTCGGCGAGCAAGTTTACGTTGATGCCGAGAAGGTGAAAGAGAGTAATAAGGCGCTGTAATTTGTCAGCCGGGTTCCGCGAACACGGAGCCCTCAAACAGCCAACGCCGACCGCACCCGCGCGCCTTCGGCAATCGTCCGCGGCGCCTTGTTGAGGCTCTCGATGGCGAAGCCCGCGGCGGCCTTATAGCCGGCCATGAATTCGGTGCGCTCCTGCAGCGGGATCACCTCGTCGATATTGTCGAAGGTGCCGCCGCAGCGCGCGTCAACGAGGTTCAACAGCCCGAACGGGCCGGCGCCGCGGTTGCGCAAAATAAGCTGCGAGATCGGACCGCACAGCTTCTCGTCATAGGTGGCGAGCGCCTCTTGCGTCGCGCCGTGTGCGATCATCGCAGCGCCGAGAATGCGCGCATCGACGATCGCCTGGCTGCCGCCGTTGGAGCCGGTCGGATACATCGCATGCGCGGCGTCGCCGAGCAGCAGCACCGGCCCATCACGCCAAGTCGGCACCGGATCGCGGTCGATCATCGGATTCTCGAAGACAATGTCGGCGCCGCGGATAAGCGCCGGCACGTCGAGCCAGTCCCAGATCCAGTCGTCGAAATGGTGCTCGAAGTCGGCGGTCGGCACCTGCCGGAACCAGCCGCTCTGCTTCCAGCCTTCCGAATTGTCCATGGTGACCTCGGCGATCCAGTTGATGATCGAGAGGCCCGTCTTCGGATCGGGATGCGAGATCGGATAAAACACCATGCGCTGACGGTGCGTGCCGAGCCCGACGAACGAGGCACCGGAGCGGATCGGCTTGCCCCAGGTCGTGCCGCGCCACATCACCGCGCCGCCCCAGTGGATTGGCGGCTGGTCGGGGTGCATCTGCGCTCGGATCGCTGAGTGAATACCGTCGGCGCCGATCAGCAGGGCGCCGTGCGCTTCCGATGTCGCGCCGTCGGGGTGCTCGACACGCGCGGTGACGCTGCCGTCGGCGTCCTTGCGGTAGCCCGAGACGCGGCTGGCGAGATTTACGGCACCGGGCCCGATCCGCTCCACCACCTTGTCGTGCAGCAGCATGTGGAACAGGCCGCGATGCACGGCGTATTGCGGCCAGTTGTAGCCGGCGAGCCGCCCACGCGGTTCGCAATAGATGTCATTGCCGTTCAGGCCGACCAGCGCCCATTCCTTGGCGGGCAGGCCGACGCGGTCGAGTTCGGCCTCGGTGAAGCCGAGATCGTAGAGCTCGCGCACGGCATTGGGCTGCAGATTGATGCCGACGCCGAGCGGGCGCATGTCGCGCACCGCTTCGAAGACGACGCAAGGCACGCCGATCTGGTGCAGCGTGAGCGCCGCCGCCAGCCCGCCAATGCCGCCGCCGGCAATGATCACGCGATCATTCGTTACGCGGTTACTCATACAACCCCAACCCGCAACCGAATGAACTCCATACCATGCTCGGCGGCTGAGGCAAACGGAGGGCCGGGTCTTGTCGACCAGCGCCGCCATGATGCGGCGATACGGTCAGACGCTCCCTCGCCGCTAATTTGACCGCGCGAACGTAAGGAGCACATAGCCCGACCCGCTTTTGCTTGCGAACGCCGTGGGCCGGTCTTTCGCCAGGTCGGCCGCGTTGTCGCAGACGGTCAGCGTGTCGCCATCGAGCCTGTAGATGCCTTTCCACGTCTTGCCGTTGAGCGCGCCCAATGTGTGCGCGAAGTCGATCGCCGCCGGCGTCGCCTTCGCATCGGTCCGCACCGTGCCCGCGTAGACGGTCTTGCCGGCCTTGGACTTGATCTCGAAACGGTTTCCGGAAACCGAGAGCCGGTGTCCGACGACCGCGGGCGACGCCGCGCCGTTGGTCTCCGCCTTGGTCGCGACCCAGTTGCCCTCAAGCGCCGTCTGCGCGCCCGCCGGCAACGCGCCGGCAAGAACAAGTGCCGCGCCGAGGATCAGCCCGCGCATCGCCGAAGTCAGCCGCTGCATCGCACGCCTCCCGTGTTGGTTCGCCGCCTGGCGCCGATGGTAGGCGCGGAATGGCGCGCCCTCAACACACCGGAATGGGCTTTACCTGCAGGGTGCCGGTGCGCATCTCGCCGGCAGTGCAAGCCGGGCCCATGGCCGCCAGAACGAACAATGTAAGATATAATCGCATGATCGCGACGACGTTAAGGCACCACACGCGTAAAGGAACCGGGCCCATGCTTCACCGACCGCTTTTCATAGCGCTGGCCGTGCTCGCCGCTTGCGCGATCGTCCGCCCGGCCGGCGCGTTCGACGCCGCGCCCAACTATCCGGCTGTGCCGCTGCTCTCGACCGGCAAGACTATCGTCGGTGAGGCGATCCACTATCCGACCGGCGCGGCGCATGTCACCGCCGCCATCGTCACGCTGGCGCCGGGCGGCCGCACCATCCTGCACAAACATGGCGTGCCGCTGTTCGCCTACATCCTCGCCGGCGAATTGACTGTGAACTACGGCACGCACGGCACGCGCACCTACAAGCAGGGGCAATCGTTCATGGAGGCCATGGACGTCGCGCATTTCGGCATCAACAACGGCGCCGAGCCGGTGCGCATCCTGGCGGTCTATATGGGCGCGGCCGGCGCCAAGGATGTCATTCCGGTCAAATAGCAAATCGCGCCCGGCCGATCGCTTAGCGCGCTAGTGCATGAGCGCCTCGACATCGAGCAGCCATTCGGTCCCCTGCAGCCTGCCCGCTCCCGTCATTTCCACGCTGACCCGGTTCTTCTCCAACTCGACTTTGAGGATTTTGACGGGCTGCGGGTTGATGAACTGCCGGGCGTCGCGCGCGCCAGCGTCTTTTCCTGGAAGGCGGCGAAGGCCTTGGCGTCGCCGCTTTTCTTCAGCGTCTGCCACTGCTCGAACTTGTCGATGTCCTGGAACCAGACCGAATAGGGCTTCACCTGCATCGCGGCGCCGGCGCGGATGTCGCCGGCAAGGCAAGCGCCGCCCACAGCGAGCAGCGCGACCAGCGCAAGACACAGCGAACGGGCGTTGCGTCCCGGTGAGCGGCTCATGACACGGACGCAAACCGCTCCCTGGCCCGCGCTCGCGCCTTCTCCGCCTCCACGTCGCGGTCGCGCGTGGGGGCATGCGTGTGCAGCGAGGCGAGCAATGTGCGCGCCGCGGCCGAGACCTCCGCGACGGCGCGGTCGAAGGCTTCGGCATTGGCCTGCGACGGCTTGGTGAAGCCCGAGAGCTTGCGCACGAATTGCAGCGATGAGGCCTGGATTTCCTCCTCGGTCGCCGGCGGGTCGAAATTGAACAGCGTCTTGATGTTGCGGCACATGGGGCTTGCTCCTTTGCGGCCAATAATAGTCGCGTCGCTGCGCCGTCGCTATCGTCCTGACAGCGCTCTACCCGGTCGTCCCCGCGAAGGCGGGGACCCACACGCCGAGAGCGATCGATAGGCTGCGGAGTATGGGTCCCGGGCCTCGCTGCGCTCGCCCGGGACGACTATCATTGGCCGACAACTGAGGGAGGACGGGAGTGCCCCTACCGGGCGCGCGAAGGCCGAAAAATCCCCATTGACATTTATTCCTATAGGATTGAATTCAACGCGTCTCCTCCATCCGAGGGCGTTCTCATGAGACGTCATGATGGCGGGAGGAGATGCGGCGCCCGCGGGCGGGGCTCGTAACCCCGCTCCCGGGAGGTCCCGACCAGCCGGCCGGCCCCACTACGAGGGTCTGCCCGCAAGGGCTGGACGATGGAGCGGAACGATGGAGGGCGGAAGCCCTCCGGGCGAGGCGGCCTAAAGCCACCCCGAGGTCCGCACCCGGAGGCTCCGGCGCCGGGGACAGAAAAGCCGCTGTGGAGCGCCGAGAGGCGCCCGCGCTCCCGCAAGGAGCGCGGCACGATAGGATACGGACGCGCTTCGCGGCGCTCCACTCCCTCGGCATAGTGAGGGAGAATGAACGACGACGGCGTCCCCGCGCCGCAAAGAACAGGGGCGGCGGAGCGTTGGCTAAGCCGCAAAGGAAAAGGAGAAACTTATGCCCGGGCTTCTTTCCAACCACATCGCCGCCGTCACCGGCGCCGGCTCCGGCATCGGCCGCGGCATCGCGCTCGGCTATGCCCGTGAGGGCGCAACGATCGCCGTGCTCGACATCAATGGCGCGGCGGCCAACAAAACGGCCGAGGAGATCAAAGCTGCCGGCGGCAAGGCGCAAGCCTTCACCCTCGACGTCACAAAGCGTGAAGATTGCATCGCGGCCGCAAAACAGGTCGCCGAAAAAGTCGGTTCCGTCTCCATCCTGGTCAACAATGCCGGCATCACACGGCGCAATGCCTTCACCGCCGACGCCGACACCGTCGCCCAAGACTGGCAGAACATTCTCAACGTCAACTTGAACGGCGTGTTCAACGTGACGCAGGCCTTCCTGCCCGCGTTGCGCGCCAACAAAGGCCGCATCGTCAATATCGGCTCGATCCAGTCTTTCGTGCATCTGCGCACGCCGTCATCGGCCGCCTACACCGTCTCCAAGCACGGCGTGCTCGGCTTCACCAAGGCGCTCGCCGCCGAGCTCGGCAAGGACGGCGTGCGCGTCAACGCCATCGGCCCCGGCTTCATCGAGACGCCGCTGAACGAGAAAGTGCGCCGCGAGCGCCCCGAACTGGTGCAGATGTTCCTCGACCACACCCCGCTCGGCCGCGCCGGCACGCCCGGCGACATCGCCGGCCCGGCGATCTTCCTCGCCTCGGACCTCTCGGCCTACGTCACCGGCACCATCCTGATGGCCGACGGAGGCTACCGCACGCTTTGACTCCTTATCCGTTCATCCCCTCCCCATCCGGGTTTCCAATGACAAAACGAGTTCAGCCATGACACGACGCGTGAGCATCATCGGCGCCGGCACCATCGGCGCCAGCTGGGCGGCCTATTTCCTCGCCCGCGGCTTTAGCGTGGCCGCTTACGATCCCGCGCCCGCCGGCGAAGCCTTTACCCGCCGCTTTGTCGAGACCGCCTGGCCGACCCTGGAAAAGCTCAAGGTGGTGCAAGCCAGCGCCGATCCTCAGCGCCTGGAGTTTTTCGCCGAGCCCGCCGACGCCGTGCAAGGCGCCGAATTCGTGCAGGAAAGCGGGCCCGAGCGTGAGGACCTCAAGGTCGAACTGTTCGCCGCGCTCGACGCGGCGCTGCCGCCGCCGACGGTAATCGCTTCGAGTTCGTCAGGTCTGCTGATCAGCCGCATCACCGCCAAATGCAAGCACCCGGAACGCTGCGTCATCGGCCATCCGTTCAATCCGCCGCATCTCATTCCCTTGGTCGAGGTGGTCGGCGGCGGCAAGACGTCGCCGCAGGCGATCGCGGCGGCGATGGATTTCTATCGCGACATCGGCAAGCACCCGATCCACATCAAGAAGGAAGTGAAGGGCCACGTCGCCAATCGCCTGCAGGTGGCGCTATGGCGCGAAGCGGTGCATCTCGTCGCCGAGGGCGTCGTCTCGGTCGCCGACGCCGATGCCGCCATCGCCTACGGCCCGGGATTGCGCTGGGCGCTGATGGGGCCGCATTTGACTTTCCACCTCGCCGGCGGCGAAGGCGGCATGACGCATTTCATGGAGCATCTCGCCGGCCCGATCCAAAGCTGGATGGACGACCTCGGGCAGACGCGGCTGACTCCGCCGGTGCAGAAGGCGATCATCGAAGGCGTCACCGCGGAAGCCGGCTCCCGCAGCATCGCCGACCTGCAGCGCTGGCGCGACCGCAAGTTGATCGAGATCTTGAATGTGAGCGCAGCGCCCTAAGGCGCGGGACCCGCTAGTGCAAGGTAATCGCCAGGCCGTTGAGGTCGGCGCTGACAATGGCGCCGACCGAATTGCCGGTGAGCGTCAACACCGCGCCGTGCTGGTTGGTGAGCACGATCGCCTGTGCGCCCCGCCCAACCGCGGCGCCGACATTGCCGGCCGCATAGACGCCGGCGACATCCGACGCGCGCCGGATATTGCTCACCGAGCCGTGGAAGCGCGTCTCCGAAGCGCCGAACGTAAAGCCGTAACTGATGCCGCCGATCGAGAGCCGGTAGGTGCGGCCGTGGAAGTTGAACGAGCCGCTGCCGGCCGAGCCGCCGATGATGATGCCGGCCTTGATGACGGTGAAGCGGATGCTGCCGCCATCGGCGCGCGCGGGGGCCGCTACGGCAACACAAGCTACGGCGAAAAGCGCGATCAACGCGGCACGGAACCCGGCTGTGAAACGCATGATATCCTCCAGTTGTCATGCGCGGGCTTGACCCGCGCATCCATGATGAGAATCAACTTACGAGAAGCTTACAGGAAGTCGGAGCGATCTTTGCCTCCATCATGCCCGGCCAACCGGGTCCAGCCTTTGGCTGGCCCGGCTGTAAACTTGTGCCGGGCATCCCGATGAGGGGCGCCCTGTACCGATTGACTTGGGATGGCCGGGACATGCCCGGCCATGACAACGGCGGAAAGCCGCCTATGCTAGGTCTGTGTCAAACACGATCGGAAACAAAACGAAGAGGCGGCATCGCCATGACACCGTCGGATACCGAGCGCCGGATGGCGGCGCGTCTCAAGCTCGTCGACGAGCACATCAGGCTGGAGAACCGGCACGACCTTGATGGCATCATGACGACATTCGGCGCGGCGGCGCGTTATGACGACGAACCGTGGGACGACCACTTCATCGGCCGTGACGGCGTGCGCGCGTTCTATAGCGATTTATTGCGGGCCATGCCGGACCTGCAGATCGACGTGCAGCGGCGCCACGTCAGCGAAGCAACGGTCGTTATGGAAGTCGTCATCCGCGGGCGGCATCTGGGCGCGTGGCGCGGTCTGCCGCCGAGCGGCCGGGCCGTTGAGTTCGCGCTTTGCGGCATCTATACGTTCGACGACGACGATCGGCTGGCGGGCGAGAAGATCTACTATGACCGCGCTACCATCCTGCGCCAGCTCGGCGTTTTCCACGAGCCGCAAAGCTGGCTGGGCCGCACCAACGCCGTGTTGATGCACCCGCTCACCATGGCGCGGATCGTCGTGCGCATGCTGTCGAAGCCGGCATAGCGCGCTACTTCCCCGCCGCCTTGCGCAGCGCCGCGTTGATGCGGTCCTGCCAGCCGGGGCCGTCTACCTGGAAAAAATCCAGCACGTCGCGGTCGAGACGCAGCGACACCATTTCCTTCACGCCGGGCAGCGACGGCGCTGCGGCGGCCGGCTGCTGGACCGGCTTGGTGGTCGCCGCCTTGAAGGCCTTTTCGGCTTCGGAGCGCGAATCGAATGTCGGGCGTCGGGCCATGGCGCCTTATATCACGGAACCAACTTGGCGTCGGAAAATGTGCCCGAGCTATCCGCAGTTGCGCCCGTCGCTTAGACTACGGCATGCAAGGCTTTCTCGTTTTCCTCACCATGTTTGCGTTCGTGCTCCAGACTGCGCCGGGCGTCGGCGCCACGCGCGAAGCCGACCATGCCTGGATCGCGCGCTGCATGGCGCAGCTTGTAAGCGAGCATGACGCAAAGGCTACGCGCGTCTATTGCACCTGCATGCACGAATATTTCGAGGACAACGAAAAGGTGACGCAGTCCGACATGGAGCACATGTTCCCGCCCGCGCATCTCGGCTGTCACAAGAAGGCCGGCTGGGAATAGCGGCGCGCCCAGGAATTGGGTGCCGAAATCGGGTGTGCGGCGCCCTCGCCGATCGCCATTGTCCTTCGCAAGCAAGGAGGACAAGCATGACCTTCCGCATTCGCGGCCTGGAAGCCAAGCAGTTCGCCCACCTGTTTGCACTTTCGGATACCGAACTGGCGGCGCAAGGCGCCGTGCGCAAAATCGCCGACGGGCCGCGCCCCTGCCGCATCAGCCTGACCGACGCAACGCCGGGCGACGAGGTGATCCTGGTCAATTACGAGCATCATGCCGTCGCCTCGCCCTACCGCATGCGCTTTGCCATCTACGTGCGCCACGGCGAGCGGACGTTCGACGCCGTCGACAGCGTACCCGATCAGTTGCGCCGGCGCACGCTGGCGGTGCGCGGTTTCGACGGCCAAGGCATGATGACTGGCTGGGAGATCGTCGAAGGAATTCTGGCTGGAAGAGGCGATCGAACGGCAGTTCGCCGATCCCGCCGCGCAATATCTCCACGTCCATTTCGCCGCGCCGGGCTGCTACGCCGCGCGGGTCGAGCGGGCGTGACGCCGCCGCATCGAAATTTATCGCTGTCACAAACTGAACTTCTTGCGCCACGCCGGCGACACATCTCCACCACCTCGAACAACGGAGTATGACAATGCTGGCGGAAATCTATCTTTTGAAATTGCAGGCCGCACTGCGCGAAACCACTGCCAACGCGCCCAAGAGCAACGGGCGCTTTGTGCCGGTCACGCTGCCGCGTGCGTGAGCAGACAACGGGTTGACACGCACCGGTGTCGGCAATCAGAACTTGAAATCCAGAATATCGCCCTCCGGAATCAGACTGCCGCTATCAGCGTCGATGTCCTGGATCATCGACTGCTCCGGCTCGACGCCCGGGGGCGGCAACGCGGCATTGGGCAATTGCAATTGCAGCAGCGGCAGGCGCCGCATACCACGGTAGCTCTTCATCGCGTCGGCGTCGCCGACAAAGACGCATTTGCAGGCGTCGGGATCGGCATACATGAAGTAGGGCTGGCCGGTCTTGACGCGGCGAATGAATTTGCGCGACGGCAGCGTGCGCAGGCGTTCGAGCTTGGCTGGCGTATCGGCCACGCGCACGACAAAGCCGGCATCCTCCAGCTTCATGTCGGTGGCCTCCTGCCCGGCCGCGGCGGGATCACCAAACAGACCGAAGATCAAAAGCGCCATGAGGCGCGCATCGCTCGCTCGCATCGATCGTCCCTTGGACTGCCGCGCGAAGGTCTCATTCCCGCGGCTGCAAGGCAAGTCTGCGTGCGATACCGCTAATTGCCGCGTATCTTTCTGCGGCGCTGGATGCGCACCATCGCCCAGACCCAGAAATAGCCGACGAGCACGCCGAGGATTGACAGGATGACGAAATTCGCGATCGTATAGTCACCGCTCCACAGCACCATGAAAGACGACCAGAAAAGCGCAAAACCCAGCGCGGTCAGATGACGGCGAAGCGGCGTATCCATGACAGATCCCCGTTTGCGGCCCGCGCGGCGAGCCTGGCAGCGATAGCGCTTTCATCGGAGAAGACGGCGCAGACCGGCTTTGTCCGGCGCGGGCAAGAGAAATATTTTTGCGCCCCGAACGGTTTCGATCCCGGCATTCGGCTGTTACTATCGAGACCGCAATAAGCCGGGACCGCCAATGCCAAGAATTGCACTTACCGCCCTCGCCTGCGCGCTGCTGCTTTTGGTGGCATAACCGGCGGCCGCGCAATCCTACGGCGGGCGATGCCGATCCCGGAGCCCACGATCAGGGACGTCGATCCGGGCGTCGATCACACCGCGAAAGACGCCGACCTGCCACCGGAGTTGCGGCGCACCTCGGTGTTCTACCGCAGCGACTATCCGCCGGGCACGATCATCGTCAACACCAACGACCGCTACCTCTATCTCATCCAGGGCAACAATGTCGCGCTGCGCTACGGCATCGGCGTCGGCCGCGACGGTTTCCAGTGGGGCGGCATCCACCGCATCACGCGCAAGGCGGAATGGCCGGATTGGACGCCGCCGCCGGAGATGATCGTGCGTCAACCCTATCTGCCGCGCTGGATGGCCGGCGGTCCCGGCAATCCACTCGGCGCGCGCGCGCTCTATCGGCACCACCGTCTACCGCATCCACGGCACCAACGCCCCGGAGACGATCGGCCAGGCGGTGTCGTCCGGCTGCTTCCGGTTGGTCAATGATGACATCATCGACCTTTATGCGCGCGTTCCCGTCGGCACCAAGGTGGTGGTGCAGCACCAGTAGTGTTGCACGGCGATTGCGCTCATCCGCGCCCGAACACATATAGACGCGATGCGTTCCGCCGTAACCCTTGTCGTATTTCTTCTGCTGACGCTCGGCGGCGGCACGGCGATCGGTTTTGCGAACAAGCCGGGCGACTGGTACGCGCGGCTCGCCAAACCGTCCTTCAATCCGCCGAACTGGATTTTCGCGCCGGTCTGGTCGCTGCTCTATATCTTTATCGCGATTGCCGGATGGCGCACTTGGGAAGCGGACCCTTTTAGCGCGGCGATGGCGCTTTGGTTCTTCCAGCTCGTGCTCAATTTCGCTTGGTCGCCGGTTTTCTTCCGGGCGCACCGGATCGGCGGCGCGCTGGTGATCGTCGCGGCGCTGTTGCCCACGATCTTCGGTTTTATCGCGCTTCGGTGGACATGGGACCTTCCGGTAGCTCTGGCGTTTGTGCCCTACGCGGCGTGGGCAGCCTTCGCGACCCTGCTTAACGGTACGATCTGGTCCCTCAATCGCACTCGCACCTAAACTCTGTCGCGATTTCCGCATCATTCCCGCTTGAAGGGTACGGAATCCCATGCAGCGCGTGATGGTGAACCAGATGGTGCTCGAACAGGGAAACTTCTATCCGCCCAATCAGTGGCCAACACCGGCGCCTGGCACGCCGCCGCTGCTCACGACCCGCGACGTGCTGCGCTACGCCACCATGAACGGCGCCAAGGCGCTACGGCTCGACGATAAGGTCGGCTCGCTCAAGCCGGGCAAGGAAGCCGACATCATCATCCTCGACGCCACCGCGATCAACGTCGCGCCGCTCAACCAGGTGCCGGGAGCGGTCGTGTCGTTGATGGATCGCACCAATGTCGAAACGGTGATCGTGGCCGGCAAGGTGCGCAAGTGGAAGGGCAAGCTGCTCGAGGTCGATCTCAACCGGCTGCGCGGCCAGCTTGAGGACTCGCGCGATTACATCTTCAAGAAAGCAGGCATCCCGCAGAATGTGTGCAGCGCGCAGTGATCGCGAGCGACGCGGGGCGGCAATCGGCCGCCCCGCACAAACTTCGACGCTCGGCGCGCTCAGCGCTTGAACAGGCCCATCAGCTCGGCCTTGGCCAGCGTGTTGAAATGCAGATTAAAGCCGACCACAGCGGCGGAGGTGTCGGCCTTCACCGGCAGGCTGTCCGCTCCGACGGCAAACACCGTGAACAGATAGCGATGCGGATGGTCTCCCTCCGGCGGACACGGGCCGCCATAGCCGGGCGCGCCAAAATCGGTGCGCGTCTGCAGCGCGCCGGCCGGCATTTTTCCACCCGCGCTGCCGGCGCCGGCGGCAAGCTCGCCGATGCCGGCCGGAATGTTCACCACCAGCCAATGCCAGAAGCCCGAGCCGGTCGGCGCATCGGGGTCGTAACAGGTGACGGCGAAGCTCTTGGTGCCGGCGGGCGCGCCCGTCCATTTCAGATGCGGCGAGGTGTTGCCGCCGGCACAGCCGAAACCGAAATCTGCCGACAGGATGAAATCCTTGGCCAAATAGTCGCCGTCCTTGAAGCTGTTGCTGGTGACCGTGAACGCCATCGTCATCTCCTTCAGTTCCCGAAAGCACGCAATGTCGTGCTCACCTCATCTTCTTCAAAAAGAAATACGCCCGCTTGCCGAAGTCGAACGCCTTGCTCTGCGGGCTGACAAAATTTCGGAATATCTGTTCCGAGTTACGTACGAAGCGGTGCATGGCGAATTCGACCGGATTGCGCACGCGATAGGAATGGAAATAGGAGTCGAGTTCGGCGGCACTATAAGCGCGACCGTTGTCGGCATATTTAGCGACCACCGGCGTGAACCAGGGATGCAGCCGCGAGCCGGGCCATTTGCCGATCAGTGTCGTCTTCATGAAATTGCCGATCAACAGGTCGTCGAATATCTCGTAGCGGATCGCCGCCATCAGCGAGGCGCGCGGCACCTCAAACATAATCTGCCGCTTGGAATGCCGCTTGCGCGGCGGCAAGTCGACGGTCACGTCCTTGCCGCCAACCCTTAAGATGATGGCGTCGACGTGATCGCGCAGCGTCTCGATACGGCGGAAATAGGCGTTGAGCTCGGCGGCCTCGTCGGTCGAGAGCTGCTCGTTCCAGTCGTCGCCGAACTCGGACGGATCGACCAGTTTGCGCGGCGACTCGGCCGGTTTCAGCTCTGTATATTGATCGGTCAGGCAATCATAGCTGATGAATGCCGGCAGCAGCCGCACGGTTCGCGAATTAAAGCCTTCCGAAAAAACATCGCACGGCGTGGTGTATGGATCGACCCACACGCTGTCGCCGCGCTGGTAGGCGTGGAAGCAGCTGAACGGAATGGCGTCGGTGACGCCGTACATCTCCGCATAGCCTTGCATCACCGGGCCCACCGGCCGCTTTTGCGCCGCCGCCGGCAGGATGCGTTCGCCGTCCTCACTGAAATAATTGATCATGTCGGCGTCGCCGTAGCTGAACAGCCGCATCAGGAACGAGCGCTTGAACTGCTTGATGATCTTCTTGACGAAACGCTCCGAGCCGAGCGCGTTGCCGTCGTTGAAGTTGACCAGCAAGCGGCCGTTGATGTCGACGAACAGCAGCGCGTCCTGATTATAGTCGGACACGCACATGACGCGGATGTGCGGCGACAGCTGCACCCATTCCCGGTCCGGCAGCACTTGCGTCTTCAGGCCCTGCCGCGTCAGGTCGGCATTGATGCGGCCGCCGACATGGTCGGGCAGCAGGATGACCCGATCCGACAGCGACAGCAGGGATTCGGCGTTGATGTGGTCAGGATGGCCGTGCGAGAACCAGAGATATTTTGCATTGAGGATGGCGTCGCGCTGCGCCGGCGGAATTTCGTGTGAGAGCTTCCAACTGCCGAAATAGGCCGTCCCCTGAATCCAGGCGCCGGTCGCCAGCACGGGCCGGTCTTCGTAACATATGACGGTTGCATTTCCGATCGTGTCGAAATGCATGGCGACCAAATCTCGCGCGACCCGTGATGGCCGCTTCGCGCACTTGTTGCATCATTACACCGCTGGCCGTCAAGAAAGCGCATCGGCTTTGGCACGGACACCAATTCTATTGCGCGTCAACGGCCGGAGGAGTTAAATATCGCGTCCCATCCTTGGAGGAACCATCGATGCATCGCACACTCCTGGTTTGCGCCGCGGCCGGCCTTGTCGCCGCCAGCCTTTTCGCCACCAGCCCCGCGCAGGCATCGTATCGGGTCATCAAATGGCCGGTCACCAACATCTGCCAGATTTGGAATTTCGGGCTGACGATCCGCCCATTCCCGCCGAACTATATGGTGGTTTCACGGCCGCTGCCGACGTTCGGCGCCGCGCTGCGCGTGAAAGACCGCCTGTGGCACCGGGGCGCCTGCCTGCTCTAACAGAGGTCTAAGCGGAGCCGCTTCAGTAAAACTGCCATCGGGCCGCGCAGCTTGCCGGCCCGATGTTGTTTTCCGTCACCGCGTTTCCTTATAAAATCCGCGCTCGACCTCCTCGATGAGCGACGGCGCCTGCGGCTTCCAGCCGAGCTCGGCGCGCGCGCGTTTTCCGCGCACGCGGCTGTTGGAGCCCATGGAGTTGTTGGCAGGCCCCTCGCCCCATTCGTGAGCCGCCTCCTCCACCGTCATGCTTTGCGTGCGGCCGCCGAAGCCGAGCATGCGGCTTATAGCCTGACATACTTCGCGCATGGAATTTTCGCCGTTCTCGGCGAAATAGAAGCCGCTGGCCGGAGCCTTCTCGATCGCCAGCAGGTAGAGCGTCACCAGATCGTCGATGTGCACATTGGACCAGCGGTTCTCGCCGGAGCCGATATGTTTGGCGACGCCATACTTCTTCGCCACCGCAATCAGCCACGGCACCTGGATGCTGTGCGGGTTGAGCCCGTGGCCGCGCCCGTAAATCAGGCTCGGCGCAATGACCATGCTGCGCACGCCATCGGCCGCCACCGCCCGTACCATAGTGTCGATGGCGACGCGCCCTGCCCGCGCCGGCGACGGCTTAAACGGCGTATCTTCATCGAACACCGCCTCGACAAGTTCGCCCTGTGCGCGGGTGCCGACGATGCTGGTGCCGCTGGTGTGCAGCAAGGTCTTGCCGGTGCCGGCCAGCGCCTTGACGATCGCTTCGGCGGCGCCGCGGTGATCGGCACTCGCCGTGTTGACCGTCACGTCGGCTGCGCGCGCGCCGTGCGCCAGCGCCTCGGCATCGTCAAGCGAGCCACGCACCGGCTTGATTGCGATCTTTTCAAGCGCCGCCGCGCTTCCCTCCGAGCGCGCCAACCCGCTGACCTGATGTCCGGCAGCGATCAACGCCGCCGCCAGTGATCCGCCGATATAGCCGCTGGCGCCGGTGATGAAAATTTTCATGAATGTACCTATATCCCAGTCCTCTACGAGCCACAGCCATTGTGATACGTTTAGCGTCACGCAGTACCGCTTTAACCGCAAGAGGTTCTTATGTCCGAGGTCACCTATGAGATCGTCAAGCACGACGACGGCTGGGCCTATAAAGCCGGCGGCGTGTTTTCGGAACCCTTCCCGACCCATGCCGCGGCGCTCAAGGCCGCACAGACGGCCGCCGCCGAACAGCGCGTGCCCGGCGCCACCACGGTGATCCAATACGAAACCGCCGACGGCAAATGGCACACCGAAACCGCACGCGGCAACGACCGGCCGATCACCGTCGTCAAGGACAGCAAGGATTGACGCGTTTGCGTTTCATCCCCGCATGACGAAGCTCAGCGGCCCGGCCGCCATCGCCGCACTGCTCGCTTTCAACGGCGGCTTCGTCGATGCCGCCGGCTTTCTCGGCCTGCAAGGCCTTTTCGTCGCGCATGTCACCGGCAATTTCGTCACGCTGGGCGCGGCCTTGGTGCACGGCGGCCACGGCGTCTACGGCAAGATCCTGGCGCTGCCGGTGTTCGTGCTGGCGGTGGCGCTGGCGCGGCTTGCCGGCAGTGCGTTGCGCGCCCGCAGCGCGGCGGCGCTGCGGATCTTGCTCGGAGCGGAGGCCGTGTTGCTGTTTGGGTTTTTCGCGCTGGCGGTGGCGTTCGGACCGTTTCCCGATGCGGATTCGCCGGCCGCGCTGGTGACCGGTTTTACCGGCATCGCCGCCATGGCGGTGCAGAACGCTGTGCAGCGCGTGCATCTTGGCGATCAGCCGCCGACCACGATCATGACCGGAAATACCACGCAGGCGACGCTCGATGCCGTCGACCTAATCGCCGGCGGCGACCCGGCACACGCTGCGCAGACCAAGGCGCGGCTGATCCGCGTCGCGCTCAGTATTTTCTATTTCGCGCTCGGCTGTGCCGCCGCCGCCCTGTTCTATTGGCTGGTCGGCTTCTGGTGCCTCGCGGTGGCGGTCGCTGTCGGCGCCGCCGCGGTTGTCCTGCAACGTTGACGCTGCCAGGCGCACCCCGGACTTACATCTTTCCCGCCCGCCGCCAATGGATGCGGAAGAAATTTCCCTGTGCGTCGGGCGGCGCGGTCAGTGTCAGGTCGTCGCCGGAAAGCGTGACGTGCCGCCGTTGCGTATTGCCGATCCGGTTGGGGTTGACCGTGGTGAAGAGCGTGTGATGCACCTCGTCGCCTTTGACCTCGAAACGGCCGGCGTAAGCCACGACGCCGATGGTAGCCTCGGCGCGTTCCGCCGCTGAGGTCGCGTCGAGGTCCATGCGGGCGGCGGTTTCGTTCACCGGTTTGCGCGCTTTCGGCGTGTTGACGACGCTCATATAGCCGTCGGCCGTGTACATGATCTGCGAGGCGCGCGGCACGTCCGGCGTAACGCGGCCGTCCTTGGTGACGGTTTCGCGCCCCAACTCACGCCAGACGCCGACGAGGTCTTCGTTTTTCATTACTTCCACAAATTATACGACGCCCATTTGTCTTCGGGAATCGCCGGCCCGACCTTGTACTCGAACTTCAGAACCTTCATGTGATCGGGCGAAGCCGCGCAGGAGTAAGACAACTCGTACCATTTGTGGTGACTGCGAAAGGCCGCGCCCTTGGCTTCGATGGTGTCCTTGCTGAGAATGATGCGCGAGCGCGCGTCGCCGACCGCACGATCCGGGCGCAGGCCGTTGGGCGCATCGTTGATTTTTTTCATCGCAGTATAATCGCAGATTTGCGCAAGCCGCTCCGTCGGATCCAGCTTTCTCAGGCTACGCTCGAATCGGGACTCGGCGCCGGAGGCCTGCGCGGCCACCAGAGCCAACAACCCGATCGTCAGTCCAAACCACCGCATTCAAATTTCTCCTGTCCCCGCGTAACGGACGATTTATGCAAGCGCGGATGCGCAACGCAAGCGCCGCGCCAAGCTGTCCCAAGTAAAGGTAGAAAAGCCGCGCTTCTGCGTCGTTATCAGCTGTATTTAGGATCGCGATCGAGAAGCTCGATGGAGATGCCCTGCGGTCCGCGCAGGAAGCAGATCTTGATGCCCGGCCGCGGAACCTGCGGTTCCCTGGTGAATTCCACGCCCTTCTTTTTCAGATCGGCGGCGATCGCGTCGATGCCAGAAACCGCCAGCCCGAAATGATCGAGCCCTTGGTAAGGCGTTGCCGGCGCCGGATTGACGCCGTCGCCGGCGTTAACCTGGGCAATGAAGATGTTGGCGCCGCCGAGCTTCACGTCAATGCGCGGCACACCGGATTGCGTCGAACGGGTCACCTGCGCGCCCAGCATGCGCTCGAACCATTGCGCCGTTGCCTCGGGGTCGGGCGAGCGCAGGTGGACATGATCCCAAGTGCAGGTCAGCATGGCGTACTCCCGTTTCGGCGTTTTACCGCATTATACGACATAGCCGCCGCGCGGGCGCAATGAATTCCTGCGTGCAACCGCGCGCGCGCCAATCCGGGCAATCGCACCGCATCTGCGCCAGCACCTTCTCGCTCACGTCCCACAGGCCGACATAGACGGGCAGCCTGCCGAAGCGCGTGGATTTCGCCATCGGCGTCGGCGTCCAACCGGCGTACAATATTTTTGAGCTACCCGTGGCCTTGGATTCCATCAGTGAAGGTGACGCGCAAATCGTTCTCTGTTTCGGTCTCGTAACAGAGCTGCAGTCCGGCGCGGCGGGCCTCGATGGCCGTTTTCGAAAGCCCGAGTCTTTCAGCTTCCTCGACGACGAAGGCCAAGCAGCCGAACAAGCGCAGCAGTCTGCGTTCGTTGGCACCCTCGTCACTATCGTCGAGTTCGAACTTCGGTAACCCCCCGCATGGGGACAGCATACGCTGAAATTGAATCGAAAAAAGCCATCGTTTTCACGGGTCATGACGACGCGAAGTGTCTGTCCGCAAACGAAAATCGGCACAACGCAAGACTTAATTTTCAACCAATGGCTGCAATATTCAGAATACTATTTGCGTGCACGCTCCGCAAAATGTCGATCGGGGTAACGGAACGATCCGAGCGCGAGAAAAAATGACCTACGTGTCGTATTTGACGTAGGCGAAACGCTCATCGTTCTGTGGCGTGCCTTCGAGCGCGCCACCTTCTTTGCCGGGCTGCCATTGAATCACGTCTTCAATCTTTTTCGCCAACTCGAAGTCCTTGTCGGTGATGCCTTTGGCGGCATGGTTCTGCAGGCGCACTTCAACCCAGGCAAAGGACGCCGCGATGTCCGGATGATGCCAGGCCGCTTCGGCGAGATGGCCGACCGCGTTGATCACCATCAGCGTACCCTTCCAACTATGGGTGCTGTACTTGCGGCGGATAAAACCGTCCGCAAACCACCAGTGCGGCAGCTCGCGAGCGAGCCGCGTTTTGATCTCGGCCTCGCTGTAGGTGCGCTCCTTGCTTGCCTTTTCGGTCATTGTTGCCGGCCTTTCTGATGCGAGGTGAAATCGCCGTGAATCGCCGATCGAACCCAATTGCCGCAGTATAAGTTCGGGCTTTGCCGCGCAAAACCCTCCCCCGCCCCCGCCTGAAGCGCCGGCCGGAACCGCCCGCCCGGAGGCTGGCCAGTTGTCAGGCAGACTGGCGCTCTATATCCTTATCTACGCGTGGTAACTGTCCAAAAGGAAAAGACTCCCATGACCTGGACGACCCCGACTCTGGTCGAGATTTGCATCGGCCTCGAGATCAACGGCTACCTGCCGGCCGAATTCTAAACCGTCTTCGTGCCCGGCCGCCGGCAAGGCCCTGTTCTGCGTAAACGGTCTTGATCCGGCTGGCCGGTCGAAGATTTGAATGCGCCGAGATCCCTCCTCCTCCGTCTGGAGCGAGGGATTTTTGTTGCCGCATGCTAGCGGCGATAAACGTAGGCGCGCTCCTCCTGCACCGCGGCGAGTTCCGCCACCAGCGCGTGCTGTGGCGCAAGATGGCAGACGGGATCCGTCGCGCGCGCGTCACCGGTGAGCAAAAAGGCCTGGCAGCGGCAGCCGCCGAAATCCTGATCGCGACGGGTGCAGCTGATGCAGGGCTCGGGCATCCAGTCGGTGCCGCGGAAGGTGTTGAACGCCGGCGAGGACTGCCAGATGTCCTCCAGACTGTGGTCGCGCACCGACCAGAATTCCAGACCCGGGATGACCTCAGCGGCGTGGCACGGCAGAACGCGTCCCGACGGCGTGACATTGAGCGAGCGCCGCCCCCAGCCGCCGACGCAGGGCTTGGGGAAGCGGGCAAAATAATCCGGCACCACCGCGTCGATGACGATGCGGCCGTGATGCTTGGCGCGCAGCGCTTCGACTTTGCCGACCGCGCGCTCGACTTGCTCGCGCGTCGGCATCAACGCGGCGCGGTTCTCAAGCGCCCAGCCGTAATACTGCACGTGCGCGATCTCGATGCGGCCGGCGCCAAGCAGCAGAGCGAGATCGACCATCTTCTCGATGCGGTCGATGTTGGCGCGGTGCACGACCATGTTGATAGTCAGCGGCAAAGCGAGCCGCACCACCTCGGCGGCGAGCGCGTTTTTGCGCGCATAGGCGCCCTTGTAGCCGGCGATGTGGTCGGCCGAGGCGGCCTGGCTGTCCTGGATGGAAATCTGCACGTGATCGAGGCCGGCTTCGGAAAGCGCTACGAGCGTTTCGTTCTTAAGTCCGACCCCCGACGTGATCAGATTGGTGTAGAGCGGCGCCGTATGGGCGGCGGCGACGATGTCGACAAGATCGCCGCGCGCCGCCGGTTCGCCACCGGAGATGTGCACCTGCAAGACGCCGAGCGCCGCGGCCTCGCCAAACACCCGTGCCCAGGTCGCCGTGTCGAGTTCGCCGGAGCGGCGCTCGAGCTGCAGCGGATTGGAGCAATAGGGACAGCCGAGCGGACAGCGGTGGGTGATCTCGGCGAGCAGCCCGAGCGGCTTATGCAGAACCGGTCCGTTTGCCGTCGCCACGATCACAGCTCCAGCAGTTGCTTGTCGGCGAGCGAGCCGAGCAGCGCCTTGACGTCGGCGAGGACGCGCTCGCGCGGGGCGTTATACGCTGTACAAAGCGCGTCGGCGATGGCGGCGACGGTCGCCGTACCGTCGCAGCGCTGGAGAATCGCCAGCGCAATCGCATCCGGCTTGAACACGCGTTCCGGCGCCAGCAGCACCATGCCGCCCTGCGCCGCGCTGTCGACGAGGCGCACGCCGCGCTGCAGCCGCGGCACGCTGTCGTCGCCGACGCTGCGCGGCGTTTCACTCATGCGCCATGGTCCTGCGGCACGAAGGCATCGGGCGGCACATGCTTGGGCGCCACGTAGGAATAGTAAAGCACGTCAAGCATGGTCCACAGCACGTTGCATTTGAAGATGAGCGCATCGAGCACGGCGCGCTGGGTTTCCGGCGTGGTGGCGTTGCGCCGCACGTAATCGAGTGCGAAGGCGGAATCGCGGTTGGCCTGCGGCGGACGCTTGTCGAAATAGGCGAGCGTCTCGCGGGTGACGAAGTCGTAGCCCTTGAGCATGCCGGCGACGCGTTCGTTGATGATGGTCGGCGAGAACAGTTCGGTGAGCGAGGAAGCGACCGCCTCCAACAACGTGCGCTCGCGCACGAAACGGACATAGGCGTCGACGGCAAAGCGCGTGCCCGGCAAAATGAGGTGGGTGGAGACGACGTCCGCGCGCGGCAGGCCGAGCCCGTCGGTGAGCTTGAGCCAACGCGCGATGCCGCCGTCGTCCTCGCTCTCGCCGTCGTGGTCGACCAGCCGGCTGCGCCATTCGCGGCGCAGCGCGCGGTCGTCGCAGCGCGCGATCAGGCTCGCATCCTTGAGCGGGATCGACGCCTGATAGTAATAGCGGTTGAGCGCCCAGGCCTGCACCTGTCCCTTGGTGCATTGGCCGCCGTGCAGCATTTTGTGGAACGGATGCAGGCGATGATAGCGTTTGGCGCCGATGTCGCGCAGCGCCGCCTCAAGTTCGTCCGCCGAGAGCAGCTTCACAACGCGATCTCCATGCCGTCCGCCGCCACTTCGAAACCCGCCGCCTCGACCCGCCGGCGCTCGGGCGAGCCCTCGATCAGCACCGGGTTGGTATTGTTGATATGGATATAAATGCGGCGCGCGGAAAGCCCGGCAAGCGCTGCGAGCGAGCCGTCGGCGCCATCGATCGGCATGTGGCCCATGCGGCGGCCGCTCTTGCTGCCGCTGCCGTTGCGCATCATTTCGTCGTCGGCGAACAGCGTCCCATCGAACATGACCACATCCGCCTGCGCCAGCCGCTGCATGAGGCTCGGCGTCACCGCAGCGGCGCCGGGCACGAAGACGAGACGGGCGCCGCGGCTACGCAATTCGACGCCGACATTGGCGCCGCTTTCTTGCGCCGTCTGTGGTTCGCCACGCTCCAGATAGAGTGGCACCTTGCCCGGCACGGCGAAAAGCTCCGCTTCCATGCCCACCACCTCGAACGGCTGCCGCAGGTCAACGCTGTGCCGTTTCACCACATCGCGCGCCAAGACGGCGAAGATCGGATTATCGGCGATGGCGCCGAGCGTGGCCGCGGTGCCGTGGATCGCAAAGGGCTGGCGCTCGCGCAAATGCAGCAGTCCGGCAATCTGGTCGACCTCGGCGCCGGTCAGCACGACCGCTTCGATGGGACTACCGCGCACTTGGCCTTGCGGCTGCAACACCGACGTTGCCTCAAGCTGCGCGCGCAGGTCCGGCGAAGCGTTCAGCAGCGCCCAGCGCCGGCCATCGGCCGAGACGGCAAGGCTCGCTTGCGTGCGCTTGCGCACGCGCGGGTCGCCCTCCCACGCCAAACGGCACACCGGACACCGGCAATTCCACTGCGGATAGCCGCCGCCGGCCGCCGAGCCGAGGACGATGGCCGTCAGGCGACCCATGCGCGGACGGGCGTTGTGCGCATCAGAACGCGGCCGGCAAGTAGCCGTTGATTTCGAGCCCGATGCAGATTTCGACCAGCGTTGGCGTGGTCCAGCTCATGGTCGGCTTCCTCCCTATAATTCTTTTGCCTGACAGCTTAGCGCGGGCGGCGACACCGGGCCAGGGTAGCTCGGCACCGGCCGGACGATGGATCGCAGATGCACATAAGCGAGCGCCCAAGAAAACGGCGCGGGCAATTTCGTGGTGGGCGACAGTTTTATGACAAGCGGGGACGCTGAACGCTTCCCCACGTTATGCACAACCGCGCCAACGCCTGCGCGCATTTTGCTGCAGCGCGCGGATGATTTTGCTTACATGCGACGGAACGAATTGTGGGCTGAGCGATGGCACAGAAACCCATTCAAGCGGCGGGCGGTATCGTCGTGCGCAACGGCGCACGCGCGCTCGTCGCCGTCGTTCAGCGCGCCAAGGACGACCACTGGGTGCTACCGCGCGGCAAGCTCGAGCACGGCGAAAATGCGTCGGCCGGCGCCAAGCGCGAGGTGGTGGAAGAAACCGGCCATCGCGTTGTCGTGCACGAATTTCTCGGCGCCATCACCTATCGCGCGCGCGGCCGGCCCAAGCTCGTTCAATTCTGGCGCATGAAGGCGGCGAAGCGGCCGAGCCGCGACGTGATGAAGGACATCGTGGCGGTCGAATGGTTGCCGCTGTCGGCGGCGGTGCGGCGCTTGAGTTATCCGCTGGAAAAACTTTTTCTCCAGCACGCCGGGCGCCGCGCGCTCAAGCGCGGCCGGCGCAAATTGGCGCGACGCAGCACGCGCCGTCCCAAGGCCACGCGCAAGACGGCGCGCAACGGCCGCGCCACCCGGAGCAAGCGGCGGAAACCGCGCGCCGCGCGGTCGTAGATTTACGACCGCCCGCCGTCGACGAAGACGCTTGCCCCAATCTGGCCCTGAATCTTGCCGAAATTTAATGCGCGCAGGTGTTCGCCAAGCGCCGATCCGAACACGCTATTCACCGCCCATTCACGCAATTTGATGGAACGTGACAGCCGGACGCCACGTTTTTTCGTGGCGTTGATCGCAGGAATCGGTCGCAATCGCCGTTCAATCCATACGACCGATCTAAGAGATGAGGTGAGCCATGAGAAAGACCCTGATTGCCATCGCGGCTGCCGCGACCCTTGGGCTTGCGACCGTGGCCGCTCCGCAACCGGCGCAGGCGCGCAATGGGCGCATCGCCGCCGGCATCGCCGGCCTCGCCATTGGCGGAACTCTTGGGCGCTGCCGCCGTGGCGAACGGGCCCTACTATTACGGCCGCGGCCCTTATTACTACGCGCCCGGCCCGGTCTATTACGGACCGGATTGCTACTGGACGCGGTCGCGCTATTGGGACGGCTGGCGCTGGCGCTTCGGACGGCGCGTTCGCGTTTGCGACTAAGCACGCCGCTCCGTCACCGCGATAAATGCGAAAAAGCCCGGTTTTCCCAACGGTTGTCCGGGCTTTTTCTAGCCGCGGCGCCGCCCGGAGGCCTCCCAAATTCCGACAAAAAGTGCCTGCTTCGTTAACCGTTCCGAGGCAGGTTTAGGTTTTTCGTCACTACGACGTCGGCCGTGGCCGACTTGACCCTGGAGGGAAGACCCCGATGAAGAAGGCCATTCTGGCTATCGTGGCGGCCGCGACCATCGCCGCCGGAACTTTGACGACCCCGACCCCTGCCGACGCGCGCTGCCGTGGCTGCGGCGTCGGCCTTTTCGCCCTTGGCGCCGGCCTGATCGCCGGCGCGGCCATCGCCAGCCAGCCGCGCTATTACGATTACGAGCCCGGCTATGTCGAATACCGCGGCTATCGCGAGGCCTATCCGGTCGACTGCGAGGGCGGTTACTGGGCGCGCCGTCCGGTGCAGGATCGCTGGGGTCATGTGATCGGCTGGAGCCGCCCGCATTTCATCTGCCCCTAAGCCTGACGGACTTGAATCGCTAACATCGCGGCCGCCTTTTGCGGCCGCGATTTTTTATGCCTGCGCGTTTGCATTCCGAACATGATCACCGCCGCATGTGGCCAAGCACGGCCGCGGTCGGCCAGCAATCGACTTTCAGATTGTTCTTCTTCTGGTAGGCGCCGAGGGCGGCGCGGGTGAGCATGCCGGCCTTGCCATCGATCTTGTCCTGATAGAGCCCGAGCGCGGCCAACTGCTTCTGCATAGACTCGACGTCGCGCGTCTTGAGTTGCTTGGCCTTGCTCCATGGTATTTCGAACGGCTTGGCGCCGCCGATGCGGTCGCTGAGATGGCCGACGAACAGCACATACAGATCGGAAAAATTATAGTCCTTGAGCACGTAGTAATTTTTCGGCGTCAGGAAGGCCGGGCCGTAGCTGCCTTCCGGCAACAACAGCGAAGCTTCGACCGACAATTCTTTCGCACTGAGCTTGCGGTTATAGGCCGGCCTGAAGCCAGCTTTAAGCCAGTCGCCGATCGGCCGCGTTTGGCTCGGCTCAGCCAAAGTGCAGTCCACCGTGCGCGGCGGGTGCACCTCGATCGCCCAGGGTTCGCCGCTGCGCCAGCCCTTGCCGGCGAGCTGCTTGGCGGCGGAGGCGAGCGCATCCGGCACCGAATGCCAAAGGTCGGCGCGGCCGTCCCCGTCGAAATCGACCGCGTATTTCTCGAACTCCGAGGGCAAAAATTGCGTGAGCCCCATGGCGCCGCCCCATGACGAGCGCAGATCGCTGCGCGGCACGCCGTCCTGCAGCATTTTTAAGACGTGCAGGAATTCGTTGCGGAAGAAATCCTTGCGCTTGCCGGTAAAGGCCTGCGTCGCCAGCACGCGGATGGCGTCGTGGGGCTGGCGTTCGGCGCCGTAATCGGACTCGCGCGCCCAGATCGCCAGCACCATGGTGCCCGGCACGCCGAAGGTTTTTTCGATGCGCTTCAGCGTGTCGCGGTACCGCACCGCCAGTTTGCGCCCCTGCGCCGCCAGCCGGGCAAAGCTCGACTCGCGTAAGTATTGCTCCGGCGTCTGCACGAATTCGGGCTGCTGCGGTTGCTTCTCGACGCGGCCCGGAATGCCGAGGTCGGGCAGCGACAAATCGGGCTCAAGGCCGCGGATGGCTTTATCGAAGGTGGCGCGCAAGACACCGATTTTTTCTGCGTCGGGCCAAGTCGATTGCAGCCAATGCTCGAAGGCGGATGCCGCGCGCGCCTGATTCGCGCTCAGCAGCACGAGGCCGAGCGCGAGGCACACTACATGCGGACGAAGTGCGCGCGGCAAACACAGCATCAGGGAAAACCTCGAACGTTCGAAGAACATTCGCGAATCAGAGAACAGACAGTGGCCGGTAAATTGGCGATTAACATGGCGCGGCAAATGCGATGACGTTCGCCGGCACCGAGATTAAGCCGAAGGGGCACGGAGTACTGGATCCCCGCTTTCGCGGGGATGACCGGTTGTGCGCGCGGCGCGCCATTTTCCAAAACCGCAACGCTACGGCCGCGTCAATTCGGCGACCACGCGCTCGAGCGGCGCCGGGGAGACCTGGATGGTGCCCTCGAACGGCACATCCATGTCGAGGATCAAGTAGATGGCGCCGGCGATCAGCGCCGCCGACACCACAAAGCTCGTCGTCACCACCACGTTGCGCGGCGCGCGGTAGCCGAAGCTGGCGAACACCAGAACGAGCCACGCCACCATGAGCGCGATCAGCGGCATCGGAATGCTGCCCTCCGACTGTTCGACCAACGCCCAGCGCATCTCGTAGACCGTCTCGAAGCGCCGCTCGGCGCGCTGCTTCAACGCCACCTGTTCGGGGTCGGCGGCTTTAAGCGCGCGCAGGCCGTTGGAAACGTCGGTCAGCATGGCCTCGGCCGTGCGGCTGCCGAGCACCGGATCGCTCTGGCCCATGCGGCGCGCGGCCTGCCGCACATAGGCGAGCAGATGCCGCCGCGGCTCGGCCGCTTCGGCGCCGTAGTGGCGCAGGGTGCGGTCGAGCAAGATGAGTTCGGTGGCGTAGGCGTGGACGTTCTTGTCCACGCTCTCGAAGGTGGTCCGCGCCGAATTGATCATCAACCCGATCACCAGCGAGGTCAGCACCACGAAAATATTGGCGACCAGGCGGACGGTGGTTTCCGTCTCGGCCGGGCGGTGCCGCTCGGGGATGCGCTGATAGAGCGCGTGGCTGCCGAGCGAGGCGGCGACCAGGCAGAGAAACACGATGAGTGCGATAAGTGAATCGCGCATGGGGTCCGCCGCTTCGCGGCACTCTAGCGCGCCACCGGCGGGCTTGTCAGCGGCGATTCGGGCGGCGGTGCGCGCGAAAGCCCGAGCATCCGGTTGACCTCGGCGGTGATTTCCGGCCGCTCGATGCCGACGGCGCCGGTTTTCATATGGGCGTAGATGACGAGATCCGTGTCGCCGCGCACCAGCGGCCAATGCCGGGGGAAACAAGCCTCGGTGTCGCCTTCGCAACGCTTGAAGCGTTTGCAGCGCTTGCCGCGGCAGACGGTCCAGAAGCCAAGCGCCGAGCACAGATCGCGCATGACGAACGCGCGCTCGGCGGCAATTTCGCCGGCGAGTTCTTCGTTCATGTCCAAGTCTTCAATGTCCACGTCTTCAATCAAGTCCAGATCGTCATTCATTTGGCGTGCAGGCATAGGTTCTCCTTCTCGCGGAACGGTTTCTCTTTGTCCGAGGTTTGGGATTGCCCCGTTTCGGGGCCAGGGTGTCCGCGCTTTTTGCTGGCGCGAATTGGGCAGGCCCAAAGCGCGCTGCGCGGACTGGTTTCATTTTCCCTCGCCGCAAAGCGAGGGGACGGAGCGCCGACTGGCGCCACCGTGTCTTCCGCTCCGGCGAGGAGCGGCGCGCATCCGGCGAGATGCGCAACGCCCGCCGGCGCTCCGTAAGCGGCTCTCACTCGGCGGCTTTGCCGCCAAGCTCAACTCCAGGCCCGCGCTTCCTGGGACTTGGCTCCGACGGGCGTTACCCGGCTTCGGCCTGTCCCAGCCCAGCGAGTTCCTCGCGGGGCCTCGAAGGATGGCGGCGACCACCTGGGCCGTCGCCCTTCGAAGCTCGGCCTTCGGCCGAGTACCTCAGGGTGACGGAGGCTACCGCGAAAACTTCTTATACTTCAGCCGGTGCGGAATGATTGAGTCCTGCCCCAGGCGGCGCATCTTGTCGGCCTCGTAGTCCTGGAAGTTGCCCTCGAACCATTCGACGTGGCTGTCGCCCTCGAACGAGAGAATGTGCGTGGCGATGCGGTCGAGGAACCAGCGGTCATGGCTGATGATGACGGCGCAGCCGGCGAAATCCTCCAGCGCCTCTTCAAGGGCCCGAAGGGTATCGACATCGAGGTCGTTGGTCGGCTCGTCGAGCAGCAAGAGATTGGCGCCGGTGCGCAGCATCTTGGCGAGATGCACGCGGTTGCGCTCACCGCCCGACAACGTGCCGACCTTCTTCTGCTGGTCGGCCCCCTTGAAGTTGAACAATGAGACGTAGGCGCGCGAATTCACCTCCTTCTTGCCGACCAGGATGATGTCCTGGCCGTTGGAGATTTCCTCCCACACGTTCTTTTTGCCGTCGAGCGTGTCGCGCGACTGATCGACGTAACCCAGATGCACGGATTCGCCGATCTTGATGGTGCCGGCATCCGGCTTGTCCTGGCCGGTGATCATGCGGAACAGAGTGGTCTTGCCGGCGCCGTTCGGCCCGATGACGCCGACAATGCCGCCGGGCGGCAGCTTGAAGGACAGATCGTCGATCAGCAGGTTGTCGCCGTAGCCTTTGTTGAGATGGTCGAAGTCGACCACGTTCTGGCCGAGCCGTTCGGCCACCGGAATGGTGATCTGCGCCACGCTGTTGGTCTTGGCATTGGCGATCTTGAGCAACTCGTCATAGCGCTCGTAGCGCGCCTTGGATTTGGCCTGCCGTGCTTTCGGCGAGGACGAAATCCATTCGCTCTCCCGCTGCAGCGTGCGCTGGCGCGATTCGTCCTCGCGCGCTTCCTGCTGCAGGCGCTTCTGCTTCTGGTGCAGCCAGGAGGTGTAGTTGCCCTCGTAAGGGATGCCGCGGCCATGGTCGAGCTCGAGGATCCAGCCGGTGACGTTGTCCAGAAAGTAGCGGTCATGGGTGACGATGAGGATGGCGCCGGGATAATTGCGCAGATGGCCTTCCAGCCAGTTCACGCTTTCGGCGTCGAGATGGTTGGTCGGCTCGTCGAGCAGCAGCAGATCGGGCTGGTCGAGCAGCAGCCGGCATAAAGCAACACGGCGCCGCTCGCCGCCGGAGAGCTTTTCGACGTCGGCGTCGTCCGCCGGGCAGCGCAGCGCGTCCATCGCCAGATCGACCTGGCTGTCGAGGTCCCAGAGGTTCTTTGAATCGATCTGGTCCTGGAGCTTGGCCATTTCGTCGGCGGTCTCGTCGGAGTAATTGGCGGCGATCTCGTTATAGCGGTCGAGCAGCGCCTTCTTGACGGCGACCCCCTCCATGACGTTTTCGCGCACGGTCTTTTCCGGGTCGAGCTGCGGCTCCTGCTCGAGGTAGCCGACGCGGGCGCCCACGGCGACCCAGGCTTCGCCGACGAACTCGGTGTCGATGCCGGCCATGATGCGCAGCAGCGTCGACTTGCCGGAGCCGTTGACGCCGAGGACGCCGATCTTGGCGTCCGGGTAGAACGACAGATGGATGTCGTCCAAGACCTTCTTGGAGGGCGGATAGGTCTTGGTCAGACCCTGCATGTGGTAAATGAATTGTCGGCCGTTCATCAAAATCCTCGTAACGGGGGCGAATCCGTGCCTTCGCGGCTCATGCGCAAAGGCTACGCCATGTCGGGAAATTCGCGGCTGATGTAACGGCCGCCATGGCAAAGAGCAAGCCGCAGGTTCCATCGGCACGTCATTGCGGGACGGCGCGCTCGAACCTCTCCATTGTCATTGCCGGGTATAAGGCGCGAAGCGCCGTCTTCTCGCCACTTGACCCGGCAACCCAAGAAGCGCGGCGGCAATGGCAGCCTTACGCTGGGATTGCAGGCGTGGAACCGCATCATGGATGCCCGGGTCAAGCCCGGGCATGACCGGCTGCGAGGCGGCGCGCCCCGGAATGACGACGTGCGGTCATGGAACCGCGGTTATGCGGTCGCGGTAAATTTTTGGAAAGGTTGAATTCAAATTTTAGGCGCCGGCGGCCACTTCGGTAACCCTATGTAATAAGTAGCGGCGCATGATGCACCCGTGAACCTCGGCGCCCCAACGGGCGACCAAGGATCAGGCGGGGAAAGCCCCGGTCTATAGGGTTAAGGCATCATGGCACGGGCGATTGCACTTCTTTCGGGTTCGGCGGCAGTTTTCCTGCCCCGCCCCTTCGCCGTTGTCGCCGCCTTCTTGCGCGACCTCGCCCACCGTTACCGCCCCGAGCGGCACTATATGCGCGGCCCCGGCCCGGCCTGGCACGCCAAACACGATTTGCATCCGTCCGCCTGATCCCCGCCGAGCACCATTCCCGTCCAGCCCCCCACCTTGTCGCAGCCTGCGGGCTGTGGTGATTCCGGCTTCAGCAAGACTCGGCCTCAAGCTGGCCGCTAACCAGGGAGCCGCGCGCCATGAGCCTGCAGGGGGCCATCCTCGACGATTACCAGAGCGTGTCACAGACGGTGGCCGACTGGTCGCCGGTGACCAAGGACGTGACCTTCAAGGTCTTCACTGCGGCGCTCGGCGGCCCAGACAAGGTGATCGCGGCGCTGCAAGACTGCGCCGTCGTCTGCCTGATGCGCGAGCGCACGCTGTTCGGCAAGGACGTGATCGACGCGCTACCCAACCTCAAGCTGATCGTCACCTCGGGCATGCGCAACGCGGCGATCGACATGGCAGCCGCCGCGGCGCGCGGCATTCCGGTGTGCGGCACGGAATCGCTCGGCCCGCCGACCGCGGAACTGACCTTCGGCCTGATGCTCGAACTGGCGCGCAAAATCGGCGTCGAGAACGCGCGGCTCAAGGCCGGCGCGCGCTGGCAGTCGACGCTCGGCATCGACTTGTACGGCAAGACGCTCGGCATCCTTGGCCTCGGCAAGCTCGGCACGCGGGTGGCGCGGGCCGCCAATGCGTTCGACATGAAGGTGATCGCCTGGAGCCAGAACCTGACGGCGGAGAAGGCTACGGCAGCCGGCGCCACGCTGGTGAGCAAGGAGGAGCTGCTGAAGCAGTCCGACTTCGTCACCATCCACATGCAGCTTTCCGCGCGCACGCGCGGGCTGATCGGCACGGCCGAACTGGCGCTGATGAAGCCGACGGCGTTTTTCATCAACACCTCGCGCGGCCCCATCGCCGACGAGAAGGCGATCGAGGCGGTGCTGAAGGCAAAGAAAATCGCCGGCGCGGCCATCGATGTCTACGACGCGGAGCCGCTGGCGCTCGATCACCCGTTCCGCAAGCTCGACAATATCGTGATCACGCCGCATCTCGGCTACGTCACCGCCGGGAACTACAAGAACTTCTACGGCCAGATGGTCGAGGACATCCGGGCGTGGCTCGACGGCAAGCCGGTGCGCGTCATTCCGCCGAAGTGATTTTCCCCGTCGTCCCGGCCGGACATTACATCTGTTGTTGGAAGCGGCGATGCCGCGTCTTACCACCGCCAGCGCGGTTGCCCCCAATAATTCCCGCCACGCTGGCGCGTGTCGCCGGATTGGGAACCCCAACCACCGAAAATGGGGAAACCGTTGTCGCCGGCAACGCTGACTGGGGGTGTCGGCTTGCGCGTTATAAAGCCGCCTTGGGGCTGATTGCTCAGCACCGCGACAAACTCGGTGCGATAGTTGGTCTCTTTACTGAGCGGCTCGTCCGAGATGATGATCGAGGATCGCGGCATTGCCGTCGGCACAATGCGATCGAGCACGTCTTGCGGGATGGTAATGCGGTCGAGCGCGTCCTTGGCGTCGTCTCCGTCGTCGATCGTCACGGCGCTCCAGCGAAGGCCGGCGTCGCTACGCGCCATCGCCGTGAACACGTGCGTGCCGATCCGCTCGTCGGGATTACGGATCGTGACCGGAACCTCGATGCTCGAATCGAATACTTCGCCCCCGTCGGGCCATGGCTTGTGCGTGTTGCGCCGCACGTAAAGCTTCTGCGTCGCGCGGCTGATGTAGATCGATACCGGTTCGAGCGCGAGTTTCGCGTCGAGCGCAGCCTTGGCGCTGGCATCCTTTCTGGCCTTGGCCGTCTTCACAGCCTCCTTTGCGGCGGCGGCGTCGGGCTTCGAACTCGCCTCGGCCGTTGCGAGATCGAGCTGCTTCCCAGCTTCCTCGGCCCTGGAAGCGGCCTTCTGCCTCCGTTGCTCGGCCCGCGCCTTGGCCTGGTCCGTTTTTGCAGAGGCGATTGCCTTGTCTGCGGACTTGAGTTCGGCATCGGCGCGGGCCTTGCGCGATCTCAGCTTGCGCAGCGCCACCGCAAGCGATGCGGTCGCGCGCTTCGCTGTCGCGGCAAACTTCTTGGCCTGGTCGAAGGCTTTGGCGGCCTCCGCTGCTTCGCGGGCGAGCGTTTCGGCGCGCTCCGGTGCAGCCGCGACGGCATCCGCCTTCGGCATGAACAGCGAAGGGTGGGAAAACTGAACTGGTTCCGCGTCGTTCGGCGAGATAATCACCCGCATTCCGATCCACGTCTTGTCGTAGAGCTTCTCGGCAAAGCCGAAAGGCATCCGCACGCAGCCGTGCGAGGCCGCGTATCCCGGCAGCGGCCCACCGTGCAGCGCGATGCCGTTCCAGGTGACGCGCTGCATGTGCGGCATCCAGGCGTCGTCATACATGTTGGAATGGTGATCGACCTCCTTGTCGACCACGGCGAAGATGCCGGCCGGCGTTTCGCGTCCCTTGATGCCGGTCGACACCGGCGCGCGCAGAATCCAGCCGTTGGCGTCATAGAACGTAACCCGCTGGGACTTGATCGATACGATGGCCATGATCGGCTCGCCGGCAGCGCGCGCCGCCACCGCCTCTTTGGCTTGTGGCGCGCGGCGCGCCTGTCGCGCTGTTGCGTCGGCGGAAAGCGTCATCAGCGTGGCCACCGCCGCGAGTGTCACGATGGCGGGAGATTTCCGGCGACCTGTCGCCGCGGCGGATGGCGCCGTCGCAGATCGATTTACCATGTCATTCCCGTCTGAGATACTAGTCAGCGTTGCGTCGATCAAATGTAGGTGGCCGAGGCGATGTCCGCTATGGCACCTCGCGGACATTTTACGAAGTTCGCCGCAAATCAGAGCCCCAGCAGCTTCGCCGCGTTGTTAAAGGCGATATCGGCGCGCAGACCCTCGTCCATCGGCACCGTGTCGAGGAATTCGCAGCCCGGCCAGTCGAACGGAAAGTCAGCCGAGAACATGACGCGGTCGCGTCCCAGCGCATCGAGCGAGCACTGCACCGGCGGCAGGTCGTACATGCCCGAGGTGGTGACCCAGACGTTCTCCTTGAGATATTGCGACGGCGGCTTCGGCAGATTCCAGCCATAGGGCGCCGAGCGGCTGTCGAAGCGCCAGAGCTGGAACGGCAGCGTTTCGCCGAGATGGCCGAGCACGAGCTTCGCCTTCGGGTAACGGTGGAAGACGCCGCCGCAGATGATGCGCAGCGCGTGCGAGCCGGTCTCCACGCCCCAGCCCCACATCGGACGCGCCAGCACGTTGTAGCCGGCAATCGCCGACAACGGCGCCACCGGATCGGCCGGATGCAGATAGATCGGCGCATCGAGCGCCGCGGCGCGTTCCCAGAACGGATCGTAAGAGCGGTCGTCGAGATATGTCCCGTTGGTGTGGCCATTGATCATGGCGCCGCAGAACTTCAAGTCGCGCATGCAGCGCTCCAACTCGTCCGCAGCGGCTTTCGCATCCTGCATGGCGAGATGGGCGAAGCCGGAATAGCGCTCGGGGCGATTCTGGATTTCCTTGGCGAGAAAATCGTTCGAGGCGCGCGCGTTGCGGATCGCCGTCGCGGTGTCGCGCTCGGCCTGCACGCCGGGGCCGGCGATCGCCAACACCATGCGCGCGATGCCGGTCTTCTCCATCATCGCCAGCCGCTGCTCGCCGAAATCGGTCAGGCTGGCATAAAGCTGCGCGGTCTTGGCCGGCGCCACGTCGACCATGGTCGGGCGCCAGTAGTCGACCGTCGCGGGATCCAGGAAATGCTCTTCAAGCGCGATCTTTTTGACCATGGCGTTTCCCCTTCATTTTCGCCGTATCAGGATCGGCGATTTTTTCGGCCTTGTCTGTACCGTATTTTGGGCTACGATGTACCATGATGCAAGGCGGCAAAGACCGCCGGTGCGTAACGGGTGGAAGCGTCGATGAACCGTCTCGTCCCCAACGACAAAAGCCAGGTGCAGGTGATCGCCCGCGCCGCCACCATTTTGCGCGCGCTGGAGGACGAGAATGCCGGCTTGAGTCTCGGCCAGATCGCGCAGCGGGTTAATCTGGCGCGCTCGACGGTGCAGCGCATCGTCTCGGCGCTGCAGACGGAAAAGCTGGTGATCGCGGCGACGCCGAACGGGCGGGTGCGGCTTGGTCCCACCATTCTGCGGCTCGCCGCCTCGGTGCGCACCGATTTTACCGCGCTGGCACGGCCGTTCATCATGCGCCTGTCGGAGGAGTTGCATGAGACCGTCGACCTTTCGATGGTCAAGAAGGACCACCTGGTGTTCATCGACCAGGTGATCGGATCGCAGCGCTTACGCACGGTCTCGGCGGTCGGCGAGACGTTTCCGCTCTATTGCACCGCCAACGGCAAGGCCTATCTGGCGCAGCTCACCGACCAGCAGATCGCGGCGTTGATCGGCGAAGCTTACGAGGCGCGCACACCGAAGACCATCACGCGGCTCGAGGCGCTGCTCGCCGAACTCAAATCCGTGCGCCGCGCCGGCGTGGCCTATGACCGCGAGGAACACACGCAGGGGATTTGCGCCGTCGGCGTTGCCATGCAGGATCCGCTCGGCAACTCCGTCGCCATCTCGGTGCCGGTGCCGACGCAAAGATTCCCGAACCAGCGCGCGATGATCGCCGAGCGCCTCATTGCCACCAAACAAGCGATGGCAGCACATATGAATTCCGCCGCCGCCTGAACCGAGGCGGCATTTCGACAACAAGCGCGAAAGCGCAAATTTAAAGGGAGGATGCCGTGGCCAAAAGAATTCGCGGCGTGATGTTTGAGGAAAACCTCAAAAACAGCATGGGGCTGGAGTTCTACAATTTGTCCCATCGCTTCGGTTACCAGTCCCCGAACTGGCCGTATTTCGAGGACGTCAAGATCGAGCGCATCCACTACATGGCGAAGTCGGGTGTGCTGTCGCAACGCATCACCACCTCGATGCATAACACCACCCACATCGACGCGCCGGCGCACGTGATCCAGGGCACGCCCTTCATCGACGAGGTGCCGCTGCCGCATTTCTTCGGCTCCGGCATCGTGGTGTCGATCCCCAAGAAGAAGTGGGAGCCGATCACCGGCGGCGACCTGGAAAAAGCCTGCGGCAAGATCATCCGCCCGCGCGACGTGGTGATCGTCAACACCGGCTGGCACCACCAGTATGAAGACAGCGAGGACTATTTCTGCCGCGCGCCCGGCTTCGTGCCCTCAGCTGGGCATTGGTTCGTCAAGAAAAAGGTCAAGGTGGTCGGCCACGACACCCAAGCCAACGACCATCCGCTCGCCACCGCCATCGGCCCGCAGCGCAACGGCCCGCTGCATCCGCATCTGGCCGAGGAATACAAGGAATGGTCGGGCGGCCGCGACTGGAAGGACGATTTCCCGGAATGGGAGCCGGTGCACCGCATCCTGTTCAAGAACGGCATCATGGGCATCGAGAATGTCGGCGGCGACCTCGACAAGGTCACCGGCAAGCGCGTCACTTTCGCCTATTTCCCCTGGAACTGGGACCGCGGCGACGGCTGCATCGTGCGCCTGGTCGCCATCGTCGATCCGGACGGCAAATATCGCATCGAGCGCGGGAGGAAGTTCTAGCGCATGATCCCGAAAAGTGGGAACCGGTTTTCGGAAAAGATCATGCGCCACAAAAAATGTCAGGGACGTAATTGATCCAAGGAACGGAGCAGATTCTCATGCACGTCAAACGTTTTGCCGACGCCAAGGCTTATGAAGCGCCCAATCATCGCGCCTGCACCACCTTACGCCTGTTCGGCGCGGAAGCCGGCGGCACCAAGGGACTGATCGCCGGGGTGACGCATTTTCTGCCCGGCGGCGGCGCAGGGCCCGACGCTTCGCCGCCGGAGAAAGTCTATTTCGTGCTGCACGGCGAGTTGACCGTCATCGTCGACGGCAAGGAAACCGTGCTCAAGAAGCACGATTCCTGCGTGATCGGACCGAACGAGATGCGCGAGATCATCAACCGCAGCAACGAACTGTGCAGCATCGTGGTCGCGGTGGCGATGCCGCCGAAATAAATTGTGTCGTCGCCGGGATTGTCCCGGCGACCCCGCTTAGGAGAGCACGGTGCCAACCTAAGCGGGAATGGCCGGGACAAGCCCGGCCATGACGGAAAGAAAATACGGGAGGTACAAGATGCCCGATGAGTTCCTGAAAAATCCCCTCTCCCTTTTCGACGTCAAAGGCAAAACGGCGATCGTCACCGGCGCCTCCGGCGCCTTCGGTGCGCTTGCCGCAAAGACGCTGGCCGGCGCCGGCGCCAATGTCGTGCTGGCGGGGAGTAAGCAAGACGAGTTGAAGAAGGTCGCGGCCGAATGCGAGACGCTCGGGGCCAAGACCGCGATCGTCGCTTTGCGCCCGAGCTCGGAAGAAAACTGCGACAAGATCGTCAAGGCTGCGGTCGACACATTCGGCCGCCTCGACATTCTCGTTGTCGCGTCCGGCTTGAACAAAGTGTCCAAGATCGTCGACCAGAAGGTCGAGGATTTCCTCGAGGTGATGGACGCCAACGTCAATCAGTCCTGGCTGATGGCGCGCGCCGCCGGCCGGCAGATGTTGGCCCAAGGTGGCGGCGGCAAGGTGATCCTCACCTCGTCGGCGCGCGGCCTGCTCGGCCATCCGGCCGGCTACACTGCCTATTGCGCGTCGAAGTCGGCGGTCGACGGCATCACCAAGGCGCTCGGCTGCGAATGGGGCGAAAGCGGCATCACCGTCAACGCGCTCGGCCCGACCGTCTTCCGCTCTCCGCTCACCACCTGGATGTACGAGGACACCGAACGCGCGACGACGGTGCGTAAAGGTTTTCTCGCGCGCGTGCCCAAGGGCCGGCTTGGCGAACCGGAGGATCTGGCGGGTCCGCTGCTGTTCCTCGCCTCCAAGGCGTCGGATTTCTACACCGGCCACATCCTCTACGCCGACGGCGGCTACACGGCGGGGTGATGACTTGTTTATAGGCCGCAACAAACTCTACGTGTCCTGGGCGCAGCGCAGCATGGAGCGCGGAGCGCGCAATGATGCGCTGCAGACCCGGGACCGTTACCGACTCGGAGTTTGGAAAGGTCCCGGATCAGCGGTGCACCGTTCCGCTGCGCTCCACGCCGCACCGCGTCCGGGACACGTACGATGAGCAAAGCGCGCATCGCGGTGATCGGCGCCGGCCTCATGGGCCACGGCATCGCCCAGGTGTTCGCGCTCGCCGATCATGACGTGACGATCACCGACGCGGTCGCCGCCAGTCTCGACAGCGTCAAGGCGCGCATCCGCGCCAATCTGAAAGATCTCGGTGACGACCAGAGCGCCGCCGAACGGGTGACGCCCGTCGCCGATTTGGGCGCCGCCGTGCGCGGCGCGGACTATGTGGTCGAAGCCGTGCTGGAGGATTTGCCGCTTAAGCAAAAGCTTTTTGCCGAAATCGAGACGCACGTCAGGCCGGACACGGTGCTCGCCAGCAACACCTCGGTCATTCCCATCACCCAGATCATGCAAGGGCTTGAGCGCCGCGAACGCGCGCTCGGCACCCACTGGTGGAATCCGCCTTATCTGGTGCCGCTGGTGGAAGTCATCGAGACGCCGTGGACCGATGCCAAGGTCGTCGACTTCACCATGAAGCTGCATGCCGACGCCGGCAAGAAACCGGCGCATGTGAAGAAGGACGTGCCCGGCTTCATCGGCAACCGGCTGCAACACGCGCTCTGGCGCGAGGCCATTTCACTGGTCGAGCATGGCATATGCGACGCGGAAACGGTCGACAGCGTCATAAAGGCGGCTTTTGGCCGCAGATTGGCGGTTTTGGGCCCGCTGGAAAACGCCGATATGGTCGGCACCGACCTTACACTGGCAATCCACAAGCAGGTTTTGGGAGACATCGACAGCCGGCCGGGCCCGTCGCCCTATTTGGAAAAGCTGGTGAAGGACGGCAAACTTGGCTTCAAGAGTGGCGAAGGCTTCCGCAAGTGGTCGCCGGAACAACAGACGGCATTACGCATGAAAGTCTTGCAACATTTAGTGGCCGCGCGTGCCCAGGATGGCTGAGGCCGTTTGAAGGGACACACGCAACGAAAAAGGGGAGGAAAAGATGACGGACCATAAAACGATTTCACGACGGACGCTGGTCAAGACCGGGCTTGGCGCCATCGCCGCGCCGGCGGTGCTGGGCGTGCTGCCCGCGCAGGCTGCCGACACCGTGATCAAGGTCGGGCACGTCAGCCCGCGCACCGGACCGCTCGCCGGCTTCGGTGAGGCCGACGGCTTCATCCTCGATCAAGTGCGCGGCATCTTGGCCAAGGGCCTGCCCAACGGCGGCAAGAGCTACAAGGTCGAGATCATTTCCAAGGACAGCCAATCGAGCGCCAGCCGCGCCTCGGAAGTGGCCTCCGAATTGATCCTCGGCGACAAGGTGCACTTCCTGGTCGGCTCCGGCACGCCCGACACCACCAATCCGATCTCCGATCAGGCGGAAGTCAACGAAGTGCCCTGCCTCACCACCAATTGTCCGTGGCAGCCGTATTTCTTCGGCCGCAAGGGCAACCCGGCCACCGGCTTCAAATGGACCTACCTGTTCTTCTGGGGCTTGGAAGACGTCATCGGCTCGTTCCTGGCGTTGTGGGATGAATTGCCGAACAACAAGGTGATCGGCGGACTGTTCCCCAACGACGCCGACGGCAATGCCTGGGGCGACGCCACGCACGGCGTACCGCCGGCCTACAAGAAAGCCGGCTACACGCTGATCGATCCCGGTCGCTACCAGCCGCTGAACAACGACTTCACCTCGCAGATTTCGGCGTTCAAGGCGGCGAACGCCGAGATCGTCACCGGCGTGATGATCCCGCCGGACTTCGCCACCTTCTGGTCGCAGGCGGCGCAGCAAGGCTTCAAGCCAAAGATCGTCACCATCGGCAAGGCGCTGCTGTTTCCGTCGGTGATCGACTCGCTCGGCGCGCGTGGCAACGGTCTGTCGAGCGAGATCTGGTGGTCGCCGAACCATCCGTTCAAATCGGGGCTCACCGGGCAAAGCTGCAAGCAGCTTGCCGACGCCTATACCGCGGCGACCAAGCGGCCGTGGACGCAGCCGATCGGCTTCCAGCACGCGCTGTTCGAAGTGGCGATCGACATTTTGAAGCGCGCCAAGAACCCGACCGATCCGAAAGCGATCCTCGATTCGATGGTGGCGACCAACTACCAGTCGATCGTCGGGCCGGTGCACTGGACCGGCAAGCCGGTGAAGAACGTCAGCAAGACGCCGCTGGTCGGCGGACAGTGGCAGAAGAAGGGCGACAAGTTCGAGCTGGTCATCACCGAGAACAAGACCGCGCCGAATATTCCGGTCGGCGGCAAGCTGTTGCCGTTGGGCTGAGCAACATTCAGCGTCATGGCCGGGCATAGCCGTTCGAAGAACGGTGTTCTTCCAGAACGCCTATGTCCCGGCCATCTCGCTTAGGAAGGCACTGTGCTCTACTAAGCGGGATGCGCGGGTCAAGCCCGCGCATGACCGTTGAGAGGCGCTGCCTATGCCTTCCATCCTCACTCTCGAAAATATCTCCAAGCGCTTCGGCGCCGTGGTGGTGGCCGAGGGCGTCGATCTTGCGCTCGATGCCGGCGAAGCACTTGGCATCATCGGCCCCAACGGCGCCGGCAAGACCACGCTATTTGGCATCGCCACCGGCGCCGTCGCGCCCAATTCCGGGCGCGTGCTCTATGAGGGCAAGGACATCACGCGGCTCTCGCCCGAGCGGCGTTGCCGCCTGGGGCTGGCGCGCTCGTTCCAGATTCCGCAGCCATTCTCCGGCATGACCGTTTTCGAGAACGTGGTGGTGGCGGCGGCCTTCGGCAGCAACGCGGGTGAGGCGGCGGTCTATGAGCGTTGCGCCGAGTTGATCGACCGCTGCGGTCTCGCCGACAAGGCCAACCGGCGCTCAGGCGGCCTTACTTTGCTCGATCGCAAGCGGCTGGAGCTCGCGCGCGCGCTGGCGACGCGGCCGCGCGTTTTACTGCTCGACGAGGTGGCCGGCGGGCTCACCGAGCACGAATGCGCGGAACTGGTGGCGCTGATCAAGGATGTACGCCGTGGCGGCGTGTCGGTCATCTGGATCGAGCACGTGGTGCACGCGCTGTTGGCGACCGTCGACCGGTTGTTGGTGCTGCACGGCGGCAAATTTATCGCCGCAGGCGATCCGCATGAGGTGATCCGCAGCCCGCAAGTGGCGGAAATCTACATGGGGATCGCCGCCGATGCCTGAGACGCCTTTGCTCGACGTGCGCGCGATTGATGCTTTTTACGGCGACTTCCAGGCGCTGTTCGGCGTTTCGCTGCAAGTCAACGCCGGCGAGGTCGTCGCCGTGATCGGCGCCAATGGCGCCGGGAAAAGCACTTTGCTCAAAAGCATCGCCGGCCTGATGCGGCCGCGCGGCGGCGACATTTTGTTTGACGGCGAGCCGGTCGGCTCAGCGCCCGCTTTCGAGATGGTCAGGCGCGGCGTCGCTTTGGTGCCGGAAGGGCGGCGGCTGTTTCCGTCCCTGAGCGTGGAAGAAAACCTCAAGATCGGCGGCCAGGCGGGCCGCCCCGGCTACTGGACGCTTGCGCGCGTCTACGAACTGTTTCCAGTGCTCGCCGAGCGGCGCCATCTGCCCGCCCCGGCTCTGTCCGGCGGCCAGCAGCAGATGTGCTCCATCGCGCGCGCGCTGATGTCGAACCCGCGGCTGTTGCTGTGCGACGAGATCAGCCTTGGCCTCGCGCCGATCATCGTGCGCGACATCTATGCGCGGCTGCCGGCGATCGTCGCCGAGGGGCTGTCGCTGATCATTGTCGAGCAGGATATCGTGCAGGCGCTGCAGGCCGCGCGTCAGGTCTATTGCCTGCAGGAGGGCCGCATCGCGCTGCAGGGCAAGGCGACGGAACTGACGCGCGAGATGATCTCGGCGGCGTATTTCGGGGTGTGAGAGGGATGGTGTTGCAACAGTTTCCGGTTGTCGTCCCGGCCGAGCGGAGCGAGGGCCGGGACCCATACTCCGCAGGCTATCGAGAGCACACGGAGTATGGGTCCCCGCCTTCGCGGGGACGACAGCAGAGAGTACGGGAACGACAGCCGAAGTCGTGCGACTGCCCATGACCGAATGGATCAACGTCATCCTGCAGGGCGTGCTGGTCGGCGGCCTCTACGCCATGTTCGCCGCCGGACTGTCGCTGATCTTCGGCGTCATGCGCCTGGTCAACATCGCGCATGGCGACCTGATCGTGCTCGCCGCCTATGTGGCGCTGATGGTGACGCAAACGCTCGGCGTCGATCCCCTCACCTCGCTCTTTCTGGTGGTGCCGATCATGGCGCTGATCGGCTACGCCCTGCAGCGCGGGCTGCTCAACCGCACGCTCGGCGACGACATCCTGCCGCCGCTTTTGGTGACGTTCGGGCTTTCCATCATCATCCAGAACGGGTTGTTGGAACTGTTCACCGCCGACAGCCGCAAACTGCAGGCCGGCGCGATCGAAATCATGACTTATCAGATCAGCAGCGGCATCTGGGTCGGGCTGTTGCCGCTGATCCAGTTCCTGGTCGCGGTGGCGGTGATCGCCGGGCTGCAGATTCTGTTCTATCGCACCGCGCTGGGCCGCGCCTTCCGCGCCACCTCCGACGACCAGTCGGTGGCGCAACTGATGGGGCTCGACACCCGCCACGTCTTCGCCATGGCGATGGCGCTGTCGCTTGCCGTCGTCGCCATTGCCGGCGTGTTCCTCGCAGTGCGCACCAATTTCGACCCCGCCATCGGCCCGGCGCGGCTGATCTTCGGCTTCGAGGCGGTGATCATTGGCGGTCTCGGCAACATGTGGGGGACGCTGATCGGCGGCATCATTCTCGGCGTCTCGCAGGCGATCGGCGCGCAGATCGATCCCGGCTGGCAGTTGCTCGCCGGCCATATCGTTTTTCTCGCCATCCTGGCGGTGCGGCCGCAAGGCCTGTTTCCGAAAGTGTCGGGATGATCAAAGTCGAACACTCAACGTCTTCGAGCCGCATCGGCGTCGCGCTGATCGCCGTGACCGCGGTGGCGCTGGCGCTGGCGCCGTACTGGGGCGGCCGTGAGACCTTGCGGTTGCTGGCCGAGATTTTCACCTTTATCGCGCTGGCGAGCCTGTGGAACCTACTCGCTGGCTATGCCGGCCTGGTGTCGGTCGGCCAGCAGGCCTTTGTCGGGCTCGGCGGCTATCTGTTGTTCGGCATGGTCATCCTCATGGGCGTGCACCCGATCGCCGCCATCTTCATCGCTGGGCCGATTGCCGCGCTCATTTCCATTCCGGTGGCGGCCTTGATGTTCCGGCTGCGCGGCGCCTATTTCGCCATCGGCACCTGGGTGATGGCGGAGGTGTTCCGGCTGCTGGCATCGCAAATCGCCGCGCTCGGCGGCGGCTCCGGCATCAGCCTGCCGGCGCAGATCGTAATCGCCATGGCGCCGAGCCGGCAGCTGCGCGAATTCCAGACGTACTGGCTGGCGCTGGGGCTGACCGCGATCATTCTCGGCGCCATCGTCGCGCTGTTGCGCTCGCGCCACGGCCTGGCGCTGACCGCCATTCGCGACAACGAGCAGGCGGCGCAGAGCATCGGCGTCGACGTGACCCGCCTCAAGCTCATCGTCTATGTGCTGACCGCCTTCGGCACCGCCATGGTCGGCGCGCTCATCTTTTTGATGAAATTGCGCATCTCGCCGGACACCGCCTTTAGCGTCAACGACTGGACCGCCTTCGTGATCTTCATCACGGTCATCGGCGGCATCGGCCGCATCGAGGGGCCCATCATCGGCACCGTCGTGTTCTTCGTGCTGCGGCAGACGCTGGCCGATCTCGGCAGCCTTTACCTACTGATGATGGGCGCGGTCGCCATCGTCACCATGCTGTGGGCGCCGAAGGGACTTTGGGGACTGATCGCGGAACGCTTCGGCTGGCAGGCGCTGCCGTTGCAGCGGCGCCTGGTCGTGAAGCCGAACGAGGAAACGGGAGCGGCATCATGAGTCCGATCATCGACATCTACTGCCACATCTTTCCGGACCGCTACTACGAGGAGATGCAGCGCATCTCGCCGCAGCTCGGGCACATGGGCAAGCGGCTGCGCGGCGTCGTCAAGCTGGTCGACCTCGATGCGCGCTTCAAGGAGATGGATGAGTTCGGCGACTACCGGCAGATCATCTCGCTGCCCAATCCGGCGATCGAGGACATTGCAACGCCGGAGGTCGGTCTGCAGCTCGCACGCATCGCCAACGATTCGATGGCCGAACTGTGCCGCAAATATCCGCAGCGCTTTCCGGCTTTCGCCGCCGCGCTGTGCATGACCGATGTGGCAGGTTCGGTCGCGGAGGCGCGGCGCGCGGTCAAGGATCTCGGCGCGCGCGGCGTGCTGCTTTACACCAATGTCGCCGGCCGCCCGCTCGACGATCCAGAATTCGAACCGATCTTTGCCTGCATGGCCGAGCTCGATCTGCCGATCTGGCTGCACCCCATCGGCACCGCGGCGATGCCCGATTACCCGGCCGAGAAGAAATCGCGCTTCGAGATGTGGTGGTGTTTCCACTGGCCTTACGAGACCTCGGTCGCCATGGTGCGCATGGTTTTCAACGGCCTGTTCGACCGTTATCCGAAGCTCAAGATCATCACCCATCATCTCGGCGGCATGATCCCCTATTACGACGGCCGCGTCGGCAACGGACTCAAGGTGCTCGGCCAGCGCACCACGGACGAGGACTATTCGAAAATCCTGCCGTCGCTGCAGCGGCCGCACACGGACTACCTGCATGACTTCTACGCCGACACCGCGATGTATGGCGGCGGCGTGCATGCGACGCGCTGCGGGCTGGAATTCTTCGGCGCCGACAAAGTGGTGTTCGCGACCGACACGCCGTTCGGTCCGATCGCGCCGACCGTCGCGGTGGTGAAAAAACTGGAGCTCGCGCCGGAGGACCAGCGCAAGCTCTTTTGTGGAAATGCCGAGAAACTACTGAAGATGACGTTCTGACAACGTGGCCTTTATGCCTTCTTTTTCTTCACATCGGCCGCGCCGGTCACGCCGGGATTGAATGAGGGCGGATCGCTCGCCGGAAAGCTTTCGTCGGAATCGACGACGACCTGGTCTTCCTCCTTTTCGATGCGCTTGCGTTCCTTATCTGCGTGCTCTTTGGGCCTATCGGTCATAAACGGCTCCGGGTGATCGTTGAGTTCCCTATCAACGGCTGGCGCGTCAAAGCGTTCCCCCGGGGCGCCTGCGAGTCAGAGATCCTGCGCAATCCAGGCGCGCTGCACGTCCGCAACCCAGTTGCCGACGTTCCACTCGCCCCAAGCGCCGAGCGCGCCAAGCTCGTCGGGGCCGCAATAGACCGGCACGTGCACCACCGACAGTCCGCCATGGGCCTGCGCGGATTTGAGCGCGGCGCGCAAGGTCTCGGCACTATCGCCGCCGGATAGCGCCAGCACGCCCGATACCGCGCCGGCAAGCGCGCGGTAATCGACCGCGACGCGGTCGTTGGTGCGGAATTCTCGGGCGTATTGCGCGAGCTGCAAGCCGCTGATGGCGGCCATGCGGCGGTTGTCGAAGATGACGATAAGCCCACGCACTTTGTGCTCGACCGCGTCGATCAAAATCTGTGGGTTCATCATGAAAGAGCCGTCGCCGCAAAACGCGATTGCATAGCGCGGCTTATCGGCATGCGCGGCGGCGAGCAGCGCGCTGGGCGAAAAGCCCATATAGGACGCGCCCGCCTCGGTGAAGGTGTCACCGGCGCGCTCGTCCTCGACGATCTGGAAGCCGTTGGCCTGCACGTCGCCGGCATCGAAGAATTTGGCGGCATCGATCTCTTTGGCGAAGTCGGCGACGATCTTGATGGCGGCGGGCTGGGTCAATACGGGTTTTTGCCAGGCTTCGTCGATCAGCGGCGGACAAGCGTAGCGCTTGGCCTTGTAGTCTGCCCACTCCTTTTTCTTCGACGCGCAGGCTTTGAGCCATTCGCTCTTGTTTTTCGCAGCGCTAAGTTTTTCCAATTTCGCGGCGAGACGGTCGGCCACCGCGCCGATGTCGCCGATGAGCGCCACGGTGTTGTTGTAATGGGTTGCGTCGGCGAGATCGCCGTTGATATTGATGACGGCCTGCGCGCTCTTGTAGCCGATGCCGGAGCAGTCGGCCTGGCAGACCGCACGCGAGCCGATCACAACCAAAAGCTCGGCCTCGCTCATGGCGTAGTTGCCGCTGATCGAGCCCTTCGAGCCGCCGACATGCATGTTCTGCGCATGGGCGTCGGGCAGCACGCCGGTCGAACCCGGCGAGAGCACCACGGCGGCGCCGGCGGCTTCGGCGAGCCGCGTCACCGCGGCGTCATGACCGCGCGTGCCGCCGCCGGCCTTGATCGCGAGCTTGGCGGCTTTGGCGATCATGGCGGCGGCCTGATCGATCGCCGCATCGTCCGCCGGCGCGAGTTTTGGCAGATCGGGGCGCGACGGCAGCGCGGCCAAATTGACCTTCAGCCGCGCCGGCTGGGTGTTGAGCGGCAGCAGCAGATAGAAGGGGCCTGCGCGGTAGGGATGATTGACGCAGAGCGCCCCACGCCGCAGCGCATCGCGCACCGCTTGCGGCGTATGCAGCACGTAGGATTGGCCGAGCACCGCGGTCATGCGGCCAAAGGCGCCCTGCTCTTCCTTCGGCACCTGCTGCATGTTGTAGCCTTCACCGTACGTCGTCTCGTCGCCATAGATGTGATAGACGCCGACGCCGTTCGAAGCCGCCGCCAGCGAACCGGCAAAGGCCTGCATGGCGCCCGGGCCGATCGAGGTCACAACGGCGCTTAGTTCACCGTATTGCCAGCGCAAAGCAGTCGCGGCATGCGCCATCTCGACTTCGTTGCGGCAGTTGATGGTGCGGGTGACGCCCTCCTCCTCGTAGATGCGCAAGCAGTTGCCGAGATCGGTGGAGCCGTGGCCGAAGATGGCGAAATATTTGGCGACTCCCTGCTTGGCGAGGCCGAGCACCAGCGCTTCCGACAGCGTGCATTCGACCAGCTTCGGCAGCGCGTTCTTGGCGAGCGCGGCGTCGAGACCGCCGGCTTGATGGATGGCGCGGGCGCGCGCGCGTGCGGCGCGGTCTGATTCGCTTTCGGGCGGGCCGGTCAGCACGTCAGGCCTCCTGCTCGGCGGCGCGCGAACTTTGCGCCTTGGTGCGCACGTTGCCCCAAAGCTGCAACACGATCACCGCGAGCGCGAGCGCAAAGAACAAAAGCGCGGTCGGCGAGGTGTAGAAAATGCCGAAGTGGCCTTCGGACATGATGATGGCGGTGCGGTACTGGCTTTCCAGCGTCGGTCCCAGCACCAGCCCCAGCACAACGGGCGTCACCGGAATGCGCGCGCGCAGCAGCAGGTAGCCCATCAGCCCGCAGGCGGCCAGCGTATAGACGTCGAACACCGAGTTGCGGATGGCATAGGAGCCGATCACGCACATGACCATGACGGCAACCGACAGCAAATGCGGCGGCACCAGCAGAATCCTGACGAACAGGCGGATGCCGAACAGCTGCACCACCAGGATAACGACATAAGAGAGGATGATCGCGAGATAGATGCCATAGATCTCGGTTGGGTGTTCGCGGAACAGCATCGGCCCGGGAAACAAGCCGTGGATCAGCAGCGCGCTTAGGATGACGGCGGTGGCCGGATCGCCGGGAATGCCGAGGCTGAGCAGCGGAATGAAGGTACCGCCGCTGACCGCGTTGTTGGCGGTTTCCGGCGCGATCACGCCTTCCTCCGCGCCTTTGCCGAAACGCGCCCTGTCCTTGGAGAAGCGGCGGGCATGGTCATAGGCGAGAAAGGCGGCGATCGGCCCGCCAGCGCCCGGAATGGCGCCGATCACCGTGCCGATCAGCGAGGAGCGCATCATCAGGCCGAAGGTACGCCGCATCAGCGCGAACGACGGCAATTCGAGCCGGGCGTCCTGCCGATTGGCTGGCGTTTGCAGACCGGCGCGGTAGATGGCGAAGGTCTGGATGATGTGCGGCACGGCGAACAGGCCGATCATCGCCACCACCAGATTGACGCCCTGCTGAAAGGTGACGGTGCCGAAGGTCAGGCGCTGGGCGCCGGTGATTTCGTCGAGGCCGATAGTCATCATCATCAGGCCGAGCACGCCGGCGATCAGCCCGCGCACCAGAGACTTTTCCGCCAGCCCGCAGATGGTCGACATGCCGAACACGACCAGCGCAAAAATTTCCGCCGGCCCGAACTTGAGCGCCAGCCGCGACACCACGCTGACCGACACCACCATGATGAACAGGCTGACGAGGCCGCCGACGGTCGAGCTGATCACCGCGAGGCCGAGTGCGAGACTTGCCTTGCCGGCCTTGCGCATCGGATGGCCGTCGAGCACGGTGGCCGCCGCCGACGGCGTGCCCGGTACGCCGATCAGAACGGCCGACACCGAGCCGCCGGTCATGCCGCCGATATAGGTCCCCACCATCAAGGCAATCGCCGGCATGGTGGCGGCGCCGAAGGTGAGCGGCAGCACCAGCGACAATGCCATCGTATACGTGAGCCCGGGGATGGCGCCGAACACCAGCCCGATCACCGTGCCTAAGCCGATCGCCCCGAGCACGCTCGGGTCCAACACCAGCGGAAAGGCATTGACGAATGCGTCCATCGTCCTTCCGCTAAAAGTAAATCGTGATGATGTGGCCGGGCGGCAGATAAACGCCGAGCAATTTGCCGAATACCAGATAACAGCCGAGCGAGAGTCCGATCGCCATACCACAGATCAGCACCGGCGATTTGACGCGCAGCACAAACACCATGATCGCGACCACGGCAAACGCGGTCGACGGGATGAAGCCGAACGGCTCGAGCAGCATGCCGTAGACGACCAGGCTGCCGATCGTCATCGCCACCGCGGTCAATTCACCCGGCAGCATCGCGGCGGAGTCATCGGACTCATGATCGACATCCGGCACCGGCGGCCGGAAACCCTGCACCAGCAGCAGCGCCGACAGGATCGCCAGCACATAGCCGAAGAGCAACGGAAATTCGCGCGGTCCCACTTCGGTGCCCTGGCTGGGCGTGATCGTCTGATAGACGAGCACGAGCCAGACCAAGGCGACCGCAAGCAGGACGACGCCGGAAATCCGGTTACGCAAACTTGTCGACATGACGCTCAGTCAATCGTTGTTGCCGATCTTTGCCATCAGCTCTTCGGCTTCTTCTCCAGGCCGAGCCCCTTCATGATTGTGTCGAGGCGGCCGTCGTCCTTGACGATGAGCTTGCCGAATTGATCGTGGTCGAGGAAGCTCACATCGGCGCCGAGCGTGGTGAGCGTGGCCTTGAAGGCCGCTGACTCGGTCGCTTTCTTGGCGGCGTCCTGCAGCTTCATGACCACGGCAGCCGGCGTGCCCTTGGGCGCCGCCAAGCCACGCCACATGGACAGCTCGACGTCGACGCCTTCTTCCTTGGCCGTCGGTACATTGGGGAACGAGGAAAGCCGCTCACCGGCGGTCATGGCGATGAGGCGGACTTCACCGGCCTTGAGGAACGAAACGAACTGGCCTGGGAACTGGACAGCCACATCAAGACGGCCGGCCACCAGCTCGGCCGGAACCTTGCCTTGGCCACCGAGCGGCACATAGATCACCTTATCGCCGATGCCGAGCGCGTCGAAAATGGCGGCGGCGGTGACGTGGGTGAAAGAGCCCTTGGCGGCGGTGCCGACCTTCAGCTTCGCCGACGACTTCTTGGCGGACGCGGCGATGTCCTTCAGTGTCTTATACGGGCTGTCGGCTTTCACGGCGACGACCAGCGACTCCACGCTGATGCGCGCGATCGGCGTGAAGTCCTTGTAGCTCAGGTCCATGTTGCCTTGCAGATGCGACGTTGAGATCGAGTTGGAATTCCACACAATCGAGTAGCCGTCCGCCGGCTGGCTGCCGACATGCTTGTAGCCGACCGCGCCGCCGGCACCCGGGCGGAACACCGGCACCACCGGCTTGCCCAGCGCCTTGCTCATCTCGTCGGCCAGCACCTGCGCGATGGTCTTGGCGGTCGAGCCGAACAGCACGGTCATCTCGACCGGTTTTTCGGGAAATTCCGCGCGCGCCGCGCCGATCGGCGCCAGCAGCAATGCCGCGACGGCGGCAGCCGCCGCGGCAAGTCGAAAGGCCTTTGCCTCGTGGTTTCTCATAACTGCTCCTCCCTCTTGGATTTTTTGAGTTTTGCTTTGGTTGTTATTCAGCCGCCTGACGATGGATGGCGGTCGTGTGCTCCTCACTCCGATCAGGCAGCGCCACTTGCGCGGCATTGGAGAGCACCCAGGCATCGCGCATCACGCGCTTGGCATTGGCGAGGATGAGTTCGGACGTTTCTCCGGCGAGAACCGGCCGCACCTCGGCGCTGACGATCGGGCGTTTGGCCTGGTTGAAGAAGCCGTTGTCGTTCAGGATGTCGAAGAACTCGGTCACCTGCTCGGTATCGATTTCGCCGCCCGGCACGCCGAAGCGCGGCTGGATATCGCCGTAGGCCGGATGCTTGCGGTCGCGGAAGGCGCAGTTTCCGAGATGCGCCGAATACAAATAGTCCTTGATGACCGGGATCGCCTCTTCGGCCTTCTCGTTGAGCAGCGGGAAATGGCTCAAGTCGGCGAGCAATCCGAAATTCGGATTGCTCGGCGCAATCGCGTTGGCGATATCGACCGCGTCGGTGAAATGGCCGATTAGATTCATCTTGTCGATGTCACGGTCGAAAATCTTGAGCGTGAAGTTCATCGACCCTTCTTCCTTGCCGTATTCAAGGATCTGGTGGATCGAATTGATCAGCACCTTCTTGGCTTCCACGCGCTTGGCGTCGCCCGGATCCTTGCCGGCGATGATGCGCACGACTTCGGCGCCGAGGTCATAGGCCTCGTCGATGCAGTTCTTCACCGCGCTGATGGCGCGGGCGCGCTCGTTGGCGTCAAAGGAATTGAGGTTGAGCTTGTTGCCGAGGATGCGCGGCTGCGTCGCGTAGGCGACCGAGAGATGGCTCTGGTCGAGCAGATGCCGGCAGGTATTGCGCACCCGGTAGTCCTTCATCCAGCCGACTTCAACCGCGGTCCAGAAATCGTCGATGCAAATCTTTTCTAACGTTTCGGCCAGCGGCCCTTCGCCGGTCTCAAGGCCGGGGAAGGCCTTAAAGTGCACCACCCCTACCCGCATCTTCTGGTACATGCTGATCGTCATGATTTCTTCTCCTTGTGTGCGCCGAACCGATTTTGATTTCAGCAGCTTTTGTTACAAGTTCCCAAATTGACGCGTGCAGTCGTCACTCCGCGGCCTGCGCCGCCATGCCCGCCTCATATTTCTCCTTGGCGCGGATTGCCATCAGCACTTTCTCCGGCGTTGCCGGCAAATCGGTGATGCGCACGCCGACCGCGTCGTAGATCGCGTTCATGATCGCCGGAATGGTCGGCACCATCGCCGGCTCGCCGACACCCTTGACGCCGAGCGGACCGATCGGATCGGGATCCTCGATGATGATGGAATTCACCCGTGGCACGTCGAGCGAGGTCGGCAGGATATATTTGGCAAAGCCCGAGGTGCTGGTGCGGCCGTCCTTGAGCTTGTAGTCCTCCATCAGACCCTGGCCGAGCGCTTGCACGATGCCGCCCTCGATCTGGCCTTCCACGCCCTGCGGATTGACCGCGCGGCCGACATCGTGCGCGGCCCATATTCCAAGAACTTGCACCTCGCCGGTCACGGTATCGACTTCCACTTCGGCGACCTGGCAGCCAAACACATAGGCCTGCCAGGGCCGGCCCGCGCCGTCGACCGGATCGAGCCCGGTGGTGTCGGTGCCGAACGTCGCCGAGCCGACCGGCACCACGCCGCGATTTTTGGCGATGCTCACCGCCTCGCCCATGGAGATGCGGTGATTGGTGTTCTCGGCCCAGATCTCGCCGTTGCCGGTACGGATCGTCTCAGCGTCCACGTCCCAGACGTCGGCCATCACGTCGACCAATCGCTTCCTCGCCTCGCGCGAGGCAAGGCCCACGGCATTGCCGATCATGTAGGTCTGCCGGCTGGCGCCGGCATGCGAAGCCTCAGGCGCGCGCGCCGTGTCGTTGTCGCCGATGACGACGTGTTCCGGCTTCACGCCCATTTCATGCGCGGCGATCTGCGCCAGCACGGTGAGGATTCCCTCGCCGATTTCGGTGACGCCGGTGACCACCTTGGCGGACCCGCCGTCGTCGATCTCGGCCCAGGCGGCGGCGCGGTCGATGGTCGCGGTACGGGCGATCCCGTACCAGCACGCCGCCATGCCGCGTCCGCGTTTGCGGGCCATTATTCTGCCGCCTCTTGTTTTTGGAAGTTTGCAAAGCGCGCCCCGAGCGAGACGGGCGGGCGAATGTCGTTGCGGTTCAAGTCCTTGCGCTTGTCGCCGCGCGTAACCGGCGCGCCCTTTTCCCAGCCCGAAGCTTTTTCCGCCGCATCCAGCGCGCGCATGAGGCTCACGCTGCCGAGCTTCTGCTTGGTATGGGTGACGGCGCCGTCGCGCATGGCGTTGATGCGGCGGATCTCGAACGGGTCGAGCCTGAGCCGTTCGGCGCAGATGTCGAGATGCGATTCGGTGGCGAACGCCGTCTGCAGCGCGCCGAAGGAGCGGAACGCGCCGGACGGGGTGTTGTTGGTGTAGATGCCGTAGGTATCGACCCTGACGTTGGGAATGACGTAAGGGCCGGCGGCGAGGATTGCCGCCTTGCGCATGACGCCTTCGGTCGACAGGCCATAAGCGCCGCCGTCGCTGATCATGGTCATGTGCAGCGCGCGGATACGGCCATCGCGCATGAACCCCATGCGCAACTTCGTGCGCGAGGGATGGCGCTTGGCCGTCGAAATGATCGATTCCTCGCGCGTGAACACCAGCCGCACCGGCGCCCGTGTCTTCATGGCGAGCAGCGCCAGCATGCCCTGATAGATCATGTCCTCTTTGCCGCCGAAGCCGCCGCCCACCGGGCTCATGATGAAACGCACCTTGCTGATCGGCTTGGCGATGATGCGCGCCAACATATGGCGGTGGTGGGTGACGTTCTGGTCGGGCGAGACGATGGTGACGACGTCGTCGTGATCGAGGTAGGCGAGCCCCGCCTCCGGCTCGAGATAGGCGTGCTCGATGGCTTGCGTCGAATAATCTTGCTCGACCACCAGATCGGATTCGGCAAAACCCTGCTCAACGTCGCCGATACGGATCGGGATGTGCTTGGTGATATTGTCCGGTGCGTAATCGTGCAGTACAGCAGCGCCCGGCCGCATCGCCTCATCCGGATCGAAAACCGCGGGCAATAATTCGTATTCTACTTTGATCGCGGCCAGCGCGCGCTTGGCGGTGAGCGGGTCTTCGGCCGCGACCGCCGCCACCGCTTCGCCGACGTAGCGCACCTTGCCGCGCGCCATGATCGGCTGATCGTTGACGAAGACGCCAAAGCCGTCTTCGCCCGGCACGTCGGCTGAAGTAATGACGCCCGCGACGCCGTCAATTCGCTCGGCTGCGGACGTGTCGATCGACACGATGCGCGCATGCGCGTGCGGCGAGCGTAACACCTGCACATGCAACATGCCGGGCATGATCATGTCGCCGGCATATTTGAGACGGCCGGCAACCTTGCTCGGTGAATCGATGCGCCGCACGTTCTTGCCGATATAGTCGCCGGCTTCGGCGTCCACTTCGGCGAACGCGGTCGCCGGCAGGCGGCCGTTGTGCACGTCGCGCGCCATCTCGACAGCGTCGAAAATCTTCTGGTAGCCGGTACAGCGGCAGATATTGCCGCCCAGCCGCTCCTTGATCTCTTCGCGATCGGCAAAAGGATTGGCGCGGAGCGCGGCGGTCGCCGCCATCACCATGCCGGGGATGCAATAGCCGCATTGGCTGGCGCCGGCCTTGTGGAAGGCCTTCTGTAGCACGCTCAACTCGCCGGTCTTGGCCAGCGCTTCGACCGTCTCGATGGTGGCGCCTTGCGCCTTGGCGACCGGCAGCAGGCAGGACTTCATGAGCACGCCATCGACAAACACCGAGCAGGTGCCGCATTCGCCGGCGCCGCAGCCTTCTTTGTTGCCGGTGAGATTGAGATCGTCGCGCAGAAAATCGAGCAGGCGCTGATACGGCTTGGCTGCGCGGGAAATCTTCTTGCCGTTGATGGTTGCTTCGAGGCGGAGATCAGGCATAGGCCGCCTCCGCTTCAGGCGCGAGCGCGTCCAAATCAGCGCCGGCGCGGCGTGCGGCGCCAATCAGGCCGCGCAACATGAAGCCGCGCACCACGTCGCGGCGATAGTCCTGGCGCGTACGCGAGGCGACGAGCGACACCGGCATGTCCGCCGCCTGTTCCAGCCGCGCGAGTTCGAGCGAGCCGCCGCGCAGGAATGTTTCGACTTCGGTCAGCCGCAGCGGCTTGGGGCCGATACCGGCAATGGCGAGCCGCACGTCTTCGATGGTGCGCCCGCGCGCATCGAGCTTGATCAGCGCCGCGAGACACACTAGCGAAATCACCAGCGAGCGGCGATGGCCGACTTTTTCGAAGCTGCCGCCATAACCGGGCAATGCATCGCATTCGACCGCGACCAGCAATTCACCCTCCGCAAGCGCAGTGCGATTGGGGCCGATGACGAAATCCGCAAGCGGCATGGTCCGCCGACCGTGCGCGGAGGCCAGCTCGACCTGAGCGTCGTGCGCGATCAGGCACGGCGTCACATCGGCCGCCGGCGAGGCATTGACGATATTGCCGCCGATGGTCGCCTGGGCGCGGATCTGGTCGTCAGCAAACCAGACCGCGCAACGCGGCATCGCCGGCAGCGCGCGCGCAAGCGCGGCATCGTCGAGGAAGCGCTGGACCGGAGTCGCGGCGCCGAGCCGCACGCGCTTATCGTTGACGCTCAACTCGCATAGCTCGGGGATTCTCGCGACGTCGATCAACATGGGGATTTCGACGTCGCCGGCGCGGCTTTCGCGCGCCCAGGGCAGCGTGTCGGTGGCGCCCGCGACAATGCGATAGCGCCCGCGATTAACCTCCATCGCCGCGAAAGCCTCCGCGAGCGAGGCCGGCGTTAGGTATTCGACGCAGATGAGCATCGTTGCTCCTGTTTATCCCTCCCCGTCTTCGGGGAGGGTGGACGCGAGCGGTAGCGAGCGGACGGGTAGGGACCCCACCCGGTCGGCTTCGCCGACCACCCTCCCCCTTCGGGGGAGGGATTAATTATTCCGCCGCTTCTTTCTGCGCGGCGTCCATTTTCGCCTTCACCACCACTTTGATGGCGTCCTCGACGCGGTCCTTGGCGTAGCGGATCGCGGTCGGCAGGTCGTCGAGTGAAAACGTATGCGTGTGGATCTTGGTGGCGTCGAAACGCTTCTGGCGCATGTAGGCCTCGGCGCGATGGGTCGCGCTCTTGCCTTCGCCGCGGATGCCGTAGACGTAGATGTTGTTGCGCACGATGTGCGCGACGTCGACCGGCACTTCCTCATGCGCGAAAGCGGCGAGGCAGACTTTGCCGCCGCGGTTGACCATGCGCACGGCGTCGTTGACCGCGCTCGTGGCCGCCGAACATTCGACCACGTAATCGACGCCCTTGCCGCCGTTGAGCTTCTTCACCGCGGCGACGACATCTTTCTCCTTGCGGATATTGACGACGGCGTCGGCGCCAAGCTGCTTGCCGATGTCGAGCCGGTTATCGCGCGTTCCGGTAAGGATCACCGGCTGGGCGCCGAGCGCCTTGGCCACGGCGACAGCCATCAAGCCGATGGGGCCGGGGCCGGTCACGCAGACGCTTTCGCCCGCCACCAGTCCGCCGAGTTCGGTCAGCGCGTACATGGCGGTACCCGCGGTGACGACGAGGGTGCCCTCCTCATCCGACATCTCGTCCTGAAGGGCGACCAGCGTATTGATGTTGTTCACCTGATATTCGCAGAAGCCGCCGTCGGTGGTGAAGCCGTTGGCGCGGTGGCCCTTGTCGACGTCGCCGTAATTGAGGCCGTAGTTGTGGCACGACGTGTACATGCCTTCGCGGCAACGCTTGCATTGCCCGCAGCCGGCGTGGATTTCGACCGCGACGCGTTGGCCGATGCCGTATTCGTCGACGCCCGCGCCCAGCGCGACCACGGTGCCCATATATTCGTGACCGGGCGTGAAGCCCTTGTTGAACGGCAGCCCGCCCTGAATCGAGGCCGGCGGGCCGTGATAGATGATCTCCAGATCGGTCGCGCAGATCGCCACCGCATCGATACGCACCAGCACTTCGGCGCGCTTCGGCACCGGCACCGGCTTCTCGGTGATGCCGAGCTCGCCGGGGGCGCCGAGCACCCAGGCTCTCATGCCGTCCGGAATGGGAAATTCGTTGTGGTTGGTCTTCACTCCGGGCGGTGCGTACATCAAGTCCTCCAAATTCGGTCCGGCGGGAAAGTCTGGCTTAGTTGGTGGCGGCCTGCGGCTGAGCGGCTTGCGCGTTGGGCGCACCGAACTCGGCCGACAGCGCGCGCGTCGCGGCGCCGATCTCGTCGCACATCAGAGCGATATGCTCGTCGGTGGCGCGCATGATCGGCGTCGAGGCGCTGATGCCCCCGATCACCGTTCCGGCCTGGTCGCGGATGGCCGCGCCAACGCAAATAACGTCCGGCAGGAATTCTTCACGGTCGATGGCATAGCCGTTGCGCCGCACCACGCGCAGCGACTCCAGGAAAGCCGGAAATTCGGTAATGGTCTTGTCCGTGTAGCGCTTCATGCCGTGGCTGAGAATGCGCTTCATCTCATCTTCCGGCAGCCAGGCGAGAATGGCTTTGCCGAGCGAGGTGGCGTGCGGCCCTTCCATCTTGCCGATCTTGCCGGTCTCCACGCGCACGGCGTGACGCGCCTCGCGCACCGCCAGCGTGATTACCGCATCGCCCTGCAAGGCGGCGAGATGCACGGTCTCGCCGGTCGCTTCGTTGACCGCCTCCAGATAGCGCTGCGCACGCCGCGGCAAATCGACCTGCAGGCAGGCGTGGCTAAGATACATGATGCGCGCGCCCAGCGCGTAGAGCCGCCGGCCGGTGACCTTGGTGGCGAAGCCGCGCTTGATCAGCGTCGCCAAAAGATGATGGCAGGTGGAGATGTTGAGACCGGTGCGGGTCGAAAGCTCCGTGAGCGTCGCCTCGCCGCCGGCTTCGGCAATCGTCTCCAGCAGAAACAGCGCGCGGTCGACCGATTGAATGCTGTGGCGGTCGCCGGCGGCGCGCCCGCGCAGCGCGCCCGGTCCGGGCAGGATGGTGGCGTCCATTGGTTTGTTTCTCCCTGGCCGCAGGGAAATAGGCCTGACGCTACGAGTCAAGGGGATTTCAGAATGGGCAACCGAGATTTCACAACATGAAAAATGGCGTTGTCCGAGGCGGCTAAGCCATTGAACAATTTAACTAAGCCACCTGACCGCGGAATTCGGGCACGGCATCGCGTAGCACATTGTAGATGACCGCCCGATCATTGCGGGCCAGGCCCTGCTCCAGCAGCGCCACCCAGGCGCGGATCGCCTCAAGCGAGGGCTGCACCGGCCTTGTGGCGACGATGCCGGGAATGCCGATTTCGGCGGTTTCCTCTTCGCGCGCGAACAGAATTTCGTGCAGCCGCTCGCCGGGGCGGATGCCGGTGAAGGTGATCTGGATATCGCGCCCGGGCTCGAGCCCGCTCAGCCGGATGATGCGTTCGGCAAGATCGACGATCTTCACCGGCTGACCCATGTTGAGCACGTAAACCGACACGTCGCCGCTGACCGGACCGAGCGCATGGCTTGCCGCGGTGATGACGAGATCGCAGGCTTCGCGGATGGTCATGAAGTAGCGCACCATGTCCGGGTGCGTGACGGTGACCGGACCGCCGGCTTCGATCTGCGCCTTGAATTTCGGCACCACCGAGCCGTTCGACGCCAGCACGTTACCGAACCGTACCGAGATCAGGCGCATGGCGTTTCGGCCCGCGGCACGGCGGCTGAATTCATTGTCGAGCGCCTCGCAATACATTTCCGCTAGCCGCTTGGTTGCGCCCAGCATGGAGACCGGCTCGATCGCCTTGTCGGTCGAGATCATGACCATGGCGGTGGCGCCGGCGGCGGCGGCGGCGTCTGCGACATTGATCGAGCCGAACACGTTGGTCTTGACCGCTTCGTCCCAGTCCCGCTCCAAGAGCGGCACGTGCTTGAGCGCGGCGGCGTGGAAGACGATGTCGGGCTTGAATTGCGCGACCAGCGCCATGATGCGCTCGCGGTCGCGGATATCGGCAAGGCGCCCTGAGATCTGCGCCTCACTCTCCATGCCATTAAGCGATTCCGTCACGGCATGCAGCGCCGGCTCGGAGTTCTCGATCACCAGCAAACGACCGGCGCCGAAGGTCACCATACGCTCGCAAATCTCCGAACCGATCGACCCGCCGCCGCCGGTGACGACGATAGACTTGCCGGCGACGAATTCCTCAAGCCGGCGATAGTCGATCTTCACGCTCGGCCGCAGCAACAGATCCTCGACCGCTACCGGCGCAAGCTGCACGGCGGGGCCGCCCGAATCGAGCGAGGGCAGTTGGCTCATCGTCAGGCCAAGCCGGCCTGCCCGAATGAGAAGCGACTCAGGCTTTGCTTCCGGTGACAGCGCCGACGGCGTCATGATCAGCCGGGTGACCCGGGTGCCGCGGTCCGCCAGGTCCGCGACGATGCGTTCGACATCGTCCACGTCGCCCAGCACCGGCACGCTGCGGATCGATTGGCCGCGGTCGGCCGGCGACGGCGAGAGGATGCCGGCCGGCCACATCTTTTTCACGGCGCCGCTTTCGATCGCGCGCAACAAAACTTCGGCGTCGGCGGCGCGCCCAAGGATCAAGACCGCGGCTGCATCGGCGACTTTGACGTGTTGCAGCGTGCGTGCGTAGTGGAAATAGCGATAGGCGACGCGCGAGCCGCCGAGGAAAAACATCTGCAGCATCCAGTACAACAGGATCGTGATCTTGCCGAAGAAAAAAGTTCCGTAGAAGTTCGGCGTCAGCAAAACGTAGTCGAGCGCGAGCAGCGAAACCGCAAGCACGGTCGAAGCCCGGAAAATATCGTAGAGATCGGGAACGGAGGTGAAACGCCACTTGTTGCGATGCAGGCCGAACACGCCGTAAACGACGGCCGCGTAGACGAGGAACAGCGGCAGGAAGGTCTCCAAGCCGCTCAGCCGGTCGTCCAGCAGCTTGCCCTCAAAGCGGACAACAAACGTGACGACGATCGCCGCGGCAGTGGCGACGAGATCGTGCAAGACGATCAGGATCTGGCGTGTCGTCAGTCTTGGTATCAGTCTTGGCATGCGTATCATTTGCGCGGACGTCCGAGCCGGGATTTACCGTTTACAGCGGATTTTAGCGGCGTCAAAGTGCGAATTGATCCCTATTTTTAGAGGCTTAGCGCACACAATGAGGCGGCAAGCACGGGCTCAGACTCGCAGGAACCGGGGGCCGTCGTCGTCCAGCGCCACACAGGTCAGCCGCCCGCTCGCAAAGGCGCCGGTGTCGACGTTGATCCGGTTCGCCAGCACCTCCGGTTCCGCCACCGGCGTATGCCCGTGCACGACGATTTTGCCGAAATCCATCGTGTTGTTGAGGAAGGCGCCGCGGATCCATAACAGGTCCTGGTCGTCTTGGCGCTCCAGCGGCACACCGGGACGGACGCCGGCGTGGCAGAAAAAATATTTGCCGAACATGTGCGACAACTTCAGCGACAGCAGAAAGCGCAGATGCAGCAGCGGCAGCAGGGTGCGCAGCCGCTTAGCGGCTTCCTCATCGCTCAATTGCGCTGGCACGCCATAGGAAAGCAACGTTTCATCGCCGCCCTGCAGCCGCCAATGCGGGCCGGTCGTGGGATCGGCCAGAAAGGCTTCGAGGAAGGTCTCGTGGTTGCCTTTGAGCGCGACATACGGCGTTGGAAATGGATTGGCTGCCAGCCGATCGATGACGCGGCACGAGTCCGGGCCGCGATCGATATAGTCGCCGACCGTGACCGTCAGCGCGGCGGGGCCGTGCCGCTCGACATCGCGGCCGATGGCGGCAATGGCGCGTTCGAGCAGATCGAGCCGGCCGTGAATATCGCCGATGACGTAAAGCCGCGAGGGCGGTTTTTGCGGATTTTGCATGGCTCCACAGCGAATAATGGCGGCCCGTGCGTAACGGCGCAGTCTATGTTATCCCGCCTTTGAAGAAATCAGCATCTCGTCCCTTCTGCAGTATCCGCCTTGTAATGCCGGACCCATCCATCCGAAATGCTGGCGACGCGCCGTCGCAACAACGCGTGCTGACCGCGCTCGTGCTCCTTTGGCTCGGCGGCTGTGCGTTACGGCTGACCATATTGGCGGTTCCGCCGGTCATTCCGCTCATCCATGACGAACTGAACCTGAATGCGACGCAGATCGGCATCCTCACCGGATTGCCATCGATGCTGTTTGCCATCGCGGCAGTGCCGGGTTCGCTGCTGATTGCGCGCGTTGGGGTGACCACCGCCATGGTGCTCGGGCTCGCGCTCAATGCGCTCGGCGGCGCGCTGCGCGGCGCCGTCGCGGACGTGGCGTGGCTTTATGCGATGACCATCGCCATGGGCGCCGGCGTCGCCATCATGCAGGTCTCGTTGCCGCCGGCGGTGCGCGCCTGGGCGCCGAACCGCATCGGCTTTGCCACCGCCGTCTACACCAACGGCCTGCTGGTCGGCGAAATTCTTCCCGTCGCGCTGACGCTGCCGCTGGTGCTGCCGATGGTCGGCAACTGGCAGCGGGGCTTCGTGTTCTGGAGTGCCGCGGTCGTCGTCATTGCGCTCGTGGTGCTCGCGCTGGCGCCGCGGCGGACGGCGACGCAAGCCGCGACTGCGAGCCGCCGCTGGTGGCCGGATTGGAGCTCTTCGCTGATCTGGCGGCTCGGCATCATGCTCGGCACCGTCAACGCCGTCTATTTCGCCACCAACGCGTTCCTGCCCGATTATCTCAGGAGCCACGGGCAAAGCGAATGGATCAGCGCGGCGCTGGCCGGACTGAATATCGGCCAAATACCGGCCTCGATTCTATTGCTGATCTTCGCCAGCCGGCTCGAACTCAGGGCGTGGCCCTTTGTGGTCTGCGGCATAGCGGTCACCTTGTCGACCGTCGGCGTCGTGTTCGTTTCGGGGATTTGGGTCGTGGTGGCGACGTCGCTGCAAGGCTTTTTCGCCGCCGCCATTCTGGTGCTGGTGCTGGCCTTGCCACCGCTCTTGGCGCCGCCCGACGACGTGCATCGCGTTACTGCCGCCATGTTCACCATCAGCTATAGTTGCGCGGTGATCGTGCCGGTGATCAGCGGATTGATGTGGGACATGAGCGGCAAGCCGGCGCTGGCCTTCCTGCCGATGGTGTTGTGCGGCATCGTGCTGGCGGTGCTGGCGCCGGCGATCAATCACGTGCGCCGCACGGAGGTGTGACGATGCGTCCAATTCCGGTGGGAGCGAAGGGAAGCTACACGCTGCGCGTGATGCCGGCGCATCTCGCCAATCAGTTCAAGGACGCCGCGCTGCCGCAAGTGTTTGCGACGCCGATGATGGTGACCGCGATGGAGAATGCCGCGCTCAACGCGGTACGCGAATATCTAGACCCCGGCGAGAGCGCGGTGGGCACCGGCGTCAACATCAGGCATTTGGCGGCGACCCCGGTCGGCCATCTGATCACGGCGCAAGCCGAGGTGACCAAGGTCGACGGCCGCCGCATCGAATTCAACGTCAGCGCGCACGATGAAGTCGAGGAGATCGGCACCGGCACCCATGAGCGCATGGTGGTCGATATGGCCCGGCTCGACCAGCGCCTTAAGGCCAAGCGGCGGCCTTGAGCCGGACGCGCCGCTCCGGCATTGTGGGCCGACAGTACAGGTTTTGAGTCCTTCGCGTTGACCGTGGGGCGATAGGAACGGGTCGCCGTCGCAGTGATAAGCGTCAAATTGCAGCGATCCACCGAGCCGGAAGTCCAGCACCTCCCCATGCAATGCCATCCAGACAACTCCAGGGCTCCCCTGTGACAGCCTCTATCGATCCGGGATCGGACTCGGAAACTCCCACGGGCCCGATCGTGCCGCGCAATCTGGCGCTCGGCATCGAGCGCATCGGATTCATCCCGCTATCCCATCGATATATTTGTCTGGCCGTTTTTATCGTCCTTTGCATCGGGGCGGCCTTTGGCTTCGCGCGCCTGAAGGTCGATGATTCGCTCAGCCAATTGTTCCGGTCGGACACGCCGGAGTACAAAAGTTACGTGGCGGTCACGCAACGCTTTCCCTCCAACGAATTCGACGTCCTGGTCGTCGTCGAGGGTGACACGCTGCTGGCGCGGCCGTCGCTGGAAAAACTGCGCGACATGGCGATCGACCTGCAGCTGATCGACGGCACGCGCGGCATCATCTCGATGTTTTCGGCGCGCACGGCGCCGAGCGTCAGCGGCGGCATTCCCGGCCCGCTGTTTCCAACACCGCTGCCGGAGGGCGAGGCCTACAAGCAACTCATCGGCCGGGTCATGTCGAATGAGATCATCCACGGCAAGATGCTGTCGGAGGACGGCAAGCTCGCTTTGTTCGTGCTGGCGCTCGATCCGGCGGTGATGTCGGAAAACAAGCTGCCCGGCGTCATCGGCGAAGTGCGCAAGACGGTGAACGAAGCGGTCGCAGGTACGACGCTCAAGGTGCAATTGTCCGGCGTTCCGGTGATGCAGCTTGAAATCCGCAACGCCATCCAGCACGACCGCCTAGTCTACAACACGCTTGGCTTCCTCGCCGGCTGCCTGATCGCGGTGATATTCTTCCGCCGCGTTTCGTTCATGATTGTCGCGGCGGCGCCGCCGCTCGGCGCCATCCTGCTCTCGCTCGGCGCGCTCGGCTGGCTCGATTTCCGCCTCAACATGTTCCTGAACGTGATGACCCCGCTCATCATGGTCATCAGCTTTTCCGACAGCATGCAGCTCACCTTCGCGGCGCGCGACCGCCTGCTCGCCGGCGACGACAAATACACGGCATTCCGCAACGCGTTGCTGATCGCCGGGCCGGCCTGCGTGCTCACCCATGCCACCGCCGGCATTTCCTTCATCGCCCTGCAATTTTCCCAGTCCGATCTGATCCGCACCTTCGGCGAAGCCGGCCTGATCGCGACCGTCATCGCCTTGTTCGCGGTCATCATCATGGTGCCCGCACTCGGCGTTTTGCTCATTCGCAACGAAAGCGGCTTCGTTTCGAGCGTGCGCAACATGGACACCGCGCTCGATTATCTGCGGCGGTTCTGCAGTTGGATCGCCATTCGCATGGTGAGCCATCCCGGACTTTACTCGCTGGTCGGCGTGCTCGTTGTGGCCGTCCTCTCGATCGGCTTTATTCAGCTGCAGCCTCGCTACCGGCTCGCCGACCAGGTGCCCGACCGCGAGCAGGCGGTTAAAGCCAGCCAGCGGCTTGACGTGAAGCTCACCGGCGCCAATCCAATCGACGTGCTGATCGAGTTCCCGAAGGGAAAATCGCTGTACGACACCGAGACGCTCGCGGTGATCGCCGACGTCCATTCGATCCTGGAAAAGCAGCAGGGCGTCGGCAATGTCTGGTCGCTGGAGACTCTGCGCCGCTGGCTGGCGGAAAAGGCGCACAAAACCGACGTCGCCACGCTCAAGCAATATGTCGATTTGCTTCCGGTCTATCTGACCCGCCGCTTCGTCTCCGCCAAACAGGACGCGGTGGTGGTCAGCGGCCGCGTGCCCGATGCCGATGCCAGCCAATTGCTGCCAATCGTGCATGCGCTCGACGGGAAGCTGGAAGCGGTGCGGACGAAATATGCCGGCTATAACGTCGCCGTCACCGGCCTGTCGGTGATCGCCGCGCGCAACAGCGCGCTCATGATCGAGAAGCTGAGCCGGGGCTTGACGATCGAGATCGTGTTCGTCGCCGCCTTCATCGGCCTCGCCTTCCGGTCTTTCACCGTTATGCTGGTTAGCATCTTGCCGGGCATTTTCCCGATCGTTCTGGCCGGCGCGCTGTTATGGGTGACCGGCCAGGGGCTGCAATTCGCCAGCGTCATCGCGTTGACGGTCTCGTTCGGGTTGGGATTGAGCGCGACGATTCATTTCCTCAATCGCCTGCAGATTGAGGATGTCGATCCCGATCCCGCGGTCGGCGTTGAGCGCGCCACCATCCGGGTCGGCCCTCCCCTGATCCTGACGTCCGCGGTGCTAGCCTGCGGTTTGGCGATGACGGTGTTTTCCAACCTGCCCTCGCTGCGTCTGTTCGGCTGGCTGGCGGCTTTTGCGATGATCGCGGCATTGATCGCCGATCTGCTGATCTTACGGCCGGTCGCCATGTTCCTGAGCAAGCTCACGCGACGAATCGCGGTCATGCGCGACCGGCCGGTTGAATAGTCGTCTATGGATCGTGTGCGGCTAGCCGCGGCGTAACGATATCGACACGCCCTTGATGCTGGAGTTCGGGTCGCGTGATCGGATGACGACCGATTGGCGGCTGCCGTGCGTGGACAACGACATGGTTGCGGTGAAGGACGGGCTCACCGCCAAAACGGACATATGATCGCTGCTCGCACGCCCGGACAGGCTGCCGCCGATACCGTGTGCGGACTCGCTCCACGTACCGGTCACTCCGCCGGATGCGTACGTCACATCGCTGTGCAGATCGAACGTATAGCTCTCGCTCGCGCAGCGGATGCTGAGCGCCATGTTGCTTTGTGACGGCACGTCATAAGACGCCCGGCAACGGAGTCGCTCGTGCTTGCCTTCCGACAAATCGATGGTGCCGCCCCCCGACCAACTGCCGGCGAGATGGGCGAACGGCCCGCGGTGCTGGGCATGGGCGCTGCTGAAGGATGGAAGCCAAAATGCAAGGACCAGGATCGTCAGTACGAAAGTGGATTTCGGTAGTCTAACCATGATGTAGCTCGACTGTTGTCCATCCCGATTCTGCCGCGGCGACCATGGCACGCCGATATCGGCTATTCAACGGGCTAGGCGCCGCGCCGGCGCACGATCATCGGTAGACCGGCCGCGGGGCGCAACGTCACCTGATGCAGCGGCCAAACCGCGTGGCCGGGCGCCGACTGCAAGGTGAAATGGCGCATGATCGTGGCGACCGCGAGAGACGCTTCCTGCAGCGCCAGCGCTTGGCCAATGCAGATGCGCGGGCCTACGCCGAAAGGAAGATAAGCAAAGCGGTCGATCTTGTCCCGCTCGCCCGGCAGGAAGCGGCGCGGATCGAAGCCGTCCGGGTTATCCCATAACGCACGATGACGGTGCAGCACATAGGGCGCGATGGCGATCAAGGTGCCGCGCTTGATGGGCTGGCCGGCGAGTTCGTCGGGTCCCAGCGCCGAACGGCTGATCGCGGTGATCGGCGGATAGAGACGGTTGGCCTCGTCGATCACGGCGCGCGTTTCAACCAGACGGTCGGCGATGCCCTCGACGTCGCCGTCGAGTTCGCGGTCGGCCTCGGCCCGCACCCGCTCGCGCCACGTCGGCGATTGCGACAACAAAAAAAGCGACCAGATGATGCAGTTGGCGGTGGTTTCGTGGCCGGCGGCGATGAAGGTGAGAATGTTCGCGCGGATCTCGGATTCGCTCAGCGTTTCGCCGGTCTCGGCGTCGCGGGCTTCGAGTAGGAGCGTGAGAATATCGCGTGATGCGCCGTCCGAACCGTCGGCCATGCGCCGGCGCCGCGTCGCGACGATCTTATCGATCGCGGATTCGAAGAGACGAAGCGCGGGCCGCACTTTCCAGCGATGCGGCCGCGGCACGACCGCCGGGATTCCAAGCACGTCGAACGGATCGATTTTTCCGATGGTCTCGAAATAGGTTTTCATCGCCAGGCGGATATTTTCGCGGTCGCTGCCGAGACCGTCGGAGAATATGGTGCGTTCCAAAATTTCCAGGGTGACGCGGGTCACTTCGACCGCGAAATCGACCACTTGGCCGTCATTCGCGCTAAGCTGCTCGATCAAGGCGGCGAGCACGGCGATCATGACGGCGGAAAAACTCAGAATCGTCCGGCGCGCGAACAGCGGCGCCAGAGCGCGGCGCTGCGTGCGCCATTGGCTGCCTTCGGCGGTGAGCAGCCCGTCGGTCAGGCCGGACGACAGCACGCGCAATTGCAGCCAATCCTTCTGATAGTTTTTCGAGTTCTCAAGCAACACGCGGCGAATGGCGGCCGGGTCGCTGACCACCGCGGCGCGTCCGAATGACAAGTTGTGGACGACGACCGGCTTCTCGAAATGCGCCTGCGTCCACGCTTCAAGCGGATTTCTCGCCAGCACGCGCAACAGCGCCAGCGGACCCAACGGCTTGGCGTGCGGCGCCGGCGCCGGCGGACGCAAGGTCGCGGCCGCGTCGAAGCCGGCGATATTCGCTATTTTTACAGGCGAGTGCATGATGGCTCAGCGCGAATGGAAGGCACAACGCGCAACGGGCGCGCCGCAAATGAATTCCCCGATCAAAATTACACAGCGGCGGCGGCGAGGCCAAGTCCGTATCGGACCGTGGTTAAGGGCACGCTGTCCCTCGTGCACATGCTTGAATTGGAGGCGGACGCAGTCAGGGTCGAACCTGTCTCTACACCAAAATTTCCTGCTAACAGGGAAAAGAACAGGGATTTTTTTGGCGGTTTCCGAATACGAAGCCCCCGCCGAGTGTCGTCTTTGGGAGCAGCGGCGGCCGATCGTCGCCGGGCTTGATCATAAATTGCGCCAGCCCGACATCCGGTATAATATACCACCAATATATCAGTTTGCCGGGAGGATGGGATGCCGAAGTGTCTTTCGAATGAAGCCGTTTCGGCCTACCGCCGCGATGGATTTCATTTCCCGGTCCCCGTTCTCTCCCCCGATGAAGTCAGACGCTTCCGGCGCTCGCTCGAGAGTCATGAAGCGAAAACCGGCGAGCCTTTGCAAGGCAATTTCCGCCACAAAGCACATTTGCTTTTCACCTGGGTCGACGAACTCGTTCATCATCCTAGGATTCTCGATGCGGCAGAAGATATTTTAGGTCCAAATCTCCTGTGTTGGACGACGAATTTCTTCATCAAGGAACCGCAAAGCGCGGGCTTCGTCTCCTGGCATCAAGACGCTTTCTACTGGGGCCTGAGCAAGGACGAAGTGGTTACCGCGTGGGTGGCGCTGACCCCTGCGAACTTGCAGAACGGCTGCATGAAATTCCTGCCCCGCTCACAGACTCAGAATCACCTCGAGCACGTCGATACGTTCCATAAGGATAATCTGTTGTCGCGTGGTCAGGAGATCGCTGTCAAAGTCGAAACTGACGACACTGTCGACTGCATTCTCAATCCCGGCGAGATGTCGCTGCACCACGTCAAGCTGGTGCACGGTTCGGAGCCCAACCGCTCCAACGACCGGCGCATCGGTCTGGCCATCCGTTATATCTCGACTGATGTGCACCAACTAAAAGTTCGCGATTCTGCGACACTGGTGCGCGGCGTCGATCGTGACGGCAACTTCGATCACGAACCGCGTCCCCGTGGGGACCTCGACGACGCCGCCCTCGCCGCTCACGCCGATGCTGTCGGCCGTCAAGTCAAAGCGCTTTATTCAGGCACCGATAAACAGGCCTTCCGCGCCTAGGGGCGCAGCGCAATTCCGATTATTTGCTTACGCGGCGACCCAAAGGATGAGGGCCGCCAGCACGGCGCCGCCTGCGAACACAAGGAGCGCTGCCTGCCCGTTGACGAAGCGATCCGGAAGCGGACGCAACAGCAAGGGCGCAAAAAGCAGCATGGCGCCACCGCCAATGATGATTTCCGACCATGGGAGGGCGCGCACGGCGGCGGCGATCGCGATAATCGCCGCAAGAGCGGCCACCACCAATGTTGCCCATAGTGTTGTGGCGCCGATTGCGCTTCTTAACGCCGGGGCGCGAAGCTCCGCTGGGAAATGCCCACTGACCGTAAGGCCGTAAAGCGCGAGCAAGGCGATCGCGATCATGAACAGCGCGAGTTCGCCCCAAGGAAGCGTCATTTATGGACCCCGCAATCATCGCTGCGCCACTTGACCACTGTGGCGCGATCTCTAGCATATCTTAGATATATCAGAGCGGCGGGCAGCGCCACGGAGGACCGTTCGATGGACCAAAAATCACCAAAACAAGCAAAAGAAGCCGCGCCGGCCGCCGAAAGGAAGAAGCGCACCATCGGCGATATCCGGGAATCGAAAAAGACCGGAGAGAAGATGGTCTACATGTCGGTGCCCGATTACACGTCGGCGAAATGGGCGGAGACGGCGGGCGTCGATGTCGCCGTCGTCGGCGACAGCCTGGCGATGATCGCGCACGGCCATTCTTCGACCATCCCCGCCACCATGGACATGATGGTCATGCACGCGCAGGCGATCCGACGCGGCGCTCCCAACACCTTCGAATTGGGCTGCATGCCCTATCAGAGCTACAATACGGTGGAGCGCGCGCTCACCAATGCGACGCGCTTCATGCAGGAGGCCGGTTGCGACGCCGTCAAACCGCAAGGCGGCAAGTCGCAGGCCAATATCCTCAAGGCCTTGGTCGATGCCGGCATCCCCACCGCCTCGCATATCGGGCTAACCCCGCACACGATCGCCATGTTCGGGGGATTCAGGATTCAAGGCCGCACGGCCGAAGCGGCGATGAAAATCCTCGAAGACGCGCTCGCGATCGAAGACGCCGGTTGCTTCATGCTCGAATTTGAGGCGGTGCCGGCCAAGATCGCCAAACTGATTTCGGAGCAACTCACCATCCCGACGATCGGCATTGGCGCCGGCGTCGGGACCGACGGCCAAATCCTGCTCTGCCACGACCTCTTGGGCGTGTTCACCGACTTCAAGCCGAAGTTCACCAAGCGCTTCGCCAAGCTGACGGAGGTCGCGGTCGCCGGCATTACGCAATACATTAAGGAAGTTAAGGACGGCTCGTTTCCGGACAACGACCATTCCTACACGGTCAAGGATGAGGAGTATGAGAAGTTCGCCCAAATGGTCGCCAAACGCCGGCAGATTTAGTATGGCTTCGGACCCGGGAGAATCGGTCGCCGTATGACTCAGGCAGTCGCGCGCAGTGAACGTCCATCGGCCAAGCGGGTTGCCGGCGGCCGCAAAGCGGCGACCGGCGGCACGCTCACGGAAAAAGCCTATCGCGAGCTGGAAGAGCGCATCGTCACGTTGCAGCTAAAGCCTGGCGAGTTCCTCTCGGAATATGCCCTCTCCAGCAGCCTGAAGATCGGGCGCACGCCGATCCGCGAGGCGCTGCAACGTCTCAGCCGCGAAGACCTCGTCACCATCCTGCCGCGCAAGGGGATTCTGTTTCCGAGACCGATCCGCGCAAACAGCTCCTTGTGCTGGAAGTTCGCCGCGAGCTTGAGCGGCTAGTGTGCCGGCTCGCCGCCCAGCGCGCGACCGAAGCGCAACGCCAGCGTTTCAGTGAAATCGCCGCCAGTATGGATCGCGCCGCCAAAACCAATGACGACATGATGTTCATGCGTCTCGATCGCGAGTTGAACCTGCTCATCGCCGAAGCGGCCCAGAACGACTACGCCTCGCGTGCGATGCGTTTTCTGCAAGGCCATTCCCGGCGATTTTGGTACCTGCACTATAAGCAGGCCGCCGACTTGCCGCTTTGCGCCCGTTTGCACGCCAACCAAGCGCGCGCTGTGGCCGCGGGCGATGCCAAGGCGGCGACCGCGGCGTCCGACCGTCTCATCGATTACGTCGTGACATTCACGCGCGCAACCGTCACTGGCTTCTGACGCGATTGCACGCCGGCGCGATTTGCCCCCGGCTTCCTCCCTCCCCGTGTTTACATTGCCGGATGAGCCCGCTAACATACTCGTGATATATCATAGCCGGGGTTTGGGGTGGCGAAAACCTACGAAGGCAAGCGCGAGATCGACGGCTTAGTCGTTACGGTCAACGGTCGCCCTCTCAGCGAGCACTACGAGGTCAAGCAGTTCACCAAATGGGGATTCGAGTGGACATACGAGGGACCGAGTCCGCAGCAGCTCGCTCTCGCGATCCTCTACGATCACCTCGACAACAAGGAACGCGCGATCAATCTGTCGGAGCCGTTCATGAAAAAGGTCATCGCCAATCTCGACAATGATTGGACGCTGACAAGCGAGGAGATCGAGCGCGCTATCCAGTCACCCAACTGAGCTTTCATCGACAACCCGCAAGAGGCGGAATGACCGCCCGATAATCGAGCCACCAGAGCTCTCAACACAGGAACCCTCAAGGGAGGAAACAGTTATGCGAAGCCTCACCCGCCTTAGTGCGTCCCTTTTCGGCCTCGCGATTGGCATCGCCGGCCTCGGCCTCGGCACCGCCAATGCGCAGAACGTGGTCAAGCTTGGCGAAATCGAAGCGCAGACCGGCGCGCTGAACACCTACGGCTGGATGTCGTCGCAAGGCGTGCGCATGGCGGTCGACAAGATCAACAAAAGCGGCGGCTTTGAAGTCGCCGGCAAAAAGTACAAACTCCAGCTGCTCAACCCCGACACTCAAGGTAATCCGCAGCAAGCCCTTATCGAACTCAAGAAAATGCTCGAACAGGAACAGGTCAAATTCGTGTTCGGGCCGTTCCTGACCAACGTCTACAAGGGCATCGCGCCCTATGCACAGGGCGCCAACGGAAAATTCCTGCTGATCGGCGGCGCCACCGCCATCCACTTCGACCTTGGCAAGCCGGGCCACGACTTCGCAATGCGCAGCTGGAACTGGGACGCCGGTCCCGCCGGCTTCGGCTCGCTCATGGTGAAGAACCTCAAGGAGCGCGGCGCCAAGAAGGTTGCCATGCTGATGCAGAACGATGCCTTCGGCCACGTCGCGCGCGACATCTACGCGCCGTTGTTCAAGGCCGCCGGCATCGCCTTCGACGAGGAATGGTTCGAGCCGGGCACGACCGACTTTTCCAGCGTGCTCGCCAAGATCGCGGCCGGCAAACCCGACTATCTGTTCCCCGGCTACACCGACGCCGTGCTCTATGACATCGTGCGCCAGGCGACCGAAGTCGGCATCACCAAGTTCTGGCTGGTGCGCGGCTCGCTCGGCCCGGGCCTGAAGAACAAGGATGCGATTAGCGAGTACATCATCTACATCCCGAAATATTTCGAGGAAGCCGAAAAGACGGAGCCGAAGGTCAAGGCCTTCATCGCCGACTACAAGGCCTTCTACAAGACCAAGTTCCCCTACGACCAGGCGCCGCTGTGTTCGTCCTCCTGCTACGACCACGTCTTCATGCTGGTCGAAGCGATGAAGAAGTCCGGCACGGTGGATGACGTCGCCAAGGTCAAGGAGGCGCTCGAGTCCATCACTTATCCCGGCATGTGGAACATGCGCTTCGACAAGACTGGCGAGGCCGTATTCAACTTCGACGTCGTCGACATCAAGAAAGGCGGCAAGATCGAAGTGACGCATATCGCGCCGAAGTAACGGCGCGGTCCTCGCTCGTGGTCCAGCTCATCGTCGGACAGCTGCTGAACGGCATCATCCTCGGCACGCTGTACGGAATCATTGCGCTCGGGGTGACGCTGACTTTCGGCATCACCGGCATCGTCAATTTCGCGCTCGGCGCGTTCATGGCGATTGGCGCCTATCTCGGCTGGTACTTCACCGATGAACTCGGCATCGCCTATCCTTTGGCGGTGCCGCTTGCGGTGGCGGGAACGGCCCTGTTCGGCTTGGTCGCCGACCAGGTGCTGTTCCGCTTCACGCGGAACAATCTGATCAACGGCCTCATCGTCTCGATCGGGCTGATCTCGGTGATCCAAAGCGTGCTGCTCATGCTGTGGACCACGACGCCCAAGAATATGCATTACGTGCTGCCGGGCGTGCTCCATCTTGAATGGTTCATCGTGCCCAAAATGAAGGGCGTGGTGTTCCTAGTGCTGCTGGCGGTGATCCTGTCGACCTATGCCGCGCTCACCCGCACCTGGGCGGGTCGCGCGGCCTACGCCTTTGCGCAGGCACCGGAAGCCGCGACGCTGATGGGTGTACGAACGCGGCTCTTACAAACCGGCGTGGTCGTCTATTCCACCGCGCTCGCCGGCCTCGGCGGCGCGCTGTACGCCAGCCTCTACTCGCTCGAAGTCTCGATGGGTTCGAGCTACATCCTCAAGGGCGTGGAGGCGGCAATTCTGGCCGGCATCGGCAGCGTGATGGGCTCGCTCGTTGGCGGCATCCTGCTCGGCGTCACTGAGGCCATTGGCTCGCTCTACTTTCCACAAGCCTACCGCGACGCCTACGGCCTCGTCTTCCTGGTTCTGATCCTGTTGCTGAGGCCGGCCGGACTGTTCGGAGGCAAACAATGAAGGCGGCGCTTCTCTGGCTGCCGCTCTTTGCCGTCCCCCTCGTCCTTCACAACGACGTTGCCCTGACCATTCTCGTCTTCACCTTTATTCTTGGCATTCTGGCCGTCAGCTTCAATCTCATCTTCGGCTACACCGGCCAACTTTCCATGTTCCATGCCGCGGCCTTCGGCATCGCGGCGTATGCCACGCACCTTTCGATGGTGCATCTCGGTGTTTCATTCTGGATCGGCACCGTGATTGCCGTTCTGATCGTGACCGCGATTTCGCTGGTCGTCGGCACCATCTGCTTTCGCTTCCGGCTCAAGGAATTCTACTTTGCCATCGTGACATTGGCCTTTTCCGAGATCGCGCGGCTGGTCATTCTCAACTGGAGCAGCTTCACCAACGGTTCGCTCGGCATCAACCTGACGGAAAAGCCGACACTGTGGCTGCCTGGCACCGGCCTGATACCGGTCGAAGGCACGCGCATGTGGTACTATTTGACACTGGCGGCGTTGATCATGACCGTGTTCGTGTGCACGCGCGTCGTCCATTCATGGATGGGACGCTGCTTTGCCGCGATCCGGCTCAACGACGAGCTTGCCGACACGCTCGGCATTAATGTGTTTCGCTACAAGCTGATCTCGTTCCTGATCGGCAATGCCGGCGCCGCAGTCGCCGGCGCGCTGTATGCTTTCTATCTCGGCTATATCGAGCCCAATTACCTCTCGATCGAGCAGTCGCTCGCCATCATCGCGATGGCCCTGCTCGGCGGGCGTCAGCCGGTGGCCGGTCCGATACTCGGCGCGTTTGTTCTGACCGCGCTCCCGCACGTCATTGAGTTTTCGGCCGAGCTGCGCATCCTGATCTACGGCCTGATTTTGATCCTCACGATCCTGCTGCTGCCGAGCGGCATCATGGGAATCCTGACAAGGCGGCGCCATGTTCTTTGAAGTCAGCGCCCTCACCAAGCGTTTCGGCGGCTTGACCGCGGTCGCGGATGTTTCCTTTTCGATCGCGCGCGGCGAGATCGTCGGCGTATTCGGACCGAACGGCTCGGGCAAGACTACATTGCTCAACCTGATTTCCGGCATCTATGCGCCGACGACGGGCCAGTTGATCTGGAAAGACCGCTCGCTCAACGGCCACCCGCCGCATGAGGTGGCCGAGTTGGGCATTGTCAAGACCTTCCAGAATCCGCAGCTATTTCAGGAATTGAGCGTCGCCGAACATGTGTGGATCGCCGCGCATCTGCGCCTCAAGCGCGCCCTCGGCGTCGGCCGGATTTCGACCTTGGCAAGCCCGGCACGTCATGACGAGGGCTTGCGGAAAAAGGTCGAGAGCGTACTGCAACTCTGCCGGCTCACCGAAGTGCGCGACGAGGCGGCCGCAAGCCTCTCTTACGGTGACGAAAAGATGCTCGGCGTTGCGATGGCGCTGATGTGCGAACCCGAACTGCTATTGCTCGACGAGCCGACGACTGGCCTCGGTCACGATGAGATCCAGAACTTGGATGGCGTGCTGCGCGACTTGCGCACGCACGGCACCACGCTTTGTATCATCGACCACAAAGTTGCTTTCCTCGGCGACCTTGCCGACCGCGCCATTGCCATGCATCACGGCAACAAAATTGCCGAGGGCCCGCCGGCGGCGGTGCTCGAAGATGCGGCGGTGGTCGAGGCCTATCTGGGGCGCCGGCATGCTTGAACTCGACGGCATCAGCGTGCAGTACGGCAAGCGGCCGGTGTTGCGCGAGGTCTCGCTGTCGGTCGGCGCGGGCCAAGTGGTTACCCTTGTCGGCGCCAATGCCGCCGGCAAGACGACGACGCTGCGCACCATCATGGGCCTCAAGGAACCGGCAGCCGGCATTATCCGCTTCGACGGCTTGGACGTGACGCGCCTCTCAACCGTCGACCGGGTACGCAAAGGCCTCGCCCTTTCGCCCGAAGGACGGCAAATATTTCCCAAATTCACCGTCGAGGAAAACTTGATCATGGGCGGCTACCACCGGTTGGATCGCAACCGGTTGGAAGACGACATCGCCCGCGTCTGCGAGATGTTTCCACGTCTGGCCGAGCGGCGGAGCCAGAAGGCCGGCTCCATGTCCGGCGGCGAACAACAAATGCTGGCGATCGGGCGCGCACTGATATCGCAACCGCGCTGCCTGCTGCTCGACGAGCCGACCCTCGGACTTGCCCCCATCATCGTGGACGAAATCGACCGTATCATCCGGCGGCTCGCCGAGGGTGGCATGACGATCTTGCTGGCCGAGCAGAACGCGGCCATGGCGCTCGCCGTTGCCGACCATGCCTATGTGCTCGAGTCCGGCCGCATTTCGCTCGCAGGCGAAGCAGCCGTGCTCAAAGAGACGGCCGAGGTCCGCAAGCTCTATCTCGGAGCTTGAAGTTAAATGGCTTTTCGGGCGCCATCTCCCTGTTGACCAGCGCGCCGGCACCGTTTGACGATACAGGTAAACTGGTGTATCTGTGATATATCAGTGATCGAGACGCTAAGATCCGCCAGGCCGGGAGGCCTAAAATCATGACGCCCGAGCAAGTGCTTTCGGTAAAGCCGCGAATTCTAACGCAAAAGCAGCGCGAGTCTTATTTCGAGAACGGCTACATCTTGTTGGAGAAGTTGCTCGCCGATAGTTGGATCGAAAAGTTGCGGGCCGCCACCGATGAGGTGGTCGATCGTAGCCGCAAGATAACCAAATCCGACGAGGTGTGGGACCTCGACCGAGGCCATACCGCGGAGAAGCCGCGGCTGCGCCGCCTCTCCAGCATGAACGACCATCATCCTGTGTTCTGGGATTACGCCTCGGGCGAAAATTCGCCCCTGCCCGACGCCATCGCCGACCTCGTCGGCCCTGACGTTAAATTCCATCAGTCGAAGCTCAATTTCAAATGGTCGCAGGGCGGCGACGAAGTGAAATGGCACCAGGACATCTCGTTTTGGCCGCACACGAACTACAGCCCGTGCACGGCCGGCACCTACGTCTACGATTGCAACGCCGAGCAAGGCCCCTTGGGCGTATTGCCGGGCAGCCATAACGGACCGGTGGTGGATCAGTACAACGACAAGGGTCAGTGGGTCGGCTGCTTGAAGCCGAAAGACGCCGCCGCGATCGACATGAGCAAGGTCGTCTATCTCGAAGGTCCCGCCGGCTCGATAACGATCCACAACTGCCGCACCCTGCACTATTCCAAGGCCAACTGGTCGGAAACTCCACGGCCGCTTCTGCTCAACGTCTATTCTGCGGCCGATGCCATGCCTTACACGTATAATCCGCTGCAATCGAAATATTACGGCGCCATCGTGCGCGGCGAGCCCGCGCGCTGGGCCTACCACGATCCGCGTCCTTGCCTGCTACCGCCGGACTGGTCGGGCGGCTATACGTCGATTTTCGCCGTGCAGCAGGAAGAAAACTGGAAGAAGAACCGGCCCAAGACCGCCGCGGCCATGTAAAGGTCAGAGGAAAGCGCCATGATCACCGAACGTCAAAAAGCATTCCGCCAGGAATATCGTTCGCGCATTATCGGCTGGTATGACGGCTACGTGCACGTCGTCATCATCTATGCCATGGGCGCAGCGGCGTTCTACATCTACGTCGAGCACATCAGCAACGTGACCTTGCTCGAATGGCTGACCGTTCCGGTTACCTTTCTTTTCACCAACCTGTTCGAATGGGCGGTGCACAGATTTGTCATGCACCGGCCGATCAACGTCAAAGGCCTGCGCGCGATCTACGAGCGCCACACGCTCAACCACCACCAGTTCTTCACCGACGAGGAAATGCGCTTCCGCGACGACAAGGACTGGCGCGTGACGGTGTTTCCGCCTTATGCGCTGGTCGTGTTCATCCTGATGTCGATTCCGGCCGCCGTGGTGCTCGGACTGCTGCTGACGCCGAATGTCGGCTGGCTGTTCATGTGCGTCACCACCGGCATGTATCTCATCTACGAATTCATGCATTTCTGCTGCCACGTCGACGAGAACTGGTTCGTGCACAGCTTCCCCTTCGTCAACACGCTGCGCCGGCACCACACCGCGCATCACAATGCGCGGCTGATGATGGAGGTTAATATGAACCTGACCTTCCCCATCGCCGACTGGCTGTTCGGCACGTCCGATCTGGACCGCGGGCTGCTCGGGCATCTATTCAATGGGTATGATATGGGTCATCTGAAAAAGCATCTGCGCGGCCGGCCGAAGACGCCGGATGAAGCCGCCGCAGTGCCGATGGGAAATTACTGAGCCGGTTCGCGCGCGTCGGCCAAGCCGATGCGCGCGTTTAGAGTGCAAGCATCGGGACTATGGGATGCCGAACGACGTTAAAGCCTATTTATCAGTGATGGTGGCGATCGTCGCGATCGTACTGGCCTATTGGGGTCACTCCCCGATCCGCCACGAATTCGGGACATTCGTTCTGGTCACCGCCGCGTTCATGATTGTCGCCATGTGGATCTTCCCCGAAGCAGTCGCGAAGGAGCCCTCGCCAAAATAATATTCAGGAGGATCAACCATTACCGGTCTTTCGCCGCAAGAGCGGCGTTGGCAAGATAATATTGTCGCGAACCAAAGATAGCATTTCAAACCCCGCACCGCGCAAAGGCTCGCCGTAGGCAGCAAAGCTGCGATCGCACCGGATAACGGCACCGAAGTTATGAATTATTTCACTCCTGTTCACATTAGCGGTCTACGCGTTTCGCTCGCGCCTCTTTCAATGCAATACCTCGACGATCTTACCGTCGCCGGCAACGACGCAACACTCTGGCGTTGGCTCCCGACTGCGCATTATCGCCCCGGCTCGATGTCGGCTTTCATCAAATCCGGTATGCACGCCCAGGCAAAACGACTAGCGCTGTGCTTTGCGATTATGGATGCGGCGACGGGGAAAGCGGTTGGATCAACTCGTTACCATCATATCGACGTCGAGCATCGCCGCCTCGAAATCGGCGTGACCTGGATTGGCCCCGCTTACCAGCGCTCTTATGTCAACACCGAAACGAAACTGATCCAGCTTTGGTACGCATTCGAGATATTAAACTGCAGGAGAGTTGAGCTCAAAGCCGACGTAGAAAATCTGAAGTCGCGCACCGCTATTCTTCGACTGGGCGCGACAGAAGAAGGCCGTTTCCGCAAACACATGCTTTATCCGGACGGCCGCAATCGCGACAACGTGTATTATTCGATTATTGACGATGAGTGGAAGCAAATTCGCGAAGGACTTGAACGCAAGCTTGGCTATGCCGTCAGCCCCTCATTCAAAGCTGTTTGTGGCCACCAATAAGCCGCCGGCCGTTACTTGCTTACCCGTTTGGAATAAGCATCGATAAAATCGGCAGCGGCTTTGCTTCCGCGCGCAAAAGATTTCATCGCCTCTTCGTGCAGCAGGCTCAGCGCCTGCATTTTTATGGCATTCGCCTCGTCGCTTTCCGTGATGTTTTCAACGTGGCGAGGTCGCGGCAAATCGACATCGATGACCGCGCGAACCTGCGTCGGAATATTCGACATGATTAGAATTCGGTCGGCCAGATAAATCGCCTCATCAATATCGGTCGTTACGAAAAACGTGGTTCGTCTAAATTCGTTATAAAGGTTTGCATAATACTCTTGCATCAGTCGCTTGGTCATTGCGTCGAGGCCGCGGAAGGGCTCGTCTAGAATCATGACGGCCGGCCTGTTGATCATCGAGCGCGCAAGCTCGGCACGTCGTTGCATGCCGCCCGAGAGTTGCGAGGGATATTTTGAGCGGAAGGCAGCCAAGCCGACTTTCTGCAGCAGGGCTTCGGCGAACTCGCGCATTTCCGGCGTATCTTCGCCCCGCGCGCGGGGTCCGTACATGATGTTGTCGTAGGTTGTCATCCAAGGAAACAGTGCGGTTTCCTGGAAAACGACCAACCTGTCGACGCCGGGGCCGGTCACCGGCTTATCGTCGACGGTGACAGTACCGCTATTGGGGCGCTCGAAGCCCGCCATAAGCCGGATCAGTGTGCTCTTGCCGCAGCCGGACGGCCCGATCATGACGGTCAGCTTGCTGCGTTCGACGGTAAAGCTGCAATTCTGGATGACGTGCTTGACGAAGCCTTCGCTCCCGTAAGACCTGCTCACGTTATTGACGCTGATTTCGCTACCGAACGCAGTAGGCGCACTGGCTTGAAGCGAAGAGCTCTGAACTATTTTCTGCATTTAATATGTTCCCCGGCTCTCACCCTTCAGCAAGCCAAGGAGTAAGAAACTCTCCGATCTTGCGTATGACGGCGCTCGAAATATAGCCCGCAATACCGATGCTAATCATGCCTGCGACGATTTGCGTGTACGAGCCGCCGACATACGAGTTCCAAATAAAGAAGCCGAGCCCGCCGCCCGCGGCGCCACCCATAGAGCCGGCGCTGCCGCCGCCGGAAATCATTTCCGCGGCGACGACGACGGCCCAGGTAATGCCGACGCCGACTGTCGCCCCGACAACGATAGAGGGTAGCGTCCCCGGCAAGATGATGCGCCGGAAAATGTCCCAGGTGGATGAGCCCATCGAACGCGCGGCCTGGAAGTAACGAACATCGATTGCGCGGGCGCCACCGATCACGTTGATGACAATCGTGAAGAACGCACCAAGAAATGTGACGAAAGCAATCGAAAGTTCCTGTGTCGGCCAGAAGATGATGGACGCCGGCACCCAGGCAAGCGGCGGGATTGGGCGGAGCACCTCAAATACGGGAAAACTGACTCCATAGAATGTTCTACTCACAGCCATCGCGAGCCCGAGCGGGATCCCGACGATCATCGCGGCAATGAATCCTTCAAAGACACGAAAAGTGCTCAAGTAAGCACTTTGCCAGAAGCTTGGCTCCTGGATCAGATGAAACAACGTCAGCAGCACGGCGGTCGGCGGCGGCACTTGCGACACCCAAGGAAACGCAAAGCCGAACCATTGCTCGGAGCGCGACCCGACTTCCCAAAACGCCAAGAACGCCAGAATGGCAACAATTCCGCGCCAGAAATCCTCGCCCGTTATGAAATTCACGACCTTGAATGCGGTGGCCCTGAGCTTGTTCATGGTCACCGCTCCTTCTCGCCGGCGTCGAAGGCTTTGACCGCCTCTTCGTGCACCGCCGCCGCGGTTTCTTCCATGTAACCGCGGAAACGCTTTGTCGTCAGCACGCTGTAGTCGCGGGGGTGCGGGATATCAATGTCAAGGATCTTCTTCGGCCGGCACGGCCTGGTCGTCATGATCACGACACGGTGACCGAGAAAAATCGCTTCCTCGAGGTCGTGCGTTATGAAAAAGATGGTGACGCGATTCTTGTAGAAGATTTCGAGCAGCGCTTCGTGCATGACTGACTTGGTCAATGAATTGAGCGCGCGGTAAGGCTCATCGAGCAAGAGAATCTTCGGGTCGTTCATCAACGCGCGGACGATCTCCACGCGCCGCCGTACGCCGGATGAAATTTCGCCGGGATAGTTATCGGCAATTCCGCGCAGGCCGGCATCGGCCATCATGTCGCGAGCTTTATCGTAGGCTTCGTTCCAGGACATCACGCCTTGCATAACCGGCCCAAACGCGACGTTCTCTATGTTTGTCTTCCACGGAAACAAAGCGCCGTTCTGGAACACCACGATCCGGTCGGGCCCGGGCTCGGCCTTCAGCTTGCCCGGCCCACACAGAATTTCCTCGTCGAGATAAATGCTGCCCGACGACAGGCTGTGAAAGCCGGCAATGGCGTTGAGCAGCGTCGTTTTTCCGCAGCCTGAAGGGCCGACCACGACGGTGATTTCGCCAGCCGGCACATCGAAAGTGCAGTGATCGACGGCGAGGACGCCGGCGCCCTGGACACCGTACATCTTGACGGCGTCAACAATACGCACGCCGCCTTTTCGCTCGTGCACCGGGCGTTGCTGCCGCGCCGGTGCCGCGCCGGCCGCTGAGAGGCTTTCCACTTACTGTTCTCCCAGCGCCAATTCGCGGGTGCGCCATTGCATCATATAGTCGCCAAGAATACGGATCGCGGCGCTCGTGACATAACCGACGATACCAAGCGTGATCATGCCGATGATAATCGTTGGATATCGGACCATCGTGTAAGACGTATTGATGACGTAACCCAGTCCATATTGGCCGGAAACCATTTCGCCGGCGACCAACGAAAACCAGGCGACGCCGACCGAAATCTGCAACCCCGTGAAAATGAACGGCAAAGCGCCGGGCACGATAATATGCCGAAACACTTGCCAGCGCTTGGCGCCAAGACAAGCGGCGGCACGCACGTAGGAGACGTCAATCGACTCGACGCCGAGCATCGTGTTCAAAGCGGTTGCGTAAAACGATGCTAGAAACGTCAAGAAAATGACAGGGGTTTCCGATCCGCGAAACATGACGATCGCCAGCGGGACCCACGCCAGCGGAGGTATCGGACGCAGCAATTCGAAAACCGGGAATACGAATTGCTTGAAGCGTGGCGACCAGCCTAGAAACAACCCGAGCGGCACACCAATCGCTGTGGCCAGGAAGAATGCGATCACAATACGCCGCGTGCTTACCCAAATATGCAGGTAGTATTCCGGCGTAAACACCGAAAGGCCATACACCGGATCACGGCTGAACCACTCAGTAACGACCTGGGTCGGCCCCGGCATTTCAGCAAAGCGTGGCAGCTTCCAGACTTCCACGGCGAGATACCAGAATCCGATAAACCCGGCGAAGCCGATCAGCATCAGGTAAGGGCGCGGGCTTTGCAGCCAAAGCGCCGTGCGGTGCATCGCCACCGCCCATGACGTCATGCTTCGGGCATCGTCGCCACTTATGCGCTGCCGCGGATCAATGCCGCGAACGTCCGTGAGTTCAGTTTCGGTCATATTCGACCTTGTTTTGAAGCTCCGCGCTGCTTAGCAGCGCGGAGCCATATTGATGCGAATTGAGCGCTAATTACTTGCCGGTATATGCAGAATCCGGCAGTGCTTTGACCTCCCCGACCGGCGCTTTCGCATTCCGGGCTTTGAGGATGTCCGCCGTCAACTGCGGCAAAACGGCATCGGGTCTGAGTTCCGCCTTGATGCTCTTGATCTCGACGAGGAACGTCGAAGCCTTGTGCACGAGATCCATCACTTTCGGGGTAAAAGTGTAAGGCAGAGTGATGCGAATATCGGTGCCGCCCTCAGATTTTGCCGTTTGGCCGAACGCAGAAGACCAAAGCGCTTTCTCCGGGAAGCCGGTCGTCTGCGAAGCCGCCATTTTGGCGACCTCCATCGCGTTTTTGGAGTTGGCAAAATATTCCTCGGCGTCGAGCTCGGCCTGGAGCCAACCCTTCACGACGTCGGGTCTCTGTTGGATCAATGCTTCCGGCATCACGAGGAACGCGCCATCGCTTTCGTTAACCGATGCGCCGGTCGCGACCTTGCGCGCGAGTTTGTCATGCACCAGGCGCGACGCGGTCGGCTCCCATATCACCGCGGCGTCGAGCTTCTTCGCGCGGAAGCCGCTCGTGATAACCTCGATGCTTTGATTGAGGTACTCGGCCGGTTTGATGTTGAAGCGCTTGAACACCGCTTGCGCGAAGCGGTCCGAGCACGCGCCTTTTGGCACCGCAACATGCTTGCCATCGAGCCATTTGATCGCTTCCTCGGGCGATTTGAATTTCGGCGCATCCGTGCGCACAAGGAAGTTATTGCATTGATCCTGACCAAGTCCGACGGCAGCGACCATGCGAATGTCGCGAACTTCGGCGTGACTTGTGGACACGATCGCCGGCATATCGCCGACGTAACCGACGTCGACTTTGCCGGCGAGCATGCCGTTGACGATGATCGCGCCTTGCAGGCCTATCTGAAAAGCGACCGTCGAACCTTTCGGAAGATATTTCTCGTAGAATTTCTTGTCGCGCATCACCACACCCGACCACGATTTGGTGTAGTAGGGCTGGTAGCCGATCACGAGATTGATCGCTTCTCCGGGCTTTCCGTAATCCTTGACCGCGGCCGCCGAGGCTGGGGCCGATGCCATCACAACTGCGACAAGTCCCGCGGCCGCAAAACCCAAAGGCTTGGCGGCAGCAAAGAAACTATTGACGCCACGCTGCGAAACGCGGTGCGCCCCCTTAAACATGTTCTGCTGCATTGAATCCTCCCTAACGTGATTTCTTTTGTAACCTTTATTGGAAACTCAGCAGTTTCATAGACGCTCGGTTTGACCCTCCAAGGATAGCGGCTTGGCCCTTTTAGATCGACTCGGGTCAATTCGCTTTAGTGCTGTGGCCAGCCCTCACCAAGCAACTCAGCTTGTGCGTCGTGGCCGCTGTAGAGGTAAACAGCATGACAGCGCCATCTTAATGAGAAAATTGTTCTTCCTAATCGATCAATAGAGCAACACTATTAGTTCGCGGTCATGGCCCTAAAACATACGTTTAAGCCATCAGTGATTGAATTTTAGGCTCCTCTTCGCACTGCGATTTCAGGGTTTCTGCGACCTTACGCTCCTATTGCCCAATCTATTGATAGATAACCAGTTTCGATATAAGCGTTCTGGTTTCAACCTGCGCGCCGCTATATCTATACAGAGGCGCATTCGTCGCGCTCGCACTCTGAGGGAGCAACCGCCGTGGCAGCCAAAAATCACCGCCAGTGGGTGGCCGAGCCTAAACTACAGCCCACTGAATGGGTGGACAGCCGTATCTATTCCGATCCGGCAATCTTCGAAGAAGAACTCGAGAAGATCTTCAAGAAGAGCTGGATTCCGGTTTGCCACGAATCGGAGTTGCCGAACGCTTACGATTTTCGCACGACGTCGATCGCGCGCGAACCAATCATCGTCTGCCGCGGACCCGACAACGAGGTTCGCGCTTTCCTCAACGTCTGCCCCCACCGGGGCATGATTATCGAACGGCGGCCCTCCGGCAGCTTTCTCGAAGGTCAGCCTTCAGGGAACCCTAAACGCATGACCTGCATGTTCCATGCGTGGCAGTACGACTTGCGCGGCAACTGCGTTTACATCAGCCGCGAAAAGGAAGGCTTCCAGGATCGTTTATGTAAAGAGGATGTCGGCCTGAGGCGCCTGCGCTGTGAGGTAAAATTTGGCGGCTTTGTTTGGGTCAATCTTGAGGACAATCCGTCCGTTTCGCTGGAGGACTGGGCCGCACCCGCGTTCAGTTGTCTGCGCAAGACGCTCGATGCCGAGCCGCTCGAAGTGTTCCACTATCACAAGGCGATCGTGAACTCGAACTACAAACTCTGGCATGACACCAATTGCGAATTCTACCACGACTTCATGCACTACCATAACCGCGTGACTGGCTTTAACGACGCCTACTTCGCACGCAAGAACGAGGCGTTCCAGCATGGCCATGTGGTGGTGGGCACGTTCGAGGTGAACTACGAGAAATATGAAGGCTTCGACAGTCGCGCGGCGCTTTCATTTCCGCACCTGCCGCCCAATCAGTGGTACATGATCGATCTATTCCCGGGCATGAACTTCAACCTGCGCGGCTCCGCCTTGCGCTGTGATGTCGTGACACCGCTCGGCCCCGACAAAGTGATGATCGAATTCCGCGGCCTCGGCCTGAAGCGCGATACCGCAGAAGAGCGCCAGAACTCGCATCAATCATCACAATTCGATTTGGGGGCCCTTCGGCCGCAATCTGCACGAGGACCTCATCGGCGTTCAAGGCCAAGGCTCGACGATGCTGACAGGCTCTGAGCCGCGGCGACTTTTGCACGGACGCCACGAGAACCAAACTATTCACGACGAGAACGGCATGCGGCACTATTATGAAGAGTGGGGCCGCTGGATGAACCGGTTGCCAAGCAACCCTGAAAAGCCCTTCTCCGAGGCAATGTCGGTCGCGGCAGAATAACGGTTCGGCCGGCGAAAGTGCGCGCACGAATCTAGCCGCCGATCCGCGGCTCCAGCGTAGTGAGAAAATGCCGTGGAACCCCAAGCTCTGGTTCGAGACGCGATTTACCGCTCTGCAATTCTGCTCGACAAGCAAGAATGGAACGGCTGGCTCGATCAATGCGACGACCAGTTCCAATATGCAATCCGGGCCTGGAGCCCGGAAATCAATAAAGACGTGACGTATCTTTCGTTGGACCGCAAAGGTCTTGAAAATTTGGTCAGGTTGCTGCCGAAGCACAACACCGATCACTCGCCGCTGACCCGTCACACATCCGTCTATACCGTCGACCTTGACGACAACGCCAATTCGGCCAAAGCGATTAGCTCGGTAATCGTTTATCAAAACCTCCTGGATGGTATGAATTCGCACATAGACGCCGGCGAAAGCCGTCTTTTCCTGGTCGGCAAATACGTTGACAGCTTTAAGATAGAGTCCGGCAAGGCAAAGTTTCTCAGCCGCGAGGTGAGGATCGAAAATCGTAGGCTGGACAAGGGCTCGCATTGGCCTATTTGATGGCGAGAGCCGTCCGCGTTGCCGCGCGGCGAACGAACCTATAACAAACGAACGCCAAAAAATGACTTGGAAACGCATTTGCGGGACGGCAGACGTCGCTGAAAATTCCGTCAAAAAATTCGACGTCGATGGCGTACCTATTCTGGTGGTCAACTACGGCTCCGGATACCGCGCAATCCCTCCGATCTGCCCTCACATGGAGGAGCCGTTGGAAGAGTCCGGCATCGTCGTGCGCTGCGTCTTGACCTGCAGCAAGCACCTTTGGTCCTGGAATCTGGAAACGCTCGAGATGAAAGGCGAAACGGAGAAGCCGCTCAAGACCTATGAGCTCAAGCAGGAAAATGGTTCCATCCTCGCCAACTTCGAGCAAGAACTGACCTACGAATTCGACTCCGAAAGTGAAGACGACGACGACTTCTTCAAGTGAGGCTATTGTCCGCGCCGATGAAGGTTAAGGTCCAAAGCAAGAGCGGAGAAATGGCCTTCGACTGCGGCGAGCGAGAGACGATTCTTCACGCCGGACTGCGCCAAGGTTTTCGTCTCCCCTATGAATGCGCCACCGGCACCTGCGGAACTTGTCGCGCGCGGGTGATGACCGGCGATGTCGATGTCCGCTGGAAGGAGGCCCCCGGTGGGGCGCGGCTCAAGCCGGAAAAAGGCGACGTCCTGATGTGCCAGACGCGAGCTCGCTCTGATTGCGTCCTTCGGGTGCCGTCCGATATCGAGATTTCGTCCCATCTGTCCCCCGCCCCGCGTCGCGGCGTCATCCGCCGCATCCAGAGCCTTACCCGCGATGTCGCGCACTTCGAAGTCGAACTTTCGGCGCCGATGACATTCGAGGCTGGCCAATTTGTCGTCGTCGAAACAAGCGATCTGCTGGGCGGGCGCGCCTATTCCATGGTCAACTTCGGCGGCGAAGGCGACCGGATCACCTTGGTAATCAAGCGTAAACCAGCGGGCAGCTTCAGCAATTGGCTGAACGAGGAACAGGTGGACGCAGAGATCGAAGTGTTTGGTCCGCTCGGACGAGCGGTATTCCGGCCGCATGAAAAGAAAAACATAGTTTGCATCGCCGGCGGCTCGGGGATAGCCGGCATGATGTCAATTCTCGAACACGCCGTTAGTGTCGATCATTTCCGCGATCATGAAGGCAGAGTTTTTTTCGGCGTCCGGACGCTTTCCGACGCGTTTTACCTTGATCGCTTATCGCACGATGTCGAGGCATCGCATGGCAAACTTGAGGTTACCGTTGCACTTTCCGATGAGACCGCAGCGACCGTAACCCACACCGCGTATCCGAACCTGAAATTGGCCAGCGGTTTCGTGCACGAGGTGGCGGCGAAGGCCCTGGATGGCCATTTCGATAATATGATTGCCTACGTCGCCGGTCCTCCGGTGATGGTAGACGCGGCCATTCGTGCGCTGGTCGTCGGCGGCATGCCGACCAAGGAAATCCGCTATGACAAGTTCGGCTAGCGCGGCGGCTCCGTCGCAGCAGCGCGCTTCAACGTGGCAGGCCATACCCGCCGCAGATGACGATGCGGTGGCGCGGGCACGGCGCGAGGCGCTCAATATCGTGCAATGGGTGGTGCGTGTCGCCAACAGCTACGTAAGACACGAGGCAGACGAACGGACGTTGCTGGAATTTCGCTCCTCGAACGCCGCTTTCGTTACCAAGACCTTCGAAAATAACAAGGCCATTGAGATGCGACTGCCGAAGCTCGAATTACAGTTTCTCGAAAACGGCAAGCCGGTGGCGCACATCTTCGATCCGGAAGAGCATTCGCCGGCCGAAACCGAAGCCTGGGTATTGGTCGAACTCCTTCATCGCGGCATCGATCGCGATAAGTTTTCGATGACATTGCCATATTCCATGCCCGCTTTGATGACCGGGGACGCCGACGACTATTCGCCACGATCGTGCGAGGAAGGTCTCGCACATTTAACAGCGTGGTATCGAAATGCGGAAACGGCGCTCGGAGCCGCCTCTGGCGGCGGTGCAAAGGCCATCGTTTGCTCGCCGCAAACGCTCAATCTCACGCGTTCGCAAATCGGCTTTTCGCCCGGCGATAAGCGACTTGGAGAGCCGTATTTCTATAAAGGTGCCAATAATTCAGGAAAGTTTTCGACCCTGAGTGCTTCGCAGCTCGCGTCGGAACGCGACCCGCTAGCGGCGGCTATCGCGTTCCTCAGCGACCGCGCTGGCTGACGGCCGAAAGGCGCTGTTGGTCCGCCGCACGGCCGACACGATCGTCGGACGCTTTGCGCGCTTGCGGAGGATTGCCGATCACGGCGTGATCGCCGGCGAGACGCCCACGCAGCTCCCCGGATTTGTTTAGCTTTTGAACGATCGAAACGAAGGCGTTCGTCATCGGCAGCACGATCTCGCCTTCGGCCCAGAACAACCCGACATTTTGACTGACCACAGGATCGACCAAGGACAACGCTCGCGTGCCCCGGTGCAGCCCCGGTGCGTGAGCAAAATGCGAGGGAATGATCGTACAAAGCTCAGTGAACTGAACCTGGAACATCAAATGCAGGATCGATTCCGATTCAACGCGGGCTTCAGGAGCACAGCCTACGCTCTTGAACACCTGATCGACGAAACGCCGCTCGTGCATGGACGGGCGTAGCATCGCCAATGGCAGTTCGGCCGCCTCCTTCCACGTAATGTTCGCGCGATTTTGGAATTTCGGCTGATCGGGAACGAGCAGGCTCAGCTGCTCCGTATAGATCGGCAACGTATTCTTGCGTCCAAGATCAGCTTTGTCGAGATAAGTCAGTGCGACATCGAGCGCGAAATTATTGAGGCCGAGCTTCATCGCCTCGTTACCGATGAACTGCACGTCGACCCGCACACCGGGGTGCTTTTCCCGAAAAGCTTCAAGAACGGACGGAAGCACCGGCGACATCGACGGCATCGCCCCTAAACGCAGATGCCCGGTTAAGTCGTTGCGCATCATCGCCACTTCTTTGCGCATGGCGTCGCAGTATGCCAGAACGCCGCGCGACCAAGTCGCTACACGTTCGCCTTCGGCGGTCAGGCCGTGAAAACGCTGCCCGCGGCCGCGCAGAAAAATCGGCACGCCAAGTTCGAGCTCAAGCTGCTTGATGCCGCTGGACAGACTCGGCTGGGTGACGTTGCATCGCTGCGCCGCGCGACCAAAGTGTCGCTCTTCCGCGACGGCGACTAGATATCGAAATTGTCGAATGAACATGAAATCAACTCACCTGAACTCTACGATAGTCTAAATCTAAAATAGATGCCATTTAATGATTCCGATGATTCAACAGGCCCCGTATTTGATGCAGTGCAAATTTCTATTGTGCGTCGCAGCATTCACTTTATGGCGCAGCCGTGCCAATCGTTGAGCTTAGCTTGATCGTTCTACTCGGCCTCGTTTCCGGTTTGATGATCGGATGCATCGGGATAGGCGGCGTCATCCTGGTGCCGGCCTTGGTTTTTCTGGCGAATGTTCCGATCCACCTCAGCATTCCGGCGGCCATGATGGCCTACATATTGTCCGGACTGGTTGCGACCACTGTTTTTGCGCGCAACAAGTCAATTGAATGGTCGATGGCGACGTGGTTGTGCGCAGGCGCCATTCCAACCGCGTTCGCGGGTGCATGGGCGGCCAATGTCCTCGATCAGCGCATTTTGGAAATCTTTCTCGGCCTCTTGACTCTGTTGTCGGGTCTCAATGCGCTAAAGCAAAAAAATGGAACGGAGATTCCGGCGCAAGGAACCGTATCCAAGAAAGCTCTCGGCGGCGTCGGTGCCGTCACCGGCTTCTTGTCATCGCTGAGCGGGACTGGCGGACCATTGGTGCTGGTGCCCATTCTCCTGTCGATGCGCGTACAAGTCCTTACGGCCGTGGGATTAAGCCAGGCGATTCAGCTTCCAATCGCGATTGCCGCGACGTCTGCAAATCTGCTGTACGGCAAGCTGGATCTGGAACTCGGCGGCATCCTGGCGGTCGCCTTGACCATCGGATCATGGTTCGGGGCGAAGCTCGCGCATGTCGTTCCGCGCACAACGCTGCGCAAAATCGTATCGATTGTCCTTGTGCTGGTGGGCATTTTCATACTCGGAAACGTCGTCTGGCGCATGATTAGGTAGCCGCGTCTCATGGCTTTTGATGTTTCCGTCCTGACCCCGGATTTCGGCGATGCGGTCGCCGAGGCGAATGCCGGCAGGAACGACTGCGCACTGTTTGATTTCTCTTTTCTGGAATGCGCGCAGATCACCGGCAAAGGTTCGCGCAGCTTCGTAGAGGCTTTCGCCGGGCGACCATTGGTGCAACTGCAACAAAACGCGATTGCCTATGCCGTGCGGGTCAATGCAGCGGGCCACGCGGTGTCGGATTTAACCATCTGGCGTACCGACGTTGAAACTTTTGAAGTCATGAGCGGACGTCGTCAGGATATTACGGATCTGCTTACTGCCAGGACACCGGGCATCACCGTCACGAACAAATTCGCCAACCGGGCGGTTTTCTCCGTCCAAGGCCCCGGCACCCTCAACTCATTGCGCAAGATCGGATGTGTCGATGTCATCAGGCAACTTCGCTATTACACGTTCGCACAGGCCCAATTTGCCGGCATCCCCTGTGTTGTCGGTCGCCTAGGCTACACAGGTGAAGCCGGGTTCGAAATTGTATTCGACCGCTCGCAGGCTAAACGGCTTTGGCAGGGAATATCACAGCATGTCCGGCCTGCCGGCTTCATCGCGGCAGACGCGCTACGCATAGAATCCGGCTTTGTGCTCTTCGCCAACGAGTTCCTTGTGCCGGCAACGCCCGGCGAGGCCGGTCTCGGCAAATTTCATCCCAATGCAACCCCGATTGGCGGAGCCATTAGACTGATTTCTTTTCGTGCCGACACTGGCCAACTGCCAATGCCCTGGCGGCCGGCCGCGGCACTAAGGCGACCGGCCGATGCTGGCACGATCGTTGTAACTTCAGCCTGCTTTAGCACCGCAGCCGGCAGCATCCTCGGCCTTGGATACGTTCAGGATCGCCAACCGCTCTCAACCTCGTGGCGCGATCCCACCGGCACGTTTCGTAACATCCACACGGAGGCGACCCCCTTCTTCGATCCCGCCAAGCAGCGGCCACGCGCGCCCTGGCGCTAACGCGCGCGCTCGGCGGCGCAATTGTCGTCATAGCCGATAGCGAATATACGATAGTTGGTGCGTATTTGACTGGGGAGCACCAAAGCGCCCCATATCCGAAGCTAGTGCAAAAATCCGCGAATTCTTCCAGCCCTCCAATATGTTCCGCCAGTAAAGGATTGAGTCATGGCTGATAAGCCGGCGAGGAGAAAAGTCACCATAAATACGTTGAACAGCAAGATGAAGAAGCGTGAGCCAATCACGCAGCTTGCCGCCTACGATTACCGCACGGCCGTCGTCTCTGACCGTCTCGGTATGGACATCCTGTGCGTCTCCGATACCGGCGGCATGATCCTGTTCGGACACCAAAGCACCGTTTCGGTGAGTTTCGACGAAGTCATGATGATGGCGAAGGCCATTGATCGCGGCTCCAAGTATGGGTTGCGCATGGTCGACATGCCCTATTGGAGCTTCCACGTTTCTCCGGAACAAGCGGTCGCGAATGCCGGACGCTTCGTGCACGAGGCCAACGCCGAAGTGATGAAGTGCGAAGGCAATAAATACCACGCCAAGAACATCGAGGCGATTGTCCGCGCGGGCATTCCAGTACAGGGGCACATCGGCATCACCCCCATGCGCATGCCGCAGATCGGTGGCTTCGTCGCGCAAGGCAAGACGGCCAAGCGGGCGAAAGAGATGGTGGAAGATGCCAAAGCGTTCGTCGACGCCGGATGTTTTTCAATTCTGTGCGAGGTGACCACCTCAGAAGTCGCCGAGTACCTGGCGGAGACATTGCCGGTGCCGGTGATCAGCCTGGGCGCAGGTAACTGTGCACATGGCGTTCATATTATTTCGTCCGACCTCTTCCACCTCTGGGAGGAGCATGTGCCGCGTCATTCGCGCATCTACACCGATCTTATCCCGATCATGGAAGACGTAATTACGCGTTATATGAAGGACGTCGTGAACCGCGATTATCCCGGCGAAAAAGAAACGGTCTTCATGGCACCCGAAGAGGGCCTCGCATTCGCACAAGAGATGAAATGGGAGCGGAAAATCGACGAGTTGCGCTCCGCAACGAAGAAGACTGCTTGATCGCCTGCGGTCGCTATCGCGCAATTCGTCCGGAAACCACTATGCGGGGCGAGCGTGCCGTGGTTCGGCAAGCTTCGCGATAATCTTGACGAATTCCTGCGCCGCTTTGGATTGATACCGGTTGCGATGATGGAGGACGAGGAAAGGCCGAGCCGGTAATTGGAACGCCACCGCGACTAGCGTGCCGGCGCGAAGCGCAGCCTCCACCACAAGTTCTGAGATCGCGGTGACACCTGCGCCCGCCTCTACGGCGGCGCGTACTGCCTCGTTCGTCGGTAGTTCGAGAACGACCTTCAACGTCTCCAGCGAAACGCCCTTTCCCGACAAAGCGGCTTCGAACTCCGAGCGCGTACCCGAACCTGGTTCGCGCAGCACCCAATCGCCCTCGACAAGGTCGCGCTCGGTCAGGCGCTTTTTACGCGCCCAGGGATGGCCAGCTCCGACGACGATGGTCAGGCGGTCCTGATCGATGGTGCTTTGCTGAAGCGCAGGATCCTCGACGCGGCCTTCGACGAAGCCGAGTTCGGCAGTGCCGTCAATCACGGCCTTGGCGGTTTGCGCGGTATTGCCGACCGCGAGCTTGACCTCGATTTGCGGATAGGCGTGGCGAAAGGCGACCAGGCGTGGCGACAGCCAATAGCTTGCGATCGTCTGGCTGGCGTGGACGCTGAGCGTGCCGCGCTTGAGACCGCTCAATTCGGATAACACGAGTTCGGCAGCCGCCGCTCGAGCGAGAATCGCGCGGGCTTCGCCAAGGAACAGTTGTCCGGCCGCGTTCAATTCGATGCGGCGGCCGACTCGGTCAAACAATGCGACGCTATAGCGGCTTTCGAGCGCGGCAATGGCGGCGCTGACGGCCGACTGGGTCAGCCGCAGCACCTCGGCGGCGCGGGTGACGTGCTCGCATTCGGCGACTGCGACAAAGATACGAAGCTGCTCAAGCGTCATACCTCAAGAATAGGCGGTAAGCCTCACCAGCACGAGCGCGAAAATGGAGATAAAGACCCAGGCCGCCGCGGCCAGCAGCAGCGGCTTCAGGCCTTCGGCCCTGAGCTTGCGGAAGTCCGTCGCGATACCCATGGCGGCCAGCGCCATGGAGAGCAGGAACGCGGTACCAAGGGCGATCCAGGCCTTCGGGGCGACCGGGATGATGACCACGCTGTTGAAGATCACCATGGCGATGAAGCCGAGCACGAACCACGGCATCGGCGGCGCGGCGCGGGAGGCGGACTTGTCCTATGGTGTGGGCTGCCCGCCGCACGGCCATGATGCCCAACGCGAAGACGACCGGCGCCAGCATCATGACGCGAGTGAGCTTGGCCACGGTGCCGATCTCGCCGGCATGGGCGCCGTCCTGGAAGGCGGCGGCAACCACCTGCGCGATCTCGTGGATCGAAGCGCCGCTCCACAGGCCGAAGGCGGCGGGGCTTAGATGCAGCAGTCCCGGCAATAGCGGATAGAGCAGCATCGACAGCGAGCCGAACACCGTGACGCAGGCCACGGCATAGGCGACGTCCTCGTCGCGGCCGTGTGTCACCGTATTGGTCGCGATCACGGCCGAGGCGCCGCAGATCGAGGTGCCGGCGGCGATCAACTCGGCCAGCTTGGGGTCGACGCCCATCCGACGGCCGAGCCATTTGGTGAAGACGAAGGTCGCAACCAAGGTCGCCGCGATGACACCGACGCCGGCGAAGCCGACCTGCGCGACCTGCGAGGCCATCAACTGCAGCCCAAGCAAGATGATGCCGAGCCGCAGCACGCGTTTCAGACTGAACGTGACGCCGGGCTTGGCCCAGGCGGGCGTGCCGAAGACGTTATGAAGCGTCATGCCGATCAGCGTCGCCAGGATCATCGGGCTCAGGATGGCGACGCCCGGAATTAAGCGCAGCGCGAAGGCGAGCCCTGCCACCCCCGCCGTCAGCAAAAGGCCGGGACCGACCGCGAATGCGGCGCCTCGGGCCTGGCGGACGGTGCGTGCAACCGGCGTATGGGTGACGAGAGCAGCTTCGCTCATATTGGGCTCCTTTTCGGGCCCAATATGCTGCACTGCAATCAAGTAATCCAACTTATTATTATTGTACTATTGACCTATAAATTCGATTGAACGCCGGCACCGCTACCGGCCGCGCGAACGCATCAAAGGGCGGCGTTACGCGAGACGTCGGTCCCTCCTCCGAGTCTCTGCCACCGCGAGGCCGGTGGATCGAGGATCGAGAGAATACCGGCGCCGTCCATATCGAATTGTCAGGCCCCCTATCTTATCACCGGTCGTTATAACGATGCGCAAGACGGTGCGCCGAAAGTTGGCGACGCGGACGATGCCGGCCATGCGAATACCGAACGCTTGCTCGCCCAGAAAGCACGTCACGCGGCGCCGATGATGCGATCGAGTGCATCGATTGCGCTCCGCCACACTTAAGAAGATTCATCGAACGAAACGTTCGCTTGCGTGAATGGACATAGTCTCACGCCGCGGACCGCGATTGATTGCTAGCCTTCGTTCCGTCGGCTATCTTGACACTCAAAATCAGGGCATAGAGGAAACGTCGGTCTATGTTCACCAGCAATCCGTTCGCCGAACTTTCGGCGTCCATATCACCCACCGTCATGCAGACCTATGTCGTCGTCATGGCGATCCTGGTCGTGGCCGGCACGCTGTTCGACGTCATTCATAAGAAGAGCGCCCAGTACTTCTTCGAGAACATGCGCGACTCCAAGGCGAAGGCGAAGAAGTCGGTCGGCGGCGGTGAAAAGATCGCGATCGCGGTGCAGACCGCGGTGGTCGATGTCGCGCTGTCGGGCGAGTTCTGCAACCCGCGTCGCCGCGTCGCTCATCTCTTGGGCATGTACGGCTTCATCATCTACGTCGTCACCACGGCGATCATGGTGTTCGCTTATCCGACGCCGGCCACGCCGACGCCCGCCGCGCTCGCGACCCTCTGGTACATCGGCGCCTTGATGGTCTGCCTCGGCGGCTACTGGTTCTGGTTCTTCATCCGCGTCGACGTCGCCGCCGAAGGCCATTCGCCGTTCCGCTTCATGCGCGCCGACCTGTTCATCATCACGCTGGTCCTGAGCACGACCTTCGGTCTGATCTGGGCCTGGCTGCAGACGGCGGGCAACGCGGCTTGGGCCACCGTGTTCCTGGGCCTTTACCTCATCGACACCACGGTGCTGTTCGTGGGGATCCCGTGGTCGAAGTTCTCGCACATGTTCTTCAAGCCGGCCGCGGCGTTCGAGAAGAGAGTATCCAAGGCCAATGGTACAGCCCAGAATTTGCCGACGCTGACCCGTGACGATCCCGAACAACAGAAAAGACACTCCATGGAGCTGTTGCGAAACGCTCCGATGAACATGGGACTTGGCATCAAGCGCGAAGCGCCCCGCCACTACTAAAAGACAGCCCGCAAGCTCTATTGGAACAGATCAAGGAGCCGGACTTATGCCTACCTTCGTCTACATGACAAGGTGCGACGGATGCGGACATTGCGTCGACATCTGTCCCTCGGACATCATGCACATCGATCCGACCTATCGCCGCGCCTACAACATCGAGCCGAACATGTGCTGGGAGTGCTACTCCTGCGTCAAGGCTTGTCCGCAGCATGCGATCGATGTGCGCGGATATGCCGACTTCGCCCCGCTCGGTCACAGCGTTCGCGTCGATCGCGACGAACAGAAAGGCACGATCGCCTGGAAGATCAAATACCGCAACGGCACGGAAAAGAATTTCCTGTCGCCGATCACGACCAAGCCCTGGGGCACGGCGATCCCCAAGCTCGCGGATGTTCCCGGGCCCAGCAAAGAAATGCGCGACAGCCAGCTGCTTTACAATGAGCCAAAGTGGCTCCGCATGGATGACGGCGGTTTGCATACCCTTCAGGCATCCGGTCTCAAGCTGAAGAAAGGCGTGTATTACTGATGGCTTACAAAACGATCGTCGAAGACGGCATCGATATTCTGGTCGCCGGTGCGGGCCTCGGCGGCAGCGGTGCCGCCTGGGAGGCCAGGTTCTGGGGTCAGAACAAGAAGATCGTCATTGCCGAGAAAGCGAATATCGATCGCTCCGGCGCGGTCGCCCAGGGTCTGTACGCCATCAACTGCTACATGGGCACCCGGTGGGGCGAAAATAAACCGGAGGACCATGTCCGCTACGCGCGTATCGATCTGATGGGACTGGTGCGCGAAGACCTGCTGTTCGATATGGCCCGTCACGTCGACTCCACGGTGCACCAGTTCGAAGAGTGGGGCCTGCCCATCATGAAGGACCCGAAAACCGGGCGCTATCTGCGTGAGGGGCGATGGCAGATCATGATTCATCGGCGAGTCCTACAAGCCCATCGTGGCCGAGGCCGCCAAGAAATCCGCGGACAAGGTGTTCAATCGGATCTGCGTCACCCACCTGCTGATGGATGACAGCAAGGAGAACCGGGTCGCCGGTGCCGTCGGCTTCAATGTCCGCACAGGCAACTATCACGTCTTCAAATCCAAGACCGTGATCTGCGGTGCGGGCGGGGCTTCCAATATCTTCAAGCCGCGTTCGGTGGGCGAAGGTTCCGGCCGTACCTGGTATGCGCCCTGGTCGTCCGCGTCTGCCTATGGGCTCATGATCGACGCCGGCGCCAAGATGACGCAGATGGAAAACCGCATCGTGCTGGCGCGTTTCAAGGACGGTTACGGCCCGGTCGGCGCCTATTTCCTGCACCTGAAGACCTATACGCAAAATTGCTTGGGCGAGGAGTACGAATCCAAGTGGTTCCCCGAACTGCAGAAGATGGTCGGCAAGGAATATCTGGATCCGGAAGCTTCGCACTTGACCCACAGGCCGATCCCGACCTGTCTACGAAACCATTGCATCATCAGTGAAGTGAATGCGGGCCGCGGACCCATTCACATGGTGACCATGAAGGCCTTCCAGGATCCTCATCTGGAAGAGGTCGGCTGGGAGAACTTCCTCGGCATGACCATCGGCCAGGCGGTCCTCTGGGCTTCGACCGATGTGGACCCCAAGAACGAGAACCCCGAACTGACCACATCCGAGCCCTACGTCATGGGCTCGCATGCGACCTGCTCGGGCGCCTGGTGCTCGGGTCCCGAGGACGTTTCCCCGCCCGAGTATTTCTGGGGCTACAACCGCATGACGACGATCGAAGGTCTGTTCGGCGCCGGTGACGCGGTCGGCGGCACGCCGCACGCCTTCTCATCCGGCTCGTTCACCGAAGGCCGTCTCGCCGCGAAGGCCGCCTGCAAATATATCGACGACGGCAAGGCCGAAGGCATTGTCGTGTCCGAGGAGCAGATCAACCGCCGCAAGAAAGAGATCTACAAGCCGCTGGAGCATTACAAGGTCTACCGCAACGAAATCGTGGCTGGCGATGTCAACCCGCACTACATCAATCCCAGGCAGGGCCTGGATCGTCTGCAGAAGCTGATGGACGAGTATTGCGGCGGGGTGACGGTCAGCTACATGACCAACGACAAGCTCCTGAATATCGGTCTCAAGAAGCTCAAGGTCATGGAGGAAGATCTCGAGAGTCTGGCCGCGAAGGATATTCACGAGTTGCTGCGCGCGTGGGAGCTGAAGCACCGGCATCGCGCCGCAGAGTGCGTTACGCAGCACACGCTGTTCCGCAAGGAGACCCGCTGGCCGGGCTACTACTACCGCGGCGACGCCATGAAGGTGGACGACGAAAACTGGCACGTGCTGACCGTTTCGCGTCGCGATCCGAAAACCGGTGAATACACCATGGAGAAGGCGCCTTGTTATCACCTGGTCGGTGACGACGAGTAGCTCTTAAAGTCACAGAAAGCTGCGCGTGAATATTGTTGAAAAGACTGATGAGGAGATACAGGCCCTAGCCAATCCCCTGTGGCGCGACCTCGTGAAAAATTCCAACGAAGGCAAATACGGAGACTTCGTCAAAAATTTTTCCAGCGACTTGGCGCGTGCCATGAATCAAGTCGAGGCCGGCCACCAGTTCGCAAACAGCGAACTGGCCAGAAATCTGTCTGAAAACGTCGACTATCTTGGCATTATCCGCAGGGGCGAACATGTGACGGTTCTTTACCGGCAGCGGAGCACCAAGAAGGAAGGCGAATGGCTTGGCAGACTTGTCCTCGGCTATGAAGACGGAAGCGTCAGGATTTTCGGTGCGTCCATCTTCTGAGCAGTTGGTTTGGATTCGACATGAGTGAAACCATCCAGGACGGCAAGTTTGTCGAACTGACCTACAAGGTGACCGACAAAAAATCGGGTCACGTCCTCACCACGGTCGAATTCCCGTTGGGTTATATTCACGGACACAATGAAATTCTGGCCCCTTCCGTCCATATGGGACTGGAGGGCAAGTCCGCCGGCGACGTCATCGCGGTGCCGATCGATGGCAATCAGATCTTCGGTCTCAGAGACGAGTCGCTGGTTTTTACCGATCGCATCGAGAACGTTCCCGAGGAGTATCGGCAAGTCGGCACCTCCATCCTCATGGAGAACGACAAGGGCCAGACCCGCAGCTTTCTCGTGACGCGGGTCGACGACGAGACACTGACTGTCGATGGCAACAATCCGCTTTGCGGCAGAGAGGTCGTTTTCAACCTCGAGATCCTGACGGTGCGCGACGCAACCGATGAAGAGATGAAAGCGGGCGGGGCGATCGCCGCGGAGGCGGATATCGACCCGTCACTCATGAGACCTGTTTGAATGGCATCGGACAAATTTCGGCTTCAGTGACGCGCACTTGCAATCCCGGCTTCACGGCAAAAGGTGACTTATGAGCGAGCAAAAACCCACCACCACCAAAGTCCCTGACGGACACGCGCGCTTTTTGACGACGCGTCAGAAAGAGGCAAACGAAAAGGGCTTCGTCGGTTACGAAACCGTCTGGGAACCGTTCCAGAAGGAAGCCGAATACAAGACCCCGAAGCGGCCGTAGGCGTCATACCGTAGCGTAGATGAGCCGGATCGCGCGGCGTCTTCCGGATTCTGCATGCTCGGGGCTTTTCTTGCATGAGTGCCTGACCCCGCCAGCCGGAACAGTCTGCAAAAGTCATCCTGTCGGATGACCGATTGAGTTCAGGAAGGAATTGCGATGTCGCAACTCGTACCGCCGCACAATTCGGAGCAGGTCAAGCCGCTGCTGCTGCCCGAGTCGGAGCGGGCCGACGAGCTCAAGCGCGCGGAGAAGCTCCGGAAGGTTCCGCTCGATTTCACGCGCGGTCTCCGACGTCTTCATGCTGGCCATGGGCGCCTATACGCCGCTCGACGGCTTCATGGGCCATGACGACTGGCTCGGCGTCTGCATGGACATGAAACTGGCGAACGGCGTGTTCTGGCCGATCCCGATCACGCTGTCGGTCGACAAGGCGCTGGGCGACAGCATCCACGAGGAAGAAGAAGTCGCGCTGGTCGATGGCGAGACCGGCGAAATCCTCGCCGTCATGGAGGTGCGCGAGAAATATTCGATCGACAAGAAGCTCGAGGCCGAGCACGTCTACCGCACCGCCGACCCAAAGCATCCGGGCGTGGCGAAGGTGCTGGCGCAAGGCGAGGTCAACCTTGCCGGCCGGGTGATGGTGCTGAGCGAAGGCGAGTACCCGACCAAATACCCTGACCTCTACATCCGCCCTGCCGAGTCGCGCGCCATGTTCGCCGAGCGCGGCTGGTCGGTGGTCGCCGCCTTCCAGACGCGCAATCCCATGCACCGCAGCCACGAGCATCTGGTGAAGATCGCGGCGGAAGTGTCGGACGGCGTCTTCATCCATCAGGTGCTCGGCAAGCTGAAAGCCGGCGACATCCCGGCCGACGTGCGCACCCGCGCGATCCAGGCGATGATCGACAATTATTTCCGCCCGGGCACGGTCATCCAGGCGGGCTACCCGATCGAGATGCGCTATGCCGGCCCGCGCGAGGCGCTGCTGCATGCGCTCATCCGCCAGAATTTCGGCTGCTCGCACCTGATCGTCGGGCGCGACCATGCCGGCGTCGGCGACTACTACGGTCCCTTCGACGCGCATCACATCTTCGATCAATTGTGGCCCGGCGCGCTGATCTGCAAGCCGCTGAAGATCGACATCACGTTCTACTGCCGCAAGTGCTACGGCATGGCGACGGCGAAGACCTGTCCGCACGATCCCAAGTACCAAATCTCGATCTCCGGCACACAACAGCGTGAAATGCTCTCCAGCGACGCGGAGATACCGCCCGAGTTCAGCCGGCCGGAGGTGGTGGCGATCCTCAAGGAGTATTACGCAGGCCTGAAAGCCGCAGGGTAAGCGTCCGGCATAATGATCATCGCGCAAATCTCCGACACCCATATCGCCCTGGATACGCCCGACGCGGATCGGCGAATACGCGATTTCGAAAACACGATCGCGGACATCAACGCGCTCGATCCAGCCCCCGATGTCATCATTCACACCGGCGATGTCGTTCATAACGGACGCCAAGACGAATACGCCGAGGCGGTGCGCATCCTGAGCCAAGCCAAGGCGCCGGTCTATGTCATTCCGGGCAACAAGGACAAGCGGACGAATTTACGCGCGGCTTTTTCGCCGCGCGGCTATCTCGAGCCCGGTTCCGACTTCATCGAATATGCGGTCGAGGATTATCCGATCCGGCTGATCGCGGTCGATACGCTGAACATCAACAGCAACCGGGGCGGCTTCTGCCCCGCACGGGCCAAACGTCTAATCGACCTGATCGATGCCGAGACCAGCAAGCCGATCGCGGTTTTCGCGCACCATCCGCCCTTCGAAGTTACGGTGGGACCCGACCCGCTCAACTTCGAAACGCCGGAGATGATGGAGCGGCTGCGCCAGGCTTTGCAGCACACCGGACGGGTCGTTGCCGTTTTCAGCGGCCATGTTCACCGAGCGGCCGAGGGTCATGTTGGCGGCATCCCGGCAATCGTGGTCCCGTGCGTCGCGACCACGCTGCGCAAAGGTGACTATCCCGATCACATGAAGAGTCGCTCGGTCTATTACATTCACCGATTTGATTCAGCTGGGCGGTTTTCTACCGAAGCGCGCATCGTCGGAGCACGACTGTCGGCTGCGCCGAGATGAGATTCCGGCCGTCCCCGACGTCGGCGGCTCTCCGTTAAAGCGGCATCGATCGCTTTATTGCACCCTTCGATTTGATTGAACGGCGATCTTTGACACCGAAACTCTTCGCTCTTTTGCTTCGTAATCGCGGGACTGCAAGTGCGTTTGCCATGGAGGCATCGGGGAATTGCGTGATTTGGGAGTTTTTCCGTCCCGCAACGTCCAAACGCTTATTAGACTGGGTCAATTAGCTCATAGAGCCAACGAGAGAGATTTATTCCTCCAGCTTGCTAAGCTTGGAAATAATAATAATGCACGCGAGCGCTCTCGAAGGATTGCGTGTCGTGCGCTTACCAGGGAGGCGGGCATGGATAAGCCGGAATCCGTCATTTATAGCAAAGAAGCTCAGCGCACCGTTGACGCGATGATCGCGGCCGAGGCGCGACAGCTCGCCCAGCGTAAAGCAGAGGAATGCGACTGCAAGGACGGCATGTTTCCGCGCGCCGCGGTGGCCGATCGGCGGCGCTTTCTGTTAGCGGCGGGCACGCTCGCCGGCGCCGCTATGACGCCCGCGTTAGCGCGCGCTGCAGAAAAAGCGCCTCCCGGTGCTGTGTACTACGATGTGGCCGCCGACCCGACGAAGGAACAGGGCCGCGCGGTCGCTGCCGACGGTGGCTACGGTTCGCGATCACAATTCGAAACTGAGGTACGCTGGCGCTTCCCAACCGCGAATGAGAACTCCTCTTGGAGCATGACGCCGCTCGACAAGATGCTCGGCAATACCACCGCATCCGGACTGCATTTTGAGCGGCACCATGGCGGCATCCCCACCATAGATCCCGCAAAACATATGCTTTACGTGCACGGGATGGTGGACACGGCCAAGAAATTTACCATGGCCGATCTCAAACGCTTCCCTTCGGTGACCCGTAAGCATTTTATCGAATGCTCGGGCAATGGCCTGACTGAGTGGAACAAGCCGACCCTAAAGACGGTGCAAGGCACGCACGGGCTGCTCAGCACATCGGAATGGACGGGCGTGCAATTCGCCACCATTGCGCGCGAGGTCGGCTTGAAAGACGGCTCGGCCTGGGTGCTGGCGGAAGGTGAGGACGCCGCGGTCATGACCCGCAGCATTCCTATGGAAAAAATGTTGAAGGACGCGCTTCTTGTCTACGGTCAGAACGGCGAAGCAATTCGGCCTGAACAAGGTTATCCGCTGCGTCTATTGCTGCCTGGTTTCGAGGGCAACACCCACATCAAGTGGCTGCGGCGGCTCGAAGTCAGCGACAAGCCTTTCATGACTCGCGAGGAAACGTCGAAATATACCGACCTTCTGGCGAACGGAAAGGCGCGGCAATTTAGCCTGGAGATGGAAGCGAAGTCGGTGATTACCTTCCCTTCCGGCGAGATGAAACTGCCGGGGCCTGGCTTTTATAACATCACCGGCCTTGCATGGAGCGGCCGCGGCCGCATTCAACATGTTGACGTCTCGGTTGACGGTGGCAAGACGTGGAACGCCGCCTACATCGACACGACGCCGGAATCGATCTGCACCGTCCGCTTCAGCTTCCCTTGGGTGTGGGACGGCAAGCCGGCTGTCCTGCAGAGTCGCTGCACCGATGAAACCGGCTATGTGCAGCCGACCCTGAAGCAACTGATCGCCATTCGCGGGTCGAACGGAAAGTTCGGTTCGATCTACCACCTCAATGCCATCCAAAGCTGGGCCGTCGACGCTGGGGGGAGTATCAGCAATGTTCACGCATAAGCAGGTGCTGAAAGCAGCGGGATTGCTAATTGCGATCTCATTCACATCGGCGGCTCTGGCTCAAGGTGCGTCATCTCACTACGGCTTAGGCACGCCTGCAACGCCGCAGGAATTGGCAAAGTTCTCTGCCATTCCTGCGAGCGGACAAGGGTTGCCCGCAGGCAGCGGCAATGCCGCTGCGGGGGCGAAGGTTTACGCTGACACCTGTGCGGCCTGCCATGGGGACAAGATGCAGGGCAACCCGCAGAAGGGTATCGGCGGTGACCGTCTGCTCGGCGGCCGCGGCACGCTGGCCAGCAAAGCGCCAGTCAAAACGGTGGAAAGCTATTGGCCCTATGCGACGACGCTGTTTGACTATGTCAAGCGAGCGATGCCGTTTAGTGCGCCCGGCTCTATGACCGACGATCAGGTCTATAGCGTGGTGGCCTACATCCTATCGGAAGCCAAGATCATCAAGCCGACCGACACGATGAACGCAAATACCTTGCCGAAGGTCGTAATGCCCAACCACGACGGATTCATTGCGGACCAGAGACCCGAACATGAGCTTTATCGGTAGGCCAATCACGACACGCCCTAACATATAGCCGATCGGCACTTCGTGCTGGTCGGGCGGTCGCCCTTGACCTCGACCCGCACCCGGATCGGCACTCGCGTACCGACGCTGATGCCGTCGTCATCCATGAAGGATTTCAGCTTCGTAGACGCCATCGGGAATCGCGGCTACACGTTCGCGCGCGCGCCTCGCTCTGGTCCATGATCGCGCCGATACTGGCGAGAACACGATCTCGGCCATATTTTCGGATCATGTCGAGGAAGCGCTTCTCGCCGGTATTGACCGCGGCGACCTGGGCGCGGAAGTCGCCCATCGCGCGTTCCGGCAATCGCACGTTCGCCTTGATGATGTCGACCAATTCCTCGTTGATCTTACCCTGGCGGTAGATCTTGACGATGGGCATCTGCAGCCCTTCTGAGAAGATGTCCGTCGTCGAACCGTCGAGCGTGCCGCCCACGTCGGGCCAATGCACCATGCAGCGGGAAACGCTACCAGCTCACCTTCGTGGAAGACCGGCACGGTGAAAGTCATATGATTGAGATGGCTGCCGGTGATGTAGGCGTCGTTGGTCAACAGGATGTCGCCGGGCTCGATGTTCTCCCGGCCGAAATGCGCGAGCTTGGCCTTCACCGTGTCGCTCATGCCGCGAATGAACATCGGCAAGCCAGCGTGCGCCAACTGCCTCGTGCTTGATGTTTCTCTCCCGGATCTCAACAGCCTCGACCCGCAGAAGCGCACATCGCCTCACGAAATTTTCGGCGCATAGCGCCTCTAGCTGGCATCCGCTGTCAGCCGGAAACAAGAGAATCGCGGGCGCGACCATGACGATGCGCTCTCGAAATGAACCGACAGTCTTTACGGCGGCAGGCAGGTCTTTGATCCGTCAGGCAAGTCGATGTCGGCCAGGCCGAGCGTTATGGCGCCGGAATGATAATGTCCGATGATGGCGCCCATTTCGACGGTCCCGCGATTTCCGAATAAAGTTCTGACTTGCGCCAAAGTCGCATCACTAACTGCATTGAGCACGAGGATTTCCTTGGCAAAGGCGTAGGCCGCCGCCTCGTCGGCCTTGTCGAAGGCCGGTTCCAGCCGGTTCTTGATGCGCTCGATGACGTCCGCCGACAGTCCGTTTTTCGCCGCCAGGCCGACGTGGTTGAACCATATATAATGACAGCTGTAGTGGCGGGCCGCGACAAGGATCACAAGCTCCGAAATTCGCGCGTCGAGAACCGTTCCCCAACGCAGGAATTCGCCCAGCTTTTGCGCGCGGCCGGCAAGTTCCGGGCTATGCAGCCAGACACGCACCGGCCCACGCACTTGCCCGCGCGGCCCGGCGGCGACCTCCTGCGCGACCTTTTGTTGCGCCTCGGTCAGTTGCGCAGGGTCCGGGAGCGGAATGCGTGCGGTCGTCATAGCAACGCCATCGCGTCAAAAAGGCCGCTGCAATCACGTCGCGGCACTGAGGAAATCCTCAAGCGAGAACAGCTTTTCCATCGTCTTCGGTTCACTCAGCGGCGCGCCCTGGAATGGGGTGGCCTCATGCAGCCACCTTTTTGGTGGCGGAAAATCCCACGTAAACCGATTTCCGTTGTGCCATCGCGCCGGTTTATCGTCGAGATCGACAATCTGAATCGGCGGCGGCAAAATCTCGACCCGATGTCCGTCCGGGTCGCGAAAGTACACATAAAATGCGTGGCCCTGCCCATGACGCCCGGGCCCGCGTTCTAAATTCTCTGACGAAGCCGATGGCTCCCGCCGTATCGAGAGCGCGAAATAATTTATCGGTCGCCGAAATGATATAGCCGAAGTGGTGCATCTGCGGCCCGGGCCTGGTTAAAAGCACAATGTCGTGGGGATTGTTCTTGCGAAACATAAACAGGCCAAGCGGGTCTTCATCTTCGGGCCGGTCGACGAAATAGTCGGAAATCCTGAATCCAAGATCGGTGTAAAACTCGCCGGCAGCCGTAACGTCCGGAACTAGACACTGCACATGATCGTAGCGAAGTGCGCCCGCGCCCCGATGCAGGTGGGGCTTGTCGTGCAGTCGCGGCTCGGTTGGCATGCTCGCAACAAGCTCGATTGGCATGCTGGCGCGGTCGCGCAGCCGAAGCGTGCGGCCCTGAAACGGTCGCTCGGTCCAGTTGGATTCAATGCCGCTGCTATCGAAGTACCGCTTGGCGCGATCCAGGTCGTCGTCCGCGAATACACGGAAACCGAGTGCCTCGCAAGCGGGACGTCCGGACGACTTACGTAAAATGAGGCTGTGGTGACACGCTTCTTCGACGCCACGCAGAAACAGCTCGCTGTCGGTTTCGTGCGTCACCAGTAATCCGATGACCTCGGTATAAAACTCCCGGCTCACGCCCAGATCGCGGACGGTAAGGACGATATGGCTCGCGCGCGTGATGTTGAACGGAGGAGAGAAGTTTGTTTGAGGCACCGCCATGGTCAACTTCCGGTTTCGTGCCGGGCGCCACCGCCCAGCGTGATTTTGCAGCTTTCGACAAACGGCGTGACCACGCCATGCGTGATCACGCCGAAACAATCTTGCCTTCCGCGCCTACTTCGCCGCCATGTCGGCTTTCTTGCCGAAGGTGGGATTGATGATCGTCCCGAGGTCGAGCTTTTTCTTGAGTAGCCCGGTCTTCTCCATATAGGCAACGGTCGAGGTCAAGTCCTGCATGTCCGCCGGCGTGAAAGCTGCCCCGCTGAACCGGTCAATGTCGTCGAACAGCATCAGCCGAATATCGTCCTCGGACAGTTTGGCACCGCGGCGCTTGATCTCGTCGTAATAAATCTTCACCGCCTCCTCATGATGACCGGCGATGTATTTGTCGGCCTTGGCGTAACCGTTCATCATCTTTTGAACGACGTCGGGATTCTCCTTGAGATAGCTCTGCGAGGTTGTCACCAGGAACGGATACGTGATCCCCGCCATGTCCTCGAGCTGCTTGGAGGTCAGCATGACCTTGCCTTTGCCGGCCTGTACGATGCGCTGGATCGACGGCTCCCAGCCCAGCACCGCGTCGATATTGGTCGACGCGGTCATCGCCGTAGGCATATCGACGACGCGCAGATTGGTGACGTTGAAATCGGCAAGCTTGAGTCCCTGCTTCTCCAGCAGCATTAGCAGCACGGTATACATGCCGGTGCCGACTTGGGTCGCCAGATGCTTGCCTTTGAGGTCGGCGAGCGTCTTGAGATTGGCATTGCGACTAGCAACCAGCAGCTTGCCGGTATAACCGCGCGAACTGACCCCAACCGAAATCAGTGGGATGCCCTTGGCGACGGCCTGGAAATAGGCAGCGTTGGCGGCTTCGGCGAATTGCAGCGAACCGTTGGAAACTGCGTCGATCGCGATACTGCCGCGCGGGAGCGCGCGAACGTCGACATCGAGGCCTTCCTCCTTGAAAAAGCCCTTGGCTTTGGCGACCAGGCTTGGAACCTGGTTGACACCGCCCGCCATACCAACGGCGACCTTGAGATCGTCCGCAGCAGCGGGCGTGGCACCGTCCCACGCCATGAGAAAGGCAATTAAGGCTATTCCGACGAGTTGTTTGTACATTGTTGGTCCTCCCTGATGGCAGCCATGATAGACTTCTCTGTTCTTTTGCAAAAGCGATGGGCAAAGAAATCTCTTTTGCGAACGCGGTGGGCACGGAAATCGCTGGCATGCCGTGGGGGCGTGAAATCCCGGCAACCGAGCCGCAAGCATTTGCTTTAGCGGTCAGGCCGGTTATCGTCGCCGATGGGGAGGAGTAAGCAACAATGATCAAACGAATACTCGGGATTTCCGCGGCTTTTGGTTTGGCCACGCTTGCCGCCGCAGCGCCGGCCAATGCCGCCGACAAGATCATCATCGGCATGAGCGCCGGGATCAACACGGTGCCGAGCTTGGTCGCGCAGCACGAGGGCTATTTCAAGGGCCAGGGCCTCGATGTCGAGTTGCGGCCGCTCGCCCGCGGCGGCGACGCGATCAAGGGCGTAGCCGCCGGCACACTGCAATTCTCCGAATCCGCGCATGTGCCATTCTTTGCCGCAGTCGCCCGCGGCATTCCACTGATTGCGGTCGGCGTCGTTGCGCGCGGCTTCTACGGCAAACTGGTCGCCAGCAATGCCAATGCCAACCTGAAGACGCTTGCCGATTTCAAGGGCAAACATATCGGCACCCAGATGGGCACCGGCATGTTCACCATCGTGCTGATGCTGCTGGAAAAGCAAGGCATGAAGCAAAGCGATTTCAATTTTACCAATCTGCGCGTCGTCGACATGCCGGCCGCGATGGAGACGAACTCGACCAATCTCGATGCGGTGCTGGGTTGGGAGCCCGGCATGCGCCGTATCGTCAATGCCGGTAAAGGCAAGGTCGTGATCTCTGCCAAACAATTCGAAGATATGGCGGGCATCACCTACCCGTTCCTGCTCACCACCTCACAAGAGTATCGCAAGGCCCATCCGGATGTTGTGCAGAAAATCGTCAACGCCTATGCCAAGGCTGACAAATATATCGGCGCCCATCATGAGGAGACGGTCAAGATCTACGTGGACGAGGTCAAGCGCCGCGGCGGCAAGCTGAGCGAGGACGATGTGCGCAATATGCTTTTCGACGTCGATCGCTTTGGCGGCGCCGCGTTCAGCGCCGGCGATATGAAAGATCTTCCGGCCACCAGCGCTTACCTGCTCAAGATCCAGCAGATCAAATCCCTGCCCGATCTCAAAGCCATCCTCGACCCGAACTTCGGTGTTAAGGCGGAAGCTGCGGCGATGTAAACCGCGCGCGTACGGTCAAGCCGCAATGGACGGCATCGCATGAGTGTAGTGACACCAGCCGACGAGCAGCCGGTGCGCGCAGCGTCGCGCGATCCCGCCTCTCCGGAAGAAGTGCGTTCCGGCGGCGGCTGGGCTCTTGCCACCGGAAATCTGCTGTCCACCGTCATCCCCCTGATCGGGATCATGGTGGTGTGGGAAGTGGCGGTCCGGCTGAGCAACGTCCCGCCGGCAATTCTGCCGCCGCTAAGCAACATCTTTCTCGCGATCTGGAAGATGGCCTATAGCGGCACGCTCTGGGTCGACATCGGAGCAACGCTCGGCCGCCTGATCAAGAGCGCGATCGCAGGCATGATCATCGGCACTTTGCTCGGCGTGCTCATGGGCTATTTCCGGCTATGGGAGCGTGCGCTGGTCGCGCCGATGAACTTCCTGCTCGCCATCCCCGGTACGGCATTGTTTCCGCTCTCGATGATCTGGTTCGGGCTGACCGATCTCGCGATCGTTTCCATCCTGATCTACGAGGTCGCGCTCACGGTCATGCTCAACACTTGGACCGGCGTGAAGACGGTCGATCTGGCGCTGATCCGCGCCGGCCGCGCGTTTGGTGTTTCCGGCTTTGGGCTATTCGGGCGCGTGCTGATCCCGGCAGCGCTGCCTTCCATTATCGCCGGCTACCGGCAGGGCTTCTCCCGCGCTTGGCGTATTCTGGTGGTGGCGGAAATGCTGGTTTCGGTCGCGGCCGGGCTCGGCTACCGCATCTACTGGGCGCAAGAATATTTCAACACCGATGTGGTGTTCGGTTCGCTGTTTGTCGTCGGCATCGTCGGACTTTTGATCGAACGCGTCTTCCTGCGCACGCTCGAAGTGATGACGGTCGAACGCTGGGGCGTCATGCGGGATTTGAGCTGACCATGGGCGAACTGCGCGTCGAAAATCTGCGCAAGAACTACCAGCGCAAGGAAGGCTGGAATACCACGCGCACGCTGCGCGTCTTCGACAACGTCTCCTTCTCGGTGGGCGAAGGGGAATTCGTCAGCATTATTGGCCCGTCGGGCTGTGGCAAGTCGACTTTGCTCAATCTCAGCGCCGGGCTTGATCCGGCAAGCGCCGGCGCGGTTTATGTCGACGGCCGCCAGGTTCATGGACCCGGCCTCGATCGCGGCGTGGTCTTTCAGGAATTCGCGCTGTTTCCGTGGCTGACCGTTCTCGGCAATATTGAGTTTGGCCTGCGCTCGAAAGGGATGCCGGCCGCCGAACGGCACAGCGCCGCCCAGCGCTACGTCAACATGGTCGGGCTGAACGGTTTTGAGCATTTTCATCCCAACCGGCTCTCTGGCGGCATGCGCCAGCGCGTCGGCATCGCGCGTGCGCTGGCGATCGAGCCGTCGGTGCTGCTGATGGACGAGCCATTCGGCGCCCTCGACGCGCAGACACGCGAAAGCATGCAGAAGGCGCTTGGCGAAATCTGGCAGGCCACCCGCAAGACCGTGCTGTTCATTACCCACGATATTCGCGAAGCGGTTTATCTTTCCGATCGCGTGCTGGTGATGAGCGGGCGTCCGGCCACTATTTCGCTCGAACTCGACATCGAATTGACGCGCCCGCGCAACCGGCACGACAGCAAATTTCAGGATTACGAGTTGCAGCTAGAACGGGCGATCACCACAACCGTATCCTGAAGCCGTTCACCTCGGCGGCACGACCGCAATCACCTCGATCTCGACCAGCATGCCGGGCCAAGCGAGTTGGCTGACCACGAGAAAGGTGTGCGCTGGCAGCGGTGCTGTGCGGTAGGCTTTCCGCCGGCAGGCTCCGGCTTGGGCTTGGTTGCGCGCGTCGGTGACATAGGTCACCTGCTTGACCACATCGGCCACGCCGGCGCCGTTCTTCGCCAGCACTTTCTTCAGCTTCCGGTAGGCATAGCGGCATTGCGCGGCGAAATCGCCGAGGTAGCGGATTTTTCCATTCTGCTCATGCTCGGCCCCGATGCCGGCGAGAAAAATCATCTTGCCCGGCCCAACGACCGTCACGGCTTCGGAGAAGCGCCCTTTGGTCCAGCGCCCGTAATTGTAGTGCTTTTTCTCGAAAGCGGACGATTTTGCACTGCGCGAGGTTGTTGTTTTCCTCTTCCGACGCGCCATGATTCCCTCCCTCAATAGGCTCTACTGAACGGCGCTTCGCCACGCACCAAGACGCGCTCGACATTCTGCCAAGCAGAGCGAAACAGGAAGGTCGAGGACTGCCGGGTGACGCCGGCAATGTGCGGTGTGAGCAGCAGCCGGCTCGCCGCCTCGCCGGTCAACGCGAGCAGTGGATTGTCGGGTGCCGGCGGTTCGCTCGCGTAGACGTCGACAGCAGCACCGCCGAACCGGGCAGCGCCTAAGTGCTCGGCGAGCGCCGCCTCATCCACCACCCCACCGCGCGAGGCTTGGATCAGCACGGCGCCGGGTCTCATCAGTGACAGTTCGCGCGCGCCGATGAAGCCTCGTGTTTCCGACAACAGAGGCACGTGCAGGCTCACCACATCTGCGGCCGCGAGCAGTCCGTCTAGCGTCATCGCCTCCGCGCCGATCGCCGCTGCCGCGGCGGAATCACGCGATGCCGGATCGTGATAGCAAATGCGGCAGCCTGACCGATGAAACGCTTGCGCCACCGCCTGCCCGATCATGCCGAAACCGACAAGACCGACCAGCAGGCCGTCAAGGCCCGCGAGGTTATCCGCCACCATGCGGGCACGGAAGCCCGCGTAGTTGCCGCGTTTAATCTCCGCGTCGGCCCAGGCGAAGCGCCGCAACAGCACTGAAGCCGCAGTGACGGCAAATTCAGCGACGGCGCTGTTGCTACCGCCCGGTACATTAGCGACTGGGATGCCGAGCCGAGTAAGCGCATCACGATCAAGCCGGTCGAGACCGGCGCCGGTGACCTGCACCAGCTTGAGGCGGCCGCCTTCAAATAGCGCGGGCACGAGCTTGGGTCCGACGGCCGGAATGACCAGCGCGTCGGCGGCATGCATGAGCTCAGCAAGTGCAGAATCGTCCGCCTTGCAATAGCTCACGCGCAGACTTGCCGGCGCGGGCGCGTCGACACGCGTGAAATCGGCTTCAGGCCGCAGGCAAAGAACATCGGTGCTCATGGCCGGCTCGATGAAACAGGGGTCAGAAGCTGAGGAAATTTTCGGTCGAACCGCCAACGTCGGGCGTTGGAAAGAAGCAGAGCAGAACCAGCGGCTCGTTTCCGGTATTGCGAGTCACGTGCTTTTCGCCCGGCGGTACCAGCACTACCTCGCCGGCCTTCAGGGCGAGCTCGCCGCGATCGCAGAACATACGGCCCTCGCCTTTGAGCACATAGATGCACTCTTCGTAGCCATTGTGCAGATGCGGTCCACGCAGCGCCTCGCCCGGCTTCGGGACCGGTATCTCGACAATTCGAAAGGTGACTCGCGAACCGATCTCGCCCGACACCATTTCGAGCGAAGAGCGCCCCGGCAGACCGAGTTGCTTGCCTTGCGCCTGGCTCAGCAGCCGGGCCATCAGACCGCTTGCCGCAGATGCTTGATCTCGGCGGTGCCGCCTTGCACCGCGTCGAGCTGGTGGAAGATGTCTGTGGCTTCCCGGGCGATCGCGTCCACGATATCGGCGAGCATGCGCGCGCCTTTTTCCGCGGTCGCGTGCTGCGGACTGCCGAACCAGCCGGTCGCCGCAATCGAGCGGATGTCGGTGAGCACCGGCTGATAGCTGCGCGTACGTCGCAGTTTGTCCATCCTGTGACCGTGGCCGTGGTCGGAGGAATAATCGATGCGGTCGAGATGCACAAGTTCCGGTCGAAAGGCCAGCACCGCAAGCGCCTCGATTTCGCCGCCATGGGTCAAGCCGTTGCAGGTCTTGCCATAGAGTTCTTCGGCGACGTAGCAGGCCTGCACCGTCAGCACACTTATGCCGTGGTCGCGATGCAGCAATTCTGCGGCAATCGCGAGCGAGGGGATATTCCCTTCGTGCCAATTGAGAATGAGCAGCCGGCGGGCGCCGTGCTTGGCGGTGGAAACGCAGGTTTCTGTTACCACCCGCATATAGGTCTCGGGCGTGAACGTGATGGTGCCTTCGAACGGCATATGCATCGGCGTGACGCCGAAGGGTGTGGACGGCAGCACCAGGCCGTCCATTCGCTCGGCAACGGCGGCCGCGATGACATTGGCGGCGAAGATGTCGGTGCCGGTCGGCAGATGCGGCCCATGCTGCTCAACGCTGCCGGCCGGCAGGATCACCAGCGGATTGGCCTTGAGCTGGGCCGCGATCTCCGGCTGCGTCAGTTCGATGAAATAGCGGCTAGGCAGCATGGACTTTTCTCGCGGCAGCGCGTGCACGTGCGTCGTCCAGAATATCGCCGATGCGGGCACATTGGCCGTGATTGTCGATCGAGCGCAGCGCCGCGTTCACCACCGCGACCGCCACGTTGCCGTTATGTGCGGTCAGTTCATTCGGCTTACCGGTGCGGCAGCTTTCCGCGAACATTTCCAGCTCGTCGACGAACATGTCGCTTTGCGGCACCGTTAGGTCCTCGCGTTTGCCGTAGCCGTCCTTGCCGCGCTGGATATAGAGCGCGGAGGTAAGGTGCAGCTTGTTCGGCACGTCCCAGCTGGAGAAATCCGTTTCGCTGTGCATCAGACCCTTGGAGCCGAACACGCGCAAAGAGAATATCCCGGGCGAAGTCCACGACGAGCCGACATAACCGATCTTGCCGTCGGCAAATCGCAGAAGCGTCATCGACTGGTCGTCGACCTCGGCGCCGACCGGCGAGAGCTTCGAGGCCATCGAACTCGCCTCGACGATGTCGCCGCCCAGATAGTGCAAAATATCGAACGAATGAATCGCGAGCTGCGACAGCGGCCCGCCCGGCGCCTTGGCCTTGTACCAGCGCCAGGTATCGGGCGTGAGTTCGAGCGCGCGTTCGTTGGAGAAATTCGCCTCCATAAAGGCAACGCGGCCGAGTTCGCCGGCATCGATCGCTCGACGGATGCGGCGCACGCTACCCAACAGCCGCGCGCTGTGGCCGACAGTGATGGTGACGCCGTATTGCTTCTCCAGCGCCTCGATCTCGATACCGTCTTCAAGTGTGGCCGCGATCGGCTTCTCGGTATAGACGTGCTTGCCGGCCTTGGCGACCTCGGTCGCCACCGGCAAATGCTGTTCGTTCGGCACCGTGATGATCACGCCGCGAATTTCGGGATCCGACAGCATCGTCTTCAGGTCTAGCACGCCGGCGACGCCGAATTCCTGCTCAAAGGCTCGGCGGCTGTCCTCGCTGCGGCTATAGCCGGCAACGATTTTAAGCTTGTCCGATTTGGCCAGTGCCCGCGCGAGAACCTTGGCCCAGCGGCCGAGACCGACGATTCCGAGTTTCGTAGGTTCTGTATTCATGCCAATTCCATATACGATTGTGCCGTAATCCTATGTCGTTTTTACCGAACCAAGGCAAGCGATCAATTGCTCCCGCCGGGTCATCTTGGCCATGAAGTCGTTGATAGCGGGCTGAATGGTTGTGGACGCGGCTGACGTGGTAGGATTCGAACATAGAAATGGCCAAATGGTAATTTGGCCAACCGAGAGCAATCTAAATCTGTCAGGCGCAGATGCTCATATATAGCCGGAAAAATATTGGCTCTAAAATCCGTATTCTTTAATGAAAGTACAGAGCGCCGGAGAAAAGCAGTCCTAAGAGTGATGTCGGATAACCGCATTCTCTGCTTCAAGCCAGCTCTTCGACTTGAATGGCGCGATCAAGACGGCCAGTAGGAAACCTAGCAGCGCGATCATGATGCGCTGACGTTAGGCGATTCTTTCGGCTATCATACGGATAAGGTTTTCGGTACACACAAGGGCCCGCCGAAGCTCGCTTGGTGCCTAGTACCGGTCAGCGACGTCGTGGTCGACCATAACAGTTGGAACGTGAGCGGCCTTGAGGGCACCGGCTCGAAGACTGTCGCCATAATCGATCCGGTCTTTGTGCCGAATCATCGCGTGCTGCCGCTCGGCGCGATTTTCTCCAGCAAGGTGCCGGGCCTCGAAGTGCCGGGCAATCGCCAAGCGCTCTTCGGCTATCCGACATTCGGGCCGACTGCGCTGGTGTCGCCTATCGTGGGCATGGCGCAAGGCGCGCTCGATGCTTTCACTGAAACGGCCCGTGGCGCGCGACGAATGGCTCGCCCTGGCGTATTCGAACAGGTCGCCGAATCGCCGCTCATCCAAACTCTGATCGGCCAAGCCGCCGCCCGTATCGACGCCGCGCAGACCTTAATGGTGACAAGCCTGCAGGAAGGACAGGAAATCGTGCGCGCTGGCGGCACGCTAGACATCGAACAGCGCGTGCGCATCCACCGAAACCACGGCTTTGCCGCGCGCACTTCTTCCGAGGTCGTCGATGATATTTTCATCAAGTCCGGTGCGGCGGCCGCGGACGAGAAAAACCGCGTGCAGCGCTTCTGGCGCGACGCCAACGCCGCGGCACTGCACTCGAGTATCGACTGGGATACCCTCGCGGCACTTTACGGTACGCAGCAACTGGGGCTGCAGCCGCAGGGCATTTTCTGAGACAGAAAATGGGCGGACTTTACCCGCCCATTTTCTCCGCGTTGAACGAGAGTCAGCGCCCTCTACAGGTGCGCAAAGCCAACGATGCCAAACCGTCCAATCGCAATTTACGCGCGTAACAGTTTAGACGCCAATCAAGCTAGAAGCAACGTCCGGCATCTGCGCATTGCAAACCTAGCAGGGCGATGGAGGAATTAGCGTGAGCGTCTCAGCCCTTGAGGAAATTGACACGCACTTCCGCGCCACGATGCGCAAGTTCCCTGCCACCGTCACCGTCGCAACCGCCAATGATCGGGGCCGCGATCACGGGATGACTGTGACTGCTATCAGGTCGGTTTCAATGTCGCCGCCATCGTTGATGGTCTGCCTGAACAACAAGACCCTGCTGCACGAGATGCTTCTCACGCAGGCGAATTTTGCGGTCAACGTATTGAGCCAGGACATCCGGAGATGTCAGAGGCATTCAGTGGCAAGGTAGATCCGCTAAAACGCTTCGTGGCGGGGAACTGGGAACGTGACCCAGCAGGAATGATGGTGCTTCCGTCCGCACACGCGAATGTGGTGTGCCGACGAATGGCTGCGGTACCCTATGGCACTCACACCATATTCGTAGGCTAGGTGACGAGGGCTCGAGTCGACGATGGGACCCGGCCGTTGCTCTATGCCGAAGCCTCCTATTGCATTTCGCAGCCGGCCAGCTGATGACGCGCCGTTTTGTAGATATGTCGCCGCTCCGCAAATACTATGCAGTAGAAGACCAATAAGAAGTTCATGCTGCCAAGGAAAATGGAACGGCACTAGTGAAGCAAGAGTGTCGAAGCCAGCTTTCGACATTTCGCGACAACATCAGAGACTTTAGGGACTAAACGGACTGCGTGGTGGCGGACGCAGTCCATGTCGAACCCGTCCCCGCTCCCAAATTCCCTGCTAACAGGGAAAAGAACAGGGATTTTTTTGATTCTGGGGCTGTTTCCGGATACGAAGCCCCCGTTTGCCCAACGCTATTGACGGCTTAGAGCCAAATTCCCTACGCATCGGAACAGGGAATTTTCCGGAAATAACAGGGAATCTAAGAAGCCGATCAGGGAATCTGAGCTGCGCCATCACCGTGAGCGTGCCTCACCATTCATCCATGAATCAATTTGGGCGAGCATATCTGCGAGCGCGTTGCGCGCATCCAAGAGTGCCTTCCCAGCAATGATCTGGCGGCAAGTATGAGGTACAGATGCGCAATCACGTTGTGCTGACGTTATGCTGTATTTTCGGCCACTCTATTCGGACAAGCTTAGTAACGTGCGGGCGGCATCCGGTGATCTAAAGCTCGAACAGAGTAAAGGCGGCCTGGGTTAGCGGACTCTCTAAACTCGTCAGCGTCTCGATCGTTTCGTAATGATTGAGACCCTTCAACTCCATTTCGTGACAATTGCCGTAACAGCGCCGCCAAAGGTCGGCAAAATGCTTCGCTTGCCGTTTGAACTCTAACGTTTCCAACTCACCATATGAAATAGTTAGCGGCGCTCCGTCTGTTGGCAGGTTGCGGCAAGGGCTGTTGCGAATTTCCATCGCTCGATCGAGGTGGAGAAACTCGTTGCGATAGCTAAGCCGCACCGGCTCCAAGTCGTAAATCCCGCTCACCAGGATGGCGCTGCGAATGATGCTCGGAGAGATCCCGAACAGCCGCCGCCAATCGGTGACAAGTCCCATGGCCGCAAGATGCGCGCCCGAGGAGTGTCCTAACAGATAGAGCCGCTCGCGATCGCCACCACGATCTCCGATATGTTGCCACACCCATGCGATCGCAGTGCGGACTTGCGCGACCATCTCATCGAGGTTACCGGCAGCCGGCATTCGGGTAAACCCGATCGGCACGTAGAGAGCGCCGCGCTCGGTAAAGGTTTCGGCGGCAAAGCCGCTGCGTGCAAGATCCAGATGCTGCCAAGCACCGCCATGGACGAACATGACGACCGGGCGCCGATCGTCTTTCTTGGCTCCGGCCGGACTGAATATATCGAGTCTTTCGTCGGGCAACGGTCCGTAGGCGACGCCGCGCAAGTTTGCGACACGCGTGCGCGCGGTCTCGCTGACCGCCTGATACCAATCGAGATAGCGCTGCGGATCGGCGACATGAGCGCGGTTGTTGTATTGATAATCCAATGCGGCTTGGTCCATATCGCGATAGACGAGAAGTCACGAATGTTCTCCAAGCCGCGGCCGTTGCGTTTCAGTTCCGGTGGGAATGTGCTGCGCCGTGCGAGTGCGCTGATGCAGCAACCATTTTGACCTTCCCGCAATGTGAAAAAAGGCGCGGCGCGCCGGCGCCGGCCAACTTGTCGGCATGCCGAAAAGAACGGAGGCGCGTTGGGTATGGTCAGTCATCGGCCGTTCCTTACGCTCCCATGCCGCAAGCGCCGTTGTGACGTCAGCGTGCCGGTCGAGATAGACCGCCAGCGCCAGCGCATTCATCATGGCGCAGCCGGCGCCCTGCCCGATATTGGGCGGCAGCGCATGGGCGGCATCGCCGAGAACGACAACGCGGTTGCGCGACCATCGCTTGAGCTTGATGTATTCAAAGCGATCGTAGCGGCCGTTCTCGCCGATACGGCCGATAAGGTCGCCCAAATGCGGAAACCAGTCCGTCCAGGCATCGGCTGCAACGGGAATTGCCTTTGCGGTGCCATCCTTGTTGAACATCGTGAGTGCGATATAGATCGTGTCGTTGCTGCATGGCGTATACAGCACGCGGCGCGTTCCCGACCAATATTCGATGGTCGTACCGGAGTCGCCCGCCCTCTCTTCTTGCGTTTTCGGCAGCAGCAACCGTGTCGCGCCGTCCGCCAGCCATTTTCGCTTGGACAGCAGGCCGAGCGAATCGCGTAGCTTTGAATTTGTACCGTCGGCGGCGACAATAAGGTCGGCTTTTAGCTGCTCGCCACCGGCCAATGTGACGACCCCGTCGGCGCTCGCCGACACCCCTTCGGAATTGGTCAGGATTTCAGCGCCATGCCGGCGCGCCGCAGCCGCAAGCGCGTTGATCACCTGCTGGCGGACAATACTGAAAACCCGCTTGGTCGGATCCCAGTGGTGCACGGCGAGAACGTGGTTCTGGCCATCGCGGACCTCGCGCGTGTTGACGATCGGCGCGGTAACGACCGCCTCGTCGTAGGCGCCGAGCGCTTCCAGGACCCGCAGGCCGTTCTCATAAATGTATATACCGGCGCCGGTCGCGCGCAGTTGATCCGACCGTTCGTGGACGCGAACCCGCCATCCCCGCTGCGCCAGGGCGCAAGCGGCGGCAAGCCCGGCGAACCCGGCGCCTATTATTTCTGCGCTGCGCGCACTCATATCTCCACGCGCTCCGAAAGGACTAGCACCGTACATAAGACTGGCGGCGCACCGTCAACCTTCTCTATAATGTCACCCAACCCGCACGATCCGTCCAGTCCAGGAGATGGTTATGGCTCGCTTGAGACATTTTGCAGTCTGCGTCCGCGACCTCGAAAAGTCGGCGAATTTTTATGCCCAGGTATTCGGCCTTAAGGAAGTCGGCCGCGAAACCATCGAAATCGGATCTGCCATCTACATGAGCGACGGTGTAATCAATCTTGCGTTGCTTAATTTCGCCGGCAAGAAAGGAAACGACATCGAGAATCCGGTTGGGCACGTCGGAGCTAACCATTTTGGTTTTCAGGTTGATGATCTTGCCGAGACGCAGCGAAAGATCGAGGCGTTGGGCGGCAAGTTCTTTTTCGACCTCGGTGACGAACGCAAGGGAAATTTCGAACGCAAGTTCAAGGACCCCGACGGCGTCGTCTTCGACATTTCCCAGCACGGCTGGGTCGGCACAGACGGGCGCAAGGAGCCCGCCTGACACCGCAAAATGCCGACACTATCGCGAGGCGAAAGACAGCGGCCTCACTTGATGAATTGATTGGTGTAGAGATCGTCGACCGGTACTTTCTTGGTAATGAACCCATTGGCCAGATAAAAGTCCTGCAGTTTCGCCAAGCGATCGCCGTTGACCTCACCGAGTTTCTTTTGTCCCGGATAGACAAGCTTGACGTAATAGTTGAAGGCCGCCTTGACCGCGCCTTCTTTGCCCTTCCAGGACGGTACGAATTTGACGAAATCGGCGGCTGCCCCGTTTGGGTCGTCCATCATGTCCTTCATACCATGCAGCGCGGCGGTGACGAATTTCTGGATCATCTCCGGATTTTTTTTGATCATCTCGTCGGACGTCGCGATGCCCTGTGCCATGTGGGGGAAGTAATCCTCGGTCGGGATGATATCGACCTTGACGCCAGCGGCCTGCACCGGTGGAATCCAATCGGGCACGCCGGCCATCCCTTGTGACTTTCCGGATGCGACGAATTGCCAGACTCCAGCCGGTCCGACCGCCTGGATATTCAGATCGCTCTGTTTCAATCCGGCGCTCGCCAATAGGCCGAGCAAGGCATAGTAAGTGGTGTCCTGGAACGACATCACGGTGATCGTCTTGCCCTTGAGATCGGCTGGCTTCTTGATCCCGGAGTCTTGGCGCACGACGAGTTGCATGAAACCGCGGCCGCCGAACACCGCGACGATCTTGACGGGCACACCGTTGCCGCGCACCAGGATCGGCCCGTCCGCCACGATGCCGCCGAGCGGCGCGTTGCCCGCGCCTACCTGCTTGGCAACGTCGACGCCGCCGCGTCCGACTTCGAACTTCACGTCGAGCCCGGCCTTCTCGAAATAGCCCTTGCCCTTAGCGAGTTGGATCGGACCGAAGGCCGGCAGGAATGGCGGCGCGGGAAATAAATAGGTGACGGATTTGCTCGCCTTGGCCGCCGTAACCCGCAGAAGGCCGACTGCGGCGATCGCCGCCGCTCCCGACACTATCACGTCGCGCCTCGATCGACGCGTGGTCCGGTTCGTGATCATCGATGTCCTCCTGTTACAAACCCTTCGGTGAGCCCTGCGCGCGCTGCAAGGCGTGACAGTCTCGTCTTTTCCTTTACTATACTCAAGAGTATCGTTGGATGTCACCCTTCCCCGCCCCGCGAAGCGAGCGATGACGCTGTGAACAGACTCGAGTATCGCAACGTCACAATGCGTTTCGCCGGTAAAGCCGGCGCCATCACCGCAATTCAGGATGTGACCCTGGCGGTTCGCGATCGCGAAGTGGTCTCGCTGATCGGGCCGAGTGGCTGCGGCAAGAGCACTTTGCTCAATATCGGGGCAGGACTGAACGCGCCGACGGCAGGTGAAGTCTATGTCGACGGCGAGCGCGTCCAGGGCCCGAATGCCCACGTGGCATTCATGCTGCAAAAGGACCTGCTGTTGCCCTGGCGGACGATTGCGGAAAACGTGATGTTCGGCCTGGAAATCAAAGGTCAGGCGCGCCAAGCCAGCCGTGATCGGGCGCACGAACTGCTGCACACCTTCAAGTTGGCGGAGTTCGCCAACCACTACCCGCACCAGCTCTCCGGCGGGATGCGGCAACGCACGGCACTCGCGCGTACCTTAGCGGTCGACCCAACGGTTCTGCTGCTCGACGAACCGTTTTCCGCCGTTGATGCGCAGACCCGGATCATGTTGCAGTACGACCTTGCACAAACGCTGAAATCCGCTGGCAAGACTGCGCTTCTGATTACACACGACCTGCTGGAAGCCGTGATCCTATCCGATCGCGTCTTGATCATGACGCAGCGGCCCGGTCGGATCATCGACGAAGTCGTGATCGAGCTTCCGCAACGAGATGATCCGTTCGCGCGACGTCGCGACAGTCGGGTCGAGGGCTACATCTCGCGGCTGATGGACCGCCTCGATATCGGGCATCCGTCCCAGGTGCCGGCGTGAACGGCTCGGCCGAACCTGCACAATTGCGCCGCGGCGTTGCCGCAAGCGTGGGCCTGTTGATACTGTTCTTGGCGGGGTGGCAATGGGGCCCAGGATTACTCGGCATTCCGAGTTATTTCATCCCCACTCTATCGCAAGTGTTCGGCGAGTTCCTGCGATTGTTGAGCGTGAACAACCTCCTGTATCACACCGGTATCACCGCAGCCGAAGTTATCGCTGGATTTTTCCTCGGCAGCCTGCTCGGGGCTTGTCTAGGTTACCTTCTGGGCATGTCGCCGACCGCCGAGGTCGCGCTCTCTCCGTATATCCTAGCGCTTCAAATTGCGCCCAAAGTCGCTTTTGCGCCTCTGTTCATTTTGTGGATGGGGTTTTCCGTCTATCCAAAGATTTTGGTTGCCGTCCTGATCGTTTTCTTCCCGGTTCTGGTCAACGTCATGTCGGCCGTTCGCGGGGTCGATCCCGACATGATCAATCTGGCACGTTCCTTCAAGGCATCGCGCGCCCAGATTTTCTGGAAGATCGAATTCCCTGCTTCACTGCCACCCTTGCTCGCCGGGCTGCGCATCGGCTCGACCCTTGCAGTCGTTGGCGTCGTGGTGGGCGAACTGGTCGGCGGGAACGTGGGACTCGGTTTCCTGTTGGCGTTCGGAGAAGGTCAAGCAAACACGCCGATGGTTTTCGTCTCGATCATCATGCTGACGTTAATCGGCAGCGTTGCCTATCTGGTGGTCATCTTCACCGAACGACGTGTTTTGCACTACATGCCAAAACGCTCGCCCGGCCAGATTTGAGCTTAGAAAGGCCGCTCCTATCGCGCAACACAGGCGACCTCAGAACATGCCGCAGGGCACCGTCTATGCGCGCCGATATCTCGCGCCGCGAAGGGGTTCGCTCAATCTTCAACAGCACGCGCAAATGCGCGTATCCGCGCAGCATTTCGAGAAATTCCTCCGCCGCCCGCAGCGGATCAATCACGCGGAATCGAGGATTGTCGCGATTTCGCTCAAGGTAATTGGCGAGAACATCGATACAGACCTGCGGCCCAGATGCGTAAAAAAAGCGCCCCAGGCCTGGAAACCGCTTGCTTTCAGCAATGACAATGCGGTGCAATTCGACCGTATCGGGATCGAAAACGATTTCAATCATACGTTGCGCGTATCGCCGGAGCGCCTCATTAGGTTCCTGTAAGAAAATGTCTTCCAGATCCGAAGCGACAATCTGATTGCACAGGTCGGTGATAACGCCGGCGAAAAGTTCCTCCTTGCTGCCAAAATGACGGTAGACCGTCATTTTCGACACCCCGGCGCGCGCTGCCACCACGTCCATGTTCGTGCCGCCGAACCCCTCCTTGAGAAATACGGCTTTGGCGCCGCGCAGGATCGCTTTGCGTTTGCCCTGAGAGAGTCCGTTGCCGGCGGCCGGCTCTGCAGGCTTTTTCGCCATCATGCGCCCCTTGATCGAAACGATACTGTCCAGTATCGTTTACACGAACCGCCATGTGCCGCAAACAGATTTGCGGCCACTGTCCGATTTGAATTGGAGTCTCGCATGCGCAACGGAGCTCCGCTATCCATCGAGGCCTTGTCAAAGCTTGTGCAGCCGGCTCGGGTGCATCGGCAAGTCTACACAGATCCCGACATCTTCGAGCTTGAGATGCAGAAGATTTTTGCATCGACGTGGGTCTATGTCGGACATGAGAGCCAAATCCGGAATCCTGGCGATTTTTTCTGTACCCGAGTTCGCGCGCAAGCCGCTGGTAATTGTGCGCGGTGAGAACGGCGAGATCAATGCGCTGCACAATCAATGTGCACACCGCGGCGCCATGGTCGTTGCCATCAATGCCGGCCGGGCCGACGAATTTCAATGCTGTTACCATGGCTGGACCTATCATCTCGATGGGCGGTTGAAGGCGGTGCCGCTCAACAATGACTATCCCGAAGACTTCAATCCGAAGGACCCGAAGACGGCCATGCTGCGGGTGCCGCGGGTGCAGAGCTATCGCGGTTTCATTTTCCTCAGCCTCGCCGACGACGGCCGCAGCCTCGAAGATTTTCTCGGTTACATGAAGACGTCGCTCGACGACATGGTCGATCGCGCGCCGGACGGGGAGATCGAGGTTGCCGGCGGCACGTTCAAGCACGTTTACGAGGGCAATTGGAAAATCTACTTGGAGAACCTCTGCGACGCGGCGCACCCATGGTTTACGCATCGCTCCTCGATCGCCGCCGCGCAACAGCAGGACGATTCGGTCTACAGCGACGGCTCCGGCGAGATCGCCATCCGCCAGATGCGGCAGAACGGAGCACCCTACAGTTTCTGGGAGTCGCAGGTCGGCATCTGGACCTATCCCAACGGCCACAGCTATCTCGGCGATTACCATGACGATGCCAAGCTGGTGGCGGCGATGAAAGATCAAACCTTCCGCGAATATGTCGAAGCCCTGGAAAACAAGAAGGGGAAAGACGAAACCCGGCGGGTCATGGAAGTGCGGCGTTGGAACAGCAACATCTATCCGAATTTGTCGATGATGAGCCAGTTCCAGCAATTGCGCGTGATACGCCCGATCGCGGTCGACCGCACCGAGGTGCATACCTTCTGCTTCAAGCTGCGCGGCGCGCCGGAACAGATGTTCCGCAACACGATCAGCTTTGCCAATGTCGTGAATGGAACCGGCTCGCTGGTGCTCACCGACGACCTAGAGATCTACAACCGCATCACACTCGGATTCGCCAGCGACGGCGCCGATTGGGTCCAGATCGGCCGCGGCTATCGGAGCGACGTCGCCGACGCGCATGGCGGGCGCAAAGGCAAGAATTCGACCAGCGAGATTTATATTCGCAACATGTTCGAGGCTTGGCGCGGTTACATGCTGGGCAGCGAAGCCGCCGCCGCGGGAGCCGCCGCATGAGCGTGCAGCAAGCCACCGCGGCCGCTTCGGCCCAATCGCGCGCTCCGTTGGATCTCGACGACTGCACGGCGTTCCTCATTCATGAGGCTCGGCTGCTCGACGAAGGCCGTTTCGACGAATGGCTCGCGCTGTTCACCGCGGACGCGCAGTATTGGGTGCCCAGCGAACCGGGGCAGCAAAGCCCGCACGACACGGTCTCATTGATGTACGACGACCGCAGGCTGCTGGAGACGCGCGTTCGCCGGCTTGCCGACCCGCGCATCTATTCGCAGGAGCCCCGCTCGCGCACCAGCCGCATCGTGACGAACTTGAGCCTGGAGCCGAGCCGCCATGGCCCCGGTACGACGGTGCGATCCAAATTCGTTCTCGTTGAATACCGTCGCGAGACGCAGCGTCTTTTTGCAGGTACATACACACATCATCTTGTCGGTAGCGGCGACAATATCCGCATCACAACAAAACGGATTGACCTCATTAACTGCGATGCACCTTTGGACGGCCTGGTTGTTCCTTTTTGAAAAGGCGGGCAACCTAAATCTCGCGGTCGAATCTGTCCCTTCCAAAAATCATATCCGGACGTATTGATGATGTAGCCCGGCCAAGATCGGAACGGCTACAATGGCGCTAGAGAAACCGATCCGCTGTGATCGTCGGTTGGCCTAGCGGCAATTGCCCAACTCAACTCAGATGCTGCTTGAAAAAATCCACCGTCAAGCCGAGCGCGCGGTCGGCTTCGGGCTTGCTATAGGTTTTGCCGCCGAGGCGGGCGAAGGCATGGTCGGCACCTGGATATTTGTGAATTGTCACCAACGGATTGGGTGACAGGCGCCGTTCGAGGAGATCGTTGACTTCCGCCTGCACCCAGCGGTCTTTCATCGCCATATGCAGCATGAACGGCCGGTGCAGGTTTTTTACTTCCTTGATGCGATGCTCGATGTAGGTGCCGTAATAGGCGACCGCGCAATCGATATCGGTGCGGCAGCACATCAGATAGCAGAGCTTGCCGCCGAGGCAGTAGCCGACCGCACCGACCTTGCCGTTACACTCCTGCATGCTCTCGAGATAGTGCCAGATGTCTTCCATATCCCGCACACCGAGATCGTAATCGAACTCATAGTAAAGATCGAAAGCCTTCTTGATATCATCCGGATTGCCGTCGGACAGTTCGACGCCGGGCTCCTGGCGCCAGAACAAGTCCGGCACGAGACAATTGAATCCGGCTTCGGCGAATTCATGCGCATGGTGACGCATGGTGTCGTTGACGCCCCAGATTTCCATGATGGCGATGACGGCGCCCACCGGGGTCTTGTCGGGAACGGCAAGATAAGCGCCCATCTCGCCGTCGCGGAGCTTAACTTTGATGTTGGACGTCTTCATATCGCATTGTCCTCACAGCTTGAGTAATTCCCGGGCATTTCCCGCCCAGATTTGTTCGAGTTCGGCGGGCGGCAACGCAAGCGCTTCAACGCCGCGGATCGTGTCGGCGATTAACCCCCGCCCCTGTTCGGCGTCGAACGGCGCGTCGGTCGCGAACAGACATTTCCCGGTGCCAAAAAAGGCATGACCGCAGCGCGTCGGCGCCTCCTCGCCGCCGATCGCGGTGTCGGCATAGAGCATCTTGAAATATTCGATCGGCCGCTGCTTGAGTCCCCGCTCCTCGGCGACAGGATTGCGATCGCGCGTGCCGAAGAAAATCTGTTTGAAGCCGAGAATTATTTTCGCCGGAAAGTACGGGATCATGCCGCCCATGTGGTGGGTAATGATCTTGAGCGTGGGTAACTCGTCGAGCAGGCCGGAATAGATCAGCCGCGTCATGCAGGCGGTCGTCTCGTATGGCCATCCAAAGCTGAACCAAATTTCGTCCTGGGATTCTTTTTCGCTCGCGTAGTCGGAGAAGTTCGGCCCGCGCATCGGATGCACCCAGACCGGCAAATCGTGTTCGGTCATCCGCTTGAACAGCGGGCGGAATTCCGGCGCGCTCAGCGGCTTGCCGGCAACATTGGTGAAGACTTGGACGCCGCGCGCGCCGAGATCGGCGATGGCGCGATCAATCTCGGCAAGAGTCGCCTCCATATTGTTCATTGGCAGCGCGGCGATGAATGTCGGAAAGCGGTCCGGATGCTTGCGGCAAACTTCGGCCAATGAATCGTTGGCAACGCGCGCAAGATCCGGCGTCACGTTCGGGCCACCGACCAATTCAAGCGGCGGATTGGCAAGCGAAAGAACCTGCTGCAACCCCTCGAACGCGTCGAGCAGCCTGAGCCGCGCCTCGACATCCACCAGCGTCTTCAGCCGCGGAAAAGCCGTGGTCGCGACGTGGCCGGGAATGAGCTGCGTAAGCCGATCAAGGTAGGGTTTTGGCATGAAATGATTGAAGACGTCGATGATCATAAAGGTCGCACCTTTCTCGGCGCTAGCAGCGCGGGCTGTGCTATCAAAGCGATTATTCGCGGTGCATCGCGGGCGCTAGCCTCCAAGCTTTCGTTTAGGCTTTCCTTGATTGACATCGCCGCCGTCAAGCTCACCCCCCGAAACTGGTTGAAGCCACGCGACCGGTCAACTGTGGGAATCCGATGTTTCGCTCCGTGGCTGCACATTGGTATACATATGCCTATTCGAGCCAAAATGTCCGCGGAAGAAGCGGACAAAGGGGAGGAACACGATGTTTGAAAGCTCTAAAATCCTGCTGTCCGCCGCACTCTTGCTATCGGCGACCGCACTCGCCGCTCCGGCGAACGCGACCACTTACAACATCACTTTTGCCGGCGGTCACGGCACGCATCTGCCGTGGATGAAGGCGATCAAGGAATTCTATATCCCGGAGGTCGATAAACGGCTCGCCGCAGCCGGCGGCAAGGACAAGGTGAATTGGACGGAAGCCTTCGGTGGCACGCTTGCCAAAGTCGGCGGTGTCTTGGAAGCGGTGCAAGAAGGCGTTGCCGACATGGGGATGGTCTACACCATCTTCGAACCGGCCAAGCTGCCGCTGATGTCGGTGACCTTCCTTGCGCCCTTCGGGTCCGACGATGCCACGCTGATCAGCAAGATCATGGTGCAGATGAACGCCGAGATGCCCGAACTCAAAGCGCATTGGGACAAACAGAACCAGGTCTTCCTCGGCGCCATCGCCACAGACACCGATCACACCTGGACCAAGTTTCCGGTCAACAAGCTGGAGGACTACAAAGGCCGCAAACTCGGCGCCTCCGGCTCGCTCTCGCTCTGGGCGAATGGCATCGGCGCGGTCGCCGTTCAAGGAGACTTCGCGACGCACTACAACAACATCAAGACCGGCGTCTACGACGGGCTGATCGCCTTCACCACCGGTGTCTATCCGATCAAGATCCACGAAGTGGCGCCGTACATGACCAAGGTGAACCTTGGCGCGATGTCGATCGGAGCCATCACCATCAACAAGAAGCTGTTCGATTCCATGTCGCCCGAGACGCAAAAGATATTCCGCGACGTCGGCGCCGAATATAGCCAACGTGTATCGGCCACGGTGCAGAAACTCGCCGCCGTATTTCAAAAGAAAATGGCGGATGAAGGCGCCAAGATCTCAACGTTCCCGCCCGCCGAACGCAAGAAATGGGCGACCACCATGCCCAACATCGCCAAGGATTGGGTCAAACGTAACCAAGATCGCGGCGTGCCGGCGCAGAAAGTATTGGAAGCCTATATGGCCAAGTTACGCGCGGCGCATGTCGAGCTGGTGCGCGACTGGGACAAGGAATAGGCGGCAAAATCACCCATTCGGCCATGGACCAAGATGGGGCGGCGGTAACCTCCGCCGTCCCTAATGCCTTCCATTTTTGACGGGCCTTCCCGTATGAGCGAGCCATGACGCCCCCTTCAGGCCAAGGCGTACAGCGTCCCCCGGCATCACTGCGCCATTGGCTGTCGTTTGAATTCCTGCTGTCGGCGCTGAATTCGATCGGCACGCTTTGGATATTCACGTTGATGATTGTCATCAGCATCGACGTTATCGGGCGCACCGTATTCAACTCGCCGTTGCCGGGCGTGCTCGAACTGGTGCGATTGTCGATTGTCGGTATCGTTTTCATCCAGCTTGGCCACACCTTGCGTGCCGGGCGCATCACCCGGGCGGACAATCTTATCCATCTCCTGCAACGACGGCTGCCGCGTCTCGGCTTCGGCCTGCAGGCCCTGTTTGAGCTCGCCGGCACGGGCATCTTCGTGGTGCTGTTTCAGGCGAGCCTGCCGCTGTTTATCCGCTCTTGGACGTCCGGCGAATATGCCGGCATTGAGGGGTACATCACCTATCCGATCTGGCCTGTGCGGCTGATCATCCTGATCGGCAGCTTTTGTGCGGGTTTGCAGTTCCTGTTGTTCGCCGTCCGCGATCTGGCTGCCGCGTGGCGGGGCCAAGCGCCCGCAACGGACGAGGCCAGTCAATCCGATAGGGCGATTTACGGGGCGGAGGGCTGAGATGACCGGCCTCGAGATCGGCCTTTGGTCCATGGTCGCCATCGTCGTGCTGATCTATGCCGGCATGCATGTGTCGATTGCGCTCTGTCTCGTGTCACTGGTCGGCGTATGGGCCATCAAGGGAAATTTCACGCTTGCCGAGAAGCTGCTGGCGCTGGCGGCATCGGACGCGGTGTCGAGTTACGAGTTCGGGGTGGTCCCGCTCTTCGTGCTTATGGGACTTCTTGTCAGCGTCGCCGGCATTGGACGCGATACGTTTGTGGCCGCGAACGTGCTGCTACGCGGCGTACGCGGCGGCTTGGGTGTCGCGACGGTTGCCGCAAACGCTGCCTTTGCCGCAGTGACCGGTATTTCAATCGCTTCAGCGGCGGTGTTCACCAAGGTTGCGGTGCCGGAGATGTTGCATCTCGGCTATCGGCCGCAATTCGCCGTCGGCGTCGTCGCCGGTAGTTCGGTCTTGGGCATGCTGATTCCACCGAGCCTGCTTCTCATCATCTTCGGTCTGCTTGCCGAGCAATCGATCGGCGACCTGTTCATCGCCGGCATCGTGCCCGGCCTGCTGCTCGGCGGCGCTTTCTGCGCCATGATTCTGCTCTATGCCTATTTGTCGCCGTCAAGCGTGCAGGACCCGGCCGCGCGAGCGGCACAAATGGAAGCCGGCAACGACGTCACAGTCATACAAGCACTGCTCAGTTTGGTTCCGCTTGTCGCGCTCGTGCTGCTTGTCATGGGCGGCATCTATGCCGGCTGGTTCACGCCGACCGAGTCAGGCGCCATCGGCGCGCTGGGCGCTTTGCTGTTGGCGTTATGGCGGCGGCGGCTGACTTTATCGTCCACCTGGCGCGTACTGATCGAGACCGGATACGTGACCGTCTCGATTTTGTTTCTTATCATCTCAGCCAATATCTACAGCCGCTTGCTCGCTCTTTCGGGCATGCCGCAGGCGCTCGACGCGTGGGTGACCGCGGCCAAATTCAGCTTCTATCATCTGCTGTTCGTCTATGTGATTATTATCATTGCCATGGGGACGCTGATCGATGCGGTGTCGATCATGCTCATTATGGTCCCCATGTTCCTTCCGCCCTTGGCAAGCTATCACGTCAACCTGGTCTGGTTCGGCATCGTTACCGTCATCGCGGTCGAAATTGGCCTGCTGACGCCGCCTTTTGGACTTTCCGTCTACGTGATCAAAAGCACCCTCGACGATCCGCGTATTTCTTTGAACGACATCTTCAAAGGTGCCGCGCCCTACGCTGTCGTCATGTTTTTGGTGCTGCTGCTCATCATGTTCATCCCCGGCATCGCACTCGTGCTTCTTTAATTATCGACGCAGGAATTCGCCAAGAATCGCGTTGAAATCTTTCGCATTCTGAATATTGGCGATGTGCGCGGCGCGCGGCACGGAAATATGCTCCGCGCCGGGCACCGCCGCTGCGAGCCCCGCCATGATATCGGGCGGCCCGCCCAAATGATCGTCGGCGCCGCTGACAAAACACGTCGGCACTGCGATGCGATCCAGGCCGCCTGAAAAATCGAGTGTCAGGAAGGCGGCGATGCAGCCGTAGTAACCGACCGGATTGGTGGCGCGGATCATGTGGCGAACGCCGTCAAGCACATCCGGATGAGCGGATTTGAAGTCATCGGTGAACCAGCGCTGGACGGTTGGCTCAACCATGCCTTCCATGCCGTTCTTTTTGACCGTTTCGACGAATTTCGGCCACATCGCCGCGAAGTCCGGCGTCATCACCGCGCGGCAACAACAGGGCACCAGCCGATCGAGCCGGTCGGAATGATGGACCCCCATGCCAATCGCGAGGGCGCCACCAAGACCGAGCCCGACCAAACTGGAGCGCTCGATGTTCAAGGCGTCCCACAGGCCCAATAGATCGCCCATCAGCATGGGAAAGCTGTAGTCGCCGGCCGTGGCTTCACTTTGCCCATGGCCGCGCAGATCGTAGCGCAGGATGTGAAAATCTTGCGCGAGCGGCGCAATCTGCCCGTCCCACATCGCGACGTCGTTGGCGATGCCGGTGACGAAAGTCACCGAAGGAGCGCCCTGCTTCCCATCGATCTGATAGTGAATATCGATGCCGCTCGATTTGATGTGCATGTCACTTCGTTGCGGTGTGGGAAACCAAGGTCTCCCCTGCCGATATTACATAATCTCTCATTCTGCGAATCGGTATTTCGTCCCTACGAAGCTGGCAACCGAAATTTAACCTAGGCCAAATTGCGAATATTCGCGCATAAACAGCGCTCGTAACTATCGGGCGTTCGTAGTTCCGGAGACGGCGTGTCCGATGCCGAGAGGTCGCCGTCAATCAGCACAAAGGCTAGTCGCGCGCGCGCTTGACTGCGATTGGCCCACGCGTGGTTTGTCCCGCGCTGGATCAGGACGTCGCCAGCCTTCATCTTCACGGTGGAGTCGTCCATGTCCATTTCCATCTCGCCCTCGAGGCAAATGACACTTTCCAGGATAAGGCGTTGAACATGTTGCGTGCGAGCGCTGATACTCACCATCCAAGTCGCCCAACTAATCGGCCTGAAGCCGATACGCCAGAACCCGGAACAACAGATGGCGAAACCGGGTCCCACTTTTCGAGCACAGGTGTCCCACTTCGCTAAATCTTCAACGCGATCAACGCTGAATCTTAAGGGTGGTGGGCCCGGGAGGACTCGAACCTCCAACCAGACCGTTATGAGCGAGTCTCGTTCTCGGGAAAATCTCGTAAATCCTGATAAATCTGATGAAGATCGATGACGTTTGTTCGTGTTCGGTTCAGGTGATTTATTGGCGAAACGTTGGCAGTGCGACGCGGGGTGCGCCACGCTCCCCAAAGCGGGTTCTCGATGCCCATTCGCCGAATCAACGCACGTAGGTCCGTCTCGATCTGCGGTCACCCTCCCCGCGGGCGCGACTTCCAACGCCAGTAGCAACGAAAGCCAGGCCTGCTGTTGCGGCCCGCGAATGCAGCGTTGTGCCAATCGCGACCAACCGTACAAACAGAAAGACCGCCTCGCGGCAGGTCAACCGAACGAACCGTAAATGCGGTGAGGCGTAAGCAGGCGGTGGCAGATTTCAAGGCGGCGTGGAAGCGCGGTGGTTAGGGCGCGATAAGCCAAGGATGGAACTTAGGTCTGCGATTAGCGTTGGGTCAGTGCGGATGCCCATGGAGGCACCACAATGCACTCTGACCACCAAAAACTGGAAGCCGGCGTAGATTGGCCGGAGACAATATTGATGTTTTCGGCGCTCGTTTTTTTGGCGATTTTCGCCCTTTTTGTCCTTAATTCTTAGCCTGTGCTACGCGGCTACGCGCAAGGAAGCGATGGCAGCGTTTAAGGCAGCACGCGAGCGCTATAATTTCCACCGGCTCGATCTCACCCGCCAAGCCGGTTTCATCGTGACGATATTCGATGAAGACGGGCTGAGGCTGGGCGCAACGATACCGCTCACAACGCCAGTCGAGGCCTTTGGGGAAGCGCGAAAGATCGTCGACAACAGAGTCGAGGGGCCGAGAAATCGAAACGCCGCACCAAGCGAATGGTGCGGCGTTGCCGAGCAGCGGTTGGTGAATGTCCGCTCTTGTCCGAGAGCGGACAAAATGTTGCGCTGCCGCGAATGTCCGCTTTGTGCC
>CAWEMT010000004.1:97500-528225 GCA_963810255.1 uncultured Alphaproteobacteria bacterium | reverse complement strand
ACATTTTGAACGCAGCCCAGGAGACGCACATGGGGAAGAACAATAAACCTTCCAAAGGGAAGAACAATAAACATTCCAAAAATAATGAACATTCCAAAGAACGATCTAAAAATGTACGTGCGATCGCGGGGCAGACAATAGATCAAGCTCGCGGAGCAATGGAGAATTATTTAAATTTCTTTCAAAAAAGTCTCTCAGCATCGCCTTGGGCGAGTACTGCGCTAAGCAAGAAAGTATCAGATTACGCTCAAAACAATGTCGAGACCTCTTTTAGGTTTGCACAAAAGCTAACCCAAGCGAGGGATTTGCAAGACGTGATGCGTATCCAAGCAGAGTATTTTCAAACACAACTTAAATCGATGACCGAGCAGGCGAAAGATTTCGGCGAAACGACGGCGAAAGCGGCGGGGATGCGTTAAACTGTTAGCTTAGAAAGCCAGCTATCCAATAAAATGAAGATGCATCATGGATAGAGGCCTGCACTAACTTTTATATGTAGTCACCGATAATCTGCGCCGCCATCTTTCGAGATCACGGCAACGCTCATATCAGCGACGTGACCTGACGGCTTTTTTGTACCATCGGGAGAGAGATTACTGCATCGGCTGGTCCGCTTTGAAGATTTGGACCAATTTAAACGAGAACTTCCGGCGCTGATGAACCCATAGGACCATTCCTGCGGGCAGTAAAAACAGCCATCGGCGTTCTCTCGCCGATTGCACTATGCGGTCTCACATCGTTGTAGTCCTGACGCCAAAGTTCGATCTTTGTCCGGGCGTCGTCAAGATCCAAGAACCAATGCTGGTTCAGGCACTCGAGGCGAACACGGGCGTTAAAACTTTCAATGAAGGCATTGTCCGTTGGCTTTCCGGGGCGACAAAAATCCAGGATGACGTTGTTGGAGTAAGCCCATAGGTCGAGCTCGCGCGAGGTAAACTGACTGCCGTTATCGACTCGAATGCTTCGGGGCTTGCCATAAGATGCGACCGCTTGATTGAGAACCGACACCACATCGTAGGCTTTAGCCTGATGCCCCACCCAGAGCGCAGGGCTCACACGGGAGAAGTTATCCAGGATGGTAAGAACCCACAGCCGGGTGCCATCAAAGAGCTGATCGTACATCCAATCCATCGACCAGCTGTCATTTGGGGCAATGGCCTGGGAGCGATCTTCGCGTAGTTTAGCCATCACGCGTCGGCGTGGCGGTTTATGCCTCATCTGGAGGCCTTCCAGGCGATACAAGCGATAGACGCGCGTGCGCCCGACGGGCCAGCCTTCGCGCCGGAGGACAATATGGATACGCCGGTAGCCATACCGCACACGGGTTTCGGCAATTTCGCGGATGCGCTTGCGAAGCACGGCCTGCTCAGGGCGCCTTGATCGATACAAATACATCGATCGGTGGACGGCCAACACACGGCAGGCGCGCCGTATGCCGACCCGGAAGCTGATGCGAAGCTGATCAACCAGCTCCCGTTCCTGTGCAGGCCTTAAGCTTTTTTTCGCAGCACCTCTTGGAGCATCTCTTTGTCCAGGCTTAGGTCCGAGACCAGGCGCCGTAATCGAATATTCTCTTCTTCTAGATGCTTGAGCTTGCGCACCTCCGACGGCATTAGGCCGCCGTACCGATCCTTCCATCGATAAAATGTCGCTTCTGATATCCCAAACTTGCGGCATATCTCGGCAACAGCCGTTCCGGTCTCTGCCTGCTGCAACCCGAAGGCGATCTGCTGATCTGTAAACTTTGATTTCTTCATCCGGTAGGCTCCCCGTCTGATCAGCCTAACCGGAAAACTCTCATTTAGCCTGGTCCAAACTATTCAATGCAGACCAGTCAGTTCGCCAAAATAAAAATAGCTAGTTAAGCGCATTCAACCTGTCGTAAACGGCGCTCATCGTCAGGCTGTAGGTGAATAACATCACGAACATCAGCATAGCGGGCTTGACCCCCAAACATAGTCCGACCGCAAACACGCCGTCACCAATGAGTGGAAAAAATCCGAGCCCCATCGCAAGCCATGCGAAAACTCCAAAAAAAATGCCCTTATCAATGAAATTACTTCCAGGGAGTTGGCGATAGACCTTACCGAATACAAAACCCACGAACAGAGCGCCTGAGATAAAGGGGATTGCCCACTCGACCCCACCAATTCTAATTCCACCGACAGCGAAGTTTAGAACGCGCTGGACATCATCATATGGCTGAAACTCGGGGACAATGCCGAAGAAATTCCTGACAGCCATCAGCGCCCAATGCACAAGTGAGCCACACAGCCCAGCGATTAGCGAATTTCGTAATTTGGGCGGGAAACGATACTCCATTAGGAGACGCCTCCGCCACCTATCGCGAGGCGCAAATCACTCAGGCACTTCCACCAGCGTCCGCGTTCTTTCTTTTGCGCCACACACGACCACCTGGATTTGCGGAAATTTCTTCTTAAGCTCCAGACCTGCCTTCATTGCTTCATCTGAAGCCTTGTATTCTGATTTTACTTTTCCATCGATCTCAAGGAAATAGCCTTCGGACGGAATAAGATTAGCTGACGGATTTTTCGGTCTGGTCGCGGCAACTTCGGCTGATGGATTTTTCGGTTTCCTCACAATAATATTCGCCAACGGATCTTTTGATTTCTTTGTATCGCTGGTCACCTGTCGCCTCTTCTAAATGTTGTGAATTACTAATCTCGTTGTGGTTGGCGGATTTTTTTGGTCGCGCCGCATAGGCGGTAAACGGCGGTCAACGCAAGCCATAGCATTCTTTGTTCCGTAGCGCGCTTTTACCGCATTTTGGATAAGTGACGACGAAGTCCACAATTATGGCATAGATTTGTTTATCGTCACCGAAAGCATCGCTTTCGCGTACCAATCATCTGATTTGAAAATGATCCGACGTCTTAACGTGCCGCGCCTGATACTGTTTGGTGTCTTGCGATGGGAGTTGCGCGATTTACGTTCTCGCTTCGGTCCTTCCTCGCGCTTCACAACAGAAAAATATCTTTTGCCACCGCGCACGGCCCCCCCCTTACTAAACGACGACGCTTCGCTAGCCGCCCCAGTGCTTATCGAAACAGCTGGAAGCTGAAGCGTCAATTGGGGGTGGCATTGCTCAATCGATACTTGTTCGAAATGAAACGGCGACTGTTGGAATGCAGCGACGATTTTTTTCTAGGCTCCGCGATCCAAAAAATTACACAAAATAATTTTATAGGTGTTTATAGTTTTTTCGGCGTCGAGCGCGAAAATCCAAATCCTTATAACTATTTGATTTATTGAGAGTATTTGGTGGGCGCACAAGGACTCGAACCTTGGACCCGCTGATTAAGAGTCAGCTGCTCTACCAACTGAGCTATGCGCCCGGATTGCCGACGTTTCCGCCAGCCGCGGTCTGTTAGCAAAGCAATCTCGCGCTGTCCAGCCACGCACTGTCCGGCAAGCCACGGAACACGCGAAAGAAAAGCCGCCGGGCGAACCCGGCGGCTTCTTGGACGGTGGCTTGATGTCTCGGAGATCACATCAGCCACCGCCCGCCACTCTAAACCTCGCTTATTGCGGTTGCGGGCCGCGCTCGGGGCCGTGCAGGCCGCGATCGTGCCAGCCGCCCTCGCCGCGGTGATGGCCGCGGCCGCGCCAATGGCCGAAGCGCTCGCCGCCGAGACGGGCAAGCAGCGTAAAACGGTGCTTCTGCGCATCGTCCAGGCTCTTGTAGAGCGGGCCGGCCGCGTCGGCGAGCTTCTTGAGTGCCGCGCCGCGTTGCGCCAGCACGTCGGCACGCAGGCTCATCCGCTCGATCGGATCGGTCGGGCGGTTGGCGCTGGCGCGCGCGGCAAAACGTTCCGAGCGCTGCTTGGCGATGTCCTTGAGCGCGGTGTCCACCGCCGGCCAGTTCTTCTCCTGCTCGGCCGTCAGCTGCAGCCCGGCATGCAATGCGGCGATGCGCGCGTCGCCCATTGCGTTGATGTCTTCCACGCTTGGCCGCCAGTGCCGTGCGCCGTCATCATTGCCGGGGCGCTGCTGCGCGTAGGCAAGCGAAGTGCCGACGATCGCAAGCGCGGTCGTGCCGGCCAGAACGGTCTTCCACATAGTTACCTCCAATGGCATTTCCGATAATGCCAAGTGTGGTGTGCCGCCTTGCCTTATCAAGTTAAAGTTTCGACAGAGATTACGCGCACGCAATGTAGATGTATGAACGTTCAGCAAAACAAATTGCGGAAAACTTGAAACGAACCGCAGGAAACCGCGGGACCAATCGTTGCGCAGTTATTGGATGGCTTTGCCGAACAGCAGATTTGGCAGGAACGTCGATATTTCCGGGACATAGGTGATCACAGCCAAGAAGGCGAGCAGCACCATCAGCCATCCGATCGCGGCGCGCACCACGCTCATCAATGGCATGCCGGTGATGCCGGAGGCGACGAATAGATTCAGGCCCACCGGCGGCGTCACCAGGCCGATCTCCATGTTCACCACATAGACGATGCCGAGATGAATCGGATCGATGCCGAGCTTGACCGCGGTCGGGAACAGGATCGGCGCGGTGATCAAGATGATCGCCGACGGATCCATGAAATTGCCGGCGATCAGCAGGATGATGTTGACGATGAGCAGGAAATGCCACGGCGCCATGTTCGCCGCCGCGACCATGTTCGCGATATTCTGCGGGATCTGCGACGTGGTCAGCACGTGACCGAACAGGAAGGCGTTACCGATGATGAACATCAGCATCACCGACACGCGCGCCGAATCGAGCAGCACGCGCGGCACGTCGGCGATTTTGAGATCGCGATAGATAAACACCGCCGCGACAAAGGCGTAAACCGCCGCCACCGCCGCCGCTTCCGTCGGCGTGAACACGCCACCATAAATGCCGCCCATCACAATGAAGATAAGCAACAAGCCCCAAAGCGCCTCCCGGAACAGACTCAGCCGCTCGCCCCAGGACGCTTTCGGCTGGCGCGGCAACTTCTTGATGCGGGCCGCGATATAGATGGCGACCATTAAGGCGGTGCCGAGCAGGATGCCCGGAATGACGCCGGCCATGAACAGCCGGCCGACCGAAGTCTCGGTTGCCGCGGCGAAGACGACCATGGCAATCGACGGTGGAATGAGGATACCGAGCGTACCGGCATTGACGATCACGCCGGTGGCGAAGCTTTGCGTGTAGCCGACCTTGACCATGCCGGCGATCACGATCGAGCCGATCGCCACCACGGTCGCCGGCGAGGACCCCGACACCGCCGCGAACAGCATGCAGGCCAGCACCGAGGCAATGGCAAGGCCACCCTGCAGATGGCCGACCGTCGCGATCGCGAAATTAATCATGCGCTTGGCGACGCCACCAGTGGTGAGGAAATTGCCGGCCAAAATGAAGAAGGGGATCGCCAGTAGCGTGAACTGATCCATGGTCTGAAAAAACGCCAGCGCCAATGAGGCCAGCGTGTCGTGCTCGAAGATCAGGATGGTGAACATCGATGCTAGGCCGAGCGCCATGGCAATCGGCACGCCAATCCCGAGCATCGACAGCAGCGAGATAAAGAGAAACGCGGTTTTCATCGCTGAACCGTGGTGGCGTCAGGCATGTTGTCGTGGGTGACGTCCTTGACCGCCTCCTTCGCCTCGTCGGCCAGCTCGTAGCCTGCCGATTGTCCGGTGAAGATGCGCCAGCCCATCTCAAGCAGGCGGATCAGCAGCAGCACGAAACCGAGCGGCAGGCACAGGCTCAGAACCCAGGTCGGGACCGGGATGTCCTCAGCCTCGACATTGATGATGTACATGCGGTGGAGGTAGTCGAACGAGCCGTAGATCATCAGTCCGGTGTAGGTGAGTGCCAGCAGCAGCACGAGGATGCCGACCGCGCGGCGCGGCGTCGGTGGCAGCAGCCGCACCGCGGCATCCACCCCGATATGCGCGCGCACGCGCACGCAATAGGAGATGCCGATCATCACCAGCCAAGAAAACAAATAGGTTTCCGCCTCGAGCTGCCAGATGAAGCCCGAGTTGAAGCCGTATCGGAGAACGACCTGAACGAATGACAATATGGCCATCACGCCGAGGATCGCGGCGATCAAACTTTCCTCGACGCGGTGCACCGCCTCCCGCAGCGACACCGTATTTTCCCCCCGGGCTTATTCCCCTGAAAGCGACGGCCGCGGGCGTAAAAGACCGCGGCCGCCGTTGATCGTCAGTTGGTCTTCGGACTGTTCGAGGCCACCGCGGCGTCGACGATGTCCTTGCCGATCTGTCCTTCGAACTTCTTCCAGACCGGATGCATCGCATTCACCCAAGCGGCATGCTGCGCCGGCGTGAGTTCGTGGATCTTGGTCACACCGGAAGCGGCGATCTTCTTCTTCGCCTCGACATTGAGCTTGTTGGCAATGTCGTTGTTAACCGCGGTCGCTTCAGCCAGCGCCTTGGTCAGCCCGGCACGGATATCGGCCGGCAGACCGTTCCACCACTTGGCATTAACCAGCACCATGTAGTCGATCACGCGGCCGTTCGATTCGACGAAGTCCTTCTGCACCTCGTAGAACTTCTTCGAGAAGATATTCGACCAGGTGTTCTCCTGGGCGTTAACGGTGCCGACCTGCAGCGCCTGGTAGACTTCCGAGAAGGCGAGCTTTTGCACGTTGGCGCCCACGATCTCGTAGCTGGCCTGGATGATGTCGGATTGCTGAATACGGAACTTGAGGCCCTTGGCGTCGGTAGGAAGCAGCAGCGGCTTGTTGGCGGACATCTGCGACAGGCCGTTATGCCAATAGGCAAGGCCGAGATAGTTGCGATTCTCCATCGAGTGCAGGATGGACTGGCCGATTTTGCTCTGCTCGAAGCGATCAACCGAGTCCATATCCTTGAACATGAACGGCAGGTCGAACACCTCGGTCTTCTTGGTAAACTTGCCGAACTTGGACAGCGAGGTGGCGATGAACTGCACGTCGCCAAGCGCGAGCGCTTCCATTTCCTTGGCGTCGCCGAACAACTGCGAGTTCGGATAGACCTCGACCTTCACCTTGCCGGGCAACAGCCGTTCGGCCGCTTCCTTGAACTTGAGTGCCGCCTGCCCCTTCGGGGTTTTTTCGGCGACGACGTGACTGAATTTCAGAACCATCGGCTCGGCATTAACCGCAGCCGGGACAGCAAGAACGGCGGCAGCAGCCGCCGCAATAAGCCACTTGCGCATTCTTATTCCTCCAGTTGCGCCCTGGAAGCCTTGTTTTATTTGGTTTTTTTGCCGTATCAGCGGCATCAAACCGGGCTTCCGGCGGATGCCGTATAGCCAGCATCCGGCGCGGCGGCCGTCAAGCTGAAAAAGGGGCGCCGGAGGAATGTGCCGGGCGGCCTAATTCAGGGCCGCCATCACGACGGCGCCTAGACCCATTTCCTGCGCGAGTTGGCCGGCCGCCTGCTTCTGCTCATTATTTAGCCTGGCGATCAACGGGCGAGCTGCTGCCGCCAGCCGCTCGACGGCTGCGCTATTGAGCACGATCGAGACCACGCGTTGGCCGACCCGGCGTACGAAACCGCCCTGCTCGGAGCGTTCCTGACGGCGGGCAAGCTCACGCAGGGCAGATTCCACCGGGCGCCAATAGCGCTCCTGATCCGGCGTCAGCTTAAGCACACTGCGGATGCGTCCGATATTGATCGAAGCCGTCGACGCCTGCATTTGACTCGTTCCCGCTTCGGCGGCGCCGGCGGCCGGAACATTCGACAACAACGCGGCCGTTGCGAGCGCAAAGGCGCCCGCGCAAAGCATTTTCTTCATTCGTTTAAGTCCCCGGTATTTTGCGTGTTACCGCGGCGGATAGAGATCAATTCCGTCCCTAAAGCGAACAAAATGCGGACGAATTGTGATTTGTCGAGTTCCGTGGGCGCCGTTTACCACAATGCAAAATGCCGCCCCTCGCGGGGCGGCATTTCGCGCGCATTCCGCAGTTTTCAGCCGACGTCGGTGGAATGAATGCGCCGCTCGATGCCCGATTCTTTGTGGCGGCGGCTGGTCATTTTGTTGAGCGCGCCGAGATAGGCTTTGGCCGAGGCAACAAGCGTGTCGGGGTCGGCACCCCGCGACGTGTAGGAGCGCCCATCATGGTGCAGCCGCACCGAGACTTCCGCTTGCGCGTCGGTGCCTTCAGTGACCGCATGCACTTGATAGAGCTCGAGCTTGGCCTCGTGCGGCACCAGCGCATGGATCGCGTTGAAGATGGCGTCCACCGGACCGTTGCCGGTCGATTGCGTGGTGGTCTGCTTGCCGTCGATGTCGAGCGTCAGCGTCGCCGATTGCGGGCCTTGCGTGCCGGCGATCACCGTCATGGAGACGATCTTGACGCGGTCGTGCGCGGTGGCGATCTCCTCGTCGACCAGCGCCTCGAGGTCCTCGTCGTAGATCTGCTTTTTGCGGTCGGCCAACGCCTTGAAGCGCACGAAGGCGTCTTCCAGTTGGTTGGCGGCCAGTTGATAGCCGAGTTCCTCCAATTTGTGCACGAAGGCGTGCCGCCCGGAGTGCTTGCCCATGACAAGCGAGGTCTGCTTCACGCCAACCGATTCCGGCGTCATGATCTCGTAGGTCTGCGCGTTCTTGAGCATCCCGTCCTGGTGAATGCCGCTCTCGTGCGCGAAGGCGTTGCGGCCAACGATCGCCTTGTTGTATTGCACCGGAAACGAGGTCGCCGCCGACACCAGCTTCGACGCACGGGTGAGCATGGTGGCGTCGATGCCGGTCCAGAACGGCAACACATCGTTGCGCGTTTTCATCGCCATCACGACTTCTTCCAGCGCGGCGTTGCCGGCGCGCTCGCCGATGCCGTTGATGGTGCATTCGATCTGGCGTGCGCCCGCCTTCACGCCGGCGAGCGAATTGGCCACCGCCATGCCGAGATCGTTGTGGCAATGCGTGGAGAACACCGCTCTGTCGGAATTCGGCACCCGCTCGCGCACTGTTCGGAACAGATCGAAGTACTCTTCCGGCACCGTGTAGCCGACGGTGTCGGGGATATTGATGGTGGTGGCGCCGGCATTGATGGCGGCCTCCACGCAGCGGCAGAGGAAGTCGAACTCGGTGCGGGTGCCGTCTTCCGACGACCATTCGACGTCATCGGTATGGCCGCGCGCGCGTGTGACCTGCGCGATGACCATCTCATAGACCTCGTGCGGCTCCTTCTGCAGCTTGTATTTCATGTGCACCGGCGAGGTGGACAGGAACGTGTGGATGCGCTTGCGCTTGGCCGGCTTGATCGCCTCCGCGCAGCGGTCGATGTCCTTGAAGCCGGCACGCGAAAGCCCGCAGATGACGGCGTTCTTGGACCGCTTGGCGATCTCGTGTACGGCGGCGAAGTCGCCTTCCGAAGCGATCGGAAAGCCGGCCTCGATGATGTCGACGCCCATGGTGTCGAGCAGCTCGGCGACTTCGAGCTTTTCTTCATGCGTCATGGTCGCGCCGGGGCACTGCTCGCCGTCGCGTAACGTCGTGTCGAAGATGACGACGCGGTCCTTATCGGACTGGGTCTTGGTAGTCATGGCAGTCGATCCTTCTCGTCGAATGCGCCGCTTAAAGGCGCTCTATGGGGTGCTCGTTCCGCAGATCCCCCGAGTGCCCAGGCGTGAATGCCCAGCCGGCCCTCAGGGGCGGATAAGGAGAAGGAGCGTGCCCAGAATGAGGGTCGCCGCGGGTTCGGCCTTGGCGGCCGCCCGCTCGATCGCGCAAATCTCGCGGCGCGTCGACATGGCTCTCAAACACCCTCGTTGCTGCAGTCAAGCTGACGGATGCCGGTTACATCCGCGTTAACCGCGTGGACGCCAAGCTTCTATCGGAAAGGGGCGGCACGAATCAAGCGCAGCGTGCCGATAGGTCAGCAATGCTGCCCGTTCGCAGCCTGAATAATGACGGCAGACGGGTTTCCGGCTGATCCCCTTCGTTTGGTGACGGCCTCAGCGCTTTTCCTTCAGCAGCGCCCTCTTCACTTCGTGCAGTTCCTTCAACGCAGCGCCGGTGACCTTGGGATATTCGAGTTTGAGTCCGTCGAGCGCATCGACCATCGCGCCGGCGACCACGAGGCGCGTGAACCACTTGTGGTCGGCCGGCACCACGTACCAGGGAGCCTCGTCGGTCGACGTGTGGCGGATCATATCCTCATAGGCGTCCATGTATTTATTCCAGAGCTTGCGGTCCTCCACATCGCCCATGGAAAACTTCCAGCGCTTGGCCGGCTCGTCGATGCGGTCGAGGAAGCGCTTGCGCTGCTCGTCCCGTGACACGTTGAGGAAGAATTTCAGGATCAGCGTGCCGTTGCGGGCCAAATGCCGCTCGAAGGCCAGGATGTCGTCGAAGCGCTGCTGCCAGATTTTCTTGCCGTCGAGCGCCTTCGGCAGCCGCTGCGCGTCCAAATGCTCGCGGTGCACCCGCACGGTCAGCACTTCCTCGTAGTGCGAGCGGTTGAAAATGCCAATGCGGCCGCTCGCCGGCAGCCGCTGGCCGATGCGCCAGAGAAAATCATGCGCCAGTTCCTCAGCGCTCGGCTGCTTGAAGGAATGTACCTCCACGCCTTGCGGATTGAGGCCGGTCATCACGTGCCTGATCAGGCTGTCCTTGCCGGCGGCGTCCATGGCCTGCAGCACAATCAGCACCGACCAGCGGTCGCTGGCGTAGAGGCGCTGCTGCAGGTCGTTCAGCCGCTCGATGCCCTCGGCGAGCATTTTCTTGGCTTCGACCTTGTCGATGGTGAGGCCGCAGCATTCGGCCGCATCGTGCGCCGACAGGCGAAATTTGTCCGATTTGTCGATGCGAAAGCGCTCGGCAATATTTTCAAGTTTCATGGACGGCCCCAGCAAAATGATGCGACAGGAACGCGGTTACAAAACGCGGCATCGTTGCATCGAAGTCGGCGGGCGAGCGCACGATGCGGATATCGGCAAGTTCGGGCTGCCGCTCGCGCGCCAGGTGAACGAGCGCGCGCGCCCGTAGGGTCTGCGCGTCGTCGGCGCTGCGCAAGACCTTGACCTGCATAATGAGGGCGCCGTCAACCACCGTGGTCCAGCCCGGCGCGGCGGCGAAATCGGCAACCTCAAGCCCGGTCTCCTCCCGCAATTCGCGCGCCACGGAGAGATCGAGGTCGACCCGGCCGTCGACGATATCGGCGGGATCGGGGGTACCGCAGGGGAAATAGACGCGGCCGGCCTGCGCGGTATTTTCGCTCATGACGCCGAGTAGCACGCCGCCGTCGGCAGCGGTCACGGCGGCGGCGCCGAAACAATCGTGCACGCCGGCCGGTGGTCGCCCCCACGCGCGCCAGGCGGCAAAACTGGCGTAATCGGTCTCCAGATACCCGCCGCTGAATACACCCCCGCTCACCCCTTGCCGGTGCAGCAGCAGCACGCGGCCGTTCCACACCGCCGGCGCCTTGCGCTGAAGCGCCGCGAAAAAGGCGTCGATCTCGCCGCGTTTTTCTTCGGCATATGTCCAGGGCCTGGTGGCGAAGACTAGCTCCAGCCGGTCGACCGGAAAGATGGTAACGCCGCTCATGGGCGGCAATCGACGCGAGCGCGGCGGCACCGTCAAGCCTCGATCGCGCCTTCGGTGACGATCACCGCGTCGCCGCCGATTGAGGCGGCGGCAAGTTTACCGCCGGCCAGCGCCAACGTCAGGTGGATCTGGCTCGGCCGACCCATTTCATAGCCCTGTTCGATCGTCATCTCGTGGCGCCCGTCTTCAAGGCCGGCGAAACGGGTGAGCACGCCGGCAAAGGCCGCCGCCGCCGACCCGGTCGCCGGGTCCTCCACGACGCCGTAGGACGGCGCGAACATGCGGGCATGGAAATCGTGGCCGGCCTCGGCCGTCTCGCGGCAGAAAACAAACACCGCCCGATGCGCGTCGCCCGTGAGCCCCGAGGCAAATTGCCCAAGGTCGGGCTTGGCGCGGCGGACCGCATCGATACTTTTTAGCGGCGTGAAGGTGAAGCCGATACCGGCCGACCAGCAACTCGGCGCAAAGCCGTCGAACCCGACCTCGTCGTTGGCGAGTCCGAGCGCGCCGGCGAGCGTATCCACCGCGGGTGGCACACCGGCCTCGGCCGGCAGCGCCGGCAAGGCGAACGAGGCATGCCCGCGATCGGCGCCGACCGGCTCGACCTGGCACGGCACCGGCCCGATATTGGCTTCAAGCACGAAATCGCGAGCACTTCGTCCACCGTCGAGACACCCGAGCAGCAACGCGGTGCCCACGGTCGGGTGCCCGGCGAATGCCGCTTCCTCCTTCGGCGTAAAGATACGATAGCGCGCGCGGTGTGCGAAATCGCCCGGCGGCAGCACGAACACGGTTTCCGACAGATTGAATTCACGCGCGATGGCCTGCATGGCCTTGCCGTCGAGACCTTCAGCCTCCAGCACGACGGCGAGCGGATTGCCCTCGAAGCGCCGGTCGGTAAAGACATCGAGGGTGACAAATCGGCGTTTCATGGCGATCCGATATCACATCACCTAGGCCGCGACCGATGAATTTATTCGATGCATCCGAGCGACAAACTAAATCTCTTCCGCTTCGAAGACTTGACTTGGCTCGACGATTTCCTGCTGGGCTGTAACGAGCTGGATTTCTGGCGCGCCAACCTCAGCGGTTTTCGTGAGCACGCCGAAAATCGCCGAAGCGGCTTTCGACAGCGCCTCCTGGATTTTGCCGCTGCGCAGATAATGCGCAAAGAACAAGGCGGCGATGGCATCGCCGGCGCCGTTCACCATCAAAGCCAGCTTCGGCGTGCGCAGACGGAAACGCCCGGTCTCGTCGGAGGCGAGCAGATCGACCGAATCCTCCGGCGTGTCGTCGGCGTGCAGAGAGGTCACCAAAATGGCGCGCGGGCCAAGCGTGTGCACGGCCTTCACCGCGGTCAGCACATCGGCAAGCGTCTCGCTCGCGTGACCGGCGAGGTAATCGAGCTCGAAATGATTGGGCGTGATGATATCCGCGGCCGGCACCGCCTTCTGCTTGATGAATTCCGGAATGCCCTCGCGCACAAAGATACCGCGGCCGACATCGCCAATGACCGGATCGCAGCAGTATTTAGCCGACGGGTTGGCGCGCTTGACCGTCGCCACGCAATCGAGGATGGCGCCACCGATATCGGCCCCGCCCATATAGCCCGACAGCACGCCGTCGCATTCGCCGAGCACACCGCGCTGTTCAAGGCCGGCGACCAGCTCGCGGATCAGTCCGGCGTCGAATACACGGCCTTTCCAATCGCCGTAGCCGGTGTGGTTGGAGAATTGCACCGTGTGGATCGGCCAGACCTCGACGCCGATGCGCTGCAGCGGGAACACCGCGGCCGAATTGCCGACATGGCCATAGGCGACATGTGACTGGATGGAGATGAGGTTCATCGTTCAGCGATAAAAGCGGTCGTCCCCGCGAAAGCGGCGGCCCATACGCCGCAGCCTCTCGATAGGCCGGCGGCTATGGGTCCCGGGCCTCGCTCGCACTGCTCGCTCGCCCGGGACGACAGCAACCGCCTACTTCATCCCCATCTTCTTGTGGGCCTCGTCGACGAACTGGTTGGTGTAGGTCTTCGACAGATCGATATTAGCCTTGGCCACCGCCGGCGACGACTTCGAAAACACCGCCAGCACCGCGGCGGCACCTTTGGGGTCCATGCGGCCGGTGTCGGAATACATTGACATGGTGTTCTTGAGCGCGGCGATATAGAGCGCCTTGTTCTTGGTGAACTCCGGCGGCATTTTTTCGGTGATCTCTTCCGCCGAGTGCGAATGAATCCACTTCAGGGTGGAGACAATCGCATTGGTCATAGCTTGCGCTTCCTTTTGGTGCGAAGCGATCCAGTCGGCCTTGGTGTAAAGCGCGCCGCCCGGATATTGGCCGCCGAACACGGCGAGCGTGTCCTTCTCGGAGCGCGTGTCGCTCAGAATCTTAAGGTCCTTATACTTGCCGGCAAGCACAGTCACCGCCGGATCGAGCATGATGGCGGCGTCGATCTGGCCCTGCTCCATGGCGGCGATCGCGGTGGCGCCGAGGCCAACGCCGATCACGCCGACCGAATTCGGGTCGACGCCGTTCTGGCCCAGCATGTATTTGAGGAAGAAGTCGGTGGAAGAGCCGGGTGCACTGACGCCGACCTTCTTGTTGGCGAGGTCCTTGACCGAATTGATCTCGGCGGTGTGTTTGGGCGAAATCACCAGCGCAAAGCCGGGGAAGCGGTCATAGACCACGAAGGCCTGCAAATGCTGGCCCTTGGCGGCGAGATTGACGCAGTGGTCGAAATAGCCGGAGACCACGTCGGCTGAGCCGCCCATGACGGCTTTCAGCAATTCCGAGCCGCCCTTGAACTGGACAATATCGACGTCGACGCCGGCTTTTTTGAACTCGCCAAGCTGATGGGCGAGCATGGTCGGCAGATAGCACAGGCATGAGGCGCCGCCGATGGCGAGCGTCACTTTCGACTGCGCCAGCGCCAGGCCGGACGACAATAAAAGCGCGGCCAGCGAAACGCCGAACCGGCGAAAAATTTTCACGGACATGGATCTCCTCCCTTTGGGAACCCCGGCCTTTAGCAGGCCGTTTCGGTCCGCAAGATATGCCAGTGCGGCGGTCCTGCCTAGGGCGGTGCGAACACCGCCCGCCACCCAACCAAAAGGCGTTTCTCGATTTTATGCGGCCTCGGCTTGCGCGGGCATCATCCGGTTACGGCCGTTATTTTTCGCTTCATAAAGCGATCGGTCCGCCGCCGCGATCAATTGCGCTGCTGTCGCGTTCGCGTCGATCAGCATGGCCGCAACTCCGCCGCTGATGCTGACGTAAGACGCCGCCAGCGAATGCGCGTGCGGCAGTTTCAAATTCTCCACCGCCTTCCGCGCCAGTTCGGCAATTTTTAGCGCGCCCTGCAGGTCCGTGTCAGGAAGAATGACGGCGAACTCCTCGCCACCATAACGCGCAACCATGTCGGACGGGCGGCGGCAACAGGTCACGATAGTCGCGGCAACCTGCCTGAGGCATTCGTCGCCGGCCTGATGGCCATAATGATCGTTGTAGGCTTTGAAGGCGTCGACATCGCATAGAACCAGCGCCAGCGACCGCTTGTTGCGACGCGCGACGGCGATCTGTTTGCCGAGATAGCGATCGAAATAGCGACGGTTGGCGAGGCTGGTCAAGCCGTCCTGCCGCGACAATTGCTCCAGCGATTTATTTGCGGCGCTTAGTTGCTCGGACAGCCGCGAGAGTTCTTTGGTTCGCTCCTCCACCCGTCGCTCCAGTCCGGCATTGAGACTTCTGATTTTGGTCTCCGCACGCTTGCGCGTCAGGTCGGACTTATGAAGGGCAATCGCGGTTCGAGCGACCGCGATTACGCAAACCGAAATGCTCAACAGCACCATAAGTGCAAGCCCGAAGTTAAATTCGTACAAGCCCGCTTGCTCACCTTTCAGACATAGCCACCCGAACACAAACAACATGACCGGGAGGCTCGGCAACAGCCAGCGCGACACAAGACCGCCAACGGTGTCGCTTGCGGCGATCAGCGCAAACCCGTGCTTTAAATCGGCAACTAGAACAGACAACGCCAGTATGAAAAACGCCACCGCCGTGTGCAGAGCCATCGAGGTGAACAGCGACACCTGGTACAACTCGGAGACGCCGTAGGCATAACCGGCGACCGCCAGCGTCGCGGTGAAAAGCGGCGGCGCCACGAGCCAATGCGTGCAGCCGGCGAGCCGCGGCCGCTGCGCTTTGAAAGCCAGTAACGCAACGCCGATGAAGAAAAAATTAAATGCGGTGGCCGGCGACATTCGCCCGGGCGCCGGAGTATCCACTGCTAAAAAGTCGTCCCGGACAATCAACTCGTCGATGCCAAAACGCAGCTGAAATACATCCTCGGCCAATGTCAAGGCGCCGAGTATTGCTACCATGATGGCGAGCGCGCGGGCAAAATAGGTCAGCGGCGATCCAGGCTCCGCGGTCCGCAGCAGCCGTAGCGAAACGCCGGCGGCGACAAAACAGATCGCCGTGTTCATTTTCATGGTGGCGAAGCCAGGCAGCACACTCTTGAGAATCGCAATATCCAGAACCCAGCCGACGATGACGGCTGCGCCCAAGGCGGCGACCAGCAAAGCGCCGATACAGGCAGACCAGTCGAGAAGGACGGCGTAGGTTTGTCCCGGCATCAAATGAGGCGGCGGCGCCTCCGGCGCACGCTCTTCACCCTCGCGAACCGCGCGCGGGCTGGCGTCCGATTCAAGCGATCGTCGCTCGATTTCCATCAACAAATTTTGCGCGGACATTTGCGGCCTCGGGGACAACCCGACCGGTATCGCTTGAGTTGTGCAGCATCGTCTTAATATTCGGACGTCATCTAAACATTGCTCTTAACAGAGCGTGTCACGGTCGCCAGCAATTGAATCGATTTGCCTCGGACCGGCGCAATTCATGATCGGGAGGTAACCCGATCATGCGCGCTACCAGATGGTCGCGCCGCTATCGACCACCATGATCTGGCCGGTGGTGATCTCGGCCTCGTCGGAGGCGAGATAGACCGCCATGTTGGCCATGTGTATCGGCAGCCCGAGACCCATCAAATGCTGCGAACCGAGCCGCTCGATATCCTTGGAGCCTTCCAATAATTTCTTCACCCGGTCGGACAGCGTCACCGATGGCGCGATCGCGTTGACGCGAATTTTCTGCGGCGCGTATTCCACCGCCATCGAGCGCGTCATCGAAGCGATAGCGCCCTTGGCGGCGGTATAGCAATCACGCCCGGGCACGGCATTCAGCGCTAGCGTCGAACTCATATTGATGACGCAGCCGCCGCCCGCCTTGACGATGTGGGGAATACCGATCTTCGAACAGAGGAATGTGCCGTAAAGATCGAGCGTGATCACGCGCCAGAACTCGTCCTCCGACACCTCGGTGACCGGACCATCCTGCGGCGTCGAGCCGCCGGCGTTGTTGTGCAACACGGTGAGCTTGCCGAAGCGCCTCACCGTCTCGGCCATGGCGGCTTCGACCTCGACTCTCTCCCGAATGTCGCAATGCACGAACACGGCATCGCCGCCGGAATTCTTGCCGCGCGCCCGGGCGGATTCGGCGGCGGCCTCGCCGCGCCCATCGTCGATCTCGGCGATAACCACCTTGGCGCCCTCTTCGGCAAAGCGTTCGGCGGTGGCGCGGCCGATGCCGCCTCCTCCGCCGGTGATGAACGCCACTTTCCCCGTCAAGCGCGCCATGTCGCACTCCCCCCAATTGCGGTCTTGCGAGCGCTTAACCTTGCTTCAGCCTATGAGCGTCCCGCTCGGGCTGCGCCGCCGGCATACTTGAACCGAGCTCGCGGTGGACTTGATTTAACGCGTCCACTTGCGCATCCGTATCAATAACACCGCCGACCTCGTCCTTCCAGCACGGCAAGTCGACGTGAAAAACCGTCCCGCCGCCGGGCACATCGGAAAAGCTCACTTTGCCGCCGAGTCGGTCGACGATCTCCTTCACGATGCTGAGGCCGAGCCCGGTGCCGCTCCGCAGCCGCGGCCCGGGGCTATCGGCCTGCGCGAACCGCTCAAAGATGTGTGGCTTGAAGTCGGCCGGAATTCCAGATCCGTGGTCGCTCACCGAGATGCGGACAACGTCAGTTCCACCCTCGATCGCCGCCACCACCTCACTATCCCGCGGAGAAAACTTGATGGCGTTCGACAGCAGATTGGTAACGACCTGATAAAGCCGGTCCGGATCGGCGCGCGCATCATCGCAAACACGCGTGTCTTCAAGAAGCCGAATTCGCACGCCGCAAGCCTCGGCGGATGCCGTATTGGCATCGATCACCTCACCGACCAGCGACCGAACCTCGACCCGGCTGAAATTGAAGGCGACCTGTCCGAACTCCAACTTCTCGATGTCGAGAATGTCGTTGACCAGCCGAACCAGCCGCTCGCTGTTGGTACAGGCGATCGCCAGCAGACGGGCCGAGGGGACGGACAGGGTGCTGGCAACGCTAGCATTGAGCAAAGCAAGTGAGGCTGAAATCGACGTCAACGGCGTGCGCAGCTCATGGCTCACCGACGAAACAAATTCGTCCTTCATCCACTCCAGACGCTTGCGCTCAGTGGCATAACGCATGGCACGCTGTAGCCCGCGTGCCTCGATCTGGCCCTTGATAAGATAGTCTTGCGCGCCGTTTTGCAGCGCCAGCGCGGCCACCGTTTCGTCGTCCAGGCCTGTCAGCACCACCATAGGGGTACGGGGTGCGGCAAGGCGGGCTCGTCGTATCGCTTCCAATCCATCGGCGTCGGGCAGGCCAAGGTCGAGTAATATTAGGTCGAAGACGTGCTTCGAAAGCTCATTCTGCGCATCCATCATGCACATCACGTGCGTCAATTTGCAGCCTTGCGGGTCATAGTCGCTGAGCATCTCACGGAGCAAGCGAGCATCTCCGGGATTATCTTCGACCAAAAGAACGGTCTTGATCGATTTCATATTCAACCGCCCAACACTTGCTGGGGCAACTTGACCCTGGTCATCCAGAAATCGTTGACGATCTTCACCAGACTTGCGAATTCTTCAAACTGCACGGGTTTGGTGAGGTAGCAGTTCGCCTGCAGTTCATAGCTCTTCACAATATCCGTTTCGGCCTCGGATGTGGTCAGGATGATGGTGGGGATCGTTTTCAAGCGGCTATCCGCCTTGATGAGAGCCAAAACCTCGCGGCCATCCATTTTGGGGAGGTTGAGATCCAACAGGATGATATCCGGGCGCGGCGCATAAGCATGTGCGCCTTCGTTCTTCAGAAAGGCCATGGCCTCGACGCCATCGGCCACCACGTGCAAGCGGATGGACCTGCTGGCGTCGCGAAAGGCTTCCTGCGTCAGCCGGACATCGCCGGGGCTGTCTTCGACTAAGAGAACTTCTTTGTGCATGTCTTTTTGCTCATGTTGTCTACATTTCAATTGTTTGCCCGCACGATAAATGCGGCGGCAAATGGACTCGTGTCAGCCAGAATTCAATGATGCTCCGCACGACGCTTTCAAAATCGAGCAGATGCACGGGCTTGGTGAGGAAACAGTTTGCCCCCAGTTGATGGCATTTGAGAATATCCGCCTCCGCGTCAGAGGCGGTCAGGATGACGGTGGGGATCGTCTTCAGACACTCGTCATCCTTGATGCGCGTCAGAACGTGACGGCCATCCAATTTTGGAAGGTTTAGATCCAGCAAGATAAAATCCGGACGCGAAGCGTTGGCGTAAGCCCCCTCATGCTTGAGAAAGGCCATGGCCTCCATGCCGTCGGTCGCCACGTGCAGATTGATCGCGCCGTTGACCGCGCGGAATGCTTCCTGCGTCAATCGGACATCGCCAGGACTGTCCTCGACCAGAAGCACGTCCACACGCTTGGCACCGTTTTCTTCGGACTTCATGATTGCTCTGCAATTCCCGCCAAGGTGAACCGGAAGGTAGACCCATGACCGGGTTGTGATTCGACCGAAATTTTGCCGCCGTGCCGTTCGACGATCTTCTTGCAGATCGCCAATCCTATGCCGGTGCCGGCGAATTCCTCCCGTTTGTGCAGCCGCTGGAACATTCCAAAAATTCTATCGAAGTACTGCGGGTCAATTCCCAGCCCGTTGTCTGACACCGAAAAGCTCCATTTATTCTCGTCGATCACGGCAGCGGAGACATGCACCTTGGGAATTCCGGATTTTTGGTACTTGATGGCATTGCCGACAAGGTTCTGAAATAGCTGAGTCAGCTGCATTTCGTCAGCCATCACCATGGGTAATGGATCATGCGACACCAGCGCGCCGCCGTCTTCGACGGCGCCGCGCAGATTGAACAGCGCCTGCTGCAATGCCTCTTCGCTAGACGTTTCCAGCAATGCCTTTCCTTTTGTTCCGACGCGCGAATAGGCCAGAAGATCCTGGATCAACCGCTGCATGCGGCCGGCCCCGTCCACCGCGAATGCAATGAAATCGTCGGCGTCGCTGTCGAGCTTTCCCTTGTAGCGTCTGGATAAAAGCTGCGTGTAACTGGCCACCATGCGCAGCGGTTCTTGCAAGTCATGTGAGGCGATATTGGCGAATTGCTGCAGCTCCTCATTCGAACGGTTTAATTCCTCGACCTTTTGCAGAAGGTGAGATTCCGCCCTTTTGCGCGTCGTGATATCGCGGATCGCCGCCGTCACCAGGATTCCTTCGGTACTTTCTAGTGGGCTCAGCATGAGCTCGATTGGAAATTCGCTACCGTTTTTTCGCCGCCCGTGCAGCTCGATCCCGGTTCCGATCTGCTGCGCCAACGCTTCTTCCGCGGACCGCAGGCCGTCCGCAAGCAGGCGTTCCGCAAAGCCCTCGGGAATGATGTTCTTGACCTTCTGCCCGAGCAGCTCATCGCGGCTGTATTCGAACTGTTTCTCCGCCTGAACGTTCAGCAGCACGATCTCGCCGGCCTGATTCACCACCACCATTGCATCGGGAGCCGCCTCCAATAGCCCACGGTAGCGGCCTTCCATTTGGGCTAAATGCTCGTCCGCCTTCTTGCGCACGCTAATATCGCGGATTGCCGCGGTCACTAAAGTGCCTTCCGCGCTGTCCAACGGGCTCAGCATCAACTCGATCGGAAACTCGCTGCCATCCTTACGCCGCGCGATCAGCTCAATGCCGGTGCCGATCTGTTGCGCCAGCGCATCTTCCGCGGATCGAAGATCGTCGGCGATCAACCGCTCGGCGAAACCCACCGGAATGATGTTAGTGACTTTCTGCCCCAGCAGCTCGTCGCGGCGGTAGCCGAATTGTTTCTCCGCCTGAACATTAAGCAGCACGATCTCGCCGCCCTGGTTCACCACCACCATTGCATCGGGCGCCGCTTCCAATAGCCCGCGATAGCGGCCTTCCATCTGCACCAGGACTTGGTCGGCGGCTTTGCGTATGCTGATGTTTCGGATTGCCGCCGTCACCAAAATACCTTCGGCGCTTTCCAGCGGGCTCAGCATCAACTCGATCGGAAACTCACTGCCATCCTTGCGCAGCGCGGTGAGCTCGATTCCGGCGCCAATCTGCTGGGCGAGCGCGTCTTCGGTGGATCGCAGATCATCGGCGATCAGCCGTTCGGCGAAGCCTTTCGGAATGATGTTGGTAACCTTCTGGCCAAGCAATTCGTCACGGCGATAGCCGAACTGTTTCTCGGCTTGAACGTTCAGCAGCACAATCTCGCCGGTCTGGTCCACCACCACCATGGCGTCGGGCGCTGCTTCCATGAGACCGCGATACTTCGCCTCCGACGCTGCCGTCCCGCCAATATCGCGGCTGATGACGGTGAAACCGAGCAATACGCCGGCCGCGTTGCGCAATGCCGTGAGCGTGCTCCGAATCAAAAATCGCGTGCCGTCTTTGCGCACGCGTATGCCTTGATCTTCATACATGCCGCGCGCGGCAGCCAGCCTCAGCACTTCCTGCGGGCGGCCGCGCTCGATGTCGTCGGCGGGAAAGAAGCGAGAATAGTTTTGACCGGCGACTTCTTCCCACGTGCAGCCAGTTATTTGCTTCGCACCGGGGTTCCAACTGCGAATTTCGCCCAACGGGCCCATCATATAAATGGCATGATCTTGAACGCCGTCGATGAGCCGTCGATATTTCTCTTCGCTTTCAACAAGTGCGGCCTCGGCCATGCCTCGGCTGACGCCGTCGCGCTGCACGATAAATCCCGCGACGCCGGTGATCAGCAGTCCCAACAGCGTTCCGGCGATCAAAATAAATTTGGTCTGGTTCAGGTCATTCTTCGCTACCGCGTCGCGCAGTGCGAACAATTGCGCCTCTTCGCTCTGCATTTCGCGAACAATCTGTTTAAAGTCACCTGTGATCCGCGGGCCCGGCCCTTTTCGGATCTCATCCGCTGCCGCGTCCACTCCCCGCTCCCGGCGCAAACCGACGACTTTCACCGCGCGCGCGATCCTCTCATCGGCCAGTTTTTCAAGTATTGAAACGCGACGCAGTTGCCTGGGATTGTCCGTCGTCAAATCGCGAAGATCGGCCAAATGCCGCTTAAGGGCCGATACTTCCGTGCGGTAATTGGTGAAATAGGAATCATCGCCGGTTATGGCAAATCCGCGGACGCTCGATGCCATGAACTCCATTGAGAGGTGCGACAAAGCGATGGTCTTGAGAACATCGCGAGAGTGCTCCAGCCAACGGCTGCTTTCGCCGGATTCGACAGTGACGCGGTAGGAAAGTGCGCCGACGCCGAGCAGGACCGCGACGGCGATCCCGAACGCGACTTGCGCGATCTGACCTGTCAACGGCTTGGTCCGGATTGCGCCTTCAACGCGATAGCCGGAATGTGATTTCACATCCTTGATGACGTGGTTTGCGCCGATCGCGATCGGCACTGGAACCGCCGGACGGAGCAATTTCATAGGATTACTTTCGGGATGCATAAATCGCCTACGGGTCCGCGCTCACGAATGACAACGCACATCTGATGCCGGCCGCGGACATGCGCAAAAAAAATCAGCGCGGTATCACTCGACACTGGCAGCAACATGTTAACGCGATGGGCGACATCTTCCGACAATGCGGAATTCCGGCGGCTCATCCGGCCGTAGAATTACGGCCGAGAGGTACGCAAGTGTGTGGGCGGGTGAAAGATATTGATGCCGGAAAAGCGGTGGTGGAATTGCACCGCCGAGCGGCGGGCCGACGAATTTGAATCGCGGCCCGATCAGGTCCGCGTCTCTGCCGTCGGCCGCCAGATCAGCAGACGCTTCTCGACCAGACTGACGATCGTATCGATCACGATTACGAAGGCGGCGAGCACGAACATGCCGGCAAACACGCCGGCGACGTCGAACACGCCCTCGGCCTGCTGGATCAGATAGCCGAGGCCTGCGGCGGAGCCGAGATATTCACCGACCACCGCGCCGACCACGGCAAAACCGACCGAGGTGTGCAGCGAGGAAAACATCCAGGAAAGCGCCGAGGGCCAATAGACGTGGCGCATCAATTGCCGCTCGTTCATGCCGAGCATGCGCGCATTGGCGAGCACCGTGAGCGAGACTTCCTTGACGCCCTGATAGACGTTGAAGAACACGATGAAGAAGACGAGCGTGACGCCGAGCGCCACCTTCGACCAGATGCCGAGGCCCAGCCAGAGCGTAAAGATCGGCGCCAGCACCACGCGCGGCAGCGCGTTGACCATCTTGACGTAAGGGTCGAACACCGCGGCGGTGCGCGGCTGGCGCGCGAACCAGAAGCCCACCAGCACGCCGCCGATCGAGCCGATGACGAAGGCGAGGACCGACTCCTCCAATGTGATCCACAGGTGCTTCCAGATCACGCCGGTGACAAACCAGTCGACGATCTGCTTTCCTACATCTACCGGGTTGGAGAAGAAGAACGGCGGCAGCAGGATCTTGCCGAAGATCGGAACCGTAGTGAACACATACCAGATCGCGACCGCGACAATGGCCACCAGGATTTGCAAGATGAGAAGTGTGAGCCGTGTCATCGCAGCATTCTCTCTTTCCCTCTCCCCTGGGGGGAGAGGGTGGCGAGCGCGGAGGGAATCCGAGCGCGAGCCGGGTGAGGGGGAAAGTACCTCGCGATAGGCCCTTGCCCCCTCACCCGCCTCGCCGCCTTCGGCGGCTCGGCACCCTCTCCCCCAGGGGAGAGGGAAGAAGCGCGCGCTTCGCGAAGCCACTTATCACCGGCCCTCCGTCATCGCGTAGCCCTTGATCACTTCGTCCTTCAACATGCGCCAGATATCACGGTGCAATTCGTGGAAGGCGTGGTCGAGCTTGATCTCGCCGATGTCGCGCGGGCGCGAAAGCGGCACCGTCCAGTCTCCGATGATGCGCGCCGCCGGCCCCGCCGACATGATGACGACGCGGTCGGAGAGCGCGATCGCTTCCTCCAGATCGTGGGTGACGAACAGCACCGCCTTGCGGTCGGCGCTCCACAGATCGAGCAGCAGGTTGCCCATGATCTGTCGGGTCTGCGCGTCGAGCGGGCCGAACGGCTCGTCCATCAGCAGAATTTTAGGATCGCGGATCAGCACTTGCGCGAGGCCGACGCGCTTGCGCTGGCCGCCTGAAAGCATGTGCGGATAACGATCGCCGAAGGCGCCCAAGCCGACGCGCGTCAGCCATTCCTGCGCACGCGGGCGCGCATCGGCCGCGGGCGTGCCCGCGGTTTCGAGTCCGATCGCGACATTCTCGAGCGCGGTCTTCCAGGGAAATAGCGCATCGGCCTGGAACAGATAGCCGGACTGGCGATTGAGCGTGGCAAGTGGCGCTCCGAAAATATCGACCGTCCCACCCGACGGTGGCAGCAGCCCGGCGGCGACATTGAGCAACGTCGATTTTCCGCAGCCGGTCGGCCCGACGATGGCAACGAACTCGCCGTCAGCGACGGTCAGCGTGGCACGCTCCACCGCGGTGTAGCTGCCGCCGCCGGCGAGGCGGAATGCAATTGATACGCCGCTGAGTGCGACGGCGGATGCCGCCTGCCCGTTCACGTTCCCGACCATGTTTCCTCTTGGGGCCGCAAACTAGCGGCTTGCTTGCACGTTGCAAACCCGGCCATCATCGCCGCAATGTCACTTGATTCACGTCTCGCCGACGCAGCCGCGCGGCTGCCCGATTATCTCGGCAGCCATGTCCTGGTGAGCATCACGGCGCTCGCCCTGGGACTTGGCATCAGCTTGCCGCTGGCGATCGCCGCCCGGCGGCGGCCATGGCTGCGCGCCGGCGTACTCACCATCGCCAGCGTCATTCAGACCATACCCGGGCTCGCTTTGCTCGCGCTGTTTTATCCGATGCTATTGGCATGCGCGGCGCTGTCCGACCGCCTGTTCGGCGTGAGCTTCTCGGCGCTCGGCTTTTTACCGGCAGTATTGGCACTCGCGCTCTATTCGATGCTGCCGGTGTTGCGCAATACCGTCACCGGATTGGACGCCATCACCGAGGGCATACACGATGCCGCACGCGCGCTCGCTTTGACGCCAAGTCAAACATTGCGCCTGATCGACATCCCGCTCGCCATGCCGGTGATCATGGCCGGCATCCGCACGTCGTCGGTGTGGGTGATCGGCACCGCCACGCTGTCGACGCCGATCGGGCAGACCAGCCTGGGTAATTACATCTTCGCCGGATTGCAGACACAAAACTGGGTGTTCGTGCTGTTCGGCTGTTTCGCCGCGGCGGTGCTGGCGCTCACCGTCGATCAATTGCTGGCGCTGATGGAACATGGCGTCGCGTCCCGCAGCCGCACGCGCGTCCTCGGCGGCGGCCTCGGCCTGGTGCTGGTGGTGGCGGCAGCGCTGGCGCCAGGGTTCGGCGCCGTGCGCAGCACCTACATCATCGGCACCAAGAGCTTCACCGAGCAATATGTATTGGGCGCGTTGATGCAGCAGCGGCTCGCCGCCGTCGGGCTTTCCGCCGGCCGGCGCGACGGGCTCGGCTCGGCGGTCGTGTTCAAGGCGCTCACGAACGGCGACATCGACGTCTACGTCGATTATTCCGGCACCATCTGGGCGAACCAGATGGGCCACAGCGATGTCAAGCCGCGCGCGGAAGTGCTCAAAGAGGTCGCGCAATGGCTGAAGACGACTTATGGCGTACGCATGCTCGGCGACCTCGGCTTCGAGAACGCCTACGCGCTGGCGATGCCGCGTAAGCGCGCCGACGCGCTCGGTATCAAAACCATCGCCGATCTCGCCGCTCATGCCCCGCAAATGACCATCGGCGGCGATTACGAATTCTTCGACCGTCCGGAATGGAAGGCGATCCGCGAGGCCTATGGCCTGCGCTTCGAGGACCGGCGCTCCATGCAGGCGACATTCATGTATCAGGCGGCGGCGAACGGCGATATCGACGTGGTGTCGGCTTTTTCAAGCGACGGTCAAATCGCGAAATATGACCTGAAAGTGCTGGCCGACCCGAAGCTGGCAATCCCGCCCTATGACGCCATCGTGCTGATCGCGCCGGGCCGCGCGAAAGATCAGAAGTTCATCGCCGCGCTCGAACCGCTGATCGGCGCCATTCCGGTCGCGCTGATGCGGCAAGCCAATCTGCGCGCCGCCAGCAGCGGCGCGACGCCGGCTGCGGTAGCGCGCTGGCTGTGGGGCGAAGTCAAAACGCCGAAGTGAGGGCTAGTCGCGGTCCTCTTTGCCGGGATTATCGGGTCCCGCGCCGCCGATTGACAATTCCTGAGCACGTTGCCTGGTCATGTCGCGCAGACACGCGGCTGCATTGACGCGCGCAATGGTGCCCTCGCCCGCGGCGTAATAGCCGCAATTGGCATCGCGGTACTTGATCCAGGCCCGTTCCGCCTCGCGCAATTTGTCGTGCTGCACCGGGCCGGCGGATTTCATCAGCGCTTGATAGGCGATGGTCAGTTCCTTGTCCCAATGCGCGCGCTGCGCATTCAGGCAATCGACCATCTCAGGGGTCGAGCCGGTGCAGTCTCCCGGTTCGCCCTGCTCACCGGCGAAGGCGAGCGTAGCGATCAACGAAAGTCCGGCCGCCAGAGTTATCAATCGCATTGGCGCCCTCGCCACCGGTCTTGTCATCGCCGGGCTTGTCCCGGCGATCTCATTTAGGCAGGCAAAGCGCGTCCCTGAACGGGATGGCTGGGACAGGCTAGGCCATGACAGAAGTCTAGTTCTTGGTCTTGTCCACCAGCGCCCGCTGCTTGATCCACGGCATCATCTCGCGCAGCTTGGCGCCGACCTGTTCGATCGGATGCTCGGCGAGCTTGGCGCGCGTCGCCTTGAACGATGTCTGGTTGACTTTGTTCTCCAGCATCCAATCCTTGGTGAAGCGGCCGGACTGGATGTCGTCCAGCACCTTCTTCATCTCGGACTTGACCTTCGGCGTGATGACGCGCGGGCCGGAGACGTATTCGCCGTATTCCGCGGTGTTCGACACCGAATAATTCATGTTGGCGATGCCGCCCTCGTAGATCAGGTCGACGATCAGCTTCACCTCGTGCACGCATTCGAAATAGGCCATCTCCGGCGCGTAGCCGGCCTCAACCAGCGTCTCGTAGCCGGCCTTCATCAGCTCCACCAAGCCGCCGCACAACACGGTCTGCTCGCCGAACAGATCGGTCTCGCATTCCTCTTTGAAGGTGGTCTCGATGATGCCGGCGCGGCCGCCGCCGATCGCGGCGCCGTAGGACAAGCCAAGCTCATGCGCGTTGCCCGACTTGTCGGCATGCACCGCCAGCAGGCAGGGCACGCCGGCGCCGCGCTGATATTCCGAGCGAACGGTGTGGCCCGGGCCCTTGGGCGCGATCATCATGACGTCAAGATCGGCGCGCGGCTCGATCAAGTTAAAGTGGACGTTGAGCCCGTGCGCGAACATCAATGCCGCGCCCTGCTTCATGTTCTTGATGAGGTTGTCATTGTAGATGTCGGCCTGCAATTCGTCGGGGGTCAGCATCATCATCACGTCGGCCCATTTCGCGGCCTCGGCCACCTCCATGACCTTGAATTTCTCGCCTTCGGCCTTCTTGACGCCGCCCGAAGTCTTGCGCAGCGCGACCGCGACCTCCTTCACGCCGGAATCGCGCAAATTGAGCGCGTGGGCGTGGCCCTGGCTGCCATAGCCGATGATGGCCACCTTCTTGCCTTTGATGAGATTGAGATCGGCGTCCCGGTCGTAATAAACACGCATGATACTTAACCCCTTTTCGTTTCGGCCCTGCTTCTAGGACGCTGGGAGACCGCCGACAAGTCCCAGGTTATTTCGCCTCAATGACCATCGGCACGATGCTCGCGACCAGCAGCAAGGCCATCGCACCGTTGAATAGGCGCGCATGCGATGGGCTTTGTAGCAGTCGCCGCAAGGCGACGCCGAATCCAGTCCACGTCGAAACCGACAGCACCGTGCAAACCGTCAAGACCGACAACATGATCGGGAAATCCACGGCTTCGTGGCCGGGGCGCACATAAACCGCGATGGCGCTGAGGACCGCGACAAACGCTTTCGGATTGATCCATTGAAAAGCGGCGGCCTGCAAAAAGGTGAAGGGCCGGGCCGGCGCACGCTCGTCGTACGACAAATGTGCCGTGGCGACCTTGTAAGCAAGGCACAGCATATAGGCCGCGCCGACAAATTTGAGCACCAGGTGCAGCATCGGCAGCGCGCCGAAGACCACGCTCAACCCGGCCCCGCAAGCCAACATCAACAGCAGGAAACCAAGCGTCACCCCGATCATATGCGGAATGGTGCGCGCAAAACCGAAATTCACGCCGGAAGCCGCCAGCAGAATATTATTCGGCCCCGGCGTGAAGGCCATCACGCAGGAAAACACCGTGAGCGCGAGGAAAAGATCGATGGGCATTGCAACACGGCCGCGGGTGCTAGCGCGCCGCCATCCCCTCCGGCCCTCTTGCGATGGCGACGATGCCAGTGCGCGACACCTCGACCAGCCCGAGCGGCAACATCAATTCGACGAACTGGTCGATCTTGTCGCTCTTGCCGGTGATCTCGAACACGAAGCTTTCGGTGGTGGCGTCGATCACGCGGGCGCGGAAGGCATCGGCCAGCCGCAGCGCCTCGACCCGGTGCTCGCCCTTGCCGCGCACCTTGACCATCGCCAGTTCGCGCTCGATGGCGCCGCCGAGCAGCGTCATGTCGACCACGCGGTGGATCGGAACCAGCCGGTCAAGCTGGTTCTTGATCTGCTCGATCACCATCGGCGTGCCGGTTGTCACCACGGTAATAAGTGACAGGTGCTTGGAGTGCTCGGTCTCCGACACGGTCAGCGACTCGATATTGTAGCCGCGGCCGGAGAACAGGCCGATCACCCGCGCCAGCACGCCCGGCTCGTTGTCGACCAGCACCGAGAGCGTGTGGGTTTCCGCCTTCTGCGCTGTCGGGGCGCTTGGATAGTGTGACGTGCTCGACGGCACGTTTGCGTTTGCGTTCACGGTCGTTGTCCTTGCTCTTTCTTACCCTCTCCCCTTGTGGGAGAGGGTGGTCCCGAGCGTCAGCGAGGGACCGGGTGAGGGGTCAGACTCCATTGCTAGGCCGGACCCCTCACCCGGCTCGCGCTTCGCTCACGCTCCGCGCTCGCCACCCTCTCCCACAAGGGGAGAGGGAAAGAGCGCGCGCGGCAACGCTTACACCATCACCTTGCCTTCTTCGGTCACCGCGTCCTCAACGGAGACGCCGGTGTCGCCGAGGATCATCTCGTTATGCGCACGGCCCGACGGAATCATCGGGAAGCAGTTCTCTTTCGGATCGACCACGCAGTCGAACAGCACCGGCCGGTCGATGTCGATCATTTCCTTGATGGCGTGGTCGAGGTCGCCTGGCTTTTCGCAACGGATGCCGACAGCGTGCATCGCATCCGCGAGCTTGACGAAATCCGGCAGCGCCTCGGAATAGCTTTCCGAGTAGCGCCCGCCGTGCAACAGCTCCTGCCACTGCCGCACCATGCCCATATATTTATTGTTGAGGATGAAGATCTTGATCGGCAGCCGGTACTGCACCGCCGTGGACAGTTCCTGCATGGTCATCTGCACCGAGGCTTCGCCCGCAATGTCGATGACCAGCGATTTCGGATGCGCCATTTGCACGCCGACCGAAGCCGGCAGGCCGTAGCCCATGGTGCCGAGGCCGCCGGAGGTCATCCAGCGGTTGGGCTCCTGGAAGCCGTAGAACTGCGCCGCCCACATCTGATGCTGGCCGACTTCGGTGGTGATGTAGGTGTCGCGGTCCTTGGTCAGTTCGTAGAGCCGCTGGATGGCGTATTGCGGCTTGATTACGGTGTTGGACTGCCGGTAGGCGAGCGACTTGCGCGCGCGCCACTTGTCGATCTGCGTCCACCACGCGCTTTGCGCTTTCTTGTCGGGATGAATGGCGCTGGTACGCCACAGCCGCACCATGTCTTCCAGCACGTGCGCGCAGTCGCCGACGATCGGCACGTCGACATGGACGTTCTTGTTGATCGAGGACGGATCGATATCGACGTGGATCTTCTTCGATCCGGGCGAGAAGGCATCGATCCGCCCGGTGATGCGGTCGTCGAAGCGCGCGCCGATGCAGATCATCACGTCGCAATCGTGCATCGCCATGTTGGCTTCCAGCGTGCCGTGCATGCCGAGCATGCCCATCCATTGCGGATCGGCGGCCGGAAACGCGCCGAGCCCCATCAACGTCGACGTGATGGGGAAACCGGTGAGCTTGACCAGTTCGCGCAGCAGGTCGCTCGCCGCCTTGCCGGAATTGACCACGCCACCGCCGGTGTAGAACAGCGGCCGCTTGGCATGCGCCATCAGTTCGACCGCCTGCTTGATCTTCTCGATGTCGCCTTTGACCTTCGGCTTGTAGCCGGTGTGCGGAAAATCCTTCGGCTTCGAATAGACGCCCGTGGCGAACTGGATGTCCTTCGGGATGTCGACCACCACCGGACCCGGCCTGCCGCTTGCCGCGATGTGAAACGCCTCGTGCAGCACGCGCGGCAGGTCCTCGATGCGCTTGACCAGATAATTGTGCTTGGTGCACGGCCGGGTGATGCCGACGGTGTCGCATTCCTGGAAGGCGTCATTGCCGATCAAGTGCGTCGGCACCTGCCCGGTGATGCAGACGATCGGGATCGAGTCGCAGAGCGCATCGGTCAAACCGGTCACCGCATTGGTGGCGCCCGGTCCTGACGTCACCAGCATGCAGCCGACCTTGCCGGTCGAGCGCGCGTAGCCTTCCGCGGCATGCGCGGCGCCCTGTTCATGACGGACGAGCACGTGTTTGACCTTGTCCTGCGCGAAGATCGCGTCATAGATCGGCAGCACCGCGCCGCCCGGATAGCCGAACAGATGCTTCACGCCTTGGTCGGCGAGCGCCTCGATCACCATTTCGGCGCCGGTCATTTCCCGTGTCATGGTCGTCGTCCTTTTTCGTCTACCCGCTTACCGCATTCATCTTGCTGTTTCGTTTGCCGCCCGCTCATTTCGCCTTGCGCATGATCTTTTCCGATAACCGGTTTCCACTTTTCGGGATCATGCACACGCAATAAAAAAGGCCCGTAAAGGGCCATGTTCGGACGCTTCCATGCGAGCCCCCTAGGGCCGCTTGGGTCGCGTCCGAACCTCTACTACGGTAATAATATTGCGTGACATGGTATCCACCCGAACTTTCATTGCGCGGTTTATAATTGCGTCCCAACCGCCGGTCAAGCGGATTTTGCGGCCGCGACGTCAGTTTACTCCTTCGCAAGCGGCTTTTCGAGGGCTTTCTCAGCGTCGGCCGCCGCGGCCCAAGGCCAATCGTTCATCTGATTGCGAAACCAAGTGAGCTGGCGTTTCGCATAGCGGCGGGTGTCCATGACCGCGCCGGTGGCCGCCTCGTCTAACGTGATCTCGCCGATGAAGTGCTTCATCAACCAAGGCACACCGTGAGCCTTCATCGCCGGCAGCAAAGGATCGAGCTCGCGCGCGGCGAGTGCCCTCACCTCCTCCAGCGCGCCGGCATCGAGCATTGCCGCAAAGCGCGCTTCGATCCGGCGCACCAGCACGGCGCGCTCGCAGGTCAGAAACACCTTGGCCGCGCGGCTGGCATCGATCAGCGGCGGCATGCCCTCGCGGTGCCAGTCCGAGAGTGCGCGCCCCGTCGCCTCGATCACCTCCAGTGCACGCGCAATGCGCGAACGATCGTTGATCATCAGCCGCTGCGCGGTTGGCGCGTCGCGCTTCATGAGTTCAGCGTGCAATGCCGGCGCGCCTTCGCTGCGCAGCCGCGCGCGCACCCGCTCGCGGATTTCGGCCGGCACTGGCGGCACCGCCGCCAGTCCCGCCGTGAGCGCTTTGAAATAAAGCCCGGTGCCGCCGACCAGGATCGGCACGCGGCCTTGCGCTGCGATCTCGCCGAGCACGACGGTGACATCGCGCAACCACTGCCCCGTGGAATAATTGACCGCCGCATCGACATGGCCGTAGAGCCGGTGCGGTACGCGTGCTTCTTCCGCCGGCGTCGGACGCGCGGTGATGACGCGCAGATCGCGGTAGACCTGCATCGAGTTGGCGTTGACGACCGTGCCGCCGAGCTTTTCGGCCAAGGCAAGCGCAAGCGCCGACTTGCCGCTCGCCGTCTGGCCTGCAATAAGCACCACCTTCGTTGTCATCGTGCCGCCTTGGTTGCGACCCTATAGCATCGGCGGGACGAGAACTCATCCGGCGCGGGAGATGGAATTGTCGTTGATTAAGCCCTTTCGCGCCTTGCGTCCGGCGCCTGGCCGCGCCGCCGACGTGCTGGCGCCACCCTATGACGTGCTATCCAGCGCGGAGGCACGCGAGCGCGCCAAGGGCAAGCCGTGGAGCTTTTTGCACGTCTCCAAACCGGAGATCGACCTCGATCCGGCGACCGATCCTTACGACAAAGCGGTTTATGCCAAGGCGGCTGAGAATCTCAAACGCATGATCGCCGACGGCGTGCTGATTCGCGACGACAGACCCTGCTACTACGTCTACCGGCTGACTTGGCGCGACCGCGTGCAGACCGGGCTCGCCTGCGTCGCCTCGCTCGCCGATTACGCCTCAAACCGCATCCGCAAGCACGAACTGACCACGCCGGTGAAGGAAGACGACCGCGTGCGCCAGATCGAGGCGCTCAACGCCCAGACCGGCCCAGTGATGATCGGCTATCCGAACACGCCGGCAATCGAAGCTCTGCTGGCGCAAGCCGCCGACGGCAAGCCCGATGTCGACGTCACCGCCGATGATGGCGTGCGTCACCAGCTCTGGGTGGTCGCGGACGCCGCTACGATCGACAAGCTCACCCGCGCCTTCGACGCGCTGCCCGCGATCTATATCGCCGACGGCCATCACCGCTCGGCGGCGGCCGCGCGCGTCGCCATGGCGCGAAAAGGCGACGGCTCGCATCAATACTTCCTGTCGGTGATCTTCCCCGAACGCGAAATGACCATCCTCGACTACAATCGCGTGGTGAAGGACCTCAACGGCCACAGCGCGGAACAGTTTCTTGCCGAGCTACGCAAAGGATTCGAGGTTATCGCGTCGGATACGCCGGTGCGCCCGACCTCCTCAAACGAATACGGAATGTTTTTCGACGGCAGCTGGTACCGGCTGAGGGTGCGGCCCGATCTGGTGCCCACCGATCCGATCGGCCGGCTGCCGATCACCGTGCTGACGCGCAACGTCATCGAACCGCTGCTCGGCATCAAGGACCCGCGTACCGACAAGCGCATCGATTTCATCGGCGGCGCCCGCGGCCTTGCCGGCCTCGAAGCGCGCGTGACGTCAGGGGAAATGGCGGTCGCCTTCGCGCTCTACCCGACGCAGATGCACGACCTCATGGCGGTGGCCGATGCAGGCCACATCATGCCGCCGAAGTCCACCTGGTTCGAGCCCAAGCTCGCCGACGGCATGGTTAGTCACGTGCTGGATTGAGCAATGCTCGGCGGGCCGGACCGAGATCGGGAATAGTGCGTGAGTTTCATGACTATACCGCCGTTGAATCACAACGATGATGATTGCCCGCGGCGCGATTATTCGGGTTCATTGAGCTTATCGAGAACCTTCAGCCGCGCTTGGTAGGCCGCAAACAAGCAAGCCTCATCGTCGCGGCACTTATCTCGCATCTGCAACCACGCGCGCTGCTCCCGCTTGAACGCGAGCACGTCGGCGACGCTGCCCCCCACCGCCGGCGAGGTGATATTGCCGAGGGCTATGTTGTAACCTTTATTCAGCGCGCGATCGAGCGCGGCCAGTTGGCCGTTGGCGCAGATCACCTGCTCGGCGGCGGATCGCGCCGTGGCACAATCGAAGCTCGGGCCGGCGAGGCGGTTGGGCGCGGAATTCTGAGGAACCGCCGCCACTGCCGGCCACCAGTTGCGCAGCACGAAGACCGCACCGTTTTCCCCGCGGAACGTGGTGGCCGTGACGAGAAGATTGTCCTGAACGATTTTCATCGCTCGAGGCGAGAAGGCTCCCGTGCTTAACGTGATCGTCCGGCGCAGCGTGAGGTTTTGCGCCGACAACACCCAGATCGTCCCTTTGTCGCCGATGGCGACGATATTCTCGTCGTCGCCGACCAGGCTGGTGACACGTTGCGATACGCGCGCCCGCGCGACCTCGGTCCGGGTCGCCGGATCGATCTTAACGACGAGGCCGTCATCGCTGGTTCCATCGATCCGGCCGCCGGCATAGACGTTGCTGGGGTTGGCCGTGATGGCCCACAACGACGCGCTGCGGACCTCGACGTGAAAGACACGCAGCGAATCCTCGTCAACAGCGGTCAAAGCGACGCCTCGCGCATGGGCGACCCAGATCTGGTGCCCCAGAGCGGTCAGCGCCTGACCCCACTCGCCCAATTCGGACGACTGGACCTGGCGGCCGCTCCGCGCGTCGACCCGCGAGACGCGGCTGTGTTCCGACGTGCACGTCGGCTGGTTCAGCACCCAAAGGTTTCCCCGATGGGCGATCATGCCGTTTGGGCAATCGGGTACATGAGCGAACACCGATCCTCGCCCCGCCCTCTGCCGCCAGATGGCGTTGTCGGTCTGAACCAGCGCGAAGACATCGCCGTCGCCGGTCGAGGCCATGTCAACGGGCAACCGGCCGACCTTTATGCGTTCGACCGCAGTGCCTCTGGTCAAATCGATTCTGGCAATCGTGCGCTGGCCGCTCTCCGCCGCCCACAGCCAATTGCCGTCAAAAGCGATCCCCTCGATGTTCTGGCCGAGGGGAATGACTGTCGGCGTCAGAACGATCTGCTCGGCGCCAGCCCCCGGCGCCGGCGAGCCCGGGCCGCGGTTTCCGCCCGTGTTTGCCTGCCGACCGCAGCCGGCATCCGGACTGGCGTCGCCCGGCCGAAAACCGCATTCCCGGATCGACTGCAGAATTTCTCCTGCGTCCGGCTCACCGCGCGTATTCGGCAACCGGCGCGCCCAGCGCTGGCAACTGCTCACCGCACCGGCCAGAGCATCCTCCATGCTGATCCCGCGCGGCGTCGCGCTCACCGCATCTTGCAGGCAAATGACATACCCGATCACCGCGGGGTCGCGCGATGAAGTGACGTATCGCGCGTCGTCGATCCCGTAAATTTTCTGTGCAGACGCTTCCGCGGCGATACTCAGGGCCAACAGGCAGCCAAGCAGCATTAATGCCGGCCTCTTGTAACGCGATCCCCGTAACCCAACTGCGAGGCTGGATAGCTTGCACATTGTTATCCTGATCATTTGTGAGCCTCATGACGGTGATGACCGGCAACGCTTTAGAAACCGCCGGCCTGCGTTTCCGCAACGCGCGTCGAGGGCCTCGCCTTTTCTACCGGCGTTATCGGCAGCCTTGGCAGTGTCTTAATTGATGCGTGCTGCTACGGCCAGCTCTTCGGTTGGCATTCGCGTCGGCCTCCGCCGCCGAAAGCGCTTGGCATGTCAGCCCACTGCAACAGACAGAATTCCGGTTGCAAGCCGCGTTCCGTCGGATGACCCCGCGTTCGCGGGGCATGACAGCGTCAGCAACAAGCGCGGCTTTCAACTATTACTGCAAGCTCAGCGCCACGAAGCTCGGGTCGCCGTCGGGCGACACCACCAGCAGCACCACCGCCTTCTTACCGTCCTTCTTGAGCTTATCGACACGCGCCTGCAATTCGGCGGCGGTCTTGACCGTCTGCTGCTGCACTTCGGCAATCACCATGCCGGGCTGCAGATGCTTTTCCGCCGCCGGCGAATCCGGATCGACGGCGGTGATCAGCACGCCTTTCACCTTGTCCTTGATCTTGTGCTGCTTGCGCAACGCGTCGGTGAGATTGGCGAGATCGAGGCCGAGTGCCTTTTTCACCGCCGGCTTGGCCTCGACGGCGTCATCGTCCTTCTTCGGCGTCAACGCCGCCTCTTTCTGGTCCTCGAGGCGGCCGAGCTTGACGGTCTTTGTCTCTTCCTTGCCCTTGCGGATGATCGTCACCGCGACACTCTTGCCGACCGGCGTGTCGGCGACGATACGCGGCAGATCGCGCATCTCCTTGATGTCCTGGCCGTCGAACTTGACGATGACGTCGCCCGCCTCGATGCCGGCAGGCTTGGCCGGACCCTTGTCGTCGACGCCGGCGATCAGCGCGCCGCGCGGCGGCTTGACGCTGAGGCTTTCCGCGATTTCGTCGGTCACCTGCTGGATGCGCACGCCGAGCCAGCCGCGCCGCACTTCCTTGAACTCGCGCAACTGGTCGATCACCGGCACCACGGTTTTCGACGGCACGGCAAAGCCGATGCCGATCGAGCCGCCCGACGGCGAGATGATGGCGGTGTTGACCCCGACCACTTCGCCGCTGAGGTTAAACAGCGGCCCGCCCGAGTTGCCGCGATTGATGGCGGCGTCGGTCTGAATGTAGTTGTCGTAAGGTCCGGACTGGATGTCGCGGTTGCGCGCCGAGACGATGCCGGCCGTCACGGTGCCGCCGAGGCTGAACGGATTGCCGATGGCAATCACCCATTCGCCCAGCCGCAATTTGTCGCTGTCGCCGAACTTTACCGCCTTGAGCGGCTTGGTCGGCTTGACCTTGAGCAGCGCGAGATCGGTCTTGGTGTCGCGGCCGATAATGTCCGCTTTCAGCGTGGTGCCGTCATTGAGGATGACGTTGACCTCGTCGGCGTCGGCAATGACGTGATTGTTGGTGACCACCAGGCCCGAGGGATCGATGATGAAGCCGGAACCGAGCGAATTGACCCGGCGCGGTGTCGGCGGCCCGCCATTCGGCCCGTTCTTGCCGCGCCGGTTCTTGAAGAACTCCTCGAAGAATTCCTCGAACGGCGAGCCGGGCGGCAGCTGCGGCATCGCTCCGCTGCGTATATCCACCGACTGCTTGGTCGAGACGTTGACCACGGCGTCGATGACCTGCTCGGCCACGTCGGCGATGTTTTCGGGCCCGCGCGCCGCGGCGGGCAACGTCGGCCAAAGGATTGCTGCGGCAAAGAAAATCTTCAGGCCGGCGCGGCCGAGATGCTGCGTCAGGCGGTTGCGTTGAGCGCCCATGGGCGTCCGTTCTCCTGGGAATGGGGTGCGAACAAAGTGGCGCCGATTTCAAGGCGATTCAAGGGCAGCCGCTCATCACCACCATGAGAGCGCGATTCGTGCAAAATTGCATCCGTTCAGCCACGCACCAGCCAGACCAGGATCAGGCCGATGACGGCCGAGGCGATGCCGATTCCGCGCAGGGAGGTATCCGGCGTGTCGAGCACGCTGTGCATCGCCCGCTTGGCAGGTCCGGGAAAGGCCGCAAAGACCAGCCCCTCGATCACAAAGACCAGTCCGAGCGCGGCCAAAAAGTCCGACATGCCGGGCTAAGGCGCGCCGTCAGCGGGACGGCGCGGCGCCGGTTACCGGCGAAGGACTCCGCGCCGCAGGTAGCGCCGATGATATAGCCGGCTGCTCCCTGCCGACCGGCGGCTTGCCGGACGGGTTGTTGAAGTAGCGGAAGAAGTTGCTGTCCGGTTTCAACACCATGCGGGTATCGCCGCTCTTCAAACCGGCCTCGTAGGCCTGCATCGAGCGGTAAAAGGCAAAGAAGTCCGGGTCCTTGTTGAACGCATCGGCGAAAATCTGGTTGCGCTTGGCGTCACCCTCGCCGCGGATCTGTTCGGACTTGGAGGTCGCGTCGGCCACTAAAACGGTCACCTCGCGATCGGCGCGCGAGCGGATTTCCTGGGCCTGCTGCAGGCCTTGAGCGCGGTACTCGGCCGCCTCGCGCTGGCGCGCGGTCTGCATGCGTTTGTAAACCGCTTGGCTGTTTTGTTCCGGCAGGTCGGCGCGTCGGATGCGCGCGTCCACCACCTCGATGCCGTAATTTGCCGCCTCATGGTCGATCAGACCGCGGATGCGCGACATCAGTTCGGCGCGCTGGTCGCGCACAACGTGAATGAAGGTGGCTTCGCCGAGCACGCGCCGCAGTGCCGAATTGAGCAGGATGTTGAGCTGCGAGTCGGCTGCGGTTTTCGAGCCGAGCGTCTGGTAGAAGCGCAGCGGGTCCTTTATGCGGTAACGCGCGAAGGCGTCCACCACCAACCGCTTCTGATCCGAGGCGATGATTTCCTGCGCCGGCGCCTCCAGGTCGAGGATGCGCTTGTCGATGGCGATCACGTTGTCGACGAAGGGCAGTTTGACGTGAAGGCCGGGATCATCCACCACGCGCACGACTTTGCCCAGGCGCACGACCAGCGCCTGCTGCGTCTGATAGACAGTAAATAGCGCCGAATAGCCGACGATCAGCGCGGCGACGAGGAGGACGGCGAAGACGCCGCCGATGAAATTGACCCTCATGGCTGGCCTCCCGCGCGCGAATGGCTGCTTGGCGATGTTGGCGAGAGCTCCTTGAGCGGCAGATAGGGCACCACGCCGGTGCCGCCCTGGCTGGAATCCAGGATGATCTTGTCGGTGCCGCCGAGCACGCGCTCCATGGTCTCCAGATACATGCGCTCGCGGGTAACGTCGGGCGCTTTCTTATATTGCTCGTAAATCTGGGTGAAACGCGAGGTCTGGCCGGTGGCCTGCGCCACCGTCTGCTGGCGATAGGCTTCGGCCGCCTGGGTGATCTTGGCGACATTGCCGCGCGCTTGCGGGATTACCTGGTTAGCGTAGGTCTGCGCTTCGTTCACCGAGCGGTCCTGATCGATGCGCGCGGCCTGCACGTCGCGGAAGGCGTCGATCACCTGCGCCGGCGGATCGACCTTCTGCAACTGCACCTGCTGGATCAGGATGCCGGCCTTATAGTGGTCGAGCGTCTTCTGCATCAGGTCGTGCACGGCGACCTCGGTGGTCTGCCGCGCGGTCGACAGGAGCGGCCCGATGTCGGCGCGGCCGACCACCTCGCGCATGGCGCTCTCGGCCACCGCCTTCACCGTGCCCTCCGGATTCTGGATGTTGAACAGATATTCGCCGACGCCGGTCGGCTTCACTTTCCAGAATACCGAGAAGTTGACATCGACGATGTTCTCGTCGCCGGTCAGCATTAGGCTTTCTTGCGGCACATCGCGCGTGGTGCTGGCGCCGCGCCCGGTATCGATATCGCGCGTGCCGATATCGATCTTGTTGACGCGCAGCGCCTTGGGCGTGAGCGCGGTCTCGATCGGATAAGGCAGGTGGTAATTAAGTCCGGGCTGCACCTCGCGCACGTCCTTGCCGAAGCGCAGCACCACGCCGAGTTCGTCCGGCTCCACCCGGAAGAAGCCGGAAAAGCCCCACAACGCGATGGCCGCCAGCGCAAGCAACGCGAAACCCTTGCCGCCCAAATTGCCGCCCGGCAGAAAGCGCCGCAATTTATCCTGGCCGCGGCGAAGGATTTCCTCCAGATCGGGAGGCGTAGGCCCCGCCGAATGCGGTCCGGAGCCCCAAGGGCCCTTGCCGCCCGAGCCCCAAGGGCCGCCACCGCCGCCGCCGCCCTGATTGGTCCATGGCATTGTCGTAGATCTCCCGGCGCCGGGCTTTCAGGGCCGGCAAGCCTTTGTTGGAGGGGGTTATAGGGGACGTGGCGGCACGTTACAACGCGCTCTCATGCCGCGCTTTTTCGCCTTTCAGCGCCTTAAATATGTCGCCGGCGTGCATCTGCCACTGCCAACGCGCGGCGTATGCGGCCTTGCGACAACGCGTCAGGTACGGCCGATAGGCCCCTCCTTCTGCGCTGAAATCGTCTCCAGTAACAAACTGCGAGGCACCAATGACGGCTTATGTCATCTTCGACGTCGCGATCAGCGATCTGGCGCTCTTGGTCGGCATCGAAGGCCTCGACCAGGCTTAGCGATTCACCCGATTTTCGCTATTGGGGTCGCGGTATGCTCAAACTCCGCGCACGCCAGATCGTGTGCATGCGCGGCCGCAAGCTCGACCGGATCAATCACGATCATTTCGGTCGGGTTGTTGGAATTGACTGCCGGCGTCAGGATCCAGGTCGCAACGCGGCGATAGGCCGGGAACGAAAGCCCCTCAAGCAATTCCTCATCCATCACCAGTTCATGGTCGCCAGCCGGAAACAAACGTCCGCCGCTATCCAGTCTGAAGGCGCGGGTGAATGTGAGTGTGCTGCGCGTGGTCCGCATCATCGCGGTTTTCCGTAGAGCGCACGTTTTCGCAAATGGTCCCGCACGTCCGCCACCAAAGGTCCAACCGCTTTGACCGCCTCGGTCAGTTTGTCCGCGGGCCGGCCGATTTCCCGCGCCCAATGCCGCATTTCCGCAGCCGAACTGACGTCGATACGTTTTGGATCGGCGGGCCGAGACAGCATGCAAATCTCCTGCCAAAATCCCGAAGCCGCGCCGTCGCGATACCGGCGAAGGCGGCAGTTGAAGTCGGTTTTACAGCTTGGGACGCAGCGCTCGCAGAGCGCTTCGGCACCATCAACCTTGCGCCCAGTTGCGCCCAAAGTCGAGGAATAACGCGCGGATATACTTGATATTAAGGCGCCTCTCGTTAAAGCGGCCCGCAATGCCTATATGTGTGGTACCCGCCTGTCGCCAGATTCGGCAACGACGGCGTCCTCTTACCGAAAGCCCTGCAATGTTCACGCCCGAACACTTTCGCGCGAAAGCGGCCGAATACAAACAAATGGCAAAGACGGCTACCGACCAAGACGACGCGCGCGAGTTTGAGCGGCGCGAACGCAGCTTCGTCATGCTCGCGGATAATGAGCAATGGCTTGCCGACCACCATGCGCAGACCCTGCACACGACCGATGCCGGCGACGTTCAGGACGCGGCCGCGCGTCCGATTGGTCATCCGACCAGCGGGGCGGCGACGTAATGAAACGCCCAGTGCAGCGCCGCGCGCCACGCGCCGCAGTCAAACCAAAGACCCAACAAAGGAACGCCATGAGCAGCAAGACAGACAAGATCGAGAAGGTCGAAAAGATAGAAAAGTCAGAAAAGATCGAAATGCCGGAAAAGAGCGCCAAAGCAGAGAAGGCGGAGAGACCAAAAAATCCGCGCGCGGACATCATGCCGAACGACGGTTATGTCTTGGCGGTCGACGGCAAATTTAAAACAAGATTCGATACCTCCGACGACGCCATGACCGCGGGCCTGAAGCTCAAGCAATCCTACCCGGTGATTCAAGTCGCGGTGTTTGACGCGGCCGAACGCAACTATACGCCGGTGGTCCTGCCGGAGAAATAGTTCGAGACGGCGAGCCGACATAGGCCGTTACGCGCCGTCGCTTGGGCGAAATAAAAATTGGGCAAAATAAAAATAAGATTTCCGCTTGCTTTTGTTATTCAAGAAACAGGCGCCAGCTGTTCAAAGTACCTGAAAAATATTTTTCCGGTAATTTTAGAAGGGATTTTCAATGTCCAATCCGCAAGGCGGCTCCAATGAAACCCCGAAGACCCCCGTGCCAGGCACTGCCAGCCCCGCCCCGCAGCAACAAACTCAAGGCGATAAGCCGGCCGCCAAGCCGGGCGGGCAGCAGAAGTAGGCTATTCGACTTCTTGATCGATTTGCTTGCGCTACGAAGGCCCGGCAATCTGCCGGGCTTTTTTATGGCGCCGGCTAGCGGCCGCAACCATCGCCCGCGCGATTAGCGCCTGACATAGGTCGCCATCGTGAAGTCGGCATCGTCCTGCTGCCCAGCCTCGCGCTCCTCGCGCTTTTGCTCGCGCCACATTTTCGCATCGATCGGCGGGAAATAGACATCGCCCTCGGGGCTTGCGTGCACCCGCGTGATCTCCAGGCGGTCGGCCTGTGGCATGGCTTCGGCAAAGACCGCGCTGCCGCCGATGATCATGATCTCGTCGGTGCGGCGCCGCTCGGCGTCCTTGCGCGCGATGGCGAGCGCGGCCTTCAGGTTCGGCGCTTTTTCGACGCCCTCGGCGGAAAACTCCGGATCTCGGGAGATGACGATATTGGTGCGGCGGTCGAGCGGCTTGCCAATCGACTGAAAAGTCTTGCGCCCCATGATCACCGGCTTGTCCAGTGTAAGCGCGCGGAAATGCCGGAGATCGGTGCGGATTTTCCACGGCAATTGCCCGTCTTTACCGATGACATTGTTCTCGGCGACCGCGGCGACAATGACGATCTTCATCGCGCAGTCCCCTCGCCCGCGAAACTTTGCAGCGCGGCTCCGCTGAGCCGGCAGATGCGCCATTCATCCAGCACCTGTGCGCCGAGCGATTTGTAGAAGGCAATCGCCGGCGCGTTCCAGTCGAGCACCGCCCATTCGAACCGCGCATAGCCTTGTTCGCTACAACGCTGCGCCAGCCGCTTGAGCAGCGCCTTGCCGATACCGCGCTGGCGAAACGTGGGCCGCACGAAAATATCCTCGAGATAGAGGCCCGGCCGGCCGCGAAAGGTCGAGAAATTCAGGAACCAGACGGCGAAGCCCGCCGGCGCGCCGTCCCATTCCGCGATATCGCAGGAAATGCGCGACGGCTCGTCAAACAGCGCGGCGGCAATCTGCTGTTCCGTGGCTTCGACCTCGGCGGAAAGTTTCTCGTAGTCGGCGAGCTCGCGCACCAGCGCGAAGATCAACGCGCTGTCGGCCGGCCGCGCCGCACGGATCGCAAGGCTCACACCGCCGTCCTCTCTTTTGTCATGGCCGGGCTTGTCCCGGCCATCCACGCCTTGCATGCACCAAAAAAGAAAGACGTAGATGCCCGGCACAAGTTTATAGCCGGGCCGGCCAAAGGCCGGACCCGGTTGGCCGGGCATGACGGTGGAATAGCGAACACCGCCTTCACACCGCCACCGCTGCTTTGATGTGCGGATGCGCGTCGTAGCCATCGACGGTGAAATCCTCGTAGCGGAAGCCGAAGATATCCTTGACCGCCGGATTAAGCCGCATGGTCGGCAGAGTGCGTGGCGCGCGCGACAATTGCAGCTGCGCCTGCTCCAGATGATTCAAATAAAGATGCGCGTCGCCGAAGGTGTGGATGAACTCGCCGGCTTTGTAGCCCGTCACCTGCGCCACCATCAGCGTCAGCAAGGCGTAGGAGGCGATGTTGAACGGCACGCCAAGGAAGACGTCGGCCGAACGCTGATAGAGCTGGCACGACAATCGGCCTTCCGCGACATAGAACTGGAACAGGCAGTGGCACGGCGGCAGCGCCATCTTGTCGACGTCGGCCGGGTTCCAGGCGGTGACGATCAGCCGGCGCGAATCCGGATTGCGCTTGATCATGTCGATCACGTGGCTGATCTGATCGATGGTCTTGCCGTCCTGCGCCGGCCAGGAGCGCCACTGCTGGCCGTAGACCGGGCCGAGATCGCCGCGCTCGTCGGCCCATTCATCCCAGATGCGCACGCCGTGCTCTTGCAGATATTTGACGTTGGTGTCGCCGGCCAGGAACCACAGCAATTCGTGCACGATCGATTTGACGTGCAGCTTCTTGGTGGTGACAAGCGGGAAGCCGGCGGCGAGGTCGAACCGCATCTGATGGCCGAACACCGATCGCGTGCCGGTGCCGGTGCGGTCGCGCTTCTCCGCGCCGTCGCGGAGAATGTGTTCCATCAGATCGAGATACTGGCGCATGCGATGCTCTTACCTGAGTCGGAAGATGGGCAAGATTGCCCGCCGCGGCAACGGCGCGGCCGCCCCTATCAACATGTCCCATGGCTGACGGCCTCGCCCCGCCCCCCGCTTTTCCGGCGGCCAGATTTGCTTATTTGTTACAAACAAAACTTGTTATAAACAATAGTTGTTGACAACACGTCTTTGCCCTGCCATCCTTACCGCCATGAAAAAGCGCTCGCAGACCGCCCTCGACGGCGGCTCCACGCCGGAGAGCGACGCCGCCGTGCTGACCGCCCGCCTCGGCGCCGTGCTCAGCATGGAAGTCGACGAATTCTTCCGCGGCTGGGGGATCACGCTCCACCAGTTCAATGTGCTGCGCATTCTTTATGTGCGCGACCCCGAGCGTAAAGGCTTGTCTCGCGGCGCCATAGAGGCGCGCCTGCTGCAGCGCATGCCGGACGTCACCCGCCTGCTCGACCGCCTGGCCGCTGCCGGCCTAATCGAACGCCACCGGCCCAAGGACAATCAGCGCACCGTGCTCGCCACCTTGACCGACAAGGGTTGGGACCTGGTCGAGCAGTCGCACCAGCCGCTGCTGAAGTTGAACCGCGCGCAATTCGCGCAATTCAGCCGCAGCGAGCTCAAGACCTACATCGCCTTACTGCAGAAGGCACACAAGCGACCGTCCGAAACTGCCACCGACGAATAGACAAACCAACTTTGTGGGGAGGTACCATGCACGCCGTCATCAACCATCTGCCGATCAAGCCCGACACCGACTGGAGCGCGCTCGCCCAAAAGATCGACGCTTTCAATAAATTGGTCGATCACCCGGATTTTCGCGGGCTGAGCATGATTCGCGTCGGCGACGACGCGGCAATCATCCTCGTCCTTTTCGCAAGCCGCGCGGCGCTCGACGACGTCTCGCGCAGCGTCGCCGCGCCGTGGTTTGCCGAGAATGTGCGGCCCTACCTTTCTGGCGTCGTCAACCGCTCCGTCGGCGAGATCGTCGCCGGCACCCTTGCCGTTAATTCCTGAACCCGTAACCTGCCATCCGTTCGAGAGGGGAAATACCATGCACATCGCCTTCGACAGCAATCTCATCGCCCGCATCCTGTTGACGCTGGCGACCGCCGGCTACGCTTTCGCCACCATTCTCGCCGACTTCAACAAAACCCACGCGACCAATCCGCAATGGACGCCGCACGCACGCTTCCACGTGGTCTGGCAAATATCGAGCTATGCCGGCTTCGGTCTCCTGGCGCTGGCGCTGATCTGGTGGCCCGGGCCCCTGGCCATCGAGCGGCTCTATCTGGTCGCCGCCATGGCGACGATCATCTACGCCGCGTTCTTCGTCGCGCTGTTAGCCATGCCGATCTATGGCGGGGCGGCTTATGACAATAACGGCTACTTGCCGTTCAAGGCGCCGGTGCCCGTCGTCGCCAAATTGTGGGACGTCAACATCACTATTTTCAGCGTGCTCGCCGTCATTTTGCTCGCCGGCACGCTGTCGATCGCCGGCGCCGGCTGAGATTTTATCGGAAAGCTACACTGCGGCGCATAAGCTTTACGTTGCGCCCGCGCTGACCCGTCTAGAACAACCCTCGTTCGGTAAGAGCGAGGGTTTTCTTATGATGGCCGTGGTCTCCGAGATGGCGGCGCGCGTCGGCGAAAAATCGTTCGGGCAGTGGTGGAGCAAGGTCGGTGATTTTCTCGATCGCGCGATCCCGATCGCGTTGGTCATCGTAATCGCCATTGGTATGGGCGCGATCGCTTTCGGTTTTGTTTGATGACAGCTCGCTTTTGTCAATTCCGCTGACGCGGCGGACACACCAGCCCAATCGTTTTACAGCAATTATACGGCGCCGGCGCCAGACTTAACGCGCCGGGCGCGCCACCGAGTTTAGAAGATCCTCGTTGCACAATGAAGCGAGGGCTTTCCCATGTTCTCCGTCATTTCGGGTGTGATCGTCACCGGCGCCGGCGTCGGCGGCCTTTGGTACTGCCGGCCGCGCGACGGCCACATTAATCCGCTCGTCGCCAAAAACGTCTTCGATTGGCTGATCCCGATCCTGATCGTGACCGCCCTCGCCATCGGCATCGCGCTGGTCGTTTCCGGCGTCATGCAGTGATCGCTAGGCCGCCGGCGATCGCGGTCGCATCGGCGGATCAAACCTCACTCTCGCGCTGCTGCCGCCGCGGCGGCCGCATCGTACTCCACAGCGCGTAGAGCAACATGCCGATCGTCAGCACCATCAGCGTGCCGCTGATCGGCCGCTCGAAAAACACCAGGAAGTCGCCGCGCGCGATCAGCATGGTGCGGCGGAAGTTTTCCTCCATCAGCGGCCCGAGCACGAAGCCGAGAATGAGCGGCGCCGGCTGGAAATCCAATAGCCGCATGATGTAACCGGCGCCGCCGAGCAGCACTACCATGATCACGTCGACCGTGCTGTTGCTGACGCTGTAGACACCGATGCCGACGAACAGCAGGATGGCCGGATACAGCAGCGCATAAGGGATCATCAAGAGTCTGATCCACACGCCGATCAACGGGATGCTCAGAAACAGCAGCATCAGGTTGCCGACCCAGAAGCTCATCAGCACGCCCCAGAACAGTTCCGGTTCCTTCGTCATCAGTTGCGGACCCGGCACGATGCCGTGAATTGTGAGCGCGCCGATCATTAGCGCCATCATGACGTTCCCCGGGATGCCCAGCGTCATGGTGGGGATGAATGCGGTCTGGTCGGCGGCATTGTTGGCCGATTCCGGTCCCATAATCCCCTCGATGGCACCCTTGCCGAATCGCGACGGCTCCTTGGCGATTTCTTCTCGACCGCATAGGCGATGAACGAAGCGACCACGCCGCCGGTGCCGGGCAAGGCGCCGAAGAAAGAGCCGATGCCGGTTCCGCGCAGCATCGGCATACCATGAGCGTCGGATGTCGTCGCGGGTCGGCACCATCGAGCGGAAGGTGATGCTCTTGCGATTGAGCATGCCGGGCTTGTTGACGCGGATGCTGTAGATCACCTCGGCTACACCGAACAGACCCATGGCGACGCGACCAGCGGAACGCCGTCGAACAATTCCGTGACAGCCGAAGGCGAAGCGCTCGCCCGGTCTCGATATCCGAGCCGACCAGCCCGAGCAGAATGCCGAGCAGCACCATGGCAATGCCCTTGGCCGGCGACCCGGTCGCGACTGTTGACGCGGCCACCAGCCCGAGCAACATCATGGCGAAATATTCCGCCGGGCCGAAGCTCAAGGAATACTCGACGATCAGCGGCGAGAACAGCGTCATCAAGATGATGCCGACGCTGGCGCCGAAGAACGACGCGACCGTGGTCATGAACAGCGCGACGCCCGAGCGCCCCTGCTGCGACATCGGATAACCTTCCAGGCACGTGACCGCTGTCGTCGGCGTGCCCGGCAGATTGAGCAGGATCGAAGCGACCGATCCGCCATAAGTCGAGCCGTAATAGATGCCGGCCAGCATGACGATGGCCGCGGTGTGATGCAGATGGAAGGTGATCGGCAAAAGAAGCGACATCGCCACCAGCGCGCCGATGCCGGGCATCACACCGACGAACTTTCCCAGCACCACGCCGATGAAGCAGTAGTACAGATTGGTCGGCGACAGAGCCGTCGACAGCCCAAGCGCAAGATTATCGATGAGTCCGCCGAGGTAGGCCGTCATAGCGGCCACTTGAAAGGCTCGAGCGCAATGCCGAGCCCGACTTGGAAGATCAAAATAGCGATCGTCGCTAGCACCACGGCCAGCAACACGGTTGCAATAACGCCGAGCTTGTTATCGGCCAGCACCGCCGCGACAGTGAGCACTGCGGTTGCCGGGATCAGCCCAAACGTATCGACCGTGATTGCAAACAGCACCAGTGACAACAAGACGAAGAAAAAGGCGCGGAAGTCCACCTTCGCCAGCGCCGGCCCGACCCTGAACAGCGCCGGCACAAACACCAGCACGCCGGTGAACGCCAGCAATACGCCCACCCCCGCCGGAAACATGCCCGGGCCCATATGGCTGACGCTGCCGAGTGGATAATCGAACCAGGCCTGCACCGTGGCCCAGACCCCGATGACGATCAGCAGGGACCCGCCAATCATGTCGCGGTAATCCCGCCTCAACATCGGGCGTTCCTCCCCACGATTATTGCTTATTGCCCCACGCCCGTTTTCCTAGCACACGAGCACGCCGCGCCGGAAGCGGGTCGCCGCCGCGCCCGCTACAACCAGCCGCTAAGCCCAAATATGCCGGCAGCCGCAAAGACCCAAAGCGGATTGACGCGCGTGAAGAAAGCTACTGCCGTTGTCGCCGCGGTGATCAGACCGGCCGCCACCGTGTGATCGGAGGCACGCGCCAGCACGAAGGCACTGGCTCCGATCAGCCCGAGCGACAGCGGCACCAGTCCTGCCTGGATGGCGATGCGCCAACGCGCTTCTTTGAAGCGGTCCCAGGTGCGCGCGACGACGAAGGCCAGCAGGCAGGTCGGTCCGCACATCGCCGCGGTCGCCACTGCCGCGCCGGCAATGCCGGCGACGTGATAGCCGATCAGCGTGACGATGACGACATTCGGGCCAGGCGACACCTGCGCGATGGCATAGCTGTCGGCGAACTGGCGGTCGCTCATCCAGTGCATGGTCTCGACCGCGATGCGGTGCATTTCCGGGATCGCGGCATTGGCGCCGCCGACCGCGAACAGCGACAGCAGCGCGAAATAGCCGGCAAGCGTGGTCAGCGGATTGTCGTTCATCGGCAAAACCATGCGAGCGCGATGCTGACCGGCGCGAGACATAAGAAGACCAGCGGCAGCGGCCACTGCATCAGCGCGACGCCGATGAAAGCCGCGATCGCCACCGGCGGACCGAAGTCCCAGCGCTTGCGGAACATCGGCGCCGCCATCTTGGCGACGATGGCGATGAGCAGACCGGCGGCAGCCGAAGCGATGCCGGCAAGAATGCGGCCCAAGGTTTCGATATCCCCGTAGCGCGCATAAAGCGCAGCCAGCACTGTGACGATCACCAAAGGTGGACCCAAGAGGCCCGCGAGCGCCACCGCGGCGCCGGCCGCGCCGCCGAATCGCTGGCCGAACACCACCGAGAAATTGACTACGTTCGGCCCCGGCAGGAACTGCGACAGCGAAAAGGCTTCGTTGAATTCCTCCGCCGTCATCCATTGCCGCTTGTCGACCAGCATCCGCCGCGCCCAAGGCAGCGCGCCACCAAAGCCGGAGAGCGAGACGGCGACAAAGGCGCGGAACAGTTCGGCCAGCGTGGGTGGGGCTTTGGAGGCCGCGACAGGGGCCCCGGCGGGGTCGGACATGGGATGCAAGACCTACATCCCGGCGGTGCCGGCGACTAGCCGGGTCAAAGCGGGCGCATAATGCGAAAGCGGCATAGCGGACCGCCGACCGACTGGGCCTGTGACCTACCCCCCTCGCCCCAAGCGGACGGGCCGCCGGCCGCCCAATATACGATTTGATAACCAACAATTAACTGGCAAACGGCAGGATATGGAACGCTGCCTAACTGCCGCTGCAGGCTCAATATTCATGACCAGAGCGCTTTTCGCCCTCATGCGCAGGCGTGGCCTGTGGCTCGTGACGATCGCCGGGCTGGCCACGTTTGCGGCAGTTTTCGGCACGCTGGCCTTCCTGGCCGCCGGTTGGGTGGTCGCGGTCATGCCCGCCGTTTCCGAAACGGTTCTCGCGCTCATCATCGCGGTACTCGTTGCTCAATTCGTCATGAGCCTGACCAGCGCCGTGCTCACGCGGCACTTGCACCGGGAAAACGACAATGTCCGCTCAGCGCTCAACAGCATGGCGCAGGGCCTGTGCATGTTCGACACCGCGGAACGGCTGGTCGTGTGCAACACGCAGTACTACGAGATGTACGGCCTGACCGCGGTCGACGTGAAGCCGGGTACCACGCTGTCCGAAGTTCTAGCGAAACGCGTCGCCAGGGGCACGTTCGCGCGCGATCCTGACAAGTATCGCGAGGAGTTCGTGGCGGAGATGCGCAAAGGCCGCACAACCGTTCATGAAGTGAAATCGAGTGACGGCCGCCTCTTGCTTGTCATGAACCATCCGATGAAAGGCGGTGGCTGGATCGGCACCCACGAGGACATCACCGCGCGCCGGCAGGACGAACTGCAGCGCACAGCCATGCAGCAGAAGGAAGAGCGCCGCACTTTGATCGAGGAGGCGATTGCCGCATTCCGAACGCGCGCCGAAACGCTGTTGAAATCCGTGGCCGACAGCGCCGGCGCGATGCGCGCGACGGCGGCCGGCCTGTTCAACGCATCCGGCCATACCTCGCAGCGTGCCGAAAGCGCGGTGCGCACGTCGGACAAGGCCTCCGCCAATATCGAGAGCGCCGAATCCGCAACCGAAGAATTGTCGAGCTCGATCGCCGAGATCGGACAGCAAGTCGGCCAAACCGCGGAGGTTGTACGCTCCGCGGTCGTCGAGGCGCGGGCGACCAATCAGGACATCGACGCGCTGGCGAAAGTCACGCAGAAGATCGGCGACGTGGTCAAGCTGATTCGCAACATCGCCGGGCAAACCAATTTGCTGGCACTCAACGCCACGATCGAGGCGGCGCGCGCCGGCGAAGCCGGCCGCGGCTTCGCGGTGGTCGCCTCCGAGGTGAAGTCGCTCGCCGTGCAGACCGAGAAGGCGACCGAGGATATTTCAAAACAGATCCTTGCGGTGCAGAGTTCGACCGACAAGGCGGTGGAAGCGATCGGACAGATCACCAACCGCATGCGCGAAATCGACAACTATACGTCGGCCGTCGCCGCCTCGGTGCAGCAGCAGGATGCCGCCACCGGTGAGATTTCCCACAACATGGCTGGCGCCGCCGACGGCGCCAAGCTGATCGTCGCGGTGCTGCGCGAGGTCGCCAACGCGACCCTCGACAGTCAGCATTCGGCGCAAACCGTGCTGACCGCGTCGGAATTGGTGGAAAACGCCGCCAGCAATTTGCGCAGCGAAGTTGAAAGCTTCCTCACTAAGGTGGCGGTGTAACGGCGCTAGAACGCGATCAGTTTAGATCGCATCACCGTGCTTTCCTAACATCTTGCTTGCGCATGATCTTTTCCGAAAACCGGTTCCCACTTTTTGGGGATCATGCGCTAGCCGTCACGCAAGCGGATCAGGCTCTTGCCGAGATTCTCCCCGCGATAGAGCCGCGCAATAGCGCCGGGGCAGGCCTCGAGGCCGTCCTGGATCTCTTCCTGGTAGTGGAGCTTGCCCTGCCGGACCCAATCGGCGAGTTGCGCAATCGCTTCTTCGTAGCGCGGCGCAAAATCGAAAACCAGTAGGCCGCTCATGGTCGCGCGCTTGACCAGCAGATGGCGCTCGACGCGCGGCCCGACCGGCCACGGATTCCAACTCGCGACCGACGCCGTGCCACAGATCACCACGCGCGCGCCGATGGCGAGCTTGGCGAGCACCGCGTCGCTGATCGCGCCGGCTGTGTTGTCGAAATAGACGTTGACGCCCTGCCCGCACGCTGCGGCGAGCGCCGCGTCGAAATCCTTCGCCTTGTAGTCGACGGCGGCGTCGTAGCCGAAGCTCTCGCGGCATAGCTTTGCCTTCGTCGCGCCGCCGGTAATGCCGACGGTACGGCACCCGGCGATCTTGGCGATCTGGCCGACCGCAGAGCCGACCGCGCCGGCCGCGGTCGAGACCACAACGGTGTCGCCCGGGCGCGGCCGACCGATATCAAGCAAGCCGAAATAGGCGGTGATGCCGTTCAAGCCCAAAATTCCCAGCGAAAGCGAAAGCGGAAGGTCCGCCTCCTTGACCTTGCGCGTCACCGCGCTTGCGTCGGCGACGCAATAAGTCTGCCAGCCGAATATGCCCATGAGCTTGTCGCCGACCGCGAATTGCGAATGCTTGGATGCCATCACCTCGCCTGCGGCGAAGGAGCGCATGACCTCGCCGAGGCCGACCGGCTGGGAATAATTGGCAACCGCGGAAACCCAGCCGCGCATCGCCGGCTCGACCGAGAGGAAATCGTTGCGCACCAGGAATTGCCCGTCGCGCAGCGCCGGCATCGGCGCCGCGACGATCTCGAAGTGTTCGGCCTGCGGAATGCCGTCGGGTCGCGACTTGAGGCGGACTTGGGTGTTGGTGGTTGTCATCAACGAGACTTATCGCGCCTAGTGGCGCGCGGCTAGGTGGGATGCAGGTTGTCGCATCTTTCCGGGACGTTTATGAATTCCTCTCAGCGGTCGTGCGCAAGCGCGCGCCAGAACGTTGGCACCCGTCAAGGCGAAGATATTGAGGAGAAGGCAGATGGCGTCCAAGCCGAAAGCAAAAAAACCGGCCAAACGGTCGGCCGCCGCCGCAACGCTCCCCGAGGATGCCATCGTCGTCGGCAAAAGCGGCAAATACGAAGCGCTCGACCTCAAATTCGGCAATCGCCACGGGCTGGTGACCGGCGCGACCGGCACCGGCAAGACCGTCACATTGCAGGTGCTGGCGGAAGGCTTTTCCAAAGCCGGCGTGCCGGTCTTTGCCGCCGACGTCAAAGGCGATCTGTCCGGCATCGCCGCGGTCGGCGAAGCCAAGGACGCCTTCGTCAAGCGCTGCAAGGACATCGGCCTCGCCTACCAGCCCGACGAATTTCCCGCGACCTTCTGGGACGTTTTCGGCCAGGAGGGTCACCCGATCCGCGCCACCGCTTCCGAGATGGGCCCAGTGCTGCTGTCGCGCATCATGGATCTCAACGACGCGCAGGAAGGCGTGCTCAACATCGCCTTCCGCGTCGCCGACGAGCAAGGCCTGGCGCTGCTCGATCTCAAGGACCTACGCGCCATCCTGCAATTCGTCTCCGACAACGCGGCCACGTTGCGAACCCAATACGGCAACGTCACGCCGGCAACCATCGGCACCATCCAGCGTCAGTTGCTGGTCCTGGAAAATCAGGGCGCTGAATCGTTTTTTGGCGAGCCGGCGCTGACGATCACCGACTTCATGCGCACCGACCGCGACGGGCGCGGCTATGTCAACATCCTGGCCGCCGACAAGCTGATTGCCAATCCACGCCTCTACGCGATGTTTCTCTTGTGGCTGCTGTCGGAACTGTTCGAAACGCTGCCCGAGGTCGGCGACCCCGACAAACCGAAGCTGGTGTTCTTCTTCGACGAAGCGCATCTGCTGTTCAATGACGCGCCGAAAGCCTTGCTTGAGAAGATCGAGCAGGTGGTGCGGCTGATTCGCTCCAAGGGCGTCGGCGTCTTTTTCGTCACGCAAAATCCGCTCGACGTGCCGGACACGGTGCTCTCGCAACTCGGCAATCGCGTGCAACACGCCTTGCGCGCTTTCACGCCGCGCGATCAACGCGCGGTGAAAGCGGCGGCCGAAACGTTCCGCCCGAACAAAGACCTCGACACCGCCCAAGTCATCACCGAACTCGGCAAAGGCGAAGCGCTGGTGTCTTTCCTGGAAGGCAACGGCGTTCCCTCGGTGGTCCAGCGCACGATCATCCGGCCGCCATCGGCGCGGCTCGGCCTCATCAGCCCGCAGGAGCGCAGCGCCGTGATCGCCAACAGCCCGGTCAAAGGCAAATACGACACGGCGATCGATTCGGAATCCGCCTACGAGATTTTGAAAAAGCGCGTCGAGGATACCGCGGCAGCGAAAGCCCAAGCAGAGCAAGGCGGCGGTGGGTTGATGGGCGGAATAGGCGGCATGCTCGGCAGTATCTTCGGCACCACCCGCAAGCCCGGCGAGCGGCTGTCTACCGGCCAGCTGATCGCCCGTTCGGTGACCCGCACGGTGGCAAGCCGCACCGCCGGCAAGCTCGCCGCCGACATCGGCAAGTCGATCGGCGGTTCGATGGGCGGCTCAATCGGACGGGCGATCGTGCGCGGCACCCTCGGCGGCATGCTGCGGCGGCGGTGAGCGGCGCAGCCGGCCCCGCTCTAGGAATTGTTTCACATGAAACACGCGCAATGCTCTTTTTTCGTCAACCATTAGCGCCTATATTCAGCGGGCCGGAGCAATCCGGCTATGGCGATAAACGGACGTCGTAATAAACCTTTCGGACCCGGGGGCAGTACCCGGCGGCTCCACCCAAGCCCAGCGCGGCTGGGCTTCGGCGGGGCCGAACTAGGATCGACGAGGGCGTAAAGGACGAACTTTTGCTCGGCATGGTACCGCCGTTATCGGGCCGTCTCATAGTTGCAAACGACAACTATGCTCCGGTTGCTCAGGCCGCGTAAGCGGTTTGACTAACCAAGCCTACAAGCCCTAGCCGTCTTAGCAGCGGTTAGGCGGGGTTCGGAGGCACCTGGCAACAGAAGCCTCCACTTTTCCAGGGGTCGGCGATCAATCATCAGAAATCAGGCTTCTGATGACGGATATCTGATTACTGATTCCCGGCTATGCGCTAGCATCCCCAGCGAATCTCGGACCTTCCGCCCATGGCCGACCAGATACGCTATGACCTTCTGACCCAACAAGCGCTGCGCGGCGTGGTGCGCGCCGTGCTCACCGACGCGGCCAAAAAGGGCCTGCCCGGCGAGCATCATTTCTATATCGCCTTCGATACCAAAGCCGACGGCGTGCGGCTGTCCGAGCGGCTGCGCTCGCAGTATCCGGAAGAGATGACCATTATCCTGCAACACCAGTTCTGGGACCTCATCGTGACCGAGCAGGGCTTTGAAGTCGGCCTGTCGTTCGGCGGCATTCCGGAAAAGCTCGTCATTCCGTTCGAGGCGATCAACGGCTTTTTCGATCCGTCGGTGCAGTTCGGCCTGCAGTTCGAGGAAGTGACCGAAGGCCACGATCACATCGCGACGCCCTCGCTCGGCCAGGAGAATTCCGCCGACAAAAAAAGGCGCCGGTCGGCGCCGCGCGTGCCGGCCAAAGCCGCGGCGGACAAGGCATCGGCCAAGCCGCCGGCGGCGGTCGCCGAGTCCAAGCCGGAAAAGGCGCCGAGCGGCGGCGGCGAAGTCGTGCGGCTCGATCGTTTCCGCAAGAAATAAATGGCTCGGTCGCCCAAGCCGCCAGCCAAATCACGCGGCAAGACCCGCACCGAGAGCGACGCCTTCGGGCCGCTCGACATCCCCGCCGACAAACTCTGGGGCGCGCAGACCGAGCGCTCGCTGCATAATTTCCGCATCGGAACCGAGCGCATGCCGATCGAAATCACGCGCGCGCTCGGGCTGATCAAGCGCGCGGCGGCGGAGGTCAACCGCGATCTCGGCTCACTCGACGCCCGGCGCGCCAAAGCCATCATCGCGGTGGCGCAGGACATCGCCGACGGCAAGCTCGATGCGCATTTCCCGCTGCTGGTCTGGCAGACCGGCTCCGGCACGCAGAGCAACATGAACGTCAACGAAGTGATTGCCAACGCCGCCAATGTCGCCTTGGGCGGCGCGCTCGGTGCGAAAAAGCCGGTGCACCCGAACGATCATGTCAACATGAGTCAGTCGTCGAACGATTCAATCCCAACCGCCATGCATATCGCAGCGGTGATGGCGATCGAGGCTCACCTGCTGCCCGCGCTCAAAGCGCTGCACGTTGCGCTCGACAAGAAAGCCAAGGAATTTGCCAAGATCGTCAAGATCGGCCGCACCCATACGATGGATGCGACGCCGATCACGCTCGGCCAGGAATTCTCCGGCTATGCCGCGCAGGTGAAATCGTCAATCGCGCGCATCATCTCGGCGCGGCGCGAGCTTTATCCACTGGCGCAAGGCGGCACCGCCGTCGGCACGGGCCTGAATTCCAAACCGGCCTTCGCCAAAGCCTTCGCCCGGCGCATCGCCACGCTGACCAAGCTGCCGTTCGTGACCGCGCCCAACAAGTTCGAGCACATGGCCGGCCACGACGCCTATGTGTTCGTGCACGGGGCGCTCAATGCCGCGGCCGCCGCGCTGTTCAAGATCGCCAACGATATTCGCCTGCTCGGCTCTGGCCCACGCTCGGGCTTAGGAGAATTGATCCTGCCATCGAACGAACTCGGCTCCTCGATCATGCCGGGCAAGACCAACCCGACGCAGAGCGAGGCGCTGACCATGGTGTGCTGTCAGGTGTTCGGCAATCACACCACCATCACCGTCGCCGGCAGCCAGGGCCACTTCGAACTCAATGTCTACAAGCCGGTGATGGCCTATTGCATGCTGCAATCGATCCGCCTGTTGGGTGACGCGGCGCGATCGTTCACCGACAACTGCGTGGTCGGCATCCGCGCCAATAAGGCGCGCATCCGCGAGCTGATGGAACGCTCGCTGATGCTGGTGACGGCACTTTCCCCGCATATTGGCTACGACAAAGCGGCGCAGGTGGCTAAAGCCGCGCATGCCAATGGAACCACATTGCGCGAAGAAGCATTACGGTTGGGCTATGTCAGCGCCGCCGACTTCGATCGCCTGGTGCGGCCAGATAAAATGACGCACCCGCGATAGACGCGATAGAGCGGTGGAAAATTTGCCGCAATATTTCGCGCCGCAATATTTCGCTATGGGCAAAGTTCTTATGCGAATGCTGGAATGTATTGACTGCCCACTGGCAGGCGTATCCAGGTACTATTCTACTCGATTCCGATGTTAATTATCATGGTGTGAGAATTGTCATAAGGTTTACCAGGCGCCAGTTCATCGAATTCGTACAGTAAATCTTAGCTAGTTACAAAATATACGATCGCAGTACCCGACAATATAATAATCGTAAGCGCGCTGTCCATTGTATTCGCAGCGTGCTGCCTTGTTGATCTATTATGATCAACTAACCGTGTATTGATACCCCCCTCCAAATAATGCTGCGATAGCTACATAGGGACGGAGCAAAGTCCGTCCTTATCGTCTTTGCGTCACAATCGGGCGCGACAGACGCTCCAGAAGGCGGCCGACGAGCTTTGGTATTCTGTCACCGTCGAGGCACCCTATGGCTGAGTTGATCAACCTGCGAACTGTCCGCAAGCGTACCAAGCGCCAGCAAGACGCTTTGCGTGCCGAGGCGCATCGGCTCGCCCGCGGTCAACCCAAACGCCTCCGCAAACTTAGTGCCGCGCAAGAGGCGAAAGCCGAGCGCGACCTTGATCAACACCGGATCGAAACGGGAGACGGCCGATGAAATCGCCCGTCATCAAACGCTCGATCGTCATCGCCGGCCATAAAACCAGCGTCAGCCTGGAAGACGCGTTCTGGAAGGGCCTGAAAGACATCGCCGTCGAGCGACAAATAACGTTGTCGGATCTGGTCGCCACCATCGACACCGATCGGCGCCATGGCAATCTATCGTCGGCCATCCGCCTGTTCGTTCTCGAATACTATCGCGCGCTGAACAATGACGGACGCCGCACGCGCAAATCGGCCCGCGACGTAGGCGCGGCGCGCGGTGGCTCAATTCTGCGGGTGGACTGACGCCTCCGGCAATACGATGCCGCCCGGCGCCGGCAAGGGCGCGATATTGATGGGAGGCGACAAAGGCGGCACCGTTCTCGCTCTTGGCGCCTGTACATTTGGCGCCCGCACATTCGGCTTTGCCGGAACCGCGTTCGCCTGCGGCGGCGGCGATGGCGCCGCAGATTGGATCGTTTGCAATTGGTTTGCCTGATTTTCAATGGCGCGCAGTGTCAGCCATCCGGTCAGCGCCGACACATCGATGCTGCGCGACGGCTTCGCGACCGGCCCCTTCAGCGCCATGAATATATCGGGCCGGGTCCCGGCTGCTTTGCTCGATCCGGAAAGCACGAGGCGCGCGTCGATTGTGCCATCGGCAAGATCGAGATTCCCGGACAGCGATAGGCCGGCGCCCTCACATTCGGCGGTAACATTGCCCAAGCGCGCCTGTCCGGCGCTTAGCGCGATCGTTCCTTCGGCGCGTTTTACCAACAGCGCGCCGCTGTCCAAGGCCTTGCCCACCACGTCGGAGATACGGCCGGCGTCGACCGGCAACCCGCGATCCACCGCTTGGGTAACGGTATCGAAGGCGCGCGGATCGAGACTGGCAAATTGCGCATTGCTGAGCGCGGCCTTGCCGGACCCGCGCAACGAGCCGATCAGCGCGACCGGGCTCAAGCCGGTGCCCTCGAGTTCGCCGGACAGATTGAGCGAGCCGGTCACCGCCGGCCGCGCGCCGGAGGTCAGCAAGCCCGCCACATCGACGCTCTTGAGCGCGATCTTGGCGTGTGCGGTCAATCCGTCGTCCGCGGCGTGGAACGATATCTGCCCGAACAGATGCCCGCCGGCGAGATCGGCGATCATGTCATCGAGCAAAAATTCATCTTTGCCGATGCGTAGCGTCGCGCTGAATGCGCGTCCCGTTAGCCGCGGCAGTAGCGCGACGCGACGCGCCTTCAGCGTGACTTGGCCGCCGTAGGCGCCGAAGACGCCGGCGCCGAACGGCTCGCTCGACCAGTTCCAGGTGCCGTCGCGGCTGGCCGATGCCGGCATGCCGATTGCGCCGGCGATCAGCGGCGCGACCTCGACGGTGTCGGTTTCCAATGCGCCGTCGATCCGCACCGGCGCTACGCCAGCAAGCGCCAGCCGGCCGCGGACGGTCGAGCCGCCGAGCTTGGCGTCGATATCGTTGAAGGTCACGCTGCGCCCGGCGACGGCGAGACGCGTCGTCAAGCTCACAGGCAAGGCCGCGTCAGCGGAATTACGCAGCAGCCGCAAATCCGCCTGGGCGACACGCAAGCGCGATGTCAGCTTGATCCCGTCAGCGAGCGAAATGCGCCCCTTGCCGATACTCTGCACCCACAGATCGCCGGCGCGCAGACCGAGGTTGACCGACAAATCCTGATCGGCCGGCCCCTCAATCAGAAACTTGAATTGTCCCGCGCCCTTACCGACCGCGACGAATTGATCGAGGCCCAACAGCTTGACCAGTGTGGCCCCGTCCGGCGCTTCGACGGTGCCACCGAGCCGCACATCGGCAGCCGACCGCTTGGCCCAATCGCCGGTCACGCGCGTCTGCACATCGACACGCATGGCATCCACATCGCCCGTGATCGCCAGCTTGGCGATGGTCGCGGACTTATCCTTGTCGCCGGCGACGTCGAGCGCGGCGTGCAATTTCGCGTGCGTGGCGCGCTCGAGCAGGCCGCCGAACGAACTCACCGAAGCGGGCGCGAATTTCGTAACCAGCGCGGCGATGGCCGCGGTCTGCCGCGCTTCGAAGTCGAGCGCGAGCGCGCCGCGCGGCGCCGATCCGCTGGTGTCGATGCGGCCGCTGGCCGAAAAGGCGCCGCCGCCGAGATCGGCGACCGACAGCCGGTCGATCCGCAACCCGCCGGCGTTGACGGTCAGGCGCGCACTGGCATTGCGCGCCTCAATGCCGGCGCCGGTAGCGCGGCCGATATCGACAGCAATGGTCATGTCGCGCGGCCGCTCCAGCTTGGAGCCCGCCAGCATCGCTTTGCCAAAGCCGAAGGCGGCATCGACATCGAGCTCCGGCGTCGTGAGCGCGGCATCGAGCTTGGCCGGACGATCTTTAGCGGCGAAGGTGTAGACGAAGCGCCCGGCGATCGTTTTACGATCGAACTCCGCGTTGAGATTTTCGATCGCGAGCTTGTCGCTGCCGAGCGTAACGTCGCCGCGCAGAGTCAAGGGCCGCGCATGATCGGCCTGCTTGGCGGCCGCACCACCTTGCAGCCAGGCGGCCAAGGCTTTCGGATCGCCAGCTTGCACGTCGGCGGGGCCGGTGAAGCTTGCATTGTCGCCATCCACGGCGAGGTGGCCGCTTAAGCGCACTTGCGTAAACCCCGGCGCGCGAAACTCGAAGCGGTCCAAATTCCATCCCGTGGCGTCTGTGCTGATGTCACCGCGCAGATTGGCGACTGTGTCGCCGCCGAGCGTGACCTGATCGACGCCGATCCCGATCTTGATAGGGATGGGAGGACGGAAGGCGCCACCGGCCAGTTCGGCAAACTGGCGCATGGCGGCAGCCGGCGCTGGCCGGGTCGCGTCGCCTGCGGCGAAGGCTCGATCGAGATCGATTTGCTGGGCCGAAATGACGCCGTCGAAGCGCGGGTGTTTGCCGAACTTCAAATCGGCGACGCCGCTCAGCTTGACCGCTTGATCTTCCGATCCGTATTGGAAATCGAACTGCTCCATCAGCGCCTTGGCCGGGTTTGCCTTGAACTTGCCGCTCAAGTGCCAGGGCTGCGTCAACAGCGTGGCGCCGCGCGCGCGGATGCCAACCGGGCGCCGTAGATTCAAATTGCCGTCAAAGCGCGGCTGGCCACCGGCGAGCTCCAGCGCGCCGTCGGCTTCGATGCTGAGCGGTTGATTGACCGGATCGACATTGACATGCAGCCTGATCGCACCGCTGTCGCCGTAGCGGCCGGCGGCGATGCGAAACGGATAAAGCTCGCCACCGACAGCGGCGGCGCCTTCGCCCTTGAACGGACCGAGCAGCGAACGCGCCTGGCCGTTAAACCAAAACTTGTCCAGCGTAACACTGGCGCCGCTCGCCGCGTCGGCGAGCGTCACCTTGCCGTCCTCGACGCTCAAGCGGTCGATCGACAGCGCATCGGGATTAAAGCGGATCGCCAGCTGCGGCGCGTGCAGATGGCCGGAGGCATCGAGGCCGAGCTTAAGTTGCGGGCCGGCCAAGTGCAGCTCGGTCGCACGCCACTGGCCGCGCATCAACGGCCCGAGCGCGAGCTCGATGCCAAGGTCGCGGGCGCGGATCTTGCCCGCGCCGTCGCCGATTTCGATGTCGTGCAACGTGAGCCGCGGAGACGGCAGCAGCCGCGCATCGATCTCGCCGGTCACACGTACATCAAGGCCGATGAGGCGGCTCGCCTGCGCCTCGAATAGCGAGCGGTGCGCGCCCCAATCGATCAGCAACGGCCCGACCAGCGCCGCAACCAGCGCCAGGATGATCGTGATTGCCAATCCAAGCAGGGTGGTCTGCAATGCCAACTCCGGCGCCGAGCCGCGGGGGCCCTGCGTTCACGCCCAAGAATGTGAAATCTACGCTATTTTTCCCGCTTCTTGGCGGCGAATCTATGTCGTCAGCTGAGCGTGACGATCTTGCCCGGATTCATGATGTCCTGCGGGTCGATGGCGCGCTTGATGGCCGCCATGGCGGCGAGAGCGGCCGCGCCGTGCTCGGCCAGCAGATATTTCATCTTGCCCTGCCCCACGCCGTGCTCGCCGGTGCAGGTGCCGTCCATGGCCAGTGCGCGTTCGACCAGGCGGTCGCAAAGGTCCTTGGCGCGCTTGACTTCGTCGGCGTCGTTCATGTCGATCATCAGCGAAAGATGAAAATTGCCGTCGCCGACGTGGCCGACGATCGGCGCCAGCAGGCGGCTCTGCGCGATGTCGGCTTGCGTCGCCGTCACGCATTCGGCCAGCCGGGAAATCGGCACGCAGACGTCGGTCGAGATCATTTGCGCGCCCGCACGCAACGCGAAATTTGACAGCGCGGCGTGGTGACGCGCCTCCCACAGCTTGGTGCGCTCCTCCGGCCGCGCCGTCCAGGTGAATGGCCCGCCGCCGAACTCGGCGGCGATCTCGCCGAAACGCTCGGACTGTTCGGCGACCGAAGCCGGCGTGCCGTGGAATTCCAACATCAGCAGCGGCGTCTCCGGCAGGCCGAGCTTGGAATGCATGTTGACCGCCTTGACCTGCAACGCGTCGAGCAGCTCGATGCGTGCCACCGGAATTCCCGACTGGATGGTTTGGATCGCGGTGTTGCAACAGGCTTCAACCGACGGAAACGGACAGACGCCGCCGGAAATCGCTTCCGGAATGCCGAACAGCCGCAGCGTCAATTGGGTGATGATGCCGAGCGTGCCCTCCGCGCCAATCATCAGCCGCGTCAGGTCGTAGCCGGCCGAGCTTTTTTTCGCCCGCCGCGCGGTGTCGATCACCTCGCCGTTCGGCAGGACAACCCTGAGCGACAGCACGACGTCTTTCATGGTGCCGTAGCGCACGGCATTGGTGCCGGAGCAGCGCGTCGCCGCCATGCCGCCGAGCGTGGCGTCGGCACCGGGGTCGATCGGGAAGAACAGGCCAGTGTCGCGCAATTGCTCGTTGAGCGCCTTGCGCGTGATGCCGGGCTCGACCACGCAGTCGAGATCCTCGTTGTGCACTTTGAGCAGCTTGTTCATGTCGCGGAAATCGACCGACACGCCGCCGCGCGGCGCGTTGACATGGCCTTCCAGCGAGGTGCCGACACCGAACGGAATGATCGGCACGCCGTGGCCGGCGCAGATGCGCACGATCTGCTGCACCTCTTCGGTGCTCTGCGGAAACACCACCGCGTCGGGCGGCTGGTTGGCGATCCAGGTTAGCGTATTGCCGTGCTGCTCGCGCACCGCTTGCGAGGTGACGACGCGATTGCCGAAGGCGGCGGTCAGTTCGCGGACGGCCTTGTCGATGGCCGCCGGTTTGCGGCGGCTGTTGTCGGCGGCGGCATCGACCAGGGCCATACGGCGTTCCTCTTTAGGTCCGGTGGAAGGGCCGGACGTTAGCAGAGGAAGCCGCAGGGGTGAAACGGCGCCGGAATCAGCGCATCTGGGTGGCCATGGCGGCGGCGATAGTGGCGTGATGCTGGCGCGGAGCCGCGACGGCGACCGTGACCAGCAGCACAGCGGCCACGACCAGCGCCCAGATGGTTGTGCGCCCACCGCGCATCATGTCGCAGCGGGCTTGCCGACGTAGCACCAGGGCATTGCCGTGGTAGTAATCGACGTCGATCGTGCCATTGGATCGGCGGCGGATCGTTGACATCGGGGTGGTCATGGCGCTCTCCATCGCGTTTCGATGGCGCCACCTTGGCCGACGGCCGCACGGAAGACTTTGAGGAACGCTTGATTTGGCGAGGAGATCGCCATGATTATCGGCGAAGAACGCCGCGAGGCGGCGGCCCGCACCGCCCGTGAGGGGGGTATAATTTGCTTTATTCCTTCGATGGTTACGTCCTGGACACGGAGCGACGCCTGCTGGCGCGGGAAAACCAGGCGGTCGAGATCGAGCCGCAGGTTTTCGATGTCCTGATCTACCTGATCGAAAACCGCCACCGCGTGGTCAGCAAGGATGACCTTATCGCCGCGGTCTGGCACGGCCGCATCGTGTCGGACTCCACCTTGACCAGCCGCATCAACGCGGCGCGCAAGGCGATCGGCGACAGCGGCGGCAAGCAGGCATTGATCCGCACCTTGGCGCGCAAAGGCGTGCGCTTTACCGGCGACGTCACCGTCACTGCAGCAGCCACGGACAGCGGCACCGGAGCCGTGCAGCGCGAGCGTGCAGCGCCGCACCAGGAGATTCGTTTCTGCACGACACCCGATGGCGTTCGCATCGCCTATGCGGACATCGGCAGCGGTCCGGTGTTGCTGAAGACCGGCACCTGGCTCACCCATATCGAATACGATTGGCAGAGCCCGGTGTGGCGCCCGTTCCTGCAAGCCATGGCCGGGCGCTACCGGTTCATCCGCTACGACGCGCGCGGCAACGGATTGTCCGACTGGAACGTCGAAGACATTTCGCTTTCCGCTTTCGTTCGCGACCTTGAAAGCGTGGTTGAGGCGGTGGGATTGCAGCGCTTTCCGTTGTTTGGCCTGTCGCAGGGTTGCGCCGCGTCGGTCGCCTATGCCGTGCAGTATCCCGAACGCGTCAGCCACCTCATTCTGTACGGCGGCTATGTGTGCGGCCGCAGGCGGCGTGGGCCGGAGCAATTGGCGCAATCCGACGCCATGCTCACGCTCATGCGCCACGGCTGGGGCCAGGAAAATCCGGCCTTTCGACAGATTTTCACGTCGATGTTTCTTCCCGGCGGTACGTCACAGCAGATCGACTGGTTCAACGATCTTCAAAGAATGACTACTTCGCCGGAAAACGCCGTCCGCCTTCGCAAAGCGATGGATGAGATCGACATCAGCGATCTGTTGCCGCAAGTGAAGGTGCCGACCCTGGTCATGCATCGGCGCGACGATGCCATGGTGCCGTTCGAACAAGGTCGCCAACTCGCCGCCGGGATCAAGGGCGCTCGCCTGGTCGCGCTGGAAGGCCGCAATCATGTCATTTTGGACAGCGATCCGGATTGGCGCCGCTTCTTCGAAGAAATCGACGGCTTTGTTTCAAGCTAGGCGCGGTCCCGATTACGACCGCGCCGGAACGCCCAGAGGACGTGCCGGAACCCCGGTCGATTACGGCGACACACAGCCTATGCGGCCGCGAGCGCCTGATCGAGATCGGCGATGATGTCGTCGATGTGCTCGATACCGACCGAGAGCCGCACATAGCTATCGGTAACGCCGGTCTGCGCCTGCTCTTCGGGCGTGAGCTGCGAATGCGTGGTCGAGGCCGGATGGATCGCCAGCGAGCGGGCGTCGCCGATATTGGCGACGTGGTAGAACATCTTCAGGGCCTCGATGAATTTGCAGCCGGCGTCGCGGCCGCCCTTCAGCTCGAAGCCGACCAGCCCGCCATAGCCGCCCTTGAGATAGGTGTCGGCGCGGCGTTTTGGTTCGCCACTCATCAAGCCCGGGTAGATCACCTTGGTCACCTTGGCGTGCTTCTTGAGGAAATCCGCGACGGCGGCGGCGTTGGCGCAATGCTGGCGCATGCGCAGCACCACGGTCTCCAGGCCCTGGATATGCATGAAGCAATTAAAGGGCGAAGCGGCCGCGCCGATATCGCGCAGCAGCGTCACCCGTGCCTTGATGATGTAGGCGATCGGCCCAAGCGGTTTCACGGCCTGCGTCCACACCGCGCCGTGGTAGCTCGGGTCGGGCGTGTTGAGCATCGGGAAACGGTCGGCGTGCTTTTCCCAGTCGAAATTACCGCCGTCGACGATAATGCCGCCGATCGAGGTGCCGTGGCCGCCGATGTATTTGGTGGTCGAGTGCATGACGATGGCCGCGCCGTGTTCGAGCGGCCTGCACAGCACCGGACAGGCGGTGTTGTCCATGATCAGCGGGATACCCATCGCGCGGCCGATCTTGGCGACTTCGGCGATCGGGAACACCGCGAGCTTCGGATTGGGCAGCGTCTCGCCGTACCAGCAACGCGTCTTGGCGTCGCTCGCCTTGCGGAAATTCTCCGGATCGGCCGGATCGACGAAGCGGCATTCGATCCCCATGGTGCTCATGGTGTTCTGGAACAAGTTCCAGGTGCCGCCATAGATGTCGGTCGCGCAGACGAAATTGTCGCCGGCGTGACAGATGTTCTGCACCGCAAACAGCGAGGCCGCCTGCCCCGAAGCGACGGCCAGCGCCGCGACGCCGCCTTCGAGCGCGGCGACGCGCTCCTCCAGCACCGCCTGCGTCGGATTCATGATGCGGGTGTAGATGTTGCCGAGCTCTTTCAGCGCAAACAGATTGCCGGCGTGCTCGGTCGAATTGAACTGGTAAGAAGTCGTCTGATAAATCGGCACGGCGACCGCGGTGGTCGTCGGGTCGGAGCGGTAACCTGCATGCAGGACAATGGTTTCCGGGTGCGCGCTTTTGGTCGGCATGCCGTATCCTCCCTGGAATGCTGCCGTGATTATTATTTCCCGGCGACAACATGGCAGCCGACGACCATCGGCGTCAAACTGTGATCGCGCGATCTGCGCGCACAACTTGGAAGGTTTTCGAAAAGCCGGGCTTGATTAGTGCCGGTGCACAGCCGGCGGCGTCAGGCGAAGACCCGCCAGATTTGCTGCTGGTCGGCGGGAACGTCCGGTTCCGGCTTACCGACGGACAGAGCCCAGGCCGCGATCATGACCCCGAGAACCAGCAGAATCGCGCCTTTGGCGATTTTGCGCAACATCGCCCGTCTCCCTGTTTTTTATCAGGATACCGGAGGAAGACGGCCGGGTCAGCGCCTAGTTAATTTTTGGTTAATTTGGCGGCCCTGGCGCGTGGAACCGCCTAGAACACCAACCAGAATCGCTGAATATCGCGCACAAGGCGGAAGCCGAGATAGCTCGGCGGGGTGCCGACGGCGCAGCCGCCGCCACGGGCGTCGCGGATGAAGTCGCCGATATAGGTGCGGTGCCGCCCCTCGACGACGCGCACGCCACAATTTTGCGTCGGCACGCCGGCCGGAGCGCCGCTTTGATCGAGCATCGCTCGGCTGAAGCAGGTCGTGGTCCACTCCCAGACATTGCCGGACACGTCGAGCAAGCCATGCTCATTGGCGCCAAAACTGCCGATCGGCTTGGCCTCCTTATCGGCTGGATCGAGATTGGCTTCACGCTCATAGCGTGCGAGCCAAGATTTCGATGGATCGTTTAATTCAAGCGGGAGCGGGGCTTCATTGGGCGCACGACTGCCGGCGGCGAAGGTCCATTCCTCGTCGCTCGGCAGCCGGTAGTGCCCGCCAAGCTTATGAGACAGCCACGACGCATAGGCTTGGGCATCGCGCCAGCTCACCATGACCGCTGGCAAATTTGGATCGTCCGGCGCGCCGGCACGCGGCGCGCAGACACGATCATCCACACAGCTCTGATACTCGGCGGCGCTCACTTGATGCTTCATGATGGCGATAGGCCGGCGGATGGCGACGACGATGCGCGGCGCATTGGCCGGCTTGCCATCTTGGGTGAATTCGCCCGGCGCCCAATAGCGCAACGTGCCGGGCGCGAGTTCGACGAGTGCCGGCGCTTCGATCGTCGCCGGTGAGCGGCCTTGCTCGTTCACCAGGACGGCCACCGGCCCGGCGGCGAGGGCCGCTGCCGCAATGGCTGCCTTGATCTTCAGTGCGAGTAACATGACCGTGGTCCCGTGCCGCGACGGCGGATGTCTCCACCCGCCGCCGACGGGCTCGCGTTATTTCACCAACGTCGCCCCTTTGGCGGCAATCGGACCGGGAGCGCTGATCTGTTTCATCAGATCGTCGTTCCACTTGCCGTCCACTTTGAAGTGGGCGGTTGCGCCGAGCAGCACGCCCTCGATCAAATTGTGGTTCAAATAGGCGTAGACGCCGGGCTGCCGGAATGTGTAGAGCGCGGCCGCCGCCGAACCGCCGCGGACGAACCAAGTCTCAAGATTGGTTTCGGGCGGGTTGGAGAACTTGCCGCTCTCCCACACATAGTCGCCGTGGCCGCCGATCAAATGCGGGCGGGTATCGCGATTGGCCTGCGAGTGCACGATCAGCACGGTCTCGCCGACCCTGGAGGTCATCGCGTTCTTGCCGGTGAGCGCGCCGACTTTGCCGTTGAACACGACGTGGCTAGGGATCAGCTTGCGCATCACCTCTTCGGTCTCACTGTAGGAGTTGCCGAGCGATTCGTAGGACTTGAACTTTCCCTTCTCGTCGCGCGGGATGTAGAACTCGTTCTCGCCGACATAATAGGCGCGGTCGTAGTGCAGCGGCTTGCCGGCGGCATCTTTGAGACCGTCGCGCGGGAGCACCATCACGGCACCGGCCATGCCGGACACCACGTGCCAAGGGATCATCGGGCCGCCGGGTGCGCAGTGATAGACGAAGACGCCGGGGCGCGTGGCCTTCCAACGCAGCACCACCTGCTCGCCCGGGCTGACATGAGTGAGCGCACCGCCGCCAAGCGCGCCGGTCGAGGCATGGAAATCGATATTGTGCTCCATCTGATTGGTGGCCGGATTGATCAGCGTCAGTTCGACATAGTCGCCCTCGTGCACGACCATCAGCGGCCCCGGAATTGAGCCGTCGTAGGTCATCGCCTGCATGGTGGTGCCGTCTTCGTCGACGACGATTTTCTTCTCGTGCACCGTCAACGTGAATTCAATGATCTTCGGCGGCTGTTTGGTCGCCTGCTCATGCGGGTGCACGAACGGCGGTGGCACGAGGTTTACCTTTTGCCGTAGGGCCGGAAGCACCTCGCTGCCTTCTGCCTTTACGGCGGCGTCGGCGATTTCACCTGTACTGACGCTGGCGGCTGCGGCGGCAAGGCCGGCGGCACCGATCATCGCTGTGCGTCTGCTGATAATCATGGCATTCCCCTTGCGTTTTTTGACGTTCGATAAGGACGCCAGGGACTATAACGCACGGGCCACAAAACTCTTTGTGCTGCATCAAACTCAGCAAGGATTTTTGCCGCAACGCAAAGAATTTGCTGGCGCGATATCGCCGTCGAGTTTGCGCCGGCGCAAAGAGCGCTGCGGAATACTACGTAGTATGCGAACTGGCGGAGTTTCTCATGGACATCGAGATCGACACCATTGTGGATGACATCATGCGCCGATGGCCTGAAACTTTGCGCGTTTTCCTCGATTACCGCATGAGTTGCGTCGGCTGCCCGATCGCGGTGTTTCACACGGTTGACGATTCCTGTCGCGAACACGGTGTCGATGCCGCGGCATTCCTGACCGCGCTGCGCCACCAGGCTGCACTAAGTAAAATTACGGAGAAGCCGTAGGAGACCGTCAGCCTTCGGCGAGCGTAAAGAGTTTATGCGGATCGCAGATTACGATTTGTTGCCGCCCGCCGTCGATCAGACCTTGCTGCTCCCAGGCGCTCAGAATGCGGCTGACGGTGTACAGTGTGGTGCCGGTCATTTCGGCGATATCCTGCCGGCTGATGGGAAAGTCGATCTCGATGCCAGTTGCGATTTTGCGGCCGGCCTGCTGGGTCAGGCGCAATAGCGCATGCGCCACGCGGCGCTCAACCTGCTGCGTCGACATTTCGATGACGCGGGTGTGGGTATCCTGCAAGCGCTCGCCGACCGTCTGCAGCGTATTGGTGGCCAGCACCGGGTGTTTCTCAACCAGCCGCGGCCAAGCAGCCGACGGCCAGACCAGCACCACGCTGTCGTCCACTGCCGTTGCCGTCGCTGGATAATGCGCAAGGCCTATGGCCATAGCGACGCCGAACACTTCCCCGGGGGCCACGTAGCGCACAATCACCTGCTGGCCGCCCGGCGTGGTCTTGCTCGCTCGCACGTGGCCGTTCAGCAGCACAAAGAAAGAGTGCGCCTCGCCGCCCTGCTCAAATACATTGCTGTCTTTGGCATGATGGTCCGCGCGCGCCTCCCGCAGCACGTCATCGAGTGCGTCGGCCGATAGATGCGCGAATAGCGGCAGCTTCGCGACCAGCGAGCGATCGACCGCGGCCATGTCTTCTCCATTCGGCACGGCAAGACTGACCGCGTCAATCTAGACCGCGCGGCCAACCGGCACAATCACAGGCGAACAGCGCACGGTGGACGGTGGACGGTGGACGGACCTGTGGCGCTGTCGTAGTTTTCGCCGCGTTCTCATTGTCTTGAATTCGGAGTTTGCAATGGCCGGGCCTGTGATTGCCATAACAGAGAATATCTTTCCGACCCTCGACCCCGCGATGGCGGCGTTGGCGCGGCTCAATCCGACTATTCGCATGGCGAAAGGCACCAGCGCCGATGACATCCTGGCCGTCGCCAAGGATGCCGACGCCATCCTGGTGACTTATGCCAAGCTGACGCGCGAGATTTTGACGCAACTCACTAAATGTAAGGCGATCGGCCGTTTTGGGCTGGGCGTCGACAATATCGATCTGGTGGCCGCCAAGGAGAAAGGCATCGCGGTCAATTATGTGCCGGACTATTGCATCCGCGAAGTCTCCGACCACGCCATGGCGCTGCTGCTGGCGCTGATCCGAAAGATTCCGTTGTCCAACAAACTGGTGCAAAGCGGCCGCTGGGAAATGCCGGCGGTGGTGCCGATCCGCCGCATCGAAGGCACCGTGCTCGGGCTCATCGGTTTCGGCAATATTCCACGTCTGGTGGTGCCGAAGGCGCAAGGCTTCGGCATGAAAGTGATCGCGTTCGATCCTTACGCCAAGCCGGAGCTATTCAAGGCGGCGGGCGTCGAGAGCGTCGACTTCGACACGCTGTTGAGCCGGTCCGACTACATCTCCGTGCACGCGCCGCTGCTGCCGGCGACGCGCGGCATGATGAACGCGGCCGCCTTCGCCAAGATGAAAAAGGGCGCCTATATCGTGAATACCGCGCGCGGACCGCTGATCGACGAGCCGGCTTTGATTGCCGCGCTCGATAGCGGCCAGATCGGCGGCGCCGGACTCGACGTGGTCACGACCGAGCCGCTGGCCAAGGACTCTCCCCTGCTCGGCCGCGACAACGTGATCGTCTCGCCGCACACCGCCTTCTATTCGATCGAAGCGCTCAACGAGTTGCAGACCAAGTGCGCATCCGATGTCGCGCGTGTCTTGAGCGGCGAGAAGGCTGTCTACCCGATCAGTGCATGAGCCTTAAACCCTGACGACACTCATGGATGCGCCCTTCGTCTCCTCAGTGATGACCGTCGAGCCGCAATGGATCGATTACAACGGCCATCTCAACATGGCCTATTACAACGTGCTGTTCGACCGTGCGGTCGACGAAGTCTATGAGTTGCTCGGGGTCGGCCCGAGCTATCTCGCGCGCAGCGGCTGCACCACGATGACGGCGGAAATTCACGTGCGCTATCTGCGTGAGATCCATGTCAACGCGCCGGTGCGGGTGCGTTTTCAGCTGCTCGATTTCGACGAGAAACGCATGCATTATTTCGAAGAGCTGGTGCATGCCGAAGAAGGCTGGCTGTCGGCAAACTCGGAAAACATGACGCTGCATGTCGATATGGCGGCGAAGAAAGTCGCGCCCTGGCCGGCCGACGTGCTTGAGCGTTTCGCCGCCATGAAAGCGGCGCACGCAGGGCTGCCGCGCCCGGCCGACGCCGGGCGGCGGATCGCGATGCCGGCAAAAAAGCCGCCGGCTTAAGTTTACGCCTGGCGCGACCTAATGCGCCTTGCAGTCTTTCGCGTAGGAATTGGCGCCATCCGACACCACCTTCTCGGCGATCGAGGTTAGATATTTGCCGTCGGCGCGCTTGATCACCTTGGTCAAATAGAAATTCTCGATCGGGTAGCCGTTGACGTTGAACTTGAACGGACCGCGCGCGGACTTGAAATCCGCCTTCCTAATGGCCGCGCTCAACGCCTTGATGTCCGACACATTGCCTTTGGTGGCGCGAACCGCGCTGTCGATCAGCATCGCGGTATCGTAGGCCTGCATGGCGTAAGAGGCCGGGACGGCGTGATAGGCCGCTTCATATTCCGCAACGAACTTCTTGTTTTGCGGGTTGTCCATTGTCGGCGCCCAGCTCATCGCGCCGAAAATGCCTTCGGCAGCTTCGCCGAGGACGGGGAGCGTCGCCTCGTCGGCGGTGAAGGCCGAGATGATCGGAATTTTTCCTTTCAGGCCCGCTTGATTGAATTGCTTGATCAGGCTGATCCCCAAGCCGCCCGGCATGAACGTGAACAAGGCATCGGGCTTGAGCGAGGCGAGCTTCGATAATTCGGGCTGCAGATTGGGTGCCTTCAGCGGCACCAGGGCTTCCTCGACAACCTTGCCTTTGTAGGTGCGCTTGAACCCGGCGAGCGCATCCTTGCCGGCCTGATAATTCGGCACCAGCGCGAACACGGTCTTGTAGCCTTTGTCATTCGCGATCTTGCCAAGCGTCTCGTAGATCTGGTCGTTCTGATACGAGGTCACGAAAAAGTTCGGATTACATGCGGCACCGGCAAAGGATGACGCGCCGGCGTTGCTGCTGATCAGGATCTTGCCTGAATCCATGACCGGTTTGTGAATGGCCACCAGAATGTTGGAAAAGATCGGGCCGACCACGATGTCGACCTTGTCGCGCTCGATGAGTTCTCTGACTTTCTGGATCGCGACATCCGGCTTCAAGCCGTCATCGACGACAAAAAGCTCGACATCCTTGCCGCCCATCTTGCCGCCGAGGTCCTTGAGGGCAAGCTCGAAGGCGTTTTTCGACTGCTGGCCGATGACGCTGGGTGGCCCCGACAGCGTATAGATCAGGCCGATGCGGACTTTATCTTGTGCAGCCGCGCCATTGACCGCGAGCAAGGTGAAAGCGGCGGCGGCGGCCAAACCCCGAACAAATAACGACATAACTCAACCCTCCGTGGCAACGCGCGTTCTACCCTGCTCATTTGGCAGGCTAAAGCGGCCTCAAGTCAACCGGTCTCGCAATTACCATGCCGCGAAAGACCGGTTGCTGCCGCCGGTTCAAGATTCCATTATGGGCATGTACCGGTAGCGTAAGGCGTTTGTCATGAAGGCGATTATCATCGGTGGCGGCATCGGCGGCCTGACCACGGCTCTGATGCTGCACGCTCGCGGCCTCGACTGCGAGATTTTCGAGCAATCCGAAACCGTGCGCGAGCTTGGCGTCGGCATCAATACGCTGCCGCACGCCATCAAGGAACTGGCGGAACTCGGCCTGCTGCCGCGGCTCGACCAGATCGGCATCCGCACGCACGAACTGTTCTATATGAACCGCACCGGCCAGGAGATCTGGCGCGAGCCGCGCGGCACCGACGCCGGCTTCGAGTTTCCGCAATTCTCCATCCATCGCGGCCGCCTGCAAGCCGTCATTTACAATGCGGTGCGCGCGCGCCTCGGCGAATCCCGAATCCATACCGGCCACCGGCTCGGCTCGTTCACGCAGGACGACGCCGGCGTCACCGCCTATTTCTTCGGCCGCGACGGCGCCCATCGCGCAACCGCGCGCGGCGATATCCTCATCGGCGCCGACGGCATTCATTCGATGGTGCGCGAAACGCTTTATCCCAACGAAGGCCCCGCACGCTGGAACGGCTCGATGCTCTGGCGCGGCGCCATCGACTGGCCGCAGTACTTGACCGGCCGCTCGATGGTGATCGCCGGCGGCATGGCCGCCAAACTCGTGATCTATCCGATCGGCGAAGGCCTGCGCGCGGACCGCCCGCTCACCAATTGGGCGGTGCTGGTGAAGGTCGGCGAAGGCGGCGCGCCGCCGCGCAAGGAAGACTGGTCGCGACCCGGCCGCTTCGAGGACCTGATGCCGCACGTGCAGCGTTTCCACATTCCCTTTGTCGATGCCAAGGCGCTGATCGAAGCGACGCCGGAGTTCTGGGAATTCCCGATGTGCGATCGCGATCCGCTGCCGCATTGGTCCCATGGACGCGTGACCCTGCTCGGCGACGCCGCACATCCGATGTATCCGGTCGGCTCGAACGGCGCCTCGCAAGCCATTCTCGACGCCCGCTGCCTGGCCGACCGGCTGTGCGAAGCCGAACATCCCCGCCAGGCGCTGTGGAGCTACGAGCGCGAGCGGCTGCCGATGACGGCGCAGATCGTGCACTCGAACCGGTCGGGCGGACCGGAGGGCGTGATCGATGCGGTCGAAGCGCGCGCGCCCGACGGCTTCGAGCAGATCGACAATGTGCTCTCCTACGAAGAGCGCAAGGCGATCGTGCGCGGCTATGCCTCGAAGGCCGGCTTTGCCAAGGAACAGGTCAATCAGCAGCGCCCGGCGACGCAGGACAACCAGCCCGGCAAAGTCGCCTGACCGCTATTGCGGCGGCGGCGGCAGGAAGTTGATTTCGTAGCGCGCCGACAGCTCCACGACGTCGGGCGGGTTCTGCTCTTTCATCGAGTGGATTGCCCAGAACAGATCGTAAAGCTTGCGCGTCGGCGTCACCCAGAACAGGCATTTGATCGTCTGATCGGATTTGTTGAACAGCCCGTGCGGGATGTTCATTGGCAGCTTGATCAGATCGCCGGCGGTGGCGACGTATTCCTTGCCGTCGATGAGCGCGTCCATCCGGCCTTCCAGCATGTAGATGTACTCATCCTGCGTCGGATGGATGTGCGGCGGCACGAAGGTGGTGGGCGGCAAAGTGGCGTGCCAGGAGAAGGACTGCTCGCTCAGCGACTTCGGCACATAGGTCTGGCCGAGGATGTTCCAGACGATGCCGTCGAGGCCGGAATTGGCCTTGGTAATACCCGGTGTCAGTGCCTGCATGTGCGTCGAACTCCCCCTTACGCGCGGTTAAGCCGCAAGCTTAGAGACTAGGCCGCGCAAATTCCAGCCACCGGCGGTCGATCCCTCGACAGCCGCGGGCACTGAGCCGAGCACGGGCTATTCTAATCAGTTGGCCGGACCGTTGACCACCGCCGCTTCCGCGGTTGGAGGCTTGGGCATCGGGGCCGGCTTGCCGGCCTTGGCGCGAACGGTCGACGGCGCTTCGACCGGCTTGTCCAGCCGCCGCGCCACGCCTTCGAATTGCGCATCCTGTTCGATGGTCAGCGATTTGTTGAAAATCTCCCCATCGACCACGGCGGTGCGCTGCAGCTTGACGCTGTTGCTGTGGATCGTGCCCTTAAAGACACCGTCGATGACCGTTTCCTGTGCCATGACGTTGCCTTCGACTTCGGCACCCTGACCGATGATCAGGCGTGCGGCATGGATGTCGCCGACAAGTTGACCGTGAATCTGCACCGTCCCGGTGCAAACTAGATTTCCGGTGATCAACATGGCGGGACCGAGCACCGAGACGACGTCCGGGTTTGATTTCGCAGGTGCCGGAGCCTCACTGGGCTTGGCCTGGACCTCGGGCGCGCTCATGGGGGCGCCTTTTTTGTTGGGTTCGCCTTTCGTTTGTGAAAAATAACTCATACCAAATCCTCTCCCTGATGGCGCTGGGCAGCTTGGCAGCCGCGGCGCATACGTGCCGGCGTCAGCCGTAAGATCATAAGCGCAAAACAGCGCGCTCTGCCACCACCAAACGAAAGATATCAATAAGGTGTTCTGAACTTGTCTTGGCAATTGTGACGGCGGGCGTTCGGGTTTAACTAGGAGGGTCAATTCATGCCCGGCTGACGGCTTCACGGATTCCCGCACGGGATCCGCTGTCTGTTTTTGAGGATTATCGAGGACGCGCCATGACCGACGAGGAAGTGAAAACGGCGGCCGCCCAGTTCCTGAAAAATGTCAGCGCGCCGGCACAACGCGAAATCGAAAAAGCCTTGCGAAATTCGCTCGCTAACAGGAAATTGCAGGGCTACGAAAGGGTCACCGCCGCGGTCACATTTTTCAGCGAAAAGGCCGGACTGGACGTCACGATCTACAGCAAGATCGAGCTCTAGAAGGCCGATCAGTCGATCCGCCCGCCGGAGAACCGCCGTCCCGGCACGCTGAGAAAATAGCCGACCGCCTGCCCGCCGTCGGCGCCGAGCACGCTGCCGGTGGTATAGCGCGCCTCCTCGCTCGCCAGAAAAACCGCAGGTCCTGCAATGTCTTCTCCGGAGCCGACGCGGCCCATCGGCACGCCCTTGCGGCGGCCCTCGTAGATGTCCGGGTCGGCATACATGCCTTCGGTGCCAGGGGTGCGGATGTAGCCCGGCGTGATGGCGTTGGCGCGGATGCCGTAGGGCGCCCACTCCATCGCCTGCAGCTTGGTCAGCATGATGAGGCCGGCCTTCACCACGGAATAGGCGCCGGCCCAATTGTAGGGGAACAGCCCGGCGACCGAGGCGATGTTGACGATCGCGCCCGACTTCTGCGCGATCATGTGCTTGGCCGCCGCCTGGCTCACCAGGAAGGCGCCCTTCAGCCCGATATTCATGGTGGTGTCCCAGGCCTCTTCCGGCAGCGCCTCCAATTTGCCCGGTACGATCTTCATGGCGTTGTTGACGACGATGTCGACGCGCCCGCGCTCGGCGATGACGGTGTCGATCAAGCGGTGGATATCGCTCGACTTGCCGATGTCGGCCGCTACGGCGAGGCTGTTCGAACCGAGCGCGGCGGCTTCCTTCGCCGTGGCGTCAGCCGTCGCCGGATCGATGTCGTTTATGACGACGTGTGCGCCCTCCTGGGCATAAGCGAGCGCGATATCGCGGCCGATGCCGCGGCCGCCGCCGGTGATAACGGCGATCTTGTCCTTCAGGCGCACGGGAACCTCCCTGATTATCTTGGAAAACCTCGGAAACCGACGCTAGAGCCGCAGGAAGTTGCCGACAAGGCGGCGATCCGCCCTCGAATTTGCGGCGCATGGATGCCATCTTTGGCCTAGAAGAAGAATCAATGGCCGAACCCAAGCTTCACATTCCGGTCGAGACCAGCGTGCAGCCCGCTGCCGGGGGCATCGCCGCGCGCGCCTTAGGCGCCCGCAGCGCGCCCTACCTCGCCGACCTCAATCCGGAGCAGCGCGAGGCGGTGGAAACGCTGGACGGGCCGGTTCTGGTGCTGGCCGGAGCCGGGACCGGCAAGACGCGGGTGCTGACCACCCGCATCGCGCACATCCTCAACTTGGGCCGCGCCCGGCCGGGCGACATCCTCGCCGTCACCTTCACCAACAAGGCGGCGCGAGAGATGAAGCTGCGCGTCGGGCAGATGGTCGGCCAGGTGGTCGAGGGCATGCCCTGGCTCGGCACCTTCCATTCGATCGGCGTGAAGATATTGCGCCGCCACGCCGAGATGGTCGGTTTGAAATCCGGCTTCACGATTTTGGACGTCGACGACCAGGTGCGGCTGATCAAGCAGATCCTGGAAGCCGAGGGGCTCGACGAGAAGCGCTGGCCGGGCCGCGTCTTCGCCTCGATCCTCGACGGCTGGAAGAACCGGGGCTTAACCCCCGACCAGGTGCCGGCCGGCGAGGCGGCGAGCTTTGCCAACGGCAAGGGCAAGAAGCTCTACATCGCCTATCAGGAGCGGCTGAAGACGCTCAACGCCGCCGACTTCGGCGACCTGCTGCTGGAATGCATCCGCCTGTTCCGGCAGCACCCGGACGTGCTGCGGCAGTATCAGCAGCGCTTCAAGTTCATTCTGGTGGACGAGTACCAGGACACCAACGTGGCGCAGTATCTGTGGCTGCGGCTGTTGGCGCAGCCGGTCTCCCAGCCCGGCACGGCGCTTCCCTCTCCCCTTGCGGGAGAGGGGAAAGAGAATCTGCCGCACGCTCCTGCGCAAATAGCAACGCAGCAAAGCCAAAAAAACATCTGCTGCGTCGGCGATGACGATCAGTCGATCTACGGCTGGCGCGGGGCGGAGGTCGATAACATTCTCAGGTTCGATCACGACTTTCCCGGCGCCAAGGTGATCCGGCTGGAACGCAACTACAGAAGCACGGGACATATTCTCGCAGCGGCGAGCCACCTCATCGCCCACAACGAAGGCCGCCTCGGCAAGACGCTGCGCACGGAAGACGTCCCCGGCGAAAAGGTCGAGGTCACCGGCGCCTGGGACTCGGAGGAAGAAGCGCGCGCCATCGGCGAGGAAATCGAGCAACTGCAACGCGCCGCCCGCGACCAGGGACAGGACCATCCGCTCGACGAGATCGCGCTTTTGGTGCGCGCCTCGTTCCAGATGCGCGAATTCGAGGAGCGCTTCATCCAGCTCGGCCTGCCCTACCGCGTCATCGGCGGGCCGCGGTTTTACGAGCGCATGGAGATCCGCGACGCGCTGGCCTACTTGCGCGTGATCGCGCAGCCGGCCGACGACCTCGCCTTCGAGCGCATCGTCAACACGCCCAAGCGCGGGCTCGGCGACGCCACCGTGCAGATGCTGCACGACTATGCGCGTAAAAAACGCATCCCGCTCAGCGAAGCGGCGCGCACGCTCTCCGCCACCGACGAGATGAAGCCGAAGGTACGCGGCGCGCTGCGCGGCCTGATGGAAAGCTTTGCCCGCTGGAGCAAACAAAAAGACGCCATCCCCCACACCGAGCTCGCCGAAATCGTGCTCGATGAGTTCGGCTACACCGAGATGTGGCAGAAGGACCGCTCCGCCGACGCCGCCGGCCGCCTGGAGAACCTCAAGGAGCTGATCCGCTCCATGGAGGAATTCGAGAACCTGCAAGGCTTCCTCGAACACATTTCGCTGGTGATGGAGCGCGAGAGCGGCGAAGGCGAGCAGGCCGTCAACATCATGACTTTGCACTCTGCCAAAGGTCTCGAATTCGACACCGTGTTCCTGCCCGGCTGGGAGGAAGGCCTGTTCCCGCATCAACGCTCGCTCGACGAGAGCGGCCGTGCCGGGCTGGAGGAGGAGCGCCGCCTCGCCCATGTCGGACTTACACGGGCAAGGAAACGCGCCAAGATCTATTTCGCCACCAACCGGCGCATCCACGGCCTGTGGACCTCGACGCTGCCCTCGCGCTTCCTCGACGAATTGCCGGAAGGCGACGTCACGGTGAAGGAGGCCGCGGGCGGCGCCGGCGGCTTCGGCATGTCGGGCTACGGCGCTTCCCGCTTCGACGAGGTGAATTCCTTCGGCTCGAACTATTCGACGCCCGGCTGGCAGCGCGCGCAGACGCGCAAGGGCCGCGGGGGATTTTCCGAAGACGGCAAGCCGCGTTATGTGCCGGACGGGGTGTTCGACGACGACGGTGACTCAGGCGGCGAGGCAGACGCCGATCACCTCTCCCCGAATTCCTCTTCACCTCCCCCTGGAAGGGGAAGAGGCATGCCCTCGGGCTCGACCCGAGGGTCGGCGGCCGCAGGCCGCCGGGAGGGGGGTCCTCGTCGCAAGACTCCGCTCACCATCGAAGGCGAACTGATCGCCAAATCGACCGGCGCCCCTTCCCTCTTTTCCGTCGGCGAGCGCGTCTTCCACCAGAAATTCGGCAACGGCAACGTGGTGGCGGTGGACGGCAACAAGCTCACCATCCGCTTCGACAAGGCGGGGGAAAAGCGGGTGGTGGATAGTTTCGTGGAGAGGGTGTGAGGGTTACGATGCGGCCGTACGGCGGTGTGCGGGCATTTCGGCTACAACAATTTGCTGTGTTGACTCATGCCAAAAGTAGTAAATGCGTAAGCACCTTTTAGGATCTCGGGTATTGCCACCGTTTTTAATATGCCAATCCGCAGTTTGCCTTTGGCCTTGCCAATCCAAATCAAATTGATCAGCTCCGCAATGCGCGTTGCGAATACCATCCTCGACCGCCTCATCACGAAGGCTGCCTTCACCACCTTTCATACGCCGATCGCGGCACGCGGTAGCAAGCCACAAGAGACACCGAGCTGCCACCTCAACATCCTCAAATTCCGGTGAACGAACTTGCCGCCGCGCTTGTGGACTTAAGACGACGCGACCTGCCAAATTCACGTCAGCCCAATTTGCAAAATCCTGCCAAGACTTAGGCAATTCGATATCCGTATCGACTGCATCGCCCGCCGCTTTTATTTGTCCAATAAGTTGCTGGATTCGGAAAGCCGACGCCCGGGCCTGTTCTTCAGCTGCCTTCGCCCGATCTTCAGATCGCTTATGTTCACCATCAAAATATTCAAGTGACGCATTTTGATCCGAGACATCTTTCTCTAAAGCGTCAATTCGAGCATTTGCAGCAGCGAGCTGGTCAGAGTCGCTTGCGCCCTGACTTTTCAGTTGTTGTTGCCGGAATTGCAGGCTTACATTTCGAATTGCGGCAAACGCCAATACGTCACGGCCCAAAAAGAATTCGTCGAATGCTTTCTGTTGCCGCAAGGGAGCGCATCCATCGCATACATTGCGCGATCCCATCACCGGTCGAAAGATGGTCTGCAAGCACGAGGCGATGCGTGAATGGATTTGAGTCTAGTCCAAAGCCTGGAAGATACGCTCTGACCGCGCCGCCAAAGACCGAACGCTGTTTTCCAAACCGTTCCGTGAGAGCCCACGTGTGAGCCGCCGGAAGAACCACTACAAATCCATTACCAAGTATCGCCCGTGCAAGAGTATTAGCATCAATAAGAGGCCTGTTCGGATCTTCCGAGTCCTCGGGCACCGTCAATATGAACGCAGGCAATTTGCGATATGGGTCGACGAGCATTTCAGTCAATTCAACTGCGTCCGCCTCCGTTTCAATTAGCCACGATTCAGCAGTTATTTGTTGAGGTCCCCTCGATAGTGAACAATTCGCGGCGACCTGCTGCACAAAGCCCGGTGTATGGGGCTCAATGTCCAGTTCTTCTTCGTGGGTGCTTGCGAGTAGTCGGACACTTAAACGCGGCGCCTGACCGACCATTAATCCAACCGTTACTTCGGTCGTCCAAATGCGGCCAGCAACATTCTTATCTGGGTCATCGGCGCGGATTGCCCAAATGTCAGAATTTTCATTTTGCAAACGTAAACCGACGCTATTTCGGCCACCCGAAAAATATTCAAAGTTACGGAACTCACACGCTTCGGATGGAAGTTGGCCGCCGCTCCGATTCTGCGCCCAGCGCAAAACCTCACGCCGTGCCATTTCGGCGCTCTGGCCAAAATCTTTTCCAAAAAGGGTCGCAGAGACGCGCAAAATCTCAAATTCGCGCACCACACGCGGCATACGCGCCGCGACCGGGCTAAGCACTTCCCAGAGGCGGGACTTGCCCTTCGGCGTTTCAGGATTTCGGATACTGCGAGTCGCGTTCATATCTAAAGTATGGCAGCCTTAATATATGCAATCTAGCCGCGAATCGAGTCGCGATCTATTCCGGTCTCTGAATTTGCTCTCACCGCCGGTGTAATCTCGCTACATGCGCTTCATTCTCATCCTCACCGTTACTCTATTCACCACCCCCGCCCTCGCGCTCGACCTCAACACCTACCGCGCCCAACACCACCGCCCGCGCCTCACCATGAGCGCGGACCTCGCCGGCATCGCCAAGTCGAAAGCGCGCGAATTGGCGCGCAATGGCCGGCTCGATCATTCCGGCTTCCATGCCTGGGCGCGCCTGCGCGGCTCGATGTCGGCCGAGAACGTGCTGGTCGGCTGCGCCGACGAGTCCTGCGCCATCGCGCACTGGGCGCGCTCTTCCGGCCACCGCGCCAACATGCTGCTGCGCGGCGTCTCGCATTACGGCCTCGCCTCGGCCGACGGCGCCAAGGGGCGGCGCTATTGGGTGCTGGAGCTGGGCGGGGAGTCGGCTGCGCCGCTGCCGTAAAGAGAGATCGGCGTGCTCTTCTTACCCTCTCCCCTTGTGGGAGAGGGTGGCGAGATCGCGGTGCGGCCCGGTGCTAGAATTGTGCGCTTCACACCCAAGGACCCAATCATACCGCTCTCCGACACCCTCAAGTCGCTCATCCGCTCCGCCTGGGACGACGGCTATCCGCTGCTGGTCGCCAGCATGGGCCGTGAGGGGCCGAACATCACGCCCAAGGGCAGCATGATCGTGTTCGACGACGCGCATCTGGCCTGGTGGGAGCGCTCAAAGCGCGCGGTGCTCGACAATCTTGGCCACGACAGCCGCGTCTGCATCATCTACGCCAACTTCAAGGCGCAGCGCGACGGCGTGCTCGAGTCGGGCTTCCTGCGCTTTTTCGGTCGCGTCGAATTGCACGAGTCGGGGCCTACGCGCGAGGCGATCTTCGCCAAGCTGTTGCCGCGCGAGCAGACCCACACCGGCGCCGAAGCCGGCATCGGCGTGCTGGTCAAGATCGACAAGGCGATCGACGTGCGCGGCAAGCCGTTCATGTGAGGCGGCCTGCAGCCCCCGCAAAGCCCCCTCACCCGCCCGCGCTTCGCGATCCGACCTCTCCCCGCCCGCGGGGAGAGGTGAAGCGCGGCGGCGGCGGCTTTATTCCCGCCCCGGCCAGAAATATGACCGGCCCCCGCTGGCGTCGCGCCTGCTAGACTGGCCGCACGCGGCCGCGCTGATGACGGCCGCAGCGTCATAGGGGGAGACATCATGCCTAAGTCCGCATTGGGTTTGACGACCGCCGCGGCCATCGCGGCGGCTTGCGTCTGCGCTGCACCGGCCAGCGCGCAACTGCTCAGCCACAAGGACCTGAGCGCCTCGGTCGCCGTCACCATCGCGCAGACCGCGATCGCGGCCTGCAAGGAGAAGGGCTACCACGTTTCGGTGACCGTGGTCGGCCGCAACGGCGAGGTCATCCTGCAGCTGCGCGGCGACGACACCAATCCGCACACCATGGAGAACAGCTTCCGCAAGGCCTACACCGCGCGCACCACCCGCGCGCCGTCCGGCAAGATGGCCGAGCGCGTGAAGGCCAACCCGACGCTCGGCTTCATCCATCTGTCCAACATCATCGCCAACCAGGGCGCGCTGCCGATCATGCTCGGCACCGAGGTGATCGGCGGCGCCGGCGCCTCCGGTGCGCCGGGCGGCGAAAAGGACGAAGCCTGCATCAAGGCCGGGCTCGACAAGGTGGCCGACGAGTTGAAATAGCCGCCGGCGCTGCGTCCGCGTCGCCTCGCGCTTTTTCCCTCTGCCCGCTTGCAACCGATCTCGGGCTTACCCGAGTTCTGCGGTGTTCAAAGTGACCGAAGTCGGAAACTTCCGGCTTCGGCTGGGAGAGGGAAAGCGTGTTCGCTGCGCCGCATCCGGGCAACGCAATAGACAGCGCCGGAGAGAGAAGACGCGCCCCGCCTACCAGCGCCCGCCGCCCCGTACCAGCCGCAAAATCACCAGCAGCAGGATGGCGCCGATGGTGGCGTAGAGGATTTCGCGCACCAGGCTGCTTGTGTCGATGTGGATGCCGAGCTTCGGAAACAGCCAACTGGCGATGAAGGCGCCGATGATGCCGATGACGATGTCGCCGAGCAGGCCGTAGCCGGTGCCCTGCACGATCTTGCTTGCCAGCCAGCCGGCGATCAGGCCGACCAGCAGAATGATGATGATGTTTTCGCCCGACAGATACATAAGGCCCGCCCTCCCGGTTGGCTCGAAGCGCCGGATGATTGCGCTTTGGCGCGGCCGGCGCAATACGCGGCAAGCCGTGCTAGGCTCATGGCACCATGATGAAGCGCGAGAATTTCCCGGTCGCCAAGATCTACGTGCCGATCGAGCGCCGCAAGACGCTCAAGCCAAAGCGCGTCGACGAGATCGCCGAGAGCATGCTCAAAGACGGCCAGCAGACGCCGATTTTGGTGCGGCCGGACGGGCAGCGCTTCGTGCTGATCGAGGGCCTGCACCGGCTGGAGGCCGCCAAGGCGCTGGGCGAGGAAACCATCGTCGGCTTCCGCGTCAACTCGCGCAAGCACTGAGGGCGGCCCGCCGCCCTCTTCGCGCCCGTGGAAGCGGAAACGCTACTTGTTGACGCTGAGCAAGTTGGCGCAGGCTTCGGCGACGCCGCTGTTGGGCTCCTTCGAGCCGGCAAAGGTCGCCCAGCCGCCCTTGGAGACGAACGCGTCGCGCTTCCACGAGTCGGTCGCGTTGAACGCGACCAGCGTCGCCGGGGCGTCGCTCGCGTGCTGGAATTTATCGACGCAGATCGGCGTGAGCGCGGCGACCACCGCCGCATCGACGCGCTTGACGGTGCGGCGCTCGACGTTGCTCTGCAGCTGCCAGCCGCCGAAGCCGAAACCGAGCACCATCGTGACCAAAGAACCGACGACGAGGCCCTGCACCAGACGGACACGCGATTCGCCCTGCAGGATCGGAGGTAATTGCATGCGTTTTCCTTTCGTCCGGCGCGGCGCCGGAGCGAGGATGACGGACACCCAGTTGGGCGCCGATCGTTCAGTTGGGGTGACGGCCCGGCCGCTTTGCGCTGGCGTTTCGGTCGCAAGCAAAGTGCGCCCTTTCCGCCGCAAAGTCGATGCCGCGATCGCGGCCAATTGGCGCGGGGCGCGCGGGCGCACACGCCGATGGCGGACGCCGCACCGGGGTGCCGGTGCCGGGTAGCATGTGACCGGCGCTCGTGGTGAGGCGCGTCGCGCTGGGGCGCGTCTCGAACACCGCAGCTCGGCTATAGCCGGGTTGCGCAATAAAGGTGCCGACCTCGGGTAAACCCGAGATCGGTGGGCCGCCCCAAGCTACAAGACCGGCGCTGACGCGCCCGCCTCAGGACGAGGCGGAAGAACCCCCTCACCCGACACCTGCCTGAAATCGCGGCAATGCGTCGCGCCCGCGGGAAAGCGCCCTGTCACACGGCAAAAAATAAGTTGCGCATTAATCACACCCGGTAAAAACATGCCGTGTGGCCGTCACTGGCCGGCGGAAAATGCTATGCTGTGCGACGCCGCTGATGAGCAGGAGCTCGTGTGATGCGTTGCCGCCTCGGTTTGCTCGCCGCCGTTGCCGCCGTTCTCGCCGTTGCCGCCGCTCCCGCCCGCGCCGGCATCTTCATCAAGATCGACAAGACCGCCCAGCAGATGACCGTCTCGGTCGACGGCGCGGATCTCTATGTCTGGCCGGTGTCCACAGGCCGGCGCGGCTACGACACGCCGAACGGCGCCTATACCGCGCGGTGGATGGAGGAGATGCACTACAGCAAGCAATGGGACTACGCCCCCATGCCACACTCGATCTTCTTCACCAACGAGGGCCACGCCGTGCACGGCACCTACGAGCAGCGCAATCTCGGCCGCGCCGCCTCGCACGGCTGCGTGCGTTTGTCGCTGAAGAACGCCACCACGCTCTACCGCCTGGTGGAGAAAGAAGGCAAGAAAAACACCACCGTGCTGCTCACCGGCGAACTGCCGAAGAATACGCCGCCGGCGATGGTGGCGCGGCACAGCCATCGGGTGCGCACGGCGAGCGACGACCCCTATCAGAACGGCTACGGCAGCTACGGTTATCGGGACTCGGGCTATTTCGCTCCGCGGCGCTCTTACCGCTATCACGCCGGCGGTTTCCCCTTCTTCTTCTCGCGGTAGGCGCTATTGATGCTGTCATCGTCCGCGCAAGCGGACGATCCAGTAACCGCTAGCGACTTTTGTTTTGCACCGATGGACCGGGCGTAGTGGATGCCCACCTTCTTGGGCACTACAGCTACGACGGCGATTAGAATCTGATCCACAAGGGCTGAACCATTCTATGTTCATTCCCGCGCAAGCGGGAATCCAGCACGACGGCCGCCGGCCTGACTGATTATGCCCTGGGTCCTCGCTTTCGCGGGGACGAACGGACTATGATGACATTCAGTTCACTCTGAACAAACTCTACCCGTGCCCCACCCCGAGCGCGTCTTCGCCGCGCTCCAGGATCAGCGGCACGATCAGGTCTTCCTCGTCGTCGAGGTGGCGCTTGAGACCGTTTAGCAACGCGCCGCTCGCCGCCGCGTAGTTGTCGCCGCAGCGTTGCAGCGCGTCGGCTTGCGAAAGCGCGCGCAACAATGTGTTCGCGGTCTCCGCGGTTTTGTCCATGTCGGCGTGGATGGCGTGGTGGTCGTTCTCCAAGACGTCGAAGCCGCGCGCCAGGCGCTCGTCGGCGGCGCGCAGCAGCGGAAAATAATGCAGGTCCTCGATCTGGTGGTGCACGCTGAGCTGCGACAGCAGGAACTGCAGCCGCGGCACCAAGGCCCGCGCGAAGGCTTCCGGCGGCAGCGTGCCGGCGCGGAATTGCCTGGCGATCTCCTCGACCATACCGGCAAGCTCGCGGAACATATCGTGGCGCGACAGCCAGAAGCGCGCCATCTCACCGAGATTGGCGTGGTCCTGCCATTGCCCGCGCGGGAAGCGCGCGATCAGGTGGCGCATGTCGTCCGGCCAGCCGTTGCGGCGGGCCAGTGCGAGCGCGTCGGTGTCGGCGTTTGAAGGCGTTTCGATGCTCATAACGGCCTACCTAACAATGGCGGGCACATATTCCAACACCGTCATGCGTGGCACTCGGGCCCGGCTTCGCCGACCCGAGCACAAGGTTTGGCCCGCGCATCCCGCTTCGGAGCGCACAATGCCAACCTGACTGGGATGGCCGGGACAAGCCCGGCCATGACCAAGTAAAACTTTGCCATGACCACCGTCGCCCGCCTGCCTTGCGACGAGCCGACCGCCCGGCGGCTGGCGGCTTATCTCGGTGAAAGCCTCGACGCCGCGAACACGGTCTGCGCCGCCTTCGAGGACGACGGCGGCCGGTGGCAGCTGGCGATCCATTTCCGTGACCGGCCCGATGAGGCCGCGGTGCGCGCGCTGGTCGCGCTGGTCGCGGGCGAGCAAGCGGCTCGGACGCTCGTCTTCGCGCCGCTTGCCGACACCGATTGGGTCGCGCAAAGCCTCGCCGGCTTGCCGCCGGTGCGCGCCGGCCGCTTCGTCGTGCACGGCTCCCATGACCGCGCAAGCGTGCCGGTCAATGCCATCGGCATCGAGATCGAGGCGGCGCTCGCCTTTGGCACCGGCCACCACGGAACCACGCGCGGCTGCCTGCTGGCGCTGGACGCGTTGGCGAAGAAACGGCGTGCGCGGCGCGTGCTCGACCTCGGCACTGGCGCCGGCGTGCTGGCGATTGCGGCGGCCAGACGGCTGCGGCGGCCTATTGTTGCGTCCGATATCGATCCGGTCGCGGTTGCCGCCGCGCGGGCTAACGCAAGGCTCAACGGCGTTGCACCGGCAATCACCTTCAAGCGCGCGGCCGGCACGCGCGCCCGGCTTATTGCGGCCCGCGCGCCCTACGATCTCATCTTCGCCAATATCCTGCTTGGACCGCTGCAACGGCTGGCGGTGCCGATCCGCCGGCTGAGCGCGCCGCATGCGCGCGTCGTGCTGTCGGGCCTGTTGCCGCGCGATGCCAACGCGGTGCTGGCGATTTACCGCGCGCAGGGCCTGACGCTGCAACGGCGCATGACACGCGACGGCTGGGTGACGCTGGTGCTCAAACGCCGCTGATGCGCACAGCAAAAGCAAAACCGCCCCGGGCGGGGAACCGGGGCGGCTTACGCGACATTCGGCAGCGTTACCAGCCGCCGAAGGGCATATCCTTGGAACCGGCCTTGACCAGCCGGTTGCCGCACTCATCGAGGCTGTAGGGCGGTCTCAGCAGGCGGGCGTGCAGGGCGATCTCGCGGCGCGCCTGCTGCATGCGCGACTCCATGAAGGCATCCATCATGCGCACATACCAGGGCTTTGCCGCCGAAGCGCTCTGCGCGGGCTTGGCCTGCGCGCCGACCGCGTTCTCGGTCTCGGGGACGCGGGCGACACCGTATGTGACAGCAACCATTTTTATCTCTCCTTCTTGCCGACGCGTCGTCGGCAAACGCGAATCAAGTCCCGACTATTGCGATGCAACATAGTCTATCTCGCAATTGCGAACAACGCATGACTATGCATAGAAGCCAAGTAAATCCGGTATATTTCGTTTAATCACTTGGTGAGATTGGTGGCATCAATGCGGCGAATTTCATGCAATGCACAAAATTGAGTCAGATAATTGATTCGTTGCTGTCTAGGCGGCCAATGCGCGCCGAAATTTCTCTCAATGGCTGCCTGCGAAGATGACAGTGCTGCTATCGGCAGCGGCGCTGCATGCCTGCATTGCTCGGGCCGGAGAGAACGCTAGAGTGCCGGCCCATGTTCGAGGCCAAGTTCCAGACGTTCGACGAGCAAAGCACGCGCAACGAAAGCGCCGGCCGCATCGCCGCCTTGCGCGACGAGCTGAAACGGCGCGGCCTCGACGGTTTCCTGGTGCCGCGCGCCGACCGCCAGCAGAACGAATATTTACCGGCGAGCGAGGAGCGCCTGGCCTGGCTCACCGGCTTCACCGGCTCGGCCGGCGCGGCCATCGTGCTGGCCGACCGCGCCGCGCTATTCGTCGACGGCCGTTACACCGTGCAGGCGGATGCACAGGCCGACAAATCAATCTTTACAATCGAGCATCTGGTAGACAATCCACCGCCGCAATGGCTGGAACAAAATCTTAAAAGCGGCGTCAGGATCGGCTACGACGCGTGGCTGCACACGGCTGAAAGTGCGGAAAGGCTGCGCAAGGCTTGCGATGCCGCCGGCGCCAAGCTGATCTCGGTCAACGAAAATCCGATTGATACACTGTGGGCGCACCGCCCGGCGGCGCCCGCGAGCACGGTCAGCCTGCGTGATCTGAAATTCGCCGGCGAGAGCGCCGCCGACAAGCTCAAGCGCGTCCGCGTCGAGATCGCCAGGCTGCGCGCCGACGCGCTGGTGGTGTCAGATCCGCAAAATGTCGCCTGGGCATTCAACATCCGCGGCGCGGATGTCGCGCATACGCCGCTGGCGCTCGCCTTCGCGCTTGTTCCGCGCGAGGGACGGCCGTCGCTTTATATCGACGCGGCCAAACTGGGTAACGACGTGCGCCACGCGCTGGAGGAGATCGCCGACTTGCGCGCGCCGACTGATCTTGCGCGCGATCTCGGCGGGCTCAAGGGCAAGACAGTGCGGCTCGATCAGGCGAGCGCCGCCGATGCGCTCACACGTATTGTGACGGAAGGCGGCGGCAAGCCGGCGCGCGGGTCCGATCCAATCGCGCTGATGAAGGCGATAAAAAATCATGCCGAAATTATAGGAGCGCGCGCCGCCCACAAGCGCGACGGCGCGGCGATGGTGCGCTTCCTCGCCTGGTTCGAGCGCGAGGCGCCGCACGGCAAGCTCACCGAGATCGATGCCGTGGAAGCGCTGGAAAGCTTCCGCCGCGAGACCGGCATGCTCAAGGACATTTCCTTTCCGACCATCGCCGGCTCGGGGCCTAACGGCGCCATCGTGCACTACCGTGTCACCCGCACGAGCAACCGCGCGATCGGCATGAATGAATTGTTCCTGGTCGATTCCGGCGCGCAGTACGAAGACGGCACGACCGACATCACGCGCACCGTGGTGGTCGGCGCAGCCACGGAGGACATGCGCGACCGTTTCAATCGCGTGCTCAAGGGCCACATCGCCATCGCCACCGCGGTGTTTCCGGAAAACACCACCGGCGCCCAGCTCGATCCGCTGGCGCGCACGGCGCTGTGGCAAGCAGGGCTCGACTTCGATCACGGCACCGGCCACGGCGTCGGCAGCTATCTATCGGTGCATGAAGGCCCGGCGCGCATTTCCAAACTGGGCCATGTGGCGCTGCGCCGCGGCATGATCCTGTCGAACGAGCCGGGCTATTACAAAACCGCCGCCTACGGCATCCGCACCGAGAACCTGGTGCTGGTGATCGCCGAGCCGGAGCCGTCCGGCGCCGAGAAACCGGTCAACGCCTTTGAGACGCTGACGCTGGCCCCGATCGACCGCCGCCTGATCGATACCCGCATGCTAACGGCCAAGGAGCGGGCCTGGATCGACAGCTATCACGCGCGCGTTACCGAGACGATCGGCCCGCTGGTCGATGCCAACACCCGCGCATGGTTGGAGGCGGCGACCCGGCCGCTGGGAAATTGATGGACGCGAAGACGTCCCCTGCCCCAATTCAAAGCAAGCAGGCGACCCCCTGGCGCCTGCTCTTTCTGCTGATGGCGATGACCGCCATCGGGCCGGCGACGCTCAACATCCTGGTGCCGGCTTTGCCGCATCTGGTCGAGCAGCTGGCGACCGACACCGCCACGGTGCAACTGACGCTGTCGCTTTATCTGCTCAGCCTCGCCAGCGCGCAGCTCTTGCTCGGGCCGTTGTCGGACCGCTTCGGGCGGCGGCCGGTGGTGCTGGCCGGGCTCGCGCTGGCGGTGCTGGCTGCGCTCGCGGCTATCGCCACCTCCTCGATCGGCGCGCTGATCGGCGCGCGTATGGTGCAGGCGATCGGCGCCTCGACCGGCATCGTGATCGGCCGCGCCATCATCCGCGATCTCTACGAACGCGATCGCGCCGCCGCTATGATCGGTCTGGTCACCACGGCCATGGTGATCGCGCCGATGATCTCGCCGCTGATCGGCGGCATCCTCGACACGGCTTTCGGCTGGGAGGCGATCTTCGTCTTCATCGCCGTGTTTTCCGCCGTCGTGCTGGTATGGGCGATGGCCGCGCTGCCGGAGACTCGGCTGCCGGCCGCGGCGCAAGAACGCAACAGTCTACTGCGCGACTGGGGCGCGCTGCTCGCCGACGCGAAATTCCACGGCTATGTACTCGCTGGCGCGCTCGGCTCGGCGACGTTTTTCACCTTTCTCGGCGGCGGGCCGCATGTGGTGGTGACGCTGATGGGACGCTCGTCGGCGGAATTCGGCTTATGGTTCGCGCTCACCTCGCTCGGCTTTATGAGCGGCAACTTCACGGCCTCGCGGCTGTCGCGGCGCTTCGGCATTGATGCGTTGATTTGGGCCGGCGTGGCGGCCGAGCTGATCGGCGCCGGCCTCACCTGCACGCTGGTGGCAAGGCTGCCTGACGGCGGGCCGGCGATCATCTTCCTGCCGCAGTTCCTGATGTCCTATGGCAACGGCCTGCTGTTGCCGAACAGCATTGCCGGCGCGGTGAGCGTCCGCCCGCAGGCGGCGGGCACCGCCTCCGGCATGTTCGGCTTCACGCAAATGGCCGTCGGCGCCGCGGCAACGCAAATCGTGTCGATGCTACTCGCCGGCGCTCACACGGCAATGCCGATGGCCTGGATGATGCTCGCGGTGGTGGTCGCGACCGGCGTGGCATTCGCCGCGCTGGTGCGGCGGCCTTCAGCCGGCCACCAGCTTTAGCCACTCGTCTTCCGTGAGTACTTGAACGCCGTGCTTTTTGGCCTCGGCCAGTTTCGACCCGGCGCCGGGACCGGCGACAACGTAATCGGTCTTTTTCGACACCGAGCCGGCGGCCTTGGCGCCCAGCCGTTCGGCCTGGGCCTTGGCCTCCTCGCGCGTCATCTTTTCCAGCGCGCCGGTGAACACAACGGTCTTGCCGGCGACGGCGGAGTCGGTCTTGGGCTTTTCCGCGTCGACGATTTCCACTTCTTTGGTCAGGCGCTCGACGATGCCGAGATTATGCTTCTCGCTGAAGTAGGACCGCACCGCTTCGATCACCGTGTCGCCGATCTGGTCGAGCGCGTCCATCTCGGCGACGGCCTCTTCGTCGCCTTTGGCGACTTTCAAGCTGGCATCGTGGAACGCCTTCCACGAGCCGTAGCCGCGCGCCAGCGCCAGCGCGGTGGTTTCGCCGACATGGCGGATGCCCAGTGCGTAGATGAAGCGGTCGAGCGAAATCGCTCGCCGCTCGTCGATCGCAGCAAACAGATTGCGCACCGAGGTTTCGCCGTAGCCTTCGACTTCCTCGAGCTTGATCTTGGGATTGCGCCGCTCAAGCGTGAAAATGTCGGCCGGCTCCTTCACCCATTCCTTCTCGAAGAACAACTCGATCTGCTTTTCGCCCAAGCCCTCGATGTCGAAGGCGCGGCGCGAGGCAAACAGCTTGAGGTGCTCGATCTTCTGGAACGGACAGGCAAACTCGCCGGTGCAGCGGGCGCGCGCGCCCTCCTCGCCGGTTGCGGTCTCCTCACGCACGATGTCGGCGTGCAGGGCACACGGGCATTTCTTCGGGAAGTGATAGGCCTTGGCGGACTTCGGCCGCTTGCCGATCACCACGTCGACCACTTGCGGGATGACGTCGCCGGCGCGCTGGATGATGACGGTGTCGCCGATGCGGATGTCGCGGCCCTCGCGCAACGGCTCGCCATCGCCGCCGATGCCCTTGATGTAGTCCTCGTTGTGCAGGGTGACGTTCTGCACGATGACGCCGCCAACGCCGACCGGTTCGAGCTTGCCGACGGGCGTGAGGGCGCCGGTACGGCCGACCTGGATTTCGATGTCCTTGAGCACGGTGACGGCGCGCTCGGCGGGAAATTTGTGCGCGATCGCCCAGCGCGGCGTGCGCGAGACGAAACCGAGCCGCTCCTGCCAGTCGATGCGGTCAATTTTATAGACGACGCCGTCGATGTCGTAATCGAGATGCGAGCGACGCTGTTCGATGTCGCGGTGGAAGGCGAGCAACTCGTCGAGCGAACGGCAGAGCTTGGTGAGCGGATTGGTGGTAAAGCCGCAGGCCTCGAACCACTTGATCATGCCGGACTGCGTCGCAGCCGGCATCTCGCTCATCTCGCCCCAGGCATAGGCAAAGAAGCCGAGTGGGCGCGAGGCGGTGACGCTCGGATCCTTCTGCCGCAGCGAGCCGGCGGCCGTGTTGCGCGGATTGACGTAGAGCTCACCGCCCGCCGCCTTCTGCCGCTCATTGAGCGCGAGGAAAGCGGCCTTGGTCATATAGACCTCGCCGCGCACTTCGGCGATCTTCGGCACGTGCCGGCCCTTGAGGCGATGCGGCACATTTTTCAGCGTGCGGATGTTGGCGGTGACGTCCTCGCCTTCGGCGCCATCGCCGCGCGTGGCGGCGGTGACCAGTTCGCCTTCCTCGTAGCGCAGCGACATCGACAGGCCGTCGATCTTCGGCTCGGCGCTGAAGGTGATGGTCTCGTCCTCGCCGAGCTTGAGGAAGCGGCGGATGCGGCCGACAAAGTCGGTCACATCCTGTTCTTGCATGGCGTTGTCGAGCGAGAGCATCGGCACCGCGTGCCGCACCTTCTTGAAGCGGCCTGTGGGTGCGGCGCCGACCCGGCGCGAGGGCGAATCGGGCCGGATTAGATCGGGAAAGCGTTTCTCGATCGCCGCATTGCGCGCGCGCAGCGCGTCATAGGCGGCGTCGGTGACGGTCGGCTTGTCCTCAAGGTAATAGCGCTTGTCGTGCGCGGCGATCTCGGTCGCCAGCCGCTTCAACTCGGCCTTGGCCTGAGCTTCGCTAAGGCCGGCGGGGTCGATCTTGGCTGGGTCTTGCTTGGCCATAACACTCTTCGGTGGATTGGACGCAGATGGGCCGCATTGCGCCCGGCGGGAAATTACCCGAATGTTGGTACTGGAACAAAGGCCGGCAACAAGGCCATCCCCCAAGGAAACGCTCGCTCACCCATGTTGATCCACCCGCGCGGCAAGGACCGGCCCTATCATCTCGGCCCGTTCCCGCTGGAGACACTGACGACCGACGCGAGCGTGGCCGCAAACGAGGCGGCGCGGCCGCCGGTCGCCGTCGCCGCGGCGGTGCCCGCCGACGGGCCGCTGGCGCGCGCCGCTGACCACTACCGCGACCTGTTTGCCAAATTCGCCGACGGCCAGCCGGCCGCCCAGCGCGCGCCGGTGCCGGACGATCTCGTCCGCCGCGCGGTCGACATCAAGGGCGCGGCCTATTTCCTCGACGCGGCCCAGATCGGCATCTGCCGCATCCCGGCCAACGCCTGGCTCGCCGGCGGCGACTACCCGGCCCATAGCTTCGCCGCGGTCATCCTGGTGGAACGGCCGCGTCTGCCCGAACCGGGCAATCTCGCGCGCGAGTGGATTGCGCCGGCGCGCCGCGCAGTGGCCGACATGCGCGCGGCCGAAATCGCGGTCTGCGTCGCCGGCCATATCCGTATCATGGGCTTTGCGGCGCGGGCGCATTTTGCCGGCTACAGTCTCGTCGACGGCGAGCGTTTGGCGGTGCTGGCGGGTCTTGCCGTGCGCACGGACGCGGGCTTGCGCAATCCCTACCTCGACGACTTCTCGATCGCGGTTGTCACCACAGATTACGCGCTCGCAACCGACGCGCCGCTGCATGAGAGCGCGCTGAACGCCAAGGGCCTCGCCTACTGGCTGGGCTTGAACGGCGCGCAGTCGGGCCGCGAGCGCAACCGCCAGCGAAAACGCAAAACGCATTTATCACGCTTCCCGATGGAGACAGTCAAACGCGTCGCGCGGCCGACCACGCTCATCCTCGACGACGAGGTGCCGCAGGTACCCAAACGCGCCGCCTTCTTCCAGCGCGCGCTGCACGGCGACCTCGGCGACAAGGCCAAGACCGAGCGCACGCGCTTTGCCTTCAAGACGCCGTTGTCGTTTTCCTTGTTGCAGGTGATCCGCTCGCTGGTGCCGTTCCAGGGCGGCGATCCCGCGCCGGCCATCGACCCCGCCCGCTACCGCAACGCGCAAGTCAATGCGGACGCGATCAAGTCGCTGTCCTATGCGCTCGGCTCCGACCTGACCGGAATTTGCGAGATTCCACGCTATGCCTGGTTCTCGCACAAGGAGGATGGCGGCGAGATCAAGCCCTATCACCGCACTGCCGTCGTGATGCTGATCGACCAGGGCTTCGACACCATGGAGGGCGCCAGCGGCGACGATTGGATCTCCGGTTCGCAGTCGATGCGCGCCTACCTGCGCGGCGCGGTGATCGCCGGCATCATGGCCGAGATGCTGCGCGAACTCGGCTTCTCGGCCCGTTCGCAGACTAATGCCGACAGCGACGTGCTGCATATTCCGCTCATCCTGTGGGCGGGCTTGGGCGAACTCTCCCGCATCGGTGAACTCGTACTCAACCCGTTCGTCGGGCCGCGCTTCAAATCGGTGGTGATGACCACCGACTTTCCGCTCGAGGCCGACCAGCCGATCGATTTTGGCCTGCAATATTTCTGCTCGAACTGTCTGAAATGCGCGCGCGAATGCCCGTGCGACGCCATTCCGTTCGGCGACAAGGTGATGTTCAACGGCTACGAAATCTGGAAACCGGACGTCGAGCGTTGCACGCGCTATCGCCTGACCAATGCGCGCGGCTCGGCCTGCGGGCGCTGCATGAAGACCTGCCCAATCAACAAGGTGGTCGATGCCGATGGCGCTGTGCTCACGCGCATCGCCAGCTGGTTCGGCGTCAATGCGCTGTGGCTGAAGCCGCTGATGGTGCCGTTCGCCACCTGGTTCGATGACTGGATCGGCAACGGCCGGCGCAATCCGGCCAAGCGCTGGTGGTTCGACCACGAGATCGTCAATGGCATCGCGGTCGAGGCCAAAGCCACGAATGAACGCGACCTCGATCCCACGCGCAAGGTGGACGCGGCGGCGCAGAAGATGGCCTATTACCACGCCGACATGATGCCGCCGCCCAACGACGCGTCTCCACACGTTGTCGACCGCAAGGCGGCGATGACGGCGAAGGACGTTCTGGAGACGCCGGATCAGGCGCGCGCGCGTAAAGCGCGCGGCGGCGCCACGCCGGCGCACTACATACCGACGCCGCCGATGGTGGCCGCCACCGAAGGCCGCGCGGCAAAGAGCCCGTACGATCGATAAGAACTACCCCGCCGCCTTGATCAGCCGCTCGGCGGCGGCGCGGGCTTCCTTGGTGATCTCGGCGCCGGCCAGCATGCGGGCAATCTCTTCCCGCCTTTTCTCGGCGGCGACCAGCGCAACACGAGTGGCGACCCGCCTACCCTTCTCCAGCGCGTCCTTGCTGATGAGGTAATGCCGGTCGGCGCGCGCCGCCACCTGCGGCGCATGCGTGACCGCCAGCACCTGCACACCGGCGGCAAGCTTGGCGAGCCGCAGGCCGATGGCGTCGGCCACGGCGCCGCCCACCCCGGTGTCGACCTCGTCGAACACCAGCGTCGGCGCCGAGCCGCGGTCGGCCAGCACCACTTTCAGCGCCAACAGAAAGCGCGCCAGTTCGCCGCCGGAAGCGACCTTCATCAGCAGCCCCGGCTTGGTGCCCGGATTGGTTTGAACCCAGAACTCGACCCGGTCGATGCCGTTGGGCCCGGCGGCGGCGGCATCGCTGTCGATCTGGGTGGAGAATTTCGCCCGCTCCAGCTTGAGCGGCGTCAATTCGCCGTTGACGGCCTTGTCGAGCGCGGCGGCGGCTTTTGTGCGCGCTTTCGAAAGCGCGAGCGCTGCGGCGCGATATTCGGTCTCGGCACGCTGAGCGGCGTCCTGCAACGCTTTGAGCTGCTCCTCGCCGGCGTCGATCAGCGCGATGTCGTCATTGTATTTGCGCGCGAGCGCCGCCAAGTCGTCCACCGGCACATTGTATTTACGGGCGGCCGCGCGCAGCGCGAATAGCCGCTCCTCGATGTGTTCCAGTTCAGCCGGATCGACATCGGCGGCGCGCAATGCCGATTCAAGATGACCACGGGTTTCCTCCAGCGCGCTAAGCGCGATTTCGAGAGCCTTCACCGCCGGCTCGACCAATTGCGGGGCCTGCGGCGAACGCCGCTCCAGCCGCCGGATAACCCCGGCCAATGCCGGCACCGACGAATTGGCGCCGGCGATCACCTCGTTGGCGTCGCGCAGATCGTCCGCCACCTTCTCGGCCTGCATCATCGACGTGCGCCGCTCGGCCAGCGCCGTCTCCTCGCCGGCCTGCGGCGCTAGCCGGGTCAATTCATCGACCGCATGGCGCAGCCAGTCACCCTCGCGCTTGGCGCGCTCGACTTGCTCACGATGGGCGTCGGCGGCGACCGCGGCCAAGCGGCGCGCCTCCCATAGCGCGGCAACCTTGCCGGCGTCGGTATCGAGGCCGGCAAAGGCGTCGAGCAAGCGGCGGTGCGTGGCGGCATCGACCAGAGCGCGTTCGTCATGCTGGCCGTGGATCTCGACCAGCGCCACGCCGACCTGCTTCAACACCTGCACGCTCACCGGCTGATCGTTGACGAAGGCGCGGGTGCGCCCGTCGGCGAACTGCACGCGGCGCAGGACGAGCTCGTCGTCGGCGGCGATATCGTTTTCCTTGAGCAGCGCGCGCGCCGGATGATTGCGGGCGACCTCGAAGCTGGCGATCACCTGGCCCTGCTCGATGCCGTGGCGCACCAGCGACTGGTCGCCGCGCGCGCCCAAGGCCAGCGCGAAGGCGTCGAGCAGGATCGACTTGCCGGCGCCGGTCTCGCCGGTGAGCACGGCAAGCCCGTCGGCAAAATCGATGTCGAGCCGGTCGATCAGGACAATGTCGCGGATCGAAAGTCGGGAAAGCATGGTGTCCTCGGGACCGTCATCATCCGCGAAAGCGGGTGATCCGGTAACCACCGCGAGCGGGGATTTTCACAGGATTCGATGTGAACGATTCGGCCCCCGAGCCGCTAGCCCACGATGTCCTTGAACGCCCGGCTGATCCAGGACGCCTTGTTCTCGTTCGGCTCGACGCCGCCGGTTTTCACCAGCGTATAGGCCCGCTTGTACCAGGGACTGTCGGGGAAATTGTGCCCGAGCACGGCGGCTGCGGTTTGCGCCTCTTCGACGATGCCGAGGGCCATATAGGCTTCGGTGAGCCGCTCGAGCGCTTCCTCGACATGGCGCGTGGTCTGATAATGGGTGACGACGACTTTGAACCGGTTGATGGCACCGGTGTAATCCCGCTTGTTCAGATAGTAGCGCCCGACCTGCATTTCCTTGCCGGCGAGCTGGTCGCGCGCGACCTGGATCTTTTGCTTGGCTTCGCTGGCGTATTCGCTGGTCGGATATTTGCGCACGACTTCGTCGAGCGAGGCCAGCGCCTTTTCGGTGCGCGCCTGGTCGCGCGTGACGTCCGGAATCTCGTCGAAATAGGATGCGGCGACCAGGTATTGCGCGTAAGCGGCGTCCGGGCTGCCGGGATGGAGCGTGATGTAGCGCTTGGCGGCGGCGACGCTGTCTTCGTAGGAGCCGCTCTCATAATTGGCATAGGCCGTCATGATCAACGATTTGCGCGCCCATTCCGAATAAGGGTGCTGACGATCGACTTCCTCGAACTTTTTGACGGCGGCTACCGGATTTTTCTTGGCATTGAGCAGATAGAGGCCCTCGTTGTAGAGCCGCTCGGCGGGCTCTTCGGGCGGCAGGTCGTCATGCTTGAAAAAGTTGAGCTCGGTGCAGGCGCCGAGGCTTGCGGCCAGCAGCAACAGGGCAAGACCGCGCGCCATCCGCCCGGTCCCTCGACACGCGATCCTTGCGCACAAATTCATCCCACGCGCCCGTATCCGTTTCCCCAAAAAGGGCCGCTGCTCGGGCGGCGCCTTTAACCGCGTTGTGTAAACGAAAAAACGCGGCCGCGCCAAGCGATTAAGCCGACATTCGGCCGGGATTAAGGCGGACGGTTAAGTGGATTTCCTGAGGTCCTTCAGGAGACTTCCGGCCCATAGGCCGGGGCCACCAGACCGATCGCGATACCGGCATGGCCGCGCGCGCGCCGCGCCGGCTCGGCTACTTCGATCACCCGCCAGGCGCTGGTGTCGGCCATCAGCGCTGACAGCACCGCGTGGTTGAGCTTGTGGCCGCCGCAAACGGTGCGGTAGGTGGCGAGCATCGGCTGGCCGGCCAAAGCGAGATCGCCGATGGCGTCGAGCATCTTGTGGCGCACGAACTCGTCGGCAAAGCGCAGGCCTTCCGGATTGAGCACGCGATCTTCGGTGACCACCAACGTATTTTCGAACGACGCGCCGAGCGCGTAGCCGGCGGTCCACAGCTTGGCGACGTCGCGCATGAAACCGAACGTGCGGGCGCGCGCGATCTCGCGGCGGAAGGTCTCCGGCTCGATGTCGAGCGCGAGCGCCTGACGGCCGATCAGCGGATGGTCGAACTTGATTTCGGCCTCGACGCGGAAGCCGTCGCTGTTGGGGCGCAGTTCGCCGAAGGCGCCGTCTTTCGACACGCGCACCGGCTTGATCACCTCGATATAGCGCCGCGGCAGCGCGCGCATGGTCAAGCCGGCCTGATCGATGGCATCGACAAAGGGCGCCGCACTGCCGTCCATGATCGGCACTTCCGGCCCATCGATTTCGACGATGACGTTATCGACGGAGAGCCCGCGCAGGGCCGCCAGCAAATGCTCCGCCGTCGAGCACAGCGGCCCGTCGGCGTCGCCGAGAACGGTGGCAAATTCGGTGGCGGTGACCGCGCGCACGTCGGCGCGAACCTCGCGCTCGACCGAGCCGTCGGCAGAAACGCGCTGAAAGACAATCCCGGTGTCGTCGTCGGCTGGATACAAAGTGAGCGTAACCGGATGGCCGGAATGCACGCCTACACCGGAGACTGCGATTTGGTCGCGTAGCGTGGTCTGCTTAGCGCCCTTCATCGAACCCACTTCGGTCGGCCCGCGAGCGAGCCAAGCGATCCCATCCCGAGCTCCAGAGGAGCCACATTTTGGCCGTCAAATCAGAACCATCACACGGATCGGGAAGGTACCCCCAACGGCCCAAAAGTCCCTTACGCGCCTTAAACTTAGGCCATGCCGTGGGTATCCCCAACTCACGCTTTCTTACCGACTGTTACTCTTTTTTGCCGCAATTCCTCGGCCGGACATGCCTAATTTCGGCAATGACAAAGCCCGGCAACGGTTGGGTTCTTGCGGCGCGTGACCGGCGGAACCCGTGCCGGCTCCGACAGGGGTCACAAAATCAATATTATTCAACGCTTTAGCCGAAAACAGCCCCGTTCTTGAGAACGGGGCTGTCTGTTTTGGCTCAGTTGGCTTGGCGCCGCAGGAAGGCCGGGATATCGAGCTGGTCCTCCTCCGGCGAGTTATGAACAGGCGTCGGCCGACCCAGAAGGTCGAGGCCCTGCGGTCCCGACCGCCGCGCATATTCCGACACCGGCTCGCCTTGGCGGCCCTCCGGCTGGCGCGCAGCGGGGCGCGGCGGCCGCTCGAATTGCGGGGCGGGCTGCGGCGGCCGCGGCGGCGCCGCTTCGGGCTCTTCCGTGCGCCGGCCAAGACCGACCGCGGCCAAGCGTTGCATCAGCGACATGCGGCGCTGTTCGGGGTGATCCTTGGTCGCCTCCCCGCGTTGCGCGCGGATTTCGTTCTGCGCCGGCATCGGCAGTTCGTCGATGCGCGGCATGCGCGGCGTACGCAACACCGTGCGCTCCGGCGCCGGCGGGATGAAGGCCGTCGGCATTGGCGTTTCGGCCGGCGCCGCTTCGTCCACAGCGGGTTCGAACAGCGACGGCTTGATCGGCATCGGGCGGATCGACACATCGTCGGTGCCGGCGGGCGCGAGCGCGGCGGCAACGGCGGCATGAGCGGCAGTTTCGGCTGCAGCCGGACGGCGTTCGACGCGGTCGGCCGTGCGGCGGGCCTCGTTGCGCACCTTGCTGGCGAGTTCCTTGAGCGCGTTCTCGGCCTGATGCGGCTGATGCTGCGCGGCGGCCTTGTCGATGCCGGTCGCCACCACCGAAACGCGGATGATGCCTTCCAGGCTCTCGTCGAAGGTGGCGCCGACGATGATATTGGCGTCGACGTCGACTTCCTCGCGGATGCGGGTCGCCGCTTCGTCGACCTCGTACAGCGTCAGGTCCTTGCCGCCCGTGATCGAGATCAACAGGCCGCGGGCGCCCTTCATGGAGGCGTCGTCGATCAGCGGATTGGCGATCGCGGCTTCGGCGGCGGTGAGCGCGCGCTTCTCACCGGAGGCTTCGCCGGTGCCCATCATCGCCTTGCCCATCTCGCGCATCACCGCGCGCACGTCGGCGAAGTCGAGATTGATCAGGCCTTCCTTGACCATCAGATCGGTGATGCAGGCGACGCCCGAATAAAGCACCTGGTCGGCCATGGCGAAGGCGTCGGCGAAGGTCGTCTTCTCGTTGGCGACGCGGAACAGGTTCTGGTTCGGGATGATCAGCAGCGTGTCGACCACCTTGTGCAATTCCACGATGCCGGCTTCCGCAAAGCGCATGCGGCGCTGGCCTTCGAAGTGGAACGGCTTGGTGACCACGCCGACCGTGAGGATGCCGAGTTCGCGCGCGGCCTTGGCGATGATCGGCGCGGCGCCGGTGCCCGTGCCGCCGCCCATGCCGGCGGTGACAAAGACCATGTGAGCGCCGGTGAGATGATCGCGGATTTCGTCGATCACCTCTTCCGCTGCGGCGCGGCCGACATCGGGTTGCGATCCGGCGCCGAGACCTTCGGTCACCTGCGCGCCCATTTGCACGACGCGCTCGGCTTTCGACATCGTGAGCGCCTGCGCATCGGTGTTGGCGACAACGAAGTCGACGCCTTTCAGACCCGCCGCAATCATGTTGTTGACGGCATTGCCGCCGGCGCCGCCGACGCCGAACACGGTAATGCGCGGCTTCATCTCGCGGATGTCGGGGATCTTCAGATTGATAGTCATGAGGTTGCCTCTTTAATGCACAGGCGGCAGGTCAAGGTTCGCGCGTGTGCGCCAACACCATTGCGAGCCGCCGAACAGGACCGGTCCGCCACCGGTCCTTTCGTGGTCTTGGGATTGAAGGTCAGAAGCTCTCGCGCAGCCATTGTCCGACCCGTGCCATGTAACCGCCTGTACCTGTCATTAACTGCCGCGTTCGCCGCGGTTCGAAGTGTTCAAGATGCGCCGCTTGCGGATAGACCAAGAGGCCTGCCGCCACTGCAAAAGCCGGGCCCTTGGCCGCTTCCGGCAGTCCCGATAGTCCGAGCGGCCGCCCGATACGCGCCGGCCGGCGCAAGGTGCGCGCGGCAAGATCGGCGAGCCCGGAAAGCTGGCTGGCGCCGCCGGTCAAGATCACGCGCCCACGCGGTTCGGAGGCGAATGGCGAAGCCGCCAACCGGTCGCGCACCATCTCGAGGATTTCCTCGACGCGCGGCTTGATGACGCGGACAAGGTTTGCCCGCGAGATGAATTGCGGCGGTTCGCGCTCGTCATTCCCGACCGGTGGTACCGTGATCATATCGCGTTCGTCCGATACACCCGTTAAAACACTGCCATAAATCGCTTTGATTCGCTCGGCATCCGCGATCGTCGTATTGAAGCCGCGGGCGATGTCCATGGTGACGTGGCGGCCGCCCAGCGCGAATCCGTCGGCATGGACGAATCGGCCGCCGCTAAAGACCGCCATGGTGGTGGTTCCGGCGCCCAGATCGATAACGGCAGCCCCCAAATCGCTCTCGTCGTCAGCCAAGACGGCCAAGCCCGCCACATAGGGCGAGGCGACCATTGCCTCGACCGACAGGTGGCTGCGCTCGATCGCCAGCATCAGATTGCGCACGGTGGCGATGTCGGTGGTGACCATGTGCATGTCGACGCCGAAACTGCGGCCGAGCATACCGCGCGGCTCGCGGATGCCGGTGGCGGCATCGAGCGCGTAGCCGATCGGCAAGGAATGCAGCACGGCGCGCCCGTCGCGTACCGAATGGCGGCTCGCCGCCGCCAGCACGCGGGCGAGATCGTTTGGCGTCACGACGCCGCCGGACAGTTCGACCGTGGCAACGAAACGCTCGCTGCCGAGCCGGCCGCCGGACAGCGATATGACGACGGAATCTAGCTGCACCCCGGCCTTGCTCTCGGCGGTGTCGATCGCCTGGCGGACCATCTGTTCGACCTCAGCCAGATCGACGACGGCGCCGCCCTTCATGCCGACGGCCTTGGTATGGGCAAATCCGAGAATGCGCACGCCGTGACTGCGCCGGCGCAACGAGTCGCTGGGCGCCTGCGGCGCCAACCGCGCGATCATGCAGACGATCTTGCTGGTGCCGATATCGAGCGCGGCGACCAGCGCCGCGCGCCGCGGCGAAACCGGCTTCATCTTCGGGGTCAGGCCGAAGCTGACAACGTTCATGCGTCGGTCCCCTTGGGCTTGGGCTTCTTGGCCAACGCCTTGAGCGCTTTGTCGCGCTCGGCGGCCGCGGCATCCGACTGCCGCACGGTGACGCGGTCGGCGAGGCGCAGATCGATGGCGAGGATGTCGCGCGATAGCAATTTCTTTTCGCGGTCAAGCGCAACCAAAGTCTGCAGCGCGTGCGCGGGCTCGTGTTCCGGCAACAGCACTTCCAGCCCGCCTTTCAGGTGTAGATTCCAGCGCCGATCGGCGATCAGCACCGAGGCCTCGACCCGTTTGGCGATGTCGGGATAGCGCAGAAGGAGCTTGAGGAAGTCGACCGCCTCGTGCTCGGCATTGCGCCCGACCACCAGCGGCAGCGCGAGAAAGCGCGGCGCCACGTAAGGCGCGAGCACGGTGCCGTCGGCGGCGATCAGCGAGACGCGGCGGTCCTGCTGCCAGAGCGCGAAGGCCTTGCGCTCGTTGATGCCAATGCGCAGCCGGCCCGGATAGAGCTTGAGCACGGTGGCGTCGGCGATCCACGGATTGGTCATCAGCCGCGCGCGCACCTGTGCGGGGTCGAGGAATAGAAGCGAAGAGCGCCCGGTAATGCCGGCGAGCGCCAGAATGTCCTCACGGCTGACCTCATGCTCGCCGGCGAGCGCGACTTCGGTGATGCGGAAACCAACGCTGTTGGCCGCCGTGTCGAAGATGGTCTGGACCTGCTCGGCGATGACATGCCAGTGGCCACCTCTGACCACGCCGTAACATGTGGCGGCGAGTAGAAGCATAGCGGCCGCCAACGAACCGGCACCGCGCGGCGCGCGGTTTTCAAGCACGGCCATGCCGCGGCGGCGCGCCTGGCGCAGCCACGGCGATGTCAGCCAGGAAGGCAAACGCCAGAGCGATGCTGCCGAAGCACGTCGTCTTGCTTTCGGTTTCAGCCATTGAGCAAGGCGTACTCGGAATTTCATCGCGACCTGCTCTTCAAACTTTGGCCCTCAGCTAGAAAGCTGCAGCACGAGTGAGATGTCGGTCGTGCCCGAATGTTCGCCGCGGGGAGACGCGTCCACTTGTCCCCTCAAGGCTTTTCGTCCCGACGGCATGTTGGCACGCGCGATTCCCGGCCGAACGCGCAAAACGCCGCCAGGGCCTAGTCTTCGGGACTTTTGGTAAATGATTAGTAAAGTTTTAGCGGCTTTGGCGGCACTTCTGACCTTTATAAGTGCTGATAAAAGCTGCCCGATTTGCCGCCTCACCGATCGAGCGAGGCATCCTCGATCATCCAGCGCACAAGCTCATCGAAGGCGATGCCGGCGTGGGTGGCCATGTCGGGCACCAGCGACGTCTCGGTCATCCCCGGCTGCGTGTTCACCTCAAGGCACGAAAGCCCTTCGGTGCCGGCGAGGCTGTCGTCGTAGCGGAAATCGGCACGCGTGATGCCGCGGCAGCCAAGAGCCTGATGCGCCAAGACCGAAAGGCGCTGCACTTCGGCATAGACATCGGCTGCGATCGGCGCGGGCAACAGGTGCTTGGAACCGCCGGGGGCGTATTTGGCCTCATAGTCGTAGAACTTGGTGGCGGGCACGATCTCGATGACGCCGAACGGCTTGTCACCCATCACCGCGCAAGTCAGCTCCTTGCCGGGAATGAAGGGCTCGACCAGCACCGCCTCGCCGAAGCTCCAATCGGCGCGGGTCAATTCCTGCGGCGGATGCGCCATAGTCCTCGCGCACGATGAAGACGCCGACGCTGGAGCCTTCCGCCACCGGCTTGATGACGTAAGGCGGCGCTATGAGATGGCGTTTGGCTGCGTCGCTGCGGGTGGCGACGATGCCGCCCGGCACCGGCACGCCGGCCGCCTTGAGCACGGTCTTGGCGAGGTCCTTCTGCATCGCCAGCGCCGAGGCGAGCACGCCGGAATGGCTGTAAGGGATGCCGAGAACTTCCAGCATGCCTTGCAGCGTGCCGTCTTCGCCGGGACGGCCGTGCAGCACGTTGAGCGCGACGTCGGGCTTGAACGCGCGCAAGGTTGCGGCCACCTCGCGGTCGACGTCGACGCGGCTGACGCGGAAGCCGGCGCGCTCGGCGGCATCCGCGCAGGCCTTGCCCGAGTTCAGACTGACCTCGCGCTCGGCCGACCAGCCGCCCATCAGTACCGCGACGTGTTTGCTCATGAAGCTCCCGGCGCCTGCCGACGCTGCAGCGACCATCGCTGATTCGGGGCCGGCAAGGCGATGCCGTCATAGAGCCACGCCAGACATTCGCAAGTGGCGCTTGCATCGCGGCTGGAAAAAGTCGCAAGCCATACATCGCGGGCAATGCCCTCGGCGTGATAGCCCCGCCACAGCGAACGGCCTTCAAGCACGACACGCGCGGTGCGCACGCAGCGCGCGGCTTGGTATTGCCGGAACGCCGCCGCGAAATCGTTGCCGCATTGTTCGACCAATTCCGCCAGGCACAGCGCATCTTCGATTGCCATGCAGGCGCCCTGCGCGAAGGTCTGCAGCGCGGGATGCGCCGCATCGCCCAGCAGGGTGACGCGTCCGTCGCTCCAATGGCGCACCGGATCGCGGTCGGCGATCACCCAGCGGCGCTCGAGGTCCATGATCGCCAGCAGCGATTTGATCGTCGGATGCGCGCTTTGATAAGTGCGCTCGACTTCGGCCGCATGGAAGGCGGCATCGCCTTTCTCGCCGAATGTGCCGGTGCGGAAGACCGCCACGATGTTGAACAGCGACGAATGCCGCAGCGGGTAATGCACCAGATGGAAGCCGGGACCGATCCAGAGGGCGGAGATGTCGCGCTCGACGCCGTCTGGCACGCGATCCATCGGCAGGATGGTGCGGTGCGCGACGTAGCCGATCGGCTTGGGTTCATCGCCGACGATCCTTGCGCGCACCACCGAGCGCAAGCCGTCGGCGCCGATCAAGGCGGCGCCTTCGATTTGGCGTCCGTCTTCGGTCGTCACCACGACGCCATTGCCGCGCTGTTCGAAACCGGCGATCGAGGTCAGCGGCTCCAGCGCTATACCTTCCGTGGCACGGCAGGCATCGAGCAGGACTTTATGCAAATCGACGCGGTGGATGACGATGTAGGGATGACCGAAGCGCGCGCGCAGCGCCGCTTCGCCCGGAATGCGCGTCAGCTCGGCGCCGGTCAGGGCATCGAACATGATGCAGGCGCGCGGCAGGATCGATTGAGCGAGCACCGCTTGGGTGACGCCGAGCCGGTCGAATATCGGAAAGACATTGGGCCCGAGCTGGATACCGTAGCCGATGGCACCGAGTTCGGCGGTCTGCTCCAGCACGCGGACTGGCATGCCTTTGCGCCCAAGTGCGAGCGCGACCGCCAGGCCACCGAGGCCGCCGCCGGCGACGAGTATGGGATCGGATCGTGTCATGTCATCGCACGAGCGTGATCCGCTTGGGTTGAATCATTGCACCTCCCTAACATTTCGCTTGCGCATGATCTTTCCCGGAAACCGGTTCCCCTCCCCGATCGGAGCCGAGGACAGGCATTTCGGGATCATGCGCTAGCCTTTTTCTTGCCGTTATGGCGGCCGGCCTCGCCCGCCGCCCGGCGACCGTCTATAAATCGCCGCAACGCCGCGCGCCATGCCCGGCCTGGGAGCGGACATTCCAATCGTGATCCATGCTTGGCTCGATCTGCCGGAAGCGCTGATCTTCCTCGTCCTCGTCGCGCTCTATGGGGTAAGCGGGGCGGCGATTTACTGGTTCTCGTTCCACTCGCCGGCGCACAAGCGGGTGCAGCGCCTGACCGGCGTCGTCGCGCCTTATTTTGGCGCGGTCGCCGTCCTGTTCGCGTTACTCACCGGCTTCCTCGGCGCCGAAGTCGCCGAGCGCAACCGACAGGCCGAACGCAGCGTGCTGAGCGAAAGCAGCGCGCTCGATACGCTGGTTTCGCTGAGCCGCGTGCCGGGCGTCGATGGCAAGGGGGTGCGCGCGGCCGCGCAGCATTATCTCGAGGCCGTGCTGACAAGCGAATGGGCTGCGATGAGCACGGGTCATAGCTCGGCAGTGGCGGCGGGGGCATTGAGCGCGATGATCGAGACCGCCGCGACATCGGGCGCGGCCGGCGCAGGCATCACACCGGCGCAAATCGGCCTGCTCAATGCCGCCGCGCGCGTGGCGAGCGCGCGGGCCGAGCGGCTGTCCTTCGCGGCCGACCGAAGCTACGAATTGAAATGGATCAGCGTGCTGCTGCTAGGCATCCTCACGCAGGTCGCGCTCACGCTCGTGCACTTGGAACGGTCGCGCGCGATGCTTGCTGCGGTGTCGTTATTTTCGCTCGCCGCCATCGTTGCGCTCGGCCTGATCGCGGCGCAAGAAAACCCGTTCGAGCCGCCGCACGAAGTGTCCAACGCGCCGCTGATGCGAACGCTGGCGATGCTCAAGGCGGAGCCTTGAGCGAACCGGCCGCTACGCCGCCGCCACCCCGATCCGCTTGATTTCCCATTCCAGCTCGATGCCGCAATGCGCCTTCACGCGCTCGCGCACCGTCTCGCCCAGCGTCTCGATGTCGGCGGCGGTGGCGTTGCCGAGATTGATGAGGAAATTGCTGTGCAGCGGCGACACCTGCGCACCGCCGACGGTGAAGCCGCGGCAGCCGGCCTCGTCCACCAATTTCCAGGCGCTCTGGCCCGGCGGGTTCTTGAAGGTGGAGCCGCCGGTGCGGTTGCGCGGCTGGGTCTTCTCGCGCTTGCCCTTGATCTCGGCCATCTCGGCGGCGATTTCGCTCGCGGCTCGCCGGCGCGCCCTTGCAACAGCGCGGATGTGAAGATGACGTCGCTCGGCAACGGCGCAATGGCGATAGGAAAATCCCATGTCGGCGTTGCTGAAAGTGAGCAGATTGGCCGCCGCGGTCGACGCCGCGCGCTTCGATCAACACGTCCTTGGTCTCGCCGCCATAGGCGCCGCCGTTCATGCGCAGCGCACCGCCGATCGAGCCGGGAATGCCGCTCAGAGAAAGCCAAGCCCGGCGACGCCGGCCTTTTGCGCTTCGCGCGCCACCATGGCATCGAGCAGCGCGGCGCCGGCGCGGACGCGATGATCGTTCTCGACCGTGACCGTCGTTGAAGCCTCGGCCAAGCCGCACCACCACGCCCGGAACGCCGCCGTCGCGCACGATGAGATTGGAGCCGGCGCCGACGACGGTGACGGGAATTTCCGCGGGCAGGTTGCGCAGGAAATACGCGAGATCGTTTTCATCCTCCGGCATGATAGAACACTTGCGCCGGCCCGCCGACGCGGAACCAGGCCAACTCCGCCAGCGACTGATTGGCGAGCAAGCGCCCACGCAACTCCGGCATGCGCGCCTTCAGATCGGGGACGATGTCGGGGAAGCTCATAGCGCCTGCAATTCACCCGGCAGCGCGTAGGCCCATTGCGTGATCGTGCCGGCGCCGAGGCACACCACATAGTCGCCCGGCTTGGCCAGTTCGCTTGACCAGGCCCGCGAGCATCACCGGCCCGTCGAGCGGACGACCTGCCGGTGGCCGCGCGCGCGCAGGCCCGCCACCAGCGCGTCGCGGTCGGCGCCGGGGATCGGCGCCTCGCCCGCCGGATAGACCGGCGCCACGATCACCACGTCGGCGTCGTTGAAGCAGGTGCAGAACTGCTCGAACAGATCGTGCAGCCGCGTGTAGCGGTGCGGCTGCATCACGGCGATCACCTGGCCCTTGGCGCTTTCGCGCGCGGCACGCAGGACGGCGGCGATCTCCACCGGATGGTGGCCATAGTCGTCGATGATGACGCGCGCCGTTCCACTCGCCGACGCTGGTGAAGCGCCGCTTGACGCCGCCGAAGGCGGCCAGCGCCTTGCGGATCACGTCGTCCTTGATGCCGAGGCCTCGGCCACCGCGATCGCGGCGGTGGCATTGAGCGCGTTGTGGTGGCCGGGCATCGGCAGCGTCAGCTCCTCGATCGAATGCGTGCTCGCCGGCGCGGTCGCGGAACTGCACGCGAGAAGTGCGCGCGCCGTTGTCATGGTCGATGTCGGCAAGCCGCACGTCGGCCTGCGGGTTTTCGCCGTAGGTGACGATGCGGCGGTCGGTGCAGCTTGCCGACCAGCGTCTGCACCACCGGATGATCGGTGCACATGACCGCGAAGCCGTAGAACGGAATGTTCTCGACGAAAGTCGCGGAACGCCTCCTGCACCGCGTCGAAAGTGTGGAAGTGATCGAGATGCTCGGGTCGATATTGGTGACGACGGCGACGTCGGCCGGCAGCTTGAGGAAGGTGCCGTCGGACTCGTCGGCCTCCACCACCATCCAGTCGCCGGCGCCGAGCCGCGCATTGGTGCCGTAGGCGTTGATGATGCCGCCGTTGATCACCGTCGGGTCGAGCCCGCCGGCATCGAGCAGCGCCGCGACCAGCGAGGTCGTCGTGGTCTTGCCATGCGTGCCGGCGATGGCGACGCACGATTTCAGCCGCATCAGCTCGGCCAGCATCTCGGCGCGGCGCACCACCGGCAGCCGCTTGGCGCGCGCGGCGATCAGCTCCGGATTGTCGCGCTTGATGGCGGAGGAGACGACGACGACGTCGGCGCCGTCGATGTTCTCGGCCTTGTGGCCGATGACGACCTTGATGCCCTGCTCGCGCAGCCGCTTGACGTTGGCGCCTTCGGCAACGTCGGACCCGTGACGGTGTAGCCGAGATTGGCCAGCACCTCGGCGATGCCGCTCATGCCGATGCCGCCGATGCCGACGAAATGCACCGGCCCGATGTCGCGCGGCAGTTTCATGCTGCTGCGCCCTTCAGTCTCGGTATCCTTTTAATTTCACGCGCGAGCTCGCGTTCGGCGCGCCAGGTGTCGTAGGCGCCTTGCATTCGCACCCAGACCCCTGCCCCGTCGCCGAACAGTTTTGCCAATCGCACCGCGACCGCGGGCGACACAGGCTTGCGCTCCGCCAGGATGTCGTAAAGGTGCTGGCGGGAAATACCGATCAGCGCGGCGATTTCGGTCTTGCCCTTGCCGGTCGCCGGGATCACCTCGCGCAGTAATGCGCCAGGGTGAGTCGGGCACCGGTTTGGATTACGTTTGGCAACGATGTCGCGCGGCAGTTTCATGCGCTCGCCCTCATGCCTCTCAACCTGTCATGGCCGGGACTATTCCCGGCCATCCACGTCTTGTTTTGCAAGTAAATACGTGGATACCCGGCACAAGGCCGGGCATGACGAAAAAAGTCAATTCCCCGCCACCGTCATCACCACCTCCGCCAGCCGTTCGGCGGCGTCGATAGTGCCGGCGGATTTAGCAGCGGCAGCCATCTTGGAAAGCCGCGCCGGATCGCCGGCAAGCGCCGCGATCTCCGAGGCCAGCCGCTCCGGCGTAAAATCGCGCTGCTCGATACGGATCGCCGCGCCGGCGGCGTCCAAAACGCCGGCATTGACGAACTGATCCTGATCGAGCGCGTGCGGCAGCGGCACCAAGATAGCGGGCCGGCCAATGGCGGATAGCTCGGCGACGGTCGAGGCGCCGGAACGAGAGATAACGAGATGCCCGGCCGCCACGCGCGCCGGCAGATCGGCAAAGAACGGCGCGCAGTCGGCGGCAATGCCGAGCTTGGCATAGGTGGCGCGCACCGCTTCCAGGTCTTCGGCGCGCGCCTGCTGCACGATCGACAAGCGCCGGCGCAATTCTGCGCTCATGCGCTCGACCGCGGCCGGCACGATCTCCGCCATCACACGCGCGCCCTGGCTGCCGCCGAAGACAACTAAATGCAACGGTCCACCGATGGCCGGCGTCGCAAACGGCGTTGCCGCCGCGGCAATGACCTGCGGGCGGATCGGATTGCCGGTGAAGGTGATCTTTGCCTGTAGGCGCGGATCGAGCCGCGCCAACGAGGGAAAGCCGGTGGCGATTTTGGTGACGCGCGCGGCCAACATGCGGTTGGCGCGGCCCATGACGCCGTTCTGCTCGTGCAGCACGGTCGGCACGCCGCGCACACTGGCGGCGAACAGCGGTGGAACGGTGGGATAGCCGCCGAAGCCGACCACGACCGCGGGACGGATGCGGCCGATCAGGGCCCAGGCCTTGGCGGTGCCGAGCGCAAGAAGCGCCGCCGTGCGCGCCAGCGCCAGCGGGTTTTTGCCGCGCACCGTCGCGCTCGGAATGAGGTGAACGGCGCGAGCGGGAAATTCGAAATGCACGGCACGCGCGTCGGTCGCCAGTTCGACCACGGCGCCGCGTTTCCCAAGCGCAATAGCTAGCGCTTCAGCCGGAAATAAATGACCGCCAGTTCCGCCGGCTGCCAGCAGCATCAATTTATTGCCGTCGCTTGCGTCCATATTGCAAAGCCTCACGCCGTCATCCTGAGGTGCGAGCGCAGCGAGCCTCGAAGGATGAACGGCCAAATTCCTAAAGACCTTGGCCGTCGCCCTTCGAGGCTCGCCGCTATGCGGCTCGCACCTCAGGGTGACGGATAAAAGGCAAGCTCAGGCTACGCTTTCCACGTTCACGAATTTACGCGAATTCATCATTTGCGCGCGCGGCTGCTCGCGGGTGAGCGCCAGCAGCATGCCCATCGCATAGGCCAGCGACAGCATCGAGGAGCCGCCATAGGAAATGAACGGCAGCGTCATGCCCTTGGCCGGAATGAGATGCAGATTGACCGCCATGTTGATCGCCGACTGCAGCCCGAACAGGATAGCCAATCCAGCAGCGGCAAAGCGCGTGAAGGCGTCGTCGTTGCGCATGGCGCGCACCAGCGCGCGCAGGACAATGAAAGCGTAAAGCGCCGCCAGCACCAGACACAACACGACGCCGAATTCCTCCGCCGCCACCGAGAAGACAAAGTCGGTATGGCTCTCGGGCAGCAGCCGTTTGACGGTGCCCTCGCCAGGTCCTCTGCCGAACCAGCCACCGCGCATGAAGCTCTCGGTGGCGATGTCGATATTGAAGGTGTCGCCGGAAGCCGGATCGAGGAAGCGCTGAATGCGGCGCGCCACGTGCGGCACGGTGTAATAGGCCGCCGTCAGGCCGACGCCGGCGATGCCGGCAAGGCCGAAAACCCAGATCATGCGCATGCCGGCCATGAAGAACAGCGCGCCCCAGACCAGCACCACCAGCATGGTCTGACCGAAGTCGGGCTGCAGCACCAAGAGCGTGACCACCAGCAGTAACAGCGCCAGCGACAACGCATTGGCCGGCATGTCCGGGCGCGTGGTCGACTCGCCGAACAGCCAGGCGATCAGGATGACGAATGCGGGTTTCAAGAACTCCGACGGCTGGATATTGACGCCGAGGATCACCAGCCAGCGGCGCGCGCCTTTTATTTCGTGCCCGAATTCTGGGGTCGCCGCCACCAGGATCAGGCTGACCGCGAACACGACCAGCGACAGCCGCCGGATCTGGCGCGGATTGAGAAACGACACGCCGAGCAAGATGGCGGCGGTCGGGACCAGATAGAAAATGTGGCGGTCGACGAAAAAGAACGGGTCGAGGCCGAGCCGCGAGGCGACCGGCGGCGTGGCGGCGAGCGAGAGCACCACACCGGCCAGCATCAGCGCGCCGATGGCGGCGAGCGTCAGCCGGTCGACCGTCCACCACCATTCGCCGAAAGGCGTGCGTTGCGCGCGCGAAATCATCTGACTCCCCGTCCGCGCCCAAGCTGACGCGTCACGGTTTACGAAGCATTAATGGTGTGGGTCGGTGGAATGAAAACGCTCGATTTGTCATGGCCGGGCTTGTCCCGGCCATCCCGATTAGGATGGCAAGGCCATGCGTCCCTAAGCGGGATCACCGGATCACGGCGCTTCGCGCCGGCCCGGTGATGACATCAATGTGTTACCCCCGGCAGCGCCAGCACCAGATCGGTGAACGCTTTGCCGCGCACTTCGAAGTTGCGGTACTGATCGAACGAGGCGCAGGCCGGCGACAACAGCACCACCGGCTCCGGCCGGCCCGAAGCGGCCGCTTCGCGCGCAGCCTGCGGCACCGCGCGCTCGAGCGTCTCGACGATCTCATAGGGCACCTTGCCGTCGAGAGTCCTGGCGAATTCCTTGGCTGCCTCACCGATGAGATAGGCCTTGGCGATGCGCGGGAAAAATTCGGCAAGGCTTTCGATGCCGCCGGTCTTCGGCTTACCGCCGGCGATCCAGAAAATGTCGTGAAAGCTTGCCAGCGCGTGAGCGGTCGAATCCGCGTTGGTCGCTTTCGAGTCGTTGACGAAGAGGACGTTGCCCAAGTTGGTCGACTTGCGCGCGATCGGCTGCATGCGATGGGCAAGGCCAGGGAAGGTCTTCAGGCCCCGCGCGATTTCAGCCGGCGTCAGGCCGCAGCGCCAGACTGCCGCGCAGGCGAAGGCCGCATTTTGCGCGTTGTGGCGTCCCCGCAGGTTCGTGATCCCTGCAAGGTCGCCCAGGACCTCGGCTTGCTCTGTCGTTTGGTCGTGACCCTTCGAGACGATCGTCGTCCCGGACACGAAATAGCCCCAGGGCAATTGTCGCGCCGCAGAAACCGGAATGATGTCGAGATCGGCGCGCTCGGACAGGCGGCGTCCGATCGCATCGGTCAACGCATCGTCCACGCCGACGAGAGAAACTTCGGAATTCGCCACCAACCGCTCCTTGATGGCGGCGTAGTTTTGCAAACTTCCGTGCCGGTCAAGATGGTCGGGCGAGATGTTGATCAGAATGCCGACCGATGGATGCAGCGATGGCGCGAGATCGATCTGGTACGAGGAGATTTCGAGGACATAGATGCGGCCCGGCGCAAAAGGTTCGAGCGCTAGCACCGGCACGCCGATATTGCCGCCCATCTGCGCGTTGCGGCCGGCGCTTTTCAGAAGATGTGCGATCAGCGCCGTGGTGGTCGATTTGCCGTTGGTGCCGGTAATTGCCACATACATGCAGCCGCCGCCGAAATTCGCAAACTCGCGGCTGAACAATTCGATGTCGCCGATGATTTCGACATTGGCCTTGCGGGCCAGCGCGGCGGCCCAATGCGGCACCGGATGAGTGAGTGGCACGCCGGGCGCCAAGACCAACGCCGCGATGCTCGACCAATCCAGCTCCCGCAAATCCTGGGTCGGCACGCCGGCGGCCTTCGCCTCGGCGACGCTCTTCTCATTATCGTCGAAGGCGATCACCTCGGCGCCGCCGGCCTCAAGCGCGCGCGCCGACAACAGCCCCGAGCTACCGAGGCCGAAGACCGCGACCTTTTTGCCGGCGAAGATGGTGATGGGGATCATTCGGTTATTGTCGTCCCGGCCGAGCCAACGAGTCCGCGCAAAGCGCGGCCCGATGATAAACTCCGCGAGGGCTGGGACCCATACTTCGCAGTCTCTCGATAGGCTTGTGGTTATGGGTCCCCGCATTCGCGGGGACGACGGCCTCAATCATCTCAACTTCAGCGTCGCGAGCCCCGCGAGCGCCAGCACCACGGCGACGATCCAGAAGCGGATCACGATCTGCGGCTCGGTCCAGCCGAGCTGCTCGTAATGATGATGGATCGGCGCCATCTTGAAGACGCGTTTTCCCGTGAGCTTGAACGAGACCACCTGCACGATCACCGACACCGCTTCCATCACGAACAGTCCGCCGACGATGGCGAGCACGATCTCGTGCTTGACCGCCACCGCAACGGTGCCGAGCATGCCGCCGAGCGAGAGCGAGCCGGTGTCGCCCATGAAAATCGTGGCCGGCGGCGCGTTGAACCAGAGGAAGCCGAGGCCGGCGCCGATTACCGCCCCGCACAGCACCGCCAGCTCGCCGGTGCCGGCGACGTAATGGATCTGCAGGTATTCGGCGAACACCGCGTTGCCGGCGAGATACGAGATCAGGCCGAAGCTCGCCGCCGCGATCATCACCGGCACGATCGCCAGGCCGTCGAGCCCGTCGGTCAAATTGACGGCGTTGCCGGCGCCGACGATCACGAAGGCGCCGAGCAGCACGAAACCCCAGCCGAGATTGATCACCAGCTCCTTGAAGAACGGGAACACCAGCGAGGTCGCGATCGGCGGCTTGCCGAGATGGGCGAGGATGGTGACGGCGATGATGGCGATCAGCGCTTCGGCCAGCATGCGGGTGCGGCCGGCAAAGCCGGCATTGGTCTGCTTGGTGACCTTCAGGTAGTCGTCATAGAAGCCGATGGCGCCGAAGCTCAGCGTCACCCCGAGCACAGTCCACACATAGGGACTGCGCGGATTCGCCCACAGCAACGCCGACACGACCAAGCCGGAGAGGATCATCAAGCCGCCCATGGTCGGCGTGCCGATCTTGGTGACGAGATGCGATTTGGGGCCGTCGGTGCGGATCGGCTGGCCCTTGCCTTGCTTGACGCGCAACAAGTCGATGATCGGGCCGCCGAACAGAAACACGAAGACCAGCGCGGTGACGACGGCGCCGCCGGTGCGGAAGGTGATGTAGCGGAAGACGTTGAGAAAAGAGAGTTTGTCGGAAAATTCGGTCAGCCAGTAGAACATCGGGTCGCCACCTTGCCAGTCCTATTCGGGCGCATCATGCGCCTTTTCCTTGGCGCATGATCTTATCCGAAAACCGGAACCCACTTTTCGGGATCATGCGCTGTGTACCGGCGCTTCGTCGAGCGTGGCCTGGCGCGGGAACTGCCGCTCCAAAGCCCTGGCGATCGGCCCCATTTTCGAGCCCAGGGAGCCCTTCACCATCACCGCGTCGCCGTCGCGAATGGCGCCGAGCACCGCCGGCTCCAGCGCCGCCGCGGTCTCGGCATAGCCGCCCCGCTGGTTGGAGGGAAGGGCCTCCCAGAGCGAGCGCATCAGCGGCCCGCAGCAATAGACCAGATCGACGGCCGCGGCGCGGACCGGCTCGGCGAGCGCGCGGTGCAGCGCCTCACCTTGCGTCCCCAATTCCAGCATGTCGCCGAGCACCGCGATGCGGCGGCCCTGCTGGCCGATCGGCGCCTGGCCGAGCAGCGCGATGGCGGCGGCCATGGAGGCGGGATTGGCGTTGTAGCTTTCGTCGATCAGCAGCGCACGCCCGCCGGGCAGACGCAGGCCGATGCGCGTGCCGCGCCCGGCGGCGGGCTTGAGGTTATTTAGCGCAAGCGCTGCCAGCGCCAGGTCGGCGCCGACAAGCGAGGCGGCCGCCAGCACGGCGAGCGAATTGAGCACAAGATGCTTGCCGGGCGCGCCGAGCTTATAGGTCACCGGCTGCCCAAGAATATCCGCCTCGATGGTGGAGCTTTCGGGATTGAGCGAGAAACGCTTGAGCTGCGCATCGGCACCTTTGCGCTCGCCGAAGGTAACGACGCGTTTGACGCCTGCCGTTCTTGCAGCGGCGGCGAGGCGGGCATATTGCGCGTTGTCACGGTTGAGCACGGCGGCGCCGCCCGCCTCCAGCCCGGCAAAGATCTCGGCTTTGGCGTCGGCGATCTTTTCCAGCGAACCGAAATATTCCAGATGCACCGGCTCGATCGCGGTGACGATGGCGACGTGCGGGCGCACCAATTGCGTCAGCGGCGTGATCTCGCCGGCGTGGTTCATGCCGATTTCGAACACGGCGTATTTTGCGGAAGCCGACAGCCGCGCCAGCGACAGCGGCACGCCCCAATGATTGTTGTAGGAGGCGGCGGACGCATGCGTCTCGCCGTCGGCGGAGAGTGCCAGCCGCAGCGCCTCCTTGGTGCCGGTCTTGCCGACCGAGCCGGTGACGGCGACGACTTTTGCGTTGCTGCGCGTTCGCGCGGCGCGCGCAAGATCGCGCAATCCCTCCAATACGTCGTCGACGGCAAGCAGCGGTGTCTCGGCAGCAAAGCGCGCGCCCTGGCCGCGTGCGATCACGGCAAGACCGGCGCCGGCCTTGAGCGCGGCCCCGACGAAATCGTGGCCATCGCGGTTATCACCCTGGATGGCGAAGAAGGCCTCGCCGCGGCCGACGCTGCGGCTGTCGATCGAAAGCCCCGGCACTTCCGCCGGCAGCGCCCCGGATTTATCGCCGCGCGTGGCGGCGGCCATATCGTCGATGGTCCACAACGCGCTCATGCGACCTTCCCCTGCAGCGCCGCCGTGACCGCCTCGTGGTCGGAAAACGGCACAATGCGGTCGCCGATGATCTGGCCGGTTTCATGGCCCTTGCCGGCGATCAGCAGCACGTCGCCCGCTTTGAGTTCAGCGACTGCCGTACGGATCGCTTGCGAGCGGTCGCCGATTTCGGCGGCGCCCGGCGCCGCGGCCAGAATGGCGGCGCGGATCGCGGCCGCCTGCTCGCTGCGCGGATTATCGTCGGTGACGATGACGCGGTCGGCGTTCTCCGCCGCGATGCGGCCCATGATTGGGCGCTTGCCCTGATCGCGGTCGCCGCCGGCGCCGAAAATGACGACCAGCCTGCCGCTGGCATAGGGACGCAAGGCGGCGAGCGCCTTGGCCAGCGCGTCCGGCTTGTGGGCATAGTCGATGAAGATCGGCGCGCCGTTTTGTGTGCCGGCAAGCTCCAGCCGTCCCTTTGCGCCTTGCAGTGTCTCCAGCGCGGCAAAGACGCGCGCAGGATCTGCGCCGGTGGCGATTGCCAAGCCGGCGGCCACGGCGGCGTTCTGCACCTGGAACGCGCCGACCAGCGGCAGCTTGATCGTAGTGTCGCGGCCGCCATGCGCCAGCGTAATCAGCTGCGCAAAGCCGTCGATCTTTCCATCCTTGAGGCGGATGTGCTCGCCACCCACCCCGACGGTGAAAACTTTTAGCCCGCGCTTGCGCGCAACATCGACCACCTGCCCGGCATAGCAATCGTCGACGTCGATCACCGCGGCGCCGCCCGGCGCGATCAGCTCTTCGAATAGCCGCAGCTTGGCGGCGAGGTAGGCCTCCAAAGTCTGATGATAGTCGAGATGGTCGCGCGACAGATTGGTGAAAGCGCCGGCGGCGATACGCACGCCGTCGAGCCGGTGCTGATCGAGGCCGTGCGAGGACGCCTCCAGCGCCAAATGCGTAACGCCCTCGCCCGCCAGTCCATCGAGCATGCGATGCAGCTCGACCGGATCGGGCGTGGTGAGCGCGCCGTATTTCTCCGTCTTGGGCGAGACCAGTCCGACGGTGCCGATGCTGGCGGCGGCAAAGCCGAGGCTGGTCCAGATCTGGCGCGCGAAGGCGGCGACCGAGGTCTTGCCGCTGGTGCCGGTAACCGCGGCGATGGTTTGCGGCTGGCGCGGAAAAAACCTGGCGGCGGCTATCGCCAGCGCATGGCGGGCATTCGGCACCGGCACGAAAGCGATGCCGGCGGGCAAGCCCTCCGGGCGCTGCTCGGCGGCGACCGCGACGGCGCCGGCTTCGGCCGCGGCGCGCGCGAAATGCGAGCCGTCGGCCTTGGCGCCGGCAATGGCGACAAACAGAAAACCCGGCTTGACCTTGCGGCTGTCGGAAGCGACGCCGGCAATCTCGAGCGCCGCGGGGCGCGGATCGACGCCCTCAATGAGATCGGCAATCTTCATGGGCACTCTTCTGAACCCAGATATTGCAGCCGCGCAAGCCTGCCAGGCCGTCAGCGGGTGGCATTGGCCAGGATCAACTGATCGGCCTTGGGCAGATTGAAGCGCGGCTCGATATCGAGCACCGGCGCGATGCGCGATATCACTTTGCCGGCGGTTGGCCCCGCATTCCAGCCGGCGGTGGCGAAGCCGTGGGTGCCCTGCACCGCCTGCGGCTCGTCCAGCATGATCAGCACCAGATATTTCGGCTTGTCGGCCGGCAGCACGGCCATGAAATCGGTCAGCAGCTTGTGTTTTGAATAACGGCCGTTGATCACCTTTTCCGCCGTGCCGGTTTTGCCGCCGACATAATAGCCCGCGACATTGGCGAATGTGCCGGTGCCTTTTTCGGCGTTGAGCCGCAACAGATAGCGCATGTCGCGGCTGGTTTGCGGCTTGAGCACGCGTTTGGCGATGGCCTTGGCTTCCGCTTCGCTGCGCTTGAGGAAGGTCGGCGGGATGAGCAGCCCGCCGTTGACGGTTGCCGCGACGCCCATCGCCGCCTGCAGCGGCGCCACCGATAGTCCGTGACCGAAGGCGATGGTTGCGGTGCTGACCTCGCTCCAATGTTTCGGAACCAGGGGCTCGGCGCTTTCCGGCAACTCGGTGCGCAGGCGATCGAGCTGGCCCAGTTTTTTCAGGAAGGCCTTGTGCCCGTCGACGCCGACCGCCATCGCCATGCGCGCGGCGCCGATGTTCGACGAGAAGGTGAAGATCTCGGGCACCGTCAGCGGGCGGTGTTTCGGCTCGTAATCGTGGATGGTGAAGCGCCCGAAGCGCAGCTCATGGCCGGCATCGAATGTAGAGCGCAGCGTCGCCTTGCCGGAATCGAGCGCCATGGCGACGGTCAGCACCTTGAAGGTCGAGCCCATTTCGTAGACGCCCGTGGTCATGCGGTTGATGCGTGTCGGGTCGCTCGCCTCGCGCGGATTGTTAGGGTCGTAGTCCGGCTCCGACACCAGCGCGACCACCTCGCCGGTATTGACGTTGAGGATGACCCCGGCGGCGGCCTTGGCCTTGAATTTCTCGCGCGCTTTGACGAGCTCGTCGCGCAACGCGAATTGCGCGCGCAGATCGAGCGAGAGCTCGACCGGGCGCTGCAGCCGGTCGCTGGCAAGCCCCGCCATATGCAGCGCCGCCAGCCCCTGCCCGTCCACCCATTTCTCGATGCCGGCAATGCCCTGGTTGTCGATATTGACGAGACCGATGACCTGGGAAACCGTCGGACCGTTGGGATAGACGCGCTTGTTCTCGGTGAGGAAGCCGACGCCGGGAATACCGAGCTTGTGAATCTCCTGCTGCTGCTTCGGCTTGATCTCGCGCTTGAGCCAGATGAAGCCGCGCTTGGACGATAGCCGGTCGCGCAATTCCTTGGAGTCGAGATCGGGAAGCACCGCGGTGAGCATTTCCTCGGCTTCGTCGGGGTCGATAAGCTTGCGCGGCTCGGCGAACAACGACGGCGTCTTCACGTCGGTGGCGAGGATCGCGCCGTTGCGGTCGACAATATTCGGCCGTGCGGTGGCGACGGCGTCCTGGCTGACGCTGCGGCGGGCGCCGTGGCCCTCGCTCTGCTCGGCGAAGATCACGAGGCGCAAGGCAATCACGCCGTAGATGCCGACAAAAGCGAGGATGGCAAGCCCGAGCCGCGCCTTCGCCTTCACCTCGCGATCGACGCCGCGGCCGTAAAGCAGCGAGCGAAGTACGCGCTGCAATCGGGTTTCCGACGGTTTCTGCGAGGAACGCATGCGGTTCACCGCCTCGGCTTCGGCAGTGGCACGCTGCCGGTGGTGTCGGGCGCCGTCGACGCGATCAGCGCCGCGATCGGATCGCTGCTCGCCGGGAATGAAGGCGGACGCTCGGGCAGCCGGTGGAGACTGTCGAACTGCGTCGGCTTGATCGGCTGCAATTTTAGATGACGCTCGGCGAGTCCCTGGATGCGGGCGGGCGTATCGAGCCGCGCCCATTCCGCCCGCAGCGTGGCAATCGCCTCGCGCTCATGGCGCAATTCGCCGTGCAGCTTGGCCACCCGTTCGGCCTGCAGCGTGGAATCGAATTTGATCTTGTAGACGATGGACGCCGCCAGAATGAGCGCCGCGATCACCAAAATATTGAGAAGGCGCATGCTCACCGCCCCCGCAGGACGTCGTCGAGCGCCGGCAAGCGCGGCAGCAGACTGGACGCATCGTCACGCTGAGCCGGCGCCGCCGTCCGCTCGGCGGCGCGTAGCTTGGCGGAACGCGCGCGCGGATTGCGCGCGACTTCGTCATCGTCGGCGACCGCCGGCCGCTTGGTGAGCACCGTGAAACTCGACGCGGGCCGCTGGCGCTCGGGCGCATGGCGGGAGCCCGCGCGCGCTTCGGCGCGCTCGACCAGGAAGGTTTTGACAATGCGATCCTCGAGCGAATGGAACGACACCGCGACCAGCCGGCCGCCCCCCTTCAGGATGCGTTCGGCGGCGGCGAGCGCGCGCACCAATTCGCCCAGTTCGTCGTTGACGAAAATTCGCAGCGCCTGGAACGTACGCGTCGCCGGATGGATATCGCCGACGCGCGCATGCACCGCTGAGGCAACGATGTCGGCGAGCGCCCGCGTGGTGAGGATCGGTGCCGTGCTACGCGCCTTGACGACGGCGCGGGCAACGCTGCGCGAATGACGCTCCTCGCCGAGGGTAAAGACGATATCGGCGAGATCGCGTTCGCTCGCGTTCGCCACCACATCGGCCGCGCTCGGACCACCGCCGCCCATGCGCATATCGAGCGGCCCGTCGTGGCGGAAGGAAAATCCGCGCGTGGCGGTATCGAGCTGCATCGAGGAGACGCCGAGATCGAGCACCACGCCGTCGACGGCGTCGTAGCCGCACTCGTGCGCAATGGCGTCGAGGCGCGAGAAGCGGTCTTCGCTCAGCGTGAGCCGGCCCCTTGCCTGTTCGACCATCGGCAATCCGAGCGCGATCGCGCTTTGGTCGCGGTCGATGCCGATCACCTTGCAATCGGCGGCGGCGAGGATGGCGCGCGTATAGCCGCCGGCGCCGAATGTGGCGTCGATATAGACGCCGCCGTCCTGCACATTGAGGAAGTCGAGCGCGGGGCGGCCGAGCACGGGAATGTGGGGGGCAGGTCCGCCAGCGACAGCTTTTAAGCCGTCGCCGCCCGCCGTCATTCCCGTGCTCCGAGCGCGTTGCGCGCCGCCGACTGAGAACCAAGCTGGGCCTTGAGCGCGCGCACCCTGTCGGTGGCCTCCGCGAGCTCGTTCTGGAACCGGCCTGGCTCCCAGATCTGAAACTTGTGACCGAGACCGACGAAGGTCACGGCATCGGTAACGCCCGCATGACGCTTCAGGTTCTCGCTCAACACCACACGCCCCTCGCCGTCGATCTTGAGCGTCTCGCTGGTGCCGTAGAGCGCGAGCGCGAACTGCTCGCGTTCCTCCGAAAACGGCGCGTAGCGTGCGATGAGCGCCTCGATCTCCGCCATCAACGCATTCCCCCCGGCGTCGATCGCCGGACGATCCAGCGCCGGATAGCAATAAAGCCCCTCGAAGCCGTCGCGGGTGAGCACCGAGCGGAAGGAAGCGGGAATTGATACGCGCCCTTTGGAGTCGAGCCGCAACGTGGTGTTCGACACGAAGCGGTCCATATCCCGCACTCCACACCGACTGGACGCCCAAACAGGCTTCCCCTCGAGCTGACACCCGGCCGCCGTGGTTTGGGGTGGGCGCAATCCTCGAAAATAGACTATGGGATATCATGGGATACTATGGGCGTCAATGGAATGGCCTGCCCCGGCGCCTTCCGCCAGGCGCCGATGCATCTCATCGTCCGAACCGGCATTAACGACCGTTAAACTTAAGGAATGATTGCCGCCGGCGGTGCCCGGGCCGCCTTGCGTTTGCCGCAGCGATTTGCTCTTCCCGATTTCAAGCGCAGGGGAATGATTCGCTTTTCGCATTGCGCGCCCCGTATTTTGGATCGATGGCATCATTTTCGCCGGATTCTTTCATCGTCGCCGACGTGGTGCCTTCTCCCAACCACGACGAGCGCAAGCTCGCGATCGATATGATCCTCTTGCACTATACCGGCATGCAAAGCGGCGAAGCGGCGCTGCAGTGGCTGTGCACGCCGGCGAGCAAAGTGTCGTCGCATTACGTGGTTTTCGAGGATGGCCGCATCGTGCAATGCGTGCCGGAGGAGCAACGCGCCTGGCACGCCGGCGTCTCGTCCTGGGCGGGGGAAACCGACATCAATTCGTGCTCGGTGGGGATCGAGATCGTGAATCCCGGTCATGAATTCGGCTATCGCAATTTTCCACTGCGCCAGATCTCGGCGGTGATTGCGCTCTGCCGTTCGATCCGCTCCCGGCATGGGCCAATCAGATCCGACCGCATTCTTGCCCATTCCGACATCGCGCCGATGCGCAAGCAGGACCCGGGCGAGAAATTTCCCTGGGCACTGTTGGCCGAGTCCGGCATCGGCCACTGGGTGCGTCCGGCCGCGCTCGATCTCGAAGGCGCCACCGTCAAGATCGGCGACCAGGGCGAGGCGGTCAGGGACCTGCAGCGCAAGCTGGCGAGCTACGGCTACGGCGTCGAGATCACCGGCAATTTTGACGACGTCACCAAAGCCGTGGTGACCGCCTTCCAGCGCCATTTCCGCCCGGCCCGCGTGGACGGCGTCGCCGATCCATCGACGCAACTCACGCTCATCACGCTGATGGAGCGGCGCCAGGTCGCAGCCGCCTAGGGCGGCGCATCCGCCCCGCTCGGCAGCCGCCAGGGCGCGCTGGCAAAACGCTCCATCAGAAACGCGATGAACACCGCAACGCGCGGCAAGCGCTGACGCCCGGCCGGGTAAATCGCGGCTAGCGGGAATGGTTCGACGTAGTGGCTGTCGGTGAGCAACGCGGTGAGTTCTCCGTCGCGCAGCGGTCCGCCGACGATCACGTCGGAGAGCCGGATGATGCCGGCGCCCTCGATCGCCAGCCGCAACGCCGCTTCCGCGTCGTCGGTAGAGACGCGGGGGCGCACCTCGACAACATCGACGCCGCTGCGGCTCTTGAACGGCCAGCGATTGAGACCGGGACCGGCGACGACGATGCAGTCGTGATCTTTCAGTTCGGCAGCCACATGCGGGGTGCCGCGCCGCTTGAGATAAGATGGCGCCGCGCAAATCACGCGTTGCAGATCGGCGACCTTGCGCTGGATCAGCGGCCCTTCCGGGATATGGCCCGAGCGCACCGCAATGTCGGCCTGCTCCTCGATGAGATCCACCAGCCGGTCGGTGATCGACAGATCGACGTCGATTTCGGGATAGCGGGCGAGGAAGTCGGCGAGCGCCGGAGCAAGCTGGTGCAGGCCGAAGGCGGTGCCCGAATTGATGCGCAGGCGGCCGCGCGGAGCCCCCCGCGCCTGCATGACTTCGGCCTCGGCCTCATCGATATCGGCCACGATCCGCCGGGCGCGCGATAAAAACGTTTCACCCTCGGGGGTTAAGGCGAGCCGGCGGGTGCTGCGTTCGAGCAAGCGGACGCCGAGTCGATCCTCCAGGCGCGAAATCAGCTTCGATACGGCCGAGGGAGTTAGTCTTAAATCCTTGGCAGCATTAGAGAAACTGCCACGGTCCATGACGCGGACAAAGACGCGCAGATCCGATGTAGCGTCCATATTCGTTCCATTTAGTCACGAAAGAATACCTATATTAGCACATTATAATCCTAGTGGAAGATAATATCATGTGGTCAACGCATGGGGCTAAGACCCCGATTGAGAGAGACCGCTATGAACAAGTCCAAGCACCTTCACGTCGACAGGATCGACGTTCACGCCGCCCTCGCCCACGCGCATGCCGATCGCGCCGAGTATATGCGCATCGCTTTCGCGGAAGTGCCGGCGCGGTTGAAGCGGCTGGTGGCGCGCCTGCGCCCCAATCGCCAGCGCCTGCCGAAGTCGGGCGCCTGGGCCTGAGCGCCCGCTGATTTTAAGCCGCCGGCCTTGGCCGAGCGGATTTGGCTGTCCTCCCCCAGCCCGGATCTGTCTTTCCTCCCTGACAGGTCCGGGCATTTTTTTCGTAAGCCATGATTGCCGGCGCGGCTTGACGGGCACGCTCAACGCCCCCATGCCTTAGCGCGTCAGTCGGCCGGACGGCCGCTCCGCGCCAATGCCGAAAGGCGGCCGGGGAGGAAAGTCCGGGCTCCATGGACGAACGGTGCCGGATAACGTCCGGCGGAGTTGGACCCTCGCGGGCGAGACTTCAGGGACAGTGCCACAGAGAACAGACCGCCGCGGCTGTGTCGTGTTTTGGCCGCGGTAAGGGTGAAACGGTGCGGTAAGAGCGCACCGCGTTTCCAGCGATGGAAGCGGCACGGCAAACCCCACCGGGAGCAAGACCGAATAGGAATGACGTCGCGGCGCAAGCCTCGGGTCCGTCCGGGCCAGTCATTCGGGTAGGTTGCTTGACGCGCCGGGTAACCGGCGTGCCAGAGGAATGGCCGTCACGTCTGCGGTTCGCGCCGCAGGCCATACAAAACCCGGCTTACAGGCCGGCTGATATGTTCAAGGGGGCTCGGCGGAAAAAACCGCCGGGCCCCCGCCAATTTTTGCGGCGTCGGAAAAGCCTGTCAGGCGCAAATCGAGATCGCTCGGAACATCGAGCATCCGGCAAGAAGCCAGACGGTCTCGGCAGTCCGCTAGCAGGGGTGGCTCGCGTCCACTTCGTCCGGCCGCGCGGCTTGCGGGTTGGCAGCGCTTCCGCATTGCGCGCGGACATGCGCGAGGACGAACAACCGAATGTTCGAGGAAAGGTTGCCGTGAGCGCCCTGGCCGGAGATGTAGCCCACCATGTCCGACAAAGTCATCTCGCGGCCGCGCGCAATCTCCTTCAGGTTTCCCCAAAACGCGTCTTCGAGACTGACGCTGGTCTTTTGGCCTGCGATAACGACCGAACGTTTAACGATCGCCGAGCGCATAACTCGCGTCAATTCCTGACGCACCTCGGCCTGCTTGGATGATCCCATCCTGTCCTCCGTTGCCCTGTTTGAATTTGAAAGAGGACGCGTGGGCAACGCGATAGCTTGCTGGAAACCGCCATGAGTCGGAACCGGTACTTGTGTCGGTATTTTACAGCGAAACGAGTCTTGAAGGTGTCTCTTTTTATACAGCGGCGCCGGTTCAGATTTCGATCAAGTGCTTGAGCAAAGCGAGCGCGACCGCTTGCGTCTTGTTGGCGGCGCCGAGTTTGCGCGTTGCAATCTGCGTGTGCTCGTCGACCGTTCTCTTGGCGATGTTGAGGATTCTGCCAATTTCCCAGGACGACTTGCCGAGCGCGGCCCAAGTCAGCACTTCTCGCTCGCGCGCCGTCAGGTGCGGCTGATCGTCACTGTCCGGCTGGAACAGCGCAAGCGCTTTGCTCGACGTAAACAATGCAATCAGCTGGGCGGCTTGCTTGGCCTCGTCGTCCAACTCGGGGCTTTCGCCGGAAAGCCACACACAGGCAGGGCTTTGGCCAACACGCCCGACCGGGACCATCAACCCTTCGCGCAATCCGTAGCCGCGCAAAATTTGCATGAAGCGCTCACTGTCTTGCTGACGGCTCGGATCATGCGGCGTCTCGCTATAGCGGAACGGCGTGATAGCGACACGCGCGTGGGCGGCAAAGTAGTTGATCCGATAAAGGTGTTCGTGGACATATTGGTCGCGAAAGCCGGCCGGCGTGATGTCGGTCACGAAGATTGGCCCGCCGCTGTTTTCCGTCGGAGGCAAGCCGGCAATGCCAACGGAGGTAAAACCCATTTTCGCCATGGCGCCGGCAAAGTGCTCGCCGACCTGCGGCAACGACGTCAATCGGGCAATAGCGTCCGCCGTATCGAAGACGAAATTTCGGCGCGCATTGGACGTCATTCCACCCCGTTCCGTCCTGCATGACCCAACTCTTAAATCATACAACTAATTGGCGAATCGCTTCCATAACTTATCCCCCGATACTCGCTCGTCACAACATCGCTTCGTAGAGCGGAACGATAGGGTCGGTATCAATACAACGCACTTGGCAGCCACAGCGCGATCTGGGGAAACGCCAGCAAAAGCGCGATCAGAATGGCGTTCGCCACCAAAAACATGGCGCTGCCGACATACATCTGTCCGAGCTTGGCGTCGGGCAATTGCGACTGCAGCACGAACAGATTAATCCCCATCGGCGGATGAATCAGTCCGGCCTCGATCAGCACCACCAGCAGCACGCCAAACCAGATCGGATCGTAACCGAGCGACTGTGTTAGCGGTACGAACACCGGCACCGTGATGATGATCATGGTCAGCGATTCCAGAAAACTGCCGAGCACGATATAGAACACCACGATCGCGATCATCACGATTATCGGCGGCAGCCCGAGCGAGACGACCCAGGCGGCGAGCCCGGTGGCGATCTGAGTCTGCACCACGAAATAGCTGAACATGATGGCGCCGAGCAGAATGAAGAACAGCATGGCCGTGGTGCGGCTGGCCTCGACCAGCGACTCGATCAGCTTGCGCGGCGTCAATTGTCCGCCCAAGGCCGCGATCAGGATGGTGACGAAGGTGCCGACGGCGGCCGCCTCGGTCGGTGAAAACCAGCCGGCATAGATGCCGCCGATCGACAACAGGAAAATGAACAGCAGCTTCCACATGCCGACCGAAGCGGCCAGCCGATCGCGCCACGGCAGCCGCGGCGACACCGGGGCCCAATGCGGCTTGAGCCAGGTGGCGGTCTTGATCACGCCGACCTGCAACGTCGCCAGCAAAATTCCCGGGATCATGCCGGCGGCGAACAGCTGCGGGATCGATTGGACCGCCGTCAGCCCATAGAAGATCAGCATCACCGAAGGCGGAATCAGAATGCCGAGCGTGCCGCCCGCCACCACCGCGCCGAGCGCCAGCCGCTCGTCATAGCCGGCGCGGCGCATTTCCGGAATGGCGACGTGGCTCATGGTCGCAACCATCGCCACCGAGGAACCCGAGATCGCGCCGAGCGCGGCGCAGGCGCCGACTGTGGCGGTGGCGAGTGTGCCGCGCCGGCCGCTGAACATGATGTTGATCGAGCGAAACAGTTCACGCGCCATGCCTGAATGGGCGGCGATCACGCCCATCAGCACGAACAGCGGCACCACCGACAAGTCATAAGCCGACGCAAAGGTGAACGGCACGCGGCCGAGCACGAGCAGCGACTGCGTCCAGCCGTTGAGCACCGCGTAGCCGACCGCGCCGACCGAACTGAGCGCGATCGCGACCGGCACCCGCAGAAAGATCATGGCGATCATCACGGCAAAACCGATGATTCCGACGGTGTGCGGGTTCATCGCTCATCACGCGCGGGTATCAGCTTCACCAAGTTTGCGATCAGGATAGCGGCCGCCGGCAGCAGCGCGAGGAATATGCCGAGAATCATCATCGACCAATGCACGCCCAGGGAAATGGCGAGATCGGGCGAAACCTCGTGGAAACGAATGGAATCGAGCGCCGGCGGGACCATGTGCCAGAGCAATACTGCCAGGAACGCGAATGCGAGCAGGCTTGCGAACGCTTTCAACAGGTCGATGGCGCGCGGCCCCAGCAAGTGGTCGATGAAGTCGATCACGATGTTGTCGCCGCGCAGAAAGACATCGGGCAGGCTGAAGAACACCGAGCCTACCAGGAACAGCGACACCAGATCGTAGGCGCCGGTAATCGGCCTGTTAAACAGCGCACGCGAACTCACGTCGGCGACGGTGATCAACATCATCGCCGCGAGAAAAAGCGCTGCGCCATAACCGGCGCAGCGCGCAATCAGCGCCAACAGGCGCTGAAGTCCCGACGCGTCATTCATGTCTTCCAGAACGAGAACGACGTCTTGGAATATTTGTCCGCCGCCGCTTTCATCGCGGCGTGCACCTTGCTCGCGGGCTTGCCGCCCTTGTCGAGCGCAGCCAGCACTTTGGCGGTGTCTTCGGCGCCGATCTTCTTGAACAGAGCGTCCTCTTCCTTCGACAGCGTGATCGGCGTGTCGCCCGCCGACACCAGATACTTCTTGCCCGGCGCATCGGCCGAATCCCAAAGCTTGCCGATTTCGGCGAGACGCGGGCGCGTGGTGTCCACGATAAGCTTCTGCAACTCGGCGGGCAGCTTGGCATAGGAGGCCGGGTTCATCACCACGCCGAAGTTGCTGACATAGGCGTAGATGTCGGTGCTGTATTTAACCAAGCCGCCGAGGCGGAAGGCGGTATGGGCGCCGCCGTAATCGGTGAATACGCCGTCGACGGTCCCCTTCTGCAAGGCATCGGCGATGCCGCTCGGCGGTATGCCGATGGGTGTTGCCCCCAGAGCCGCGATGAAACTCTTGATGGTGACGGAAGCGAAGCGGATGCGCATGCCCTTCATGTCCGCGACCTTGTGTACCGGCGTTTTTGCGTTGAGCAGGACACCGGGCTGGGTCGTCAGCAGGTACAGCACCTTGACCCCTTGATATTCGGGCTCAAGCAGCTTCATCACCTCCGGATCGTTGAGCGTCTGAGTGCCGATCTCGGAACTGCCGACCATGTAGGGAAGCTGGATGATCTCGGTGAGCGGAAAGCGGCCGGGCGTGGCACCCGCCAGGTACCAAGTGATGTCGGCAACGCCGGTACGCGCATAATCGAAGTAGTTCGGCGTCGGGCCCATGGTGCTGGCCGGGAAGATGGTGATGTTGAGTTTGCCGCCCGACGTCTTTTTCAGTTCGTCGACCCAGTTCTGCAGGTAGACGGAGAAAATGTGCTTGGGCGAAATGAAATGGCCGAGCTTGAGATTGTAGACGTTCTGACTGCGCGCCACATTCGGTGCGGCGATCAGCGTCGCGCCCGCCAGCAATGACGTGTTGAATTGTCGCCTGTTCATCGATTCCTCCCCTTGCCCGCGGCCTGTTTGCACGCCGCTTTGGTCGACAGTCTGCGCCGGAAACGCGGTGCTGACAACGGACGCTCGCAGGCGCCGCCGCGCCCGTTTTGACGGTGGAAGCTAGTGGGGCTTGTGCCCACCATGGGTATCGACACCGGCGGGTGCCACGTATTTCAAACGGCGGATGCTGGCAGGATCGGCTTTCGGAACGCCGGTCACCGCGCCGCCCTTGATGGTGACACGTTCCATGTAGCGGCGCTGCGGATAATAGTCGTGCACCGCATAATGCTGGGTGGAGCGGTTATCCCACATGGCGATGGTGTGCGGCTGCCAATGATGGCGGAACTGATATTCCGGCACGAAGGCCTGGCGGAACAACAGATCGAGCAGCGTGCGGCTTTCGTGCTCCTCCATGCCGTTGATGCCGACGGTGAACTGTGGATTGACGAACAGCACCTTCTTTCCCGACACCGGATGGACGCGCACCACCGGATGCAGCTGCGGCGGGTACATCAGTTCGAACTGTTGCAGCTTCTTGCGGTCCTCCTCGGACTTGCCGAACAGCGGGCGGAACGGCTTCATGTCGTGAATGCCTTCGAGCCCGGAGATGAACTGCTGCATGCGGTCGCTCAGGCCCTCATAGGCCGCGCTCATGCTGACATACATGGTGTCGCCGCCGACCGCCGGCACTTCCTTGGCGACCAGGATGGTCGCCATCGGCGGCTCGGCGCGGAAAGTTTCGTCCGAATGCCAGACGTCGGTGCCGTAGGGCGCCGACTTCTCGTCGTTGCGGAACTTGATCAGATGGGGCGCGTCTTTACCTTCGTTCGGCGCGAACGGATGCACGGTCAGCGGGTTAAAGCGCCGGCCGAAATCGACAAGATTGTCGGAAGAAATGTCCTGATCGCGGAAGATGATCAACTCGTGCTCGACCAATGCCGCTTCGACCGCCTTGAACTGCGCGTCCGGCAACGGCTTGCGCAGGTCGACACCGCTGATCTCGGCGCCGAGATGGACGCCTTTGCGCGTAACCCGCACGCCGGCTTCTTCGCTGGTCAGTGGCTTGCCTTGGGTGAAGGTAAAGGGCTGGTTCATGGCGCAACGCTCCCTGGTCCGGCTTTGCACAGGATGATGCCCAAATTTCGCGGGCGGCGCTAGCGCGCGTCCAACATGGTCGAGGGCAGCCACAAAGCCAGCCCCGGGAAAATCGTCACCAGCGCCACGGCAACGCACATCAGCAAGAACAGCGGCAGCGTATAGGCGCCGACGGTGAAGATATTGCGCCCGGTCATGCCCTGCAGGACGTAGAGATTGAACCCGACCGGCGGCGTGATCTGCGCCATTTCCACGACCAGCACGACATAAATGCCGAACCAGATCAGGTCGAAGCCGGATTTCTCCACCAGCGGGATGATGATCGAGGTGGTGAGCACCACCATCGAGATGCCGTCGAGGAAGCAGCCGAGCAGGATGTAAAACAGCGTCAGCGCGGACAGCAGCGCCCAGGCCGGCAGATTGAAGCCGCCGATCCATTCGGCCAGCGCGCGCGGGATGCCGGTAAAGCCCATGGCGGCCGTCAGGTAAGCCGCGCCGGCGAGGATGAAGGCGATCATGCAACTGGTCTTGGTGGCGCCCAAGAGCGCGTCGCGGAAACTGTCCACGCTCAGCGTGCCCGACCACCCCGACAGCGCCAGTGCCAGGAACACGCCGACCACCGCCGCCTCGGTCGCCGAGGCCAGCCCCCCGTAGATCGAGCCGATGACGCCGAGAATAAGTAGCATCACCGGGATCAGCCGCCGCGCCGCTTTCACGCGGTCGAGGAAAGCGACCGGCGGATCGGGCGGTGGCATGCGCGCCTTGTTGGCCAGCGCCCAAACCATGATGAAGCCCATGAACAGCAGCGCCAGCATGATGCCGGGTATGACGCCGGCGATAAACAGCCGCGCGATCGATTGCTCGGTCACCGTGGCGTAGATGATCAGGATAATCGACGGCGGGATCAGCAGGCCGAGCGTGCCGGAGCCGGCGAGCGTGCCGATCGCCATCTTCTCGTCGTAGCCGCGCTTGAGCAATTCCGGCAGCGCGATGCGTCCGATGGTGGCGCAAGTGGCGGCGGACGAACCCGACACCGCGGCGAAGATGGCGCAACCGACCACGTTCACGTGCAGCAACCTGCCCGGCAGCTTCTGCACCCAGGGCGCAAGGCCCTCGAACATGTCGTCGGACAATCGGGTGCGATAGAGAATCTCGCCCATCCAGATGAACATCGGTAGCGCGGTCAAGTCCCACGAATCCGACGCCGCCCACATGGAAGTGGCCAGCACCTGTCCCGGCGGAGTTGACATCGTTGTGACGATAGCCACCAGCCCGACGATCGAGAGCGCGATTGCGATCCATATGCCGGAAGCGAGAATTGCGAACAGCAGCAGCATGAGGACGAGGGAGAGCTCGACGACGGACATCGTTCGCTACCCTTCCTTGCCGAGCGTGAAGGCCTCTTCGGCCTTGCGAAAGCTTGCGTGGCCGCCCGTTGCAACGAGAAACAACTCGTCCAGCAGCGCGATGGTGAGAATGAGGGCGCCGAGTGTCATGACGAATTGCGGGTAAGCCAGCGGCACGCGCACGACACCGGTCGACACTTCATGAAAGCGCAGCGAGACGAGCGCAAAATTAGCGAATTGCCAGGTCAGATAGCCGGCGCCGGTGGCGGCGACACCGAGCACCCATACTTCGGCAACACGCCGCGCCCCTTCGCCCAGCGTGTTGAGCACCATGGTGACGCGAATATGCGCGCCGGCTTTGAGCGTCGGTGCGAGCGCCAGGAAGCTCGCAGCGGCAAGCAAATAGCCGCTGATCTCAGCGAGCGAGAGGATGACAAAACCGGTACGCGGAAAATGCAGCAGCGCCAGCGCGCCGTCGACCAGCCGTCCGGTGAGTTGCGCGCCGACCAGCGCCGCTATGCTTGCGAGGCAGAGCGCGGACGCGTAAAGCGCGGCGGCGTAAAGCGCGTCCAGACTGCGGCGCATGCGGTTACGCGTCGCTCTTCTCCCTCTCCCCGCTTGCGGGGAGAGGGGCGGGGTGAGGGGCGCTATCTCTTTGCTCAGGCATGCAGCTACGCCCCCTCACCCGCTCGCCCTCGCTTCGCGACGGCGAGCGACCTCTCCCCGTGTGCGGGGAGAGGTGAAGATCACTTCCGGTACGCCGCCAGCATGGCAGCCCCGTCGGCACCAGCCGCTTTCTCCCACTCTGCAGAGATGGTGGCGCCGATCTTGGCGAGGCCGGCCTTGAGCATCGGGCTCGGCGGAATCACCTTGATCCCGGCCGCCTTGAGCGCCGCGGTCTTGACCGTCATTTCTTCGATCGAAGCTTTCCAGCCGCGCTCTTCCGCAACCTTGGCGGAATCGAGCACGGCTTTCTTCTCGGTGGCGGAAAGCTTGTCAAACGCCGCTTTGTTGACGAACACGATGTTGCGCGGTTGCCAGGCCTGCATATCGATATAGTGCGACAAGTAGTCCTGCGCCTTCGTGTTCACGCCGGTTGAGGCCGAGGTGATCATTACGTCGACGCGGCCGGTGGCAAAGGCGGTCGGCAGATCGGGCACCTCGATCTGGGTCGGGATCGCGCCGGCGAGCGCCGCGATGCGGCCGATCATGGCGTTGTAGGTGCGGAACTTGAGCCCCTTTAGATCCTCGATTTTGGTGATCTCGCGCTTGGCATAGAGCCCCTGCGGCGGCCACGGCACCGAATAGAGCAGCATCAGCCCTTCTTTAGCGAGTTGCTTTTCTAGATAGGGCTTCTGCGCGGCGTAAAGCTTCTTGGCGGAATCATAACCGGTGGTGAGGAACGGCACCGAGTCGAGGCCGTAGACCGGCGCTTCGTTAGACGCGAGCGACTCGAGGATTTCGCCGATCGGCGCGGTGCCCTGGCGTACGGCACGCTTGATCTCGGGATGCTTGAACAGCGAGCCGGCCGAATGGACGCTGATGGTAAGCGATCCGTTGGTCGCCTTCGCCACGTCGGCGGCGAACTCGGCGACGTTCTTGGTGTGGAAATTGCCGTCCGGATAAGGTGTCGGCATGTCCCATTTGGTTTGCGCCGAAGCCGCCGTCGTCAGAGCGCCGGCAAGCGCGAGGCCCACAAGGGCGCGTACAAACTTTGTCATCAAAAATCGCCTCCATGTATGCCGCAACTGAGGCTAACCCCTCGCCACGGCCGTCTCTTTGAGGTTTAAGCATGGCGTTATCGCCGGGCCGATGGCAAGTGCGACAAGGGGCGTAGAGCGCATGGCGAAAATGCAAGATGGCGCTAGCTGGGACTTCTGGATCGACCGCGGCGGCACCTTCACCGACGTGGTGGGGCGGCGGCCGGACGGCTCGCTGATCGCGCACAAGCTGCTGTCGGAAAACCCGGAAGCTTATGCCGACGCCGCCGTGCAGGGCATCCGCGATCTGCTCGGCTTGCAGCCTGGCCAGGCCATTCCGCCCGGCCGCGTCGGCGCGGTGAAGATGGGCACCACGGTTGCCACCAATGCACTGCTCGAGCGCAAAGGCGACCGTACGCTGCTGTTGATCACCAAGGGCTTCGGCGACGCGCTCAAGATCGGCTACCAGGCGCGGCCGAAGATTTTCGCGCGCGAAATTATCAAACCGGAAATGCTCTACGAGCGTGTCGCCGAAGTCGACGAGCGCGTGCGCGCCGACGGCACGGTGGAGCGCGCGCCCGATCTCGCCGCGGCGCGCGCCGATCTCGAAGCGGCCAAGGCCGACGGCATCGACGCGGTGGCCATCGTCTTCATGCACGCCTATCGCTTTCCGCAGCACGAAAAGCAGGTCGCCGCGCTGGCGCGCGAGATGGGCTTTGGGCAAGCCTCGGTCAGCCACGAGGTCTCGCCGCTGATCAAGCTGATCGGCCGCGGCGACACCACAGTGGTGGATGCGTATCTGTCGCCGATCTTGCGGCGCTACGTGGCGCAGGTCGATCACGATCTCGATGTGAAAAAATCGCAGGCGCGCCTGATGTTCATGATGTCGTCGGGCGGGCTGACCGCGGCGGAATTGTTCCAGGGCAAGGACGCCATCCTCTCCGGACCGGCCGGCGGCGTGGTCGGCATGGCGGAGACCGGCAGGCAGGCAGGTTTTAAGCGGCTGATCGGCTTCGACATGGGCGGCACCTCGACCGACGTGTCGCATTTCGACGGCGAATACGAACGCGCCTTCGAAACCGAGGTCGCCGGCGTGCGCATGCGGGCGCCGATGATGCTGATCCATACGGTGGCGGCCGGCGGCGGCTCGATCTTGCACTTCGACGGCGCGCGCTTCCGCGTCGGGCCCGACTCGGCAGGCGCCAATCCGGGGCCGGCCTGTTACCGGCGCGGCGGCCCCCTCGCCGTCACCGATGCCAATGTGATGGTGGGAAAACTGCTGCCGGAATTCTTTCCGAAGATTTTCGGGCCCGGTCAGGATCAGCCGCTCGATGCCACGACGGTGCGCCACGACTTCAACAATCTGGCGCAGAAGGTCAGGTTCTCAGCGACAGCCAGGGAGATGGTGGCGGAGGAGATCGCCGACGGCTTCATCAAGATCGCGGTCGAGAACATGGCCAACGCGATCAAGAAGATTTCCGTGCAGCGCGGCTACGACGTGACCGGCTATGCGCTCAACTGCTTCGGCGGCGCCGGCGGCCAGCATGCCTGTCTCGTCGCCGACGCGCTCGGCATGACGCGGGTGCTGATCCATCCTTTTTCGTCATTGCTGTCGGCCTACGGCATGGGTCTGGCCGACATCCGCGCCACGCGCGAGCAGGCGATCGAATTGCCGTTCGGGGGCAAGGCGCTCACCGCGCTCAAACGTACCGGCGGCATCCTCGGCAAACAGGTCAAGAGCGAGGTCGCCGGCCAGGGTGTCGCGGCGGGAAAGATCAAGGTCTTCGTGCGCGTGCATATTCGTTATGCTGGCACCGACACCGCGCTGGTGGTTGCCGTTGGCGCGTTGCCGGCGATGAAACGTGCTTTCGAGCGCGCCCACAAAGCGCGATTCGGCTTTATCGACCGCAGCAAGCAAATGGTCGTGGAAGCGGTGTCGGTCGAAGCGGTCGGCGGCGGCGCCAGATTTCGCGAACGTATCGGCAAACGCGCGCGCGGCAAGCTGCCGAAGCCGGCGCGCCGCACCCGGTTTTTCTCCAGCGGGCAATGGCACCAGGCCAATGTCTATACCCGCGATCAACTTAGGCCCGGCGCGAAGGTGAAAGGCGCCGCCATCATCATCGAACCGCACCAGACCATCGTGATCGAGCCCGGCTGGCAGGCCGAACTCACGCGTAAGAATCATCTGGTGCTGACGCGCGCGAAAAAGCTCAAGCGCACTTTCGCCATCGGCACCCATGCCGACCCGGTGATGCTGGAGGTGTTCAATAATCTTTTTATGTCGATCGCCGAGCAAATGGGCGTATCGCTGCAGAACACCGCCTATTCGGTCAATATCAAGGAGCGGCTCGACTTCTCCTGCGCGGTGTTCGCGCATGACGGCACGCTGGTGGCCAATGCGCCGCATATGCCGGTGCATCTCGGATCGATGGACAGATCGGTCGAAACCATCATTCGCGACAACAAGGGCACGGTGGCGCCGGGCGACGTTTACGCCATCAACGCTCCCTACAATGGCGGCACGCATCTGCCCGACATCACCGTCTGCACCCCGGTGTTCGACGACAAGAAGAAGGCAATTTTGTTCTGGGTCGCCTCGCGCGGCCATCACGCCGATGTCGGCGGCATTTCTCCCGGCTCAATGTCGCCCAACGCCACCACCATCGAGCAGGAAGGCGTCTATATGGACAACTTCAAGCTGGTCGACCGCGGCCGCTTCCGCGAGAAGGAACTGATGGCGGCGTTGACGGGCGCCAAATATCCGGCGCGCAATCCGGTGCAGAACGTCAACGACATCAAGGCGCAGATCGCCGCCAACGAAAAGGGCGTCGCCGAACTGCGCAAGATGGTGGCGCAGTTCACGCTGCCAGTGGTCAAAGCCTATATGCAGCACGTGCAGGACAACGCCGCCGAGAGCGTGCGGCGCGTGCTCGACCGCCTGCACCACGCGGAATTTTCCTACGAGATGGACCAGGGCACCGTGATCAAGGTCAAGATCACGGTCGACAAGCAAAAGCGCGAGGCGACCGTTGATTTCACCGGCACCTCAGCGCAGCAGCCGACTAACTTTAATGCGCCCGAGCCCGTCACCCGCGCCGCCGTGCTCTACGTCTTCCGCGTCATGGTGGACGACGACATCCCGATGAACGCCGGTTGTCTGCGGCCGATCAATATCGTCATCCCCAAACGCTCGATGCTGTCGCCGGAATATCCCGCCGCTGTCGTTGCCGGCAACGTGGAAACGTCACAAGCGGTGACCAACTGCCTGTTCGGCGCGCTCGACGCGCTCGCCGCCGCGCAAGGCACCATGAACAATCTCAATTTCGGCAATGCGCGCTACCAATATTACGAGACCATCTGCTCCGGCTCGCCGGCCGGCCCCGGCTTCAACGGCACCGACGCCGTGCACACGCACATGACCAACACACGGCTGACCGATCCGGAGGTGCTGGAGTTCCGCTATCCTGTGGTGCTGGAGGATTTCCATATCCGCAAGGGCTCCGGCGGCAAAGGCAAATGGCAAGCCGGCGACGGCATCCGCCGCACCATTCGTTTTCTGGAGAAGATGGACTGCACGATCTTGTCCGGCCACCGCCGGGTGCCACCTTTTGGCTTGGCGGGTGGCGAGCCGGGTCAGGTCGGAGAGAACTGGGCGCGGCGCCAAGACGGGCGGATGGAAAAGCTCAAAGGCTGCGACGAGACGGTGATCGACGCCGGCGAAGCCGTCATCATCCAGACCCCGACGGCGGGGGGATTTGGCAAAGCATAGTTAGTTGCGCGCGATGATCTCGCGCTCGTCGCGATGCACCGGCGTCGCCCGGCCGATCTTGCCCGGCTTGCGCCGCAGGAAAATTGAAGGGCGTCGCTTGCGGATAGAGCTGCGGCGGCGGCGGCGCGGCGTTTGACGCGCAAGACGCACCTGGCCCATGCGCGCGAACGCCTCGCGCAAGCCGCCATCGTCTTCGGCAACCAAGAGCGGCAAACCCAGCACGTTGGCCCAGGCGCGCCATTCAGCGAAGGCTTCGGCGGACTCGGAGGTGGCAAACAACGGCAGCGCCAGTGAGGGATCCCTGTGCTCGAGCACCACCGTGACGGTGGCGCCGCCCTCCCCGGTCAGCACCCGGATGGCGATGCCGGCAAAGTCCTTGACCGGCATGTTGAGCGCCATGCGCATGCCGGCGAGCGAACGCCGCACCACAACGCGCTCACGATAAAGCTCGACATGCCGGATGCGTTCGTCGGCGACTGGATCGCTCGCCGAGAAGCGCGCAGGCAGGGAAAACGGGTCGAGCCGCAGCACGCGGCTCGACCCGGCGGAAGCTCCGCCTCTTCGCATTTGACGCCTCGAAACTCTCCCGCGCCGGACTTATTCGCCCGGTCGCGCAGGGATCATGGCAGGGTTGCGTCGGAATCCGCTTAATGTTCGCGGTTAACCGCTGGTAGCCTGGCGCGCTTCGCGCCGCATGATTGACGCATGCTTGCCAGGCATGATTGACGAGGTGTTGCCGACGCTTGGCAAAATGTTCGCGTCGGCGGTTGCGCCGCGTCGAATTTGAGCCCATTTGAGCCCTGACCCATCATGCGTGCCCCCACCTCCTCTTTGTTCGATCAAACTGCCCTCGCCGACCGTGCCGAGCGGCTGGTGCAGGCCGCGCTTGCCCGCGGCGCCGATGCCGCCGATGCGGTCGCGGTGCGCTCGATGTCGCTGTCGATCGAAGTGCGCGACGGCGCTGTCGAGGAGAGCGAGCGGGCGGAAGGCGACGACCTCGGGTTGCGCGTCTTTGTCGGCCGCCGCCAGGCGGTGGTATCGAGCAATGATCTGGCCGGCGACGCCGGCGCGCTGGCCGAGCGGGCGGTGGCGATGGCGCGCGTGGCGCCGGAGGACAAATATGCCGGCCTCGCCGACGAGAAACTTCTGGCGCATGACTTTCCCGATCTCGAGCTGATCGATCCCGAACTGCCGAGCGTGGCGCAGCTCGAAGCGAACGCGCGCGCGGCCGAAGCGGCGGCGTTGGCCGTCAAAGGCGTCGCCAAGTCGGGCGGCGCGTCTGCCTCCGCGAGCATTGGCGGCATGGTGCTGGTGACCAGCCACGGCTTCCGCGGCGCCTATCTCGGCTCGCGCCATGGCCTCTCGATGGTGGCGATCGCCGGCAGCGGCACCGGCATGGAGCGCGACTACGATTTTTCCTCGGCGCTGCACGCCGCCGATCTCGAAGCGCCCGATAAGATCGGCCGCAGCGCCGGCGAGCGCACGGTTGAGCGGCTCAATCCGCGTAAAGTTTCAACCCGCAAGGTGCCGGTGGTGTTCGACCCGCGCATCGCCGGTTCGCTGGTGTCGCATCTCGCCAGCGCCGCCAATGGCGCCGCGGTCGCGCGCAAGACCAGCTTCCTGCGCCACAAGATGGGCGAGAAGCTGTTTGCCGACGGCATCCGCATTATCGACGATCCCTTGCGCAAGCGCGGCCTGCGCTCGCATCCTTTCGACGGCGAGGGCGTCGGCGGCAAAAAGCTGGCGCTGGTCGAGGATGGCGTTCTGAAATCCTGGCTGCTCGATTGCGCAACCGCGCGCGAACTCGATCTCGTCACCACCGGCCACGCTCAACGCGGCGTGTCCTCGACGCCGTCGCCAGGACCGAGCAACCTGCATCTGGAAGCCGGCCGCCTAAGCCCCGAACAGTTGATCGGCGACATCGAGGACGGTTTCTACATCACCGACCTGATCGGCATGGGCGTCAACATGGTGACCGGCGATTACAGCCGTGGCGCATCCGGTTTTTGGATCGAGAACGGCAAGCGCACATTTCCGGTGAGCGAGGTGACCATCGCCGGGCACCTCAGCGACATCTTCCGCAGCTTGACGCCGGCCAACGATCTGGAATTCCGTTACGGCGTCAATGCGCCGACCGTGCGGCTGGAGGGTCTCACTGTTGCCGGCCAGTAACCGCGCCGCGCTGCGCGACGGCCTCGAAGCGGTGATGCGCGAGGCCGGCCACCTCGCGCGCGCAACCGCGCTCACGGCTTTCAAACGCTGGACGAAAGGCGACGACCATTCACCGGTCAGCGATGCCGACATCGCCGTCAACGATCTGCTGCGCCAGCGCCTGGCAAAACTCGCGCCGCAGGCCGGCTGGCTGTCGGAGGAGACCGAAGAGCATCCGCCCGAGCACGCTGCGCCGTCCACCTGGATCGTCGATCCGATCGACGGCACCCGCGCCTATATCGCCGGGCGCGCCGACTGGACGATTTCGGTGGCGCTGGTGGAAGATGCCCGCCCGGTCCTGGCCGCGCTTTATGCGCCGGTGACCGATGAGATGTTTCTCGCCTTGCGCGGCGAAGGCGCCAGGCTCAACGGCACGCCGCTCGCGACAAGCGGCGGCGGTGCGCTTGCCCGCGCCAAGGTCGCCGGCCCGAAACGCTATCTCGACCGGCTCGGCGCGCTCAACGCGGACATCATGGCGCAACCCAAAGTGCATTCGCTCGCCTTGCGCCTTGCCCGTGTCGCGCAGGGCGAACTGGACGCCGCCTTTGCCTCGGCCGGCAGCCATGACTGGGACCTCGCCGCGGTCGACCTTCTGGTGCACGAGGCGGGCGGCCTGATGACCGACTTTGCCGGCCGGCCGCTGCGTTATGATGCCCGGCGCGTCAGGCACGGCGCGTTGATCGCCGCAGGTCCTGCCCGCCATGGAACCCTGCTCGATCTGGTGCGCGACCGCCTAGCCGAGTTCGCCTAGACTGGGGCTTTGCGAGATCGCTGCAACCCGGTATCCATCTCCGTAGCGCCGGGGTTTTAAGCAAAGGTCAAGCCATGTCCGAACCGGCATCCGCAAAATCCAAACAACTGCTGCATATCGTCATTGGCGGCGAACTCACCGAACTGCACGGCACCGAGTTCAAGGACCTCGAAAAGGTCGATATCGTGGGTGTCTATCCGAATTACGCCAGCGCCCACGTCGCCTGGAAGGCGAAGGCACAACAGACCGTCGACAACGCCCATATGCGCTATTTTATCGTCCACCTGCACCGACTACTCGACCCGGATAGCGGAGGCCGTCCGACGAGCTAGCTTGCGCCGCGCATGGGAGCGGCGACCGGATTTAGCAAGACATCATGCGCCAGAAAAATGTTAGCTCCTGAGCCTCGTTCGAACTCGAAACGATAGAGAAAAAATTCGAAAACCGATGCCGGCACTCAAGCGTATCGTAAGCTCTTCCGCGTTCCAGGAGGTGGCCGGCACGCTCGGCGCCTGGTATCTGCGGTTGGTCTGGCACACCAATCGCGTCAGCCACGAGCCGGTCGGCATCCTTGAAACGCTGCAATTGCCGGCGATTATCGCGATGTGGCACGGCCAGCATTTCCTCATGCCTTTCGTTAAGCCAGAGGGCGGGCGCTACTCCACCAAAGTGCTGATCTCGCGCCACCGCGACGGTGAGATCAATGCGCGCGCCGCCCGCAAACTCGGCATCGACACCATCCGCGGTTCGGGCGCGCATAATGGCGAATTCTACCGCAAGGGTGGCGCCAGCGCTTTCACGGAAATGCTCAGTGCGCTCGAGGAGGGCTATAATGTTGCGACCACGGCCGATGTCCCAAAAATCGCGCGCGTCTGCGGCCTCGGCGTGGTGAAGCTGGCGCAACATTCGGGGCGGCCGATATACTTCGGGGCAATCGCCACCAGCCGCCGCGTCGAACTCGACAATTGGGACCATACCGCGGTCAACCTTCCGTTCGGCCGGGCGGCGTTGGTCGCGGGCGGACCGATTTACGTCGCGCACGATTCCGACGATGCGGCATTGGAGGCGATGCGCCAGCAGGTGGAAAACGAGCTTAACCGGGTGACGGCGCGCGCCTACGAAATCGTCGACGGCAAACAAGGCCGCAAGCCGTGAGCGAACCGCTGCCGGCGGCCTTGCGCGCCTACCGGCTGTTGTCGGCGGCGGCGGCGCCGTTGGCGCCCTGGCTGCTGGCGCGGCGGCTCGCGCGCGGCAAGGAACATCGCACGCGGTTGACCGAGCGGCTTGGGCAAACCCAGGTCGGGCGCCCGAAAGGCCCGCTGGTCTGGCTGCATAGCGCAAGCGTCGGCGAATTGATCAGCGTCTTGCCGCTGATCGATCGTATCGCGCGGCGCAACGTCGCCATGCTGGTGACCTCCGGCACCGTGACGTCGAGCGGACTGGCCGAACAGCGGTTGCCGCGCGGCATCATCCATCAATTCGTGCCGCTCGACGCGCCGCGCTTCGTGCGCCGCTTCCTCGACCATTGGCAGCCGGACCTCGCATTGTTTGTGGAATCCGATCTGTGGCCGAACATGATGATCGAGGCCTCGCGGCGCCGCGTGCCGATGATCCTGGTCAACGGCCGGCTGTCGCCGCGCTCGTTGCGGCGCTGGCGCTACTTGCCGAGCGCGATTGTCAGTCTGCTGCGGCGGCTCGATCTTTGCCTGGCGCGCACGCCGGCGGACGCCACGCGGTTTTCCGAATTGGGCGCGCCGCATATCCTCACTACCGGCAATCTCAAGCTCGACGTACCGGCGCCGCCCGCCGACGCCGCCAAACTCGAAGCATTGCAAACCGCGACCGCCGGCCGGACGATCATCGCGGCGACCTCCACCCATGCCGGCGAGGAAACCGCCGTGATCGAGGCGCACCGGGACCTGTGCGTGAAATTCCCCAGCCTGTTGACGCTGATCGCGCCGCGGCATCCCGAGCGCGGCGCCGGCATCGCCGAGATCGCCGTTGCCGCCGGGCTGAACCCCGCCCTCCGCTCGAACGGCGAACTACCGGACGGTGAGACCGACATCTATATCGCCGACACGGTCGGCGAGCTCGGCCTTATCTATCGCCTGGCGCCCGTCGTCTTTATCGGCGGCTCGCTGATCCGGCGCGGCGGACAGAACCCGATCGAGGCGGCCAAGCTCGGCGCCGCCATCCTGCACGGGCCGCATGTGTGGAATTTCGCCGAGCTCTATGGCGCGCTCGATGCCGCGCGCGGCGCCGAACGGATCGGCGACAACAAGGCGCTGGGCGAAGCCTTTGCCGCCTTGCTCAGCGACCCCGCCAAATGCGCCGAGATCGCCGATGCCGCCAAGACGACGGTGGAAAGTCTGGGCGGCGCGCTCGAACGCACGCTGCAAGCGCTCGATCCCTATCTGATGCAGCTTCGCTTGCGCCAAGGCGGGGACCATGCGTGAGCCGGCTTTCTGGTGGCGCCAAGCGGGGCTTGCTTCCGCCCTGCTAACGCCCGTCGCCGCCGGCTATGGCGCGATCGCCGCGCGGCGGATGGCCAAGGCCGGAGCACGTGCGAAACTGCCGGTGCTGTGCGTCGGCAATTTCACCCTCGGCGGCGCCGGCAAGACGCCGGCGGTCATGACGCTCAGCAAATTGCTGCGGGACGCCGGCGAGCGGCCGTTTTGCCTGAGCCGCGGCTATGGCGGCACTGCTGCGGGCCCCAAACAAGTCGACGCCCATGCCGACCATGCGAGCGAGGTCGGCGACGAGGCACTACTGCTGGCGCGCGTGGCGCCGACCATTGTGGCGCGCGATCGCGTCGCCGGCGCGCAAGCCGCCGCCGCGGCCGGCGCCAGCCTCGTGATCATGGACGACGGCTTGCAGAACGCTTCGCTGGTCAAGGATTTCACCATCGCCGTCATCGACGGCAAGCGCGGCATCGGCAATGCTCGCGTGTTTCCGGCCGGGCCTTTGCGCGCGCCGCTCGCCGCGCAACTGGCGCGCACTCACGCGCTGCTGGTCGTGGGTGAGGACGGCGGCGCCGGCGGCGTCATCGCCGCCGCCCGCGCGCGCGGCTTGCCGGTTTGGCATGGCCGCTTGCTGCATGATCCAGCCGCTGCGGCGGCGCTGAAGGGGCGCAAGGTTTTCGCCTTTGCCGGTATCGGCGATCCCGACAAGTTTTTTTCAACCGCCACCGAGGCCGGCTTCGCCGTGTCGCAGCGCCGGGCGTTTCCCGACCACCACCGCTTCACCACCGAGGAGGCCGCCGCGCTCATCATGGATGCCGAGCACGACGGGCTCGCTTTGCTCACCACCGAAAAAGATCACGCCCGCATGGCCGGCGATCCTCTGCTCGAGGCCCTGGCCGCACGCGCGCATGTGCTGCCGGTGACGCTCGCGCTGGACGATGCGGAAGAGGTTCGCAAGGTCGTGCTGGCGAAACTGCGCCGAAAGGGCGCGGACTCATAAACGGGCAGCCAGGCGTTGATGCGCCGCTGAATGTCCGCTTTCAGGGGCAATGCGGACATGCCGCGGGCATCGCCGAATGTCAGCTAATGACCCTGGCTGTGTGAAAACGCTCTGCATGTGATTCACTCCGCAGTGTGATTTTGCTGTTACGGAGGATCGCATGAAGCGCTTTGTTGAGGGCACGGATCGTAAGCAGAGCACGTTGTTTCCGGAGTATCTGGAAGACTGGATCGACGAGAACAATCCCGTTCAGGTTATTGATGCCTTCGTCGAAGAGCTTGACCTTGGGGAATTGGGGTTCGTTGGGGTTGCTCCCGAGGCAACTGGTCGGCCCTCGTATCATCCATCGGTCCTGCTCAAACTCTACATCTACGGCTATCTCAATCGCGTACAGTCGAGCCGTCGGCTGGAGCGCGAGGCTGGGCGCAATGTCGAGGTGATGTGGCTGACGGGCCGCCTTGCTCCCGATCACAAGACCATTGCCGACTTTCGCAAGGACAATGGTAGCGCCCTCGGCCAGACTTGCGCCCGGTTCGTTATGCTTTGCCGCAGCCTAGGCCTATTGACGGGCGCCAGCGTTGCTATTGATGGCAGCAAGTTCAAGGCGGTGAACAACCGGGACAAGAACTTCACGCGCGGCAAAGTGGAGCGACGCCGCGCGCAATTAGAGCAGAGTGTGGCGCGGTATCTTGCGCAGCTCGACACGGCTGATCTGCAGGAGCCGTCCGAGGCGCTGGCAGCGAAGACGGTGCATCTGAAAGAGAAGCTGGCCAAGCTCGAAAGCGAGATGCAGCGACTGGCGGCGATGGAAAAGCTGATGCTGGCGTCACCCGATCAGCAAATCTCGCTTACCGATCCCGACAGCCGCTCGATGGCGACTAGCGGGCGCGGGTCTGGCGTGGTCGGCTACAATGTGCAGGTCGCGGTCGATACGAAACATCACCTGATCGTCACGCACGAGGTGACGAATAGCGGCTCGGATCGGGCACAACTCGCAAACGTCGCCTCACAGGCGAAGAAAGTGCTCGGCGTCGACAAACTCGAAGCCGTTGCGGACCGCGGCTACTTCAGCGGCGAGGAAATCCTTGCGTGCGACAAGGCCGGAATCGCCGTGACGCTTCCAAAGCCGATGACATCGGGGATTGAGGCGAGGGGTCGCTTCGGCAAACAGGACTTCGTTTATCTCAGCGACGAGGATGTCTATCGCTGTCCGGCTGGCGAAAAGCTGAAGTACTACTACACGAACGAGGAGAACGGGCAGAAGCTGCGACGCTATTGGACGAATGCGTGCCGCCATTGCGCGCTCAAGCATCGCTGTACGACCGGCACGCAACGGCGCATCACGCGTTGGGAGCATGAGCACGTGCTAGAGGCAGTACAAAAACGTCTCGACAATAATCCGCAGGCCATGCGCCAGCGCCGTGAGACGGTGGAACATCCCCTTCGGCACGTTGAAGATGAGAATGGGGGCGACGCACTTCCTGATGAAGCGTCTTCCGAAGGTCGCCACCGAGATGGCGCTACACGTGCTGGCCTACAATCTGACGCGCGTCATCAATATCGTCGGCATCCAGCCGCTCATGGCGGCGATGAGGGCATAGTCAGACCCGGAAAAAGGCCTCAGGTCTTCACTGTGCGAAGGCCAGAAATCCGCACTCCTCCCAAGGCGTTTTTACACGGCCAAGACCCGAAGCGGACATCCGCCGGCTTCTCATGTCGCAGCAGCGAAGTTCGTTTCAGCCCTATCAAAACACCCATTTGGGCCGGTACGATGCCCGAGCCTGGGGATGCGCAATGCGGCGTCGGGAATTTATCGGTTTTGCAGGTGTCGCAGTGGCGTGGCCGGTCGCGGCGCGCGCGCAGCCGTCAGCGATATCCAAAAAGAAAACAACTCGTTCAGTTCCGTCGGCGCATCGACAAGCTCAAGAGAAGCTTCCTCCAACATTGGAAGTATAATGATTTCTGTAGAATGGCCCCGCTATTTGGCTCTGATTGTTCTCTTGCTTCTGGTGGCGTTTGGATACTGCCGGGGGCGTAGCCACTCACTTGCTTGGACGAATATTCCCCTAATCGCACTTGCAATACTTTCAACTGGTCCGAGCGTGTGCGCTGTGATCCTTTATTCCGCGTACAAGTCCGGTCTGAATTCAGCCTAATGCCCCTGGATATAGATTTGGGTCGTTTGTCTATTTTTTGCCTGTCGATTTTGCTTTGCTGAATTGGGCGTTCGTACCGCTGTACGTGGTTGGCCGGATTCGGCCGCGTGCTGGCTCAGCCCGGGTTGCGATGTGGTTTGCTGTCGTTGCGATGTCAGTCCCAAATGTAGTTTTGTTCGGCTTGGCGCCGGAAATGGTTTCGAACGCTCGCGATGCTGGCCAAGGTATTGGGATTATTGAAGCGGTGTTGCTGTGGTCGCCAATCCAGATGATTTGGCCTATTGGTGCGATCATTGACGATGTTGGCTTTGAGGTTTCGTTTGTTCTCCACGCCCTGACGGGGTTCCTGCCGATCCTCGGTTTGGTCGTTTGGCTATTAGGCCAACTTGCCCCCTTGCCGCCGAAGTAAAAATAGCTGGTTGAAGTGCTGCCCTCTAAAACTGTACCGCTAGGTGCCGCCAAATTCATACAGTGACTGGCGTCGCGATTGGCACTTAGCGGACCTCGAACAGACAACGCCGAATGTCCGCTTTCGGAAGTAAAGCGGACGTTGGCTAACTATTGTTCGCGAAACTCAATGTATGAGTACGCGCCCTAGCTTTTTCGCTGTTCCCGGTAGCGCTGCATCACCGCTTCGGGCGAGCCATAGGCCTCCTGCAGATCGACGCTCCAGTATTTGAGCTCTTCAAGCGGGATGGCCTGGCCGGTCACCGCGCAGCGCACATAGGCGCCGGGGTGCACCACGCGGAAGTCGCCGTCGAGGTACTTAACCTCGGCTTCGCCGCTCATCGGCGAGGCGCGATCATAGCGGTTGAGCAAGATTGGCCTCCATTGCGAAGCACTAAGATAATGCTTTGCCGGCCACGGCGAAACCCCGCCTGTGCATCCAAAAGTTCTAGGAGCCGAACAGGCTGCCCTGCCCGCCAGTACCGCCACCGCCACGCCCGGGACGCGATTTGGCGCGGGCCGGCGGCGCTGCGGCAGCTTCGCCGTCCGCCACCCCGCCGACCCGGCCATCGGTGAACTCGATGTCGAGGCGGGCGCCGCCGCCGACGGCGGCGGCCGAGCGTAAGGGGCGGCCCTCGCCGTCGCGCACAAGGGCAAAACCCCGCGCCAGCACGCCGCGATAGGAAAAGGCGGCGAGCAATTGCCCGGCGCTGTTCAGGCGTTGCCGGCGGCGATCAATGTAGACGCGTTGCGCCCGCAGCCGCCGCTCGTCGAAGCCCACTATGATCTCTTTCCCGCGCCTCAGTCGTGTTTCAAGCAACCGCGGCGACAGGCGCGCGGCGGCGCGTGTCAGTTGCGTGTGGTGGATCTGCGCGTTGGCGAGCAGCGCGCGCGGCAGCCGGCCGGCGCAGGCATCGAGCCGCTGGCGCGGGCCGGCGAACAACTCATCGAGCGCCGGCAGCGCGCGTGTGGCGGACAGCAATTCGGTGCGGCGCATGTCCATGCCGCGCTGCCAGCATTGCACCTGACGCGCGGCAAGCGCCGCGATCTCGGCGATGAGCTCGGCGCGTACCGGCACGGCGATTTCGGCGGCCGCCGTCGGCGTCGGCGCGCGGCGGTCGGCGGCAAAGTCGATCAGCGTCACGTCGGTCTCGTGGCCGACCGCTGAGATGAGCGGAATCATGCTCTCGGCCGCCGCCCGCACCACGATCTCCTCGTTGAACGACCACAGGTCCTCGAGCGAACCGCCGCCGCGCGCGACAATGATGAGATCGGGACGCGGCAGCGCGCCGCGCGCGGGCAAAGCGTTAAACCCGCGGATGGCGTTTGCCACCTCGGCGGCCGATTGCTCGCCCTGCACGCGCACCGGCCACACCAGCACGCGGCGCGGGAAGCGGTCGGCCAGCCGATGCAGGATGTCGCGAATGACTGCGCCGGTCGGCGAGGTGACGACGCCGATCACTTCAGGGATGTACGGCAAGAGCTGCTTGCGCGCCTCGTCGAACAGGCCTTCGGCGGCAAGCTTCTTCTTGCGCTCCTCCAAGAGCTTCATCAGCGCGCCGATGCCGGCGGGCTCCAGCGTGTCGATGACGATCTGGTATTTGGACGAGCCAGCGAAGGTGGTGAGCTTGCCCGACACAATCACGTCGAGCCCCTCCTCCGGCTTCACCCGCATACGGCCGTAGACACCCTTCCAGATCACGCCTTCGAGCACCGCGCGGTCGTCCTTGAGGCGGAAATAACAGTGGCCGGAGGGCGAGGCACCCTTGAAGCCGGAGATTTCGCCGCGCACCCGCACATAGCCATAGGCGTCCTCGACCGTGCGCTTGAGCGCCGCCGACAGTTCCGAGACGGTCCATTCCACAGCGTTGTCGAGGGCGGGCTCTGCCATATCGGCCGAATCTCTTGCGGGGGTAAGGCGTCATGCTACACCAAATGCCGACCGCACACTCAAGGCCTGCCCGCCGCGCCCATGAACATCCTCATCCTCGGTTCCGGCGGACGCGAGCACGCGCTGGCCTGGAAAATGGCGGCGAGCCCGCTCACGGACAAGCTCTATTGCGCGCCCGGCAATGCCGGCATCGCGCGTGAGGCCGAATGTGTCGCGCTCGATCCAGCCGACCATAAGGCGGTGATCGCGTTCGCCAAAGCCAACAAGATCGACCTCGTCATAGTCGGCCCCGAAGCACCGCTCTGCGCCGGCATTGTCGACGACCTGGAAGCGGCCGGCATCAAGGCGTTCGGACCGACCAAATGGGCTGCAAGGCTGGAGGGCTCCAAGGGCTTCACCAAGGATCTGTGCAAGGCCAACAAGATTCCGACCGCGGCTTACGAGCGCTTCAAGGGCGCCGCCGCCGCGAAAGATTACGTGCGCCGGAAAAGCGCGCCGATTGTGGTGAAGGCCGATGGCCTCGCCGCCGGCAAAGGCGTGGTGGTCGCGGAGACGGTCGCCGAAGCCGAAGCGGCGATCGACATGCTGTTCGGCGGCGCACTTGGTACGCCGGCCTGGGAGATCGTGATCGAAGACTGCCTTGTTGGCGAAGAAGCCTCATTCTTCGCCTTGTGCGACGGCGAGACCGCGGTCGCGCTCGCTTCGGCGCAGGACCACAAGCGCGTCGGCGACGGCGACAAGGGGCCCAATACCGGTGGCATGGGTGCCTATTCGCCGGCGCCGATCATGACCCCGGTCATGGAACAGCGCGTGATGGACGAGATCATCCATCCGACTGTGCGCGCGCTGGCGCGTGCCGGCGCGCCGTACAAAGGCGTGCTGTTCGCCGGCTTGATGATCACCAAAGATGGCCCGCAACTGATCGAGTACAATGTCCGCTTCGGCGATCCGGAATGCCAAGTGCTGATGTTGCGGCTGATGTCGGATCTGGTGCCGGCGCTGACGGCCGCGCGCGACGGGCAGTTGAAGAGTTTCGACCTGCGCTGGTACCCCGACGCCGCGCTCACCGTGGTGATGGCGGCGACAGGCTATCCGGGAAACTACGCCAAGGGCTCGCTGATCGAGGGCCTCGACGAGGCGGCAAAAGTCGACGGCGTGGAAATTTTCCACGCCGGCACCACAGCCGACAACGGGCGCATCCTCGCCAATGGCGGGCGCGTGCTCAACGTCTGCGCGCGCGGCAAAACGGTGGCGCAAGCTCAACAGCGCGCCTACCAGGCCATCGACCGCATCAAATGGCCGGGCGGCTTCTGCCGCCGCGACATCGGCTGGCGGGCAGTGGAGCGCGAGAATACCTCCAACTGAATCGCATTGCACCGCCGCCGGTAAGCGCCGATTAACTTCACAGGTTCGTGACGGCGCAGCACACGCAGCACCAAAGTCTGCGCCTTCATTCAAACGCAATTAAACGATGCCGTGCGGTACGGACGGGGCACTCTGGAGTTCTGCAATGAAGATACTCGTGACTGCCTTCGCGATCGTAACCCTTGTGGCCGCACCGGCCTTCGCCAAGACCAGCCATCAGCGTCAGTCGGCCGCCACGCAAGCGGTCGGCCCCTTTATCGTCGGCGAACCCGGCTATGACGCCTACGCCGCCGCCAATGGCGATAACGCGCAGTACGGTCTGGCCGTGATCTCCGACGGCGATTACGCCCGTTGGGATCCGGATCCGAACATCCGCCTGCAGCTGATACGTGAGTATCCGTTCTTGCTGGGCGGCGCCGAATAATACGCCCGTCTAAATGGCAACGAGGCAAGGCCCGGCCGCACGCCGGGCCTTGCTTTTGCCTGCAGCGGTGACAGGTTTAGGGGCCACCTGTTCACCCGGGCGAGAAAACCCTTGCACCCTGTCCTACGCCTCTACGAAGACGTACTGTCCAGCGCCGAGAACGTCGAATTCCGGCTGCCGCCCCTGCCGCGCTTCATTTTCGTGGTGCATGGCTCCGCCACCATCGCCGGTAAAAACCTAGGCGAAGGCGAGGCTTGGCAGGGGGAAGGCGAGGGTCTGGTGAAGCCCGGCCCGGGCGGGGTCACCTGCTGGCGCTGGGAATTGTCGCGCGGCGACCGCGGTTCAACGACCGCCTGCGCGCCGGGCATGATGACGCACGAAAAGCTCACCGCCTTCCTGGAGACGCTGCCCAAGGGCGAATTGCTGATGCGTGGCGACAGCGTCGCCTTCCCGCCCGGCGGCTGCGCCTATACGCACCGCCACCAGGGGCCTGGAATCCGTTGCATGATCGAGGGTGGCCTACGCATCGACACCCACGGCCGCTCGACCTCCCACGGGCCGGGCGGCGCCTGGTACGAGACCGGACCCGACCCGGTGTTCGCGCTGGCCGCGCACGACCGACCCAGCCGCTTCATCCGGGTGATGATTCTGCCGCGCGCCTTGCTCGGCAAAAGCTCGATCCAGTATCTCAAAGAGGAAGACAAGGATAAGCCGAAGACGCAGAGCTACAAGATTTACGCCGATGCGCCGATTGCGTTCGAGGCAAAGAAGTGAGCGACGTGTCGACCATCGACCGCCAAGAGGCTTTTTCCGGCACCAAAGAAGTAGCGCCGGCGCTGCAGCTCGATGCGCAGCGGCTGCAAAGCTATCTCATTCAGAATTTGCCGGGCTTTGGCGGCCGGCTTACGATCAAGCAGTTCAAGGGCGGCCAGTCGAACCCGACTTATTTGCTGGAGACGCCGGGGCGCTCTTACGTGCTGCGCCGCAAGCCGCCGGGCAAGCTATTGCCGTCGGCGCATGCGGTCGACCGCGAATATCGCGTGATCCGCGCGATGGCGCGGCACGACTTTCCGGTGGCGCCGCCGCTGCTCTATTGCAACGACGATGCCGTCACCGGCACGCCATTCTACCTGATGGGCTTCGTCGACGGCCGCGTGTTCTGGGAGCCGCAGATGACCAATTCGTATCCGCAGGAACGCAGCGCGGTCTACGGCGTCATGAACGCGACCATCGCGCGGCTGCATAGCTTCGATCCGGGGGCGATCGGGCTATCCGACTTCGGCAAAGGCGAGAACTACGTCGCCCGTCAGGTCGACCGCTGGTCGAAGCAATATCGCGCCTCGGAAACCGAAACGATCGACGCCATGGAAAAGCTGATCGAATGGCTGCCCGGGCATATTCCGCCAAGCGGCCCGCCGCGGCTGGTGCACGGCGACTACCGGCTCGACAATTTGATCATCGCGCACGACCAGCCCAAGATCCTCGCGGTGCTCGACTGGGAATTGTCGACGCTGGGCGACCCGCTGGCCGATTTCACCTATCACCTGATGGCCTGGCACATGCCGCCGTCGGACAGCGCGGCCGGCACGGCGTCGCTGGTCGGCTATAATCTCAGCGCGCTCGGCATTCCGTCGATGGCGGAATACGTCGATGCTTACGTCGAGCAGACCAAACTCGATCCGCGCCCGCATCTGCCGGTCTATCTCGCCTATAATTTCTTCCGCATCGCCGCCATCCTGCAAGGCATCATCGGCCGTGTGCGCGACGGCACCGCGACATCCGAATTCGCGCCGGCCAAGGCCGAGATGGTGCGCCCGCTGGCGGACAAGGCCTGGGAGTTCGCGCAGCAGGCGTAGCGTCTCTTTGTCGTCCCCGCGAAGGCGGGGACGACAGAAATCACCTTCGCCCTTGAAAGAACTCTTTTAGCAACACCGCGCTTTCGCTTTCATTGATGCCGCCATAAACCTCCGGCCGGTGGTGGCAGGTGGGCGCGGAAAAGAACCGCACGCCGTTCTCCACCGCACCGCCTTTGGGGTCGGCGGCGCCGAAATAAAGCCGGCGGATGCGGGCAAAGGACATCGCCGCCGCGCACATGGCGCAAGGCTCGAGTGTGACATAGAGATCGCAATCGGTGAGCCGCTCGGAGCCGAGTACGACCGCCGCCTGCCGGATCGCCAGCAGTTCCGCGTGCGCGGTCGGGTCCTTGTCGGCCACGGTGCGGTTGCCGGCGCGGGCAATAATGTCGCCGTCGCGCACGATCACGCAGCCGACCGGCACCTCGCCGCGTTCCGCCGCGGCGCGGGCTTCCTCGAGAGCAATTTGCATGAAGGACGGCACGCTCGTTTCGTATCCCGAACTCTGCTATCAGGCCGCAACCTTATTGCGGCTTCCGGCATGACGAGCAAGAGCACAGACGAAAAGAGCCGCGAGCGCATCGCCAAGGTGATGGCGCGCGCGGGGCTTGCCTCACGGCGCGAGGCGGAAGCCTGGATCGCCGCCGGGCGTGTTTCGGTGAACGGTGCGGTGATTTCTTCGCCCGCGCTCAACGTATCGCCGTCCGACCGCATCGTCGTGGACGGCCAGCCGCTGCCGGGCCGCGAACGCACGCGGCTGTTCCTTTATCACAAGCCGCGCGGACTGATGACCACGCATGCCGATCCGGAAGGACGCGCGACCATCTTCCGCGCGTTGCCCAAGCATTTGCCGCGACTGATCAGCGTCGGCCGGCTCGACATCAACACGGAAGGCCTGCTGCTCTTGACCAATGACGGCGGGCTGGCGCGCGTCTTGGAATTGCCGGCGACCGGCTGGCTGCGGCGCTACCGAGTGCGCGCGCTCGGGCGGGTGGCGCAAGAAGCGCTCGATCGCCTCCGCGCCGGCGTCACCCTCGACGGCATCCGCTACGGGCCGATCGAGGCGAGCCTCGACCGCGAACAAGGCAGCAATATCTGGCTCACCTTTGCCATTCGCGAGGGCAAGAACCGCGAAGTGCGCAAAGTGTTGGAGTTGCTCGGGCTCAAGGTGAACCGGCTGATCCGGGTCTCCTACGGGCCGTTCGAACTGGGCGATCTCGACGACGGCGCGGTCAAGGAAGTGGAGACCGAGGAATTGCGCACGCAACTGGGCCCGGCGCTGGCCACGCAGGCGCTAGCGGATTTCGAGGCGCTGTTGGTGAGCGATGACGCCCGCATCCGCCCTCCCCGTCATTCCGGGGCACGACCGTTAGGTCGCGAACCGAGCCGTGACCCCGGCCGGCGTCATAAAGGCGAGACGGGAATTATGGATTCCGGCGCGCGCGACCGGAGTGACAAAAAGAAAAAGCACCGCCGCGACCGCAGCGGCGGCCCGCGGCCGAAATATCCCCGGCCCAAATCATGAGAGTGGTCGGCGGCAGATTGCGTTCGCGCCCCATCGCCGCGCCGAAGTCGCAACGCATCCGTCCGACCGCCGACCGCCTGCGCGAGGCGCTATTCAACATCCTCGCGCATGGCTACGGCGACCCGGTCACGGGCGCGCGCGTGCTCGACCTGTTCGCCGGCACCGGCGCGCTCGGCATCGAATCGATATCTCGCGGCGCTGCCTACGCGCTGTTCGTCGACGACGGCGTGGAAGCGCGCGCGCTGCTGCGCGACAATGTCGAGACGCTCGGCCTCGGCGGCGTCACCCGCATCTTCCGCCGCGACGCCTCCAAACTGGGTCCCGCACATCCGCTCGAGCCGTTCTCGCTGGCGTTTCTCGATCCGCCCTACGGCAAGGGGCTGGCGGAGACGGCGCTTGCCGCCGCCCGCGAGGGCGGCTGGCTGACACCCGGCGCACTGGTCGTGGTGGAGGAAGCTGCCGACGCCGGCTTTGCCACGCCGCAAGGGTTCGAGGAAATGGAGCGGCGCCAATACGACGATACGGAATTTGTGTTTTTGCGGCCCGCTTAACTCTCGCCGTCTCCACCGTCATTGCCGGGCTTGACCCGGCAATCCATGATGAAATTCAGCAAAGGCACACTTTCGTAAGGCCCGCGTGAACGGCGCTGCATCATGGATGCCCGGGTCAAGCCCGGGCATGACGCCGAATATGTGGTAGGCACCGAACGCTATCTTCTCCCAAACAGCCGTTCGATGTCGGTGAGCTTCAACTCCATATACGTCGGCCGGCCGTGGTTGCACTGGCCGGAATTGGGCACCGCTTCCATCTCGCGCAGCAGCGCGTTCATTTCCTCGGGCTTGAGACGGCGGCCCGCGCGCACCGAGCCGTAGCAGGCCATGGTGGCGGAGACGTGCAGCAGGCGGCGTTCCAGCGTGAGGGAATCGTCCCATTCCGCCATGTGTTCCGCGAGATCGTGCACCAGCCCTTGCACATTGACATCGCCGAGCAGCGCCGGCGTCTCGCGCACCGCCACCGCGCCGGGTCCGAAGGCCTCGATCACCAGCCCGAAACGGGCAAGCTCCTCGGCGCGCGCGGCAAGCCGCGCGGTGTCGGCCTCGTCCAATTCGACAATTTCCGGAATGAGCAGGATCTGCCGCGCCACGCCGGTCTTGTCGATCGCCGCCTTCAGCCGCTCATAGACGATGCGCTCATGCGCGGCGTGCTGGTCGACGATGACCAGCCCGTCGCGCGTCTGCGAAACGATATAGGTCTCGTGCACCTGCGCGCGGGCGGCGCCAAGCGGGCGTTCGATCAGTTCCGGCTGCGGCTCGGCGATGGCCACGGCGGCGTCGGCGGACGGCGCGCCGACGTCGAAGGCGGCCTGCGCGGCTTCGGCAAAGCCGAGCGCCACGCCGCCGCGCGGCGACAAGGGAATTGGCCGCGCCGGGGAATTGCGCCAGTCATAGGCGCCGCGCCGCGCCGACGACAGCGGGCGGAAGGCGGCGATGGTGGCGCTGCCGCCGGTCGATGACGCGCGCTGGCCCTCGCGCGCCAGCGCCTCTTTCAGCGCGCGCACGATCAGGCCGCGCACCAAGCCGGCATCGCGGAAGCGCACCTCGGTCTTGGCCGGATGCACGTTGACGTCGACCGCGCGCGCGTCGAGCGCAACGAACAGCGCCAACAGCGGGTGGCGGTCGCGCGGCAGATAATCGGCATAGGCGCCGCGCACCGCGCCGACCAGCAGCTTGTCGCGCACCGGGCGTCCGTTGACGAACAGATATTGCCCGAGCGTGTTGGCGCGCGACAGCGTCGGCAGTCCGGCAAAACCTTCGACGCGCACGCCGTCGCGCTCGGATCGAATAGCCACCGCGTTCTTGCGGAAGTCGGCGCCCAGCACGTCGCCGAGGCGCGTGAGTTGATCGCCCGCCGGGCCCCAGGTCACCGGCGCGCGCTCCTCACCGGCGAGCGTGAAGGCGACGTCGGGCCGACTCATGGCGAGGCGCCGCACGACTTCGCGAACAGCTTCCGCCTCGCTGCGGTCGGTCTTGAGGAACTTCAGCCGCGCCGGCGTCGCGTAAAACAGATCGCGCACCTCGACGCTGGTGCCCTGCCCGAGCGCGGCCGGTTTCACATCCGATTTTTCGCCGGCATCGACGGTGAGCGTCCAGGCATGTGGCTCGCTCTCATGGCGCGTAGTGATAATGAGCCGCGCCACCGATCCGATCGAGGGCAAAGCCTCGCCGCGGAAGCCGAGCGTGTCTATCGCCAACAAATCGTCGCCGGCAAGCTTGGAGGTGGCGTGGCGCTTAACGCAAAGTTCAAGATCGGCGCGCGTCATGCCCGCGCCGTCGTCGGTGACGCGGATCAGCCGGCGTCCGCCACCGTCCGTGAGCACATCGATACGACGCGCGCTGGCGTCGAGCGCATTCTCGACCAGTTCCTTGACCACGCTCGCCGGCCGTTCGACCACCTCGCCGGCGGCGATGCGGTTGACGATCGACTCAGATAATTGGCGGACGGGCATGAAATGCGCCTGATTCAAATGCGCCCGATTTGGGTTTGCCCGACTCTATCGAGGCACGGCGCCGCCAGTGAGGCAAAGGTCTGGGCTACCCCCGCTATTCTCAACTATCGTCCCGGGCGAACGAGCGAAGCGAGGGAGGTCCGGGACCCATACGCCGTGCCCTATCGACGTGCTGTGGAGTATGGGTCCCCACCTTCACCGGGACGACAGCAGGCAATCAGTCGAATGAGGGCTTGCCGCTGCGCAGGTTTTTTATGTGGCCGCGGTGTTTTTTGCCCTCGATCCGGCGTTTTTTCTCGGCTTTCGGCACCTTGGTGGCGCGCCGCGGCGTCGGTTTCACCGCCGCCTGGCGGATCAGGTCGAACAGCCGCTCGCGCGCGTCGGCGCGATTGCGCGTCTGGTCGCGGTACTGCTGCGCGATGATGACGATGACGCCCTCTTTGGTGAGCCTTTTTCCCGCAAGCCGCATCAGCCGCACCGCCACGTCGTTCGGCAGTGACGGCGAGCCGCGCGCGTCGAAGCGCAGTTGCACCGCCGACGATACTTTGTTGACATTCTGCCCGCCGGGACCGGAAGCGCGGACGAAGGCTTCCGATAATTCGGATTCGTCGATGGAAATCGTGTCGGTGACCTGAATCATGCGAAGCAAACTGTAACCGTCATCGCCGGGCTTGTCCCGGCGATCCCGATAAGGGGCGCAATGCCCTCCTTAGCGAGATGGCCGGGACAGGCCCGGCCATGACAACAGAGAGCGCATTATCCGCGCCGGGTGCTACTTACTCAGTCAAATACTTCTTCGCCAGCACCTTGCCCTCTTCCACCGCCGGCTGGTCGAAGGCATCCACCCCAAGAAGGTGCGCGGCGACGATCGTCTCCAGCATGAAATGCATCAGCAATTCGCCGAGCGTCTCCTCGTCGAGCCGCGGCAAATGAATGACACGCACCGGGCAGCCGTTCTTCGCCAAAGTCTCGGCGGTGGCGCGGGCTTCCGCCGCGACCAGGTCGCCGATGGTCTTGCCGGCAAAGCCCGGCTCGCCGGCAATCTTGGCAAGGTCGCCGTCGATGCGCGGCCCTGTATCGCCGCCGCCGACGGTGACGACCGTAAACAGCTTGTCGCGCGGCCCGGCGATGAACAACTGCACCTGGCTGTGCTGATCGACCGGTCCGAGCGCGGCGAGCGGCGTCGTCCCCTTGCCGTCCTTGCCGAGGCTCTCGGCCCAGAGCTGCGCATACCAATGCGTGAAGCGTTCGAGCCGGTCGGCATAGGCCATCAGCACGCTGATGCTTTTACCTTTGCTTTCGGCCAATGACACGGCAAGCGCGGCGCCGGCTGCGGCCGGCACAAGCGCGGCCGGTTTTTTCGCCAGCACCGGCGCCAGCGCTAAGCCGGCGCCTTCGCGCACAGCCGCAATATCGAGATCGAGCGTCGCCGCCGGCAGCAAGCCGACATTGGTCAGCGCCGAAAAGCGGCCGCCAACGCCGGTATGATGATCGAGTATGGGCACATGATGCGCGGCGAGCAATTCGCGCAAGCCGTTGCGCTTGCCGGGCTTGGCTGGCTCCGTCAGGCCGAGGAAAATATCGGGAATGCGCTGGCCGAGCCCCTCGGCTTTGACCGCCGACAGCGCGGCGATGGTCTGCATCAGCGTTTCCGCGGTGCCGCCGGATTTCGAAATGGCGACAAAGCGCGTGGTCTGATGCGGCAGCCGCGCGAGCAGTGTGGCAAAAGTCTCCGCATCGAGATTGTCCATGAAATGCAGGCGCGGCGGCTCACGCAGCGCACCGACCCCGGGCACGGCGTGACCGGCGAGCTGCGCCAGCGTCTGCCCGCCGAGGCTTGAACCGCCGGTGCCGAGAAAGACGATATCGGTCGCGTTTTCCGCCAGCCGGCGGCCGGTGTCGCGGATCTCCACCAGGTCGTTGTGCGTTTGCGGCAGCCACAGCAGCGGCAGGCCGCCGTCGGCATGGCGCGCGCGTAGAACTTCGAGCGCGGCCTCGGCGCGATCGAGCGCTGCGTTCAGGGCCTTGTCGGCGACCCCGTGCGCCCCGATGTTTTTTTCCCGCGCGCTGTCGATGGATTGGATTAGAGGCATGGGTGCTCGCTCTTCGCCGTCATGGCCGGGCATAGCCGTTCAAAGAACGACGTTCTTTTAGAACACCTATGCCCCAGCCATCCCGATGAGGGACGCAAGGCGCGTGCCTACCTAATCGAGATGGCCGGCACAAGGCCGGCCATGACGAGCCTGAATTTGCAGACGCAAGCCGTTTGCGAGGCGAGCGAGTTTCACTCTTTCGCGTCGCTCGACTGCAGCCCTTTCGGACGGCCGGCGATCGTCACCAGCATGCCGCCGCCGTAGAGGCGCTTGGCCACCCGCTTGGCGTCTTCGATGGTCACGGCGTCGATCATTGCGCTGCGGCGCTGCATATAGTCGATGCCGAGATCGTCGAGCTGGATTTGCGTCAGCTGCGCGGCGATCTTGGTCGAGGTATCAAGCGCCAGCGCGTAGGCCCCTTTGAGATAGGATTTGGCCGCGGCCAACTCCGCGGCGGTCGGGCCGTTCTCGGCCATGCGCCTGGTCTCGTGCTCGATCACCTTGAGCGCGTCGCCGGTGCGGTCGGCCCGCGTCGCGGTGCCGCCGATCACCACGGCGGCGCTGCGGAACCAGACAAGGCTGTCGGAGACGCCGTAGGCGAGCCCGCGCTTTTCACGCACTTCTTGATAGAGCCGCGAGGAGAAGCTGCCGCCACCCAGGATGTGATTGACGATATAGCCGGCCATGAAATCGGGGTCGTTGCGCGCGATGCCTTGCCCGCCGAAGGTGACCACAGCCTGCGGCACGTCGAGAGGAATGACGATACGCCGGCCGAGGCCGCGAGGGCTCGCCTTCGCCACCGGCTTGAGGTCGTTCTTGGCCGGCAGGCCGGCGAAGGCGCGGTCGATCAGCGCGCCCGCGGTCTTGGCGTCGATGTTGCCGACGATGGAAATGGAAAGCCCGTTGCGGGCGAAGGCGCGGCGCACATAGTCGCGCATATCGCCGGCCGTGATGTGCGAAACGCTTTCCAGCGTGCCGCGACTGTCGCGCCCGTAAGGATGATCGGGAAACGCGTTCTCCCACCAACTGTTGCTGGCAAGCCTGTTAGGGTTGGTGCTGTCGCGGCGCAACAGCGAGAGCATCTGCCCGCGCACCCGTTCGACTGCGTTGGCGTCGAAGCGCGGAGCGGCCAGCGCCAGATGCAACAGGTCGAAAGCCTCGTCGCGATGCTCGTTGAGCGCGCGCAACGAGCCATGGAAATAGTCGCGGCCGGCCTGGAAACTGAGCTCGATGGCGTGGTTCTCCAGCCGCTCGTGGTAGGTCTTGCTGTCGAGATCGCCGGCGCCTTCGTCGAGCAGGCTGGCAGCGAGATTGGCCGTGCCGGCCTTGTCGGCGGCATCCTGACTCGTCCCGCCCAGGAAGGCATAATTGAGCGAGACCAGCGGCACGGTTTGCTCGCGCACCAGCCAGGCCTCGATGCCGGAGGGGCTCACGATCTTCTCGATCGTCACCGCCGAGGCGGAAGGCGGAGCCGCCAGCAGCGCAAGCGTTGCCAGCGCCAGACAGGCGAAAAACCGCGTCATGATCGCTTCTCCGCCCGCGGGCTCACGTCCTTGACCAGATAGCCCGTGACCGAGCGCTGCTTTTCGAGCCAATGGCGGGCGGCGTCTTGCACCTGCTCGGCGGTGACGGCACGGATGCGGTCGGTCCAATGCAGCACGTCGTTGACGGTTTCGCCGGTGGTAAGCGCGGCGCCGTACCAGCGCGCCATGGTCGCCTGATTGTCCTGGGCGTAGACCGCGTCGGCGATCAGGCGCGTTTTGGAGCGCTCCAATTCCTCGGCGGTGACGCCCTTGGCGATCGCTTGCGCGATCACATCGTCAATCGCCGTTTCGAGCTGCGGCAAAGTCGTGCCCGGCGCCGGGATACCGTAGACGCCGAATTTCGCCATATCGAGCGCGGTGCTGTCGTACGAGGCGCCGGCGGCCACGGCGAGATGCTTGTCCACCACTAGGGTTCGGTAGAGCCGGCTGTTGGAGCCGGTGCCAAGAATATGCGCGAGCACTTCCAGCGCCTCCGACTCGCCGCGCTTGGCGGTGGTGAAGGAAGGCACCAGGTAGGCGCGGCTCATCAGCGGCTGCTCGACGCGCGGATCGGCCAGCGTGAGCGAGCGCACCGCCACCGGCGGCGGCTCCTGCGGGCGGTGGCGCGGAAGGATGTTGTTGTGGCGCGCGATCTTGCCATAGCTTTCAAGCGCGAGCCGATGCGCGGTCTCGGCATCGACGTCGCCGGCAACCACCACCACCGCGTTGTTGGGCGCATAGAAGCGCCGGTAGAAGCCGATGGCGTCGTCGCGGCTGAGCTTCTCCATCTCGTGACGCCAGCCGATCACCGGCTTGCCGTAGGGATGGTTGAGGAACAGCGCGGCGTCGATCTGCTCGCCGAGACGGGCGCGCGGATTATTGGCGATACGCTGGTTCTGTTCCTCGAGGATGACGTCGCGTTCGGGGAGCACCACTTTGTCGGTGAGTTGCAGGCCGGTCATGCGATCGGCCTCGAAGCCCATCACCGTTTCGAGCTTCTCGCTCGGCACGCGCTGGTAATAGCCGGTGTAATCCTGCGCCGTGAAGGCATTCTCCTGGCCGCCCATGCGGGCGACCACTTGCGAAAACATGCCGGCGGGATGTTTGGCCGTGCCCTTGAACATCAAATGTTCGAGGAAATGCGCCAGCCCCGATATGCCCGGCGTCTCGTCGGCGGCGCCGACTTTGTACCAGATCATGTGCGTGACGATCGGCGCGCGATGGTCGGGAATAACCACCAACTCAAGCCCGTTCGGCAACGTGAATTGCGAGATTTTCGGGCCGCCGGTCTCCGCCGCAAACGTGGCGTTCGCGGCCAGCGCCGCAGCCATGATGACGATCGCCCGAATAACGGTAAAGATTTTGCCGGACACGGGCGGGGCCTCAAAGCCTTTATTGTTGCCGGTGCCTGATCGGGCCGCCGGGAACGCGAAGCAAACCAATTTGGAAAACACCACAACCAGCGACTCGGATCACCGTACCTCGCCGGAGTCCACTTCACCCTTTGTGGCAAGATAGTTGGTCGCCTTGGGCTTGCTCACTTCTTTGCCAAGACCGTAAGGCTGGTCCGGCGCCGGCACCTGATAGCCGGCCGGCGGTTGCGTGAGCGCGGTGCGCGGCGGCTCGCCGGTGAACCGGGTCACCTCGGGATCGGGTGTACCAAACAAGCCAAGGAAGTTCTTGCTTCCAAGCTCCTGCGGCGTGAGACGGAATTGCCCCCCGGCAATCCGATCATCCATATTTCTGTAATCGCCCGAAGCGCGGCGCGCTCCCCCTTCGTACTTCGCGCCGGGCGCAAGTTCGTCCGGACGCAACGGATTCTGTTCTTTCTCCAACTCCGCTTGGATGTTGCGGTGGCGGTTGCGCGCGGCTTCCGCCCTGGCGCGAGCGACATCGGGATCGTTCGGCCAAGCCGGATTATTGCGCAGCGCGGCGCCGTCTGTTTCCGGCGGCGGCAAATCGCGGCTCGGCGGCACCACCAGCGGCGCGCGCTCCTGGTAGTTGATACCAGGGGCCCCGTCCTTCCTCAGGCCGAGACCTTCGAGAATAGTGCGCACAATCTTGGTATCGATGGGAACGTCGTCGTCGCCGGCGCGCGCGATCGTCGGAGCCGCCAGCACGGCGGCGCCAATGGCAAGGCCCAAGGTAGCGGCGGTGAACTTGGTGGTCGGGCGCTTCATGGCACTTACGGTTATTGCGGTGGATCGGGGCGCTTTTGCGGCGCGGTCCCGGTTAAGGATTCATACAACAGACCTATGACCCCGGCAACGATGGCAACGTCGGCGAGGTTAAAGACATACCAGTTGAAGCGCCAATTGGCCCCGGAAACGTGGAAAAACACGAAATCGGCGACCCAGCCATAGGCCAGCCGGTCGATGGCATTGCCCACCGCCCCACCGATGATCAGGCCGAGGGCGAGCGCCGTCAGCCGGCTTTGCGCGCGCGCCAGCCAGACCCATAGCAGCACCACGGCAATCGCCTTAAAACCGAGCAGCAGCCACTGGCCAAGCGGCCCCTGCGTCTGGAACAGGCCGTAGCTGATGCCAGTGTTCTTGGTGAGCACGAAGTCGAGAAAAGGCGCGAGCCGTACCGGCTCACGGGCGCTCAGATCGAAGACGAACAAGAGGTAGAGCTTGCTCGCCTGATCGATGAGGCAGGCCATCGCCGCGACCGCAAGGCCGAAGCCACTGAGCGGGCCGTAAAGATATTGTTTCATTGAATTGTTGTCCGGGCGCGCTTCACTATACCTCGCGACTGTCATGGCCGGGCTTGTCCCGGCCATCCCGATTGAAGCGACACATTGCCCACCTAAGCGAGATCACCGGGACAAGCCCGGTGATGACAGAAAATTACTCCGCCGCCTTGCGCATGGTTTCCCATTCGCGCAGCGCCTTGGCGTCGCGCAGCGACACATCGGGGTATTCCGGATCGGCGCCGATGTCGGTGAGGATTTTCCATGAGCGCGCGCATTTGCTGCCTTCGGCGAGACCGGACACAACGGCCACGCCGGCAACGTCGGCCAGGCGGAAAGCGTCGGCCGGCCCCTCGTCCTCCACCAGCGTCGCCGCCGAGGTGATGCAGACTTCGGCGAGATCGATATCGACCACCGCCTCGTAAAGCTCAGCATTGGAGACGTGAACGATCGGATGCGCCTCGAGCGAGGAGCCGATGCGCTTCTGCGCGCGTTCGATCTCCAAGGCGCCGGTGACGACGCGGCGCACGGTGCGAACCTTGCGCCATTTGTCGGCGAGCTTGTCGTCGCGCCAGTCGGCCGGCACCTCGGGAAACAATTCAAGATGCACGGACTTTGCCTCGCCATAACGCGAGGTCCAGGATTCCTCCGCCGTAAAGCACAGCAAGGGCGCGAGCCAGGTCACCGTGCAGCGGAAGATCTGATCGAGCACCGTCAAGCAGGCCTTGCGTGTCGTCGACGAATAAGGATCGCAGTAGAGCGCGTCCTTGCGGATGTCGAAATAGAATGCCGACAGGTCCGAAATCATGAAACTGTTGAGCGCGGAAAAGATACGCTTGTAGTCGAAATCGGCGTAAGCCTTGCGCACCAGTTGGTCGAGTTCGGCCAGCCGGTGCAGCATCAGCTGCTCCAGCTCCGGCATGTGCTCGCGCTTGACGCGCTCGTCCTCGTGGAAATGCGCGAGGTTGCCGAGCATCCAGCGTAGGGTGTTGCGCAGCTTGCGATAGGTCTCGATCGTCTGCTTGAGGATTTCGGGGCCGATGCGCTGGTCGTCCCAATAATCGCAGGACGCCACCCACAGCCGCAGGATGTCGGCGCCGGACTGCTTGATCACGTCCTGGGGCGCGATGGTGTTGCCAAGCGACTTCGACATCTTGCGGCCGTCCTCGGCGAGCGTGAAGCCGTGGGTGACGACCACGTCGTAGGGCGCGCGCCCGCGCGTGCCGCAAGATTCGATCAGCGAGGAATGAAACCAGCCGCGGTGCTGGTCGGAACCTTCCAGATACATCACGGTGTCGTTGCCGCCGTCGACTTTGCGCCTGATGCCGGCGAGCTGCGGGAAATGCACCGGGTCTTCGAGCACGAAGGCGTGGGTGGAGCCGCTATCGAACCAGACGTCGAGAATATCGTCGACTTTCTTCCAGCCGTCGTTCGCCAGCTTTGGCCCAAGGAAGCGCTCGCGCGCGCCGGGTGCGTACCAACAATCGGCGCCTTCGGCTTCGAAGGCCTCGACGATGCGCAGTTCGACGTCGGGGTCTTGCAGAATGTCGACCGAGCCGTCCGGCTTTTCCTTGATGAAGACGGCGATCGGCACGCCCCAGGCGCGCTGGCGTGAGATTACCCAGTCGGGCTTGGCCTCGATCATGCCGGTGATGCGGTTTTCGCCCTGCGGCGGCACCCAGCGGGTCACCGAGATCGCGTGCAGCGCGCGCGCGCGCAGCGTATCGCCATGACGGTCGATATCCTTGTCCATGGCGATGAACCACTGCGGCGTATTGCGGAAGATGACGGGCTTCTTCGATCGCCAGGAATGCGGATACTGGTGCTTGAGCCGCCCGCGCGCGATCAACATGCCGGCTTCGATCAGCGCCTTGATCACCGCTTCGTTGGCATCGCCCTTCTCGCCTTTGTCGTTGATGACACGCTTGCCGACGAAGCCGGGGGCGGCCTCGGTGAAGGCGCCGTTTTCGTCGACGGTGTAGGGGATGGCGGTGTTGATGCCGCGCGCTTCCAGCGCCGCTTTGTTCGCGGTCCAGACGTCGAAGTCCTCGCGGCCGTGGCCGGGAGCCGTGTGCACGAAGCCGGTGCCGGTATCATCGGTGACGTGTTCGCCTTCCAGGAGAGGAACTTTAAAATCATATCCTCTTTCACTTAAGGGGTGAAAGCAGTGCATGAACTTCAAAATGTCGGTCGGCACATCGCCGAGGCGCTCAAATTCATCGACCTTCGCTTGCTTGAAAACATCAGTGGCGAGTTTATCCGCCAACAAGTATGTTTCGCCAACTTTTGACCAATTGCCTTCAGGAGCCGCGGTAACTCGATAGAGTCCGTATTGGATTTTTTTAGAAAATGAGATTGCTCGGTTGCCCGGAAGAGTCCAAGGCGTGGTTGTCCAGATTACGACAAAAGATTCCAGAAGTTGATCGATCCACGCTTGTTGCCCCCCAGACGCAGAGGCAACTGGAAACTTCACCCACACCTGATCGCTGGTGTAGTCCTCGTACTCGACCTCCGCCTCGGCAAGCGCCGTCTTTTCCACCACGCTCCACATCACCGGCTTGCTGCCACGGTACAGCGTGCCGTTGGCGGCGAACTTCATCAGCTCGCGCGCGATCTGCGCCTCGGCGAAAGGGGCCATCGTCGTGTAAGGATGCGCCCAGTCGCCCTCGACGCCGAGGCGCTTGAACTCCGCGCGCTGCACGTTGAGCCAATGCTCGGCGTAAGACCGGCATTCCTGGCGGAAGGCGATCATCGCCGCCGGGTCCGATAAATCCGGTTTCTTCTTGTTCTTGGAGCGGTAGTTCTCCTCCTCGATCTTCCATTCGATCGGCAGGCCGTGGCAGTCCCAGCCCGGAACGTAGTTCGAATCGTAGCCGAGCATCTGCTGGCTGCGCGTCACCATGTCCTTGAGGATCTTGTTGAGCGCCGTGCCGATGTGGATCGGGCCGTTGGCGTAAGGCGGGCCGTCGTGCAGAATGAATTTCGCCCGGCCCTTGGCCGTAGCGCGCAGTTGGTTGTAGAGACCGGCCTGTTCCCAACGCTTGAGAATCTCCGGCTCGCGCTGCGGCAGCCCTGCGCGCATCGGGAATTCCGTCTGCGGCAGGAACAGCGTCTCGGAATAATCGCGCGCCGGCTTGTTCATGCGGGGCTTCCTAGCAGGCGGATTCGGCAGGGGAAAGGCTGCGTTTACGGGCCTGGCCACGAACTCACTTTTTCCCTCTCCCCTTGTGGGAGAGGGTGCCCTCGCGGAAGGCGAGGGCGGGTGAGGGGTCAGCGCTTGACCGAAACTCCGGACCCCTCACCCGGCTCGCGCTTCGCTCTCGCTCAGCGCTCGCCACCCTCTCCCACAAGGGGAGAGGGAAGAGAGAATGCCGCACGTCCTGCGCTAGATTTCCCCCAGCAGCGGAAACGCGTCCCCTGCCCGCTTCAATGCGTCACGCGCCTGCGCGCTGTCGGCCGCCATCTGCACTTTGAGCGTCTCCACCGAGTCGAGTTTCAGCTCGGGACGGATCCAGCCGATGAAGGCGACGTCGATCGCCTGCCCGTAGAGATCGCCGTCGAAGTCAAACAGGAACACTTCGAGCAGCGGGGCGCCGTCGTCGAACATCGGCCGCACCCCGAAGCTCGCCACCCCGTCATGGCGCGCGTCGCCGATGCCGACACGCACCGCATAGATGCCGTGCTTGAGGCCGCAAGCCGGATCGAGCCGGATATTGGCGGTGGGGAATCCGAGGTCGCGGCCGCGCTTGTCGCCATGGATGACTTCGCCCGAGACAAACCAGGGCGCGCCCAGAAGCTCGGCCGCCTCCACCACCTTGCCCTCGGACAATGCCTTGCGCACCGCGCCCGACGACACTGGGCGGCCCTCGTCCTCCAGCGGCGGCACGATGTCGACGGCAAAGCCGAGCTTGCCGCCCTGCTCCGCCAGATAGGCCGGCGAGCCGGTTCGGTTCTTGCCGAAATGAAAATCGAAACCGATCGCCGCGCCACCGATGCCGAAACGGCCAACAAGTATCTGCTCGATGAAATCCTCCGCCGATGTGGCGGCAAGCGTGGCGTCGAAGGTCATGACAATGGCGCCGTCGAGCCCGGTCGCCGCCAACAGGCGCAGGCGGTCGCGGTCGCTCGACAGCTGGAACAGCGTGTCCTGCGGCCGCAAGAAACGGCGCGGATGCGGCGAGAAGGTCAAGGCTGCCGCTTTTCGCCCGAGCGCCTTGGCGCGCGTGAGCGCTGCCCCGATCACGGCGCGGTGGCCGCGGTGCACGCCGTCGAAATTGCCGATCGCCACCACGGCGCCATGCAGCGCGCCGGCGTCGCCGTCGCGCACGACAGGAAAGGTTTTGGCCGGGGCAATCGTCATCGGGCGGCCGGACAGTGGCGGAAGATCACGGGAAAGCTGCTCATTTTGGCGGCACGGCGTCTTTTTGGGCGCGGGTACGGTTAGCGCGCGGTTAACAAAGTTTCAAATTAACCGGTTATTCAATGCCGGCGGCTACGATTCACCACATTGCTGGAGCCCCTTGCGGGATAATCGCTATGGCTGTCGATCTCAGCGCGCCGGTCCTGATCGTGGACGATTACAACACCATGATCCGCATCATCCGCAACCTGCTTAAACAGCTCGGTTTCGAGCAGATCGACGACGCCTGCGACGGCTCGGCGGCGCTCACCAAGATGCGCGCGCGCAAATACGGCCTGGTCATCTCCGACTGGAACATGGAGCCGATGACCGGCTTCGACCTGCTGCAGCAGGTGCGCTCGGACCCCAGTCTCGAGAAGACGCCGTTCATCATGGTGACGGCGGAATCGAAGACCGAAAACGTCATCGCCGCCAAGAAAGCCGGCGTGTCGAATTATATCGTCAAGCCGTTCAACGCGCAGACGCTCAAGAGCAAGATCGACGCGGTGTTTTCCGACGCCGACGCGCCGGCGGCTTAAGGTTCACCACACCAGTTCGCGCATCAGCGCCTTCGGCATGTCGCCGGCGGCGGCGAAAGTGGCGGCGAGCGCCGCCGTGTCCGGCTGTTCGCGGCCGCCCAATTCCTCGGCGTGAATGCCCGAGGTCACGAACAGGAAATCGACGCCGACGGCGCGCGCGCCTTTAAGATCCGTGCGCACGGAATCGCCGATGGCGAGGACGCGTTCGAGCGGCGCCTTGCGGCCCGCCGCAATTTCCGCCTTCTGCAAAGCCATCTCATAAATCGGCCGGTACGGCTTGCCGGCATAGATCACTTCGCCGCCCATGGTCGCGTAGAGATCGGCGATGGCGCCGGCGCAATAGACCAGCCGCGGCCCGCGCTCCACCACCACGTCGGGATTGCCGCAGACCATCAACAGCTTGCGCTTGAGCATTACCTCGAGCCGGGCGCGGTAATCCTCCGGAGTCTCCACTTCATCGTCTTCCAGTCCGGTGCAGACGACGTAGTCGGCGGCCTCCGGCGGCGCGAAATGAAGTTCGAGACCCTTAAAGATCGACAGATCGCGTTCGGGCCCGAGATGGGCAAAGCTCTGGCCATGCCGCGTTTCGATGACGGCGCGGGTGACGTCGCCGGAGGAGACGATGGCGTCATAGGCTTCGCGCGGCACGTGGAGCTTGTCGAGCTGGCGCATGACCTGCTCGCTAGGGCGCGGCGCGTTGGTGATCAGCACCACGGTGGTGCCGCGGGCGCGCGCGCGCATCAGCGCATCGCAGGCGCGCGGCCACGCAGCCAGGCCGTTATGCACCACGCCCCAGACGTCGCTCAGCACAACGCTATAATTTTCCGCCAGCGCGGAAAAGTGCGGCAGCAAAGGCGGCAAGGCAATGGTCATGCGAAAGCGTTTCCGTCGTTTAAGGAGGCGAGCCGAACGCGCTGCCTCTTTATGACGAGGTAGAGGGATTGCGTCACTTTGTGAATGGGAAAATCAGACGATGTTGGCCGCCGCTTCGCTCAGGGCCTTTTCGGAGCCGTTGGCGGAATAGGCGTCCGCCTTGACCGGGCGCGGCGCGGAAAACAAGAGGCCCTGGCCGAAACGCACGTCGCAGTCGAGCAATTCGACCACCATGCTCTCGCTTTCTATATGCTCGGCGACGAGATCGATGCCGGAGCGCGCCAAGAGGTCGGCGAGATCGGCCGGATGGATGTCGCTCTGCGCACCGGCGGCGGGATCGAGCAAAAATCCTGCCGGCACCTTCATGAAGCGGAACGAGGCGTCGGCTAAATCCTTCGGCGTCATCTTCAGATCGGCGACATGATCCATGGAAAAATGAAAGCCGAAGCCGGCCAGCAGCGCCAGGCTTTCCTGCTCATGCGGCCCGAAGGCGACGCAGTCGCTTTGCTTGAACTCCAGCATCAGCGCCGGCGCCAGCGCGCGACTGGCGTCGAGAAATTCGCGGATCTGTTTGAAGTAGATTGAATCGGTCAAGGTCGCCGCGCTGATGTTGCAAAACAGGCCGACGTCGCGGCTCTTGAGTTGCAGGCGACGGATCACCTGCGCGCAGCGGTGCACCAGCAAGGTGTCGATCTTCGGCAGCAGCCCGGCGCTTTCGGCCACGTCGATGAAGTCAGCGGCCGCAACGATGTCGCCATTCTCGGTGCGCAGCCGCGTCAACGCCTCGTAATAGCGCACCTTGCGTTGCGGCAGCGTCACGATCGGCTGCAGAAAAAGTTCGACGCGATTGGCTTCGATTGCTTTCGCGATCAAGTCGGTGAGATTTTCGCGGCTGATGTCCTTGCGGCCGTGCCCATTCACTGCACTCGCCCCGTTGGATGCCGCATCCGGTTTGGGCCCGGCCGTTCCCGCTTTCTGCAACGCGGCGCTGTGTGCCGCCACAGCCTCGGCGATATCGCGCACCTGTCCGCCCAGATCGCCGATTTCCGCGGCAAGCGGATCGACCGCGCTGCGCGTACGATCGAGGCCGGTGTCGAGCTGGGCTTCCATGGCGCTGAGCCGGCGGGAGATCTCGGCAACCTGGCGGGCAATATCGCCGGTGCCGCGCGAGAGGTCGGCAATGCGGTCGTCGATCTCGCGGCGGTCGCCGAGCCGGCTGCTGACGCTCGCGACGAGCACCATGAGCGAAAGCGCGGCCACCGCCACGAAAGCGCAAATAATGCTGTCCAGATTGAAGGCGAGATAAAGCACTGCGCCGAGCACGACGGCGATCAGCACCATAGAGAGAGCACCCAAGACGGCGTTAATCAAACGCATGCCGTTGATCCGGGGCCGCCCCGGCCGGGCCCTCATGGCCGACATGATTCGGGCGGCCGGTCATCAATGTCACCGACGCCGACGCTCCGCGCAACCACGAACGCCTGTTATGGTAACAGCCGTTGCCTTATTTACGGGAACTCGGACTTTTTTGGAGCGTGACGCGATGCCGGCACCCGGCAGCTTTCCTGTTATCGGCTGGATCGCCGCGCGCCCGGGGCGTGCCTTTGCTGCCTTCCTGGGACTGCATGCCGCGGTGTGGACCGCGCTGCCGGCGCTGCTCTACGCCAATCTGCCGCTCGATCTGATCGAGGCGCTGATGTACGGGCGCGAATGGCAGCTCGGCTATGACAAGCTGCCGCCTTTGCCCTGGTGGCTGGTATGGCTCACCAATCGGATCGTCGGGCACGATTTCGCCTATTACCTTTTGGCCGAGATCGCGGTGCTGGCGGCTTTCGTCATCGTCTGGATGGCGGCAAAGCCGCTGTTCGGGGCGCTGGGCGCATTGGTCGCCGTCCTGATCATCGACGGGCTGCATTACCTCAACTACACCGCCGCTAAATTCAATCATGACGTCATCCAGCTGCCGTTTTGGGCGCTGGCCGGCTTTGCTTTGCAGCGCGCGCTGCGCGGCCGGCGGACGAGCGACTGGCTGCTGCTGGGCCTCGCGATCGGGCTATCGCTATGGGCGAAATATTTCGTCGTGGTGCTGGTCGCACCCATGGCCGTGTTCGTGCTGCTTGATCGTGACGCGCGCAAATGCCTGGCGACCCCGGGTCCTTATATCGCCATGGCAGTCGCGCTGATCGTCATGGCGCCGCATCTCATCTGGCTGGTGCGCAACGATTTCCTGCCCTTCGCCTATGCCGAGCATCGCGCCGTGCTGTCGCGCGGCTGGTACGACCATCTTTGGCACCCGCTGCAATTCGCCGTCAGCCAATTGTTCTTTTTGATTCCATCATTGCTAATCGCGGCGCCGCTGTTTTACCCGCAACGCCGCGCGGAGGAAGCACCGGCGCCGTCCAAGGCCGACGCCTTCGATCAACGCATCGTCACGTGGCTCGCGTTCGGCCCGATCGTGACGGTGTTGCTGATGTCGGGATTTAGCGGCCGCGGCACCGTCGCCATGTGGGGCTATCCGCTCTTTCTTTTTCTCGGCGTCTGGATGGTGCTGACCGCGCGCCGCTTCATCGATGCGCGGCGGCTCGCGCGCATCGTGATCACCTGGGGAATCGTGTTTACCTGTCTGGCGCTCGCCTTCATCGCCAATTACGAGGTGCTGCCGCGCTTCGATCATCGCTATCGCGCGGTGTTCTTCCCGGGCGGCAGTCTCGGCCGCGACATCGACGCGCGCTTTAAGGCCGCGGCCGGCGCGCCGCCGCATTACATCATCGGCACCATGTGGGACGGCGGCAATGTCGAGCATTACGCGCCGAGCCATCCGCGCAATCTGGTCGATGGGGAAACCGAACGCGCGCCGTGGATCGACTTGCACGACCTCAAGCGTCGGGGCGCGGTTGTGGTGTGGACCGACGGTGACCCGAACGCCCTGCCGGCGCGGTTCAGCGCCATCGCCGCAGGGGCTCAGGTGCAGACGCCGTTCACGCTTGCCTACCGGCGCGGGCCGGGCCACGTGACCGTCGGCTGGGCGATCCTCAAGCCGCAGCAATGAGCGCCTGCGCGCAAGATCAGTCGATGGACCGGTACACGCGCTCGTCGTAGAGGCTGCCGGTCAGCGGATTGAGCAGGACCGTCGGATCGCTCGGCACGCCGCTGCCCGGCGGAATGCCCGAAAGCTCATCGCGGAAGTCCTTCACGACCTTGCTAACCGTATGCTTGCGCTGGTCCTTCGACGACTTCCACACCTCGACCACTTCCATATGGTTGGGGCGATTGGCTTGCGTCAGCGCATCGAAGCGCAGATTGCCGGCATCTTTTCTGCCGGCCGCAACCAGCTGCGTCACCAGGTCGTTGCCGCAGGGGCCGGACTCTTTCACCTGACGCTTGCACGGCGCAAACTGCTCCGGCGGAATGATGTCGACATGGGTGAGGACGTAGACCGCGCCCTTGCCGGGCTTCGGTTCCTTCGACGGATCGCCGGCGATCAGCCCGACATGCGCGCGCTCGTCGAACGGGCTGTAGAGCATCGGCTGCAGCGCCTTGCGGAAGGCCAGCGTATGCGCGGCCTTGGCATGGGCGTTGCGGGCATCCTGATCGGACCAGGCCTCCAGGATGATGAAATGGTTCTCGCGTCCGCTGCGCTGCAGCGCCTCGTAGCGCAGATTGCCCGCGTCCTTTTTGCTGGCCGCGCTGTGCTTGCTGATCAGTTTTTCCGCCTTGGCGGCGGCGCCGGGATCAACCTCGACGTAGGTGACGATATAGAACGGCTTGGCGGACAACATGGTGCCGTCGCCGAGCTTTACGTCGGCGGCCACGACGGACGCCGGGCCAAACATGAGCAAAAGAAACGCAAATATGAAATGCGGCAAGCGCGCCATCGCTATCCTCCCATGGTTATGCGCCATTGAGACCGGCGCATTTTTTATGACGAAACAGAATGATCCTGCCAAACCGAGGGGCTTGTCAAACGGCGGCTTTGTCGCCGACGATGGCGCCGTCCATCAACTCGATGCGGCGATGCATTCGTCCGGCGAGACCGAGATCGTGGGTGACCGCGACCACCGTCTTGCCCTGCTTGTCCACCAATTCCTGCAGCACTTCGAACACCTGCTCGCTGGCGTGCGAGTCGAGCGAGCCGGTCGGTTCGTCGGCGAGAATAATGGGTGGCTCGTTGGCGAGCGCGCGCGCCACCGCCACGCGCTGGCGCTGGCCGCCGGAGAGCTGATCGGGACGCTTGTGCACGTGATCCGCCAGCCCGAGCGAGGCGAGCAGGTCGCGGGCGCGTTCGCGCATGGCGGCGGCCGACAGGCGGCCGAGTGCGCGCATCGGCAGCATGACATTGTCGAGGATGGTGAATTCCGGCAGCAGGAAATGGAACTGGAACACAAAGCCGAGCATCGACAGCCGGGTGGAAGCGCGTTCGGCCTCGTCCATATGCGCGGTGGCGCGGCCGTGGATCAGCACCTCGCCTGTGGTCGGCAGATCGAGCAGACCGAGCAAATAGAGCAGCGAGGACTTGCCGGAGCCGGAAGCGCCGGTGATCGCCAGGAATTCGTTTTCGGCAACGCGCAGATTGACGTCGTGCACCAGCGTGGTCGGCACGATGCCAGGCAGGATGCGGGTGACGTTGCGCGCCTCGATCAGCGCCGCCGCCGTCTCGGCTTGCGGAGAATTCTGCGTTTCGGTCGCGCTCATGTGGCGCCCCGGATGATCTCGACGGGATGCTCGCGCGCGGCCTTGCGCGCCGGCGCATAGCCGGCGGCGACCGAGGACACCAGCGCCACCAGACCCGCCAGCAGATAGTGCACAGGAGTGTAGGCCAGCGGCAGATAGTTGGAATCGATGAACGGGTTGGTGATACGGATCGAGCCGAGCCCGATGCAGAGCAGATAGCCGAGCGCGAAGCCGGTCAGCGCGCCGACCAGACCGATGATCAGCGCTTCGATAACGAAGATCATGCGCACGGTGTGTTCGCTCAAGCCGAGCGATTTCATGATGGCGATGTCACGCGCTTTCTCGTGGGTGATGGTGGAGATGATGTTGTAGGTGCCGAAACTCGCCACCAGCAGGATGGCGCCGACCACCGCGTACATGATGATGTTGCGGATGATGAAGGTCGACAGCAGGTCCTCGTAGGACTCCTGCCACGACACCGACTTGTAGCCGGTATCGCTTTCGATGCGTGCGGCGACCTCACGGGCCTTCAAGGGATCGGCAACGCGGACGCGCAGTTCGTTGATGAGGCCGGTCTGCTGCGCGAGGATTTGCCCGGTCTTGATCAGCGTGTAGGCCGTGCTTTCGTCGGACTGGCGCACGCCGGTGTGAAAAAAGCCGACCACTTGCGCGCTGATGCGCGCGCCCTGGCTGGTCTGCAGCGTGATATTGGCGCCGATGCGGGCGCCGATCTTCTCCGCCAGCCGGTCGCCGAGCACGATGGCGTTGGTGGCGCGATAAAGCGCCGTTAGCGTCGCCCCGCGCATCTGCTTGGGCAATTCGGACACCTTGGCCTCGCGGCGCGGGTCGATGCCGATGATGCTGGTGGCGACGTCCTGGCTGGCGTAGCGGATGATGGCCTGCACCTTGACCGAGGGCGCAACGGCCCCCGGCAACCAGGCTTCCAGCGCCGCCATGATGGCGAGCGGGTTCTTGATGCCGGGCCGGCGCGCCTCCGGCGTCAGGCCGTGGAATTCGGCACTGGCGAACCGCTCAGCCGCCGGCTGCGGCGGCGGGTTGCGGCGTTCGTCGGTGACGGAGATGTGCGGCAGCGTATTGACCAGGCGCTGGGTGAAGTCGTCCTGCGAGCCCTGCATCAGCGAGGCCATCATGATGGAAAAGCCGACCCCGGTGGCGACGCCGGCGACGGCAAAGCCGGTCTGCCGCACGCGCGCGCGCACATGCGTCCAGGCGATGTCGAAGACGAGGTTCATGGCGGCGCGCCGGCGACAACGCGCACGCGGGCGCCGTCCTTGAGGTCGGTCGGCGCGGGTGATGCCACGCGCTCGCCGTCTTTCAGGCCGGAGAGCACCTCGACCTTGCGCGTGCCGCGGATGCCGATCTTGACCTCACGCTTGCGCACGCGGTCGCCGTCGATGACGAAGACGACGTTGCCTTGCACGGCGTCGGCCGGGATCAGCAGCGCATTCGGCTTTTCGCGCGTGACGACATTGGCTTCCACGCTCATGCCGGGATGCAGCGGCGTATCGTCGGGCAACGCGATCTTGATGCGGAAGGTCTTGGCGGCGACGTCGCCCATCGGCGTGATGTCATGCACTTTGCCTTCCAGTTGCCGGTCGGGAAACGCGTCGGTGCGGAACAGCACGACCTGCCCCACCTTGACGCGCGGGATGTCTTCCTCGTTCACCTCGGCCACCACCTGCAGAGGTTTGGGCACGCCGACGCGAAACAGGATCTGCCCGGCCTCGGCAATTTCACCGACCTCGCCGTCGCGGCGCAAAACCACGCCATCCATGGGCGCGACGATGGAGTAGTCATTGATCTTCTCGTTCTGCACCGCCATCAGCGCCTGCACCTGTTGTAGATCCATCGAGGCGCGCTCGTAGGCTTGCGTGGTGGAAGCGCCGCGCGAAATCAGTTCGCTTACCCGCGCCATTTCGCGCTTGAGAAAATCCTGCCGCGCCTTGAGCTCCTGCAATTGCGCCTTGGCTTGGCGGTCGTCGAGCTGCGCCAGCAGGAAGCCTTTAGTGACCGTCCTGCCTTCGCAGCGGCAGATATCGACGATGCGGTCGCGCACCAGGCTCGCGACCTTGGCCCAGACCACGGGCTCGACGCCGCCGGTGGCATAGACGATCTCGACCGCGGTGCCACGCGCGGCCGCTACGCCTGCGACCTGCGGCCCGCGCCCGTAGCGCCACCACACGGCGGCGCCGGCGATCAGCACGATGGCGATGATGATGAGGAGCCGTCGGATTTTCACAGCGCGAACCTAATTGTGTAAGGCGGCAAAATATTGATGTAGCGCAAGCTCTTGATGAAGGGCGAACCACGAACTCACTTCACCTCTCCCCTGGGGGGAGAGGTCGGCGCGCGCAGCGCGCCGGGTGAGGGGGAAAGGGCCTACGAGAGTCACTTGCCCCCTCACCCCAACCCTCTCCCCCAAGGGGAGAGGGAGCGCGCAGCATTCGCGGCGCGGCCTCGCATCAAAATTACGCCACCTGCTTGATGATGGTCGCCAGCTTGTCGAACATCTCGCCGATCTGGCTTTCGCTGACGATCAGCGGCGGCGACAGCGCTAGCGTGTCGCCGACGGCACGGAACATAATGTTGTGCTCGAAGAAGCCGGCTTCCAGCGCTTCAAGCCCACGCTTGCCGACTCCGTCGGGTTTGCTCGCGAGATCGATGCCGACAGTCAGTCCAACAGGCCGGATGTCGAGCACGTTGGGCAGGCCTTTGAGCCCCATCGCCGCCTGCGCCCAGATCGGCTCGAGTTTCTTCGCGCGCTCGAACAGGCCTTCGTCGCGGTAGAGATCGAGCGTGGCCAAGCCCGCCGCACAGGCAAGCGGATGCGCCGAATAAGTGTAGCCGTGGAACAGTTCGATGACGTGCTCGGGGCCCTTCATGAAGGCGTCGTAGATGCCCTTGCGCACGATGACGCCGCCCATCGGTACGCTGCCCGAGGTGATGCCCTTGGCGAAGGTGATCATATCGGGAATGACGCCGTAGCGCTCGGCGGCGAAGGCATAGCCCATGCGGCCAAAGCCGGTGATCACCTCGTCGAAGATCAGCAGGATGCCGTGCTTGTCGCAGATCGCGCGCAGGCGCTGCAGATAGCCTTTCGGCGCCGGCAGCACGCCGGTCGACGCCGCCAGCGGCTCGACGATCACCGCCGCGATGGTGGAGGCATCGTGTAGCGCGACCAAGCCGTCGAGCGCGTCGGCAAGATGCGCGCCCCACTCCGGCTCGCCGATGGTGAAAGCCTGCTCGGCACGGTTATAGGTCACCGGCAGATGATCGACGCCGGCCATCAGCGCGCCGAACTGCTTGCGGTTGGAGACGATGCCGCCGACCGCCACGCCGCCGAAACCGACGCCGTGATAGCCGCGCTCGCGGCCGATCAGCCGCACGCGCGAGCCGTTGCCGCGCACGTTGTGAAAGGCGAGCGCAATCTTGAGCGCGGTATCGACCGCCTCCGAGCCGGAATTGCAGAAGAACACATGGTCGAGATCGCTAGGCGCCAGTGCGGCGACGCGTGAGGACAGTTCGAACGCCTTGGGATGGGAAAACTGGAAGGCCGGCGCGTAGTCGATTTCGGCGGCCTGCGCGCTGGATCGCTTGCAACGATCGGGTCGCGGTTATGCCCGGCATTGGTGCACCACAAGCCGGCCGAGCCGTCGATCAGCTTGCGCCCGTCCGGCGTGAAGTAGTGCATGTCCTTGGCGCGCACTACCATACGCGGGCGCGCTTTGAACGCCCGGTTGGCCGTAAACGGCATCCAATAGGGCTCGAGGTCGTTGGGGACGCTGGCGGGTGCAACATTCGCTTTGCCTTGTGGCCATGTCAGCCTCTCGTTCCGCTGTCATGCCCGGCGCAGGCGGGGCATCCAGCAATCACCGTCGTCGCGCTTTTCGCCGGCTCGCGTTTGCTGGATCATCCGCTTTCGCGGATGATGACCGGCCTTTGTATGCTTGCCGCCTAATAGCTTCGCTGCTACCACCGCGCGATTTCTGCGAATGCACCATTACCGCATGGCCGACAAGCCGAACAAACCACAAAAGCTAAAAGCCCGCCTGCCGCGCGGCCTCGCCGACCGCGGGCCGGCCGAGATCGCCGCCACGCGCGATATGGTGGAGAAAATCCGCCTGCAATTCGAACGCTACGGCTTCGAGCCGCTGGAGACGCCGGCGATCGAATTCACCGACGCGCTGGGCAAGTTCCTGCCCGACCAGGACCGGCCGAACGAGGGCGTGTTCTCGTTCCAGGACGACGACGAGCAGTGGCTCTCCCTGCGTTACGACCTCACTGCGCCGCTGGCGCGCTACGTGGCGGAGAATTACCAGAACCTGGCGCTGCCGTTTCGCTCGTATCGCGCGGGCTACGTCTATCGCAACGAGAAGCCGGGGCCGGGACGCTATCGGCAGTTCATGCAGTTCGATGCCGACACGGTTGGCTCAGCCTCGATGGCCGCCGATGCCGAGATGTGCATGCTGGCGGCGGATACGATGGAAGCGCTGGGCATCAAGCGCGGCGACTATGTGGTGAAGGTGAATAACCGGAAGGTGCTCGAAGGTCTAAGAGAGTCGCTCAGTGTCGTTTCGGCAATTAGCGAAGCGCAGTGGCTCGCCGTACTTAGATCAATTGATAAATTTGATCGGCTAGGGCCAACCGGCGTGTTCCAACTACTTACCACTGGCCGCAAGGATGAAAGCGGCGACGTGACAAAAGGAGCGGAATTGCTCGACGCGCAAGCTGAGAATGTCATGCGGTTTCTTGGGTATTCTCAAGATGCAACGTTGGGGCACTCAGTTTACAAGCCTGACCTCGTGCTGAGCAAAGTCGCCGCGCAAAATAGCGCTCGCCTGGATTGGTTTGAAGAAAACGTCAATCTTGGCCAAATCGGCAAGCTTGGCGTAGCCGAATTAAGAGACATCGCAACGCTTGCAAAAGCGGCAGGGTACGACGAAACGCGTATTTTAGTGGATCGCTCCGTCGTCCGCGGCCTCGAATATTACACCGGCCCCGTTTACGAGGTTGAACTCACCTTCGAAATGAAAGACGACAAAGGCCGGCCCGTGCGTTTCGGCTCGGTCGGCGGCGGCGGACGTTACGACGGGTTGGTGTCGCGCTTCATGGGCCAGCCCGTGCCGGCGACCGGATTCTCCATCGGCGTCTCTCGTTTGCAGGCGGCGCTAGCCGCGCTCGACAAGCCCGGTAAGAAAGCCGCGTCTGGCCCGGTGGTGGTGACGGTGTTTCCCGGAACGGACATCGCCGACAGCCAGAAATTCGTCGCGATGCTGCGCAACGCCGGCATCCGCGCCGAACTTTACCTCGGCAATCCCAAGCACGCCGTCGGGCAACAACTGAAATATGCCGACCGGCGCGGCAGCCCTTGTGCGGTGATCCAAGGTCCCGATGAAAAAGCGCGCGGCGAAGTGCAGATCAAGGACTTGATCCTTGGCGCGGAGATCGGCGGGCTGTCGAAAGAGCGCGACGACTACCTGAAGAAACAGGCCGAGGCGCAATTCGCGGTCAAGGAAGACGAGCTAGTCGAAGCGGTGCGCAAACTGCTCGCGCGTCACGCTTGAACGCCAGGCCATGAAGCTTCTGACGATCCACCACGCCACCACCTACCGCTATGCGCGGCCGGTCACTTTCGGTCCGCACCGGCTGATGCTGCGGCCGCGCGATTCCCACGACATGCGCCTGGTGGACGCCGATTTTACTTTTTCGCCGCCGGGCGAGACCCACTGGATGCATGATGTGTTCGGCAACTCGGTGGCGCAGGTGGAATTTGCACAGCCTGCTTCCGAACTGCGGATCGTCAGCAGGCTTCAACTCGAACGCTACGGGCTGGCGCGGCCAGTCTTCCCGATTGCCCGCGAAGCGCAGATGTACCCCTTCGTCTATTCGTCCAACGACCGCAGCGACCTCGGCCGGCTGGTCGAGCGCCACTACCCCGACCCGCACGGCGTCGTGGAGCAGTGGGCCAAGCGCTTCATGAGCCAACAGCCCTTGCCGACTTACAATCTGCTCTCGAACATGAACGGCGCCATCCGCGGTGCGTTCGCCTACGCCGAACGCTACGAGGAGGGTACGCAAACGCCCATCGAAACGCTGGAAAAGAAGAGCGGCAGTTGCCGCGACTTCGCTTTGCTGTTCATCGAGGCCGTGCGCAGCCTCGGCTTCGGCGCCCGCTTCGTCACCGGCTATCTCTACGATCCGGCGCTCGACGGCGGCCAAAAGATGCAAGGCGCAGGCTCAACGCATGCCTGGGCGGATGTCTATCTACCGGGTGCCGGCTGGGTCGAATACGACCCGACCAACGGGCTGATCGCCGGCGAAAATCTCATTCGGGTCGCGGTGACGGGTGACCCCTCGCAGGCGATTCCGATTTCGGGATCTTTCAGCGGCGCGAGCTCGGACTTTCTCGGAATTTCAGTCGACGTGACCGTGAGCATGCAGACGTGAGCACTTTATTTATCTGCTGACCCCTTGCCGAGCGCCCTTCGGCATATCGATATTTATTGGCGCGGCCCTTGCATCCCCATGCGGAAACACGGGCACTAATCGCGCAGGGATTGGCGGCGGTGACACGATGCGGCTTCTGACAGTGCGCCACGCCACCACCTATCGCTATGCGCGGCCGGTGTTTTTCGGCCCGCATAAGTTGATGCTGCGGCCGCGCGACAGCCACGACCTGCGGCTGGTCGGCGCTGAACTCACCCTCTCCCCGCCCGGCAATGTACGCTGGATACACGACGTGTTCGGCAATTCGGTCGCGCTGGTCGAATTCTCCTCGCCCGGCGCCATGCTCAAGATCGGCTCGACCCTCAAGATCGAGCGCTGGGGCATCGAGGGGCCGGTGTTCCCGATCGCGCCGGAGGCCGAGTTTTATCCCTTCATCTATTCGAGCAGCGACCGCGTCGATCTCGGCCGCCTGCTCGAGCAGCATTTTCCCGATCCCGACGGCGTCTTGGCGCGCTGGGCCAACAGCTTCGTCACCTCGCGGCCGATGCGCACGCTCGATCTCTTGCAGAACATGAACGCCGCGCTGGCGCCGAACGTGGTCTACGGCGAGCGGCACGAGCCGGGCACGCAATCGCCGGCGGAGACGCTGGAAAAGAAATCCGGCGCCTGCCGGGATTTCGCCATGACCTTCATCGAGGCGGCGCGCTATCTCGGGCTCGGTGCGCGTTTCGTGTCCGGCTATCTCTACGATCCCGCGCTCGATCGCGGCGAGGCGACGCAAGCGGTCGCCGCCACGCATGCCTGGGCGGAAGTCTATCTGCCCGGCGCCGGCTGGATCGAATATGACCCGACCGACGTGCTGATCGCCGGCGACAATCTGATCCGCGTCGCGGTCACGCGCGATCCCTCGCAGGCGATCCCGATCTCCGGCAGTTATACCGGGGCGAGTTCGGATTTTGTCAGCATGACGGTCGAGGTGACGGTCACGCAGACGCAGACGTGAGGCCCGGCGCCGCAGCGAGCGCGGCGCGCTCCCTCTCCCGTCCGAACTCGGGTTTACCCGAGTTCGGCACTTAAAGTGGTCAAAGTCGGATACATCCGACTTTGACTGGGGAGAGGGTTGGGGTGAGGGAGTTCCTGACTCTCGATAGGCCGCAACCCCTCACCCGCCCGCCTTCGCTAAAGCTTCGGCGGGCGACCTCTCCCCACAGGAGAGGTGACGCGTGACCGCGGCAAGGCTCGATACAAAGAAAATTATTACCGCGGCTTGCCCATGAATTTCTGCATGTCCAGCACGTTGATCTTCATGCCGTTGCCCATGATCACGTCGCCGGGCTTTTGCCCGGCCTCGCAGGGGCCGAGCCATTTGGCGTCGAGCTTCATATGCGTCGCCGCGCCGGGCTTCGTGCCGGGGATCGGCCGTCCGCCCTCGCGCGTCGAGGTGACGTCCATCGTATAGGCGCTGTCGAAGCTGCCGGTGACCACCGCATGCGAGGTCGTGGTGGCGCCGCTGAAATTGCAGACCGAGTCGACGGTCATGGTACCGGCGACGTGCTTGATATCGCGCTTCGAACAGTCATGCTCGGGCGAACTGCCGAAATTGTTGTTCATCAGCTTGTCGGTCGCCGCGTCGATGCATTGCTTGATCATCTGCGCCGGCAGCTTGCGGCCGACGAAGGTCATGTTGATTTCCCAAAGCCCGGCCTTGCGCATCGGCAGGTCCTCGGCGGCGGCGGGGGCGGCAAAAATCAGAGCGAGCCCCACAAGGGCGAGGCGGCGGCGCATGGCAAGTCCTCCATCACGGATCATGCGCCACGATAGCACGTGCAAAGCGGCGGATTTGTAAAGGCCGCTCGCAAAAGGCCGGCGTTTTCGTCACAAAATCCATTAACGAAGCCAAGGATTTGGCGGCCGGTCCTGTTAAGCGCGGCCGCTATTCGGCGTCGAAAGTTAAGGCCCGCCATGCTAAAGGGCGGCCCGCAAGCGGCATTTTCGGACCGAGCCATGGACGCGAGCGTCACAATGCAGACGGAAGGGCCCGACGCGCGGGCGGAGGCACTGGTCGCCTCCTACGAGCGCGCCGGCTATCGCCGCTGCGCGCCTGCCATCCTGCAGCCGGCCGAGCCGTTCCTCGACCTCTCGGGCGAGGACATCCGCAAGCGCATGTATCTGACCACCGCGCCGGGCGGCGGCGAATTCTGCCTGCGCCCCGACCTCACCATCCCGGTGTCGCGCGATTACCTCGCCTCGCCTGCCGCCGGCCAGGCCTCAGGCTTCTGCTATCTCGGCCCGGTGTTCCGCCACCGGCTCGATCAGCCGGCGGAATTCATGCAAGCGGGCATTGAATCCTTCGGCCGTCCCGACATCGCGGCGGCCGACGCCGAGATGCTTTCGCTCGGTCTCGAAGCCACCGCGCATTACGGCCTTGCCGCGCCAGACATCCAGATCGGCGACGTCGCGCTGTTTGCCAGCCTGATCGCCGGGCTCGACCTGCCGCCGGCCTGGAAGCGGCGGCTGGTCAAGGATTTCAACCGCAAGGCCAATCTGGCGCAGGACCTCGACCGGCTGGTGCTGGGCGGCAACAACACGCGGCCGGAATATCAGGGCGTGCTGGCGGCGCTCGCCGGCTCCGATCCGAAGGGCGCGCATGCGCTGGTCACCGACTTGTTGTCGATCGCCGGCATTACCGCGGTCGGCGGCCGCTCGGTCGGCGAGATTGCCGACCGTTTCCTCGAACAATCCGCGCTCGGCGCCAGCGCGCGGCTGCCGCGCGAGGTGCGCTCCTTGATCGAGCGCTTCCTCGGCATCGGCGGCGATCCCGACGCGGCGGCGGCCGAACTGCGCGCGCTCGCCAAGGACGCCAATGTGGCGCTGACGCCGGCGCTTGATCTGTTCGAGAGCCGCACCGGCTTTCTCGCCGCGCGCGGCATCGATGCAAAGCGCGTGCGCTTCTCCACCGCGTTCGGCCGCGGTTTCGATTACTACACCGGCTTCGTGTTCGAACTGACCGATGCCAAGCGCACCGGCGATCCGCTGGTCGCCGGCGGCCGTTACGACGGCTTGCTGACGCGGCTCGGCAGCGCGGAGCCGATCCCCGCCATCGGGCTTGCGGTGTGGATCGAGCGGCTCTCCGTCTACGGAGGCGCGTCATGAGCGCGCTGGTGCTCGCCGTACCGGCCAAAGGCCGGCTGCAGGAAAACGCCGAGAAATTCTTCGCCCGCTCCGGGTTGGCGCTGATCAAGCCGCGGGGGCAGCGCGACTATCGCGGCGAGATCGCCGGCCTCGACGGCGTCGAGGTCGCTTATCTCTCGGCGGCCGAGATCACCGCCCAGCTTTCCTCCGGCAGCGTGCATCTCGGCGTCACTGGCGAAGATTTGGTGCGCGAGATGATTCCCGACGCCGAAGCCCGTGTGCTGCTGATCGAAGGCCTCGGCTTCGGCTTTGCCACCGTCGTGGTGGCGGTGCCGCAGGCCTGGATCGATGTGCGAACGATGGCCGACGTGGACGACGTCGCCACCTCCTTCCGCCAGCACCACGGCCGCAAGATGCGGGTGGCGACCAAATACGTAAATCTCACGCGCGACTTCTTTTCCGCGCACGGCGTGCTCGACTACCGCATCGTCGAGAGTTCGGGCGCGACCGAAGGCGCGCCCGCCGCCGGCACCGCGGAAATGATCGTCGACATCACCACCACCGGCGCCACGCTTGCCGCCAATGGGCTGAAGGTCATCGAGGACGGCGTCATTTTGCGCTCGCAGGCCAATCTGGTCGCCGCGCGGACGGCCTCCTGGGGCGAGAGCGAACGCGAATTGGCGCGCGTCATCCTCGACCGCATCACCGCGCAGGCGCGCGCCGCCGCCTACCGCGAGGTGCGCGCGCGTTTTGCCGCCTGCGACGCGCGGCTGGTCGATAAGGCGCAAAAAATGTTCGGCGTTCTGACGCCGTTCGGCGGGCCGACCTCGTCCGGCATGTTGACGCTGCACTGCCCGCCCGGTGAGGTTTATGCGCTGACCAGTTTCCTGCGCGATAACGGCGCCGAAGCCGTAGCTGTGGCCGATCTCGATTACGTGTTCTCGAAGGACAATCCGCTCTACGCCAAGCTCGAGGCCGCGCTTTAGCTTTTCGGCACGCGCTGCCGGAACACGACGAAGTGCGAGAGCGAAAAATTGACCACGAAGCTCACGCCGATCGCCGCCACCTTGGCGGCCCAGGCCGGAATTTCCAGATACGTCACCAGGCACCAGATCGTTGCGGTGTTGGCGACAAACCCCGCCACTTGCGCCAGCAAAAAACCGAGATAGCGCCTGAGACCGAGCTTGCGGCCGGATTCGACGGCGAAAGTGAATTTTGAATTCAGCACATAGGAGCCGGTCACCGCAACAAACCAAGACAGCGTATTGGCGGCGACGATCGGCAGCGCCAAATAGTAATAGCCGAAGGAAAACACCGCGAAGTCGACGGCCGAATTGAACAAGCCGACAACGGCAAAGCTCGCCGCCTTGAGCAGCAGCGCGCGTTCATGCCAGGCGACGGACAGACGGTCGATGAGGTTCTGCACCGGGGCGGGAAATCATCCGAGGGCTCATACCATTTTGCCGGCGCGCGATCTTGTCCGAAAATTGGGTCGGAACCGGGCCGGGCGCGGGGCGACAGACCGGGCCCGGTGCGCTATAGATCGGCGCAAAGGACAAAGATGCCGGATCATGCGAAATGGCGGCTAAATCGAGCAAAATAGGCACCCGCGCGGCCCGCTCGCGGTCCGCGCCCGGGCTGTCGATTGTCGTTCCGGTTTTCAATGAGGCCATCGGGCTGGCGGCCCTGCACGAACGCATTGCCGAGGTCGGCCGCTATCTGAAGGCCAAACGTGGTCTGGCGCTTGAAATCGTCTACGTGGATGACGGCAGCAGCGACGGCACCAGCGACCTCGCCAAATCGCTGCCGGCCATGCCGATCGACATCCAGGTGGTGACGCTGTCGCGCAATTTCGGCAAGGAGGCCGCCCTGCTCGCCGGCCTCGACCATGCCCGGCTCGGCGCCGTGTTGTTCATCGACGGCGACGGCCAACATCCGCCGAACCTGATCGACACTCTGGTCTCGCGCTGGCTCGATGACGGCTACGACGTCGTCTACACCGCCAAAGCCAACCGCGAGAACGAGCCCTGGCTGCGGCGCACCGGCGTGCACTGGTTTTATGCGCTGATCAATTGGGGCCAGCGCCAGCGCATTCCCGAAGACGCCGGCGACTTCCGCCTACTGTCGCCGCGCGCGGCGGCGGCGCTGCGGCAAATGCCCGAGCGCAACCGCTTCTTCAAGGGCATGTCGAACTGGATCGGCTTCCGCCAGGTGCGCGTCGATTACGAGCCGGCACCGCGCGCCCATGGCACCACCAGTTGGAACGTCTGGAGCCTGATCGGCCTGTCGATCGAGGGGCTGACCTCGTTCACGGTGGCGCCGTTGCGCGTCGCCAGCCTGCTAGGCCTGCTGCTGGCGGCAACGGCGCTGCTCTTCGGCGGCTGGATCCTGTTGCAAACCCTTCTCTTCGGCCAGGACGTGCCCGGCTATCCGTCGGTGGTGGTCGGCCTGATGGTGCTCGGCGGCGTGCAGCTGTTCATGATCGGCGTGCTCGGCGAATATATCGGCAAGCTGCTGTCCGAGGTCAAAGCGCGCCCGGTCTATTTCGTCGCCGAACACAGCCTGAAGCGCGCGGACGAATCCAATACGGCGGAGACACCGCGGGCGGCGGAGTAAGCGGTTGCCGAGCCATCATGCGCCGCGCCGCATCTGGCTTTGCGCCGACGATTACGGCATTTCTCCCGCGGTCAACGCGGCGATCCGCGACCTGATCCTGCGCGGGCGGCTCAACGCCACTTCGGTGATGACCGCCGCGCCCTATCTCGACAACGACGAAGCCGACGCGCTGGAAATGCTCAATTCCGGCGAAAAGCGCGCGGCGCTCGGCTTGCACGTTACGCTCACCGCGCCGTTTACCCCGCTGAGCGAGGATTACGCGCCGTTACGCGCCGGCGCCTTCCTGCCGCTCAATGAGACGATGCGCCTTTCGGTCGCGCGCCGCCTGCAAGGCGAGCGGTTGACGATCGAGATCGCCAGCCAAGTACGCGCCTTTGTCGCGGCCTTCGGCCACCTGCCCGACTTCGTCGACGGCCATCAGCACGTGCATCTGTTCCCGCAAGTGCGCGATGCCTTTCTGAAAGTAGTGGCTGAAATTGCGCCGCTCGCCTGGGTGCGGCAATGCGGCCGCGCCCGCACCGCGCGCGCCTTGCACGACCGCAAGGCGCTGGTCCTCGATATTTTGAGTCAGGGCTTCCGGCGCAAGGCCAGCCGGCTCGGCATTGCTACCAATCCGGCCTTTGCCGGCGCCTATAATTTCAACGCCAAGGCGGATTTCGCCAAGACGTTTCCACGCTTCCTGACGGGGTTGCCGGACGGCGGGCTCATCATGTGCCATCCCGGTTTCGTCGATGCCGAGCTTGAACGGCTCGATCCGCTCACCGGGCAGCGCGAGCGGGAATTCGCCTATTTCAATTCAGAAGAATTCCCACGGGCGCTCGCCGATTATGGCGTCGCGCTCGCCCGCCCGGACTAAATCCTAGAGCACCACCACTTTGGCGCCGACCTTCACGTGGCTGTAGAGGTCGATGACGTCCGCATTGCGCAAGCGGATGCAGCCGGACGACACGTTGTGGCCGATCGTCCAAGGTTCATTGGAGCCGTGGATGCGGTAGAGTGTTCCGCCGAGATACATCGCGCGCGCGCCGAGCGGGTTGCGTGGGCCACCGGCCATGAAATGCGGCAAATACGGTTGCCGTTCCAGCATCTCCTTCGGCGGCACCCAGTCCGGCCATTCCTTCTTCGCCGTGATCTTGTGCACGCCAGCCCAGGTAAAGCCCGGCCGGCCGACGCCGATGCCGTAACGCATCGCCTTGCCGTCACCTTCGACCAGATAGAGAAAGTGGTTCGGCGTATCGACGACGACGGTGCCGGGCGCTTCTTTGGTCTCGTAGGCGACCTCGCGCGGCAGAAAGCGCGGATTGATCTCATGATTCGGCCGCGGCGCCACCGTGCTCGGGTCCGCCGGGTTTGCGTAGGCCGTGTGCTGTTCAACCGCTTCCGAAGGATCCGAAAGGCCGATCTGCGGGGCCGCGATGTAATTCTGGCGCGACGCGTATTGCGCCCGCGACTCGCCGCCGCCGAACATGAATTGGATAAGGCCGCCGCCGAGATTGGGCTGCATCTGCGACGCTTGCGCCGCCACCACCATGGGCGGCGTCGCCGGCGTGAGATCGCGCGCTAGCGCCGGAAATGCGGCGGCGCTGCTGGCAATGAGGACGATGAAGGCTGGAAGGGGCGAACGTTGCATCGACAAACTCTCGTTACGCGTTTCACTGACGCGACGCAGTACAGGGCCAAACACACACCGATTGGTAAACCGCGCAAAAGCCGTCCCGTTATTTCACCGCTGGCGCTCGCTTTCGTCGCATTAACGTTGATTTTGAGTAAAATGCGAAAGGTCATGGTAAAGATTGCGTTCGCTTTCAAAACCGCAACCCAGCGTTAATCGCCGCTCGGATAGAAGCAAAGCGGGGTAACGGTAGGGCGGGCCAATGCAGCGCAAGGTGTTTCGCATCGAGCGGATGTTTGCAGCCGAGAGCGCAAGCGCGTCGGCGGCGGCGGCAGACGAAGTCGAGATGAGCGCGGCGAGCGAAGCGCGCGAGCAATTCACCGACGCAACCGGGCAAGGGCTCGAGCGCGAGCTGATGCTGGTCTACGACGCCGTCGCCCGCAACAAGCGTGAGCTCTCCGCCCTCGTCGCCGACGGCCAGGAACGCCGCATGGCACGTGCGGCAGGCGAACTCGGTGCCGCCATCGAATCGATGGAAAAAGCGACCAACCGAATTCTCAAATCGGGCGAGGCCGTCGAGGACGCCGCCAAGGCGCTGAGCGCAACACTGAAGAACGACTATCAGCGCGGCCTTGCCCAGGACATCCAGGATCACGTGGTCGAGATTTACGAAGCCTGCAATTTTCAGGACCTCGCCGGCCAGCGCATCGGCAAAGTAATCGACATGCTCAACGCCATCGAAGAGCAGGTTGCGGCCATGCTCGCGCGCTGCCATGGGCTCACCAAGCCGGGCGCGGCGCGCACAACGTCCGCGGCGCCTGCGGCAAGCGGCCTCATCAACGGCCCCCGCCTCGACGGCGAAAGCGGCCATGCCAGCCAGCGCGACATCGACGCGATGTTCAACTAGTTTTCAGAAATCACGCGCTTGGCCGCTTAATCACAATAAAGCAGACGAGCGCAACGGCCGCGAAACCGGCGGCAAGCGCGAGCGCGCTCAAATCGCCCGCGCGTTCGACCACAAAGGCCATGACCAGCGGCGCCGCCGCCTGCATCAACAGGAACGGCCCCGCCAGCCGCCCCATCAGCCGCCCGTAGCCGGAGGCGCCGAACAAAGCGAGCGGCACCGCCCCGCGCGTGATGGTGACGAGCCCGTTGGCGCCGCCGAACATCAGCGCGAAGGCCGCCGCCAGCGGCGTTGAAATGCCCAGCAACAACAACATGGCAAAGGCGCACAGCAAGGCGGTGAGCGCGAAGCGCACCACCCAGAGCGGATGCAAATTGCGGCCGAAGGTGAATTCGATCAGCCGCGCGCCGACCTGTGCCGGCCCGAACAGCGCACCGATCCAAACCACGGTTCCGGCATCGATGCCGGAGCGGTCGAATATCGCCAGCAGATGCGCAGACAGGCCGGACGGGACGAAGGCGTAAGCCGCAAAGGCGGACGCAACCAGAATGAAGGTCAAGCCATGCGGCGGCAGCACCTTGGCCGGCGCGGGTTTGTCTCCTTGTTTGGGAACGTCCGCTTCGTGCCGGCTGCGCGGTAGCGCCAGTGCATGCAACGGGGCGGCAATGCAGGCCAGCAGCACGGCATAAACGAGATAGGTGCTACGCCAACCGACGGCTTCGAGCAGGAAATGCGTCGTCGGCCAGCTCACGGTCGAAGCGAAACCGCCGGCAAGCGTCAGCGCGGTGATCGGCTGGCGCGCGCCGGCGCCGAAGATACGGCCGAGCGTGGCGAAGGCGGCATCGTAGAGGTTCGCCGCCATGGCGACACCGAGCACGACCCAAACGCCGAGATAGGTGACACGGCTGGCGGCGTGCGCGATCAGCGCCAGCCCGAGCGCGCCGATCAGCGAACCGATGGTCATCACCACATGGCCGCCGAAGCGATCGATGGCGCGACCGACGGTGGGCGCGGACAGTCCGGCGGCCAATAGCCCGACCGAAAATCCCCCCATGGCAAAGGAGATCGACCAGCCGCGATCCTGCGCGATCAGCGGCACGATCAGCACCGGCGTATAGAAGATCGTGCCCCAGGACAGAATTTGGGTGACGCCGAGCACCGGCACCGCGCGCCAGGGACCGCTAACAAAATCACGGGCAGAGATCATATGGCCGGAATACTCGCAGGCCGGCCCGGCGTGCTCATGCGCTTGCCTACCACCCCGTCATTGCGGCTTGGGCGGCGGCGGTGCAGTTGCCGGTTTGGGCGCAGGCTTAGGCTTGGGTCTCGACTTGGCTTTCGGCTTATGCCGATTGGCGCCTGGAGGCGTGCAGCGCACATAGACCATGGTGCCGTAGCGGCCCTGCACTTCCGGATCCATCCAGCGCAGAATCAGAATACGGCCGTCGAACAAGACAACCTCGCGATCCTGTACGCCGCCGGCCTCGCCGTCGGGACCAATGAAAGTCTTGTTGCCCGGCCCGCCTTTGAGGCGAAGCTCGCTCGGCGTCGCCTGGTCGGCCAGATGCATCATCACCCCGCCGGTGGGGCCGAGTGTGATGACGTAAGGCTGCCTGCATGAACTGGCCGCGGCCGCTTCGGTGCGGGCGCGGTCGTCCTCGCGATGATAGGCGGCAAGCCCCCAGCGGCCGACGATGTCCTGCGGCGGGAATGCCGGCGGTAGCGCCGGCGCAGGCGGCGGCGGCGGCGCTACATCCGGCTGATTCAGCGTGAGGCTGGGGAAGCTGGTGCAGTTTGCCAAGCCCAGCGCCAGCGAAGCCAGCACCAGTGCGGTCGGCAGGCGAAGACTGGGGTGAATCATTCGAACTCCGGCGGGGCGAGTCGATGGCAGACTTTGCGGGGCATTGCCGCAGAGCGCAAGCAGGCTGCTTCACTACCCTCAGGTTAACCTGTCGACGATCCTCAAGGCCAATGCGGAGCGCGCCAGCTTGACAGCAAAGCCTGCAGGCAATATCTCCCAGGCAGCAATTTGGCACTCTCCACGACTGAGTGCTAAGGGCTTAAAAAACCGACACTTTCGGTCACAAACTGCGCGGGAAGCGCCGACGAGGAAGCCATGGCCAAGACCAAATTCCGACCCCTGCATGACCGCGTGGTCGTGCGCCGCATCGAGGCAAGCGAGAAGACCAAAGGCGGCATCATCATCCCCGACACCGCCCAGGAGAAGCCGCAGGAAGGCGAAATCATCGCCGTCGGTCCCGGCGGACGCGACGAGAGCGGCAAGCTGATTCCGATCGACGTGAAGCCCGGCAACCGCGTGTTGTTCGGCAAGTGGTCGGGCACCGAGGTCAAGCTCGACGGTGAGGAGCTCCTGATTATGAAGGAGTCCGACATCATGGGCGTGATCGCGTAGACACCAATTAACGGGCCGACGCCCTCTCATTCGTCATGCCCGGGCTTAACCCGGGCATCCATGATGCAGAACCGCGTGCGACAGCTTTACGTAAGGCCGCTTTTGCCGAGGTTCGTCATGGATTGCCGGGTCAAGCCTGGCAATGACAAGGCGGGGAACAGGCCGTTGCAGACAACCCAACGGAGCAAATTGCAATGAGTGCCAAGGAAGTCAAATTCGCCGTCGATGCTCGCGACCGCATGTTGCGCGGCGTCGATATCCTCGCCAATGCGGTGAAGGTGACGCTCGGTCCCAAGGGCCGCAACGTCGTGCTCGACAAGAGCTACGGCGCCCCGCGCATCACCAAGGACGGCGTCACCGTCGCCAAGGAAATCGAACTCGAAGACAAGTTCGAGAACATGGGCGCGCAGATGGTGCGCGAAGTCGCGCAGAAGACCAACGATCTTGCCGGCGACGGCACCACCACGGCCACCGTGCTCGCGGCCTCGATCGTCAAGGAAGGCGCGAAGTCGGTCGCCGCCGGCATGAACCCGATGGACCTGAAGCGTGGCGTCGATATCGCGGTTGCCGCCGTGGTCAAGGACATCGAGAAGCGCGCCAAGAAGGTCGGCTCATCGGCCGAGGTGGCGCAAGTCGGCACCATCTCGTCGAACGGCGATGCCGCCATCGGCAGCATGATCGCCAAGGCGATGCAGAAGGTCGGCAACGAGGGTGTGATCACCGTCGAGGAAGCCAAGGCGATGGAGACCGAGGTCGAAATCGTCGAAGGCATGCAGTTCGACCGTGGCTACATCTCGCCATACTTCGTCACCAATGCCGAGAAGATGCTGGCCGAGCTCGAGGATGCCTACATCCTGCTGCACGAAAAGAAGCTCTCCGGCCTGCAGTCCATGCTTCCCGTTCTGGAAGCCGTGGTGCAGTCGGGCAAGCCGCTGGTCATCATCGCCGAGGACGTCGAGGGTGAGGCCATCGCCACTCTGGTGGTCAACAAACTGCGCGGCGGCCTCAAGGTCGCGGCTGTCAAGGCGCCCGGCTTTGGCGACCGCCGCAAAGCCATGCTGGAAGACATCGCCATCCTGACCGGCGGCCAGTTGATCTCCGAGGACCTCGGCATCAAGCTGGAAAACGTAACGCTCGCCATGCTCGGCCGCGCCAAGAAGGTGATCATCGAGAAAGAGAAGACCACCATCGTCAACGGTGCCGGCAAGAAGGCCGAGATCGAGGCGCGCGTGAACCAGATCAAGGCGCAGATCGAGGAGACCACCTCCGACTACGACAAGGAGAAGCTGCAGGAACGTCTGGCCAAGCTCGCCGGCGGTGTTGCGGTGATCCGTGTCGGCGGCGCCACCGAGGTCGAGGTGAAGGAGAAGAAGGACCGCGTCGAGGACGCGCTCAACGCCACTCGCGCCGCGGTCGAGGAAGGCATCGTGCCGGGCGGCGGCGTCGCGCTGCTGCGCGCCAAGAAAGCCGTCGGCCGCATCCATGACGACAACCCGGATGTGCAGGCCGGCATCAACATCGTGCTCAAGGCGCTGGAAGCGCCGATCCGCCAGATCGCGGAGAATGCCGGCGTGGAAGGCTCGATCGTGGTCGGCAAGATCATGGACGAAAACTCGGAGACCTACGGCTTCGACGCCCAGACCGAGAAATATGTCGACATGATCAAGGCCGGCATCGTCGATCCGGCCAAGGTCGTGCGCACCGCGCTGCAGGATGCCGGCTCGGTTGCCGGCCTCTTGATCACCACCGAAGCCATGGTTGCCGAACTGCCGAAGGAGGCTGCACCGGCAATGCCGGGTGGCGGCGGCATGGGTGGCATGGGCGGTATGGGCGGCATGATGTAAGCTCGGCCCGCACAAGACCGATGCAAAAGGCCCGGCGAAAGCCGGGCCTTTTCATTTCCGGTCCGGATCAGTTGTCGCTGGGGCGGAATTTAAACGATGTCGGCCCGAGCAGCACGATCTCACCGCCGCGCCGCCGCCAGGTCGTCACCTGCGCGAGCGCGGCGAGCGTGTCCTGATCGGCTTGCATACGCGTATCGCTGCACTGACCATCGACCATGTATTGCGGCAGAGCCTCCGGCAAAGGGCCGGGCTCGATGCGGATCTCGCTTTGGCTGAACTCGACGCGGCCTTGCACGGTCTTGCACCACAGGCCGATGGTGGCCTCGCCATTCCGCGACACGGTCAGGACAGGCACGCGCTTGACCGGGCGCATCGGCGCCGCGTCGAGCATGAGAATTTGATCGAATGGAAACGGCTCGGCGGCGCGGACCGGACCGCCAAGGCCGAGGAGGACCAGCGCGAGCGCACTGCAGACAACGGCGTGCCAGCCCGCGCTCAGGCGAAGGACGGTCATGATGTGCTCCGGATCGGCGGTCGCGGACGCGCCGCCAATAAGGTCCTTGAAATGCCGTCTCGCCGGCTTTGCGTCAAGGCGATTTTGGCCGCGCCGCCGGCGTGTTAGATTGCGGTATGACGGCCGGAGCGGTTCCATGGATCAACGCATTATCGATCTTTATGACAGCTTCACGCACGGCGCCATCAGCCGACGCGACTTCCTCGAGCGGCTCGGCGATATCGCCGGCTCCAGCGCGGCGGCGCTGGCGCTGCTGCCGTTGTTGCAGAACGATTACGCCAAGGCGGCGATGGTGGCGCCGGACGACGCGCGTCTTGCGGTCGAAACAATCACTTACGACGCCGGCGGCACAAAAGTCTCCGGCTATCTGGCGCGGCTCAAGTCGAAGGGAAAACGCCCGGCGGTCATCGTCATCCACGAGAACCGCGGGCTCAACCCGCACATCAAGGACATCGCGCGACGCATCGCCCTCGAAGGTTTCCTCGCGCTCGCGGTCGACATGCTCTCGCCGCTCGGCGGCACGCCGGCCGACGAAGACAAGGGCCGCGACATGATCGGCACGCTCGATGCGGACGAAACGGCACGGCGCATTGCCGCGGCGGTGCCGTTCCTCGAACACCATGCCGAGTTGACCGGCAAAGTCGGCGCGGTCGGATTCTGCTGGGGCGGCGGCATGGTCAACCGCCTCGCCGTGCTGGCGGCCGATCTGAAAGCCGCCGTGCCTTATTACGGTATCCAGCCGCCGGCAGCGGCGGTGCCTTCGATCCGGGCCGCGCTGCTGTTGCACTATGCCGGACTCGACCAGCGCATCAATGCCGGCATCCCGGCCTACGAGGCGGCGCTGAAGGCAAACCACAAGCCGTACACGCTCTACCTCTATCCAAACGTCAATCACGCCTTCAACAACGACACCTCCAGCCGCTACGACCAGGCGGCGGCCGCGCTCGCCTGGACGCGCACTATCGCCTTCTTCAAGCAGCATCTCGGCGCGCCGCCGGCTTGAATCCCGCGCCACAAAGCAGTGGCACAGGCGGGCGGCCCGCGCTAAGATATTAAAAATGGCCGTAAAAATCGGCCATGGCGGAGGACGCGATGGGAGATGCCATAACGGCGGCGATCGGCTCGGTGATCATGATCGGCTATATTTGGCTGATCGCGGACAAGCTCAACGAAGTGCCGTTGTGGATCGCCTGCATATGCGGCGTGGCGCTAATGCTTTGGGCCTTCTGGCATGACGATTGGAAGCCGGTGCTCAAGCGCGATTCGAAATAGCGCGCTTTAATCTTCCACCAATTCATTCACCAGCCAGTTCGCCGTGCGCAGCAAGCGCGCGTCGTCGCCACGTTCGCCGATCAATTGCACGCCGAGCGGCAGACCGCCTTCGCCACTCAGCAACGGCAGCGACAGCGCCGGCAGCCCCGTCAAGGTCCATAGCGAACAGAACATCGGGCTCCCGGTGGCCATGCCCTTGGGCGCTACGCCGGCGGTCGCCGGCGTGATGATGGCATCGTATTCCTTGAAGATATCGGCGATCCCGGCGGCGTAGCGCCGCGCATTGTCGAGTGCGGCCAAATAGCGCGGTGCCGTCACCTGACGACCCTCGGCCAGAAAATCGCGCAAGGTTTTGCTCGACGAGGCTTCGTCGCCGCGCGCGACCACCGCGCCGAGATTGTGCGCCATGTCGGTGGCCATGATCACCCGTTGATCGTCCCATGCGGCCGCATAGGCGTCCGGCAAATCGACCGTCGTCGCTTGCTCTCCCAGCGCATCGACAAGCGCCTCCAGCGCCGCGCGCGCCGAAGCATCGGCCTTGTCCCAAATCGGAGTACGCACGAAGGCAAATCGCGGCGGCATCGGCGGATCCTCGCCGACGGTTTGCAGAAAGGCCGGCGCCGCCACCGCCCGCGTCGCGTCGTCTTCCGGATCGTAGCCGGCGAGCACTTCGAGGAGCAGCGCGGTGTCGGCAAGCGTGCGCGCGAAGGTGCCGACATGATCGAGATTGCGCGACAAAGAGAGGGCGCCGTGGCGCGAGATGGTGCCGTGTGTCGGCTTACTGCCATAGACACCGCAATAGGCCGCTGGGCGGATCATCGAGCCGTTGGTCTGCGAGCCGATCGCCAATGGCACCATGCCGGCCGCCACCGCCGCCGCCGAACCGGAGGACGAACCGCCCGGCGTGCGTTCCGGATCGTGCGGGTTGCGCGTCGCGCCCGGATGAAAATAGGCGAATTCGGTGGTCACAGTCTTGCCGATGATCACGGCGCCGGCGGCGCGCAGCCGCGCCACCGCGGTGCAATCGCGCATCGGCCGGCGCCCCTTGAGCAGCGGCGAGCCGCATTCGGTCGGATAGTCGGCGGTGTCGTAGATGTCCTTGATGCCGACCGGAATGCCGTGCAACGGCCCGAGTGACGCGCCGTTGCGCCGGCGCTCGTCGAGCGCGCGCGCCTGCGCCAGCGCGTCGTCGGGATCGAGATGCACAAAGGCATGAACCGTGTCGTCGACCGCGGCGATGCGCTCAAGGCAGGCGCCGGTGTAGTCCTCGGCGGAGATATCGCCGTTCGCGATCTGCTCGGCGGCCGCAATCGCGGTGAGCTCGATCAACCCGCCGGTCGCCACCGCTCAGCCCCCATACAATTTATGGGGAAGCCACAGCGCAATACCCGGGTAGACATAGACCATCGCCATGGTGAGAAACACCATAAACACGAAGGGCAAGGCACCGGAGAATATTTCGGTCAGCTTCACGTGCGGGGGCGCTACACCTTTAAGATAATACGCCGCCATCGCCATCGGCGGCGTGTTGAACGAGGTCTGGATGTTGAGCGCGACCAGGATGCCGAAGATCAGCGGATCGATGTGGAACGTCTTCAAGAGCGGCAGGAAGATCGGCACGAAGATGATGATGATCTCTGTCCATTCCAGCGGCCAGCCGAGCAGGAAGATTATGAACTGGGCGATAATCAGGAACGCGGTCGGCGTCAACTTTGCCGCCAACACCCAGTGCTCGATAACTTCATGGCCGCCGAGGTAGGAGAACACGGACGAGAAGGTCCACGAGCCGATGAACAGATAGCAGACCATCGCCGAGGTGCGAGCGGTGAGGTAGACCGCTTCCTTCAGGCGCTGGAAGGTCAAAGACCGATAGGCGGCGGCCAACACGACCGAACCGGCCGCACCGACAGCGGCGGCTTCCGACGGCGTTGCCAGTCCCATCAGGATGGCGCCAAGCACCGACAGGATCAGGATCGCCAGCGGAAAGAACGAGGTCAGCAATGCCCAAGCGACCTCGGTCGCCGGAATTGGTCGTTCGAGCTCCTTCGGCTGGGGGCACAGGCTGGGATCGATTATCGCGCGCGCAACCACATAGACGATGTACAGACTCGCCAGCAAAAACCCCGGGATGAAAGCGGCAGCATAGAGTTGAACCACCGAAACCGCCGTCGTGGCTCCGTACAGGATCAGCAAGACGCTCGGTGGAATCATGATGCCGAGGCAACCGCCGGCGCAGACCACCCCGGCCGCGAGCTTGGTGTCGTAGCCCGCCCGCAGCATGGCCGGGAATGCCAAAAGTCCCATCAGCGTCACCACCGCGCCGACGATGCCGGTTGCGGTGGCGAACAACGCGCAGGTGATCAGCGTGGCCACCGCGAGCGAGCCGGGGACTCGGCGCGCCGCCATCTGGATCGAATAGAACAGTCGATCGAGAATGTTCGCGCGTTCGACCACGTAGCCCATGAACAGGAACAACGGCACCGCGGTGAGCACGTCATTCGACATGATGTCGTAAGTATTAGTGACAAGCAGATCGAAAACGCGATCGCCCATCGCGTAGAGGCCAAAGAAGATGCCCATCGCCACCAGCGTGAAGGCGATCGGGAAGCCCAAAAGAATGATTATGATGAAGGCGCCGAGCTGAATCATCCCGAGTTCGGGATTCGTAAACGTCATCGGGCCGCCCCCACGTGCATTTCTTCTTCGATCCGCTTGCGATCCTCGGCCTCGGCGAGGATGGCGGATTCCATTTCCTCCACGTCATGCAGCCGTTGCGGCCACACGCCGTCTCGGATGCAGATAACGCAGCGCACGACCTCGGCGAAGCACTGGATCAGCATCAGCGCGGCCGCGATCGGGATCAGGGTCTTGTGCGGGTAAACCGGCGCGCCGGTCGGGCTATAGATGCTGACCTCGCGCTGCACCCAGGAAATTTCCGCATAGGGAATGCCGTAATAGAACAAAGCGGCAAAGCCCGGCGCCAGAAAGCAAATGTAGAGCACGAGATCGACCCCGGCCTGCACCCGCACCGGCATCAAGCGATAGAGGACGTCGCCGCGCACATGCCCGTTGCGCGACAACGTATAGGCGCCCGCCATCATGAACAGCGCGCCGTACATGAAATAACTGAGATCGAACGCCCAATTGGTGGGACTTCGCAGCACGTAACGCACGAACACCTCGTAGCAGGTGCCCAACGTCATGATGACGATGCACCAGCCGAACGCCTTGCCGACGCCCGCGCTCAGGCGGTCAATGGACAGCAGCAATCGTTCCACGGAGGGCTCTCACGGATTGGTAACGGACACAAAGCCGCCGGGGCAGCAAGGGCCGCCCCGGCGAATCTCACATGACCTGCATCAAGCTTTCGGCTTGTAATCTGCGAGCGGGCCGAAGTAGTGCTCCCAGGCGGTTTTGTAGTCGCCTTCGTTGTTGTGGAAGTAGAAGCCCACACGCGCCGCCCAAGCCTTCTGGCTGTCGAGGATCTTCTCGATCATCGGCGCTTGCTGCTTGTTGGCGAGCAGTTCTTTCACCACGACGTCCCAAGCTTTGAGTTGGGCCTGGAAGATCGATGTCGGTGTGCGCTTAACATGCACGCCATGCTTGGTAACCAGCGTGGCAAGGTCTTTCGAATATTGATCCCACGACAGCCAGATGTCGTCGGAATTCGCGGCTTGCCCGGCCAGCAACAGAATTTCCTGTTGCTCCTTGGCCAACCCATCCCACTTCGCCTTGTTGACGAGGACCTCAATGGCCTCCTGCGCCTGATGGTAGGAGCCCATATAGTAGTATTTGGCGACGTCCGCGGCGCCGAAGCGCATGTCGGAGGTCGGGTTGTTGAACTCGAACGCGTCGATGACGCCCTTTTCCATCGCCGGCATGATTTCCGGACCCGGCAATTGGGCGACACTCGCACCCATCGCCTGCATGACGTTGGAAGCGAGACCGACGGTACGGTATTTCAGGCCCTTGAAATCTTCCGGACCATGGATTTCCTTCTTGAACCAGCCGAGCGGCTGTGTCTGGAAGGCGAAGACGTAGAAGCCGACCACGTTGAGCTTCAGCACGTCCTGAGTCAGTTCCTTGTAAAGGTCCTTGCCGCCGCCGTAATAGAACCAACCGAGGAATTGGCTGCCGTTGAAGCCGTAAGCGGGGCCGGTGCCGAATAGCGACGCGGCGCGATGCTTGCCGTACCAGTAGGCCGGCACGGTATGACCTGCGTCGAGCACGCCGGAATGCACGGCATCCATCACCGAGAACGCCTTTACGACCGCGCCGGCATTCAGGTAATCGATCTTCAGACGGCCGCCGCCCATGGCGTTGACCTTGGCGACGTAACTCTTGGCGTAATCGTTGATGATGTCCTGCGCGCCCCAGGAACCCTGCATCTTCAGGGTCACGGTTTGCGCGCGGGACACTTGCGGCATGGCGATGGTCGCCGCGCCGGCAAGAGCGGCGCCGCCGAGGAACTTACGGCGGGTCGCAGTTGTAGGCAGTTTGCTTTTGGCCATGTGTTTTACCCTCCCTTGGATTGTTTGATCCCTAGAACATTGTATCGCCGGGTCTTATTCCACGACCCGACTTTATTGTCCGGATCCGGTAACCCTTAAGCCACAATCGTACGGTGTGTGAGAGCCCGACGCAACATAGGGCAGCGCTTGGGCCGACTGGATATGCCCTTTTTATATGCGAATCCGTCAAAAAGAGAATGGAATCCTCGCGCCAATAGCCGTTATTAGGCAACCGGGGGCATCAGCGCACTGTTTCCCGTCCTAACAGGAGACCGGCCGTGAAAGGCATTTTCTCGACGCTCACCACTGTGTGGCGCATCGCCAGCCCGTATTTTCGTTCTCAGGATCGCGGCCCCGGCCTCATCTTGTTGGCGGCTGTGATCGCCATCGAATTGTCGATCGTCGCGATTACCGTTTTGATCAATCAGTGGAACGCAAATTTCTACAATGCGCTGCAGGACCGCAAGTGGGACGCCTTCGTCCATCAGCTTGGCTATTTCTGCGTGCTGGCGACGGCCTACATTCTGCTCGCGGTCTACCAACTCTATCTCAATCAATGGCTGCAGATTCGCTGGCGGCGCTGGCTGACCAGCGCCTACCTCGATCATTGGCTCGAAGGCGCCAATCATTATCGCATGCAATTGCTCGGCGACGCCGCCGACAACCCCGATCAGCGCATCGCCGATGACATCGGCAGTTTCATCCAGCTGACGCTGAACATCGGGCTGCAATTGCTCAATTCCTGCGTGACGCTGGCCTCGTTCATGATCATTCTGTGGTCGCTGTCGGCGGCAGCGCCGCTGCATTTGTTCGGCATGAGCTTCAACATTCCCGGCTACCTGCTGTGGGCGGCGTTGCTTTATGCCATCGTCGGCACCGCGCTGACCCATCTGATTGGCCGCCCGCTGATCGCGCTCAATTTCCAGCAGCAACGCTACGAAGCCGATTTCCGCTTCAACCTGGTGCGGGTGCGCGAGAATTCCGAACAGATCGCCCTGCTCGCCGGTAACCGCGCCGAGCGCGACCGGCTGTTGGTGCGCTTCGGAAGCGTGGTTGCCAACTGGTACGCGATCATGACGCGGCAGAAGAAGCTCACCTTCTTCACCGCCGGCTATAACCAGGCCTCGGTGGTCTTCCCCTTCATTCTGGTGAGCCCGGCCTATTTTGCCGGCAAGGTCCAGCTCGGCGGCTTGATGCAAACGGCCAATGCCTTCGGTCGCGTGCAGGACGCGCTCTCGGTCTTCGTCACGCTCTACCGCAGCCTCGCGGAATGGCGCGCGGTGATCGAGCGCCTGTCCGGTTTCGATCAATCCGTGGCGGCCGCGCGCGCCGTCGCCGTGACGCCGCCGGTCATCGACCTCGCACAAGGCGAGCAAGCCGCGGTCGCCTTCAAGGATCTGGCGGTGCGGTTGCCCAACGGCGTGCCGCTGGTCAATGCCGCTGACCTTTCGATCGAGTTGGGTGAGCGGGTGCTGGTGAGCGGCCCGTCCGGCGCCGGCAAGTCGACGCTGTTCCGCGCGCTCGCCGGCATCTGGCCGTTCGGCGCCGGCACCATCACGGTGCCGAAGAATGCCCGCGTGATGATCCTGCCGCAGCGGCCCTATTTCCCGATCGCACCCTTGGCCGCGGCGGTCGCCTATCCGGCCGAACCGGGCGGGTTCGATGCCGCCTATGTCGCCGAACTCATCGGCGCCGTCGGATTGCCCGATCTGGCCGCGCGCATCGAGGAAGAGGCGCATTGGAACCGGATGCTGTCGCTCGGCGAGCAGCAACGGCTCGGCATAGCCCGCGCGCTCCTGCATGCGCCCGACTATCTATTCCTGGACGAAGCCACCGCCTCGCTCGACGAGCCGGCCGAGGCCGCGCTCTATCACTTGCTGGAGCAACGGCTTGCCCATTCGACCGTCGTATCGATCGGCCACCGGGCAACGCTCGCCGCCTTCCACCGCCGCCGGCTGACGCTGGTGCGCGAAGGCGACCGGACTTGGCTGCGCGAGGGAACCTTGGCGCCGGCGAAATAGCGGCGCATCGGCGCCGTCACACGCAAACAAAAAGGCGGCGGCTCCGTTGAGAGCCGCCGCCTCTTGCAAAAGGGCAGAGAAAACGCTGCGCTTATTTGATCGAGTTGATCGTGGTGTCGAACTTGAGGGCCACGATGAACGTGTCGTCGCACCAGTTGTTCGAGTTGTTCGGCACACCGGTCAGCAGGAAGTTGCCGCAACCGGTCGTCCCGAGATCGTTGCCGTAGTAGCGGAAGTCGAGCGTAAGTGCCTTATAGGTAAAGGCTATGCCCGCGTTCCAGTAAGTATAGCTGGGATCGGAGGGAACACCGAAAGCGAGGTTGAAGCCGGCGTCGTCAATCCACCAGTGGCCCAATTCGCCGGAGACGTAGGCGCCGACCGGTCCTGCGGTCCACGGCAGAATCCACTTGGCGGTCACCGACCCGTAGAAGCCCCACGGCGTGTTCGAAATGCCAAGAGCCGCGAAGGTCGTGCTGTAGTGCAGCAGATCCGGCGTGTAATAACCGTTGACCCCAAACGTCAGGCCCTTGACGACCTCGTATGAGGCCTTGGCGTAAACTTCCCAGAAGTCGCTTTGCGACGTAAATCCGTTAAAGCTCTCCTTCGGGTAATAGTAGTAGATCGCGCCGATATCGAGCGAGAACGGGCCCCAAGAGTTGCGCCAGCCGCCGTAGAAATCGATTTCAGCGGACGGCGACGTAAAGCCGTATCCCGGGCCGCTCGGCCAATCGATCGCCCAACCCGCAACACCAACGTAGAACGTGCCAACGGGCGTTGTTAAATCCGGCTCGAAATAGGCGCCGCCCGAGGGGCCGCGGTTCGATTGCGAAATGCCGCGGAAATTATAGTCCGACTGGACGAGACCGCCGACGGCGATGTCAAACGTCACAGCCGGCGCAGGCGGAGGCGCCGCCGGCGCTTTCACTGCCATGTCTGCCGCGAAAGCCGGCGCAGAAGTAACTGCGAGCGCCGCGATCACCGACAAAACTATCTTTTTCATAGACCCTGCCCCTTTTTGCTTCGATCGCCGAATGGCCGATGCAAATTGCACACCAAGTAATGCCCCAGAAAACCGCATGGCTGCGATCAGCAGCTGCACATTAACCGAGTTTTCTTACTGAAATCTCGCCGTCCGTAGCCATGTGGGCAAGGTGAAAACATCACCATCTGCTGCCTTTTTAGGCGATTCGGGCATTTTTGGCCAGAAAAGCGAAAGTATACAATGGACTGTTGCGTCAATGTCACAAACCTGCGCTCACCCGCTGGGAATTCCGCCTTCAGCCCATGGCTCACGCCCGCGACTGTAAATTACGGCATAAGCCGCGGCGCGATCACGAGAATTCAGCGCCAGCGGCTGTCGAAATCCGGCCGCGTCGAAAGCAGTGGGCCAGCGGCGACCCGCATAAAGAATCGCTAAAGATCGAATCAAGCCGCCGCTTTTTTGCGGTTAGCGGCGAGTAGCTCATCGACCAGCGTCACGCCGGCATCGATCGCGGGGTGACTCAATCCCTTCTGCTTGGCGATGAGCTGCACCAGCTTGTCGGCGCGCTCGATATTGGGAGCGCCGTTGAACAGCGCGCGCGCGGCGGACGCCGGGCGCGACAGGCTTTGCGCCGCGGCCGCGTATTTCTCGAACGGCACCATATCGCCCGGCGCCGCGCCGAGCTTCACGCACAGGTCGTTGACGAAATTATAGACCGAGCGCGACGTCTCGATGTCGCTGTGCACCGCCTCCTTGGCCGTGCGCATGCCGTCCTTGGTGATGCAGCGGTAATTGCCGGCAAGCAGCATCGCCCATTTGGCCAGCGGCACGAAGATCGAGTTGTAGACCCTGAATTTCACCGGCAACTCGATCTTGCCTTCCGGCGCGTCGAAGCGCGCCGCGTCCACGTCCTTCTCGAGCTGACGCAGGATCGCCGTGTTCTTGTCGTCGTCGAACCTGGCGCATTTGAAATTGGTCGGCAACGTGACCAGCAGCTCATTGGCCTTGCCGTCGGGCGGACGGATGGCCTGCGGGTCCGGGCTGTTGAGGGTGATCAGCTTGGGATCGAACGAGTTCCACACACTGGCGTCGGTATAGGCCGCCTTCAATGGCTCGTAGTCGAGGCCGGGGATGCGCTTGATGTAAGGCAGCGGCGGCATGTTCATGATCGACATGCAGGGGCGGCCCGATTTGCCGACCAAGTCGAGCAGTTCGCGCACGCCGGGCGAGCGATATTGCGGCTCTTGCATGCAGAGACCGATCAGATCGTAACTCTTCGGATCGACGCCGGTGGCGGGGCCGGCCGTCACCTTGCCCGGCAACTTGCGCGATTCCAGCAGCACCGGCTCGCTACGGCCGCGCACCGGCAACTTGACCTTGAAGCCTTCGGCGTTGATCAGATCGGCTTCCGCCGGCAGACAGACAAGATGAATCGAATGGCCTCCGTACAGCAATTTCGAAGCGAGCAGCGATCCATAAGACGCGCCCATGAGCAGAATTTTGTATGTCGCCGGCATGGCTATTCACTCCCTACCGCGCATTGAATTCGTTGCGCGTTGATTGAAATTCGAGAAAATTCCGGCCTTAAGGCCGCGCTCCTCGTGAGCCGGATGCTAGTCGGGCAAGCCTGGCGATGCAATCGGGGGCGCTGCAACCGGCGAGCGCCGCTTGTCGCCGGATGGAACCTGGCACGCGTTGAGCTCTATGGCTGACAACCTCGGTCGAACCGAAATTATGCGCTGAAAATCTTCGGTTGCCGTCGTCGGCGCAATCCGGCACCTTTGCGACGGAAAAGCGCTGGATTTTTCCGGCGGCTCGGGTTGAGTAGCGCGCGATCTTATATTTGGTCGGCTGTTTCGCGGCAGTGTCGCCGCGGCTTTGGGGCGTGGATGGTAAGCTCGGTCGTGCGCCGGATCTGCGCGTGCAATTTTGTTGTCCTTGCGGCTCTCGCGCTTGGCGGATTGCTGGCGGCCGCCAGTCATGCGAATGCGCAGGTGGCGCCAAGCTCGATCACCATCGTCAAGAGCGCGGTCGGCGGCGACGGCGTATTCAGCTTCACCTCTTCGCTCACCAATTTCACGTTGAGCACGGCGAAGGGCACCGCAAGCCGCACCTTCGCCGGCCTGGCACCCGGCAACTACAGTTTCACCGAGACTGGCCTGCCGCCCGAGTGGCGACTGACGTCGTTGACCTGCACCGGCGGCCGTTTGCCGACCACCATCGATCTCGGCAGTCGCACCGCGAATGTCGGACTCGATGCCGGCGAAGCGATCACCTGCACATTCACCAATTCGTTCGACCAGGCGCTGCATCGCACGCAAACGCAACAGGTGATCGGCCGTTTCCTCGCGCATCGCCTTTCCTTGTTGGGGCAAGGCCCGGACGAACTCGGCTTTCTGCGACGGGTGCCGAACGCGCTATGGGGCAACGCCGCCGCGGGCGGTGGAGCGACCCAGCCTCTGAGCTTCAGCGGCATGAGCACGGCGTCCGGCAACCGCATCGATTTCGCGACCAGCCTCAGCCAGATGATGCGTGCGCAAGCCGACAAGGACGCGATCGGCAGCGCCCTCGCCTATGCCAACCCGGCCAAGTCCCGGATCAATCCCGAGCCGACAATCAATGCCTGGATCGAGGCGCACTTTAACGCGTTCCGTTCCAAAGATGGCGGCATCGACAACGACGGCCGCTTCGCCGTCATCTATGTGGGCGCGGATTATCTCATCACAGCCAATGTGCTGGTCGGTGCCTTGGTCCAATTCGACTGGATGAAGGAGAGTTCCGACACGCTGACCAGCACGGTCGACGGCCACGGCACCATGGGCGGGCCCTATATCGGCCTGCGCCTCACCCCGGATCTTTTCTTCGACGCGCGCTTCGCGTGGGGAATGTCCAACAACAACGTTAATCCATTCGGCTCTTACACCGACACTTTTTCGACCGATCGCTGGCTCGCGCATGCCAAGCTCACCGGCAACTTGCGCTGGGACGATTTCCGCATCACGCCCAGCGTGGCCGTCGATTACGCGCAAGAGCGCCAACGCGACTACACAGACAGCCTCGGTTTCCTGATTCCGGGCCAAACCGTCTCGCTCGGCCGCCTGTCGTTCGGCCCGGAGATCGCCCGCCGCTTCGTCGCCGCCAACGGCGTGGTCTACGAGCCCATGGCCTCGCTCATCGGACAATGGGATTTCAGCAAGACCGAAGTGATCGGACTCAATGGATTGCCCGCCGACAGCGATCGCATCCACGCCAAGGCGCAGGTCGGGTTGCAGGCGCGCGCGCCGAATGGATTCTCGGCGCGCATCGCCGGCACCTATGACGGCATCGGCAATTCAAGTTTTCGATCGACCGGCATCGAGTTCTGGCTCAGCATGCCGTTGAATTGAACGGCGCTGCGCTATCGGATCAGCTCATAAGCGGGAAGCGTCAGGAACGGCACGAAGTCGTCCGAAAGCGAGATGTCGCGGAACAGCTTGATCGCTTCGGGAAACCGCCCACGCGCATAGTTGGCGGCGCCGATTTCGCGCTTGACCACGTCCATTTCTTCATTGAGCGCGCGCGCGAACAATTCCGGCGTCGCCTTGACGCCGCCGTCGAGTGCGGCGCCGTATTTGATCCATTGCCAGATTTGCGCGCGCGAAATTTCGGCCGTCGCTGCGTCCTCCATCAGATTATAGATCGGCACAGCGCCGCGGCCGCGCAACCAAGCCTCGATATATTGCACGCCGACGCGGATGTTGAGGCGGAAGCCTGATTCGGTCTTGCTGCCGTCGTGAATCTTCAACAGATCGTCGCGCAGCACGCTCACATGCAGGCGCACGCGGCTGACCTGGTTGGGTTGCGGCATCATGCGATCGAATACTTCCTTGGCCACCGGCACCAGGTCGGGATGCGCCACCCAGGTGCCGTCGTAGCCCTCGCGCACCTCGCGTTCCTTGTCGGCGCGTACCTTGGCAAAAGCCGCATCGTTGGCTGCGGGATCGTTCTTGATCGGAATTTGCGCCGCCATGCCGCCCATGGCGAAGGCGCCGCGGCGGTGACAGGTGCGCACCAAAAGCGATGCATAGGCGCCGAGGAAAGCTTCGCCCATGACCACTTGCGAGCGGTCGGGCAGCACGTAGTTAGGGTTTTTGGCGAAGGTCTTGATGAAAGAAAAGATGTAGTCCCAACGGCCGGCATTCATGCCGGCGATATGATCGCGCAGCTCCCACAAGATATCGTCCATCTCGAAAGCGGCCGGCAGGGTCTCAATCAGCACGGTTGCCTTGATGGTGCCTTTACGGATGCCAAGCTGCTCCTGCGCAAAAGTGAAGACGTCGTTCCAGAGTTTTGCCTCTTTGCGGCTTTCCAGTTTGGGCAGATAGAAATAGGGGCCAGTGCCTTGCGCGAGCAGCGCTTTGGCGTTGTGGAAAAAATAAAGTCCGAAATCGAACAGCGCGCCGGAAATCGGCTTGCCGTCGACGGTGAGATGCGCTTCCGGCAAATGCCAGCCTCGCGGGCGCACGATCAGCACCGCGGGATTCTTGCCGACGGCGTAGCGCTTCTTGGTTTGCGGATCGGTGAAGGCGATCTTGCCCGCCCACAGATCTTTCAGATTGATCTGGCCTTCGACATTATTCGCCCAGGTCGGCGAATTGGCATCCTCGAAATCGGCCATGTAATGGGTCGCGCCGGAATTGAGCGCGTTGACGATCATCTTGCGGTCGACCGGGCCGGTGATTTCCACGCGCCGGTCAGTGAGATCGGCCGGGATCGGCGCCACGCGCCAGGAATTGTCGTCGCGAATGTGCTTGGTCTCGGTCGGGAAGTCGGGCAATTCGCCGGCGTCGAAACGCTGCTGGCGTTCGGCGCGCGCGGCCAGCAGGTCGCGGCGCTTGCCGTCAAAACGCCGGTGCAGTTCGGCGAGGAATGCGAGCGCGTCGCGGGTGAGGATTTCGCCGTAGCGCGGCCCCATGCGGCCGCGCATCGCAACGCCAGCCACGGCGGAGCCAGCGGCCGCGCGGGCGCTTGTCTTTGGCCGGCGAGGCACCGGGCGCTTGGTTTTGCGCAAATGAAGACGCTTCGTCCGGGGCGCTACCGCCCGCCGGGCGCTGGCCTTGCGGCGCGCCCGGCGCGGCTTTGACGCTTTCGATCTGGGTCTTCGCGCGGCCGTCTTTCTGCTGGCGACCGCCCGGCGCTTGCGTCGCTTGATGACTATTCCCCTTCCCTAGGGCCGAACAGGCTGCCGAAGCTGGGCAAAATCGAGCCCGACCCGGCTGGCGGCGGCACCTGCTCACTCGGCGACGACGCCGCCGGTTTCGGCTTGGGGGCAGCGCGCTTCTTTACCTTTTTCTTCGCCGGTGCGCGCTTGGCCTTGGCCTTCTTCAGCGTCTTCTTCTTGCGCGCCGGGGCGGCGCGCTTCGCCTTCTTCTTCGATTTCTTTGCCTTCTTCCGCTTCTTCGCCATGATCGACCTCCCGATCGGTTAAGCTACCGCCTGCAAACGCTTGCTATCCCGCGCCTGACGGCGACCCGCCGCAAGACACGCCTTGCCCTAACTCGCCGCTTCGGCGACCGGCTCGCGCTTTGTCAAATACCGCAGCGCTTGCGGCACTGGACCACCGGTCGCCCAATCGATCAATTCCACCGTGTGGACAACCGGAATGGCGGTGCCGGAACCGATCTGGACGAGACAGCCGATATTGCCGGCCGCAATCAGATCCGGGGCGACCCGTTCGATGTTGGCGACCTTGCGGTCCCGCAGCCGGTCGGCCAACGCCGGCTGCAAGATGTTGTAGGTGCCCGCCGAGCCGCAGCACAAATGTCCCTCCGGAACATCTTTGACCATGAAGCCAAGCTTGCAAAGCAGTTCTTTCGGTTCACGCACGAGTTTCTGTCCGTGTTGCAGCGAGCATGCCGAATGATACGCGACGGTGAATGGGGGGGCAGGCTCCATTCCTTCCAGATCGAGCGTCGCGAGATATTCGGTGACGTCCTTGGCCAACGCTGAAACCCGCGCCGCCTTCTCGGCGTAGTCCGGGTCGTTGCGCAACATGAACCCATAATCCTTCACCGTGGTTCCACAGCCGGACACCGTGACTAGGATGGCGTCGATACCCGGCTCCGTCTTAGTCCAGGCGTCGATATTGTTGCGGGCCTGCGCCAGCGCCTGCGCCTCGCGGCCCATATGGTGCACGAGCGAGCCGCAGCAGGCCTCGCCCTCAGCGATCACCACTTCGACGCCGTGCCGGTTGAGCACACGGATCGCGGCTTCATTGATTGAGGGCGCCAACACCGGACTGATGCAGCCCGCCAGCAGCGCCACCCGCCCGCGCCGCGGCCCTTCCGCGGCATAGATCTTGGCGCTGCGGTCTGCCGGCGGCCCCGGCCAGCCGCGCGGCGCGATGCGCAGCATGGCGGCGAGCCGCTTGAAGCCGGCGACGCGCAGCAGCGGCCACAAAGGCCAGGCGAACTTGCCCGCCACCGCCGCCAGCCGGAACAGCGCCGGATCGGTGAGCACACGCGCCAGCAGATCGCGCATTATGCGGTCGAGCAGCGGGCGCTTATACGTCTTCTCGATATGCTCGCGGGCATGATCGACCAGATGCATGTAATGCACGCCGGAAGGACAGGTGGTCATGCAGGAAAGGCAGGACAGGCAGCGGTCGATGTGTTTGACCACGTCGCCGCTCGCCGGCTGCTCTTTTTCGAGCATGTCCTTGATCAGGTAGATGCGGCCGCGCGGCGAATCCAGCTCGTCGCCGAGCAGCACATAAGTCGGGCAGGTGGCGGTGCAGAAGCCGCAATGCACGCAGGCGCGCAGGATTTTCTCCGAGGCGTTGACCTGCGGGTCGGCGAGCTGCGCGATACTGAAACTGGTTTGCATCGCCTAAACCCCCGCCCACATGCGGCCCGGATTGAGCACGCCTTTGGGGTCGAAGCCTTCCTTGATCCGCTTGCTTAAGGCCGCAAGACCTGCCTCCTGCGGCTCAAACACGTCGACGGCGGCGCGCACCGCGGCCGGCGCGCGCACCAGCGTGCCATGGCCCCCGAGCCCAGTGAGCAAGTCGCGAATTGAGGCAGCCGCCGGCTCATCGCCGAACGGCATGGCCAGCCAGATCAACCCGCCGGCCCAGTCGTAGAACATCTGCGCCGCCGGCGACATGGCGGCGGCAAATTCGTGGCCCCTGCTGGGTACGGTCGAAATCCGCCACAGCGGCCGCTCACGCACGCCGGCCGCGGCGAATGGTTTGATTTCGCGCACGCTGCGCCAGAAGGCGCGCGACACTTTCTCATCGAGGACCGCCGCTTCTCCGTAAGACTTCATCAGCGCGGTGAGCATATCCTTGCGATGCGCGACCGAAGGCGCGAAGCCTTCCAGCCGCAATACAGTGGCGGCCTGGGCTTTCGGCACGCCGTCGAACCAGGACGCCACGTGATCGGGCAGATGCACCGCGCCCGAGACGTCGCAGGACGACCCCATGGCGGCGGTCATCGCGCGCACGCCTTGTCCGTCTTCGAGGCCGCCGATGAGCACGCTTGATTCCGTCTCGGGCTTCGGCAGGACCTTGACGGTCACGTCGGTCATGACGCCGAGCGTGCCCCAGGACCCGGCGAAGGCCTTGCACAAATCGTAGCCGGTGACGTTCTTCACGACACGCCCTCCGGACTTGATGGTTTCCCCGCGTCCGGTCACGGCGTTGACGCCGAGGAAATGATCGCGGGCCGCGCCCGCCTTAATGCGGCGCGGGCCGGAGAGATTGGCGGCGATGACGCCGCCGATGGTGCCTTTGCCCGGTTCAAGCCCGAACACGGGACCATAGTCCATCGGCTCGAAAGCAAGTTGCTGATTGTTTTGCTCCAGCAGCGTCTCGATTTCGGCCAGCGGCGTGCCGGCCTTGGCCGAGAGCACCAGCTCCTCGGGCTCGTACAGGGTCACACCGGAAAGACCGGACAGATCGAGCGTGAGGTCGGTCTGGCTCGGGCGTCCGATCGCGCGCTTTGTGCCCTGCCCCATAATCTCCAAAGCCTTCTCCTCGCCGAGCGCCCAGCGCACGGCGTCTTCGACTTCCTTGGCGTCGCGGGGCTTGAGGGTATCGATCACAAATTCTCCCACGGTTCTTTTCGGGCGCCGTGCACGACGCGCAACACGGTCACCTCGCTGGCCGTAACGACGTAAAAGATAAGATACGGATATTGTACCAGCGGGACCCGACGAACGCCGGGGCGTTCGGCCACCTGTTGAAAGCCTTCCGGAAACCGGCCGATCCGCTCTTCGATCCGTCGGATTCTGAATTCGAGCCGCCGCGCTGCCACCGGATTTTTCACGGCTAGGTCGGACAGGATCAAGTCCAATTCCGCCAGCGCCGCGCTGGAATAACGGACCTTCATGCGCTGCGATACTTGGCGAAAACCGCCTCGACCTCCTCGTCAGTGGCGATCTCGCCGCGGGCGACCGCGGCTAATGCTTCGTCGATCGCCTTTAGCTCATTGGGACTGGCGTGATAGAGGCCATGACGCCGCGCCTCGATCTCCAACGCAACCTGTGCCAACTCTTCCTGATCCTGCTCGGACCACGCCTCAGCGCGTGCCAGCATTTTCTTCAGGCTAATGTTCATACGATAACCCTATCATATTGGTCACACTCCAGCATCTATTCCGCCGCGCGTGCCGGCGCGGCGGCAAAGGCGGGCATGATCTCGCGCGCGAAGCGGCGCAATTGCTCACGGCCGCCGGCGATGGTGAGAAGCACATAGGCGACCCCGGCATTGCGCAAGTCCGCAAGCATGTCGGCAATGTCGTCGGGCGTGCCGTAGAGCGCGTGCTCTTCGGTGGCGCCGGCTTTGTCGGCGTAAGCCAGCACGTGCGAGCCGGCTTTCGCGTCAGGCCGGCGCGAGACATCGACGGTACGCTTGGTATAGGCGGCTTGGCGGATCAGCGCCTCCTTTTTGTCGGCCGCGTCCTTGGCAACATAGAGCTGGCGCGCGCAGGTGACTTGCATCGGGTGGAAGCTCAAGCCCGCGGCTTCACGCGCGGCCTTATAGATTCTGATGCGCTCGCCAAGCGTTGCGGGCGACGCATATTGATCGAGGATCAGATTGAAGCCGCGCGCGGCGGCACGCTTGATGGAATGCTCGCTGCCGGCGGCGACCCAGAAGGGCGGGTGCGGGCGTTGAGCCGGCGGTGGCTCGACCACGATATCCTCGAAATGCCAGAAGCGGCCGTGGTGCGAAAACCGCTCGCGCGTGGTCCAGGCGCGGGTCATCACCTCGATGGCTTCCTCAAAGCGCGCTTCGGCCTCCTCCGGCGCGATTTGAAAGCCGTTGAACTCGCTGTGCCGGTAGCCCTTGCCGATGCCGAAATCGAAGCGGCCGCCGGAGATGAGATCGAGCGTCGCCACCTGTTCGGCCAGCAGCACCGGATTGTGCCAGGGCAGCACCAGCACCGCGGTGCCGAGCCGCAGCGTCGTCGTGCGCATGGCGAGCGCGGAGAGCAGCATCGGTGTGGCGGACACCTGGTTCCAGCCGGTGAAATGATGCTCGACCGAAAAGCTCGCATGAAAGCCGAGCGCTTCGGCCTCGACGTTGAGGTCGATAAAGTCGCGGAAGCCCTGCCCCGTCTCGGGGCCAAATCCAGGGGCATCGGCTTTGGGCGAACAGAACAGACCGAATTGCATGAGGTCAGAATCTCGGAATATCCGGAAACGGCAGCTTGCCGCCGGAAATATGCATGCGGCCCAATTCGGCGCAGCGGTGCAGCACCGGAAACACCTTGCCGGGATTGAGCAGGCCCTTCTCGTCGAAGGCGCATTTGACACGCTGCTGGGCGGCAAGATCGATTTCAGAAAACATCACCGGCATCAGGTCGCGCTTTTCCACGCCGACGCCGTGCTCGCCGGTCAAGACGCCGCCCACTTCGACGCAGAGCCTGAGGATGTCGGCGCCGAACTGTTCGGCGCGATCGAGTTCGCCTTCCTTGTTGGCGTCATAAAGGATCAGTGGATGCAGGTTGCCGTCGCCGGCATGAAACACATTGGCGACACGCAAATCGTATTTCTCCGACATCTCCTTCATGCGATGCAGTACCAGCGGTAGCTTGGCGCGCGGGATGGTGCCGTCCATGCAGTAATAGTCGGGCGAGATGCGGCCGACCGCCGGGAACGCCGCCTTGCGCCCGGCCCAGAACAACAGCCGCTCTTCCTCCGAGGTCGAAACCTTGCACGACACCGCGCGGCACTCATTCGCGATCTGCTCGATGCGCGCGATCAGATGATCGACTTCGGCGGCCGGTCCGTCGACCTCGACGATCAGCAGCGCTTCGACGTCGAGCGGATAGCCGGCATGGACAAATTCTTCCACCGCGCGGATCGCCGGCCCGTCCATCATCTCCATGCCGCCGGGGATGATGCCGGCGCCGATGATCGCCGAGACGCAGGCGCCGGCATCCTCCGATGACGGAAAACCGACCAGCACGGCGCGCGCGGTTTCCGGTTTTTTCAAGAGACGAACGGTGACCTCCGTGACCACGCCAAGCAGGCCTTCCGAGCCGGTGACGATGCCGAGCAGATCATAGCCCGGTGCATCGAGATGCTTGCCGCCGATACGCAGCACCTCGCCATTAATCAGCACCAGTTCGCAGCCGAGCACGTTGTTGGTGGTCATGCCGTATTTCAGGCAATGCACGCCGCCGGAATTCTCCGCCACATTGCCGCCGATCGTGCAGGCGATCTGCGAGGACGGATCCGGCGCGTAGTAGTAGCCGGCATCGGCCACCGCTTCGCTGACGGCGAGATTGGTGACGCCCGGCTCGACCACAGCGACCCGGTTCTCGTAATCGATCTCGCGGATGCGATTGAACTTGGCCATGCCGAGTAGCACGCCATCTTCGAGCGGCAGCGCACCGCCGGAGAGCGAGGTGCCGGCGCCACGCGGCACCACTTTGATGCCTTCGCCGTGGCAATAGCGCAGCACGTCCGCCACTTGCTGGGTGGTTTCCGGCAGCACCACCACCATGGGAAGCTGATGGTAGGCCGTCAGCCCGTCGGTTTCGAACGGCTTCATTTCGCGGGTGCCGGAGATCACGCCCTCGCCTGGGACAATGGCGCGCAGGCTTGCGACGATACGGTCGCGCCTGGCCAGCACCGCCTTATCCGCCTCGGGCATCCGCACCGACATCGTGGCAAGCTCCCCGGATCGTTATCGTGCAACGATACCAGCCATTTGACGGTTGACACATAGGACTGGCAAAAGGATTTCCAAATGGGCCGGAACCGGGTCGGCCCATGGGCGGCGGCGAAAGGTCACATTGGGAGCGAAAAGATGAAGTCAGCACTGGCGATAGCAGCTTTTGTCCTGATCGTGACGGTACCGGCCGCACAAGCGCAGGACGCCGCGGCCGGCGAGCAGGTGTTCAAGAAGTGCCTGCCCTGCCATTCCATCGGCCCGGGTGCCAAGAACAAGGTCGGCCCCGAACTCAACGGCATCGATGGCCGCCATTCCGGCACCGCCGCCGGCTATAGCTATTCCCCCGCCAACAAGAATTCCGGCATCGTTTGGGGCGAGGCAAAATTCAAGGAATACATCAAGGACCCGCGTGGCGTGATCAAGGGCACCAAGATGATCTTCCCCGGCGTCAAGAACGAAAAAGAGATCGATAATTTGTGGGCCTATCTCAAGCAATTCGGCCCTGATGGGAGCAAGAAATAGCGGCCGATGCGGCGCCGGACGGCCGCTTGAAGAAGAACTTAGCGGCAAACATCGCCATTTGACCTCGGTCAAGGTCGCACGATCCGGGTGCGGGCATAGTTAGGCGTAAGGTTCAACAGCTCGAGCAGGAGTTATGCGGTCATGATCAAAGATCTTATCGTCAATCTCGGGCTGGGCGCCAAAGATCCGGCCGGCAATTACGCCATTTCGATCGCGGAGACATTTTCGGCGCATGTCCTCGGCGTCGCCTTTTCGTATGAGCCGGTCATTCCGGGCTCGGTCATGGGCGGAATTCCTCCCGAATTCATCGAATCGCAACGCGCCGAATCCGATAAGGCGGCGAAGGACGCCGTCGCCCGCTTCCAGAAAGCCGCCGAGCTTGCCGGCGTCTCAGCCGAGACCCGCATTCTTTCCGCGAGCGTCGCCGGTGCCGCCGACCAGATCGGCCGCCTCGCCCGCCGTTTCGATCTGGTGGTGGTTGGCCAGCCCGCGCGCGAGCAACCGGTCCCCGAGGAAGTTTTGGACGAAGGCGTGCTGTTTGAATCCGGCCGGCCGGTGATCTTCGTGCCGTTTATTCAGACCGCCGGCATGAAACTCGGCCGCGTCCTGGTGTGTTGGGACGGCAGCCGCGCCGCCAGCCGCGCTATCGGCGACGCCTTGCCTATCCTGCAGAAGGCCAAGCAGGTGGAAATCATCATCGTCGGCGGCAAGCCGCCCAAGAGCGGCGAAGTGTCCGGCGCCGATCTCGGCCAGCATCTCGCCCGCCACGGCCTGAAAGTGGACGTCAAGCGCATCACCTCGCCGGATATCGATGTCGCCTCCACCATCCTGTCCTATGCAGCCGATTCATCGGCCGACATGCTGGTGATGGGCGGCTACGGCCATTCGCGCCTGCGCGAGTTCGTGCTGGGCGGCGTGACCCGCGGCCTTCTCGAATCGATGACGGTGCCGACGCTGATGTCGCATTAGTTGCTGTCGCCCCGGGCGAGCGTAAGCGAGGCCCGGGACCCATACTCCGCAGTCCCTCGATCATACCGGGACTATGGGTCCCCGCCTGCGCGGGGACGACAGCGGAGAGGCAATCGCGTTGCTCGAACGCCACGTCAAATTACGCGACGGAACGCCGGTGCTGCTGCGCCCTCTGAAAGTCGAGGACGCCATGCTGTACCCGGATTTTCTCAAAGAAGTGACCGCGGACGATTTGCGGCTGCGTTTTTTCGCGCCCATGCGCGAGGTCAGCGCCGCGCTGATCGACAAGCTCATCCACTACGATGCGGCCCATGCCATGGCCTTCATCGCCGTCGAGGCGAAAACCGGCCGCATGCTCGGCGTGGTGCGGTTGCATAACGATGACGGCGATAAAAATGCCGAATTCGCAATCCTGGTACGTTCGCATCTCAAGGGCCGTGGCCTCGGCTGGCTGCTGATGAAGCACATGATCGCCAATGCCAAGGACAAGGGACTGAAAACCGTGCACGGCCAGGTGTTGGCGGAAAACCAAACCATGCTCATCATGTGCGGCGAGCTCGGCTTCCACACCGCCGACGACCCGGGCGAGCGTGGCGTCAAGCGGGTGACGCTACCGCTGGACGAGGTGCCCGCGCCTTATACCTCCCGGTAATTCGTGCGGCCTACCCCTTTCCTCACGGCGGCGCAAACGAAGGCGGCATCTTGCACTGCGCCACCAGGCCGCGGGCGCGCGCATCAATGACGCCGAGCGCGCGCAGCGCCAGCAAGCTCGCCGTCTGCACCGCTTCGCGCGCGGCGGAGGCGTCGGCCGGCCAAGGCGCCAACGGCCCGATCAGACCGCTGCTGAGCGCGCCGAGGATCGCCGGCGCGGCGAGGCGTTGGTCCAACTCTGGCAGATGGCCGCCGTCGATCGCGGTCTTGATGCGCCGCTCCAGTTCGCCGGCAACAGCCTGGCGGAAATCGAGACGCACGGCGTCCACCTCAGCGTCGACCGGCTCGCCGAGCACCGCCCAGATCAGCCGGCGTCCGTTGAGGGCGCGGGCGCCAAATGTGGCAATCGACGCGGCGAGCGCAGACAGCGGGCCAGGCGCGGCATCGGCTGCCGCCCGCATGGCGGCAAGTTCGTGGCCGGCGATGGCGGCGATGAGATGCGTGATGAGATCGGTCTTGGACGGGAAGTAGCGATAGACGGTGCCAGCCGCGATATCGGCGCGCGCGGCAACGCTGGCGATCTGCACCGCGGCCATGCCGCCTTCGGCGGCAAGCGTGCTCGCCGCGGCCACGATCGCTTGCTCGCGCTCGGCCAGGCGGCGGACGACGTTCTCGGTGCGGCGATAGGGCATGGCAACGAGTGAACGACGATTCACGCGCGCGAGGCAAGAGTTCCTCTGCTTCTCAAGCCAATGAAAACTGCAGCCGACTGACCCTGCGGCGGCGACGCGCAAGCTAACTGCGATGCGTGCCGCTTTTGCCGCCGCCGCCGGCCAAGGCTTTTTCACGGATGCCGCTGAGCGTCATCGCCGGGGTGATGCCTTCCGGATCGATCTTGAGATGGATGATCGACGGCTTGCCGGTGGCGAGCGCCTGGGCAAAGACGGCGGGGAAATCGGCGGTTTTCTCCACCACCGCGCCGTAGCCGCCGAAGGCCAGCGCATAGGCGACGAAATCCGGATTATGCAGCGCGGTGGCGATCACGCGGCCGGGGTATTCGCGCTCTTGATGCATGCGGATGGTGCCGTAGGTGCCGTTATCGGCGAGCACGACAATCACCGGGCGCTTGTATTGCACGGCGGTGGCAAAATCCTGCCCGGTCATGAGGAAGTCGCCATCGCCGGCAACGCACACCACCGTGCGCTCGGGATAGAGCGTCTTGTTCGCCAGCGCCGCGGGAAAGCCGTAGCCCATGGAGCCGGAGGTCGGTCCCACCAGGCCGCCAAAATTTCGCACGCGATAGAAGCGATGCACCCAGGCGGAAAAATTGCCGGCGCCAATGGTGATGATCGCATCGTTCGGCAAATTCCCGCGCAGCCACACCATGACCTCGCCGAGATTGACTGCGCCCGGCTGCGGCGTCGCCTTCTCGGTCCAGGCCAAGAAGTCAGCATGCGCCGTGTCGCTCTCGCCCCGCCAGGGAATGTCGTTCGGTGGCTGCAGGCCTTCGAGCGCCGAGCAGAACGCCGTCGGTGAGGCATTGATCGCCAGTGCCGGATGATAAACGCGGTCAAGCTCGTCGGCGCCGGGATGCACATGCACCAATGTCATCTGCGGATCGGGAATATCGAACAGCGTGTAGCTCTGCGACGGCATCTCGCTCATGCGCCCGCCTATCAGCAGCACCAGATCGGCGCCCTTCACCCGCGCCAGCAGCTTGGGGTTTGGCCCGATGCCGAGATCGCCGGCGTAACAAGGATGCAGCGCATCGAACAAATGGCCGCGGCGGAACGTAGTGGCGACCGGCAGCGCAAAGCGTTCGGCAAAGCGCATCAACGCGGCGGTCGCAGCTTCCGACCAGCGGCTGCCGCCAATCAGCGCGACCGGGCGCTTGGCCGCCCATAACAGCTTTTGCAGCCGGCTCATGTCGGTCAGGCCCGGCCAGATTTCCACCGGCTCGAAGGCCTTGGCGTCGGGCACAATGGCGCGCTCGGTCAACATATCCTCCGGCAGCGCGATCACCACCGGCCCCGGGCGCCCGTTGCAGGCCGTTTGGAAGGCGCGCGCAATGAGCTCCGGGATGCGCGCCGGATCGTCGATCTCGGTCACCCACTTGGCGATCGAGCCGAACACTGCACGGTAATCAAGCTCCTGGAACGCCTCGCGCTCACGCATGGAACGCGCCACCTGCCCGACGAAAACGATCATCGGCGTCGAATCCTGACGCGCAATATGGATGCCGGCGCTGGCATTGGTGGCGCCCGGACCGCGCGTGACAAAACAGATACCGGGGCGGCCGGTCGCCTTGCCGACCGCTTCCGCCATCATGGCTGCGGCGCTTTCGTGCCGGCAGACGGTGAGCGCGATCTTACTGTCGATAAAAGCGTCGAGCGCGGCCAGATAGCTTTCGCCCGGCACGCAGAATGCGTGGCGCACGCCATGGATCGCCAGCTGGTCGACCAGGATTTCGCCGCCGGTCCGCGTGCCGTCATTACCGCGCATCGATCGCTCCGCTCGCCGCTTATTTAGAATGGATCTTCGGCATCGGGATCGGCGGCGCAAACGCCGTCGGCGTCATCAGGCAATTGTTCTGCTCGATGATGTTGCCAGCCTTGGCGTTCTCGGCAAGATAAACCTTCCAGTCCGGATCGGTCGCCATCTTGGCGCGTTTGGCTTCGCGGTCGGCGGCGCTCTCATAAACCCAGATATGGGTGAAGGTGTTGAGTTCGCCGCTTTCGGCCACCGCATAGCAGAGCGGCTCGCCCATGTAGCGAAGCTGCACCGGGTAGCCGTATTTCTTGTAAAGCTCGAGTTGCGCCGGGACACGGCCAGGCAAAGTCTTGTAGGTCCGGACATCGAGTAGCACGGGTGCGCCTCCCTTGATTGGCCGCACGGCTGGCGGCAAGGCGCGGACTTTTTCGGCCCGCAAGCCCGCGGTCAATAGATTTAAGCTCGTGCCTCGGCGTTGTCGGCTTTCTCGGGGACGTTCGCCTCCGAGCGCTGCTCGGCCGGCTTGCTATAGTGGGCGAGATTGCTCGCGCTGTTGACCAACGCCAGGTGTGAGAAGGCCTGGGGGAAATTGCCGATTAGCCGCTTGGCGTAAGGGTCGTATTCTTCGCTGAGCAGCCCGACATCGTTGCGCAGCGACAACAGCCGCTCGAATAGACGGCAGGCCTCGTCGCGGCGACCGAGCAAAAGATAGGCGTCGACCAACCAGAAGCTGCAGGCGAGGAAAACCCCCTCGCCAGCCGGCAGCCCGTCACTGGCGGCCTCGGTGTTGTAGCGGCGCACCAGCCCGTCGGTGACCAGCGTGCGCTCGACCGCTTGCACGGTGCCGATGATGCGCGGATCGTCGGGCGGCAGGAATCCGATCGCCGGCAGCAGCAGCAGGCTGGCGTCGAGCTGCTGGGAGCCGTAGGAGCGCACGAAACTACCGAGCGTCTTGTCGAAGCCGAGACGACAGATATCGGCGTGGATCTCGTCGCGGACCTGCCGCCAGCGATCGACTGGCCCATCGAGGCCGAAGCGTTCGGCGCTCTTGATGGTGCGGTCGAAGGCGACCCAGGCCATCGCCTTGGAATAGGTGAAGTGAAGCTCTTCGCCGCGCACCTCCCAGATACCGCTATCCGGTTTTTGCCAGATGTTCTCGAGGTGGGCGATGAACTCCGTCTGCAGCTCCCAGCGGGATTCGCTGGGCACCAGCTTTCCGAGACGCGCCTGATGCAGTGCATCCATCATTTCGCCGAAGACGTCGAGCTGAAGCTGCTCATGCGCCGCGTTGCCGATGCGCACCGGCGCCGAGCCCTCGTAGCCGGGAAGCCAATCCGCTTCCCATTCGGTGAGCCGCCGCTCGCCGCCGATCCCGTACATGATTTGCATCTGCTGCGGACTGCCGGCCACCGCGCGCAACAGCCAGTCGCGCCATTTGTTGGCTTCCTCGTAGTAGCCCGCGTTCATCAACGCCAGCAGCGTCAATGTGGCGTCGCGCATCCAGCAGAAGCGGTAATCCCAGTTGCGCTTGCCGCCGATCTGCTCGGGCAGCGAGGTGGTCGGCGCCGCCACCATGCCGCCAGTCGGCGCGTAAGTGAGCGCCTTCAGCGTGATCAGCGAGCGCGTCACCGCCTCGTCCCAGGGACACTTGATTTTGCTTTTGGCGGCCCAGTGCGTCCAAAACTTCTCGGTTGAGGCGAGCGCGTGGTCCGCATCGATCGGCTTCGACTGTGTGTCGTGCAAGGGCAAATAAGTGAGCACGAAAGACGCCGTTTCGCCGGCTGAGATGGTGAAGTCGCCGACCGTCTTGAGGTTTTCGCCGTGCAGCAGGACATCCGAACGCACCAGGACCGTGTCCGGCCCGGCAATCCCGCGCAAAGTTTGATCGTCGAGCCGCGTCACCCACGGGACCGTCGCACCGTAGCCGAAGCGGAGCACAAGCTCGGTGTGCATCTTCACCTTGCCGCGCTCACCCACCACCTTGCGCACGATATGCGACCCGTCGATGCGCGGCGGCATAAAATCGATCAGCGTCGCCGCGCCGTCGGCGGTCTCGAAGCGCGTTTCCATGATCAGCGTGTTGTGCCGGTACGCGCGCGTAATGCGCGGCGTCTCGCCCTTCGGCGCGATGAGCCAGCGCCCGTGCTCGTCGGTGCCCAAGAGCGCGGCAAAGCAGGCATCGGAATCGAAGCGCGGCCAGCACAGCCAGTCGATCGAGCCGTCGCGGCCGACCAGCGCCGCGGTGCTCAAATCGCCGATCAAGGCATAGTGTTCTATGCGAGAGGCCATGTCGCCTCGGCTAGGTGCTGAATTCGACCACGACCTTAATGTCGTCGTCTCTTGCTTCAAAGGCCTCCTGCCAGCGGTCGAGCGGCACGCGGCGGGTAATCAGACGGGCGAGCCAAGCCTTGTCGGCCTTTGCCAATGCGTCGGCGGCATCGCGATAGTGGCGGCGGTTGGCGTTGACCGAGCCGAACACCACGTCGTTTTCCAGCACCATTTCGCGATTGAAGCCGCCGACATCGAAATTGATCTTGTGTCCGCCGGAGGACACGCCGGCCAGGCAGACGACGCCATCCGGCGCGGTGCGGCTCATGACGTCGAGCACCACGGCGCTGGCACCGGTGCATTCGATCACGATGTCCGGTGCGAGATCGCCGAGGTCGCCGGCATGATAGGTGGCGCCGAGATCCCGCGCGAGCGCAGGCTTTGGTCCATCTTTGATGCGGTCGAGGATGTGCATCTCGAAACCGCGCTGTTTGCCGAGCAGCGCCGCCAGCAAGCCGACCGGACCGGCACCGGTGACGAGCGCGACGTGCCGTTGCCAGGCCGCCGCGCGCTTACCGATGCGCTCGACCTGCTCCCAGGCCTTGGCGACGACGCTGGTCGGCTCCAGCAGCACCCCGAGCTTGTCCAGCGCCGGATCGAGCTTGATCGCGAAATCGTGCTCGAGGCGGAATTGCTCGGAGCCATAGCCGTTGCGCTGCTTAATGCCGCGTTCGGTATATTGGCCGTTGCGGCACATGTCCCATTCGTCGACCGCGCAAGCGGGACAAGGCACCGGATCGGGCCGGCGCACGATACCGACCACGAGATCGCCGAGTGAAAAGCCACTCCCGGCCGGCGCCTGTTCGACGCGGCCGAGCGATTCGTGGCCGATGATGAGACGCTTGGCCCCCGACGGGGCCCAGCCATAGTCGCCTGAAATGATTTCGCGGTCGGTGCCGCAAATGCCGAGTGCCAGCGCGCGCACCAGAATATCGCCGTCGCTTGGCGGCGGCGGCGCAACCTCTTCAAGTTTAATGGAATTGGCGCGGCCGGGCTCGACGGTCAGTGCGCGCATGCGGACTAACTCCCATGACCGTCCCCTTGCACGCCAACATGGTCATTTTCGCCGCCGATGCAAGGCGACGCGCGGCCGCAGCCTCACACAGGCCTATCAGGTCGCCGGCTCGACGGACACGACGGTAAACGTATGCATCTCACCGTCATCGTCGCGCACCGAGACATATTCGCCGGGACGGAAGGCGTGCGAACCGAAGCGGAAGCCGCTCTCGTCATCGTCCACGCGCGCCGGGTTGTAGTCGAAGATCCAGCGCGCATGCTCGGGGCCGCCCGGTTTATGCACCACGAAACCGACCTGATCGTCCTCGCCTTCCCAAAAGCGGCGCACGCGGCAGTTGTCCCTGTGCTGGCGCCAAAGCGTTACGTCGATATGGCCTTTGTCGTCGAGCGGGGCGACGAATTCGTAACCATGCCGCTCGGACCCTTGCGGGAATTCCTTGGAGCGGGCGAGATTAAGCCTGATGCGCTTGAACGTGTGCGGCAGGGTCGTCACCGGCAGCCTCCTGATCGAATTTGGTCGGTTATCTGCCACACCATGGATTATCCCGTAAACCCGCATATTGATCTGGATCAGGTCCACGTGCGTTAGGGTGAACGATGGTGGTGGCAATTCAAGGACAATGATAAATCCGGCCGATCGTTCGCAACAGGCGGTTTTCGATTTCCTCGCCCGTCCGCAAACTTACGGCGGCGCGGAGGTGACGCGCATCGACACCCATGCCGCGGCGGTATTCCTGGCGGGCAATCGCGCGCTCAAGATCAAGCGTGCGGTGCGCTTTGCAGTGCTTGACTATTCCACCCTCGACAAGCGTAAGGCCGCCTGCGAAGCGGAAATTGCCGTCAACCATCCGTTCGCGCCGGCTATCTATCGCGGCGTCGTCGCGATCACGCGGCGCTCGGACGGCACGCTCGCCATCGGCGGTCAAGGCGAACCGGTGGAGTGGGCGGTGGAGATGCGCCGCTTCGACGAGACGCAGACACTCGACCATCTGGCCGAAGCCGGCGGCATCGATGCGGCGCTTGCCGACGCGCTCGGCCGCGCGGTCGCACGCGCGCACGCGGCGGCGCCGGTCAACAAGGACGCCAATTTCTTTACCCAGCTCGATGAGATTGTCGGCCAGAACGATGCCGAGCTGCGCGCTTCGCCAAAACTATTCCCGCCGCAGGCGATTGGCACGCTCACCGCGGCCACCAAAGCAGCGCTGACCGGGGTGCGCGCGCTTCTTATCGCGCGCGAACGCGCCGGCCTCGTTCGCCGCTGCCACGGCGATCTGCATCTCGGCAATATCGTGCGCATCGACGGCGCGCCGGTATTGTTCGACGCCATCGAGTTCGATCCCAAGATCGCCACCGGCGACGTGTTTTACGACCTCGCTTTCCTGCTGATGGATCTGATCGAGCGTGGCTTGCAGGGCGCCGCTAACATCGTGCTCAATCGTTACCTCACGCAGACGCAGCGCCTGGACGATCTCGATGCGCTGGCGGCGCTGCCGCTGTTTCTGTCGCTGCGCGCGGCGATCCGCGCCAAGGTCACCGCGGCGCGCGCCAAGCTCGCAAAAGCGCCGGCGAAGGCCGAACAAAGCGCGCGCGATTATTTCGCGCTGGCGCAAAGACTGCTGGCGCCGCCGCCGCCGCGGCTCGTCGCCATTGGTGGACTGTCGGGAACCGGCAAGTCGCTGCTCGCGCGCGCGCTGGCACCCGAGCTTCTTCCCGCCCCGGGCGCGGTCTGGCTGCGCAGCGATATCGAACGCAAGCACATGTTCGGCGTGACCGAGGACGCCCGTCTGCCGGAAGGCGCTTATGCAGCGGAGACGACGGCCAAGGTTTACGCCGCGCTGGCAGACAAGGCGCGGCGGACAATCGCCGCCGGCCATTCGGTCATAGTCGATGCAGTGTTTGCGCAAAGCCACGAGCGCGCCGGCATTGCTAAAGCCGGCGGCGGCGCTTTCCACGGATTGTTCCTGACCGCCGATCTGGCGACGCGTCTCGCCCGTGTCGGCGGCCGCAAAGCCGATGCCTCGGATGCCGATGCGGAGGTCGCCCGCCGCCAAGAGCGCTACGATCTCGGAACCATAAACTGGCCTGAAGTGGATGCGTCCGGCGAACCGGCCGAGACCTTGCGGCGTACGCGGGCCGCGCTCGCCTGACCAAGCTATGCATCCGCCGACCCGCTGCCCCGCCGCCCCTCCCCGTGGCGTTCCGCGTAAAAGCGGGGCATAGCTTGCGCGGGATCGAAACGCTCCAAGCCGGGTGCCGATGAACGCTGCGCAACGCTCGAAGTTTTCCGCGCGCCAGTTGGCGGTCGGGCTTGCCGGCTATTGCGCCTTCATCAATCTCTATGCTCCGCAGTCGATCCTGCCGCTGCTCTCGGGCGAATTCCACGCCAGCGCTGCCGAGGTCTCCAGCATCATCACCGTCAGCACGCTGGCGGTAGCGGTGACAGCGCCATTCACCGGCACGGTCGCCGACGTGCTCGGCCGCAAGCGCGTGATCGTCGCCGCGATGTTTGCCCTCGTCATCCCGACCGTGATGGTGGGACTGTCGACCAGCCTGTCGGCGCTCATCTTCTGGCGCGCGGTGCAGGGGTTGGTGCTGCCGCCGATCTTTGCGGTGACGGTTGCCTATATCGGCGATGAATGGCCGCCGCGCGAGGCGACCACCGCCGCCGGCATCTATTCGTCGGGTTCGAGCCTCGGCGGTTTTTCCGGACGGCTGATCACCGGCTTTCTGGCCGACTTGGTCGGCTGGCGCTTTGGATTTTTCGCGCTGGCAGCGATCGCCTTTGCCGGGGCGCTGTTGGTGCTGCTGCTGCTGCCGCCCGAGAAAAAATTTGTGCGCTCGGAAGGATTTCTGGCCTCCGGCCGGCAGATGCTCGCGCATTTTCGCAACCGGCAACTGCTTGCGACCTTTGCGGTCGGCTTCGGCGTGTTGTTCAATTTCATCTGCACCTTCACTTATGTCAGCTTCCATCTCGCCGCCCCGCCCTACGATCTCTCCGCCGGCTGGCTCGGCGCGATTTTCGTCGTCTATCTCGCCGGCTCCGTGCTCACGCCGTGGACCGGCTGGGCGGTCGGACGCTTCGGCCGTCGGCGCTTCACGGTGCGGGTGATTGCGCTGTGGGTTGTCGGTATTGCGCTGACGCTCGCCCCCTCGCTGCCGCTGATTATTCTGGGTCTCGCCATCGGCGCCGCCTGCGGGCTGATCTGTCAGGCGATCTCCACCGGCTATGTCACCATCACCGCCAAAGTCGGGCGTTCCTCGGCGGTCGGGCTCTATGTCACCAGTTTCTATGGCGGCGGAAGCTTCGGCGCCGCCCTTGGCGCCATCGCCTGGACCTTAGGCGGCTGGCCGGCTTGCGTCGCGCTGGTGGCGGCGATGCTCGCCGTTATCGCAGCGGTCGTGTTCTTCGGCTGGGCGCGGGGCATACCGCCGGCGCCGACGACGACGCCGATCGAGCCGGCCTAAAGCTGCGATTGCACACTCGGATGCCAGAGCGGCCGGTAGCCGCGCGACAGCACCGCGAGGGTCGACGGCGGCGTGAGCACGTTGACCGCGTTGCCGCGCAAGCGTGACCGCGCTTCGGAATAGCCGGACGCCGTCCAGCCCAGCATTTGATCCCCGCGCAGGGCGAAAGCCTCACCCTCGAACGCGATCATGGCGCCGTCCGGCAAGGAATTGACCGCGCATCGGTGCAGGCGCTTGGCTTTGCCTTCAAGCCGCTCGGCGTGCAGCGCGGCATCCATCGCCCCGGCGGTCGCGCGCTTGCCCTTGCCGGCGAACAGGGCGGCGAAATGCTCCGCATCGCGGCGCCGGCATTCAAAGCATGGCCGATGGCCGGCGGCGAAAGCGGTCACCTCGTCGAGAAAGAACAATTCGCTATAGCTCTCGCCCCAGACCGTGCGGTGGCGGTTGTTGAATGCGAGCCGGCAGCAAATCCACTGCTTCGAAGCCCAGCGCCGGCCGGTCAACTTTCGCCGATTGTCATGCAGCCGCCCGCCGCGGTTGCCCATGAGCAGACCGCGCGCGGACGCCGCGAACAATTCGCCGAACGGATCGACGCGATTAGGAAGCGGCATGCCTTATTATAGCGCAAGGCACGCGCTGGTTTTGGAATCCCGTCGTTCACACGTCGGCGAACTCGCCCTCCTTCGCTGTCGCCGCCGCGGCGGCACGCGCCTCGTGCGCGCCGCCAAGCCCGTTGAAGAAGGCGTTGAGCAGCACCGAGACGATCGCCGCCAGCAGGATGCCGGATTCGAGCAGCGGTTTAAGCACCGGCGGAAAATGGTGGAAGAAATTCGAAGCCACCAGCGGGATCATGCCGAAGCCGACCGAGATCGCCACCACGAACAGATTGTAGCGGTTTGTCTTGAAGTCGACGCCGGTCAGGATGCGCGCGCCGGTCGCCGCCACCATGCCGAACATCACGAGGCCGGCGCCGCCGAGCACGGTGACCGGAATCGCCTCGACCAACGCCGACAACTTCGGAAGTAGGCCGAGGATCAGCATGATCACACCGCCGCCGACCGTCACCCAGCGCGAGCGGATGCCGGTGACGCCGACCAGACCGACGTTTTGCGAGAACGAGGTATAGGGGAAGGTGTTGAAGATGCCGCCGATCAGCGTGCCGACGCCGTCGGCGCGCAAGCCGCGGGTGAGCGCGGCCTCGTCGATCTCCCGGCCGGTCATCTCACCGAGCGCCAGAAACATGCCGGTCGACTCGATCATCACCACGATCATCACGATGCACATGGTGACGATCGGCACCACGTGGAATTGCGGCACGCCGAAACGGAAGGGCACCACCACGTCGGCCCAGGCGGCGTGCGCTACCTTCTCGAAATGCATGAGACCGAGCGCAGCGGCCAGCACCGCGCCGGCGACGATGCCGAGCAGCACCGCGACATTGGCGAGGAAGCCTTTGCCCCATCTGATCAAGGCGAGAATGACCAACAGTACGAATAGCGCGATGCCGAGCCCTTGCAGCCCGCCATAGGACGGATTGGGCACCTGCACGAACTGGCCGGCGACCACGCGGCCGAACGACGGCAGGCCGCCGCCAGCCCAATTGATGCCGACCCGCATCAGCGAAATGCCGATCACCAGAATGATCGTGCCGGTCACAACCGGCGGAAACAGCGGCAGCAGCCGGCTGACGAAGGGCGCGACAATAAAGGCAAATGCGCCGGCCGCGATCACCGAGCCGTAGATGCCGAGCAAGCCGACATCGGGCGTCGCCGCCATCGCCAGCATCGGGCCGACCGAGGCGAAGGTCACGCCCATCATGACCGGCAAACGGATGCCGACGCCGGGGAAACCGAGGCTCTGCACCAAAGTCGCAAGCCCGCAAGCGAACAAATCGGCGCTGATGAGGAAGGCAACGTCCTCGGGCGACAGCTTGAGCGCCCTTCCGAGGATCAGCGGCACCGCCACTGCGCCAGCATACATCACCAGAACGTGCTGCAACGCCAGCGGCGCTAGCTGCACGAGCGGAAGTCTTTCATCAACGGGATGAACGGAAGAACTCATGTGTGCCCCCACCATGGCGGACCGATCAGGCGCGCCTCGAAATTCCCCGGCGCCTTATCCTTGCAAATTGCTGGCCACGGCACGAGAGGCGCCTGTGCATGGCGCACCGGCCAAAACGCCGAATGCCCGCCCTTGCGGGCGGGCATTGGCAGGCAATCAAAGGCTTAGGCTGGCTCTCAGCCCTGCGGCTGCGGCGCAACGTCGCCGGTCGGCGGCGCATCGGGCCGCGGGCGCTGTTTGCCGGCTGGCGGCACGGCGGACGAGCGCGGCGTCGCCGGCTCGATCACCGATTCACGCACCGGACGTTTTCCCTCCAGCAAATCCTTGATCTCATCGCCGGTCAGCGTCTCGAATTCGAGCAGACCCTTGGCCAGCACCTCGAGATCGGCGCGCTTGTCGGTGAGAATTTGCGTCGCCTCGGCGTAGCCGGCCTCGACCAGCTTGCGCACCTCGGCGTCGATCGTCTGCGCGGTCGCTTCCGAGATGTTCTGCTGACGCGAGACCTGGTAGCCGAGGAACACCTCGTCCTGGTTCTCGCCGTAAGCAACCGTGCCGAGCTTGTCGGACAGGCCCCAGCGCGTGACCATCAGGCGCGCGAGCTTGGTCGCCTGCTCGATGTCGGAGGCAGCCCCGCTTGTCACCTTGTCGTCGCCGAACACCATTTCCTCGGCCACGCGTCCGCCCATCATGATGGCGAGGCGCGAGGTCATCTGTTCGCGGCTCATCGACAGCTTGTCGCGTTCCGGCAATTGCATGACCATGCCGAGCGCGCGGCCGCGCGGAATGATGGTGGCCTTGTGCACCGGATCGGTGGCCTTGACGTTGACCGCGACGATGGCGTGGCCGCCTTCGTGATAGGCGGTCAGCATCTTTTCTTCGTCGGTCATCACCAGCGACTTGCGCTCGGCGCCCATCATCACCTTGTCCTTGGCGTCCTCGAACTCGGCCTGCGTCACCATGCGCTTGTTGCGGCGCGCTGCCATCAGCGCCGCCTCGTTGACCAGATTGGCGAGATCGGCGCCGGAGAAGCCGGGCGTGCCGCGCGCGGTGGTCTTGAGATTGACGTCGGGCGCCAGCGGCACCTTCTTCACGTGGACCTTCAAAATGTTTTCGCGGCCGACCACATCCGGATTCGGCACCACCACTTGGCGGTCGAAACGGCCGGGACGCAACAGCGCCGGATCCAGCACGTCGGGCCGGTTGGTGGCGGCGATCAGGATGATGCCTTCATTGGCTTCGAAGCCGTCCATCTCGACCAGCAACTGGTTGAGCGTCTGTTCGCGCTCGTCATTGCCGCCGCCGAGGCCGGCGCCGCGATGGCGGCCGACCGCGTCGATTTCGTCGATGAAGATGATGCAGGGCGCGTTCTTCTTCGCCTGCTCGAACATGTCGCGCACGCGCGAGGCGCCGACGCCGACGAACATCTCGACGAAGTCGGAACCGGAAATCGTGAAGAACGGCACATTGGCTTCGCCGGCCACCGCGCGCGCGATCAGCGTCTTGCCGGTGCCCGGCGGGCCGACCAGCAACACGCCGCGCGGAATGCGGCCGCCCAGGCGCTGGAATTTTCCCGGATCGCGCAGAAATTCGACGATCTCCTGCAAATCTTGCTTGGCTTCATCGACTCCGGCGACATCCTCAAACGTGATGCGGCCATGCGCTTCCGCCAGCAATTTCGCGCGCGACTTGCCGAAGCCCATCGCCTTGCCGGCGCCGCCTTGCATCTGCCGCGACAGGAAAATCCAAACGCCGATCAGCGCGATGAAAGGCAGCCACGACACCAGCAGCGAGACGAACCACGGGACATTGTCCGATGGCGGCCGCGCGGTGATCGAGACGCCCTTGGAATAGAGCTTCTGCACCAGGCCGGGATCGCTCGGCGCATAGGTCTGGAAGCTGGTGCCGTTACTGAAGGTGCCGTGAATCTCCGGACCCTGGATCACCACGTCGCGCACGCGGCCTTGGTCGACGTCGCCGAGCAGTTGCGAGAACGAAATCTCCTGCGAGCTGGTGCGCTGGCCCGGATTCTGGAACAGCGTGAACAGCGCCAGCAGCAGCAGAACGATGATCACCCAGAGGGCGAAGTTGCGTATATTCGCGTTCATCAGACGTCCTTAACCGCCATGCGGGGAACCGGCGGCAGTTCTCATTTCATGCGCCGAATTCGTGGCGGTTTCACGTTTCTCCCCGGTTCCTAAATGTAGGGACCGCGAGCCCCGGTGGAAAGGGCTCGAATTCTATCTATTGTAGCGCGCTTTCGTTTTTTTATCCTTGCTACGCCCGCGGGTTGGTTAAGCGTTTCGACGACCGCGGCGGCGCCCGATCCACCGTAATCTGACCGCCGCCAAGTGTCACAATTGCGCCGGCCAGGCTGCGCCGGAAGCGCACACTTCCGGTATTTTGGGCGGCTTCCAGCGCCGCGGTCAGGTCCTCCAGCTTGCCGAGCTCGACCGGACCCTCGTCGCCGGCCTTGGCTAGCGCCCGGCCGATGAGGCGCAGCGCAATCTCGGCCGGCAAGGCCGCATAGCTCACGGCGTCAAAGGCGACGGCGCCGCGCGCCCGGTGCGGCCGGGAAAGCTCGGCTTCCGCCCGCGCGACGGCGGCATCGATCGCCCGGTCGGCGCGTCTGAGCCGCCGCGCCAAAAGCGCAAGCCGGCGGGCGTCCAGGCCCTCCTGCGCCAACTGGGGCATCAGGCCGCGCAGCCGCGCCCGGGTGAAGCGGGGGTCGCGGTTGGACGGATCGTCAGCGAAGGCGACTTTGGCGGCCTTGAGGGTCGCCACCAGCCGCGCCTTGGGCAAATCGAGCAGTGGGCGAACGAGGCGGACAGCTTCCTGCCCCGGCACAGCCGCAATGCGTTGCATCGCCGCCAAGCCGGTGAGCCCGCTGCCGCGGCTTAAGCGGATCAGCACGGTCTCGGCCTGATCGTCGAGCGTGTGCGCGGTGAGAACGGCCCCTGCCCCGGCTTTGTTGGCGGCTTGCGTCAGCAAACGGTAGCGGACGGTTCGCGCGGTCTTTTGCAAGCCGGTCGCCGGCTTGGCGCCGCGCCACAGCAAAGTGTGGTGCTCAAGGCCAAGCGCCTTGGCCTGGCGCTTGACCGCCGCCGCTTCGCCTTTGGATTCCGGACGCAGCCGGTGATCGACCGTAACTGCGATCAGCTTTGGCTTGCGCTTGAGCCCCTTTTGCCAGCGCGCGGCGAGCAGCATCAGCGCGGTCGAGTCCGGACCGCCCGACACTGCCAGTACCAGCGCAGGATAACGGTCGAGACCGGCAAAGAGCGCTTTTGCTTCTCGGGCGGAGACCGGCTTGGCGGTTTGCGCGGGCATGATCGCGACCCATCCCCGATCAAGCCGAGGACAAGCTTTTCGGGATCGGCCCTAGCAATGCACGCGCTTGAGTTCCTGCGCAACACCGCGCTTCACGCTTGAGGGCGCGCGCGGATATTTGCGCCCGACCTCGCCGAGCGTGGCGCAGGCCGCTTCCTTCTGATGCATGGCGGCGAGCGACTGGCCGAGGCGCAGCAACGCGTTGGGCGCCTTACCGGCCTTCGAATATTTGGTCGAGACCGCGAGGAACGATTCCGCGGCGTCGCGGTATCGCTGGCGCTGAAACAGGCTCTCGCCCAGCCAATATTGCGCATCCGGTACCAGCTTTTCGTCCGGGTGGCGCTTGAGGAAATCGCGGAAGGCCTGCTCGGCCAGCGCATAGTCTTTATGCAGCACGTAGCCGTAGGCCAGGTCGTATTCATCCTTCGGCGCGGCCGACGGCGGCAGGGTCGCCAACTGCTCGCCGTTGGCATTGCCGCGCGGCGGCGACCCTTGTCCCGGCGGCTGCGCCAGCACCGGCGTGCCATAGACCGGCGTGCGGTAGGCCGGCTCGCGCTGCTGCGTATCGTTGAGCGTCGTGAGGTCGAGTGGCGCACCGGCGTTACGTCCGCCCGGAGCGCCGACCGGCGGCTCATTGTTCGCCTGCGGCGCCATCACCGTCTCACGGCCGAGCACGCGCGGGGCGCCCGGCGCACTGGGATGCGCGTTGGGATCGAAGACGTCGGAGCGCTGATCGGGACGCACGTTCAACGGCGCGCCGGGCGGCGCCGACTGCGGCATGGCGCGCGACGGCGCGGCGCTGCCCGAATGCTGAAAGCGATATTCGGTATCGTCCTGCAGGCGCTGCAACCGCATCTCCAGCTGTTGATTGCGGTGCTGCAAATCCTCGATGGTGCCGGTGAGCTGGCGCAGGGCGTTTTCAATGCGGTCGAGCCGCGTGGACACGTCGGCGCTCTCGGCCTGCGCGACTTGCGGCGCTTGACCAACTTGCTGCTGCTGCCCCGCGTCTTCGCCGCGGCTGAAGAGATTGCCGAACAGGCCGGGGCGCTGTTCCTGCGCCGAAGCCGCGGGCGGCAAAGCCAGCGCGGCGGCAAGAATTGCCGCCTGAAGCGCGATGCAACGATTTTGGAAATGCATGGATATCATCGTCGGCAATATTCGTTGCCAAGTCGTTTATGACGGCGCGCTGCTTAACATAGCCAATCGAGTACGACCAGAATGTGGCCGCTAGTGCCCGTTCCGCGGCCGAACGGGCGTCGCAGGGTAACGGAGGCAAATCCGTCAGCGCCCCATCATTCCGCCGTCGCGGCCTGCCGGCGTCTTTGCCGGCGGGTGCCGAGCCATTCCTCAAAGCGCTGGGTAATGACAAAAAACGACGGCACCAACAGCACCGCCAGGCAGGTCGAGGCCAGCATGCCCGAGAACACCGTGATGCCGATCGAGGCGCGGGCATTGGCGCCGGCGCCGGTCGCCAGCACCAGCGGCACCACGCCGAGGATGAAGGCGAACGAGGTCATCAGGATCGGCCGGAAGCGGGCACGCGCGGCTTCCACCGCCGCCTCGACGACCGACTTGCCGGCCTCGCGCAATTCGCGCGCGAATTCGACGATGAGGATGGCGTTCTTCGCCGACAACGCGATCAGCAGCACGATGCCGATCTGGGTATAGAGGTTGTTGTCGATGTTGAGCGCCTTGATCACCGCGACCGGCCCGATCAGCGAGATCGGCACCGCCAGGATCACGGCCAGCGGCCGGAACCAGCTCTCGTATTGTCCGGCGAGCACCAGATAGACCAGCAGCAGCGCCATGGCGAACACGAAAAACATCTGATTGCCGACCAGCTTCTCCTGGTAGGACATCGCCGTCCATTCCGAGGCGACATGCGGCGGGAATGTGCGGGCGGCGACCTGTTCCATCAGGCCGGTCAACTGCCCGGTGGAGTAGCCGCGCGCCGGCATCGCTACGATGGTCGCTGACGGGAAGAGATTATAGAGGCTGATCATCGCCGGTCCGTTGACCGGGGTAATGTCGATCATCGTGCCAAGCGGGATCATGCTGCCGGCGGCATTGCGCACCGTCAGATTGCGGACATCCTCAAGACGCAGCCGGTAACGCGCATCGGCCTGCACGAAGACCTGGAAGGTGCGCCCGAATTTACTGAACTGGTTGACGTAGCTCGAGCCGAGATAGCCGGCGAGCGCATTGAAAATCTGATCGAGGGTCACCTGCAGCGACTCGGCCTTCACCCGATCGACGGCGACGGCATATTGCGGCACGTTGGCGCGGAACGAAGTCAACGCCAAAAGCACGCTCGATTGCGATTTGGTATTGTTGACGACGGTATCGGTGACGCTTTGCAGCTTGGCGAAATCGTAGCTGCTGTCATGCAGCTCGACCTGCATGGTGACGCCGGCGGCGGCGCCGATGCCTTGAATCGGCGGCGGCGGCAGCACGCGAACCGTCGCCTCCTCGATGCTGCCCATGGCGCGGTTGAGATTTTGCAGCATCGGCAACAATCCGAGCGCCTTGCCGCGCACCGACCAGTCCTTGAGGATGATGTAGGCGACGCCGCTTGAAGCGAGCGAGGAGCTGTTGTCGAGCGGCGACACGCCGGCGACGGTGACGACCTTGTCGACGCCCGGGACCTTGTGCGCAACTTCGTTCACCTGATCGAGCACTTTTTGCGTACGCGACAGCGAGGCGCCGTCGGGCAATTGCACGGTCGCCAGCATGTAGCCCTGATCTTCGATCGGGATGAAACCGGTCGGGATGCGCGAAAAGCCGAAGAAAGTCACCCCGATGACGGCGAGCGCCAAAATAGCGACGATTACGGAATGCCCGACCAGTCGTCCGATTAGCCCGGCATAGGCCTTCTCCAGCCGCGCGTAGATCGCATTGACGCCGCGAAAAAAGAAGTTGCGTTTCTCGAACGGTACCGATGGGCGCAGCCACAAGGCGCATTGTGTCGGCTTCAGCGTCACCGCGTTGACCGCGCTGATCAGCGCGGTCGCCGCGATCACGAGGGCGAATTGCGCGTACATCTTGCCGGTCAGTCCGGGCAGGAAGGCCGCCGGCAAAAACACCGACAGCAGCACCAGGGTGATGCCGACGATCGGCCCAAACAGAATCTGCATGGCGCGGATCGACGCCTGTGGCCCGTCCATGCCTTGGTCGACATTGTGGGCGGCGCCTTCCACGACAATGATGGCGTCGTCGACCACGATGCCGATCGCCAGCACGATGGCAAACAGCGTGGCGAAATTGACGGTGAACCCGAGCGCCCACATGGCTGCGAAGGCGCCGATAATGGTGACCGGCACCGTCGTCGCCGGCACCAGCATGGCGCGCCAGTCCTGCAGGAAGACCAGGATGACGATGAGCACCAAGATGCCGGCCTCGAACAGCGTCTTGTAGACTTCCTCGATCGAGGCCTTCACGAAGACGGTGGTGTCGAAGGGAACGTCATAGGAAAGCCCCTGCGGAAACGCGCGCGCAAGCTCGACCATGCGTTTCTTCACCTCGGTAGCGACGGTGAGCGCGTTGGCGCCGGGCGCCTGGAACACGGCGACGCCGGCCGACGGCTTGCCGTCGAGCGAAAACACCTGCCCATAGGTCTGAGCGCCGAGCTCGACATGGCCGATATCGCGCACGCGCGTTATCTCGCCGGCCGAGCCGGTCTTGACGATGACATTGGCGAACTGGTTCGGATCGTCGAGCCGTCCTTCGACATTCAAGGTGTACTGGAACGCCACATTGTCGGGCGCCGGTGGCATGCCGATCTGGCCGGCGGTAACTTGCGAATTCTGCTGCTGCAGCGCGCCGATAACGTCCTGCACGTTGAGGCTGCGGGCCTTCAGCTTGGCGGGATCGAGCCAGACGCGCATGGCGTATTGGCCGGCGCCGAACACGACGACGTTGCCGACGCCGGGCAGCCGGGCCAATTCGTCCTTGAGGTTGATGTTGGCGTAGTTCGACAGATAGAGGCTGTCGTAGCGCGCTTGCGGCGAGGTGAGCGTGACGATTTGCAGGATCGCGGTTGACTTCTTCTGCACCACCACGCCCTGCGTCTGCACCGCTTGCGGCAGCGACGACAGCGCGCTCGACACGCGGTTTTGCACCAGCACCTGCGCGAAATTCAGATCGGTGCCGATGTTGAAGGTCACCGTCAGATTGTAGGAGCCGTCAGCGGAGGCATAGGACTGCATGTAGAGCATGCCCTCGACGCCGTTGACCTGCTGCTCGATAGGCAACGCCACGGTGTCGATGACGGTGCGCGCGCTGGCACCGGGATAACGCGTCGTCACCTGCACGGTCGGCGGCACGACGTCGGGATATTGCGCCACCGGTAGATTGAGCAAGGCGACCGCCCCGAGCACGATCGTCAAAATCGCGATGACGTTGGCAAGGACCGGGCGCTCGATGAAAAATTTCGAGATCATGGCGCTGCCGTTACTTCGCGGCGGCCGAGTCAGCCGCTGTGTGCGGGTCGACCTTCTGGCCGGGGACGGCGCGCAGCAACCCGTTGACGATGACGCGGTCGCCGGGCGTCAGCCCTTTGTCGATCACGCGCAACGTGCCTTCGCGCTGGCCGACCTGGACCTCACGCTGCTCGACCACGTTGTCCTTATTGACCACCAGCAAATAGCGGCCGCCTTGATCGCTGCCGAGCGCGCTGTCGGGCACAAGCAGAGCCTTGCTCATTTCACTTCGTGGCACGCGAACGCGCACGAACATGCCGGGCAACAGAACGCGCTTGGGATTGTCCAGAACGGCCCGCGCGGCGAGCGTGCCGGTCGAGGAATCGACGGTGGGCGAGGCGTAGTCGAGATGGCCCTTATGCGGATAGCCCTCCTCGGTCTGCAAACCGACCTCGACCGGCACCTTCTTGAGGTCTTCCGGCGTCAGGCCGCGCTCCCGAATCTGCTCGCGGATCCGGATTACATCCTGTTCGTCGACGTTGAAGTTCACATAGATCGGGTCGGACTGGACGATGGTCGCCAAGACGGTGGGCGCGGAATTGGCGCCGACATAGTCGCCGACCGAGACCTTGCGCGCGGTCACGGTGCCGTCGAATGGCGCGGCCACGTTGGTGTAGCCGTAATTGATGGCGGCGAGCTTAGTGTTGATTTCCGCCTGCTGCAGATTGGCTTGGGCGCTGTCGCGGGTAGCCGTCGAGGTGTCGAGCGTCGCCTTGGAGGCATTGCCTTGCGCGGCCAATGTGGTTTGCCGCTGGAAGTCGGCCTGCGCCTGCTTGAGCGTGGCGCCGGCAGCAACCTCGGCGGCCTGCGACTGCTTTACCTTGAGTTCGTACGATTCCGGCTCGATGGTGAAAAGGAGCGTGCCCTTCTTCACCAAGGCGCCGTCCTCATAATTGATGGTCTGCACGAAGCCGGGTACGCGCGCCACCAGATCGGCGGTGTTGACGGCGGCGGTATTGCCGGTGGCATTGAGGTAAAGCGTGACGGCGCGCTGCACCGGCGGCGCCACCGTCACCTTCGGCGGCGGCGGCGCGACGTAGGTGTTGCTCTGCCCGCAACCTGCCAGCGCCAAGCTGACCGCAAGGGTCGCAAAACTTGGCGCAATCGACGCGCGCACGCAGGGCATAGTGTCGCCTCCCCAACTCCGGATGGCGCTAAGCCAACCCGCCAGGAAGGAACCCTTTCGCGATTTTTCAGGATTGGCAAGCGGCAATCGAATCTACGCCGCCTGGGCAGGCCCGCCGGCGCCGCGATCGGCGCCGACCCGACATGCTTAAAGACGCTTTACCCTACGAGCTGACGCCGAGCACGGTGACCGCGCGGCGATTCTGCGACCAGCAGGAAATATCGTCGCAGACCGCGACCGGACGTTCCTTACCGTAGGAGATCGTACGAATGCGGTTGACGGCGATGCCGCGCGAGACCAGATAATTGCGCACCGCCTGCGCCCTGCGCGCGCCGAGCGCGATATTGTATTCGCGCGTTCCGCGCTCGTCGGCGTGGCCTTCGACGGTGAACTGGCTGTACTGACTATAGGTATTGAGCCACTGGGCCTGCTTATCGAGCGTGGCGCGCGACTGTGTCGTCAACTCGCTCGAGTCGGTTTCGAAGAACACGCGATCGCCGACATTGACCACGAAGTCCTGCTGGCTGCCGGGCGACGCCTGGGCGCCGGCATTCGCCTGTGCGTTTTCGGCTGCTCTGTTGGCGCAGGCCGAGACGGCCAGCGCCACGGCGAGCAACGCCGCGATGTGCGCGCCGCGCACGATTTGCCTGAGATTGACCATTTCGGGGCCTCCATCCACACGCTTTGACCGGTTAGCAGCCGGTCTAACAGCGCGTTCGTTAAACGAACGTTCCATCAACCTTGATCGAACCTTGCACAACGCCACTAAAACTGTCGCTAAACGGTAAACCATTTCTGGTGGTTAATGCTTAGTGAACAAGGCGACTTCGTGTTGGCGCACGAACTTTTCCGCAAGCCGGCTGCCGTTTTCCGCGGTCATGCGGGTCACGACAATAGCGGCGACCAGGCCGGATCCGAAGCAAAGCTGGGCGTCGGCTCGCGCAGCAGATTGCGGCCGGTAATGTCGATTGTATAGAGCGAGGGGCCGCGGCCGGGATCGCTGAAATACATCAGCACGCGGCCGTTCGGCGCGAAGGTCGGTCCCTCATTGTGGAAGCCTTGCGTCAGGATGCGCTCGCCCGAGCCGTCCGGCTTGAGGATGCCGATCGAGAATTGTCCGCGCGCCTGTCCAGTAAAGGCGATGTAGTCGCCGCGCGGCGACCACACCGGCGTCGAGTGATGGCCCTCGCCAAAACTGATGCGCTGCGCCGGGCCGCCACTGGCCGCCATGACATAGATTTGCTGGGTACCTCCGCGGTCGCTTTCGAAGCAGATGCGGCTGCCATCCGGCGAGTAGCACGGCGCGGTGTCGATGGCGGGCGTTTCGGTGAGGCGCGTGGTCTGCTTGGAGCGCAAATCCATCACAAACAGGTTGGCGTTGCTGCCCTGTTGCAGGCTCATGATCACGCGCTGGCCGTCGGGCGAAAATCGCGGGGCAAAGGTCATGCCGGGAAAATTGCCGACGATCTCGCGTTGGCCGGTTTCGATGTTGAGCAGGTAGACGCGCGGATCGCCCTTCCCGTAGGACATATAGGTGATCTCTTGCGTCGAGGGATTGAAGCGCGGCGTGAGCACCAATTCGTCGCCTCGCGTGAGATAGCGCACACCGGCGCCGTCCTGGTCCATGATGGCGAGCCGCTTCACGCGCTGCTGTTTGGGGCCGGTCTCGTCCACAAACACGATGCGGCTGTCGAAATAGCCCTTCTCGCCGGTGAGCGTTTCATAGATCGCGTCGGAGATGATGTGGGCGATGCGCCGCCAATTATCGGGCGTGGTGAAATACTGTTTGCCGTCGAGCTGCTGGCCAGCAAAGACGTCCCACAGCCGGAATTCCGCCTTGAGCCGCCCGTCGCCCTGCCGGGTGATGCGGCCGGTGACCAACGCCTGCGCATTGATCACGCGCCAATCGGCGAAGCGCGGAACGGCGTCGCTGTTGGAGATGCGCTCGACGAAGGCCTGCGGGTTGATCGGCGCAAACAGCCCGCTGCGCTGCAGGTTGTTGGTGATGACGGCGGTGATGTTGTGCGCGGTCTCGCCCTCGCCCGCCGTGCCGGGGAGAAAGTCGGGCAGCGCAATCGGCATTGGCTGAGGATTGCCCTGCGTGACGTCGAGGCGCAGCACCGCATCGGCCGGCCGGATCGCGAGCGCAGCCAGCGCGCCGGCGCCAACGCCGGTGAGCAGACGGCGACGATTGAGGCGCGCTCCACCGCTCGGCAATGCGAACGCCGGATATGGAATTGATTGTTTCATCTGATTGTCATTGGTCTCATCGGTTAGCCGCGAAACATGTCTCTGGGGTCGAACGTCACTTCGATATCCTTCCAGGTGTCGTAATGTTCGGGCTTGAGCATGTCGAAGGGTTGGGCGCGAAACACCGCGCGCACCGCGCTGTCGCGCGCCGCGACAAAGATCTGACCATGCCCGCTGGACAATACGACTGGCGGCGCAGTCAAGCGGCCATCGCGGCCGATCTGAATGCGGACGCGCACGACATACTCGTCCGGGTTCTGGATGCCGACCGGTGGATTCCACAGCGCCATCAAGCGGGCGCGCAGCGCATCGATCTCCGATTGTGACAGCTTGCTGGCATTGCCCAGCGCCGTTCCCAGCGTCGGCGTCGGATTGAGATCGTTGCCGGTGATGGCGTCGCGCTGCGGCGCGCGCTTGTCGAGCAAGGCGGCGATCTTGTCGGGACTGAACTTGGGTTGCGGCTTAGGCTCGGGCCGTTTTGGCGGCAGCGGCTTCGGCTCGGCCTTCGCCTCATGCTTCTTCTCTTCTTTTTGTTCTTTCTTGATCTTCTCGGCGATCGGATCGGCTTTCGGCTCCGGCGGCTTTTCGGCCGTCGCCTTGATTTCCTTCTTGGGCGTGAGCTTGGCGACGATGTCCGCGGCCGTAATCGGCTTGGGCTCGCCCTTCTTTTCGACCAGCGGCTTGGGCTTTTCGACCGGCTTGGGGGCCTCTTTGATGCCTTTGGTCAGCTCGGAGAATTGCTTCTCGCTCACCAGATCGACCGGCAGCGAATCCACGGGCGTTGCTTCCAACCGATGCCCGGAAAAAGAAATCATCGCCCACAGCAGCACAGCCGCGTGCAGCCCGCCCGAAATCGCCGTGGCCGATTTGAACTCCATTACTTCGAGCCCTGCTCGAATTCGGTGACCAAGGCCACCCGATGGAAGCCGGCCGCCGACAGCCGTCCCATCACCTTCATCATGGTACCGTAGTCGACTTTTTTATCGCCGCGCACGTATACGCGCGCGTTGGTGCCGCCGCGCGCCTCCGCAACGGCCTGCAGCTTGGGCACCAGATCGTCGACGGAGATTTCGGCGTTCTGCAGGAAAATCTTTTCCTTGTCGGTGACCGAAATGGTCAGCGGCTCTTTGTCCTGCTCGAGGCTCTTAGCCTGGCTCTGCGGCAGGTCGATCGGCACGCCCACGGTCAAGAGCGGCGCCGAGACCATGAAGATGATCAGCAGCACCAGCATCACGTCCACCATCGGGGTGACGTTGATCTCGCTCATCACCTTGCGGCGATGATGCTTTCTGCGTCCGATGACCGGCGTGCCGGCATTGGCGGCCATAATTATTTTTCCCTGCGCATGATCTTATCCGAAAACCGGCTCCCATCCCCGATCGGGGTCGAGGACATGCTTTTCGGGATCATGCGCGATCCCTATCCGCGCTCGTCGATCTGCCGCGACAAGATGGCGGCGAATTCGTCGGCGAAGCCCTCCAGGCGCTGGGCCTGCTTGTTCACCTCGGAGGCGAACTTGTTATAGAAAATGGTCGCCGGTATGGCGGCGACAAGGCCTATTGCGGTTGCAAACAGCGCTTCCGCTATACCCGGCGCCACCACCGCCAGCGAGGTGTTTTTGGAGGCCGCGATCGACTGGAAGCTGGTCATGATGCCCCAAACCGTGCCGAACAGGCCGATAAAGGGGCCGGCCGAGCCGACGGTGGCCAGCACCAAAAGACGCCTTTCCAGCCGCTCGACCTCGCGGGCGATGGTCACCTCCATCACCTTCTCGATCCGCATCTGTAGGCCAGCGAACGAGCGCGCGCTGCCCTCGAAGCTGCGCTTCCATTCCCGCATCGCCGCGACGAACAGCGCCGCCATCGAATGGGTCGGCCGCGAGGAGAGCGAGCGGTAAAGCTCCTCCAGTGACTCGCCTGACCAGAACGCCTGCTCGAAGCGGTCCATGGCCCGGCGCGTGCGGGTAAAAAGCACCGTCTTGTCGATCGCGATCGCCCAGACCCAGACCGAGCAAATCAGAAGCCCGACCATGACCGACTTAACGATCCAATGGGCGTGCCAGAACAGCGTGAAAAGCGAGAGGTCGGAGGATGTCAGCGGGAGCACCGACTGTGCCACATCGGCAGGATTCATGGGCACGTCCTTTCCGCGCGATCCGGTTCAAGTCGGTCAAACCGGCGCGGGTACAATGCTCGGACCATACCGGCGCGTCGGGCGATACCGCTCACGCGCTCAGCTGAAAACCGAATGTTTCGCGAAAACTCGTCCCGCCACCGGCAGACGCTACGAAATCCCCGCGAAACTTGGCCAAACTAGGGCGCAAGACCGGTGTTTGTTATCCGTAACCAGCGCTGATTGTGGTTAAGAATGCGTTAGCATTCAGGGATCAGGTGACAGGAATCAAACGCCTGATCCCCGATCCAAGAAAGGACGGCCGCCCGCCTCGGGGACAGGCGGACGGCCGTTTCGCGCGAGGGGACTGCGTGGGCTTAGTTTGTCTGCGGCGGGTTCGCCTCGGGCGCTGGCCGGTCACGGCGTTCCGCCATGAACGCATCGAACTCGGTCTTGTCCTTGGCGAAGCGCAGCCGCTGCAGGAACTCGCGGAATTCGCGTTGCTCCTCTTCCAGCCGGCGCAACGTGTCGGTGCGGTATTCGTCGAAGGCGTGATTGCCGCTCGACGGCGCCGAACTCCACGGCCCGCCGCTCATGCGCGAACGCATCCAGTCCATCTTGCGCTGCATGCGCTCCATCTTGTGCTGCCAGCGGTCGGAGCCGCCGTGATATCCGCATCCCATTCTTCCACTCCATATTGTGAAGGCGAGGACGGCCAGGCCCAGCGGCCACCAGGCCATGAACCCGAGGACGATCAGCGCGATCCAGGCCGGTTTGCCGAATTCGTCGAGCTTTGCGGTGATAGGCATTGTTGGCCTCGCGTGAATGTAAATAACATTTACATGGATAGTGGCGCGGTAGCGGGATGTCAAGAGGCTTCACATAAGCGTCGGCGGAGACTTTGCGAGGCACCCCTGACGTAGTTGGCGCTCGAAAATCGCTGGCCTAAACTGCGACCGGTCGCCGCGCTGGGTGGGCACTGCAATTCAAGGAAGTGGACTTGTTCAACGAAGGAGACTTGGCGGTCGCAATGGGCTGGTCGTCACGGAACATTCACAGGGGGGAGAAACATCATGTGGAAATTGATCATTGCCGCCGTAGCTTTTGCAGCGTGGGCCAGTTTTTCAGCACCCGCATTCGCGGTCGATTGCAGCAATTTCTGCATCGGTAAATGCGCGAACAGTCACGGCAGCGGCCACGACTTTTGCATGAGAGCATGCGAACAACGCTGCTCGGCGGCGAAAAAGAAGAGGCACTGAACTTCAACGCGGCCTTCGCGTGGTGAGGTGGGTCCGATCCCGCTTATTCATCGGCTAGAGGAAATCGGCATTCAGCTTGCCGTAAGGCCGAGTCCGCGTAAGTAGATCAACACGGCGGCCTCGAGCAGTTCCTCCGGCGGCATCGGCAGCGTGCGCCGGGCGGCATCGCCGCGCGCAAACAGCGACGCGATGCCGTGCGTCATCGACCAGATGTGCAGTGCCACCATCAGCGCCGGCGGCCGCCCTGGCGCCGGCATGAGCGCCACCAGTTTCTCGGCGGCGGAGCGCAAGACGCCGAAAGCATGCTCGCCCGCTTCGCGCAGCAGTGGATCGGCATCGAGCGGAACACCGGCCTCGAACATGGCCGAATAGTAGGCGGGCTCGCGCTTGGCGAAGTCGAGATAGGTTTTCCCCAAGCGGTCGAAAGCGCTCATCACATCCGGCCGGCCTTCGTCCCAGGCCTTGGCCAGCGCGGCGGTAAATTCATCGAAGCCGCGCCGCGCCACGTCCGCCATCAGCGCATCGCGGTCGCGGAAATGCCGATAGGGCGCGGCCGGGCTCACTCCCGCCCAACGCGCCGCATCGGCGAAGGTGAAGCCGGCCGGCCCCTTCTCCGCGATCAGTTCCAACGCCGCGCGCACCAAGGCTTCTTTGAGGTTGCCATGGTGATAGCTGCGCGGCCCGGCGTGTCTGCCCCATTTCATGTAAATGGCGTTTACATGAGTCCGCAGCGTGCGTCGATGGCGGCGTTACCCGCGGCGGTGCGCCGCAACCAGCGGCAAATGATCGAATAAAGTCGGCCCGCCCGGCTGCGCGCCTTCGATGGTCAGCAGACGCAGCTTGGTGACCACGCCGCCTGATGCCGAGAATCCGCCGCTCTTGCCGCCCGCCGCCAAGACCCGATGGCAAGGCATGATGATCGGCGTTGGATTCTCGCCCATCGCCCGGCCGACCTCGCGCGCCAAGGCCTTGTCGCCGAGGCGTTCGGCAATCTCACCATAGGTCATGGTCGCGCCGGGCGGAATCGTCCGCGCGATCGCATAGACCCGCCGATTGAACTCCGGCAGTCCAGCGTCGTCGATCGCGATGCCGTTGAGATCGCGCGGCTCACCGGCGAGCAACGCGACGATATCTTCGATCGCGCGCTGCATGGTCGCCGGCGGCGTTTCCTCGCCCGCGCCGGCAAAGCGCCGCAACACGCGCGCGCGTCGCATCTTTATTCTTCTCCGGCAATTGCACGCCGGCGACGCCGCGGCCGCTCCAGATCAGCGCGCAGGCGCCGATGGCGGTCCCAAACAATGCAAAGTGATGATCGGGCATGACGTCGGCAGGTTAGCACGCGCGATCAGGCACCGCCGCCCGTTTCCTGGTCCGCCTTCATGGCGATGCGCAAAGGCTTCGGGATCGGCCTTGCCCGCCCGCCGGAGACAAAGGCAAAGCGCACGTCGGCGGTGACCAGGGTTTCGTCGCCACGCATGACCGACTGCCTCAGAGTGGCAGAAGCGCCCTTGACCTCCGCCGGCGTGGTGACGACGGTGAGCACGTCGTCCATGACCGCGGGCTTGAGATAGTCGATCGTCATCGTCCGCACGACGAAGGAAAAGCCGGGCGTTTCCTTTTCGGCCTGCGCGAACAGTTCATGATGATTGGCGCCGATCAGGCGCAGGTAATTGGTGCGGCCGCGCTCCATGAAGCGCAGATAGCTCGCGTGGTACACGATGCCTGAGAAATCGGTATCCTCGTAATAGACCCGCACCGGCTGATAGTGCTTGCCGTGGTGTATTTCGCCATCGAGCGCGTTCATCGCCACGGCACCCTCTCGCCCATCGCTTGTTCCCAGTGCTGGCCGTCGAAATATTTCAGCTCAAGCGCGCCAAGGTCGATGTCGTCGATGCAGCGCGCATTGACGTCGATCTTGTCGGGATCGGAGCGCGGCACGTAGAACGGATGGATGCCGCATACGCGACAGAACGTGTGCTTGGCAACGCCGGTATTGAACGAGTAGGTGGCGAGATCGTCCTTGCCGCTGAGCAACTCGAACTGCTCGGGCGGTACGATCAGATGCAAAATACCCTTCTTGCTGCAGATCGAGCAGTTGCACACGGTGACGTTATCGAGATCGGCGGTGACCTTGAATCGCACGTTGCCGCAATGACAGCCGCCTTGCATGGTTTTCATGGCCTACTCTTCTTCGAACAACCCGAACTGGATTTGCATCGTGCGCCGGCTCAGCGCGCCGCCAGCGGCAGCACATGATCGCGCGTCAGCGGCGCGAGCGGTAGATCAGGCAGCGCCTTTGGATCGACCCAAATGACCTGATCGATTTCGGCCTGCGGCCGGATCGTCCCAACGACGCTCACCGCATAGACAGCGGCGCGCACCTGAAATCCGGGCTCGTTCGCCGCGGCGCAATCAAAAACACCGAGCGAGCGAGCGGTGTTTCGGTCAACGCAACAGCCCAGTTCCTCGACGACTTCGCGCGACAGCGCGGCAACGTCGCTCTCGCCTTGGTCACGTTTGCCGCCCGGCTGCATGAAGGCCGCGGTACCGCGCTTGCGCGCCAGCAGCACGCGTCCGGCATTGTCGCGGATGAGAGCGGCCACCACGCTGATGACTCGCTCGCTCATTCATCGTCTCCGGAAAACAACCCGAACTGGCTCGTGTCGCGTTGCGGTTCGGCGAGGCCGAGATGCTTGAAGGCATGCGCGGTGGCCAGCCGTCCGCGCGGGGTGCGCTGGATGAAACCCTTTTGGATCAGGAACGGCTCGATGATGTCCTCGATAGCGTCGCGCGGCTCCGACAGCGCCGCCGCGAGCGTGTCGACCCCTACCGGCCCGCCGCCGTAGCTTTCCGCAATGGTGGTCAGATAGCGCCGGTCCATGGCATCGAGCCCGCTGGCATCGACCTCCATCGCCAAGAGCGCACGGTCGGCGACGCGGCGGTCGATCTGCTTGACGCCGTCGACGTGGGCGAAGTCGCGCACCCGGCGTAAGAGGCGTCCGGCAATGCGCGGGGTACCGCGGGCGCGGCGCGCGATCTCGTTGGCGCCATCGGCGGTCATGCCGATGCCGAGCACGCGCGCGCCGCGATTGACGATCTGTTCCAGCTCACTTTCGGAATAGAAATTCAGCCGCACCGGAATGCCGAAGCGGTCGCGCAGCGGATTGGTGATCAACCCGGCGCGCGTGGTGGCGCCGATCAAAGTGAAGGGTGAGAGATCGATCTTGACCGAGCGTGCCGCTGGCCCCTCGCCGATGATCAAATCGAGCTGGTAGTCCTCCATCGCCGGATAGAGGATTTCCTCCACCGCCGGATTGAGCCGGTGGATCTCGTCGATGAACAGCACGTCGCGCGGCTCGAGATTGGTGAGCAGCGCGGCGAGATCGCCGGCTTTGGCGATCACCGGTCCGGAGGTGGCGCGGAAGTTGACGCCCAGTTCGCGCGCGACGATCTGCGCCAGCGTGGTCTTGCCGAGGCCCGGCGGGCCGACGAACAGGACGTGGTCGAGCGCTTCCTTGCGCGCGGCGGCGGCCTCGATGAAAACGGCAAGATTGGCGCGCGCTTTTTCCTGGCCGATGAATTCGATGAGCCGCTGCGGACGCAACGAAGCGTCGACGTCGTCGTCGCGCGCGTCGGCCGCCATCAGGCGCGGGTTTCGGCTCACGTCATGCCCCGCCGGTATTTATTCGGCAGCAATTCGCCGATGGTCGCGACGGTCGGCTCCGGCCCGTTCGGCACGATCACCCGCGCTTTGGCGTCGTAGTCGTGGATCAATTCGCGGCAGGTGCCGCAGGGGCTCACCACCGCGATGCGGCCGGGTTCGCCCGGCTTGGGGTGGCGCACGGCGACGATGGTGTCGATGCCCTTGTCGCCGGTCTCGGTGATGGCGCGGCCAATGGCTATGGCTTCCGCGCAGACCGCGCCGCGCCCGACATAGGCGTCGATATTGACGCCGGTGACGATGCGGCCGTCGCGCGTGCGCATGGCGGCGCCGACTTCCTGCCATTCATTGCGATAGCGGCCCTCGATGGCCTTGGTCGCGGCGGCGATCAATTCGCGGTCTTTCTCGGTGAGTGGCATAACAATCCGATACGCTATTTAGCGAGTTCCTTCAGCCCCTGACGGATCAGCACCGCGGTGTCGGCACCCTCGCCGGCATTGCGGGTGGCCGCGGCGATGGCGGCGGCGGCCTGCGGCTGGCCATAGCCGAGATTGACCAGCGCGGAAACCGCATCCATCACGGGCTTGGGCGCGCGTCGTTCCTCGAGGGCGCCGGAAAGCTTGATCACCGCCGGATCGAGCGCGGCGAATTCCGGCGCCTTGTCCTTCAGTTCCGTCACGATGCGCTCGGCCACCTTCGGCCCGACGCCCGGCGCGCGCGCCACCGCCGCCTTGTCGCGCATGGCGACGGCAGTAGCGAGATCGGACGTCTTCAGCGTGCTCAGCACCGAGAGCGCCACCTTTGCGCCGACGCCTTGCACCGTCTGCAGCAGGCGGAACCATTCGCGATCCATGTCGGTCAAGAAACCGAACAGCTTGATCTGGTCTTCGCGCACATGCGTGTCGATCGACAGCGTAGCGGCCTCTCCCGGCGCCGGCAGCGCTTGCAGCGTGCGCGCCGGACAATGCACCTGATAGCCGACGCCACCGACGTCGAGGATGACGTAATCGGCGCCGTAGCTATCGATCACGCCTTTGAGCTTACCGATCATCGCGCCGCCACCCTCAATTTCATTATCACGCTCGTCCGGTGATGCGCGTGGCACACCGCAATGGCCAGCGCGTCGGCGGCGTCCTCGCTCTGCGGATCGGCCTTCGGCAGCAGCACACCGATCATCATGCGAACTTGGGCCTTCTCGCCGTGGCCGGCGCCGACCACGGTTTTCTTGATCACATTGGGCGCGTATTCCGCGACGACAAGCCCGGCGCGCGCCGGCACCAGCATGGCGACGCCGCGCGCCTGGCCGAGCTTGAGCGTCGCCGACCCGCTGGCATTGACGAAGGTCGTCTCGACGGCCGCTTCGTGCGGCTGGAATTCTTCGATCACCTTGCAGAGCCCGTCATGGATCGCCACCAGCCGCACGCCGAGCTCGGCGCGCTCGCTGCTTTCCACCGAGCCGCAGGCGACAAAGATCAAGCGGTTGCCGTCGGCCTCGATCAGGCCCCAGCCGGTGCGGCGGAGCCCCGGGTCGATGCCGAGGATGCGAATTGGATGCCCGACCATGGCCCCGTTGATAGCCCCGGGACAGGCCCGCGCCTAGAAGCCAGTGGGCGCAATGCCCAAACGGGGCAAGCCACGATGACGCAACCTTGGCGGACTCGGAATATGCGGCGTTATTGCAGTAGAATTGCAGCGCAATGCCGGGTTCTTTTTCATCAAATCGTCGCGGTAAGCGGCGCGCCGTCATCATTGGCGGCTCGATGTCGGGGCTGTTTTCCGCGGCCTTCCTGCGCCGGATCGGTTGGGAGGTCGACGTCTATGAGCGCTCGCGTGTCGAACTGATCGGCCGCGGCGCCGGCATCACCGGCCACCCGGAATTGCTGGAGGCGCTGGAAGCCAGCGGCGCCGGCACCGCCGACCTCGGCGTCGAAGTGCCCAAGCGCATCGCCATCGATCGCGCCGGCCGCGTGACCGAGGAGCGCCCTTTGCGGCAGATCCTCACCTCCTGGGACCGGCTGCAGCGCCTGTTGCGCGCGACCATCGATGAGTTGCGTTACCATCTCGGGTGGAATTTCGAGCGCGTCGACCAGGACGAGCGCGGCGTGCGCGTGCAATTTTCCGGCGGCCGTGTCGAACATGCCGACATTCTCGTTGGCGGCGACGGCATCCGATCGAGCGTGCGCGGACAGATGGCGCCCGAAGTCCAGCCGATCTATGCCGGCTACTACATCTGGCGCGGCGCCCCCAACGAGGCCGATCTTGCGCCCGAGACGCTGCGCAGCATCTATCCGCTGTTCACCTTCTATTTGCCGGAACGCCAGCAGGTGATCGGCTATCCGATCGCCGGTTTCAACGACGATCTGACGCCCGGCAGGCGCCGCTACAATTTCATCTGGTATCGCGTCGCCGATGCCGCGCAACTGCGCGACATGTGCGTCGATGAGAACGGCGTGCAGCACGAATATTCGGTGCCGCCGCCGCTGGTGCGCAAGGATCTGATCGCCGCGATGCACAAGGACGCGCGCGATATCCTGCCGGAGGCTTTGCTCGACTGCCTGATGAAGATCAAGCAGCCGTTCATCACGCCGATCTACGACTTCACCGCGCCGTCAATCGTGTTCGGCCGCGTCGCCATGGTCGGCGACGCCGCGGCGAATGCAAGGCCGCATATGGGCTTCGGCATGGCCAAAGCCGGCACCGACGCGCAGGCGCTGGCCAAGCATCTCGGCAGCCACGACGACATCGATGCGGCGCTGAAGGCCTACAACGCCGAGCGCCAGCCGATCGGCAACACCATCGTGCTGCATGGGCGCAAGCTCGGCACCCATCTCGGCGTCGATCTCAAGACCGAAGAGGACCGCCGCATGCACGCGCTGCTGCAAAACGACGGCGCCATGCTCGACTGGATCGCTGTGCCGAATTTCCTCGACGCCTATCGCTGAGGTTTAAGCGCTCATCTTCGCGACCAGCGCGTCCGACACCTCGAAATTGGCGTAGACATTCTGCACGTCGTCGCTTTCGTCCAGCGACTCGATCAGCTTCAAGACTTTCTCGCCCGCCTCGTCGTCGACCGAAACCGTGTTCTGCGGCTTCCACAACAGCGCCGCCTTGCGCGGCTCGCCGAATTTGGCTTCCAGCGCCTTGGCCACATCGCTCAACGTCTCGGGCGTGGTGAAGATCTGGTGGCCGTCGTCACCCGAGACGACGTCCTCGGCGCCGGCCTCGATCGCCGCCTCCAGCATCGCGTCGGCGGTTCCCACCTTGGCGTCGTATTCGACCACGCCGACATGATCGAACATGAATGACACCGCACCGGTCTCGGCCAGGTTGCCGCCGTTCTTGGCGAAGATCGCGCGCACCTCGCCGGCGGTGCGGTTGCGGTTGTCGGTCAAGGCTTCGACGACCACTGCCACGCCGCCCGGCCCATAACCTTCGTAGCGGATCTCGTCGTAATTTTCCGAGTTGGCGCCTTGTGACTTCTTGATGGCGCGCTCGATATTGTCCTTCGGCATGTTTTCGGCGCGGGCGGCGAGGATGGCGGCGCGCAGGCGCGGATTGAATGCCGGATCGGGCATGCCGAGCTTGGCCGCCACCGTGATTTCGCGCGCCAGCTTGCCGAACAGCGCGGAGCGCGCTTTATCCGCGCGCCCCTTCTTGTGCATGATGTTCTTGAACTGGGAATGGCCGGCCATGGGCGATGAGTTCGTCGGTTGGTGCGGGCGGCTATATAGGACGGCAGCGGGAGAAAATAAACTACATACCGTAATCCCGAGGTGCCCGCCGAAAGGCGCGCCTCGAAGGATGACAGCCCGGGCCGTTCATCCTTCGAGGGCCGCGGAGTTTATCATCGGGCCGCGCTTCGCGCGGACCCGTTGGCGGCCGCCTCAGGATGACGGGTCAAGTCACTCCCAAAAACCCGGCTGCGCCTGTTCCAAAATGCCGCCGAGGCGCACGGCAGCAACGCGTGCGGCAAGCCCTGAGGCATCGTCGGTTTCCACGGCAATCGCGCAGAGCGTGGCGGGGCCCGAGGCCGGCTCGAATTTCGAACCCGGAATCTTGCGCAGGAAGCGGTTGAGCGGCTCGTCCTTGTTCATGCCGATGACCGACTCGAAATCCCCGGTCATGCCGACGTCGGAGACGAAGGCCGTTTGCCCCGGCATGATGCGGTGATCCGCGGTCGGACAATGCGTGTGGGTGCCGACCACCAGGCTCACGCGGCCGTCGCAGAAAAAGCCCATCGCCTGCTTCTCGCTGGTCGCTTCGCAATGCATGTCGACGATGATGGCGTCGGCGGCGGACTTGAGCGGACAGGCCGTGAGTTCGTGCTCGACCGCGGGAAACGGATCGTCGAGCGCGTCCATGAAGATGCGGCCCATGGCGTTGACGATCAGCGCGCGCTTGCCGTTCTTGGTGCCGATCAGCGCGGCGCCGCGCCCGGGCGTGCCCTTGGGATAGTTCACCGGCCGGATCAGGCGCGGCGCGCGCTCGATGAAGACCAGCGCCTCGCGCTGATCCCAGGAATGATTGCCGAGCGTGATGGCGTCGGCGCCGGCGTCGATCAGTTCGTTGTAGATCGCTTCGGTGATGCCGAAGCCGCCGGCGGCGTTCTCGCCGTTGACCACGACGAGATCGAGTTTCCAGTCGGCGATCAGCTTCGGCAGGCGCTCGTTGATCGCCGTGCGCCCGCTGCGGCCTACTACATCGCCGACAAAAAGAATTCGCATGCCGTTCAACGCCTGCCGAAATCGATCACCTCGCGCTCCGTTAGCACGAGATCGAGCCGCTCGTCGCGCTCCGTGGCGGGAACCCGGGGAATTTCCTGCGCCGCGAAAGCAATGCCCACGGCGGTGACCGGCTTTTTCGCCCGCAGCGCATTGATCGTCATGTCGTAATAGCCGGCGCCATAGCCGATGCGGTGGCCGGCACGGTCGAAGGCGGCGAGCGGCACGATGAGGATATCGGGCGCGACCTCCGCCGCCTCGGGCTTGGGTTCGCGGATGCCCCACTGCCCGCGCGCAAACTCGTCGCCGAAAGCGTAGGCGCGCATGAGCAGCGGCTTGCCGCGCCCGTCAATCGCCGGCAGCGCCAACTGGGCACCGGCCTCGGCCAGCTTGCGCAGCAGCGGCAGCGGATTGATCTCGCTCTTCAGCGGCATAAAGCCGGAGACGATCATGGCGGGCGTTACCTCAAGAGGGTACCCGCGCGCGGCAATCGCTTCGGCGGCAGCCGCACGCAATTCCGCTGGCATGGCGTCGCGTTTCGCCAAGGCTTCGGCGCGGAGGGCAGCTTTCGGCGATTGCATTTCGGTGATGTCGGACATTGGTGAAAGAGTGCGGAGCCGCAATGGCCGTCAGAGCGTGATCCCGGGAACCTACATAAGTAGGTGGGCGCCATATGACCGAACCCACGAGCTCGGCCAGGGACAGCTCCCGTTGGGATCGTAAGGCCCCGGGGAATGTGTCTCTGTCGCACCTCGCAGCCCCGCAGGCGCAATGTAGTGGTTCTGCGAGGCAAGCGCCACTTGCGTCCCTCTCCCCGCGTGCGGGGAGAGGGTGGCGAGCAACGAGCGGTAAGCGAGATGCGAGCCGGGTGAGGGGCATTTCCGGGGCGCTCAGAATCGCGGCGACGCCCCCTCACCCGGAACGCTTCGCGTTCCGACCTCTCCCCGCAAACGGGGAGAGGTGAAAGAGTCACCCGATCGCCACGCTGGTCGTGTGGGCGGCGTTGAGTTTCCTGGTAATGCCTTCCAGCCGCTCGGCCGCCGAATTAAAGGCATGGATCACCGCATCCGAGGCCTGCCGGGCGCGTTCGCTGTCGGTCGCGCGCGCTTCCTGTAGCGAGGCCGCCTCCTCCGCCAGCTGGCGCAAGCGCTGGTTGGTCTCGGCCAATTCATCGACCAGCATCAGCGCCGCCATCACCGTCAGCCTTGTATTGCCGATCTCGCCGAACTTGCCGCGCAAGCCGGCGATGCGCTCGTCGACCTCCTTGGCCAGCGTCTGCAGATGGTCCTCCTGCCCGTCCTCGCAGGCGAGGCGGAACTGGCGGCCGGCAATGCTGGCAAGGACTTCCGCCATCGGCTCACCCACTGGTCTCTAGGACCGACTGGATCGAGGCCATGGCCGCATCCAGCCGTTCGGCGATTTCGCGGTTGGTCGTCTCCAGCCGGCGCGTGCGGGCGGTCTCACCATCGAGCGTGACGGCGAGTTGCGTGCGGTCGATGCCGAGCGCCTGCACCTGCGCCGCCAGCCCCTCCGCATTGCGGTCGGCCTCTTGACGGCGCTCGACTGCGGCATCGAGCGCGTCAAGCGCCAGCGCCAGGCGCTTAACCGCTGAATCGATTGCGCTTTGGTCTGTCATCGCCTGGGTCCGCCACAAAAAAGCCCTGCGGAGGCAAACGCTTAGGCACAGAACTTTACGTGCTGCGCGATCCTCTCGTCAACGCCGGAAGCTCAAGTTGCCCACGTGTTTCATGCACCCTGTGAATGGCGCCCCGGCGAGCGCGCGCTCAGATTGACTCAAGGGCCTTACATGCTATCCACCGCACGCAAACAGGCCCTTCCCATGAACGCAAAGGCTTCGTCGACGGCTGCCGTGGCGCAATCAGCGCGTCGCGAGCAAGCGGCCGCAAACCCGGTCACCCATGCCGCCCTGGCCAACGCCATTCGCGCACTGGCGATGGACGCGGTCGAGCAGGCAAAATCCGGCCATCCCGGCATGCCGATGGGCATGGCCGACGTGGCGACGGTGCTGTTCACGCGTTTCCTGAAATTCGATCCGGCCGATCCGGTATGGCCCGACCGCGACCGCTTTGTGCTGTCGGCCGGCCACGGCTCGATGCTGCTCTACGCGCTGCTCTATCTCACCGGCTACGAAGCGATGACGATCGATCAGATCAAGCGCTTCCGCCAGCTCGGCTCGATCACCGCCGGACATCCGGAGCACGGCCATACGCCGGGCGTCGAGACCACCACCGGACCGCTCGGCCAGGGCCTTGCCAACGCGGTCGGCATGGCGATCGCCGAGCGCCATCTCGCGGCGGAATTCGGCGACGTGGTGGATCACAAGACTTACGTCATCGCCTCCGACGGCGATCTGATGGAAGGCATCAGCCAGGAAGCGATCGCGCTGGCCGGCCATTTGAAGCTCAACCGGCTGGTCGTGCTGTTCGACGACAACGGCATTTCCATCGACGGCGCTCTGTCGCTTTCGGATTCGGTCGATCAGTTGAAGCGCTTCGAGGCGGCCGGCTGGGCGGCCTCGCGCATCGACGGCCACGATCCGCAAGCGATTGCGTCAGCGATCGCCAATGCACAAAATTCAGATCGTCCCGTGCTGATCGCCTGCAAGACGACGATCGGCTATGGCGCGCCCAGCAAAGCCGGCAAGGCCTCGGCGCACGGCTCGCCGCTCGGCGCCGACGAGATCAAAGGCGCACGCGAAAAACTCGGCTGGTCGCCGGCGCCGTTCGAGATACCCGACGATATTCTGGTGGCTTGGCGCGCCGCCGGCCAGCGCGGCAAGCCGGCGCATGCCGACTGGAGCAAGCGGCTCGCGGCGCTCGATGCCGGTAAGCGCGGCGAGTTCGAGCGGCGCACGAAAGGCGATTTGCCGAAGACGCTCAACGAGGCGGTGCACAAGGTCAAGGAGACGCTCGCCGCAACGCCGAAAGATATCGCCACGCGCTCCTCCTCCGAATTCGCACTCGAGAGCCTCGTCCCCGCCGTGCCGGAAATGGTCGGCGGCTCGGCCGATCTCACCGGCTCCAACAACACTCGCACCAAAGCAATGCAGGCGATGTCGGCCGCCGACTACGCCGGCCGCTTCATCCATTACGGCGTGCGCGAACACGCCATGGCCTCCGCCATGAACGGCATGGCGCTGCACGGCGGCATTATCCCGTACAGCGGCACCTTCCTGGTGTTCGCCGATTATTGCCGCCCGGCAATCCGCCTCGCCGCGCTGATGGGCCTGCGCGTCATTCACGTCATGACCCATGACTCGATCGGCCTCGGCGAGGACGGCCCGACGCATCAGCCGGTCGAGCATCTCGCCGCCTTGCGCGCGATTCCCAATCTGCTGGTCTTCCGCCCCTGCGACGCGGTGGAGACAATCGAGTGCTGGCAGCTCGCGCTGCAGTCGAAAGATCGCCCGAGCGTGTTGGCGCTCACCCGCCAGAATCTGCCGCAACTGCGCAACCGCCTGGATGCCGACAATATCTGCGCGGCCGGCGCTTATGAGATTGCCGCGCCCGACGGCCGCGCCGAGGTGTCGATCTTCGCCACCGGCTCGGAGGTTTCGATCGCCGTCGAGGGCGCCAAGCTCCTGGCGCAGCGCGGCGTCGCCGCCCGCGTCGTCTCGGTGCCCTGCTTTGAATTGTTCATGCAGCAGCCCGACGCGGTTCGCTCGGCCATCATCGGCGACGCGCGCGTGAAAATCGGCGTCGAAGCCGCCGTGCGGCAAGGTTGGGATGCCATCATCGGCTCCGACGGCGCCTTCGTCGGCATGACCTCGTTCGGCGCCAGCGCGCCTTACAAGGACCTTTACAAGCATTTCGGCGTTACCCCCCAAGCGGTCGCCGAAGCCGCCTTAATGAAGATGGGGAAACAATAATTATGTTGCGGGCGTAATCGACCGCGCAGACAGAGCTAGAGAGCCGGGAGCGACTTCAATGACAGTCCGCGTTGCCATCAACGGGTTCGGCCGCATCGGCCGCAACGTCTTACGTGCCATCGCCGAATCGGGGCGCAGCGATATCGAGGTGGTCGCCGCCAACGATCTCGGACCGGTCGAGACCAACGCCCATCTCTTGCGCTACAACTCGGTGCACGGCCGCTTTCCCGGCGAAGTGACGGTCAAGGGCGACACCATCAGCGTCGGCAACGGCGCCATCAAGATCACCGCCGAACGCGACCCGTCCAAGCTGCCGTGGAAAGAACTCGGCATCGATATCGCCCTCGAATGCACCGGCCTCTTCACTGCCAAAGACAAGGCGTCCATGCACCTGACCGCCGGCGCCAAGCGCGTGCTGGTCTCGGCACCCGCCGACGGCGCCGATCTCACCGTCGTCTACGGCGTCAACCACGACAAGCTCACCAAAGAGCACAAGGTGGTCTCCAACGGCTCCTGCACCACCAATTGTCTGGCGCCGGTCGCCAAGGTGCTCAACGACAGCGTCGGCATCGAAACCGGATTCATGACCACGATCCACGCCTATACCGGCGACCAGCCGACGCTCGACACCATGCACAAGGATCTTTACCGCGGGCGCGCGGCCGCGCTGTCGATGATCCCGACCTCGACGGGCGCCGCCAAGGCGATCGGCCTGGTGCTGCCCGAGCTCAAGGGCAAGCTCGACGGCGTCGCCATCCGCGTGCCGACGCCGAACGTGTCGGTGATCGATCTCAAGATCGTCGCCAAGAAAGCCACGAGCAAAGAAGAAATCAACGCCGCCATGAAGCGCGCCGCCGAGCAGCAGCTCAAAGGCATCCTCAACTACACCGAACACCATAACGTCTCGATCGACTTCAACCACGACCCGCACTCGGCCACCTTCCACATGGACCAGACCAAGGTGATGAACAGCACGCTGGTGCGGGTGATGGCGTGGTACGACAACGAATGGGGCTTCTCCAACCGCATGGCCGACACGGCCGTGGCGATGGGCAAGTTGTTGTAGACCGGCGCTAGCCGCAACGCGCCGGCGCATCCGGGACCCGGGATTCCCGAATGGACAAGTTCCGCACCCTCGACCACGTCGACGTGAAGGGCAAACGCGTGCTGATGCGCGTCGACTTGAACGTGCCGGTGGAAAACGGCGTGGTCACCAACTCCACGCGCATCGAGCGCGCCGCGCAAGCCATCACCGAAATCGCGGCCAAAGGCGGCAAGGTCATCCTGCTCTCGCATTTCGGCCGGCCCAAAGGCCGCGACCCCAAGGCCTCGCTCAAGCCGGTCGCGGCGGAAGTCGCGCGCATCATCAAGCGACCGGTTACCTTCGTCGACGATTGCATCGGTCCAGTCGCCGAGCGCGCGGTCGCCGCCATGCATCCCGGCGACATCGTCTGTCTGGAGAACACGCGCTTCCATCCCGGCGAGGAGAAGAACGATCCGGCTTTCGTCGCCGCGCTTGCCAAGCTCGGCGACCTCTGGGTCAACAATTCCTTCTCCACCGCGCACCGCGCCCATGCCTCGACCGAAGGCCTCGGCCATGCGCTGCCCGCTTACGCCGGGCGTAGCCTGCAGGCCGAGCTGGAAGCCTTCGAGAAGGTGCTCGACCATCCGCAGCGCCCGCTCACGGCCATCGTCGGCGGCGCCAAGATATCGACCAAGCTCGATTTGCTCGGCCATCTCTTGCAGAAGGTCGACGTGCTGATCGTCGGCGGCGCCATGGCCAACACCTTCCTGATGGCGCTCGGCAAAAACATCGGGAAATCTCTTGCCGAGCCCGATTTGGTGCCCACCGCGAAAGAGATCATGGCGCAAGCCAAGGCCGCCAGGCGCGAAATCGTGCTGCCGGTCGATTGCGTGGTGGCGGAAAAATTCGAGGCGAATGCGCCTTCGCGCGTGGTCGACGTCGACAAGGTGGGCGCCAAGGACATGATCCTGGATATCGGGCCGCGCAGCATTGAATACGTGGTCTCGCTCCTGGCGCGCTCCAGGACGCTGGTGTGGAACGGCCCGTTCGGCGCCTTCGAAATGGAGCCATTCGACAACGGTACCGCCGAAGTCGCCGAAGCCGCCGCGCAACTCACCGCCGCCGGAAAACTTGTCACCGTAGCGGGCGGCGGCGATACGGTGGCCGCGCTCAACGTTGCCGGCGTCGTCGACCGGTTCACTTATGTATCCACAGCCGGCGGCGCCTTCCTGGAATGGCTGGAAGGCAAGGCCCTACCCGGTGTAGAGGTGCTGCGAGCCAAATGAGAGCCAAGTGAACGCGACGATGCCCTTCCAAGGGGCCGCGCGAGGGTTGCGATGGAGGAATGCCATGAACCTCGATGAACTGAACAAAGTGGCGCAAGCCATGACCGCGCCCGGCAAGGGCATTCTCGCCGCCGACGAATCCTCTGGCACCATTAAGAAGCGCTTCGACGTCATCGGCGTGGAATCGACCGAAGACAGCCGCCGCGACTATCGCGAGATGCTGTTCCGCTCGGCGGAGGGCATGAAACACATCTCCGGCGTCATCCTTTACGACGAAACCATCTGGCAGAAGGCGAAAGATGGCACGCCGATGGTCGAGATCATCAAGAAGTCCGGCGCCCTCCCCGGCATCAAGGTGGACGAAGGCATCAAGCCGCTGCCGTTTTGCCCGGGCGAGGTCGTCACCACCGGCCTCGACAAACTCGCCGACCGGCTGCCGAAATATTACGAGCAGGGCGCGCGCTTCGCCAAATGGCGCGCGGTCATCGATATCGGCGACGGCATGCCGAGCTACGGTTGCCTGCACGCCAACGCGCACGCGCTGGCGCGCTACGCCGCGCTCTGTCAGGCCGCGCAGATCGTGCCGATCGTCGAGCCGGAAGTGCTGATGGACGGCGGCCACGATATCCACCGCTGTGTCGCCATCTCGACCTGGATGCTCAAGGAGACGTTCCAGGAATTGTTTTACAACAAGGTTGCGCTCGAAGGCATGGTGCTCAAGCCCAACATGGCGGTGCCCGGCAAGAAGAGCGGCAAGAAGGCAACCGTGGAAGAAGTCGCCGAAAAGACGGTGAAGATGCTTAAGCAGTGCGTGCCAGGCGCGGTGCCGGGTATCGCCTTCCTCTCCGGTGGGCAAAGCGACGAGGAGGCGACCGCCCATCTCGACGCCATGAACAAGATCGGCGACCTGCCCTGGCAGTTGACGTTCTCTTACGGCCGCGCGCTGCAGCACGCCCCGCAGACCACGTGGGCCGGCAAAAGCGAAAACGTCGCCGCCGCCCAGCGCGCCTTTTCACATCGCGCAAGAATGAATAGCCTCGCCGCCCTCGGTCAGTGGAAGCAGGACCTCGAGAAGAAAGCGGCGTGATCAAAACGCCGTGTGCGGCGTGACGCACCGCCAATAATTCGATATAGACCACGTCATGCCCGGCCTTGTGCCGGGCATCCACGTCTTTGTGCGTCGATGAATACGCAGGCGTGGATGGCCGGGACATAGGCGATCTGAAAGAACGCCGTTCTTCGAACGGCTATGCCCGGCCATGACGGCAATAAACACAAAGGACATTCCCGTGATCGATCTCTACACCTGGACCACGCCCAACGGCCGCAAAGTCTCCATCGCGCTGGAAGAGTTCGGCTTGCCCTATACCGTCCACCCCATCGATATTTCCAAGGACGAACAGTTCGCGCCGGAATTCCTCAAGATCGCACCTAACAACCGCATCCCGGCGATCGTCGACCGCGACAACAACATGGCGCTGATGGAGTCGGGCGCCATCCTGATCTACCTCGCCGACAAAACCGGCAAGTTGATGCCGAAGTCAGGCGAGGGGCGTTACCGCGTGATCGAATGGCTGATGTGGCAGATGGGCGGCCCCGGCCCGATGCTCGGCCAGGTGCATCACTTCGTGAAGTACAACAAGGGCAAGGCGCCCTATGCCGAGGAGCGCTATCTCAAGGAAGGCCACCGGCTCTACAAGGTACTCAACACCCGCCTCGAAGGCCGCGACTTCGTCGCCGATGACTATTCCATCGCCGACATCGCGATCTGGCCGTGGATTTCGCGCTTCGAGTGGCAGACCATCGACATGAAGCAGTATCCCAACGTCAAGCGCTGGTACGAAACCATCGCTGCGCGCCCGGCGGTGCAGAAGGGCTACAAGGTACCGAAGGATATGGGGCCGGTGCCGATGCCGGCGTAGCGCTTTCGCGCTGCACACTCGGTTCCCCTCTGCGGCAGACCGACCCCGATTGGGGTCAATTTTCCGCCGGAATGCGCTAGCATGCCGGGCTATGGCCTTGCGTCCTAAACACATCGAGCCGCGCCCGGCGCCGCGTTTTTATCTCGTCACGCCGCCCCTTGCGGATGCGCAGGCGTTTTCCGCAAGCCTTGCGTCGGCATTGGCGGGCGCCGATGTTGCCGCCGTGCTGCTGCGTTTCGCCGACGCCGACGAGCGCACGCTGATCAACCGCGCCAAAGTGCTGGCTCCAATGGTGCAAGACAAAGACGCGGCCCTGCTGCTCGACGGCCATGCCGATCTGGTGGCGCGCGCAGGCGCCGACGGCGCGCACCTGACCGGCTTTGCGCAATTCAGCGAAGCCATCGAGCGCCTCAAGCCGGAACGCATCGCCGGCGCCGGCGGGCTTGCCACCCGTCATGACGCCATGACCGCGGCCGAGTTGGGCGCGGATTATCTGATGTTCGGCGAGCCGGATGAATCCGGCGCGCGGCCGGCTTTCACGGCCATCGAAGAGCGCATCGCTTGGTGGGCGGAAGTGTTCGAGGCGCCGTGCGTCGGCTATGCCGCCGAGCCGGCGGAAGTTGCAATGCTGGCGGCGGCCGGCGCCGATTTTGTCGCGCTTGGCGATTGGCTCTGGCACGATCCGCCGGTGATCCCTGCTCGGCTTGCCGATCTTGCCGGCGCGCTGGGCGCCGCGGAGCGTGTCCCATGAACCGCTGGCGGCGAATAACGCGCGTGGCGCTGGGAGCAGTCTTGGCCTTTGCGATCACGGCACCGGCATCGGCACAGGTCAAAATGCCGCCGCCGCGGCCGCCTTCGGCGCCGCCGGCCATGAACGAGCCGGGCACCGCTCCCGCCAATCCCAATTTCGATGCCGCCTATGGCGCCTATCAGCGCGGTCTCTATCTGACCGCGCTGGCCGACGCGAGCGCGCGCGCGCAGCAAGGCGATCCCGCCGCCATGACGCTGCTCGGCGAACTCTACGCGCATGGCTCCGGTATAGGCCGCGACGATGAGAAGGCGAAGCAATGGTACCAGGCGGCCGCGGCGCGCGGCGACCGCGACGCCATGTTCGCGCTTGCCATGTTCAATTTCGCCGGCCGCGGCGGACCGCGCAACGAACAGGAAGGCACCCGCCTGCTGAGCGAAGCCGCCAGGCTCGGCCATATGGCCGCGGCTTACGATCTCGGCCTGCTCTATATGCAGGGCCAGCTGTTCCCACAGGATCTCACGCGCGCGGCCGAACTGTTCCGCGCCGCAGCCGATGCCGGCAGCACGGACGCCCAATACGCACTCGGCACCATGTACAAGGAAGGCAACGGCGTACCGAAAGACTTGACCGAAGCGATGCGTTTGATGAGCCAGGCTTCGGTCGGCGGCAATGTCGACGCCATGGTCGAATTCGCCATCGCGCAATTCAACGGCCAAGGTGCGCCGAAGGACGAAGCGGCGGCCGCCAAACTGTTTTTGAAGGCGGCGCGCCGCGGCAATCCGATTGCCCAGGATCGCCTGGCGCGCATCCTGATGGCGGGCCGCGGCATGGCGTCCGATCGGACCGACGCGATCAAATGGCACATCATCGCCAAAGCCGGCGGCGGCAGCGATCCCGAGCTCGACGCATTCGCCGCCAAGCAAAGCCCGCAGGTGCGCGCAGAGGCCGAGAAGAAGGCGCGGCTTTGGCTCTCGACCGCGCGCCTTGCGCCGCTGGCGCCGCGCGCCCCTGCCCCGCCGGCGGCGCAACCCTCGCCCGCGCAACCCGCCGCCAAGCAATAAGCGCCAAACGCAGGACGCGCGGGGTGTGGTCTGCCGCGCAAATATGCTAAGCGCGCTCCCTTGGCCGCGCCGAAAGCAACCCAATGCACCATTCCGCTCTGCTCAACGTGATGATCGCCGCCGCGCGCAAGGCCGCGCGTGCGCTCAAGCGCGACTTCGGCGAGCTGGAAAATTTGCAAGTCTCGCTCAAGGGCCCGGCGAATTTTGTCACCGCCGCCGACCGCCGCGCCGAGGAGACGCTGTTTGCCGAATTGAGCAAAGCGCGGCCCGGCTACGGCTTTCTCGGCGAGGAAGAAGGCTACCGCGCCGGCGCCGACAAAACCCACCGCTGGCTGGTCGACCCGCTCGACGGCACCACCAATTTCCTGCACGGCATTCCGCAATTCGCGATCTCAATCGGGCTCGAACGCGACGGGCACGTGATCGCCGGGCTGGTCTACAATCCGGCGACCGAGGAGATGTTCATCGCCGAGCGCGGCAAAGGCGCTTTCCTCAACGAGCAACGCATCCGCGTCGCCGCGCGCAAGCGGCTGCCGGATGCCGTGATTGCCTGCGGACTGCCGCATCACGGCCGCGGCGATCGCGTGCTCAACCGCCAGGAAACCGCCGCCATGCAGGACGAAGTCGCGGGGTTGCGCCGCTTCGGCGCCGCCGCTCTCGATCTCGCCTGGGTCGCGGCCGGCCGGCTCGACGGCTATTGGGAGCACGACCTCAAGCCCTGGGACTTGGCGGCCGGGATGATCCTGGTGCGCGAGGCCGGGGGCTTCGTAACCGATTGCGACGGCGGCAGCGACATCCTCGGCAAAGGCGAGGTCATCGCCGGCAATGAGGTCATGCAGAAGGAAATTCTGCGCGTACTCAAGGGCGCCGCAAAGCCACAGCCCGACACCGCAATTTAAACTCAATCGGCCGTTTAAGCTTGCGGTTCCGGCATAACTGTTTTTTCTTGTCACCCGACGTGGCATATTGCGCTGGAGATTCCGCGCCGGCGCCAAGCCTTGAATACCAAGCCTTGACGATCAAGCCTGGACCCCATGGCCAAAGAACTCGACCCGCTCAAACTGTCATCGCCCCGCATCTTCCTGTTCCGGATGCTGGTCTTCGTCGTGCTGGGCGGGCTCGTCGCCTTCGTGCTGTACAAGCAGATCGAAGTGGCGTTCATGTCCAACCCCGGCCTCAACTCGCTGATCATCGCAGTGCTGGTTACCGGCATCGTGCTGGCGATGCGGCAGGTGCTGCGGCTTTATCCGGAAATCCACTGGGTCAATAATTTTCGCCTCGCCGATCCGGGACTGGCGGTCGATCGTCCGCCGGTGCTGCTGGCACCGATGGCGGCAATCCTGCGCAGCCGCACCGGACGCATGGCGATGTCGGCGCAATTAATGCGCGGCATCCTCGATTCGATCGCTACCCGTCTCGACGAGGCGCGCGACATCTCGCGCTACATGACCGGCCTCTTGGTGTTCCTCGGCCTGCTCGGCACCTTCTGGGGTCTGATCGAAACGGTGAGTTCGGTCGGCGCCGTCATCCAAGGGCTGAAAGCGAGCGGCGACGCCGGAACCATGTTCAATTCTTTACGCGAAGGCCTTGCCGCCCCGCTCGGCGGCATGGGCATTTCATTCTCATCCTCGCTGTTCGGGCTGGCCGGTTCGCTGGTGCTGGGCTTCCTCGATCTGCAGTCGAGCCAAGCGCAGAACCGCTTCTACACCGAATTGGAAGACTGGCTGTCCACCACGGTCTACGACCAGGCGGACGAGCCGAGCCCCGCGGCCACCACCAATACCGAAGTCCGCTCGGCCATCGACAGCCTGCGCGAGGCAATGAACGAGGCCGGCGCCAGCAAGGGCGCCACCGCCGCCATGTCCAATCTGGCCGAGGCGCTGCAGGGTCTGGTGCACCACATGCGCACCGAGCAGCAGATGATCCGCGACTGGGCCGATGCCCAAGCCAAGCAACAGCGCGAGATTCAGCGGCTGTTGGAGACGATGTTGCGCGAGAAGGTCGACCGGTAAACAGTCATGGCCCTGGCACGCACGCGCCGCAGCGAAAGCGGCATGAATTACTGGCCGGGTTTCGTCGACGCGCTGTCGACGCTGATCCTTAGCATCATCTTCATTCTGACCGTGTTCGTAGTGGTGCAGTTCTATCTGCAGCAGGAAGTGCAAGGCAAGGACACTGCGCTCGACCGCCTGAAGTCGCAGATCGCCCAGCTCACCAGCCTGTTGTCGATGGAGAAGACCGGCAAGTCCGATGTCGAGGATCAGCTCGCGCAATTGCGTGCGACGCTCGCCGTCACCCAGAGCGATCGCGACAAATTCAAAGGTCTCTATGAGGGCGCCGGCGCCGGCGTGAGCGCGGCAAAGGACAAAGCGGGCGCATTGACCATCCAGCTCGAAGGCGAAAAGAAGCTTTCCGCCCGCGCGCTCGCGCAAGTCGAAGTGCTCAACCAGCAGATCTCCGCCATGCGCCGGCAATTGGCGGCGCTGGAGGAAGCGCTCAACGCCTCCGAGCAGAAGGACAAGGAGGCGCAAAACCAGATCAGCGATCTCGGCCAGCGGCTCAATCTGGCATTGGCCGAGCGCGTGAAGGAACTGTCGCGCTACCGTTCCGACTTCTTCGGTAAGCTGCGCGAAATCCTCGGCAACCGGCCCGACATGCGCATTGTCGGCGACCGCTTCGTGCTGCAATCGGAAGTGTTCTTCGACAGCGGCAAGGCCGACCTGAAGCCGGCGGGCGACGCCGAGCTCGACAAGGTGGCGGAAGCGCTGGTCGAACTCGAAGGCAAGATCCCCACCGATATCCCCTGGGTCTTGCGCGTCGACGGCCATACCGACGTGCGGCCAATCTCGGCGGCGGCGGCCTATTTCAGATCGAACTGGGACTTATCGGCGGCGCGCGCCATCGCGGTGGTGAAATACTTGATCGCCAAGGGCGTCTCGCCGCAACGGCTGATGGCCGCCGGCTTCGGCGAATTCCAGCCGATCGACACCGGCAACAACGAGGAGGCCTACCGCCGCAACCGCCGCATCGAGTTCAAGCTGACGGAGCGGTAGGACCGAAAATTGTCATCGCCGGGCTTGTCCCGGCGATCTCGCTTAGGTAGGCACCGCAGTGCCAGCATATCGGGATCGCCGGGTCACGCCGCTTCGCGGCGGCCCGGTGATGACAAACAGAAATGTCGACGGTCACCCTGCGCCCCTACTCCACCGCCGACGAGGACGCGGCGATCGAGCTATGGCGGCGCACCTGGGCGCATCACTTCCCGCATATCGACTTCAATTCGCGCGTCAACTGGTGGCGCGAACGCTGGCGTCAGGAGCTGATCCCGGTCGCCCATGTCGTGCTGGCGGAGATCGACGGCGCGCTGGTCGGCTTCGTCACCGTCGATCCGAAAATAATGTATCTCGACCAGATCGTGGTTGCGCCCGAGCACTGGGGTTCGGGCGCGGCGCTCGCGCTGCTCGAGGAGGCCAAACGCCTGTCGCCGCAGGGCCTCGATCTCTTGGTCAACAAGGACAATGCCCGCGCCATCCGCTTCTACGAGAAGCATGGCTTCGCTTACGTCGGCGAGGACAAGAACCCGGTGTCGGGTATCCCGGTGGACCGGATGCGGTGGAAGCCTTAAGCGCTAAGGGGCGACCTGGTTTCCACGAGCGGCAACAGACGGAAATCTTCCAGCGCCGCGCGCCGGTGACCTAGTCCGGCCCGATAGGCCGCATTGGAATTGAAGGCGACGAACGACTCTTGGCTACTTTGGCGAACAAGCATCGCCAAGTCCCAGCGCTCTCCGGCGGGACCGATCAGAAAGGCGCCGCCGGCGCCGAGGAACAAAAGCTCGCCGCCACTTTCCTTCGGGTAAGGCAAAGTGTGGTCGATATATTTTTGGAATGCCTCGGCGCCGCTGATGGGCACGGCGGGCGATAGCTCAGGCGCCTGCGAATAATCCGCGGTCGCGCGAAACCTCAGCAGATTGAGCATGACGACGCTGCCCGCAATTCCGCGCGTCATGAAGGCCCGGCCCTGCTCCATGGTCGGCTCCAGGTAGCGATCCATTCAACGCTCCCTCGTTTTGTGGATGCTCACGGCGTACTGGCCAAAGATTCCGCCATGGCCGCATCGAAGGATTTGGAATCCACTTTCAGATAAGCGAGCTTTTCCTCGGCAATCACGACGGCCTCGGCCACCCCCGGCACCTGACGCAATTTGGCGGCGAGACTTTCGGCATCGCCGGCCTGTCCGTCGCCGATCGGCACCAGCCGTGTGGTAAGATAGCTTGGCTGCGCCATGGTCACCGCCGCCAAGAGCCAGGCGAGCGCCAGCACCGCCGTCAGCGCAAACACCGCGGCGCCGCCGCCGTGTTGGTGCGCCCAGCCGCCGCTGACGCCACCGACGAAAATTCCAAAAAACTGCGAACTTGAATAAAGCCCGGTGGCGGTTCCTTTGGCGTCGGGTGGCGCCGCCTTGGTGATCAGCGAGGGCAGGCTCGCCTCCATCACATTGAAGGCGGAGAAGAAGACGATGAGCGCAGCCAGCAGCACGTACAGATTGCCGGCGCCGAGATAGAGCATGGCTTGGCTGACGACCAGCGCGGCAACCGCGCCGACGAACACGCCCTTCATGTGACGATATTTCTCGGCCACGATGATCGCCGGCACCATCACGGCAACCGAAACAACAAGCACCGGCAGATAGACGATCCACTGATTATGCGCCGTGACGCCGAGCGCGCTGTGCAACAGGCCCGGCACCACCAGGAAACTCGCCGTCAGCATCGCGTGCAGGGCGAATATGCCGAAGTCGAGCCGCAACAGCTCCGTGTTGCGCAGCACCGAGCCGATCAAGCCCGGCACGGTCTCGGCATCGCGATGCACGCGCACACGGCGCGGATTCGGCACAACGAACTGGGTGATGGCCATGCCGACCAGCGCCAGCCCCACCATCAGCCAGAAGATGCCGCTGACGCCGATAAAAGTCGCGACGATCGGGCCGGCCACCAGCGCGATCATGAACGATGCACCGATGGTGATGCCGACCATTGCCATGGCCTTGGTGCGGTTTTCCTCTGACGTCAGATCGGCCACCAGCGCCAGGATCACCGAACCAATGGCGCCGGCGCCCTGCAGCGCGCGGCCCGCGATGACGCCGCCGATCGAGGTCGACATCGCCGCTACTGCGCTGCCGAGCGCGAACAGGATCAGGCCGAAGACAATCATGACCTTGCGGCCGAATTTGTCGGACAACAAGCCGAAGGGGATCTGCAGCAGCCCCTGCGTCAGCCCATAAATACCGAGCGCCTCGCCCACCAAATACGGGGTCGCGTGCGAAAGCTGCTCGGCATAGGCGGCAAAGACCGGATAGATCATGAACAGGCCGAGAAGCCTGACGGAGAAAACGGCCGCGAGTGACCCGGCCGCCCGGAGTTCCTGTTTTTCCATGTTTTTCTCGTACGGGCAGGCCGAAAGGACGGCTTTGCGCTCGATCAACGCTCGCTTGCCGCCCCCTCTCCCATCCTGTATAGACCCGGCAAATTCAATGCAATTCCGGCGCTTTTACGAAATCGCGCCGTTATGGACGGACCATGAAGCAGGATACCCATCCCGAATATCACACCATCAAGGTAGTGATGACCGACGGCAGCGAATTCACCACCCGCTCCACCTGGGGCAAGGAGGGCGATGTCATGCATCTCGACATCGACCCGAAGTCGCACCCGGCCTGGACCGGCGGCCAGCAGCAACTGCTCGACCGCGGCGGCCGCCTGTCGCGCTTCCAGAAGAAGTTCTCCGGCTTCCTGAAGACGGAAGAGAAGAAGTAAGCGCGCTCTTCACGGCCGCCGAAGCCTATTATTTTTCTGTCATCACCGGGCCGGCGCCAACGGGTCCGCGCGAAGCGCGGCTCGATGACAGGCTCCGCGCCATGACCCGGTGATCTCGCTTAGGACGGCACCGCCGTGCCCGTTGAATTCGAGATGGCCGGGACGAGCCCGGCCATGACAAGCGCATGAATGTGCGCACCGCGATCCGTTAGGCGCTCTCGGTCCCGAAGGCCGCCTTCAACAAGCCGAGCTGGCGCTCGACTGGATTGCCGGCGGCGGCACGATCGGGCGCGCCGCGATGATGGATGGTGTTGTCGATCCGGCGCACTTTGGCTTGCAACTCCTGCGACCGCTTGATCAGCGCGCGCAGCGTCTCTGGCAGAAATTCGAAATTGCCGTTGTCGTGGCCGTCCTGCGCTGACAGCTTGATCTTGCTCTTTTCCTTGTCGGCTTGCGCCAGCGACATCTCGCCTTCCTTGACCGCGCGATGCAGTAGCAGCCAGGAAGCAAGTTGCATCAGTCGCGTGGTCAGCCGCATGCTCTCCGTCGCATAGGCCAGCGCCGCGGACCGCTCAAGCTTTTTCGATTCCTGCCGGCCGGGACCGTCGAGATAAGTTGCGGTCTCCTCAACCAGCGCCATTCCGTCGCGGAACAGGTCGGCAAAAGCTTGCGAATTCGCCAGCCGCTCACCGAACGACACCGGCTCCGCATTGCTCCAGGACTTTTCCGACATACTCTACGCCTCACTCTGTCCCGGGGCTTCACTGCGCCCCGTGTTTGGCCAAGCATCGCCCAGAGCGCGCCGCTCTGTCCAGACGGCGGCCGGTAAACCTTACGACATAGTTGCCGCGCAGGCTTAACGGCTGACCCGAAACGGGACAAAAAAAGAGCCGCCGTCGCCGGCGGCTCGAAGTTGATAACAGGGAGGCGTCAAACAGAGTGGACAGGAGCCACTCAATGTCCATGAAGATGGACAAATTAAGTAATGAACGAGAAAGCTTAACGATAAGTTACTGGTTTACGGCCGAGCCCTTTATTTCCCCGTAAACAGTGCATTTCGGGCGCCGCCGTTAACCATTATTTCTTAAAAAACTGATCGGCCGCCGAGCGCGAGGCGCGCTTTTGCGCCATGTCCGTTTCCAGCCTGCCGATCTCGTCGTGCAGCAGTTGCACGCGCGCGGCAAGCTCTTCCACCGACAGCAGCCTGATATCCTGGCCAATCTCGTGCGCGATCTTTTTCTTCGGTTTGTCGTCTTCGTCAAATGCCGCCATGGCCCGTCTCCACCCCGGGAAATCTAGCGCATGATCCCAGCAAAAGCTTGTCCACGGCGCGATCGGGGAAGGGAACCGGTTTTCGGATAAGGTCATGCGCCACCGCAATAACCGCCGGGTTGTCACATTCCCGGCAGCCGCCTAAACACGTCCGGTTCGCCGCAAAATCGAGGTTCGCTATGGTTGAAATTCCCGCCCGCATGACCGTTATCGGCATCAAATCGCCGGGCGGGCCGGACGTGCTGGTGCCGGAGGAAGGCGCCGTGCGCGCGCCCGGCGACGGCGAAATCCTGGTCAAGGTCGCAGCCGCCGGCGTCAATCGGCCCGACGTCATGCAGCGTCAGGGCAATTATCCGCCGCCGCCCGGCGCGCCGGATATTCCCGGCCTGGAGATCGCAGGCGAGATCGTCGCGCTCGGCACAAACGTCAAACGCTGGAAAGTCGGCGACCGGGTGATGGCGCTGGTGGTCGGCGGTGGCTACGCCGAATATTGCCTCGCTTACGGCAGCCACGCGCTGCCGCTCTCGGGCCTCACGATGATCGAAGGCGCCGCGATCCCGGAAACCTTTTTCACCGTTTGGCACAACGCTTTTGAGCGCGGCGGGCTTAAACGCGGTGAAACGCTGCTGGTGCATGGCGGCTCCTCCGGCATCGGCACGACCGCCATCCAGCTTGCCAAGGCGTTCGGCGCGCGTGTCATCACCACCGCGGGCTCCGCGGAAAAATGCGAGGCCTGCCGCAAACTCGGCGCCGATGTCGCGGTCAATTACAAGACAGAGGATTTCGTCGCTGCCACCAAGGCCGCAACCGACGGCAAAGGCGCCGATCTCATCGTCGATATGGTCGGCGGCGACTACATCGCGCGCAACTACGAAGCGGCAAGCGTGGAAGGACGCATCGTGCAGATCGCGTTCCAGGGCAGCTACAAGGCGACGGTCGACTTCCGCCGCCTGATGCTCAAGCGGCTGCACCACACCGGCTCGACGCTGCGCTCGCGCTCGGTCGCCGACAAGGGCGCCATCCGCCAGGCGCTTGAGGATAACGCACTGCCGCTGATCGCCTCCGGCAAGGTCAGGCCGGTGATCTACAAGACCTTTCCGTTGCGGGAGGCGGCGGCCGCCCACGCCCTGATGGAAACCAGCAGCCATATCGGTAAAATCGTGCTAACCGTTTGAGGCGACAAAGCTTCTATCAACCCGCCGGAGAGCGGGCCGACACGCACAAGGGCCGGCAAGCCGCGAAATCGGCGCATTGTCCGAACTAAAAGAGCAGGGTGATTTTGATTGCATATTTGCAGCGCTGGCGTAGCCGGAATTGCGCGGCCAGGGCCGAGAGTTGTGCCGTGATCGCTTTTCGTTGCGCCGCCGCTTTTGCACTTGCCGCCTTGCTGCTGGCGGCGGCGCCGGCGCGCGCGGCCGAAGCGGTCAACGTGCGGCTCGATGCTTCTGCCATCGACCTCACCGCCGCCACCGATAGGCTCAAGACCGAGACCGACCGTATCCAGGTCTCGACCGCGCCCGGCCCCGACGGCATCGTACGCCGCATCGAAGTGCGCGCGCGCGAGCGCAATACCAACTGGGCGGTGTTCGCGCTCACCAATAACAGCGACGAGCAGATCGACCGGCTCATCGTCGTGCCGCATTACCGCATGGTCGGCTCCGGCCTGTTCTTGCCCGACCTCGGTCTTTCGCGCGTCGTTGCCATCACGCCTTCATCCGGCGACCGTCCGGTGCGGCAGGAGAACACGAGTTCGGATGTTTTCCGCGTCACGCTCGATCCCGGCACCGTCATCACCTTCGTCGCCGAATTGCGCAGCGACAAGCTGCCGCAGATTTATCTGTGGGAGCCGGACGCCTTCAAGGACAAGGTGAATTCCTTCACGCTCTATTACGGCATTGTCATCGGCATTGCCGGCCTGTTGGCGCTGTTCCTCACCATTTTATTCGTCGTCAAAGGCTCGATCATGTTCCCGGCCGCCGCCGCGCTCAGTTGGGCGGTGCTGGTCTATATCGGCATCGACTTCGGATTCTGGGGCAAGGTGTTCGATATGTCGGCCGGCGCCGAGCGCGTCTGGCGCGCCTCCGGCGAGGCGATCCTGGCGGCGACGCTGTTGGTGTTCCTGTTCGCCTATCTCAATCTTTCGCGCTGGCACGTGCGCTACGCCCACATCACTATCGGCTGGCTGGCCGCGCTCGCCGCGCTGATCGGCGTTGCGGTGTTCGAGCCCGCGGTCGCCTCGGCCATCGCGCGCATGTCGCTCGCCGGCATCGCGGTGCTGGGGCTGGCGCTGGTGATTTATCTCGCCACCCACGGTTTCGACCGCGCGGTGTTGCTCATCCCGACCTGGCTCTTGCTGGTGGTGTGGACTTTGTCCGCCGGGCTGGCGGTGACGGGCGCCGTGACCAACGACATCATCGGCCCGGCGCTGCTCGGCGGTCTGGTGCTGATCGTGATGCTGATCGGATTCACCGTGATGCAGCACGCCTTCGCCGGCGGCATCACGCATGGCATCGTGTCGGACGTCGAGCGCCGCGCGCTCGCGCTCACCGGCGCCGGCGACATGATCTGGGACTGGGACGTCTCCGCCGACAAGGTGTTCACTAGCCCCGAGACCGAACAACTGCTCGGCATGAAGCGCGGCACGCTGGAAGGCTCGGCCGCGAGCTGGCTCGACGTGCTGCACCCGCTCGATCGCGACCGCTTCCGTGCGGCGCTCGATAGCGTGGTGGAGCAGCGGCGCGGCCGCCTTACCCAGGATTTTCGGCTGCGCGCCGCCGACGGTCACTTCGTCTGGTTCAATCTCAAGGCTCGCCCGGTGGTCGGCTCCGACGGCGAGGCGGTCCGCGTCGTCGGCACGCTTGCCGACGTGACCGATACCAAGAACGCGGAAGAGCGGCTGCTGTTCGACGCCGTGCACGACAACCTGACCGGGCTGCCCAACCGCGAATTGTTCCTCGACCGCATGAACTCCGCTTTTGGTTTTGCCCGCTCCGACAGCCAGTTCCGGCCCTCGGTCATGGTGATCGATCTCGATCGCTTCAAGCAGGTCAACGATTCGGTCGGCATCACGGTCGGCGATTCCATCCTGCTGACCGTCGCGCGCCGGCTGTCCCGCCTGCTCAAGCCGCAGGATACGCTGGCGCGATTGTCCGGCGACCAGTTCGGCATGATCCTGTTGTCGGAGCGCGAGCCATCGCGCATCGTCGCCTTCGCGGAATTGCTGCGCCGGACCTTGCGCGCGCCGATCGCCTTCAACGAACGGGAAATCATCCTCACCGCCTCGATCGGACTTGCGCTCGCCGACAATGAGCCGCAACGCGGCAGCGAAGAGGTGCTCAAGGACGCCGAACTGGCGATGTATCATTCCAAGCGCATCGGCGGCGACAGCATCGAAATCTTCAAGCCGGCCATGCGCTCGCGCAAGACCGACCGGCTGGCACTGGAATTGGAGTTGCGCCGGGCTATTGAGCGCGAGGAGATCAAAGTGCTGTACCAGCCGATCGTACGGCTGGAAGACCGTTCCATCGCCGGTTTCGAGGCGCTGGCGCGCTGGGATCATCCCAAGATGGGCCGCCTGTCGCCGGCTGAATTCATCTCCATCGCCGAGGAAATCGGCCTGATTCACGACCTCGGCATGTTTGTCCTGGAGCGCGCGGCGCGCCAACTCGCGACCTGGCAGACCGCCAGCCGCGGCGGCCGCGAACCGATCTTCGCCAGCGTCAACGTGTCATCGCGGCAATTGTTACGTCACGATCTCGATTCAGGACCTGCGCAGCGTGCTGTCGCGCTCGGCACTGACGCGCGGCACTTTCAAGCTGGAAATCACCGAATTGCTGGTCATGGAAAATCCCGAGCATGCGGCGCAAATGCTCACGCGCATCAAGGAGCTGGGCGCCGGTCTGTCGCTCGACGATTTCGGCGTCGGCCATTCCTCGCTGGCCTATCTGCAGCGTTTTCCGTTCGATACCATCAAGATTGACCAGTCGTTCGTGCGAACGACCGCACGCGGGACGCGGCCGGTGATCCTGCGCTCGATCATCTCGCTGGCGCACGATCTCGGCATGGAAGTGGTGGCGGAAGGCGCGGAAACCGATTCTGACGCGGTCGAGCTTTACCAGCTCGGCTGCGAATACGCGCAGGGCTTTGCCTTCGGCGAACCGATGAGCACGGAAGCCGCCAGCAAACTCTTAATGGCGGGACACCTCGAAGCGGCGCGCTGATTTTTCAGGCGTGGCCGGAGTTGCTTGACAGCATGCCGAGGTCGATGCCGATCTTTCGCAACGCCTTCGTGTATTTTTGGTCGGTATCGGTGCCGAAGATCAATTCGGGATCGGCGTCACAATGCAGCCAGCCGTTCTCCTGGATTTCTTGTTCGAGCTGGCCGGGCGCCCAACCGGCATAGCCGAGCGCGAGGATGGCGCTTTGCGGCCCGTTGCCGCGCGCGATCGCCTTGAGGATATCGAGCGTGGCGGTGAGGCAAATGCCCTCGTCGATCGGCAGTGTCGAATTTTCGATGAAGAAATCGGCCGAATGCAATACGAAGCCGCGCCCGGTTTCCACCGGTCCGCCTTTGAGCACTTTGACGTCTTCGGCCTTGTTCGGCAGTTCGATGCGTTCGCTGGCCGGGATCACTTCAAGCTGCACCAGCAAGTCGGGAAAGCGGATGTTGCCGGCCGGCTGGTTGACGACGATGCCCATCGCACCTTCGCTCGAATGCGCGCAGACGTAAATTACCGAGCGAGTGAAACGCTCGTCGTTCATCGCCGGCATCGCGATCAGCATCTGGCCGTCGAGATAACCGCGGGCGGACGGCTGGTCGGCAGATTTCGCGGAAAGCTTCATGGCGAAAGGTTACCCAATCGCGCCGCTTTTGCAAACGTCGGCGGCGCAGATAGTTTGATCGCCCACTGTCATATTGAGGCGGGCAATTGTGGCGAAATCGCCGGTTTGCACGAATCTTATTCACCCCCTGCTCACAATGAATTCAGTGGCGCAATACATCATTACCGATTAAATCGGCGCCATGATTGATCGTCACAAACGATTCCCGCCGGCGCTCGTCCTCTGCGGTATCGCCTTGCTGCTCGCGACGCCGGCGCATGCGGATTCGGCCTCGCCCTGGTCCGAAGATCTTCGCTCCTCGCTCCGTCTCATCGCCGGCAACGAAAAGCCCGGCGTCGAAAATTTGCGCGCCGGCATCGAGATCAAGTTGCAGCCGGGCTGGCACACCTATTGGCGCTACCCGGGCGATTCGGGCGTGCCGCCGCGTTTCAACTTTGCCGGTTCCGATAATGTCGCCACCGTGAAGGTGCTTTTTCCCGCGCCGCAGGCCATCACCGACGAAGCCGGCGTCACCATCGGCTACAAACAAAATGTGATCTTTCCACTGCGCGTCGTCGCGCGGCAGAAGGACAAGCCGGTCACGCTGCGCTTGAAGGCCGACTACGCGGTCTGCGAGAAACTCTGCGTGCCGGTCGAGGCAAGCGCGCAGTTGACGCTGTCCGGCGCGGCCAGTGCGAGCGAGGCCTTGCTGGCGGCGGCTGAAGTACGCGTGCCGAGGAACGTTACAAAGGCCGCGGCCGGCTTGAGCGCCCGCCGGGTCTACGGCGACAAGAACAAACCGCTGGTCTTTGTCGACCTCGCCGCGGCCACTGGCGAAAAAATCGAAATCTTCACCGAAGGTCCGACCGCGGAATGGGCGCTGCCCATTCCGCGGCCGACGCCGGGCGCGCCGGCCGGACACCAGCATTTCGCTTTCGCGCTCGATGGGCTGCCGCCCGGCGTCGATCCGAAAGGGCCGTTCGAACTGACCTTCACCATTGTGCCGGCCGATCGTCCGCCGATCGAGGTGAAGACGCATCTCGACTAATCCGCCGCAATGGCGCTATTTTGCGCCCCCGGACATTCAACAAAGAGCAAACGCGAGAGGAACCCCATGCCTATCAAGGTCGGCGATCGTGTGCCCAATGCAACGTTCCGCGTGATGACCACCGAGGGCCCGCGGCCCAAAACTTCGGACGATATTTTCAAAGGCAAGAAAGTGGCCTTGTTCGCCGTGCCCGGCGCCTTCACGCCGACCTGCAGCAACCTGCATATGCCGAGCTTTCTCAATAACGTCGCCGCCATCAAGGCCAAGGGCGTGCACACCGTCGCAGTGACCGGCGTCAACGACGTCTTCGTCATGGAGGCCTGGAAAAAGGCGACCGGCGCCGACGGCAAAATCGATTTCCTCGCCGACGGCAACGGCGAATTCGCCAAGGCCATCGACATGGCTTTCGACGGTTCCGGCAACGGGCTCGGCACGCGCTCCAAGCGCTATTCGATGCTGGTCGATGACGGCGTGGTGAAGCAGCTCAACATCGAAGAAGCGCCCGGCAAATGTGAAATCTCCGGCGGCGACACGTTGCTCAACCAGCTTTGATTTTTTGTCATTCCGGGACGGCGCGTTAGCGCCGGACCCGGAATCCAGAGACGCGATTTATTGGCCGCTGGATTCCGGGTTCGCGCCTTCGGCGCGCCCCGGAATGACCATTACTTCTGCTTCATCGCCCCGATTGCGCCGGCGCGGGCGGCGATGAGACCGTCGCGCGCCAATTGATCAGCGCGTTCGTTCATGGCGTGGCCGGCGTGACCTTTCACCCAGTGCCAGCGCACCTGATGGTGCGCGAGCGCGGCGTCGAGGCGCTGCCATAGATCGACGTTCTTCACCGGCTTGCGGTCGGCGGTGCGCCAGCCGTTCTTCTTCCAGCCGTTGATCCAACGGGTGATGCCGTCCTTCACATACGCGCTGTCGGTGTGCAGATCGACGGAACAAGGACGCTTGAGCGTTTCCAGCGCCGAGATCGCCGCCACCAACTCCATGCGGTTGTTGGTGGTGTGCGCTTCGCCGCCCATGAGTTCTTTTTCATGGTCGCCGAATGTGAGGATCGCGCCCCAGCCACCTGGACCCGGATTACCGGAACAGGCGCCATCGGTATGAATGACGACGGATGAGGAACTCACGCGCGCCCGCCACTGGACCCAACAGGACCATGGGTGACCAGCAGAGCGACTGGAGCGATCCGGATCAACGGCCGTCGCCGCATACCATGGTTCTCAGCTGACATCGCCCGCGCGTACGCTTGTCGTCGTTGCACCGTTCCATCGCCGCCTGTTGCGCTTCCGGCCCGGTGTTGGCGCCGGCAGTGAATGACAGCTTCCAACGCGTGCGTCCGGTGCGGCCGACAAAGGTTGCCAAGCCAACGCACTTGTCGCCGGTGAAGCTGACAACCTCGCAGCCGCCGCGCCCAAGCTTGGCGCAACGTTTGGCAACGTCGGCCTCGGCCTCGGGCTTGCTGGGCGCTTTCCAGGTTGTCGCCCACGAACCATCGGCCGTGAAGGCAATGGCGCCGAAATAGGTCCCTGCATTCGGCGCCTTGATCCCGCTCGGCGGCGGCACGAAATCCGTAGTTTGGCGGGTGCCGCGTCCGTCGGCGCAAAACGACACTTTGATGGCGCATTTGTCACGGTCCACCGATTTTTCGCAGCCGCTGTTGATAAGGGCAAGCCGCTCCGCCACTTCGATGCTGTCGCCCGTACCGGAACGAGAAAAGTGGTTGCGCTTGTCTGGATCCGGACCGACGTAGGTTGCGAGCGCGACGCAGCTATCGCCGGGAACTTCGACCACTTCGCAGCGCCCATTGCGGAAGTCCTCGCAGCGCGACATGGCTTTGTCGGACGCCGCAATGCGTGACGGGTATTTGACAATGCCTGAATACTTGCCGTCCTGCGTGAATGCCAGCGCCCCCCATTCACGGTTTGCTCGCTGGGCCGCCGCGTTGCCGATCCCGCCGAAAGTGACGCAAACGAGCAGCACAACGGCAAGAGCTCGCCTGGTCATCGTTCAGAACTCCTCTCGCGAACACCGCCTAGGCCGTTCAGGCCGAGCGCGAACGGCACCAATCATCCCGAAGCTGGCGCCGTTTCGCAAGCCTCCGTGTTACTCGATACCGTAATCGCTGGCGCTTTTCACCGACTGGTGGAAGCGCAATTTGCGATAATATTCCAGCGGGTCTTTCGGCTTGACCAGGGCGCCGTCCGGCACCGCCAGCCAATCGACCAGGCGCGTGAGCAGAAAACGCATGGCGGCGCCGCGCGCCAGCACCGGCAGCGCCGCGCGCTCGGCGGCGTCAAGCGCGCGCACTTTTTCGTAAGCCTTGAGCAGCGCGCGGCCCTTGGTGACGTTGTAGGCGTGATCCGGCTCGAAGCACCAGGCGTTGAGGCAGATGGCGACATCAAAGCTCAGCGTATCGGTGCAGGCAAAATAGAAGTCGATCAAGCCGGACAGCCGGTCGCCGAGGAAGAACACATTATCCGGAAACAAATCGGCATGGATCACGCCCGCCGGCAAATCGCGCGGCCAGGTTTTCTCCAGCGCGTCGAGTTCTTTGGCGATCTCCGCGCACAATCCGGGCCGCACGCTGTCGCCGCGGTCATTGGCGTGGCGGTAAAGCGGCCGCCAGCTTTCGATGCCCAATGCGTTCGGCCGCTGCTTGGAGAAATCGACGCCGGCGAGATGCAGCTTGGCCAGCGCTTCGCCGACCGCCGCGCAATGGCCGGTATTCGGCCGGCGAATCCACAGCCCATCCAAAAAGGTGACGATCGCCGCCGGGCGGCCGGCGAGCCTGCCGAGCACGCCGCCTTCCCGGTTCTTCACCGGCTGCGGACAGGTGATGCCGCGGCCCGCCAGATGTTCCATCAAGCCGAGGAAGAACGGCAGGTCTTTCTCGGCGACGCGCTTCTCATAGAGCGTGAGGATGAAATTTCCGGCGCTTGTGTGCAGCAGGAAATTCGAATTCTCCACGCCCTCGGCGATGCCCTTGTAGGCGAGCAATTCGCCGATATCGTAGCGCTTCAGAAAATCGGAGAGATCGTCCGCCGAGACGTCGGTATAGACAGCCATGGACGCGTCACTCCGCGGCCTGGATCTCCCGCAGCGGGCGGGGCAATTGGAAGGTGACGCGCTCCTCGGCGGCAGAAACGGTCTCAACGCGCACCGCGTAGCGCTTGGAAAAGGCGTCGATGATCTCGTCGACCAGCACGCTCGGCGCCGAGGCGCCGGCGGTGACGCCGAGACTGGCGATGCCCGCAAAATAATCCCAGTCGATATCGGCGGCGCGCTGCACCAGCGTCGCGCGCGGGCAGCCGGAGCGCTGCGCCACTTCCTTCAGGCGCTGCGAATTCGACGAGTTCGGCGCGCCGACCACGATCATGGCGTCGACCACGGGCGCGACCTGCTTGACCGCCTCCTGCCGGTTGGTGGTGGCGTAGCAGATGTCTTCCTTGTGCGGACCCACGATCGCCGGAAAGCGCTGCTTGAGCCGCTCGACGATTTCCACAGTGTCGTTCACCGACAGCGTGGTCTGCGTCACGTAAGCAAGCTTATCGGCGTCGCGCGGCGTAAATTTTTCCGCGTCCGCCAGAGTTTCGATCAAGGTCACGCTGCCGGGGGGCAGTTGGCCGATGGTGCCGATGACTTCCGGGTGGCCGGCGTGCCCGATCAGCACGATCTCGCGGTCACGGCGATTGTGGATCATCGCCTCGCGATGCACCTTGGTCACCAGCGGACAAGTGGCGTCGAAGGCGAACAGATTGCGCCGCCCTGCTTCCTCCATGACGGCGCGCGGCACGCCATGCGCGGAAAAAATCACCGGCGCGCCGGTATCGGGAACCTCGTCGAGTTCCTCCACGAACACCGCGCCCTTGGCGCGCAGGCTGTCGACCACGTAGCGGTTGTGCACGATTTCGTGGCGGACATAGACCGGGGGCCCATAGATTTCGAGCAGGCGCTCGACCGATTTCGATCGCCCGCACCACCCCGGCGCAAAAGCCGTGGGGGGCGCATAGCAGCACCTTGAGGGCTGGCTTTTCCGGAGCCGATGCCATGGATATCCTCGAAAGCGCGCGTGGATTCGGCGCGGTTTAGCCTCGACATGGGCGCAGCCGACGGGCCTGTCAAGCCGGAAAGGTTGCGTAGAAAAGGCGCAGCACCTATATTCCGGCCACTTTCCGATCATCACTGATGATCCACTGCTTCGCCCGGCGGGCGGGCGAAGCTTAGGAGGAGATTCGCTATGGCGAGCGCAGCACCGCTGATGCCGAAAGCGACGGCCGTGTGGCTGTTGGACAATACCGCGTTGACCTTCGATCAGGTGGCGGACTTCTGCAAATTGCATCCGCTCGAGGTCAAGGCGATTGCCGACGGCGACGCCGCGCAAGGCATCAAGGGCCTCGACCCGATCCTCACCGGCCAATTGACGCGCGAGCAGATCACCGAGGCGGAGAAAAATCCCGAGATCCGCCTCAAGCTCGCCGAGCAGCGCGTTGCGGTCCCCTCGCCCGAGCGCGGCAAGAAGGGCCCGCGCTATACGCCGGTGTCGCGCCGCCAGGACCGCCCCAACGCTATTCTGTGGCTGGTGCGCAATCATCCCGAACTTAAGGACAGCGCCATCATGCGCCTGGTCGGCACCACCAAGTCGACCATCGCCGCGATCCGCGAGCGCACGCATTGGAACGCCGCGGCGCTGACACCGATGGACCCGGTGACGCTCGGCCTCTCCACGCAGACCGACCTCGATTTCGAGGTCAACCGCGCCAACAAGGAAAAGCCGTTGCCCGCCGATACCGGCGCGACGCTGCTGCCGGCCGCGGAAACCACCGCGCGCAAAGAGGCGGAAGTGGCCGCCGCCAATGCCGCCGAGTCCGAGAAGAAGCCGGGCGGCAGCGATCTCGACGTCTCCGCCGTGTTCGCCAAGCTCAAGCAGTTAACCGGCAAGGGCGACGAGGGCGGCGGCAAAGAGGGCGAGTAAATCCACTTCCGCGACATTCTTGCGATCGTCATGGCCGGGCTTGCCCCGGCCATCTCGATTCATGAGGCACGGCTTTGCGCCCCTAAGCGGGATCACCGGGACAAGCCCGGTGATGACAAAAACTAATACCCTCGCGTCCCCTCGATGGCTGCCACATAGCGCTGAACCGATTTTTCCAGCACGGCTTTGCCGTCTTTCGCAATCACGCGGTCGAAGTAGTGCCCGTAGATGGTGTCGAAGGAAAACGGCTTGAGCGCCGCGCCGATATGCTCGACCTCGCGCGCCGACAGCGGAATGAAATTCGGATAGCTGCGCATGAACGACAGCCACTTGCGGTCGGTGGTGACCGACAAGATGTCGCCGGCGCAGATAACGCCGCGGCCGCCCGCCCCTTGCGCCCAATGCAGCACGCTGCCGCCGGGAAAATGACCGCCGCAACGCACCAGCGTGACGCCGTCCCATAGTTCCAGCGTTTCGCCGTCCCACAATTCAACCGCCGCGTCCGGCCGCATGATCCATTGCTTGTCGGCCGCGTGCAGATGAATGCGCGCGGTGAAGGCGCGCGCCCATTCCACCATCGTGGTGTAGAAATGCGGATGCGAAATCGCGATCGCATCGATGCCGCCGAGGCCTTCGATCAGCGTGACGGTTGCGGCGTCAAGCGTAGCGACACAATCCCACAAGATGTTGCCCGCATCGGTGCGCACGAGCAGCGCGCGCTGGCCGATGGCAAAATGCGGCTGCGAGCCGATGCCGATAATGCCGTCGCCGTATTCGCGGAAGGCGTTGAAATGACCTTCCGACAATGCGGCAAGCGTGGTCCAGGTCTGCCCGCGCGGCGGCACGTATTGCCGCTCCTCTTCGCAAATTACGCATTGCGCCGGCGGTTTCTCGCTCTCCGGATATTGCGTGCCGCAGGCGGTGCAGATGAAGGCGGGCATGGATTCATTCTCCGTCATGGCCGGGCTTGTCCCGGCCATCCACGCTTTTCTTTTATCGCTAGCAAGGCGTGGATGCCCGGCACAAGGCCGGGCATGACGGGAATATCTGGCGCGCCTACACGGCTCCGCTCATGCCCGCCAAAGCGGGCATTCAGAGCGGGTTCCCGCTGCCGCGGCAACGGGCGGAATTCTTTGCTTGCGCCTTCCCTTCCATTTTTCACGTCCCGGCGCTTGAACAGCGCCTCGTCGGCGTAGCCCATTCGCGCCTTCGGCGCGGCCCGGTGATGACAAGCTGAGTTAGCCGCCGACGCCGTGCCCCTTCAGCGCCGTGCCGATCTCGTCGAGGATCGCCGGATCGTCGATGGTCGCCGGCATCTGCCACACATCCCCGTCGGCGATCTTCTTGATGGTGCCGCGGAGAATTTTTCCCGAGCGCGTCTTCGGCAGGCGCGCCACCGTGATCGCCAGCTTGAACGCCGCCACCGGGCCGATCTTCTCGCGCACCAGCGCCACGATCTCCTTCTCGATCTCCTCCGGCGGGCGGTTGACGCCGGCCTTCAGCACGATGAAGCCGCAGGGCACCTCGCCTTTCATATCGTCCTTGATGCCGAGCACCGCGCATTCGGCAACGTCCGGGTGCGCGGCCAGCACCTCCTCCATGCCGCCGGTGGAAAGCCTGTGCCCGGCGACGTTGATGATGTCGTCGGTGCGGCTCATGACGAAGACATAGCCGTCCTCGTCCTTGTAGCCGGCGTCGGCGGTCTTGTAGTAGCCGGGGAATTCCTCGAGGTAGCTTTCCGCGAAGCGATTGTCCTGCTCCCACAGCGTCGGGAACGATCCCGGCGGCAGCGGCAGCTTGACCACGATGGAACCGATCTTGTTGGTGGCGACCGGCTTGCAGGCTTCGTCGACGATGTCGATCGCATAGCCCGGCATCGGCACGCAGGTCGAGCCGTATTTAACCGGCAGTTGGCCGAGGCCCACCGGATTGCCGGCGATGCACCAGCCGGTCTCGGTCTGCCACCAGTGATCGAGCACCGGCACCTTCAGCATCTGCTCCGCCCATTCAATGGTCGGCGGGTCGGCGCGCTCGCCGGCGAGAAACAGCGTGCGGAATTTCGACAAGTCGTAAGCTTTGAGCAACTTGCCGTCCGGGTCCTCCTTCTTGATGGCGCGGAAGGCTGTCGGCGCGGTGAACATGGCGGCGCATTTATGCTGCGCGATCACGCGCCAGAAGGCGCCGGCGTCGGGCGTGCCCACGGGCTTGCCCTCGTAGAGGATCGTGGTGCAGCCGTGGAACAGCGGCGCATAGACGATGTAGGAATGGCCGACCACCCAGCCGACGTCGGAAGCCGCCCAATAGACCTCGCCGGGATCGACGCCGTAGAGATTTTTCATCGACCATTTCAGCGCGACCAGATGTCCGCCATTGTCGCGCACCACGCCTTTGGGAATGCCGGTCGTGCCGGAGGTGTAGAGGATGTAGAGTGGGTCGGTTGAGAGAACCGGCACGCATTCGGAGGTCTTGGCGTATTCGACCGCGTGCTCCCAGGTTTTGCGCCAGTCGTGGTCGCGGCCCTCGACAAGCTTCGCCTCGCATTGCGGACGCTGCAGGATGAGACAGGTCTGCGGCTTGTGCTGCGCCAGCTCGATGGCCCCGTCGAGCAGCGGCTTATAGGCAATGACACGCGCGCCCTCGATGCCGCAGCTCGCCGACAGGATCAGCTTGGGTTTGCAATCATTGATGCGGGTGGCGAGTTCTTTCGCCGCAAAGCCGCCGAACACCACCGAATGGATGGCGCCGATGCGCGCACAGGCCAGCATGCCGATCACCGCCTCCGGGATCATCGGCATATAGAGGATGACGACGTCGCCTTTGCCGACGCCGAAGTCACGCAGCATGGCGCCGAGCAATTGCACCTCGGAGAGCAGGCGGCCGTAGCTGTAGGTGGTGACGGTGTTGGTGACGGGCGAATCGTAGATCAGCGCGGCCTGGTTGTTGCGGCCGGCGGCGACGTGACGGTCGAGCGCGTTGTAGCAGGTGTTGGTGACGCCGCCGGTGAACCAGCGGCCGTAGATGCCGGCCTCTTCGTCGAAGACTTTTTTCGGCGGCTCGAACCAGTCGATCTCCCGTGCGGCCTCACCCCAGAAGCCCTCCGGGTCGCGCTGCCAGCGCGCATAGACGTCGGGATAGCTACTCGCGCGGGGGTTCATTTTTTGTTGTCCTCCCAACTCGCTCCGTCACCCTGAGGTGCTCGGCCGCAGGCCGAGCCTCGAAGGGTGTCGGGCACAAAATCCCGGGCCGTCATCCTTCGAGGCTCGCTGCGCTCGCACCTCAGGATGACGGATTGGCCGCGATTGTGGAACGCCTGCATTGCGCAAACAAGGCTGGTGGAGGGGGCGGGCTTTGCGTAGTGAGGGCGGCCGCAACTCTTTTCTTCACCTCTCCCATAGGGAGAGGTCGACCCGCCGAAGCTTAAGCGAAGGCGGGTCGGGTGAGGGGTTACGGCACAACTTTGAGTCCAGCCCCCCTCACCCGGCTTGCAGCTTCGCTGCTCGCCGACCTCTCCCCACCGGGGAGAGGTGAAGAAGAGATGCCGTGACCATCATCACCGACCCGTTGTTCTACGCGCTCGCCGTTCCCGCCGTAGTGGCGCTCGGCCTGTCGAAGGGCGGCTTTGCCGGCGCAGGCCAGATGGCGACGCCGCTGGTGGCGCTGGTGATGCCACCTTTGGAAGCCGCCGCCGTCATGCTGCCGATCATGATCCTGCAGGACCTGAACGCGGTCTGGGTCTACCGCAAAGGCTGGAACGGCCGCGTGCTGACGCTGATGTTTCCCGGCGCGGTGATCGGCATCGCCATCGCCTGGTTGCTCGCCGCGCATATTTCCGACGCCGCGGTACGCGTCTTCATCGGCACCATCACAATCGCCTTCGTGCTCTATCAGGTGATCGGCCCGCAGCGCCTCGCGGCGGAGGCCGATCGTGAGTTCGGCCGGCCGGGCGTCGTCGGCGGCACCTTCTGGGGCGCGCTGTCGGGATTTTCCTCGACCATCTCGCAGGCCGGCGGCCCGCCCTATCAGATCTACGTGATGCGGCTGAATTTGCCGAAGATGATGTATGTCTCGACCACTGCGATTTTATTTGCGGCGATCAACTGGCTTAAAGTCGTGCCCTATGTCGCGCTCGGGCAGTTCAGCGCCAAGGGGCTCGCCACTTCGGCAGTGCTGATGCCGCTGGCGCTCGCCGCCAACGCGCTCGGTTTCTGGGCGGTGCGGCGCACGCCGGAGCGGCTGTTCTACAATATCCTCTATGCGCTGCTGTTTCTGATTTCACTCGGGCTGCTGCACAGCGGGTTAGGCGAGATTTTGCGCGGCTAAAGTCACTGTGCCGCCTCGGCCTCATCGGCGATGACAACAGCGAGATTGCTCGCTAGTTTTCTCGCCGAGAGGAAACGACCCAATGGCGAAAACGCCCTACGATATCGATCTTCCCCGCAATCCGGCGAACTACCAGCCGTTGACGCCGCTCGGCTTTCTCGAGCGGGCGGCAGCAGTGTTCCCTGAGCACACCGCCATCATCCACGGCCCGCTCAGGCGCTCCTACGCCGAGTTCTACGCGCGCGCGCGACAACTGGCCTCGGCGCTGGCGAAGCGCGGCATTAAGCGCGGCGACACGGTGTCGGTGACGCTCGCCAACACGCCGCCGATGCTGGAGGCGCATTACGGTGTGCCGATGACGCAGGGTGTGCTCAACACGCTGAACACCCGGCTCGATGCCGCCGTGATCGCCTTCTCGCTCGACCACGCCGACACCAAGGTGGTCATCGTCGACCGCGAATTCTCCCCGGTGATGAAAGAGGCGCTGTCGCTCTGCAAGGTAAAGCCGCTGGTGATCGACTACGACGATGCGGAATATTCCGGCGCCAACGCGCGCATCGGCACCATCGAATACGAGGACTTTGTCGCGCAAGGGGATGCCAATTTCGTCTGGTCGATGCCGGACGACGAATGGGACGCCATCTCGCTCAACTACACGAGCGGCACCACCGGCGATCCCAAGGGCGTCGTCTATCACCACCGCGGCGCGCATCTGCTCGCCGTCGGCAATGTGGTGACCTGCGCCATGGGCAAGCATCCGGTGTATCTGTGGACGCTGCCGATGTTCCACTGCAACGGCTGGTGCTTTCCCTGGTCGATCTCGGTCGCCGCCGGCACACATGTCTGTTTGCGCGCGGTGCGCGCCGCCGCGATGTATGACTTGATCGCCGCGCACAAGGTGACGCATCTGTGCGGCGCACCGATCGTGATGGCGGCATTGATCAACGCGCCGGCGGCCGAGAAAAAGCCCCTCCCCCACATCGTCGAATTCTTCACCGCCGCGGCGCCGCCGCCGGAAGCCGTGCTCGCCGGCATGAAGGAGGCGGGCTTCAACGTCACGCATCTTTACGGGCTGACCGAATGTTACGGGCCTTCGGTAGTCAACGACTGGCACGCCGACTGGGACGCGCTTGCCCCTGCCGAACAGGCGGCGAAGAAAGCGCGCCAGGGCGTGCGCTACGGCGCGCTGGAGGCGCTCGACGTGCGCGATCCGGAGACGCTTGCCCCCGTTGCGCGCGACGGCGCCGCCATGGGCGAAGTGATGATGCGCGGCAATGTGGTGATGAAGGGCTATCTGAAAAACAAAGCGGCGACCGAGAAAGCCTTCGCCGGCGGCTGGTTCCACACCGGCGATCTCGGCGTCATCCATGCCGACGGCTATATCCAGTTGAAAGACCGCTCCAAGGACATCATCATTTCAGGCGGCGAGAATATTTCCTCGATCGAAGTGGAGGAAGCGCTCTACAAGCACCCCGCCGTCGCCGCCGCCGCGGTGGTGGCCAAGCCCGACGCGAAATGGGGCGAGACGCCGTGCGCTTTTGTCGAACTCAAGCCGGGCGCGCAGGCGACGACCGACGAGTTGATGCAGTGGTGCAAGACACACCTCGCCTCGTACAAGTGCCCGCGCGCCATCGTGTTCGCGGAACTGCCGAAAACGAGCACGGGGAAGATCCAGAAGTTTAAGCTGCGCGAGATGGCGAAAGCTGTTTAACCCTGTCATGGCGGACTTGTCCCGGCCATCCCGCCATCAATTCTGGTGGCAGGGTTTTGCCACTCTAAGCGGGATCACCGGGTCACGCGCCTTCGGCGCGGCCCGGTGATGACAGCGTAAATAGTGGCCCGCCGCCCAAAACGCCGAAGGCCGGGCCGTGACAATCAACGGAAGCGACGCGCGCCCCGGCGTTGACGGATCAGTAGCGCCCGTTGCGGGCGTAGGGGTCGAACAGATTGCTGGGATCGTAACGCTGGTCGAACGAGCCGAACGACCCCTGCGTGCCGAATTGCAGCGAGGCACCGTTACCGAAGTTGTAGGTGCCCGGCGTGCCGCTGCCGAATTGCGAGACCGAGGCGTTCGGATCGGTGATCTTCGGCTTGCTGAGATCGAGGAAATTCTGCCCGCCGCTGCCGGCGCTGTCCTGGTTTTCGACGGTAAAGGCCTGCGCTGCGGGCGCGGCGAAGAGCGCCAGCGCAAAGACTGCGGCGGCCAAGGACAGGTGCTTCATGGCGGTCTCAATGGTTTAAGCCGAAGGGCGGACAAGCCACGATACTATGACCACAGCGTGGCATATTGGCAATCCGGGGTCGCGGCACGGCAATAAGCCACCCCCCGGCTGGAAGCCGGCCGTTTAACATCTCAAACGAACCCTAAGTTTCAGTGGACGCTGGCGGTGCCGTTATGCCGTAGCCGCTCGATTTCGTCCTTCACCTGCAATTTTTTACGCTTGAGTTCCACGACTTTCAGATCATCGACCGCGGGATGGGTCAGGCATTCGTCGATTTCCGCTTCAAGTGCCTCATGCCTTTTTTCGAGTTCCGCAAGGTGCGATTGCATCGACATGCAAAATGTCTCCTCAATCAGTGGCTCCAAGTTAAAGCTAAGTGTACCCCAAACTCAGGACAAGGGCGACCGTACAATAAGGCAGTTGCTTGCGGCAAATAGAACCAAACCCTTTGATTAAAGGCCAATTTTTCAAAGCCTTGAACGTGCTTGTGGAAAACGCGATAATTGCAAATGCTTTGCCGCGGCCGGTGCCCGGCGGGAAGCCTCATCAGCGGTGGCGATGACAAAAGAGGAAGAACGCGAGTTGCGCGAGCAGTTGGCGCGACTGCAGCAGGAGCACCGCGACCTCGACGCCGCGATTGCCGCCTTGGCCACCTCGCCCGGCTCCGACCTGATTCAGGTGCAGCGCCTGAAAAAGCGCAAGCTGGTGCTGCGCGACAAGATCCGCCGCATCGAGGACCAGCTCACGCCGGATATTATTGCCTAGCTGAAGTCTAAGGCAGCGCCCGGACCGAAAAAATTAGCGCGTCTTGCGTTCTTTCTTGCGCTTATACATGGCGCGGTCGGCGGCATCGAGCACCTGCGCCGAACCGAGATGCGGCCGCAGCGCCACAACGCCGGCGCTCGCACCGACCTTCAACCGCGTAGACCTGTAGGTGACGTAGGAGTGCTCGATCAGCCGTTCCAGCTCGCGTGCCTTGGTCGTCGCCTGCGTCTCGCTGGCATTCCACAACACCACGGCGAATTCATCGCCGCCAAGCCGCGCCACCACGTCGGAGGCGCGCACGTTGTTGGTCAGGCGGCCCGCCACCGCCTTGAGGACCGCATCGCCGGCGGCGTGCCCGTGGCGGTCGTTGACCGCCTTGAAGCCATCGAGATCGATATAGACCAGCGCCGCCTCGGTGCCGTAGCGGTCGATATAGGCGAGCGTGCGCTTGAGCTCGCGCTCGAAGCCGCGCCGGTTGAAGATGTCGAGCAACGGATCGATGTCGGCGCGCGCTTCCATCTCGGAGATCTTGACCTTCGCCAAGATCAATCCTTCCTGCAGCCGTTTGATTTCGGCACGCAGGCCGACCGGCCTCTTAGCTTTCCGACCCGATTTTGAGGTGACCCGCTTCCGGCTCACATGCGTTTTCCTTTGTGAATCTGTTTGCCGTAGCGCCAGAATGCAGCTTTCGCCTTGCCAGCGGGGGGTCGCAACCTATAATCCCGCGCTTCCTTTCGACTGGGGACAGGAAGCCAATGGCCACAAAACCGGTCGCGATCATCATGGGCAGTCAATCCGACTGGGCCACGATGAAACATGCGGCGCAAACGTTAAGCGACCTTAAAATCGGTCATGCAGCCTTGATCGTCTCGGCGCATCGCACGCCTAGGCGCCTGTACGAATTCGCCAGCAAGGCGCGCAAGAACGGCTTCAAGGTGATCATCGCCGGCGCCGGCGGCGCCGCGCACCTGCCCGGCATGACCGCGGCCATGACCCCGTTACCGGTGCTCGGCGTGCCGATGAACACGCACGCGCTGGAGGGCAAGGATTTGCTGCTCTCGATCATGCAGATGCCGGGCGGCATCCCCGTCGGTACGCTAGCCATCGGCAAGCCGGGCGCGATCAACGCCGCGCTGCTGGCGGCTGCCGTGCTGGCGTTGTCGGACGCCAAAGTCGCCAAGCGGCTCGATGCCTGGCGCGCGCGCCAGACCAAGGCCGTCGCCAAGAAGCCAAAAGGCTAGAATTTTTGTCACCGACATTGAAACAAACTCCGTTCGTTCCCGCGCAAGCGGGAACCCAGAGCGGCATCTTCACAAACAAAAGGGTCTGGGTCCCCGCTTGCGCGGGGACGAACGGATGGGAAGCCTTGTGCTGAAGCCCGGCGCGACCATCGGCATTCTCGGCGGCGGCCAATTGGGGCGCATGCTGGCGCTCGCCGCCAGCCGGCTCGGCCTGCGCTGCCATGTCTATTCGCCGGAGAAAAATTCCTGCGCCTTCGAGGTGGCGCAGGCGACCACCTGTGCGCCTTACGAAGACGAACGCGCGCTGCATCGCTTCGCCAATTCGGTCGACGTCATCACCTATGAATTCGAGAACGTGCCGGCCAAAACGGCGGCGATCCTCTCGACCCGCAAACCGGTCCTGCCGGATCCCAAGGTGCTGGAGATCACGCAAGACCGGCTGATCGAGAAGAACTTCATCAGCGGATTGAAGATCGCAACCGCGCCCTACGCCTCGGTGCACAGCGCCGCGCAGCTGGCCGCCGCGGTCGGTAAAATCGGCCTGCCGGCGGTGCTCAAGACGCTGCGGCTCGGCTATGACGGCAAGGGCCAGGCGCGCATCGGCGACGGCGCCGACCCCAATACCGCCTGGCGGACGCTGAAGAACGCCCCCTGCATCCTGGAAGGCTTCATCGACTTCGAGCGCGAGGTCTCGGTGATCGCGGCGCGTTCAGCCGACGGCCAGGTCGAGTGCTTCGACGTCACCGAAAACGAGCACCGCGACCATATTCTGAAAATTTCGCGCGTGCCCGCCAAGGTGACGCCGGCGGTGGCGAGCGAAGCCCGCCGCATCGCCACCCGCATCGCCAAGGCCTTCGACTATGTCGGTGTGCTGGCGGTGGAAATGTTCGTCGTCGGCTCGGGCAAAAAGCAGAAAGTGATGGTCAACGAGATCGCGCCGCGGGTGCACAATTCCGGGCACTGGACGATCGACGGCGCGACCGTCTCGCAATTCGAGCAGCACGTCCGCGCCGTGGCGGGCTGGCCCTTGGCCAAGCCCGCCCGCCTCGGCCGCGTCGAGATGGTCAACCTGATCGGCGACGAGGTGAACGAGGCCGCGCGCTGGTTCACCGTTCCCGGCGCAGCGCTGCATCTCTACGGCAAGGGAGAAGCCCGCCCCGGGCGCAAGATGGGGCATGTGACAAGGGTTTGGCCCGGCAAGTAGCGTCCGCAGCTAGCTATACCCATATGAAGGATAGATTTGCGGGCTCATTGGCAGCTTGTCATGGACTTCGATAGCCATTTCTGCTAGAGCCGCCCGACTCAGAAGCCCGCGTCATTACGGGGCTTTTGGCTAAAACCCGACCGAGCCACAACGAAGGAGCAGCAGTGCAAGTTCTCGTTCGCGACAACAACGTCGACCAGGCCCTCAAGGCGCTCAAGAAGAAGATGCAGCGCGAGGGCATTTTCCGCGAGATGAAGCTCCGCGGCCATTACGAAAAACCGTCCGAAAAGAAGGCGCGGGAAAAGGCGGAAGCGATCCGCCGCGCCCGCAAGCTCGCGCGCAAGAAGATGCAGCGCGAGGGCCTCCTGCCGATGAAGCCGCGCGTGGTTCCCGGTGCTGCCGGTGGTCCGGGTGGTGGTGGTGGTGGGCATGGGCGGCCGTGGTCGCGGCGGCCCGCCGCGTTTCGGCTGAGCGATTCGTTCGCCATTTTTGGCTGAGTGTGGCGCGGGCCGAAATGCCCGCGCTTTGCTTTTTGGGCCTTCGCTGCGGCGCCCAAATGCGCCCGATTGCGGCAACCTTTTGTTATTGCTGTTGGCATAAACCTGATGCCGGACAGCGGCGGCCTGCGCTCCGTGGTTTGCCCTTTTCCACTCCGGAGGCCCTGCCGTGTCGCGAGTCGATTTCGATCATTTTGCCGGGCACTATGACGACGTGATCGCGTCGCAGACGCGCTTCTTCGACAGCGACAGCAGTTATTTCGCCCGCTACAAGATCGAGCTGGCCAAACAACTGGTCGGCGACGTCGGCGCCGTGCTCGACTTCGGCTGCGGCATCGGCCGCAGCATTCCGCATTTAACCGAGATGTTCCCCAAGGCCGACATCGCCGGCTGCGACCTGTCGCGCGAGAGCCTGGCGGCGGCGCGCCAGAACTATCCGAGTTGCCGCTTTGCGACCATGGACGAACTCGGCAGCGAACAGAAATTCGATCTGATCATCGCCTCCAACGTCTTCCATCACATCCCGCCCGCCGAGCGGCCGGCGGCGATGGACTATTGCCATAGCCGCCTCGCGCCAAACGGCCACTTCGTCATTTTCGAGCACAATCCGATCAATCCGGTGACACAATATCTGGTCAAGACCTGCCCCTTCGACACCGACGCCATTCTACTCAACATGCGCGAGACGGTCGCGCGCATGAAGCAGGCGCACTTCAACGTCGATGAGACCAGCTACTGCCTGTTCTTCCCCGGCCCGCTGGCGGCGTTGCGCTCATTCGAGAAATATCTCGGCTGGCTGCCGATGGGCGGACAGTATTTCGTCTGCGGCTCGGGCGCGCCCGCCGCGCTCAAGCGCGCAGCTTAAGCGCCCTCGAACACAAAGCGCATGCCCACCGCCGAGTGGATCACCTTGTCGCGGAGGCTCGCGCGCGCCAGATCGTAGAAGCGGTCGCCGGTGCAGTGGCCGACGATCAGGTAATCCGGATCGATCTCGCGGAATTCCTCGATCGTCTTGTTGATGTAATCGTCGCCGAGCGGCGGCACCACGTGGAAGCCGCCGATCACGGCGTGCACCTTGTCGATGCCGGAGGCGGCCATCGCCTGCCGTACCGTGTTGATCACGCCGCGATGGCTGCATGAGGTCAGTACCACCAGGCCCCTGCCCTTGACCATGTAGACGGTGGCGAGCTCGTGCTCGAAATCGTCGGGGATGTAGCCGCCGGTGTTTTTCTCCGGCGGCATCTTTTCCGGAAAGCAGCCGAAGCCGTCGAAAATGCCGACGATCTCGTCGGTGGCGCGCAACGGCGTCTCGAACGAGGTCTGTCCGATGCGGCCGGTGGTGAAGGCATGGTCGGCGACGATCGCCGGTTCGGACGCCATCATCAGCGTCAGATCGGCGTCGAGGATCGCCTTGCGGTCGAGCGCGCCGAAATTGCCGCCGGGATTGCGGCGCAGGCAGAAGCAGTCCTCGCCGCCGACATAGAGCGGGATTTTGCTCTTGAGCTTGCCCTTGGTGGCGTTGAGGAAGCCGACCATACCGCCGAAGTGGTCGTAATGGCCGTGGCTGAGCACGATCGCGTCATAGTGCGAGGGATCGACGTTGAGGATGTCCATGTTGTTGAGCAGGACTTCCGGCGTGTAGCCGAAATCGATCATCACGCGGCGGGCCTCCGTGCCGGCCTGCGATTCCGCCTGCATGGCGAGGCCCCATTCGCCGTTGAGGATCGTGCTCGGTGGCCGGTCCGGACTGGTATTGCCGCTCTTGCGCTCGATGGTGAGGCCGTCGCGCTTTTCGTTCGGCAGGAACTGGATCACGATATTGTCGGTGACCATGCGGACGGCGAGCCGGTCCACCACGGGCACCGCCTTGCCAAGCGTCTTGGCTGGCGCCGTGCGAGCATTGACAGCAAGCGTTGCCATCATCGCGGTGACGAAACCGGCGCCACCGGCGCAGAGCGAACTCGCGGCCGGCAGGAACGTCGCGCCCACATCCTGGGCGCAGGGACCGAACAGCATTGTGCGTCTCCCGGCTATTTCCAACAAAGTAACGTTAGCCTCGCGCTCCAACAACTAGAGCCCAGCCAAAAATTCCTTCACCACCGGCACCGCGCCGTGGTCGTCGAGATCGACATGGCCGCCGGTGGGAAAGCGCACCATGCGCTTGGGTTCCGGCGCCAGCGCGAACAGCCGCTCGCCCAAACCGATGGGCACGATCGCGTCCTGCTCGCCATGCAGAACCAGGATCGGCGCCTTGACCCGGCCGATGCGCCGATCCGAGCGATAGGTATCTCTGATCAGCCAGCGCACCGGCACGAAGGGATAGGCGGCGGCGCCGACATCGGCGGCGGTGGGATACGGCGCGTCGAGGATCAAGGCCGCAATCTCGCGCTCGGCGGCGAGCGCGACCGCGACCCCGGTGCCGAGCGACTCGCCGAACAGGATAATGCGCTTAGGCCCATAGCGCGCGGCGGCAAAGTCATAGGCGGCATGGGCATCGCGGATAAGCCCCACCTCGGACGGCTTGCCGCTCGAGCCGCCAAAGCCGCGATAGGACAGCGCGAGGAGACCGGTGCCGTCGGCCGTCAGCCATTTGAAGCGCTCGGCGCGCAGGTTCGAGGCGCCGGCATTGCCCTGGAAATAGATCACCACCGGCTTGTCGTCGCGCGGCGCCACATGCCAGGCGACCAGCTTTTCACCATCTGAACTGGTGAGCGATATTTCCTCGGCCTGCGGCAGGCCGGCCTCAGCCGGCGGCGTGCGCTTGGGGTCGGGAAAATAGATCAGCGCGCGCTGAAACACGGTCATCAGCGCGAGCAGGCCGCCATAGCCGAGCACGGCGACGATCAACAGCCATTTCACGACGGTCATGCGCTTTGTCATAACACAAGCGTGAGCGGGCGCGGACTTGCCCCACCGGCGCGATGCCCCTAGCCTTGGCCGCGACACAGGGAGAAACGCCATGCCGAGGCTGCGCTACATCGAGGAAAGCGAAAAGACGCCGCAGATCAGCGCCATGATCGAGTTCGCCAAAAAGACCGGCGCGCCCGATCCGCGCGTGGTCTCCATCATGACGCGCAGCAAAGTCGGCACCGCCTGGGTCGAGTGCTGGAACAAGGTGCTGTATGAGGGCGTGCTGCCGCACAAGTTGAAGGAAATGTGCCGCATCAAGATTTCGGTGGCGCACCAGTGCGGCTATTGCTCGACCGTGCGCTCCAATGTCGCCAAGGCGGAAGGGCTGACCGAGGACATGATCAACGACCTGCTGAACGATTTTCAGAACAGCAAATTGCTGACGCCGCGCGAAAAGGCGGCACTGCACTACGCCGATCTGTTCAAGCAGGGCGAACACGCCATCGACAAGGACGAAGTCTATACCGACCTGCAGAAGCATTTCAGCGACGAGGAGATCATCGAGCTCGGTCAGCTGTGCGCGCAGACCGACGGCGTCGGCAAGTTCGTCAAGTCGCTCAATGTGATCAGCTGGGAAGACGCCTGCACGCTCGATCCCAAACTCGGCCAAGCCGTGGTCAGCGAAGCCGCCGAATAGCAATTATCCATCGACCGGAAACGCCATGGTGCTGAGCAACGCGAGCGCCGTCTGACGGCTGTCGAGCCGCGTGTGCTGCACCACCACCGGTACGCTCGAAACGATGACGCTGGAAAAATCCGTGTTTCTCGGAACGGGCTCCGGATCGGTGAATTCGTTGAAGCGCAGGTGGCGCGTGCGCTGCGCCCCCACCGTGAAGCGGTACGGACCGACCGGCGCGCGGTCTGAAAAATAGACGGTGACCTCCACTTGCGCATCCTCGTCGCCGGCATTGAGGATGCAGATCGTTTCGTGGCTGGTGAGCTCGCGCGTTTCACCCGTCGAAGCCGGCGGGATATAGCCCTCGGCCACGGCCCATATGCGGCGTCCGATCGATTTTGCCATGGCGTTCACGCCTTTCCCTTGCCGATGAAGCCGCCGACGCGGCCAGTGTGGCGCTCATGGGCGATGCCGGCGTCGCTGCCGAAAGGATGGCCGCCGAAACCATGGCGCATCATGGCGACGGCGCGCGCGGAATTGTGCTTGCTGTCACGCGAAGCGACAAGCTGCACCACCGATTGGGTGATCACCGGGATCGCTACTTCCATGTGCAACGCGTCGTCGACCAGCCAGTTCACTTCGCCGGTGTCCTCGACATAGGACGGCACTTTATCCAAGCCGCCTTGCTGGCGGTAGACGGTCTCCATCAGCTCGATCAGCCAGGAGCGCACCACCGAGCCGTGCCGCCAGTTGCGCAGGATATCGGCGATCGGCAATTGCTCGCGGTAATGCTCCAGCAAATCCATGCCTTCGCCGATCGCCTGCAACATGCCGAACTCGATTCCGTTGTGCACCAGCTTCACAAAATGCCCGGCACCCGGCCCGCCGGCATGGATGTAGCCGCCCTCGACCGCAAGCTTGCGCAGGATAGGCTCGATCGCGGCGACCGGCGCGGCTTCGCCGCCGATCATGAAGCAGGCGCCGTCGCGCGCGCCGCCTGGGCCGCCCGAGGTGCCGCAGTCGATGAAGTGAATGCCCTTTTCCTTGAGCCGGGCATGGCGGCGGATGGAATCGCCCCAGTAGGAATTGCCGCCGTCGGCAATGATGTCGCCGGGCGATAACACGCCGATGAGCTGATCGATCAAACTGTCGACCGGCGGTCCGGCCGGCACGTACAGCATGATCAGACGCGGCGGCTTCAATAGCTGGGCGAGTTGCTTGACGTCGGTCGCCGGTTTCACGCCCGCGCGTTTCAATTCGTCGGACAGCGGATGCATGTCCAATCCGACGATATCGTAGCCTTTGGCGATAGCGTTTTCGGCCAGATCGGCGCCCATCTTACCGAGACCGACGATGCCGAAGCTGTCAAGCGGTTGGGACATGTGCAAAATCTCCTGATGTGAGGTTTGCCCTTGACCGACAATACGCCGCGACGCGCTTGATTGCATCGGCGGCAACGCGAACCGCCCGCATTTTTGGCCGCGGGCGATGAATTAGGTGAACGCTATGCTAACCCGGCAAGCCGAGGCGATCGAGGACGACGCCATCTGGCGCATTGCAACCACTTTCCAAGCCGGCGACACGGTCCGATGCCACGCAACTCAGCCGAAATAGGCCTCGCGCACTTCCGCGCGGTTCCTGAGCTCGTCTGGTGTACCGGCCGCCACCACGCGGCCTTTCGACAGCACATAGCCGTACTGCGCGATGGAGAGCGTCTGGTGAACGTTCTGCTCGACCAGAAACACCGTGATGCCGCGCTCGCTGATCTGGCGGATGATGTTGAAGTTCTCCTTGACCAGCAAAGGCGACAGACCGAGCGAAGGCTCGTCGATCAGCAAGAGCTTGGGCGCGCACATCAGCCCACGCCCGATCGAGACCATGGCCTGCTCGCCGCCCGACATGGTGCCGGCAAGCTGGCTGCGGCGTTCGGCAAGGCGCGGGAAGATGCGGAAAATATCGGCCAGGCGGTCTTGCGTGACCGCCTCGGACGCTTCCTGATAGGCGCCCACACGCAAATTTTCCGCGACCGTCAGCTTGGGAAAGACCTTGCGTCCTTCCGGGATGCAGGCGATGCCGGCGGCGACGATCTTATGGGTGGCAAGCGCGGTGATGTCGACGCCGTTAAAGGCGATGCGGCCGGCTTTCGCCGGCGTAAGCCCCAGAATCGAGCGCACGAGCGTGGTCTTGCCCGAACCGTTGGAGCCGAGCAGACAGGTGATGCTGCCGGCCTCGACGGCAAGCGACACGCCCTGCAGCACGTCGGCCTTGTCATAGGCCGTGGTGACGCCCTCGATGTCCAGCATCGCGCCCATCAAGCCACCCCCAGATAGGCTTCTTGCACTTGCGCGTCGGCGGCCACCGCGCGATACGGGCCGTCGGCGATCTTGCGTCCGAAATTGAGCACGACGCAGCGATCGGTGATGCGCTCGATCACGCCCATCTCGTGCTCGACGATGATGATGGTGAGGTTCCTGTTGCGCTCGCGCACCAAAAGGATGTCGTCCATCAACTCGCTCGTCTCCTCATGCGTCATGCCGGCGGAGGGCTCGTCGAGCAGCAGCAATTTCGGCCCGCTGATCAGGGCGCGGCAGATTTCGATGCGCCGCCGGTCGATCATCGGCAGGCCTTCGGCGGGCTCGAATAGACGCTCGGCGAGCGCCGGCTCAAATACGTCGATCAGCGCGCGCGCCGCCTGATAACTCGCTTCAAATTCACGTTTGAAGTCGCCGCGGCGGAACAGGTTGAACCAGAGGCCCTGGTTCAAGTGCTTGTGGTTGCCGATCATGATGTTGTCGAAGATCGACAGCGGCAGCGACAGGCGCGAGCGCTGGAAGGTGCGGGAAATTCCGGCCTGATAGACCGCCCGCGCGCTCGCCTGCGTGATGTCCACGCCATCGAAGGTGACGTGGCCGGCGTCGGCGCCGTAGATGCCGGTCACCACATTGAAAAAAGTGGTCTTACCGGAGCCGTTCGGACCGATCAGGCCGAGGATCTCGTTAGGCGCGACGTTGAGGTCGAGACCGTCGAGCGCGAGCACGCCGCCGAAATGTTTGGACAGGCCGCGCGCCTCGATCAAATGGCTCATGGCCGCCATCCCGGGAAATAGCGCCGCACCGGGCGCGGCAACAGGCCCTCGGGCCGGAACAGCAGCACGGCGATCACCATCAGGGCATAGAGCAGAAAGCGGTATTCCTGAATGGTCTGCAGCTTTTCAGGCACCACCACGACGATGAAGGTGGCAACGATCAATCCCCACGGATTGCCGATGCCGCCGAGCAGCAGGATCGAGACCAGGATCAAGGAATCGGCAAACGTGTAGTTGTTGGGAGCAACGAAGCTTCCGACCATGCCGAACAGCGCGCCGGCAACGCCGATGAGGAAATTGCCGATCAGGAAGGCGGTGATCTTCCAGCGCACGATGTCGAGGCCGAAACAACTCGCCGCCGTCTCATCCAGGCGCAGCGCGTCGAGATTGAGACCGATCCAGGACCGTTCCAGCCGGCGCACGATCACAAAGGCGGCGATCAACAACAGCAGACTGACGACAAAATAATTCATGTAGAACGAGACCGAGATGCCGCCGATCTCGATGTTATCGTTGAACGACCAGCCAAGGATTTTCATGCTCTTGACCTGCATGCCTTGCGGGCCACCGAGCACGTCGTTGACTTCGAGAAAGGTCTTGAACAGCAGCGCGAAAGCAATGGTTACGACTGCGGCATAGTGGCCGCGCGTGCGCAGCACCGGCAGCAGCAGCAGCGAACCGATCAGCGCCGCCAGCAGCCCGCCGATCAGCAGCACGAGCAGATGCGGCACCGATGTGTACGTATTGAGCACCGCGGAGGTATAGGCGCCGATGCCGAAGAACGAGGCGCCGGCAAAATTCAAGACGCCTGCATAACCGAACTGGATATTGAGCCCAAGCGTCGCCACCGAGTAGAGCAGTACGGTGATCACCAGCAGCAGCACAAAGTGGTCCTCGTGGAACACGGCGGCGACAGCGAGCAAAGCAACGATGGCGAACAGGCCGAGCGCATCTTCGTGGTCGGCAAATGAGCGGCTAATGCCGTCGAACAGCCCAAACCAAGCGGCGGCAAGCACCGCGACGATGCCGAAGGCCAGCAGTGCGATAATCAGCGCTTGTTTCTCCACCGCCAGCAACGCAATCAAATAGGCGCTCGCCGCCGCGAGCGCGATCAGCCCCCGCCACAATGTCGCGCGCGATGTTTCCTGCGCCATCGCCCTACACCCGCTCGCTGATCTTTTCGCGGATCAGGCCGGTGGGGCGCCAGGCCATGATGGCGATGACGACGGCGAAGGCGAAGACATCCTTGTAGGCGCTGGCGAAAGGCAACATTACCGTGCCGACGGTCTGCAAGCCGGCAAACAGGAAACCGCCGAGGATGGCACCATAGATGCTGCCGAGGCCGCCGATGATGGCGGCGGAAAAGCCGATGACGCCGAGATAGAGCCCGATGCCGAAATTGATCTCGTTGTAATAGAGGCCATTCATCACGCCGGCAAAGGCCGCAAGCCCCGAGCCGATGGCGAAGGTGATGAGGACGATGGCGGTGAAGTTGATGCCCATGGTGCGGGCGGTTTCCTCGTCCTGCGCGACAGCGCGGATCGCAAGGCCGAGCTTGGTGCGGTTCAAGAGGTACTGAAGCCCGAGGATGACCAGCACGCCGGCGGCCAGCATCAGCACATTGTCGAGGCGCAGATTGAATTCACCGAGATCGATCGAATTGCGCGGCAGCAGCGCCGGAAACGGCTTCGGGTTGGCGCCTTGCGGATAGAACAACCGCACGCTTTCGCGCAGTACCGTGCCGAGCATCAACGTGATCAGCAGCGTGTTGAGCGGCGGCGCCGAGCGCAGCGGCATCACGAGATAGCGGGCGATGAGCATGCCGAGCAACCCCATGGCCAACGTCGCCAGGACCAGCATGATAACGAGATCAAGCCACTGCGATTTGATGCCGAACGTGCTGAGGCCGGCGAAGGTGGCCAGCGCAGTGAAGGCACCGACCGTCAAGACGTCGCCATGCGAGAACTTGATGACGTCGAGTACGCCGAAGAACAGCGTAAAGCCGACCGCCACCAGCGCATACATCATGCCGAGCATCAGCCCGTTCATGACGTATTGCGCAAACAGCCCGAGATCCATGTCGCAACACTCTCCGCCGTCATGCCCGGCCTTGTGCCGGGCATCCACGTCTTGAGCGAGACTGGAAGGCGTGGATGGCCGGGACTTCGGGCGCAAAGACGGCGCCTTGCGCCTTTTGCCCGGCCATGACGGGCGTTGCGTTTACTTCTGGCCCGGCAGCTTGCGCTTGCCAGAGGCGTATTCGCTGTCGTCCCATTCCACGAACTTGCCGTCCTGCACGACATATTTCGTGATCGCGGCGACGGTGTTCTGGCCGTGCTCGTCGAAGGAAATCTTGCCGACGATCGAATCGCGGTCTTTCACGTTGCCGAGGTCGGCGATGACTTTCTTGCGATCGGGCCCGACTTTCTCGATGGTGTCGAGGATCATGTTCATCGCGGCAAAGGCGAAGGCGCCGTAGGCCTCCGGTTTGTTGTCGTATTTCTGCGCGTCGTACTTCTCCATGAAGAACTTGCCGCCCGGCAGCTTGTCGGTCGGAGCCCCTTCGCGGAAGGCAAGCGTGCCCTCGGCCAGCGGCCCGAGACCCTGGATATAAGCGTCGGAGACGATGCCGGAGGTGCCGTCGAACACCGCTTTGATGCCGAGCTTGTCCATCTGTTGGCGGATGCGCACGCCGATCGGGGTCAGGCCGCCGAAGTAAATCACGTCGGGATTGAGCGACTTGATCTTGGTGAGCTCGGCGGTGAAGTCCTGCTGGTCGGCGGTGACACCGAAGGTGCCGACGATCTTGGCCTTGCCGATCTTGGCGAGCGCCTCGCTGAAATACTTGTTGTGGCCTTTTCCATAATCGGTGGTGTCATGGATCACCGCGACGGTTTTGTAGCCGAGGCTCGAGATCAGCGCCGCATTGGTGTCGTTCTGGTTGATCATCGTGCCGTTGACGCGATGCACCTCGGCATATTTGTTGCGGTAGGTGATGTCGGGCAGCACGGCGCCCCAGACGATCACCGGGAAGCCGAACTTGTGATAGACGTCGACCGCCGCGATCGCCGCAGCCGAGCAATAATGCGTGGCGCCGGCGATGATCTCCTTGTCGGCGGCCATCTTGGTGGCGACCTGCACGGCGATATTCGGCTTGCACTCGTCGTCGAGCACGACCAGTTCGTACTCGTATTTCGCCTTGGCGTCCGCGTTACGCAGCTTGACGGCGAGGTCGGCGGAGTTGCGGCCGCCGAGGCCGTTGACCGAGACGCCACCGGTGAGCGGGCCGATGAAGCCGACTTTCACCTTGTCCTTGGCGCCGGCCGTCGCAATCGCGAACGTCAACGCCAATGCCGTGAAACCGGCCGTGGCCAATTTGCCAGTTCTGATCATCACCCCTACTCCTCTTTTGGATTTTCATCCGCGTGACGGCCGCTGATCGCCGCGGCCCTGGAGACATGTTCGCGCAGCCACGGGCGTAGAGCAAGCCGACCAGCGGATGCCCCGCATGCAGCAACGACGTGGCCTAACGTATGGTCAGAAAATCCGCACCAGTGCGCGAAAAGGCGGCAGCCAGCGGCCCGCCGGCCAGCACAGACGTCTTACCGCTTGATCGTTGGCGAGGCTTGGGCGGCGGCAGGCGCAAGCACGTTCTGGGCGGCAAACAGGGCTTTAAGCCGTTCGGCCACTGTTTTGTGGCCTTGCGGATTCCAATGATCGTCGTTGGGAATTCTCGCCGCGCCATCCAGAAGCGTGAAGGGAATTTTCTGCGCGCTGAGGAACGATTCAAGCGCAGCATCACGGTTCTGCATGCCGACCAGAAACTTGGCGCCGTGCTGCTGGACGAAGTCGCGCATCATCGACACCAGCTGGTTGGTCGGATCAGGCACCGTCACGTCGCGATGAAACAGGTAGGCGTAGGCTTCGACCGCCACCCGCACCAACGCAATGTTGTGCGCCAACACGTTGTGGTCGAAATACCATCGGTAGCTGCGCGGCACCGGCAGGCCTTGAAACTGCCACTGGCCGTTGACCTGCGCGAGATACGGTTTGAGCGTGTGGCCATGCCGGCTGTTGGTGACGTTGTCATCGCGGTCGTTGATCTCGCAGAAAATCAGGACCACCACGCTCGGCTTGATGCGCGGCCACAGCCGCCGCAGCAGCAGATATTCCTGGTCGGTGCCGTAAGCGGCGACGCCGGCATTGACGACGCGGAATTGCGGCAGCTCCTTGCGCAGCAAATTCGAAAAGCGCTCGTCGGCCTTGACGCCGTTGCCGTAGACGAAGGAGTTGCCGATGAACAATATTGTCGGCCGTCCATCATCGACAAGCTCGATGTCGCGCAGCCCCATGCTGTTGATGCGATCGCCGAGCCCGGTGGGCTTTCCGGGGACCGGATACCAGGCGAGCTCGGGATCGTGGTCGTAAGGGAGACGGTATTGCTCGGGGATGACGCGGATATCCCGGAAATCGGCGACGCGCAGCACGACTTCCACGAACACGAGCGTTATCGCGATAATGGCGGCGTAAGTTGCGATGGATCGGATGAGGCGCATGCCATCACACCCACGGAATCGACCACGCCGCCACAACACACGCGGTTATCGGTGGCGGCGCCGAGCAAGGCCCGGCGCGGCGCACCTACAGTTTCTTCTTTTTGCTCGCGGCGAGATAGGCGCCCACTTTCTTGGACGAGTGCCCCGCCGCCTTCACCGCCGCTTTGAGCTTGGCCGGCGTCACCTTGAACTTCTTCGACCAATAGCGGACTTCGTGAGCCTGGCTTACCGCGATCAACGCGCGGTCGCGCGCGCGGTGTTTTTGCAGCTTGATATAGGCCTCGACCTTTTTGGACGAGTGGCCGACTTTGCGCACGACATAGCGCAGGCGCGCCGGGGTGACTTTGAATTTCTTCGACCAGTAGCGGACTTCATACGGCTGACTTAATGCGATCAGACCCCGATCGGCACTCACGCTGCGTTTCGTCTTAGCCATGGCAATATCCCCTTGCATTGCTTTCACGATACTTTCCGTCATCTTCTTGGCGTCACCGAGCAACATCATCGTGTTGTCGCGGTAGAATAGCGGATTATCGATGCCGGCATAGCCGAAAGCAAGCGAGCGCTTGATGAACATCACGGTGCCCGCCTTCCACACCTGCAGCACCGGCATGCCACAGATCGCAGGTCCTACCGGCGGCGCAGGACGAGCGTCATGATCATCGTTTCCGACGCGTGCCGGCCCGGCGCGGCCTGGTAGTACCGAGTCAACCGACCAAAGAAATCCTCGGTCAATGCGTCGACCTCGGCCGCATTCTTTGCCGAAGGACCGAACAAATGCAGCCGCAGGCTGGATTCGCCAAAACCGCGGATGTAGCCGGCGTAAAGACGGGCATAGGTTTCCGGATCGCCGAGCGAGTCTTCATACACGTCGTTTGGGTGGACGGGCACCGGAGTCACAGTCGCTTCAATGATCTCGAATGCCTGTTTGAGGTCCGACTCGCCGTCGATCGGCGCACGCGCCTCTTCCGCCGTCGGGAACCAGAGCGAGAATACAAAGTGATCGAGAGCCGAGGCCTTGAGCACGCCATCGGTGACCATCTGGTTTGCCACGTCGAAGATGGCGCGATAGAGCTTTCTCGCCGACGCTCTGATGCCATTGATCTCGTTCTCATCGGGAACGCTGCCGAGTGTCGACACAATGGCGATTCCGCCCGGCCGCAATTCCGCGGCACGGCAACGCAGGAAGTTCGTCCAGTCGGCCCGGGCGAGCGCCGCAAATTCCGCACGCGCTTCGCCGTGCAGATCGGCGAACCAAACCGTTCCCGGCGAGTAAGGCGATAGCGCTCGGCTCAGCCAGTGGCTCGCTGCAAAGCAGGTGCCAAGCGCGACCGAACCGGGTGCGGCCAGCTGCGTATAAAAGGAACCGATCGCCGCTTCGGTTCGAATTCCGGCTCCGTCGTGTTGATAGCCTTCAGAACCAAACACGAGCGCGAATAGCGCATTCCAATCGTTGCCCGCTTGATCGGAATGGCGGATAACCATCGCGCCCTTTGGCGCGATGCGTCTATAGGCTTCAATCGCCGGTGCGACGGCATCGAGCGCGCTGTGACCCGGACCACACCCGTAGTCCATGATCGTAAACTCTGGCGCAACCGGCCCGACACGCTCCACCGCAACACGCAGCCACTCCGCCCTGCTGCGGACCATCTGATCCTGCATGTAGGAATTGCGGTCGTAGTCGACCATGCGTTCGGTCGATGCGACATGTTCGGGATGCTTGCGCTGCATGGTGTGGCCTCCTCGTGGCCGGAAATCCAGAGGCTTCCGCGTCATATAATCGATATTTCCGCATGATCGAGCAAGCACGATCCGGGGTTGGATCGCTTGCCATTCTTTCTCAATTCTAAACGGGAGACGACCAATGCCGAAATGAATGGCCGGCAGTGCTGCGCCGAAACTCACATCGCCTTGACGATGCTCTCGGTCATCTTCTTGGCGTCGCCGAGCAACATCATCGTGTTGTCGCGGTAGAATAGCGGATTATCGATGCCGGCATAGCCCGACGCAAGCGAGCGCTTGATGAACATCACGGTGCCCGCCTTCCAGACCTGCAGCACCGGCATGCCGTAGATCGGCGAGGTCTTGTCCTCTTCCGCCGCCGGGTTGGTCACGTCATTGGCGCCGATGACGAAGGCGACGTCGGCCTGGGCGAATTCGGAATTGATGTCCTCCAGCTCGAACACTTCGTCGTAGGGCACGTTGGCTTCCGCCAGCAGCACATTCATATGACCCGGCATGCGGCCGGCGACCGGGTGAATGGCGTATTTGACCTCGACGCCTTCCTTCTTGAGCTTGTCGCCCATCTCCCTCAATGCGTGCTGCGCCTGCGCCACCGCCATGCCGTAGCCCGGCACAATGATCACCTTGGAGGAATTCTTCAGGATATAGGCGGCGTCCTCGGCCGAGCCGAGCTTGACCGGCCGCTGCTCGGCGCCCGCCGCCGGCCCCGCCACCTCGCCGCCGAAGCCGCCGAGGATGACCGAGATGAACGAGCGGTTCATGCCCTTGCACATGATGTAGGACAGGATCGCGCCGGAAGAGCCGACCAGCGCGCCGGTAATGATCAGCGCTGAATTGCCGAGCGTGAAGCCGATGCCGGCGGCGGCCCATCCCGAATAGGAATTGAGCATCGAGATCACCACCGGCATGTCGGCGCCGCCGATCGGAATGATGAGCAAGATGCCGAGCAGGAGTGAGATGCCGACGATCAGCCAGAAGTCGAGAGGGGTCTGTGAAACATAGAAGCCGTAGATGAAGAAGATCAGCGCTGCCGCGAGCACGATGTTGACGACATGCCGGCCGGGCAGCGTGATCGGCTTGCCGCTCATGCGGCCTGACAGTTTCAGGAAGGCGATCACCGAGCCGGTGAAGGTGATGGCGCCGATGGCGACGCCGAGTGACATTTCGATCAGGCTCTGCGCGTGGATGTGGCCTTCGCTGCCGATGTCGAAGGCCGCCGGCGCATAGAAGGCGCCCGCCGCCACCAGCACCGCCGCCATGCCGACCAGCGAATGAAAGGCGGCGACCAGTTCCGGCATCGACGTCATCGGCACCTTGCGTGCGATGACGGCGCCGATGCCGCCGCCGAGCGCGATGCCGCCGATGACCATCGCCCAGGCCAGCCCGCCGGCGGGCGGATGCGCGCCGAGCGTGGTGGCGACGGCGATGCCCATGCCGATCATGCCGAACAGATTGCCGCGCCGGCTCGATTCCGGGCTCGACAGTCCGCGCAGCGCCAGGATGAAGAGGACGCCGGCGACGAGGTAGAGCAGCGCGACAAGGTTGGGGCTCATGGGGGTGCTCCGGCGCACGTCGCGGACGCACTTACCCTCTCCCCTGGGGGGAGAGGGTGGCGAGCAGCGAAGCTGCGAGCCGGGTGAGGGGGAAAGTGACTCTCGTTGGCCACTTGCCCCCTCACCCGCCCGCCTCCGCGAAAGCTACGTCGGGCGACCTCTCCCCCCAGGGGAGAGGTAAAGCAACCGCGTTGCGCGTGTCGTGCCATACCCATCACTTCTTTTTCTTCTGATACATGCCGAGCATGCGCTGGGTGACCAGGAAGCCGCCGAAGATGTTGACCGAGGCGAAGACCAGCGCGACGAAGCCGAGCGCGCGCGCCAGGATCGTGCCGTTGTCGTCGGCGATGAGCGCGACGCCGACCGCCAGCAGCGCGCCGACCACGATCACCGAGGAGATGGCGTTGGTGACCGACATCAGCGGCGTATGCAGCGCCGGCGTCACCGACCAGACGACGTAATAGCCGACGAACACGGCGAGCACGAAGATCGATAGCCGGAACACGAAGGGATCGACGGCTTGTGCGATATGCTCCATGGCGCTTTCCTTGCTTCTTATCCCTCCCCCTGAAAGGGGGAGGGAAGCCGAGCAGCGAGGCGGGTGGGGGTCGCCGGACGAGGGCACGGACCCCCACCCGGCTCGCCGCTGACGCGGCTCACCGAGTGCCCGGGGCGCTGGTTGAATGATCATCACGCCGCCGTCTTGGGCTGGAAATTCGGATGCACGATAGCGCCGTCGCGGGTCAGCAGGGTGCCCTTGACGATCTCGTCGTCCCAGTTGATCGCCAGCTTTTTCTCTTTCTTGTCGATGAGCGTGTCGACGAAAGGTCAGCAGGTTGCGCGCGTAAAGCGCCGAGGCCGAAGCCGCCAGCCGTCCCGGCACGTTGAGATGGCCGACGATCTTGACGCCGCCGACCACCGCGACCTCCCCGGCTTTCGCGCCTTCGACATTGCCGCCGCGCTCGACCGCCAGATCGACGATGATCGAGCCCGGCCGCATCGAAGCCACCATCTCCTTGGTGATCAGCCGCGGCGCCGGCCGCCCCGGAATGAGCGCGGTGGTGATGACGATGTCCTGCTTCTTGATGTGCTCTGCGGTCAAGGCCGCTTGCTTGGCCTGATACTCTTTCGACATTTCCTTGGCGTAGCCGCCGGCGGTCTGCGCGTTCTTGAATTCCTCATCCTCGACGGCGAGGAACTTGGCGCCCAGGCTCTCGACCTGTTCCTTTGTGGCGGGGCGCACGTCGGTCGCGGTGACGATGGCGCCCAGCCGGCGCGCGGTGGCGATCGCCTGCAGGCCGGCGACGCCGACGCCCATGATGAAGACTTTCGCCGCCGGCACGGTGCCTGCCGCCGTCATCATCATCGGCAGCGCGCGGCTGTATTCTTCCGCCGCGTCGATCACGGCGCGATAGCCGGCGAGATTGGCCTGGCTTGAGAGCACATCCATCGACTGCGCGCGCGTGATGCGCGGCATCAGCTCCATGGCAAAGGCAACGAGGCCGGCATCCGCCATCTGCTTGAGCGCGGTTTCGTTGCCGAACGGATCCATGATGGCGATGACCAGGGCGCCCTTCTTGTAGGCGGCGAGCTCGTTCGCCGCCGGGCGGCGCACCTTCAATACGATATCGGCATCCTTGGTGACGTCCTCGCCGATCTCGGCGCCGGCGGCTTCGAACTCGGCGTCGGGAATGCCGGAGGCGATGCCGGCGCCACGCGCGACCGCGACCTCGGCGCCGAGCGCTTTGAGCTTCTTGACGGTTTCCGGCGTGGCGGCGACGCGCGGTTCGTTGGCGTCGTTTTCACGTGTTACGGCAATACGCATACCGGCCTCTCCGCTTCGCCGGGCGCGATCGTTACAGGAATGCCGCGAAGACAAAAATCAGGAAGCACACCACAAAGGTGATGGTGCTGGGCGTTCGCGAACTGCCCGCCAAGCCGGGGACCGCCCCGGCAATAGCGAGGATGAAGATGATGGCTGCCAGACCCCAGTGGCCCATCACCCCGCCGACCGTCAGGCCGAACAGAATGCAGATGATATGCAGGATGCCGACGAACGTGAAGTGGACGAAGCTTTCATAGGTATTTTCGTGCGTCGGATAGTCGTTACCCGTCGCGGTGGCGTATTCGACGGCGCCGTGGTCGGCCATGGGAAAAGGTCTCCGGGATCAGTCAGGCGGGTCCGCAGGAGTTAGCGCAAATGGGCCTTAAGGGCAACGGCTGCGGGCTCAATCCGGCGCCAAGGGCGTCAGTCCCGCCTGCGCCAGCGCCGCGCTTTGCCGCTTGGCGACCTCGGCGACCGAAAAGCGCTCGATCGCCTCATTGAACAATCGATAGAAATTCAGTTCCGCCGCCAGATGCAGGAACACCGCGCCCAGGCCCACGGCGGCGCGGTCCATGAACACGAATTCGCGCGGCACGGTGACCGGCCCGCGTTTCTTCAGCGCTTGGTGCACGCGGAAGGCTTCCTTGCGGCCGTACTCGGAGGGCTTCACGCCGTCGGCGATTGAACGCACGCGGTCATCGAGCAGCGGACCATAGATGAAGCGGGCCCAGATATTGAGCGCGTCGATCAATTCGCGCGTCAGCCGCTTGAAGCCCCAGGTTTCATAGGCGTGCACCACCAGCGCGTCGTCGCCCTTGAGCAGCCCGCGGTAAAGATCGACCACGCCACCGACGAAGCTCGGCGGGAAGACGCGGATGCAGCCAAAGTCGAGCAGATTGATGCCGGCCGGCTTGCCCTTCTTGTCGTCAAAGACCGTGTAATTGCCGAGATGCGGATCGCCGTGGATGACGCCGAAGCGGCTGAACGGAAACCACCAGGCGGTAAACATCGCGGTCGCCAGGCGATTGCGCAGGACAAGCGGATCGTCCTTGTGTGCCAGCAGCTTGCGGCCGTCCATCCAGTCCATGGTGAGCAGCCGCCCGGTCGACAGCTCCGGCCAGACCTGCGGCACGCGGATCGCAGTCTCGCCTTTCACCATATTGCTGTAGAGCGCGATGTGCTTGGCCTCGCGCACATAGTCGAGCTCTTCGCGCAGGCGCGCGGCGATCTCTTTGGCGATCTCGCTGGTATCGATCGCGCTTTCGAAGCGCCGACGCAGCGCGAACAGGATTTTCAGTTGCCGCAGATCGGCCTCGACCGCCGATTGCATGTCGGGATATTGCAGCTTGCAGGCCAACGCCTCGCCGCTGAGCGCATGAGCACGATGCACCTGGCCGAGCGAAGCGGCCGCCGCCGGTTGATGCTCGAAGCTTGCGAATTTCTTTTCCCAGTCGGGCCCGAGTTCGGCGCGCATGCGGCGCTTGACAAAGGCCCAGCCCATGGGCGGCGCCTGGCTTTGCAGCTTCATCAGTTCGCTGGCGTATTCGACCGGTACCGCATCGGGAATGGTGGCGAGCAGCTGCGCCACCTTCATGATCGGGCCTTTCAAGCCTCCGAGCGCGGCAGCCAACGCGATGGCATTGCCGGCGCGTCCGCCCTTGGCGCCGACGAGGCGCTGCCCGGCCATGCGCGCCGCCACGCCGCCGACTTTGGTGCCGACATTAGCGTAGCGCCGGGCGCGGGCGGAGAAGCGGTTTTTTTCGGAGTTGGTGGGCATGAACCTGCGGCGGGTTATCCGCTACAAATATAGGAAGAGGCAAAGCGTGAAACGAGCCATGCTGAGCAGAATTATTGCCGCGGTTATTTCCCTATTAATGGCGACCAATGCTGCTTCCGCCGCCATCTGGGAATGGGGCTGTCAGGCCCAAGTCGACGCCCAGCAGGTGATCTTCAACCGCTATTCGATGGTCGTCGTCGATACCAAGGTGAAGATGGGAGACGTCCGCAAATTGCGCATGACCGAAATCAACCTGCCGCCCGACTCGCCGCCCCACGCCGAATACGAGGCCGTGAACATCAATGGCGGATTCGAAAAAACGATTGTTTTCACGCGCAAGGACGACGCCAAGCGCCAGGTGACGCTGACCGAGACATCGTCGCGCCTGATCTCGCACAAACACAAATTGATCTGCGGGCGCGACGAAGACGTCGATATTTATCGCAAGGTTTATCGCTACCAGCGCGAGGACGCGCCGGCGCGCGACATCACCATGCAGTGTATGGAGTACAATCTCTCGACGCGCGGCGGGCGGCCCTGCAACTAGCGCAGGGCGCCCGCATATTCATGTCCGAAATGTCTGGGCGCGGGCAGCTGTCGAGCCGATATCAGGCGGGCCGTCGCCTCAGTCGAGGATCGCAAGCATTTCATTGACCAACGCATTCCTGCCGCGCTTAAGCAAGTGCGGCTTCGGCTTAACAGCCACAAGGTCCTCCCCGTTCAAGCCGCGCATCGCCGCATGAAAGCCAAGCGCACGGTAGATCTCAAACTGTTCCTCGCTGAACAATTGGTCGGCGGTCGTCTCGTGTGGGAAATCGGGAAAACGCCTTTTGTGATCGATGATTCCGTCGTTCTCATCGCCGGTCAAAGAGGCCTTGATGTAGAAAATTATCCCTTTTTTCTTGTCGGGATATTCGATTTCACCAATCGCACAGTGCGGCCCGCGCGGCGCCGCCGAAGCGGACATGCCGCCGCTTTTGGCAATCTCGTCCTCCGCTTTTCGCGCCGCGTCGCGGATGGCCGCCCACGGAAGGTCAATGCGCACGCCGAGATCGATCAACGCGTGCTGCTCCAACGCCATGAGCGAAGTGAAATTCATCTTTGCGTCCGCTTCGGAATCGACGGCGATGACAAGGCTGCAACGGCGGCGTGTCCGTAGCGGTCGACACCTTCCTGCTCAAGGGTGACGTGATCGCGCTCGAACTTATCTCGCCGCGAATTGAGCGCGGCAATCTCGGCCCGGAATATTTCGTCGAATTCGAATAATTTCGGCATGCCCGCCCCCGGCTCCATTGGAAGGGTATATCGCCGGCCGGGCGCTTACAACTTTCGGATGAAATCAACCGGGCGACCAGCGGCCTAACGCTGGCCCTCAAGTCCCTCCAACTCGTCGATCAAATTCGCGATCACACTCAACCCCCCATCCCAGAACTTCGGATCGCGGGCGTCGAGGCCGAAAGGCGCCAGCAGTTCGGAATGATGCTTGGTGCCGCCGGCCGCGAGCATGGCGAGATAACGCTCGGCAAAGCCCGACGCGGATTTTTCATAAACCGCATATAGCGAGTTCACCATGCAGTCGCCGAAGGCATAGGCGTAGACGTAGAACGGCGAATGGATGAAGTGCGGGATGTAGGTCCAGAACACCTCATAGCCGTCCTTCAGTTCGATCGCCGGCCCTAGGCTCTCGGCCTGCACCGACATCCAGAGTTCGCAGATCTTGTCGGCGGTGAGTTCGCCGTTGCGGCGCTCCAGATGCACCTTGCGTTCGAACGAATAGAACGCGATCTGCCGCACCACCGTGTTGATCATGTCCTCGACCTTGGCGGCGAGCATGGCCTTGCGTTGCTTCTTGTCGGTGGTCGTGGCGAGCAGCTTCTTGAAAGTGAGCATCTCGCCAAACACGGATGCCGTCTCGGCGAGCGTCAGCGGCGTCGGCGCCATCAGCGGTCCATTCGGTGCCGCCAGCACCTGGTGCACACCGTGGCCGAGCTCATGCGCCAGCGTCATCACGTCGCGCGGCTTGCCCTGGTAGTTGAGCAGCACATAAGGGTGCGCCGAGGGCACGGTCGGGTGCGAGAAAGCGCCCGGCTGCTTGCCGGGCCGCAGCGCCGCGTCGATCCAGCGGTGTTCGAAGAAACGGTCGGCCACTTCCGCCATCTTCGGCGAGAAGGCGCCGTAAGCGGTGAGCACGGTCGCACGCGCGTCGCCCCAGGAGATCGTGCGCTGCGCGACTTTCGGCAGCGGCGCGTTGCGGTCCCAATAAGGCAGCCGCTTCTTGCCGAACCATTTCGCCTTCAAGGCATAATAGCGGTGCGACAATTTCGGATAGGCGGCGCGCACCGCCGACACCAGCGCCTCCACCACTTCCGGCTCGACCCGGTTCGCGAGGTGGCGCGCATCGGCGACGTCCTTGAAGCCGCGCCAGCGGTCGGAAATCTCCTTGTCCTTGGCGAGCGTGTTGGTGATCAGCGTGAACGGACGAAGGTTCGCCTTGAACGTCTTGCCGAGCGCAAGCGCTGCCGCTTTGCGCTTCTTGCCGTCGGCGTCCTGCAAAAGATTGAGCGCCGGCTCGATCGGCAGCTCCCTGCCGCCGATCTTGAAGCGCAGCGCGGCGATGGTCTCGTCATATTGCCGGTTCCAGGCGGAATAGCCGGTGATCGATTTCTCGTGGAACAATTCCTCGACGCGGTCCTCGAGCTGATACGGCTTTTCCTTGCGCACGTCCTCGATCCACGGGCGGTAATGGCCGAGCGCGGGATCGCGCATCGCGGCGTCCAGCACGGCGTCATCGATGCGGTTGAGTTCGAGCGTGAAAAACAGAAGATGCAGCGAGGCCGCGGTCAGGCGTTCCTGCACGTCGCCATAAAACTTTGCGCGCGCGGGGTCGGTGGTGTCGCCGGCATAGACGAGCTGGGCATAGGAGGCGAGCCGCCCGAGCCTGTCCTCCAGACCTTCATAGCGCTCGACCGCTTCGACCAGCCCCACCCCCTCGCCCGCGGCCATGGCGGCGAGGCGCCCCTTGAACGCCTGCTCGAAGCCGATGCAGTCCTCGTCCGCCTGCGTCAGATCGCGCTTGAGCGCCGGGCTGTCGATACCGGGATAGAGGTCGTCGAGATTCCATTCCGGCAAGGCGCTGAGGCGAGACGATTTTGCCGGTTTTTTCCGAGACGAGCTTTTGGCCATGGCGGAAACGTCACTTTTTCGGGCAAATGCGGGTGATCGGCACAGTATCTATGGCATGGCTGATGGCGATGCGATGGCGGCGGTCGAGTTTTCAACACGCCCCGCTTCATCGGTTGATTTAACAGGCCATTAAGGCAGACCGGCGACATTGCGCCAATTCGGCACAACCACTGCCGTTGGGGCGCAACGTGATGTCTGAAGTCGTGCTTATCGTCGACGACGATCCGGTGCAGCGCCGCCTGCTCGAAGCTTTGGTCCAGCGCTTCGGTTATGAGGCCATCGTCGCCGAGGGCGGCGACGCGGCGATCACTCTCTTGACCTCAGCGCCGGCGCCGCGCGTCGACTGCATGGTGCTCGATCTGGTGATGCCCGATCTCGACGGCCTCGGCGTTTTGGCGCGCATGCGCGAGGCCGGCCTCGACATTCCGGTCATCGTGCAAACCGCGCATGGCGGCATCGACACCGTGGTGTCGGTCATGCGCGCCGGCGCCACCGATTTTGTCGTCAAGCCGGCGAGCGCCGAGCGCTTGCAGGTTTCGCTGCACAACGCGCTCGCGACCAAGGCGCTGGCCGGCGAATTGCAGCGGCTCAAGCGAAGCCGCGACGGCACCCTGACCATGGCCGACGTGATCACGCGCTCGTCCGCCATGCAGCCGACGCTGCGGTCGGCCGAGAAGGCCGCGGCCTCCACTATCCCGGTGCTGATCGAAGGCGAATCCGGCGCCGGCAAGGAATTGGTCGCGCGCGCCATTCACGGCTCGGGTGCGCGCCGCGCCAAGCCTTTCGTCGCGGTCAATTGCGGCGCCATGCCGGAAAACCTGGTCGAGTCGATCCTGTTCGGCCATGAGAAGGGCGCCTTCACCGGCGCCACCGAAAAGCACACCGGTAAATTCGTCGAAGCCGACGGCGGCACGCTGTTCCTCGACGAGGTCGGCGAGTTGCCGCCGGCCGCGCAGGTCAAATTGCTGCGCGCGTTGCAGGAGAACGAAGTCGAGCCGGTCGGCGCACGCAAGACCGTCAAGGTCGACGTGCGCATCATCTCCGCCACCAACCGCGATCTGATTGCAGACGTGAAATTCGGGCGCTTCCGCGAGGATCTGTTCTACCGCCTGCACGTGTTTCCGATTTCGGTGCCGCCGCTGCGCCGGCGGCCGGAGGACATCCCGGCGCTCGCGCGCCATTTCCTCGCCCGCTTCGCCGCCGAGGAAGGCAAGCGCGTGCGGGCTTTAAGCGCCGAGGCGCTCGCTGTGCTCACGGCGTTCCGCTGGCCGGGCAATGTGCGCCAGCTCGAGAATGCGATTTTCCGCGCAGTGGTGCTGGCCGACGGCGAAGAGATCGGCGCCGCCGAATTCCCGCAGATTTCCGTCCAGATCGGCGCACTGCCCGATGCCGCGGACCAGCCGTTGATCGAACCGGCGCCGGCGATGATCGCGAGCTGGCCGGAAAGCCGCACGGCGCCGGACGATGACCCAGCAGCAGCCTTCGCGCCGGCGCCGCCGTCGCTGCGAATGGTCGATCTTGCCGGCGAGGTGCGCCCGCTCGACGATATCGAGCGCGAGGTCATCCGCTTTGCCATTGCGCATTACCGCGGCCAGATGTCGGAAGTGGCACGGCGGCTGCAGATCGGCCGCTCGACGCTTTATCGCAAGCTCGAGGGGCTCGGGCTCGATGGCGATACGGCCGCAAACAAAACGGAAGACGCGCCGACCGAATGAACGCATCCCTGCTCTGCGCGATTGACCATTAACGCACAGCCCCGCACCGGGCCCGCGCAAAATCAACATTCCGGCCGGCGCTGGCCCGATAAGTCCTCAATTTATCTAAGTTTTTCGCTTCTATGACATGGCGGCGGCGGGGCTTCGGTTGCCGCCGGCGCCCCCGCGCAGTCCCATTTCAATACACAGGTTAGCCACAAGGGCTTCCCTCACGGGCCATTTTTCGCCATGTTCACCCGGTACTTAAACGATGTCGGGGGCGTTGCTTAAGAGCGCGTTAACCGATCCCGAGAAGACTACGTGGTCGTCGCAACGACGGCCAATGGGGACGTGGCGACGGTGGGACGGGACTCTTCGCGAAACACTATTGTGTCGTCTGTGGCGGCGCGCGAGCGTTACCTCGTCACGCGTTTTGTGCGTGCCGGTGCACGGGTGAGCATTGCTGGATTTTTCCTGCTGGCCGCCAACCAGGCCCTGCAGACCGCGGCCGCCGACGGCGACACCGAGACCCTCTCTTTCCACCACCTCCACACCAACGAAAAAATCACCGTCACCTTCAAGCGCGACGGCGTCTACGATCAAGCCGCGCTGAAGAAGCTCGACTGGTTCATGCGCGACTGGCGCAAAGAAAAAGCCACGCACATGGACCCGCATCTGTTCGATCTCTTGTGGCAGGTCTACCGCGACGTCGGCGCCACCGAGCCGATCCAGGTCGTCTGCGGCTATCGCTCGCCGGGCACCAACTCCATGCTGCGGGCGCGCTCCAGGGGCGTCGCCAAATTCAGCCAGCACATCAACGGCCAGGCGATGGACTTCTATATTCCCGGCGTGCCGCTGTCTAAGGTGCGCGCGGAGGGTTTGCGTCTCCAGCGTGGCGGCGTCGGCTTCTACCCCACCTCCGGCTCGCCCTTCGTGCACATGGATACCGGCAACATCCGCCACTGGCCGCGCATCGCGCGTTCCGAGTTGAAAAAGATCTTCCCGAACGGCCGCACGGTGCACGTTCCCTCCGACGGCAAGCCGCTGCGTAACTATGCGCTGGCGCTGGCCGACGTCGAGCGCCGCGGCGCTATCCCGTCCGGCACCTCGCTGGAGGCGGCGCGCGAATCCGGCATCATTACCGCCAGCCAGGAACAAAAAGCGGAGCAGCCGCATCGCAAACCGACCGTGCTGGCCAAGATTTTCAGCAAGCGCAAAGGCGCCGACAAAAGCGACGAGCCGGCGTCCAAGCCGGCGGCCGCAACGTTTACCGTCGCGAGCGTAACTCCGCCCGAACCGGCAATCGCGCCGCGCGACGTCCCGCTGCCGGCGGCGCGTCCGGCCGCGGCAAACCCGGTGGTGGTCGCCGCTGTCGTGCCCAAGCCGCGGCCGCAGCAGATCAAGACTTATGTAACGGCATCGCTGCCGCGCAACATTTTCGACAAGCGCGTGGTCTGGCAGGGCGCGTTTGAATCCGAAGACGCCCCGCCGGCGCCGCCAACGGCTCAGCAGCAAGCGCCATTCGACATCGCCTCCGCCGATCCGGCCCCGACGGGCAGCACAGCGGCGCTCGGCTATGCCACGGAATCGGAAGTGCCCGCCGCCACCCACGCGCGTCCGATGGGCTCGACATTGCCGCGCGTGCAGGCCTCGGAAGCGAAAATCATTCCGGCCTCCAATACGCCGCTGCCGGTTGAGCGGCCGCATGTCACCGCGATGGCGAGCAGCGGACAGCGTTTGGACGACCCCTGGCTGCGCGCCGCCATGCTGACGCCGAGCGTGCGCTTCATGACCGCGACACGCTTGGGCAGCGTCGACCAGCGCTGGCAGACTTATCTCCTGGATCGGCCGGCGGGCGCGCTGGAGATGACCTTCTCGACCGATCCGCAGCCCGGCATGGTGGCCGACCGCTTCCAGGGCAGCGCGGTGGTGTTCCTGGCCACCGCCACGTTCACGCCGCGAATGGAACAAGTGGAATACGTTGCCTCGATCGCCCGGGCGGAGAGCGCTCCGTCTGAAAGCGCTCAGTCGGATCGCGCCCGGCCGGAGCCGCGCCGGCACGCCTCCAAGCACGAAAAGCCCGGCGCTCTGCGTCAGGCGCTCAACTACCTTGAAGGCATCCTGAGCCCGGCGCATGCCCGCCCCTAGCGGGCGACGCAATCAGTTCAACATCCCCAGCGCGTGCATGTAGGTATCGAGGATTTCCTGCTGCTCGCGGCGTTCGTCGGTGTCCTGCTTGCGCAGGCGCACGATGCTGCGCAGCGCCTTGATGTCGAAGCCGGTGCCCTTGGCCTCGGCGTAGACGTCGCGGATGTCGTCCGAGGTCGCCTTCTTTTCTTCCTCGAGCCGCTCGATGCGCTCGACAAAGGCTTTCAGCTGGTCCTTGGCGAAGCGGGTTGCGGGTTGCTCTTGATTGGCCTCGGCGGTGGCAGGCATTGAGGTCTCCTAAATGAACTTGGGCGGGGTTGCCGCCTCGCTCGTTATTAGGAGAATTCCGGCACGCGGGGTGCCACGTCAATGCGAAGCCCCCGACATTCACACCTGTTCACAAGCAAATAATTTTCTTTTGCGCACGATCTAGTTCGAAAACCGGTGTGCTAGTGCTTAGGCGCGGACTTCTCAAAAGCCGCCTTCTGCTCGGAGTTGGCTTCCTTCTGGTGCTTCTTGCGCCATTCATCATAGGGCATGCCGTAGACGATTTGCCGGCTCTCGTCCTTGCTCATGGCGAGGCCTTTTTCGTCGGCGGCATCCTTCATCCAGTTCGACAGGCAGTTCCGGCAGAAGCCGGCGAGGTTCATCATGTCGATGTTCTGCACATCGGTGCGCGAACGTAAGTGATCGACCAGGCGCCGGTAGACGGCGGCTTCGAGTTCGGTGCGGGTCTTCTCGTCCATGACCATGGTCCTTTGCCTTTCCTCACCGGGAAGATAGGCGCGCAGACCATCGCACGCCATAGGGCAAAAAAAGCCCGCCGCGTCCCATAGGAACGCGGCGGGTCTATCTTGCAGATCGCAATTTAGGCCTTCATCGCGGCCTTTACCCGCTCCGCCGTCATCGGCACGTGACGCAGCCGCTTGCCGGTGAGTTGGAACATCGCGTTGGCGATAGCCGGCGCAACCGTGATTACGCCGATCTCGCCCATGCCCGAGGGCGCACTATCGGTCATGACGATCTTGGTGTGGATCTCCGGCATGTCGTGCATGCGCAACACCGGATAGCTGTCGAAGTTCGAGGCCTGCACCTCGCCGTTCTTGACCGAGAACTGCTCGATCAGCGCGGCGCTCAAGCCGTAAACGATCGCGCTTTCCATTTGCCCGTGCACGTGATCCGGTTGGATCACGGTGCCTGGATCGGCCGCCAGCCAGAAATTGTGCACCTTGATCTTGCCGGTCTTCTCGTCGACCGAGACTTCGGCCACACCCGCCGACAGGCTGTCGTGATAGTCGGAGAACGCGATACCCATGCCGTGGCCCGGCCGCTTCTTGTGGAAGTCGGACATCTCAGCCACCGCCTTGAGCACCGCGTTGGCGCGCGGCTTGTCCTTGGTGAGTTCAAGCCGGATCGCCAGCGGATCTTTGCCAGCGGCCGCCGCCACTTCGTCGAGGAAGGCTTCGGCGGCGAACTTGTTGTAGCCGGAGCCAATGCCGCGCCAAGCATGCACGCGCATGCCGCGGATCTCGCGAGTGTATTCCGCGAGCACGTTGGGCATGGCGTAGAACGCCTGATCGAGGCCGCGGGCGCCGATATAGTCCTTGCCGCCGGTCGCCTTGAAGCGCGGCGGAGCCGCGACCGCATCGACGTTTTCCGACACCAGACGATGATGCCAGCCGACGATGTTGCCCTTGGAGTCGAGACCGGCCGTGAGCGCGTGATGCGTCATCGGCCGCGGCCGCGCCGCCGCCAGATCCTCTTCGCGAGTCAGCAGTAGCTTCACTGGCTTCTTGGTTATGTTGGACAGGATGGTGGCTTGGATCAGCGCATCCGGCCAGATGCGCCGCCCGTAGCCGCCGCCGAGGAACTGCTGGTGGATCCTGATCTTGTCCGGCGTGGTCTTGAGGATGCCGGAGATGATGAAGCCCGCCAGCGCCCCGAACTGGGTGCCGGTCCAAATGTCGGCGGACTTGCCGTCGGCCGCCACATGGGCGACCGCGTTCATCGGTTCCATCTGGGCGTGGTAGGTGTATTCCGACCAATAGGCCGCTTCGACTTTCTTGGCGGCGCCTTTGATGCCGCCCATGGCGTCGCCGGCCTGATACTCGACGTGAGTCTGCACTCCCGGGTCTTTGCCCTTGGCGGCATAGTCCGCCTTGGCCTTGTCGGAGTCGAAGGCCGCCGCGGCGGCGCCGCTGGTATCCCAGGTCACCTTAAGCGCATTGAGCCCTCGGCGGGCGCTGTCGAACGAATTGGCCAGCACCGCCACGCCGAACGGCAGCGGAATGACCTTGATGACGCCCTTGACCTTCATGACGTCGGGAACATTGACGTCCTTGGCCTTGGCGCCTTCCATCGGCGCCTGCAGCACCGTGGCGTAGATCATGCCCGGGACATGCACGTCGATGCCGTATTGCGCCGTTCCGGTTGACTTCAACGGCACGTCACGGCGGCCGATATCCTTGCGGCCGATCAGCTTGAACTGCGACGGCTTCTTCAGATCCGCTTCGGTGATTTTCGGCGGCTCTGCCGGCACCTTGGCGAATTTGACGACGTCGCCATAGCTGATGCTCTTATTGGATTTCTTGTGGCTGATCGTGCTGTCGGCGGTGGTGAGTTCGCCGACCGGCACTTTCCACTGTTCGGCCACCGCATCGAGCAGGACCTTACGCGCCTGTGCGCCGGCCATGCGCAAAGGCATATAGTAACCCGGCACCGAGACGCTGGCGGCGGTGATCTGCGCGCCTTCGAACAACCGATGATGATTGCCGTAGAGCTTCGGGTTCGCGGGCGCGAACTCGATCTTCACCTTACTCCAGTCGGCATCGAGTTCTTCCGCCAGAATGAGCGGCAGCGAGGTGTAGACGCCCTGCCCCATCTCGGCGGACGGGCAAAGGATGGTGATCGCGTTGTCGGGCGCGATGCTCACCCAGGCGTTGAACTGCGTGGGAACCGTTTCGCCGATCGCCACGCCGCGGCCGAGACCGCCGAGGGTGAAAGCGAAAGTGAGGCCGGCAGTGCCGGCAACAAATCCACGGCGGCTGATGTTGGTGTCGAGCGAGCCGTTCTTGACATGAATGGTCATGGCTTAGCCCTCCCGAGCTGCGCGTTCGATGGCGCGCACGATGCGCGGGTACGTACCGCAACGGCAGATATTGCCGTCCATATGGGCGACGATCTGTTCGCGCGTCGGCTTCGTGTTGGTCGACAGCAAAGCCGCCGCCTGCATGATCTGACCGGACTGGCAGTAGCCGCATTGCGGCACCTGCTCGGCGACCCAGGCCTTCTGCAGCGCGTGGGTTCCGTTGGGCGACAGGCCTTCGATGGTCGTCACTTTTTTGCCGGCGACTTTCGAAACGGCAGTCTGGCACGAGCGCATCGCCTTGCCGTCGATGTGAACGGTGCAGGCGCCACATAAGCCGGCGCCGCAGCCGTATTTGGTACCGGGAAGATTCAAGTCTTCGCGCACCACCCAGAGCAGCGGCGTGTCGGGCGCAGCCTCGACGGTCGTCGCCTTACCGTTGATCGTGAAAGATATCGACATTTCGTTTCTCTCCCTCGAGAGTCATTTGTTGTTTTGTCTTTAGTTGAGGCGCGGTTGATCCGCGTAAATTCTTGGCCTACGTCCGCGCATCCGCGGCGACGGCGTAAAGGCCCACAATCGAAATTCCGGCAAAGCGCCGTGCTGGGCCAAGTCGAATGAGAATAATTATAAGCAGATTATTGGGCCGCTGGGCAGGTATGCTCGAGCAATGAATAGTTCCCTGCGCGCTTTTCTCGCAGACTTATATCGCACTGCGGTAGCAGCGGCGCATCCGGCGTCGTGCCTGCCGCCGCTGCTGCCGCAGCCGCCAAGCGGCCGCCTCATCGTGCTCGCCGCCGGAAAAGCTGCCGGTTCGATGACGGAAGTCGCGGAAGAAATATATTTCGGCCGTTTTAAGCTGCCGCCTGAACGGCTTATCGGCGTAGCGGTGGCGCGCCATTGCTATGGCCGGCCGCTCAAGCGTGTCGCCATGATCGAGGCCGGGCATCCGGTTCCCGACGCCGCCGGGCTGGAGGCGGCGAACCGCGCGCTCGAACTCGCCGATAGTGGGGGGACCAACGATCTGGTCTTGGTGCTGATGTCGGGAGGCGCCTCCGCCAACTGGATCGCGCCCGTGGCCGGAATATCGTTTGAAGACAAACAATCGGTGACGCGCGCGCTGCTGCGCTCGGGAGCGCATATCGGCGAGATCAATTGCGTACGCAAACATCTCTCGCGCATCAAGGGCGGACGGCTGGCGCGCCATGCTTTCCCCGCGCCGGTGGTGACCATCGCCATCTCCGACGTACCGGGCGACGATCCCTCGGCGATCGGTTCCGGGCCGACCGTACCCGATCCGACCACGTTGGCGGACGCGCGCACCATCGTCGCGAAGTACCGGCTCGATCTCCCGGCAAGCGTCACCGCCGCGCTCAGCGATGCGCAAAATGAATCGCCGAAGCCGGGCGATGCGGCTTTCGCCGGCAGTCAATTCGCGCTGGCCGCGCGGCCGGAAGAGGCTTTGCGCGCGGCCGAGAGCGCGCTGCGCACCGCCGGCTACGACTGCATCAATCTCGGCGATCGCGTCGAAGGCGAAGCGCGCGCGGTGGCGGCCGCGCATGCCAAGCGCGCGCGCGAACTGCGCGCGCAAGGCGCCCGCGCGGCGATCCTGTCGGGCGGCGAATTAACCGTCACCATCCGCGGCAAAGGCCGTGGCGGGCCGAACCAGGAATATGCGTTGGCGCTGGCGATCGAACTCGCCGGCATGGCAAATGTAGCCGCTCTCGCCGGTGACACCGATGGCACCGACGGCGGCACCGGCCTTGCCAGCGATCCCGCCGGGGCCTTGGTCGACGGTGAAACCGTGGCGCGGGCGACGGCCAAGGGCCTCGATCCCGCCGCCTTTCTCGCCGACAATGATTCGACCGGATTTTTTGCCGCGCTTGGCGACCTTTTGGAGCCCGGACCGACCTTCACCAACGTCAACGACTTTCGTGCCATCCTCGTTGACAGGCCGTGACGGATCACGCCAAAACCGCGACTAACCGGACAGACATTGACCGCCTTGCCTCGCCATTTCGCCATGTACCGCAACTTCGGCACGATCGTGCTCGCGGCTGCTTTGCTGGCCGCCTCGCGGCTTCCGGCGATGGCCGATTTCCGGCTGTGCAACAACACCGGCAGCCGGGTCGGCGTGGCGGTCGGCTACAAGGACGCCGAAGGCTGGACCACCGAGGGCTGGTGGAACATATCGTCGCGCTCCTGCGAGACGCTGCTGCGCGGTCCGCTGGTCGCGCGCTTTTATTACATCTATGCGCTCGACTACGACCGCGGCGGCGAATGGTCCGGGCACGCTTACATGTGCTCGCGCGAGAAGGAGTTCACCATTCGCGGCACCGTGAATTGTCTGGCGCGCGGCTATGACCGCACCGGCTTCTTTGAGGTCGATACCGGCGAGCAGCGTTCCTGGACGGTGCAGTTGACCGATAGCGCCACCCAGTCGCCGGAGCGGCCGTTGTCGGCGAAGGTGCCGCTGGCTTTGCCCCGCTCCCCGCGCACGCCGTCGGCCGCAACGCAAGGCCGCAAGCAATGAGACGCCTGCGCCGCGCCAAGATCGTCGCCACGCTGGGACCGGCCTCTTCCGATGCGACGATGATCGCGCGGCTGTTTGCCGCCGGCGCCGACGTGTTCCGCATCAATATGAGCCACACCAGCCAGGATCGCATGCGCGAACTGATCGCCATCATCCGCGGCATCGAGCGCGAGACCAGCCGGCCGATCGGCATTCTGATCGACTTGCAGGGACCCAAGCTGCGGCTCGGCACATTTGCCGGCGGCGCGGCAATGGTGGCGAAGGGCGACACATTCGTGCTCGATGGCGATCCGGCCCCGGGCGACGCGACGCGTGCGTTTCTTCCGCATCCGGAAATCTTCGGCGCGGTGGCGGCCGGCCGCACGCTGCTGATCGACGACGGCAAGGTGCGCCTCACCGTCACCGCGGCCGAACCCAAGCGCATCACGACGCGCGTCGAGGTCGGCGGGCGGCTGTCCGACCGCAAGGGCGTGAGCCTGCCCGACACCACCATCCCGTTTTCCGCGCTGGAGGAGAAGGACCGTTCCGATCTCGAAGCCGCCCTCGCCGCCGGCATCGACTGGGTGGCGCTGTCATTCATTCAGCGGCCGGAGGATATCGCGGAGGCGAAGAAGATCACGCGCGGCCGCGCCGCGGTGATGGCCAAGATCGAAAAGCCGCAGGCGGTCAAGCGGCTCGCCGAAATCCTGGAGCTTGCCGACGCGCTGATGGTGGCGCGCGGCGATCTCGGGGTCGAAATGCCGCTGGAAAAAGTGCCGGCCGTGCAGAAGCAGATGACGCGCGCCAGCCGCCAGGCCGGCAAGCCGGTCGTCGTCGCCACGCAAATGCTGGAGTCGATGATCAATTCGCCGGTGCCGACGCGCGCGGAAGTCTCCGACGTCGCCACCGCCATCTACGAAGGTGCCGACGCGGTGATGCTGTCGGCGGAATTGGCGGCGGGCAAATATCCGGTGGAGGCGGTGGCGACCATGAACCGCATCGCCGAGGAAGTGGAAAGCGACACGCTCTATCGCAATATCATTGACGCGCAGCGCGCCGAGCCGGAGGCGACCGGCGCCGATGCCATCGCCGACGCCGCGCGCCATATCGCCGACACGCTCGATCTGGCGGCGGTGGTGTGCTGGACCGCGTCAGGCTCGACGGCTTTGCGGGTGGCGCGTGAGCGGCCGCGGCCGCCGATCGTTGCGCTCTCGCCCGATATTTCGACCGGGCGGCGGCTGGCGGTGGTCTGGGGCGTGCATTGCGTCGTCACCGAGGACGCGCGCGATCAGGACGACATGGTCGACCGCGCCTGCCGCATCGCTATCAAGGAGGGCTTCGCCAAGCCCGGCGAGCGCTTGATCGTGGTGGCCGGCGTGCCGTTCGGAACGCCGGGCGCGACCAACATGTTGCGGATTGCTTACGCCGGTGAGGACGCGAAGGGGGATTGATCCGCCTCATCCTGAGGAACGGTCCGCAGGGCCGCGTCGCGCGCTCCTCAGCATGAGGCCGAGATAGATTGAATTAGATATCCCGGCCCTCGACCTTTTCCTGCAAGGTCTTCACGACGTCGGGAATCTTCGGCAGGCGCGGATAGACCGCAAGCGCGCGGCGGTAGACTTCGAGCGCGCCCTTGTCGTCGCCGATGTCCTGCAAAATGAGGCCGAGACCGGACAGCGCCCCGAAGTGGCGCGGCTCGCGCTTTAAGACTTCGCGGATGTCGGCGAGCGCAAGGCCGTAATCCTTTTTCATGTAGTAGAGCGTGGCGCGCCGGTTCCAGCCTTCGACATAGTCCGGCTTGATCTTGACGATGGCGTCGAGCAGTTTGATCGCTAGATTGGTATCCTTCGCCTCGACCGCGGCACGCGCGCGCGTCATCAGCAGCGTGGCGGTGTCGCTGCGCGAAGCCATCCACAGCGCCCAGATGCGGTGCTCGACCGCCTTGGCGGTTTCATCGTCGGGCGCGGCCTTGAGCGCGCCGAACAGGAAATCGAGATTGCGCACCGGATCGCCGCGCTGGACATGCGGCAGCTTTTTCGGCGGCCCGATGAGGCCCGGTTTTCCCGATTGCGCAGACGCGGCGGATGCCCCGCCGACGGTCAGGAGGGCACTCAAAAGGATCGCGAGGACTCGCGTTCGCATGTGCGGAATCTAGCCGTTCCGCCGGCTAACGCAATATGCAGCGATGATGGGGCGCCCCGGCGAAAAAGCCTTGCGAATAAGCTTTGGGCGAAAAAGCCTTGGCCCCCGGCGCTTAGCCCTGGCGAGCTTTGAAGCGCCGGTTGGTCTTATTGATGATGTAAACGCGGCCCTTACGCCGCACCAGCCGGTTGTTGCGGTGGCGGCCCCGCAGGGATTTCAAGGAGTTACGGACTTTCATGACGGTCTCTGGGGTTCAAAGGTTGCGCGGTTGATAAGCATCGGACCGGCACCTGTCAATCAATGCGCCCGGCGCTCCTAACCCCGGCCGGGAACCCGATTCCCATGGAAATCAACGCCTTGCCGGCGGCTACAGCACGATGCTGAGATTGCGGATGCTTTGGTCGCACTCCAGCAGGTTGATCTGCTTGACCGCGATGCTCCAGTGCCCGTCATGCATGACCATCTGATAGCCGAACCACCCGGCGAGGCGCCGGGTCTCCTTGTCCCAGAATTCGCTGATGAGGAAATTTGCGCGCACCATGCGCATGTCCTCGCGCCCGGTGGCGAACACCTCGACATTGGAGACCAGCCGCGAGGTCCGCGACGGCGGCGCCTGCGACCAGGCAAAGTCCGTGCGCAGCCGGTAGATGCGGTCTTCCAGGCGGCGGCGGTCGTCGAACATCACGGCGACCTCGCGCCGCGGATCGCCGCCGTCAGGCGTCGCCGGCACCCAATAGATCAGCTCCGGGACGAACAGAGCGAGCCAGTCATCGTAGTCGCAGCGATCGAGAAAGCGCGCCTCGCGTTCGAGCAGCGCGCGGAATCGGTCGCGTTCGAGTGCATCGTCGACGACGCGCTCCTGGCGCTGCCAGTCGGCAAAGTCGTCGATCAGCGCGCGATAGCGTGCGTCGCTGACGTAGTAAGAGCTGCGGTGCGGATCGCGCAGAACCGATTGATCCATCGCTACGGCTCACGCCGGATGGAGAGATTGGCGCCGCCTTCATCAGCCGCTTCCACTCCTTGATGTATTCGCGCATGAACACTTCGTCGGTCGCCGGCGCGGTGATGGTGCCGTCGGGCAGCGTCTTGATGCGGCCTGCAATGCCCAGGCCCCGGTTCATGTAAATCCATTCGTCCTCGATGCAGGCGAGCCCGCGCTGGATCTGCTCGAAATTGGTGACGTCGTCGACTTCGCCGAAATTCGGAAAGCCCTCCTGCGTGCGCATGCGCAGGCGTTGATGTCGTCGAGCACCTCTTCGCCGAGCGTGCCGTCGACGTCGACGATACGGGTGCCGTACCAGACCGCGTTGGTCTCATCGACCGAGAGCGGCTCGAACACCTGGATATGGTTGCCGAGCAAGGAAAGGTTGGGAAACATGTTGATGTTGACCGGCTCCGAGCCGGCAAGATCGAGCACGGCTTCGGCGGCATCGCCGCAGACGCGCGCGTAGTTTTTCCGCGACGTGCTCCATGCCCGGGATGCGCCGACTCGATGCGCCCACAGGCCGCCGTTGCGCTTGTGCAGGTTGGGCCGCTTGTCCTTGAAGTGATGGCCGTTGCCCATGTAGCTGGATGTACATCGGCTGGTCGTCGGGCGCGGTCTTGTAATAGGACATGCCGTTGGCGCCGCCCTCGTTCAACCGCGCCTCCGTTTCCAACAGCGAGCGGTGCGAAAAGACGACATGATAGCCGTCGCATGAATTGTCGTAAGCGAGCTTCCAGTTGCCCTTGAATTTCATCCGGTTGGCTTCGCAGACCATGACCTTGCCGCCGGGATTGCGGTCAAGCCATTCGTCGATCGGTTTGCGGATCGGGCCGAGATAATCGGGCAGCGCCGGCGCGTCCAGATTGAGCGTGCCGAAGATGAAGCCGCGGTAGGATTCCACGCGCGGGACCTGCGCCAGATTGAACTTCGGATCGCGCATGTCGGCGCCGTAGCCTTCCGGCCAGGGCACGCCGCGCAGCTTGCCGGTGTTGAGAAAATTCCAGCCGTGATAGGGGCACTGGAACGACTTGGCATTGCCCTTGTCCCAGCGGCACAGCGTGGTGCCGCGATGGGTGCAGCGGTTGTAAAGCGCGCGGATCGCGCCTTCCGCATCGCGGGTAATGACGAGCGGTCGCAGGCCGAGTTTGCCGGTGATGAAGTCGTTGGCGTTCGGTATTTGGCTCTCGTGCGCCAGGTAGACCCAGGTGCCGCCGAAGATGTGACGCATCTCGGCGTCGAACATGGCCGGATCGGTGTAGATCAGCCGGTGAACGCGATCCTCCTGCACCAGATCGTCCCAGTCGTACAGCGGCTCGTTGCGGAGCCGGGCCATCGGCTGCATTCGTTCGATAATCGTCATTGCATCGATCCTTACTGACTTCGCGACGCGTCCCGATCAAAAGAAATCGAAATATTCGTTCTGCTCCCACTCGCTCGGTTCGTCCGTGGCGGCATTGTCTCCTTTCGCCTTGCAGTGGCTCAGGTAGCGTGCGAGCTCGGCGCGCTTGAGCTTGACGTAGTAGGTCATGAAAACCTCGCCAAGCTCGCGGCGGAACACCTCTTCGCGCTCCAATTGATCGAGTGCATCGGCAAGCGACGCCGGCAATCGGGTGTGATCGGTGGTGTAGGGATCGCTCGTCGGGCGGCCCGGGATCGACGGCCTGATCGATCCCATCCAAGCCGGCCACCAGTTGCGAGGCGATGTAGAGATAGGGATTGGCCGACGGTTCCCCGCCCCGGTTCTCGATCCGCGTCGCCGCATCGCCGGCACCGCCGAGCACGCGCAACAGCGTGCCGCGATGATCGATGCCCCAGGCGATCCGATCGGGCGCCAGCGAGTTCGGCCGGAAGCGCCGGTAACCGTTCACGGTCGGCGCGGCGAAGGCGGTGGCCCCCGCCGCGTGTTTGAGCAAGCCGCCGAGATAGGCTTTGCCCGTCGACGACAGCACTTCGCTTTTCCCGTCAGGCATGAACAGGTTGCGCCCGGAAGCGTCGATCAGCGACTGATGCAGGTGCCAGCCGCTCGAATAGTAGCCCGGAATCGCAGGACGCGCCATGAACGTTGCGAAATAGCCCATGCGCCGGCAAATCTGCCGGGTCGCCGTACGGAACAAGACGAGATTGTCCGCTGCTTCCAACGCCGCGCGCGGCGCGAAGGTGCATTCGACCTGGCCCGGACCCCATTCATTTTCCAGCGAGCGCAACGGAAGCCTGAGCTTTTCATAGGCGTCGGCCAGCGCCGACAACACCGGCTGCATGAGATCGAGATTGCTCTCGGAATGCAGCGAGTAGCCGGGCTCGACCGCAACCGTGGCGATCGGCCGGCCGCGCGTTCCCGGCGCGCCGATATTTTCGGCGGTGAGATGCGCCTCGTTCACGCGCAGCAGATACCACTCGACTTCCAGCCCGACGACGGAGCCCATGCCGCGCGCGTCGAGCCGCCGCAATTGCCGACGCAAGAGATGGCGCGGCGAAAAATGGAACGGCGTGCCGTCGGTGAAATATTCGTCGCACAACACCCAGCCGATGTCGGGCGCCCAGGGCAGTACGCGAAACGTCGCCGGATCGGGCACGATGACCAAGTTGGGCGATCCGGTCATCTCGTCGAGGCCCATGCCGCCGCCGCGGGTAAAGGACGAGAAGACGCGCCCACCGGCGGCATCGAGCGTCGTGGTGGCGACGTTGATGTTGTAACCGTTCTCCAGCGCACCGAGAAAAGCCGGTACGGTCAGCGCCTTGGCGCGCGCGGCCCCGTGCGGATCGGCCCAGGCGACGCGGATCAGCCGCAGCTTTTCGCGCTCGATGTGTTGCGCCAGCTCGCGCGCCTGTCGGTGCTGGTCCTCCGTCCACAGATTGTGGCGGGCTATGAAACCCGACGCGGCATTCGTTCCGTGCAAGTCGACAAACCTCCGCCCTGCGCCCCTTAGGTGGGCGTACGCCCGCGAGCTTAAACAAATGATCTGTTCGCTACTAGGTGAACGGCTTGCGCTTGGTTAGCGTGGCGCGCCTGACATAAGGTCGGCCCCGGGGAGTAAGCGCGATGCAACGCAGCCAAGACCGGTTTCTCACCACGCACACCGGCAGCCTGCCGCGGCCAGACGATCTCATCCGCATGATGTACGCCAAGGAGGAAGGCGTGCCGGTGGATGCCGCCGCGCTGGCGGCGCGCATCGGCGCCGCGGTTGCTGAGGTGGTCAAGAAGCAGGCCGACGCCGGCGTCTATTTGATCAATGACGGCGAGATGTCGAAGCCGAGCTACGCCACCTACGTCAAGGACCGGCTCAACGGCTTCGGCGGCACCGGCAACACCTTCGTCTATCAGGATCTCGCCGATTTCCCCAAGCTGCAACAACGTGTATTTGGCGACCCCGGCCGCTCGCGGCGCAAGACGCCGGCCTGCAACGCGCCCATCAGCGTGCGCGACGCAGACGCCGCAAAGACCGACGCCGATAATCTCAAAGCCGCGATGAGCGGCGTGAAGGCCGCCGCCGGCTTCATGAGCGCTGCCTCCCCCGGCGTGGTGTCGCTGTTCTTCCGCAACGACCACTACAAGGATTTCGAAACGTATATTTATGCGATTGCCGAGGCCATGCGGCACGAATACGAGACGGTGGCCGCGGCCGGCTTCGTCTTGCAGATCGACTGCCCCGATCTCGCCATGGGCCGGCACATCCAATATGCCGATTTGAATCTCGCCGAATTCCGCAAGCGCGCGCAATTGCACGTCGAGGCGCTTAACCACGCGGTCGCCAAGATCCCGCCCGAGCAGCTGCGCATCCATGTCTGCTGGGGCAATTACGAAGGCCCGCATCATCGCGACGTGGCGCTGGCCGACGTGATCGACATCGTGTTCAAGGCGAAGCCCGCCGCGATTTCGTTCGAAGCCGCCAATCCGCGCCACGCCCACGAGTGGACGCTGTTCGAAACGGTGAAGCTTCCCGACGGCAAGGTGCTCATCCCAGGCGTGATCGAATCGAAGTCGAATTTCATCGAGCATCCGGAACTGATCGCGCAGCGCATTGCGCACTACGCCAAGCTGGTCGGGCGCGAGAACGTGATCGCCGGATCCGATTGCGGTTTCGGCACTTGGGTCGGCCAGGCCGCGGTCGATCCGGACGTGGTGTTCGCCAAGCTCGCCGCCATGGCGGAAGGCGCGGCGATCGCTTCCAAGCGGTTCTGGGCCTGAACGGAAGGCAACGCAGCGAGATTATTTTGCGACTGATCCCGGCGGCAAAACCGTGTATGTAGGGCGCCAAGAGACATAAGAGCCAAGAGACATAAGAAACGTCGCGCGCACCGCCGGTGACGGCGGACGACGCAGAGCCAAAAGTCCTGGGAGGACACGAAACGTGCGCGCCCACCCGCACCAGCGCGGCGGCCAGATCAATTTCAACACGATCCTGGCAGTCGCCTGCGTGGCGTTCTCCATTTTCTTATTTCTCGTCATTCCGAGCGAGGTCGAGCGGCCGCTGGTCTTGCTCGGGCAATCGCAGCGCGGACTCGATCCGGCGTTATTTCCGCATCTGGTGGCGACCTGCTTTCTCGGCGTCGGCCTCTGGTATCTGTGGGCGAGTTTCCGGCTCAATGACGAGAACCGCTTTCACGGACTGACGCGGCAGAACTATGCCAGCATCGGCTTCACCACCGTCATGTTCGTGGTCTATGCCGCGATCCTGCAGCCGCTCGGCTTCGTGCTGTCGAGCGCGCTCGTCGTCGCGGTGCTCAGTTTTTTCTATGGCGCGCGCAACTGGCTGAGCATCGCCGGCGTCGCCGTCGGCGTTCCGGTCGTCGTCTATGTGGTGTTCCGCCGCTTGCTTTCGGTGGCGCTGCCCGAATTTCCGGATTTCTGAGCCGTGTTCCACACCCTTATCGAAAGCATCGTGCTGCTGTTGCGCTTCGATACGCTCATGATGATGAGCCTCGGCCTGGTGCTCGGCATTTTCATCGGCGCGCTGCCCGGCTTCACCACCACCATGGCTATGGCGGTGCTGCTGCCGATCTCGTTCTTCCTCGCGCCGGTGGTCGGCATTCCCTTTCTGATCGGCGTCTACAAAGGCGGCATTTATGGCGGCAGCATTCCCGCCGTGCTGATCGGCATCCCGGGAACCGGCGCTTCGGTGGCGACCACCTATGACGGCTTGCCGCTGACCAAGAAAGGACAGTCGCGCAAGGCGCTCGACATGGCGCTCGCGGCCTCCGCCATCGGCGATTTCTTCGGCAGCCTCGGCACCGTCTTCCTGATCGGGCCGATCGCGCTCATCGCCATGCGGTTCGGGCCGCCCGAGCTTTCCGCCGTCATGGTACTGAGCATGCTGGTGATCGCCTTCTCCGGCACCACCATGGTCGTCAAGAGCCTGGTCATGCTGCTGTTCGGCATGTTCTTTGCCATGATCGGCCAGGACCCGATCGGCGCGCTCAGCCGCTTCACCTTCAACTTCTTCCCGCTGCAATCGGGCATCGACCTGTTGCCGATGCTGATCGGCCTGTTCGCCATCCCTGAAGTGCTGTTCGCGATCGAGGAAAAGACCAAGCCCTTCGTCGAGAAATCCGTGCGGCCTGAAGGCGACCGGCTGACGCTGCGCGAACTCGGCACCTGCAAACGCACCATTGCGCGCTCGACCGTGATCGGCGCCATCATCGGCATCATTCCGGGCGTGGGCCAGGTGGTGGCGGCGCTGATGGCCTACGCCGCGGCCAAGACCGCCTCGCCCCATCCGGAAAAATTCGGCACCGGCATCCTGGAAGGCGTCGCCGCACCCGAAGCCGCCAACAATGCGGTCAACGGGCCGACCATGGTACCGCTGCTCACGCTCGGCATTCCCGGCGACAATATCACCGCCATCCTGCTCGGCGCCTTCGTGGTGCAGGGCCTGCGGCCGGGGCCGCAGCTCTTCGTCAATCAGGCGCCGCTGATCTACGCCATCCTCTTGAGCATGATCGTATGCTGCGTGCTGCTTTACGCACTCGGCTATCTGCTGATCCCGCTGTTTTCCAAGGTGGTGATGATCCGCAAGGCCTATTTGGTGCCGCTGACCATCGTGTTCGCCTTTGTCGGCACCTATGTCTACCGCTCCAATGTCATGGACCTCTATTTCCTGATTTTCTTCGGCCTCGTCGGCTACGCCGCGCGCAAGCTCGCCTTTGATGTGACGCCGCTGGTAATGGCCTTTATCCTGACCCCGGTGCTGGAATATTCGCTGGGCCAGTCGATCCTGTTGTCGCAGGGCAATTTGCTGCATTATGTGGTGGTCGAACGGCCGCTGGCCCTCGCCATCATCCTGGCGACGCCGCTGCTGACCTATTTGATGTGGTACCGGACGCGAAAACTGCGAGATCCGGGTCGGGTCACGGCGCCGGAACCGTTGCCGGCAGAACAATGAGCCGCGCCCCATGCAGCCGCGGCCGCGCATTCACTCGTTAAAGAAACGCAAGGGAGGAACGATAATGTCACGGATTTCAAGGCGTGCGCTGTTCGCGATTGCCGCCGCGGCCGGTGTTTCATGCGCCGCCGCCGCCGTTGCCGCCGACGACTATCCCGCCAAGCCGATCACCATGATCATCCCGCTCGGCGCCGGCGGCTCGCACGATCTCAATGCCCGCGTGATGACCTCGGTCCTGTCGAGCTATCTCGGCCAGCCGGTGGTGGTCCAGCTCATGCCCGGCGCCAGCGGGCGCATCGGCACGGCGGCTGCCGCCAAGGCCAAGCCGGACGGATACACGCTGCTGTTCACCCATAACTTCATCGACGAATTGCAGCAGCACGTCACCAAGTTGCCCTACGACCCGAACAAGGATTTCGTCTCGGTCGCGCGTACCAATACTGCGCCGGGTTCGATCGTCGTGCGCGCCGACAGCAAGTTCAAGACGATGAAGGACATGCTCGACTACGCCAAGGCCCATCCGGGCGAGGTCAAGTTCGGCCATAGCGGCAACTGGGGAGCCGCCATGGTGCCGGGCGCCGCGCTGTTGCAGGCGGCGCACGTCAAGATGACGCTGGTGCCCTACAAGGGCGGCGGCCCGGCCATGCGCGGCGTGCTCTCCGGAGACGTCGACTGGACCGTGGCGTTCCCGTCGGTAATCTCCAGCCAGGGCGACAAGGTGCGCACGCTGGTGACGCTCGCCGACAAGCGTGCGTTCCCCGACGTGCCGACCTCGGGCGAGATCGGTTATCCGGATGTGGCGGCGATCGCGACCATGCAGCGCGTGGTGCTGGCGCCGGCCGGCATTGCGGCCGACCGCCTCGCCAAGTTGCGCGACGCCTTCGCCAAGATGTCGCAGGACAAGACCTACAAAGTGCTGCTCGATAAGCTCGGCGAGAACGACGAGTTCATGGGCGGCGCCGACTACAAGGCGCTGCGCGACAAGCAAGACACGAGCTATGCCGCGCTGGTGAAGGAACTCACCAAGCAGTGAGCAATCGGTACGGCCGCGCTCGTTCTTAACGTACGATTCTGGTTCTGAGGCCGCGCTGCTAATTTGGGCAGCGCGGTCCCTTTTTTGATCTGAAATCTATGGGTATGCTGACGAATATCGGATAGCGGGGTGCCGGCCCCAAACGAGAAAAGCGCACAGGTGCGGTTATGAACACATTGCAATTCCCCTACGACGTGTTGCTTACCGGCGGCACCGTGATTGATCCGGCCACCGGGCTTAACGACCGTCATGACATCGCCATCGCCGGCGGCAAGATCGCCGCCATCGCGCCCGATCTGTCGCAGGCGGCGGCGCGCGAGAAAATCGAGCTCACCGGCAAGATCATCACCGCCGGCATGATCGACACCCATGCCCACGTCTACGAACATGTCACCGGCAAGTTCGGCCTCAACCCCGACATGGTCGGCGTGCGCTCGGGCGTCACCACGCTGGTCGATCAAGGCGGGCCGAGCTGCATGACGCTCGGCGGCTTTCGTCATTATTTGGCTGAAGCCTCGCAAAGCCGCCTGCTCTGCTTCATCTCCTGCTATTTGGTCGGCGGCCTCGAGGGCCACCTGTATCCCGACCTCTACGGCCCGCACGGCGTAAACGTCGATCACACCGTGCGCGTTGCCAAGGAGAACCGCGACATCGTGCGCGGGATCAAGGCGCATGCCGAAATCGGCGGCCAGTCGCGCTGGGGGCTGGAGGTGATCAAGACCGGCCGCGAGATCGCGCGCCAGACCGGGCTGCCGCTCTATATCCACCTCGGCCAATTGTGGCCGAGCCTGGAGGAAGGCCCGGTACCGGACGCCGACGAATTGATCCGCGAACTGGTGCCGATCATGCAGCCGGGCGACGTGCTCGCGCATCCCTTCACGCGCCACCCCGGCGGTTTCGTCTCCAAGGAGGGCGAGGTCCACCCCATCGTGTTCGAGGCCATTGCGCGCGGGGTGCGCGTCGATGTCGGCCACGGCTCGCATTTCTCATTCGAAGTCGCCAAACGCGTGCTCGATGCCGGCGTGCGGCCGTTCACGCTGGGCGCCGACCTGCACGGCTACAATGTGAAAGTGCCGCCGGCCGGCATGGACAAGGCGGTGCGCGAGGAGAACCCCTTCTTCGGCATTGCCCCGTTCAGCCTGACCATCGCCATGACCGAGTTGCTCACGCTGGGCATGACGTTGGAAGAGATCGTCGCCACGGTCACCGCCAATCCGGCGGTCATGGTGAACATGAAGGACGAGATCGGCTCGCTGCAGGTCGGGCGCGAGGCGGATGTGAGCGTGCTGGAGATCCTCAACGGCCGCTTCAAGCTGTCCGACAACAGTGGCGTCGAGGTGGTCACCGACAAGCTCATCCGGCCGGTCTTCTGCCTGCGCGGCGGCGTGCGCCACGACAGCGACTCGCCGCTGATCCCCGACGCGATTGCCGCCTGAGCCGCGCGTGAGCGCCGCCGAGCCGCGTTTCGTCGTGGTCGCCAAGCGCGACCAGTTGCCGGACGGAGGCTTCCTGCGGGTCATGGTCGAGGGTCATGCGCTGGTGCTCGCGCGCAGCGCCGAGGCCGTCTTTGCCTTTCAAGGCACCTGCCCGCACGAGATGACCGATCTGTCGCAGGGCCGCATCGAGGACGGCCGGTTGATCTGCCCGCGCCATCTTGCGTCTTTTTCCCTGAGCGACGGCGAGGTCTGCACCGGCTGGGACGATGTCGCGCCGCTCAAACTTTACCCGGTGCGGATCGGCGACGATGCGATCGCCGTGGACGCCGCCGCGGTGAACCGCAATCCGCCCGCCGGCGGCCGCAAGGTCTGGGATTTCACTAAAAGCTAGGGCGCGATCCGTTCAGATTAAATCACCGTGCTTCCCTGACATTTTGCTTGCGCATGATCTTTTCCGAAAACCGGTTCCCACTTTTCGGGATCATGCGCTAATCAGCGCAGCCCGACCGGCGTTCGGCTGATGTCGTTGTTGAAGGCGACCAGCCGCGCCAGATCGCGCATGAAGCGCGCGCGCTCCTTCGGCTTCAAGGCCGCGAGGGTGCGTTCGTGCGCGCGCGCCGCGCTGGCATCGATCCGCCGCAGCAGCGCCCGGCCCGCCGCAGTCGGCGCGACCACTTTCATGCGTCGGTCTTCGTGCGAGATGCGCCGCTTAACCAGCCGCTGCCGCTCCAGACGCGCGAGCACGTCGGCGACATTGGTGGTGTCGAGGCCGACCGCTCGCGAGAGCGCGATCTGCCCAGCGAGGCCGCGATGATCGAGTTCGGTGAGGATGCTGTATTGCACCGGCGTGATCCCCTCCGCTGCGCATTCCTCCATGAACAGCGCGACGTGAATCTGGTGCAGGCGCCGGATCAGGAAGCCGGGACGCTTCTGCAGCGGCTTGGCGTGCCAATCGTCAGCCGATTTTGCGCGGCCGGTTCGTTCGCGCTTCATGCGTGGATCATCGTGGTTGTCGGTGGCTGGCCAGGCCGAAGCTCGGCTGCGCAACCAAAGTCTGGTGGGCGCGACAGGGATCGAACCTGTGACCCCTACCATGTCAAGGTAGTGCTCTTCCGCTGAGCTACGCGCCCGTTCCGGGTGGTCTTATCGGCTTCCGCAGGGGGAAGGCAAGCGGCTCAAGCCGCCAGCATCTTGTGCACTTCGTTGACCAGATCGCGCAGATGGATCGGCTTGGAAAGCACCTTGGCCTGCTTTGGCGCCGTCGAATCCGCGTTGAGGGCGACGGCGGCAAAGCCGGTGATGAACATGATTTTGATATCGGGGTCGAGTTCGGCCGCTCGGCGGGCCAACTCGATGCCGTCCATTTCCGGCATCACGATATCGGTGAGCAGCAGTTCGAACGGTTCCTCACGCAGCCGGTGGTAGGCCGATAGCCCATTGTCATAGGAGGTAACCTCGAACCCCGCATTTTGCAGCGCCTTGACCAAAAAGCGCCGCATATCGGTGTCGTCTTCAGCAAGGAAAATCTTCGACATTTACGCACACTACCCCTACCGGCCGCCCCAAAACGCCACTTCGGCCGGCCCCAGCCAGCCCATAAGACTTATGCCGGGTAAAGATCGGGTGAACCGAAAGCATGACTTGGCTTTATACCGCAGTGCATGGAGAATACCTTGCCTTTTGGGGCGGTTTTGAGCCGGCCGTTCCCGATGCTATCCAGGCTTGAAATGGCCGTCACCTCCTATGAGTGAAATCCGCGACGAACTCGACCCGCCGTTCGAGGTGCTGGAGCCGAAGGCCTGTAGAGGCCCGGTGCTGTTTAATTCCCCGCACAGCGGTTCGACCTATCCGCGCGAATTCCTGGTTGTCTCACGGCTCGACATCGCCACCTTGCGCCGCTCGGAGGACAGCTTCGTCGACGACCTCGTTGCCGGAGTGGTGCAGCACGGCTTCCCGCTGATGCGCGCGCATTTCCCGCGCTGCTTTGTCGACGTCAACCGCGAGCCCTACGAACTCGACCCGCGCATGTTCGATGGCCGTCTGCCCTCCTTCGCCAATACCCGCTCGATGCGGGTGGCGGGCGGCCTGGGAACGGTGGCGCGCGTGGTGGGCGACGCCCAGGAAATCTATGACCAGCGTATCCCGGTGGACGACGCGCTTGCCCGCATCGAGAGCCTGTACAAGCCCTATCACCGCGCGCTGCGGCGGCTTTTCACCAAACTGCATCGGGATTTCGGCGCCGCCATGCTGATCGACTGCCATTCCATGCCGTCGACCGCCGGCCACAAGGACGAGCGGCCGCGGCCGGAGTTCGTGCTTGGCGACCGCTACGGCACGAGCTGCGTCGGCGTCGTGGCGGAGACCGTGGAAAAGACCTTGCGCACGCTGGGCTACAGCGTGAGCCGCAATAAGCCCTATGCCGGCGGCTTCATCACCGAGCATTACGGCAATCCGGCCGCCGGCCTGCATGCGATCCAGCTCGAGATCAACCGGGCGCTCTACATGGACGAGCGCCGCTACGCGCGCGCCGGAACCTTTGCGCGCCTGGCCGCCGACCTGGAGACGCTGGCGCGGCGCCTGGGCGAAATCCCCTTGGAAGAGCTCCGCCCCTACCGGGCAGCCGCCGAATAGAGCGCTTACCTTCGCCGCGCTGGGGGGCACCGCACGGCCCCCCAAAAAAAGGGCCGCTCGCGGTTGCAAGCGGCCCAAGTCTAGGGAGGAAACGCCCAAGGAGGGCAACGGTAGCTCTCGCTACCGCATTGCAATAAGTTACACCGCGACGCACAAAACGCAAGGTTCATTGGCTGTTTTCCCATGCTTTTTCGCATAGCTGGTTTCTGAATTCGATGTTTGCTAATCCGCTATGCGGAAATAAGGGGCAAAACCTGCCCTGCACCGCAGCAGACGAACCAAGTTCTAGGCAGAAAAACACGTGCCCGCCGCTGGCACCGGCACAAGTGCGGCCGCGGTTGCCGCAGCCCTCTCACTCCGATAGGTCGAGGCCTTAGTCATTTGCTTGAGCAACAGGCTCGAGGCAGGCAGGCGCGATGACGGCCATCGATTTCTCGAGCTTCGTCGATCAGCTCGCCACCGCGGCAGGCGAAACCATTCTCCCGTTCTTCCGCACGGCGCTGGCAGTCGAGAACAAAAAGGCCGGCGGCTTCGACCCGGTCACCCAGGCCGATCAGGCGGCCGAGCAGACCATGCGCACCCTCATCCGCCGGAGTTTTCCGGACCACGGCATTCTCGGCGAGGAATACGGCACCGAGCGCGGCGACGCCGAATATGTCTGGGTGCTCGATCCGATCGACGGCACCAAATCCTTCATCGCCGGCATGGTGGCCTGGGGCACCCTGATCGGCCTGATGCGTTTCGGTGAGCCGGTGTTCGGCATGATGAGTCAGCCATTCACGCGTGAGCGTTTTTCAGGTGACGGCGGCGCGGCGCGCTACCTTGGACCGGCGGGCGACCGCGATCTGCACGTGCGCGCCTGCGCCGGACTTGCCGAGGCGCTGCTGTTCACGACCAGCCCGTTGTTGATGAACCAAGCCGACCGCGCCGCGTTTGTGCGTGTCGAGAACACCGTCAAGCTTTCGCGCTATGGCGGCGATTGCTACGCCTATTGCATGCTGGCGGCGGGCCAAATCGATCTCATCATCGAGACCGAGATCAAGCCGCACGACATCGTGCCGCTGATCCCGATCATCGCCGGCGCCGGGGGAATCGTCACCACTTGGGAAAACGGCCCCGCGCAAGGCGGCGGCCGCATCGTGGTGGCCGGCGATGCGCGTGTGCACCAGGCGGCGCTGGATATGCTCAAAAGTTAAAACCGCGGCGTGCCGGGGACGAAAGCATCGAACGCCGCCCAGAACTGGCCGCGATAGAGATCCCGCTCCTGCAGAATCTCATGCCGGCTGCCGGGCAGAATCAGATGCCGGCCGGCCATCAGATGACTGCCAAATTCCTCGGTCGCCGACGTCGAGACGATCTCGTCGCGGCCGGCCGCCACCATCAACATCGGCTGGCGGATAAAGCTGGCGTAACCGGGGGTGGCAAATTGCTTCATCAGCTGCATGGCGGCATCGACCCAGGCGATCGTCGGCGAGCCGAGACCGAGCGCCGGTTCGGCGTCCAACACCGCCGCGTTACGCGCGAAGCGCACCGGGTCGGAGGTGACCACATTGCCGACGAAATCCTCCTTGCCGGAAGCGGTGGCGCTGCCGGTCGGCACATAGGCGCCGCCGCGCCCGATTAGCCGCATGAATTGCGCGAGCGGTCCGGCGACGCCCCGCAGCGGGCCCGGCGGCAGCGCGATCATCGGCGCCGACAGCACGACGCGTTCGAACCAGCGGCTGCCCTCATGGCAGGCGCGAATGAGGACGGCAGCGCCCATGGAATGGCCGAGCGCGAAAATCGGCGGCGGGCAATCGGGCAGCACCACCTGCTCCATGACGGCGTCGAGATCGGTGCTGTATTGGCGGAAACTGCGCACATAGCCTTTGCGCCGGTCGGAGAGCGCGCGGTCCGACAGCCCCTGCCCGCGCCAATCGAAGGTCGCCACCGCAAAACCACGCGCGCGCAAGTCGCGCACGGTCTCGAAATATTTTTCGATGAATTCGGTGCGGCCCTGCAACACCACGACCGTGCCCTTGCGTCCGGGCGGCGGCGTCCAGCGCGCAAAGCGCAGGTTCACCCCGTCAGGGGTTTTCACGGTGCCGCTGACGACACCGTCGGGCACCGGATTGGCGGAAATAGAAACCAGTTTCATGAAAGCTAAATCAGCCGGTGCGCACCAAGGCCCGCGCCTTATAGCAGGGCCTAAGGCGCGCTCAATTGCGGTTCATAGAGCCATTAAAAACATTTACATTTCAATAACTTAAATCTCAGCCCGGCAACCTCTTGCGAGCCGATTGGCCGTCTCCCATATCAATCCTGCGCAGGCCATGCTGGCTGCGCACGGGCACTCGGTCAGGCCATTTGGCGGACCGCCCGCATGTCGCTCAACAAGGAGGATATGCCATGCGTACATTCGATCTTGCTCCCCTTTATCGCTCCACCGTCGGCTTCGACCGGCTGTTTTCGATGCTGGACGGCTTTGAGGCCGCTCCGGGCTACCCGCCCTACAACATTGAGCGCACCGGCGAAAACGACTACCGCATCACCGTTGCGGTGGCCGGTTTCAGTGACAAAGACCTTTCGATCGAGGCGAAAGAGAACACGCTGACGATCAAAGGCGGCAAGGAAACCAAGCAGGAGCAGGACGGCGAGGTGCTCTATCAGGGCATCGCCGCGCGCGCCTTCGAGCGCGTATTCCAGCTCGCCGACCACGTCCTGGTGAAGGCTGCTGCCCTCGAGAACGGATTGCTGCACGTCGATCTCGTGCGCGAAGTCCCCGAGGCCAAGAAGCCGCGCCAGATCCCGATCGGCAACGGCGGCAATGCCAAGCCGCAGGTGGTCGACACCAAGGCTGCGGCCTAACTTCGCCGTATCCCTACGCCAACGCGAGCGCCCCGGATTTCCGGGGCGCTTTTTTATTTGGGTGCGGAATTCGGCGTCGGACTGCCCGGCCGCTTTTTCCCTCGGCGAGCGCTAAACGGCCAATCTCAACGCCTTTCGCGAACGCCGCCGGCGCAACGCCATTGCGCCAGCCGCCCACGCGTGGTCCTCTTCTTGCTTGGTCGGACCGTAGCGCCGCAACAAAACGAAAGGTTCCACTCATTCCGGCGTGGACCGGTCTTGTGTTGCGGGGCAAGATTTGGCATGTTTCATTAGGACAGCAATGCTGTCCTAATAGCTGGCGAGCCGGGTGACGGCCCTTAAGTCGTGAGGGCGGGCAGCGGCGAGGCCCAACGGGAGCAGCTACGGCAGTAACGGCCGGAACGGCTGCCATTCTCGCGATCGGTTACGCGTGGACCGCGACGCTTATTTTGCGCAGCGGACGTGGCAGGTACGCCGGGGGTTGCGAGGAACCGGCGAGGCAAGGGCAAGATGCGTGGGCGAAAGACGAGCGCAAAGTTTGACGGACGCGCGATCACGCAGCGGTCCGCAGACGTCGCGCGCGCTTACGCCAGCGCCGATCCCGGCACGCATTTGCCGCAAGGCCTTTACGATCCCGCGCTCGACAAAGATTCCTGCGGCGTCGGCTTCATCGCCAACATCAAGGGCGTCAGGTCGCACCAGACCATCGAAGATGGGTTGCAGATTCTGTGCAACCTCGAACATCGCGGCGCGGTCGGCGCCGATCCGCGCATGGGCGACGGCGCCGGCATTCTGGTGCAGATTCCGCACAAGTTTTTCGCCAAAAAGACCGCCGCGCTCGGCTTCACGCTTCCGGAACCGGGCGAATACGCCGTCGGCCAATTGTTCATGCCGCGCGAACCCAACTGGCGGCAGATCATTCGCGACATCTACGCCGAAGTGATCGCGCGCGAGGGTCTCAAGCTGCTCGGCTGGCGCGATGTGCCGACCGACAATTCCACGCTCGGCGAGTTGGTCAAGCCGACCGAGCCGAGGCACGTGCAGGTCTTCATCGGCTTCGGCAAGAAGAAGCTCAGCGAAGGCGAATTCGAGCGCCGGCTCTACATCCTGCGCAAGTCGATCTCCAACGCCATCTACAAGCGGCGCGAGCGGCGCGTGTCCCACTATTACCCGGTGTCGATCTCCTGCCGGACGATCGTCTACAAGGGCATGTTCCTGGCCGACCAGCTCGGCACTTATTATCCCGATCTGCACGATCCGGATTTCGAGAGCGCCATCGCGCTGGTGCATCAGCGCTTCTCCACCAACACCTTCCCGGCTTGGTCGCTGGCGCATCCTTATCGCTACATCGCGCACAACGGCGAGATCAACACGCTGCGCGGCAACGTCAACTGGATGGCGGCGCGGCAGGCGAGCGTTTCTTCGCCGCTGTTCGGAAAAGACATCAGCAAGCTGTGGCCGATTTCCTACGAGGGCCAGTCCGACACCGCCTGCTTCGACAACGCGCTCGAATTCCTGACGCAGGGAGGCTATTCGCTCGCCCACGCCATGATGATGATGATTCCGGAGGCCTGGGCGGGCAACCCGCTGATGGACGAGGAGCGGCGCGCCTTCTACGAATACAACGCCGCGCTGATGGAGCCGTGGGACGGTCCGGCGGCGATCGCTTTCACCAACGGCCGCCAGATCGGCGCTACGCTTGACCGCAACGGCTTGCGGCCGGCGCGCTATTACATCACGCGTGACGACCGCATCGTGATGGCCTCCGAGATGGGCGTGCTGCCGATCGCCGAGAAAGACATCGTCACGAAGTGGCGGCTGCAGCCCGGCAAGATGCTGCTGGTCGATCTCGACGAGGGCCGGCTCATTCCGGACGAAGAATTGAAGTCAACGCTGGCCAAGAGCCATCCCTACAAGGAATGGCTCGGCAACACGCAGATCGTGCTGGAAGAACTGCCCGGCACCGCCAACGAGGCGCCCATCTCCAATTTGTCGCTGCTCGATCGCCAGCAGGCCTTCGGCTACACCCAGGAAGACCTGAAATTCCTGATGACGCCGATGGCCTCGACCGGCGAGGAAGCGGTCGGCTCCATGGGCAACGACACACCGATTTCGGCGCTGTCGGACAAGCCGAAGCCGCTGTTCACCTATTTCAAGCAGAACTTCGCGCAGGTCACGAACCCGCCGATCGATCCGATCCGCGAAGAGCTGGTGATGAGCCTCGTCTCCATCATCGGGCCGCGGCCGAATCTGTTCGACCTGGAAGGTCTGTCGAAGACCAAGCGGCTGGAAGTGCGCCAGCCGATCCTTTCGAATGAGGACCTGGAAAAGATCCGCTCGATTTCGGAAATGAGCGGCGATCATTTCAAGTCGTACACCTTCGACATCACGTTTCCGGCGGAGCACGGCGCCGACGGCATGGACTGGGCGCTCGATGCCCTGTGCGAGCGCGCCGAGGAAGAGGTGCGCGCCGGCTGCAACATCATCATCCTGTCCGACCGCAAGACCGGCGCCGACCGCATTCCGATCCCGGCGCTGCTCGCCTGCGCGGCCGTGCATCATCATCTGATCCGCAATGGCTTGCGCACCTCGGTCGGTTTGGTGGTGGAGACCGCCGAGCCGCGCGAGGTGCATCATTACGCTTGTCTTGCCGGCTACGGCGCCGAAGCGATCAATCCCTATCTCGCCTTCGAGACGCTGATCGCCATGAAGGACGAGCTGCCGCAGAAGCTCGACGAGAAGGAAATCGTCAAGCGCTACATCAAGTCGATCGACAAGGGACTGCTCAAGGTGATGTCGAAGATGGGCATCTCCACCTATCAATCCTATTGCGGCGCGCAGATTTTCGACGCCGTGGGATTGCGCCAGGATTTTGTCGACAAGTATTTCACCGGTACCCATACCCGCATCGAGGGCGTGGGCTTGGCCGAGATCGCGGAAGAAGCGGTGCGCCGTCACCGTGACGCCTTCGGCGATTCGCCTATCTACGCTTCGATGCTCGACGTCGGCGGCGACTATGCGGTGCGCGTGCGCGGCGAGGACCACGTCTGGACCGCGGAAACGGTTGCTCGCCTGCAGCATGCCGTGCGCGGCAATTCGCAGGAGCATTACCGCGCCTTCGCCAAGATCGTGAACGATCAGACCGAGAAGCTGTTGACCATTCGCGGCTTGTTCAACATCAAGTCCGCGGAAGCCGACGGCCGCAAGCCGGTGCCGATCGAGGAGGTCGAGCCGGCCAAGACCATCGTGCGACGCTTCTCCACCGGCGCCATGTCGTTCGGCTCGATCTCGCGCGAGGCGCACACCACGCTCGCCATCGCCATGAACCGGATCGGCGGCAAGTCGAACACCGGCGAGGGCGGCGAGGAAGCCGACCGCTTCAAGCCGCTGCCGAACGGCGATTCCATGCGCTCGGCCATCAAACAGGTCGCCTCGGGACGCTTCGGCGTCACCGCCGAGTATCTCGTCAACTCGGACATGATGCAGATCAAGATGGCCCAGGGCGCCAAGCCCGGCGAAGGCGGCCAGTTGCCCGGACACAAGGTCGACAAGACCATCGCCAAGGTGCGCCACTCGACGCCCGGCGTCGCCCTGATCTCACCGCCGCCTCATCACGACATCTATTCGATCGAAGACCTGGCGCAGCTCATCTTCGACCTGAAAAACTGCAACCCCGAGGGCTTGGTCTCGGTCAAGCTCGTCTCCGAAGTCGGCGTCGGCACCGTCGCCGCCGGCGTGTCGAAGGCGCGCGCCGATCACGTCACCATCGCCGGCTTCGAGGGCGGCACCGGCGCCTCTCCGCTCACCTCGATCAAGCACGCCGGCTCACCCTGGGAGATCGGCCTCGCCGAAACGCACCAGACCCTGGTGATCAACCGCCTGCGCGGGCGCATCTCCGTGCAGGTCGACGGCGGCGTCCGCACCGGCCGAGACGTGGTCATCGGCGCCATGCTCGGCGCCGACGAATTCGGTTTTGCGACCGCGCCCTTGATCGCGGCCGGCTGCATCATGATGCGCAAGTGCCACCTCAACACCTGCCCGGTCGGCGTCGCCACGCAGGACCCCGTGCTGCGCAAGCGCTTCAAGGGCCAGCCCGAGCACGTGATCAACTATTTCTTCTTCGTCGCCGAAGAGGTGCGCGAGCTGATGGCCGAGCTCGGCTACCGCACCTTCGATGAGATGGTCGGCCAAATGCAGATGCTCGACCAGCGCCGGCTGCTGGAACACTGGAAGGCCAAGGGCCTCGACTTCTCCAAGCTGTTCACCAAGCCAAAAGCCCTGCCCGGCACCAATATCTACAAATGTGAAGAGCAGGATCACAAGATTTACGACATCCTCGACCGCAAGCTGATCGCGCAATCCCAAGCCGCGCTCGACCGCGGCGCGCCGGTGCGGCTGCAATCCGTGATCAAGAATACCGACCGTACCGCGGGCGGTATGCTGTCGGGTGAAGTCGCCAAGCGTTACGGCCATGAAGGCCTGCCCGATGGCACCGTCCACGTGCGCTTTAACGGCACCGCCGGGCAAAGCTTCGGCGCCTGGCTTGCGCGCGGCATTACCTTCGAACTCGACGGCGACGCCAACGACTATGTCGGTAAAGGCCTGTCCGGCGGACGCATCATCATCCGGCCGCCGGCTGAATCCGGCATCGTGCCGGAGGAATTGATCATCGTCGGCAACACCGTGCTGTACGGAGCGACCGAGGGCGAATGCTTCTTCCGCGGCGTCGCCGGCGAACGCTTCGCCGTGCGCAATTCCGGCGCCATCGCCGTGATCGAGGGCGCCGGCGATCACTGCTGCGAATACATGACCGGCGGCGTCGTTGTGGTGCTGGGCTATACCGGGCGCAATTTCGCCGCGGGCATGTCGGGCGGCATTGCTTACGTTCTGGACGAGGACGGCAGCTTCAACTCCCGCTGCAACTTGGCCATGGTCGAACTCGAGCCGGTGCCCGAGGAAGAGCAGATCGCCGAGAAGGAATTCAACCAGTTCCACGATCTGGAGACGCACGGCCGCGTCGACGTCATGTCGGACATGACCAGCAAGGACGCCGAACGGCTGCGCATGCTGATTTCCGACCACGCCCGCCATACCGGCTCCAAGCGCGCCGCCGAAATCCTTAGCCAGTGGGATCGCTACCGTCCCCTGTTCAAGAAAGTGATGCCGGTCGAATACCGCCGCGCGCTTGCTGAGATGGCAAAGGAGAAGGCCGCCACCATGCAGGCCGCGGAGTAGCATGGGCAAGGTTACCGGCTTTCTCGAATTCGAACGGCACGACCGCAAATACGAGCCGGTGGCGGAGCGTATCACGCACTGGCGCGAATTCGTGCTGCCGCTGCCGGACGCCGAACTGCGCGATCAGGCGGCGCGCTGCATGGATTGCGGCGTGCCCTATTGCCACGGCACCAGCCGCATCACCGGCGCGCCCACCGGCTGCCCGGTGAACAACCAGATCCCGGACTGGAACGATCTGGTCTACCGCGGCCGCTGGGACGTCGCCGCGGTCAACCTGCACTCGACCAACAATTTCCCGGAGGTGACCGGCCGCGTCTGCCCGGCGCCGTGCGAGGCCTCCTGCACGCTCAATATCGACGAGAACCCGGTCACCATCAAAACCATCGAATGCGAGATCGCCGACCGCGCCATCGCGCTGGGCTTGAAGCCCGAGCCGCCGGCCCACAAGACCGGCAAAAAGGTCGCGATTGTCGGCTCAGGTCCCGCAGGGCTCGCTTGCGCACAGCAGCTCGCGCGCGCCGGTCATGACGTCCATGTCTATGAGCGCTGGGCCAAAGCCGGCGGGTTGCTGCGTTACGGGATTCCCGATTTCAAGATGGAAAAGATCCACGTCGACCGTCGCGTCGAGCAGATGACGGCGGAAGGCGTCCAGTTCCACTACGGCGCCGATGTCGGCGTCAATCTGCCGGTCGACAAACTCGTGAATGAGCACGACGCGGTCGTGCTCACCGGTGGCGCCGAGAAACCGCGCGACCTGCCGATCCCCGGCCGCGAGCTCAAAGGCATCCATTTCGCCATGGATTTCCTGCCGCAGCAGAACCGGCGGGTCAGTGGCGAAGCGCAGGCCGGCGGCGAGGCGATCTTGGCCACGGGCAAGAAAGTCGTGGTCATCGGTGGCGGCGATACCGGCTCCGACTGCATCGGCACCTCGATCCGCCAGGGCGCGGTTTCGGTCACCAATTTCGAGATCATGCCGCAGCCGCCCGAGCACGAGAACAAGATGCTCACCTGGCCGGATTGGCCGCTCAAGATGCGCACCTCTTCCAGCCACCAGGAGGGCGTCGAACGCGACTTCGCCGTGGGCACTCAAAAGTTCGGCGGCGAAAACGGCGCGGTGAAAACGCTGCACTGCGCACGGCTCGACGCAAAGTTTAAGCCCATCGCCGGCAGCGAATTCGAGATCGAGGCCGATCTGGTGCTGCTCGCCATGGGCTTCGTTCATCCGCTGCACGAAGGGCTGCTGAAGGCGCTCGATGTCGCGCTCGACCAGCGCGGCAATGTCTCGGCCGACACTAACTCCTACGTCACCTCGGTGCCCAAGGTTTTCGCCGCCGGCGACATGCGCCGCGGCCAGTCGCTGGTGGTCTGGGCGATCCGCGAAGGCCGCCAGGCCGCGCACGCGGTCGACAAATTCCTCATGGGATCGACGACGCTGCCGCGCTGACGCTTCGCGTCGCATTCGCCGTTCGGATTTCTGTTACACTTTGCTGGATTCGCATCCGGGGGCGGTCCATGCCGAACGTCAAACACAAAAGCGCCGGCAAGCTGCGTCAGGCTTTGCGCGATGAGTGGTTCCTGGCGGCTAGCCTGACAACGACCCTCATCTTCGCGCTGGCTTCCGAAAAGCTGTTCAATTTCTCGACAAGCCCCCTGTGGCTGGAGTTCATCTTTGTATGGCTTTTCGGCGTGGTGCTCGCTTCGGCACTCTCGGTCGTCCGCCACGCCGACCAGGTCGCTGAAATTCTCGGCGAACCTTACGGCACCCTCGTGCTGACGCTGTCGGTGACGGCCATCGAAGTCATGAGCATCTCCGCCGTCATGCTGCACGGAGAAAACAATCCGACGCTGGTGCGCGACACTTTGTTTGCGATCGTCATGATCATCCTGGGCGGCATGGTCGGCACCTCGCTGCTGCTCGGCGGCCTGCGCCATCGCGAGCAGCACTACAATTTGCAGGGCGCCAACGCTTATCTCAGCGTCATCATTCCATTGACCGTTTTTGCGCTGATCCTGCCGAATTTCACGGTTACGACACCCGGCCCCACGCTTTCGGGCCCGCAGAAGGTATTCCTTTTTGTGATGTCGCTAGGGCTCTATGCCGCCTTTCTTGCGATTCAGACCGGCCGGCATCGCGGCTATTTCATCAGCGACGGCAGCGACGAGACCAAGCATGCGGGTCTGCCAAAATCCAAACGCTCCCTAGCCTGGCATGCCATTTTATTGCTGATCTACATCGGGCCCGTGGTGTTTCTCGCCGAACACCTGGCCGTGCCGATCGACTATATCATCGAAACGCTCAAAGCCCCGACGGCGCTTGGTGGCATCATCATCGCTATGTTGGTGGCGACGTCCGAAGCCATCGGCGCCACGCGCTCCGCCTTGGCCAACCGGCTGCAGCGCTCGATCAATATTTCACTCGGCTCCGTTCTTGCCACGATCGGCCTGACGGTGCCGGCCATGCTCGCAATCAGCTACATGACCGGGCAGGAAATCTACCTCGGGCTCACCAGCGCCAATCAGTTTCTGCTGCTGCTGACGCTCGGGGTCAGCGTCGTCACATTTGCCAGCGGCTACACCAACGTCCTGCAAGGCGCCGTCCATGTGGTGCTGTTTGCCGCCTTTGTGATGCTGATATTCCAGGCGTGAGGGCGAGGCGGCGGCGCTCTGCGCGGCCGGTTCGCCGGTTAGCGGAACCAACCGAACGGATTGGCGAAGTTGTTGCGCACCGGCGCCGGCGGTCGTGGCGGGCGCTCGGCGCTGCGCGGCGGCGGCAGTTTCCTTTCGGACGCCTGCACCACCCGCGGCGAATCAGGCGTGTTCTGGCTGCTGCTGGTTGGGGGCAGACGTGCCGGCGGCCTTGTGGCGGTGATGCCGGCTTCCGCGTCGGTCGGCGACTTGGCGGTGAGCGCGTTCTTGCTGTCGCTGCCCAGCGGCCAGACGAAGTCATCGGCCCGTCCCGGCGGCGGCTTGATCGGCTCACCCCTGACCAACACGCGGTTGGCGACGGCATCGAAATGACCCGGGTGAACCACCCCGCCTCCGACCAGCACGTCGGAATCGGCCGGCGTGACGGCGAGCGGCACCACCGGTCCGGCCATCGGCCGCGCCGTGGATTTTCCCGCGCCCGGCGCCGGGCCAATCGGACCGGCGGGGAGCGCCACCGGCGTGGTGTGGCTGCTCATGTAGCGGCGGATTTCGCGTTCGACGAAGTGCGCGAGCTTGCGCGCGCCGGCCTTGGTAAAATAGACGCCGTCACTCGATCGCAACCGGCGCATCTGGCCTTCGTAGTCGGGGCCGTAGCTGGCAAACTTGCCGGCCTCGTCGACAAAGCCGTCCCAGACGTCGACATAGACCGCGCCGGCGCGCTCGGCGCGGGCGCGATAAAGGTCGTTGAGGTAGACCGCGTCGGCGGTGGATTTTGTGCCGCGGATCGACGGCAGACCGACCCAGAAGACCGGCACGCCCTTGCTTTTCAGCGCGGCGACCGTTTCGTCGATGCGGCGCGCGTAGATTTGCGCCCAGCGGTCGCTGCGAAATTCGATGATGCCGTTTTTGGGGTGCTTCGATTCCTGAGTGTTGGCTTCATCCTTGTTCTTGGCGTTCTTGTCGCCGGCCTTTTTGTCTTTTTCCTTTTGGTTTTTTTCGTCCTTGGCACTGTCTTCATCGTCTTCTTTGGCGAGATCTCTCTCGCGGATGTTCTGGCGGTCGCCGACGCCGAGCATCATGACGACATAGTTGGCCTTCTCCTTCGCCAGCAGGTCGCGCGCCACGTGCCACCAGTCGAGCTGGCTTTTCGCCTCGTAGCGCAGCAAGCCGGAATGATCCTTGTTGTTGCGCACGATGCCGATTTCCGGCGCATCGGCAAAGGCGTCCTCCAGGCCATAAGCGAGCCAATCGGCCATGCCGTCTCCCATCACCGCGATGGAGATCGTCGGTTCGACGGGCGGGGCTTTCGGATCAGGCTTGCGCGGGGCCGGCGCGCGCGAATGATCGACTGACTGCTGCTGCTGCTGTTGCTGCGGCTGCCGACCACCCAAGGGATCAAAAATATTCCCGAAAAACCCGTTCGACCGTGGCTGGTGCTGGCGCTTCAGGAACGGATAGCGGTTATCCCACCATTGCGCTTGGGCGGATGACGTAAGAGCCAATTCGACCGCGGCCAAGCCGGCACATTCGACCGCGGCCAGCGCCACCGCTCCGAGAACCCACCGCCAGCTTCTAGATTTGCCAAACATGCCGATCGCCCAATGCCGGGGGTCAAGGCCGACCGTAGCCTCCACGCCTCAACATGGGCCAATAGCCAGTAAAAAATGTCAACTCGAAGGTGGTCCGGTGGTTACCCTGTAGGGCGACCGTATCGGCGGATTCCCCCGCTCGGACAGGCTTTTCGGGCCTACTGGCCGCGCAACCGGTTCAGGACACCGGCCGAGGCAAAGCCATCGGGAACCCGGCCGACCTTGGCTTGAAAATCGCGGATCGCGGCGCGCGTTCTGGGGCCCAACAGGCCGTCCGGCTCGCCGACATCGTAGCCCTGCCGGGCGAGAAGCTGTTGCAGCTCCAGCCGCTCGCCGCGCAAGAGCACCCGTTCGTAGCGCGGCCAGTCTTGCGCGAGCGGTCCGCCGCCGCGCAGCCGGTCGGCGAGATGACCGATTGCCAGCGCGTAAGCCTCGGCCGGATTGTATTTCATGATGACGCCGAAGTTATGCAGCATCAAAAAGCCGGGTCCCTGCACGCCGGCCGGGATCAGCAGGAAGGCGCGGTCCCCCGGCCGCGGGAACGGCTTGCCGCTCGGCCGCTTGAGACCGAGACGTTCCCACTCACGGATCGTCATGGTTCGGTTGCGGTCGGCGAGCAGGAAATTGAAGTTCGCCGGCACGATCGCTTCGTAGCCCCAAGTTTCCGCGCTGATCCAGCCGTCCTTCTTCAGGTTGTTGGCGGTAGAAGCGATCACGTCTGGAATCGAATCGACGACGTCGCGGCGGCCGTCGCGATCGAAATCGACGGCGTAGCGTTTAAACGACGTCGGCATGAACTGCGTCGGTCCGAAGGCGCCCGCCCAGGAGCCGATTAAGCGTTCGGGCCTGACGTCCTTGCGCTGGAGAATTTCGAGCGCCGCCAGAAACTCGCCGAGAAAATACTGCTGACGGCGGCCGATACAGGCAAGCGTGGCGGTGGAGCGGATCACCGGCCGCTCGCCGCCGAGCGTGCCGTAATTGGACTCCACGCCCCAGATCGCGGCGATGATGGTGCGATCGACGCCATAAGCGCGTTCCACCGCATCGAAGGTCGCGCGATAGCGTTGCAGCAGCGCGCGACCGTTGGCGATGCGATCATCGTTCACCAGCAGATCGAGATAGTCCCAGAACGACTTGGTGAATTCAGGCTGGCCGTCGAGCCGATCCATAATCTGCAGATCCGGCGTCAGCTTTTCGGTATAGGCCGCATAGACTTTGCGCGAAATGCCGCGGCGCGCGGCAAGCGGCCACAGGCGATCGAGACAATTGTGGAAATCCGCCGCCGCCGCGCGTATTGCCGCAGCGGTCATGGTCGGATCGCCAGACGCACCCGACTGGCCGCTCCATTCCGGCTCACTCGCCGGGGCGATCACGGCGATGGGTGGGATGGCCCCTGTCGCCTCTGTGTAGCGAAGGGCGCGCCCCTTCTGCGCCGCCGCAACGCCGCAGGCGCTCGCCATCAACGCTGCGATGACGAAACTCGTGTGGATTATTCGCATGTCGGCGCCGTCCCGCTCCTGGCTATAAGTACCATAAGTGCCTCACGCGTGCCGCTATATCGTTTCGACGGCGTTAATGGGTTAACTTGGAACCGGCATCTAGACCGGCACTCGCTGACATGCTTTCACAGTCGCGCGACTTCGCGACTCATCAAGAAGCGGCAAATCTCGCATGACCCGCATCCGCAAAGCCATATTCCCTGTTGCCGGATTGGGAACCCGCTTCCTGCCGGCGACTAAGGCCATGCCGAAGGAGATGCTACCGGTCGTCGACCGGCCGCTGATCCAGCACGTAGTCGACGAAGCACGCCAGGCCGGCATCGAGCATTTCATCTTCGTCACCGGCCGCAACAAGAGCGTGATCGAGGACCATTTCGATCGCCAGTTCGAACTGGAACTCACTCTGGTCGAGCGCGGCAAGAAGGCGGACTTGGCTTTATTGTCGCACGACCTGCCCGAGGCGGGCACCTTCAGCTTCACCCGCCAGCAATCGCCGCTCGGCCTCGGCCACGCGGTGTGGTGCGCGCGCGAACTGGTCGGTAACGAGCCGTTCGCGCTGTTGCTGCCCGACGTATTGGTGCAGAACAAGCAAGGTTGCCTGGCGCAGATGATCGATGCAGCCAAGGACCTCGATAGCAACGCCAATATCCTGGCCGTGGAAGAAGTACCGTCCGAGCGCATTCACATGTACGGCGTGGTTGGCGTTGGCGCCGCCAAGGGCAAGGCCTTCGCCATCACCAAAATGGTCGAGAAGCCGAAAGCGGCCGAGGCGCCGTCAAATCTCACCATCACCGGGCGCTACATCCTGCAGCCGCAGATCTTCGACATTCTGGAGAAGCAGGCAGCCGGCGCCGGCGGCGAAATCCAGTTGACCGACGCCATGATGTCGCTGGCGCGCACGCAGCCGTTCTACGGCCTTAAATTCGAAGGCCGCAGCTTCGACTGCGGCTCCAAGATCGGCTTTCTCGCCGCCAACGTCTCCTACGGACTTGAACGGCCCGATATCGCTCCGGAGTTTCGCGCCGCCATTCGCGATTTGCTCGGCGGACCGTAACGCGTTAGCGCTGCGCGCGCAGATCGAGCAGGAAGACGGTCGCCTGGTAATCGCCGCCGGCGACATTCGAGCGCAGCCAGTATTGCTGGACTTCACCCTTGAGCTGCAGCGAGCGGTTGAACTTGTAGGTGAGGCCCGCCGCCGCCGAATACCGCTTGTCTTCGCGCTCGATGAAGTTGGCAGATGGGCTGTTCTGGTAGTCATCCAGGCCGATGCCCAGTTTCACCGTCCCGATCAGCCAGCGCCGGAAGGAATGATCGAACTGCACAAGGGCGTCGCGGTAGAGTACGCCGGACACGTCGGGGACGGTCGTTTCCCCGACCGTCGAACTGGCGGTGAATTTTACGGTGTTCAGCGCGTCGACCGTCCATATCAGCGAAGCGTTGCCGATCAGCCCGGTGAGATCGTCGAAGCGCGGGTCGTCATATTTGCGCCGGAGATAACCGACCGAAACCTCGCCGGAAAGCACGCGTGACAACTGAAAGGTCGAGCCGATGCTGCCGGACAGCCCTTTCGAATTACGCTGGTAGCCGTAGACGTCGGTCTCGAGATCATGCACGCGCGTATCGGCGGTGATCTCGACATACGGTTTGACGCCGGGCATCAACTCGTAACTGCCGCGCAGCACGCCGCCATAGAGATTGTATTGCCGGTCCTTGTTGCTGGAGGTGCTGCCGTCGGTCAGTTCGGAATCCTGGTAGACGGTCCGCTCCGCGGTGCCCTTCAGCGCCAGTTCGAAGCGGTTGAAGCTGTGCGCGATGCCGGCACCGCCGCCATAGGTGAAAATGACCGGAAGTTTGGCGAGCCCGGCCTGGATATTCGGACTGCCGGGGTTGTCGGTGGACACCACCGTGCGGGCGGTCAGGTCGATGCGCGTATCCCGCGTGACGTCGACGCGGCCGGTGAGCTTGCCGTCGAAAGAAGGCCGGCTCAGCGTCGGCGTCTCATCGGGGCTGTAGCCGGTATAGCTGCCGCGCAGATCAGCTTTGAACTCGTGCCGCGACCAGTTCGACTGTACCTGCAGTTCGGGCGCGACGTTGTACAGCTTGGCGCCGCTGCCGCCGTTCGAGCGTGACGGATTGGTATCGTAACCGCCGATGAACTCGATCGCCGGATACAACGTGAAAGCCCCGACGTGCACGCCGAGCGGTGCGTAAGGATCTTCGATCTCCTCATGCGCCCTGAGCTTCTTCGGCAGCCGGCGGATGGGACCGAGATCGAAGGGCGGCCCGCCGGTCAAACTCGGCGGCGGCGTCTGATAGGGCGAAACCGATTCCGTCGCGGGCACGGTCAGATCGTACGCTTGCGCGTTCGCCGATGGCGCGGATTGAGCGCCCAGCGGGCTTGCCGCCAACGCGCCGTTTTGCCCCGTGGTGACCGGACGCGGTTGCCCCTGCGTGCCCGGCGCGCGGGTATTGGTCGCATCGAAACCGGTGTCACCGGCGCCCGATGGCAGCGGGGTAAACCTTGGCGGCGTACTGAGTTGCCTGCGCGTCGCCCGCGTGGGCTTCTGAAATCGCGACGGATTGCGCGGATCGGTTTGCAACTGCGGCGCCAACGGATCGGCGAACGGCGGCGGCGCTGTCTGCGCCAGCGCGGGTGTGCAGACGAGCGCGGCGCAAGCGGCCACAAGGAGGCGCGTGCCGCGCGGCGCAATCTGGCGTGAGAGACGAAGGTGCGGCACCCTATCGCTGACCTTTCTGCCTGACCATTTCGACCGTCCCTCACGGCTCCGCGCCGGCTGCGCGCACGTCTCCTGCGCGCGCCCGCCGGATCGCGGGTTTTGGTTAACGGAAGCTAAAGCCCGATGGTTAACGGGACGTTGATCGCGCCCGGCGCCGGTTTATGGGCCGGATTTGTTCAGCGGCGGCGCGGTCAAACCCAGCCCTTGAGTTCGCGCAACACAACGTCGCGGATCACCGCCATGCCGGCGGGTGAGTCGTTGAGGCAGGGGATGGCGGCGAAATTCTTGCCCCCGGCATGCCTGAAGATTTCTGCGTTCTCCATGGCGATCTCTTCCAGCGTTTCCAGGCAGTCGGCGGCAAAGCCCGGCATGATGACAGCGACGTTTTTGACGCCCTTTTCGGCGAGACCCTTCACCGTGGCATCGGTGTAGGGCTTGAGCCATTCGGCCGTGCCGAAGCGCGACTGGAAGGTCAGCAACAGTCTGTCCTCGCCGAGATTGAGTCGCTCGCGCACGAGCCGCGCCGTTTTTGCGCATTGGCAGTGATAAGGATCGCCTTTGCGGAGATAGTCTTCGGGCATGCCATGAAACGAGGCGAGGATGACGTCCGGCTTGAACGACAGTTTCGCCAGACCGGCCTCGAGCGATTCGGCAATCGCCTCGATATAGACCGGCTGATCGAAATAGGCCGGCGCCACCCGGACCGCCGGCTGCCACCGCATCATCGCGAGCGCTTCAAACGCCTTATCGCAGACGGTGGCGGTGGTCGCGGCGGCGTATTGTGGGTAGAGCGGCACAATCAGAATACGATCGCAGCCCGCGCTTCGCATCGCCTCGAGACGAGAGGCGATCGATGGATTGCCGTAGCGCATGGCCCAATCGACCAGAACGCGCGGGTCGCCGATGAAGCTCTCGCCAAGCTTATCGGCTTGCGACCGTGTGATGGTCTTGAGGAAAAATTCGTTGCGTTCCCTGTTCCAGATCTTGTCGTAGTCGCGTCCTTTGCGGCCGGGGCGAACCGTCAAGATGATCAGGTTGAGGATGAGCCACCATTTGACGCGGTTCTCCTCGATCACGCGGCGGTCGGAGAGAAATTCCTTCAAATAGCGCCGCATCGACCAGTAGTCGGTGGCGTCGGGCGTACCGAGATTGACCAGCAACACGCCGATGTGACGCGCTGGTATCTCAGGATGTCCCAGCGGAAGCTGCGAGGTGTCTGTCATAGGCTGCAATCAGGAGCAAAGCGCGCAAGCGGTCAAGAGCGCGTCAGCGCGCCGGGCGCTCGTCCGCGATAACCTTGCCGTCGTTCGGCAATTCACCCGGCGCCACCAGCTTGACCGCGCCTTTCAACTTGGTGACCGACTGCAGGCTGGCGCCGACCGCGCTCGCAAGCGCGGCATCGGGCGCGGCGCATTCCGCCAGCAACGTCATGGTGTCCTGTTCGTCGACGCGGCCGACCACCAGGCGCAGCCGCTCGAGCTGCGGATGGCGCGCGCCCACCTCGGCGACTTGTTTGGGATGCACGAACATGCCTTTGACTTTCGCCGTCTGGTCGGCGCGGCCCATCCAGCCTTTGATGCGCGTGTTGGTGCGCCCGCAAGGTGAGACGCCCGGCAACAGCGCCGACATATCCCCGGTACCGAGCCGGATCATCGGATAGTCGGATTTGAACGACGTCACCACCACCTCGCCGACTTCGCCTTCCGCCACCGGATCGCCGGTGCCCGGCCGCACGATTTCGACGATGACGTTCTCGTTGACGATCATGCCCGCGCGCGCGTCACTTTCGTAGGCGATCACGCCTAATTCGGCGGTGGCGTAGCACTGCAGCACGGCAACGCCGCGCCGGCCGAGTTCGTCGCGCAAGGATTCCGGCAGCGCGGCGCCGCCGACCAGCGCACGCTTGATGCAGGCGACGTCCTTGCCGGTCTTTGCGGCCGCGTCGAGCAGGATCTTCAGAAAATCCGGCGTGCCGGTGTAGCCGGCGGGCCTATAGTGCACGATGGCTTCAAGCTGTTGCTCGGTATTGCCGACGCCGCCCGGAATGACGGCACAGCCGAGCGCCTGCGCCCCCGACTCCAGGATGAAGCCGCCCGGCGTCAGATGATAGGCGAAGGAATTATGCACGATGTCGCCGGCGCGAAACCCGGCGGCGTAAAACGCGCGCGCTGAGCCATACCAGTCTTTGCCGCCGCCTTCCGGCTCGAAGATCGGTCCGGGTGACATCAGCAGCCGAAGCACCTTGCCCGGCGGGGTGACGTTGAGGCCGCCGAACGGTGGATCATCTTTTTGCAAGGCCGCGATGTCAGATTTGTGCAGCACCGGCAGCTTGGCCAGCGCCGCCCGCGACGTCACCGATTTCGCATCGACGCCGGAAAGATGCTTTGCCCAGCCCGGCGCGGCCATGGCACGCGCGACCAGATCGGGCAGCGACGCGAACTGCTCGCGTTCGCGCTGCGCGGGATCGCGGGTTTCGAGAGCATCGTAGTGGTCGGCCATCAGAGAATTACGCCAGCCAGCGCTTGCGCCGGCGGTAATGCTTGCCGTCGCGGAAGCTTTTGCGCTTGCCTTCGGATACGCCGAGGTAGAACTCTTTGACGTCCTCGTTCTCGGCCAACGACTTGGCGCTGCCGTCCATGACCACGCGGCCATTTTCGAGAATGTAGCCGTAGCTGGCAAAGCGCAACGCCATGTGGGTGTTCTGCTCGGCAAGCAGGAAGGAGACGCCCTCCTTCGAATTGAGGCCTTGTACGATCTCGAAGATTTCCTCGACGATCTGAGGCGCAAGCCCCATCGACGGTTCATCGAGCAGGATCATCTTCGGCCGCGACATCAGCGCGCGGCCGACGGCGCACATCTGTTGTTCGCCGCCGGAGGTGTAGCCGGCCATCGACTGGCTGCGCTCGGCGAGCTTGGGAAAATAGGAATAGACCAGATCGAGGTCGCGGCGGATCGCCGCCTTGCCGTCGCGGCGGGTGAAGGCGCCGGTGAGCAGGTTCTCCTCGATGGTCAAATGGGCAAAACACTGACGGCCTTCCATCACCTGGATGCAACCGCGCCGGACCAACTCGTTAGGCGAGAGATCGTGCACTTCCGAGCCCTCGAACAGGATCGAGCCCTTGGTGACGTCGCCGCGTTCGGCCTGCAGGAGATTGGAGATCGCTTTCAGTGTGGTGGTCTTGCCGGCGCCGTTGGCGCCCAGCAGCGCGACAATGCCGCCTTTGGGCACTTCGAGCGAAACGCCCTTGAGCACCAAAATGACGTGGTCGTAGATGACTTCGATGTTGTTGACCTTGAGGATGCGCTCGTTCGCGGGCGCGGCCCCCGGACTTTGCTGTTCGACGGCACTCATGGGTCAACCCCGGGAAACGCCCCCGCCGCCGGTCGTGCCTCGGGGCACGCCTGCGGCGGGGGTCGTGGTTAGATCAAGCTACGACGACTTGTCGCACTTCTCGGTGCGCTTGGGCCAGCCGGTGCTCTTCTTCACATAGTCCGCGGCCGCCTGCTCCAGCAGTGGACGCACCTTGTCCTTCATGGGCGCTATCCAATCGCTGATCTTGACCCATTTGGTGCCGTCCCATTGCTGCACGTAGGCGGAGCCGTGACCGTTGTGGTCGGTGCAGCTAATCCCGGTGATCGGCGCCGCGAAGTTCGGGAAGCCGATCTCCTTGAGGCGAGCCTCGGTCAGGTGCAGCGTTTCCAGCCCGCGACGCACGTCTTCGCCGACAACGACTTTCTTGCCGGTGAGCTTTTGCGCGTTGCGGATCGCTTCGGCGATGATCGCGGCGTTATAGGCACCGCGGTTATAGTAGTTCTCGCCGAACTTGCTCTTCTCGACCTGGCTCTTGCCCTTGTCCACGATGTACTTCTTGACGTCCTGGAGCGCGGGATAGTTGGTGCCGATACCGCTGAAGTTGAGCGACAGATAGCCCTTGCCGCCGGGGCCGGCCGGCCGCGCGTCATCCTCGCTGCCAGACCACCAGATGCCGATGAAGTGATCCATCGGGTAGCCGTTCTCGGCCGCGCGCTTGACCGCCGTCGGGTTCATGGCACCCCAGCCCCACATGATCATCCACGCCGGACGATCGCGGCGGACGGCCAGCCACTGCGCCGACTGGTCCTGCATTTCCTTGCCGGCCACCGAGTACTCCTTGACGGTGAAGCCGTACTGCTTGGCAAAGTCATGCAGCAGCGGGAGCGGCTCGCGGCCGTAGCCGCTTTCCAGGAAGATGTAGCCGATCGTCTTGCCCTTGAGCTTGTCGAGGCCGCCTTCCTTGCCGCCGATGTACTTCATGATGATCGACAGGCCGTCCCAGTAGGTCGCCGGTGGATTGAAGATCCACGGGAAATCCTGGCCGACGGCAGCCGCCGAGAGACCATAGGCCATCGACAGAATTGGGATCTTGTCGACGCCGGCCTTCGGAATCAGCGCCAGCGTGATGCCAGTCGAGTACGGCGTGATCACGGTCGGATGCTTGTCCTTCACCGACTCGTAACACTCGACACCCTTCTTGGTGTCGTATCCGGTTTCGCATTCGTCGACGCTAAGCTTTACGCCGCCGATGCCGCCATCACGCTCGTTGAGCATGTTGTAGTAGTCGTGCATTCCGTTTGCGATCGGAATGCCGCCGACCGAATATGGGCCCGTGCGGTAGGTGAACAGCGGGATGTAGATGCTGTCTTGCGCTTGAACCTTGGTCGCCAGCGCGGTGGCGCCGAGCATACCCGCACAACTCAGTGCGATTATCAGCCGATTGAGCTTCATCACTTCCTCCCTTCGATTTGTGCCAGCCTTGTCGGCCGGTCGCTTACTCGTTTCGACCCCACTCTGGATCGGGTCATCCCGGGGCCGGCTTATTGCGCCGACCAACGGGAATTGAGGCTATCTTGCACCATTAGTACGGAAACGGCCACACCCTCAATTTCTGCTTGCCGACCTGCCACAGCCGCGCCAACCCCGCCGGCTCCACAATCAGGAAGAACACAATCAGCACGCCCACGATGACAAACGTGAGATGCTCGACCGTTGCGGCATGCAGCGGTATGCCGAATACCGGCGGCACGAATTTCAAGATGATCGGCAGGACATAGATCAACGCGGCGCCCAGATAGCAGCCAAGCAAGCTGCCAAGGCCGCCGATAATGATCATGAACAGCACGACAAAGCTCTGGTTGATCGAGAACACCGTCGATTCGGCGCTGCCATACCAGAAGAACACCAGCATCGCGCCGGCGACGCCACAATAAAACGAGGACACCGCGAACGCCAGCAGCTTCGCCGGCAGCAGGCGAATGCCCATCAGTTCGGCGGCGATATCCATGTCGCGCACCGCCATCCACATGCGGCCGATGCGGCCATGCACCAGGTTGGAAGCGAGCCAGGTCATGACCACGACAATGGTAAGCACGACGTAATATCGCGTCTCGGCGGTCGCACGCGGACCCGTGACGATGACGTCGAACAATTCGCGCTGCGGCACTTCGATCGACGCAGAGACATTGTAGTTGTAGAGCCACGGAATGTGCGTGAAGCACCATTCGAGAAAGAATTGCGCGGCCAGTGTCGCGATAGCGAGATAGAAGCCTTTGATGCGCACCGCTGGCAAACCAAAGACGGCGCCAACCGCGGCCGACGCGAAACCGGAAGCGATAATCCAGACGACAATATTCACGTTTGGGAAATAGGTCGTGAGTTTATAACAAGCGTAGGCGCCGACTCCCATGAAAGCGCCCGTGCCAAGCGACAACAGGCCCGTATAGCCGGTCAGGATATTCAGCCCGATCGCGGCGAGAGTGAAAATCAGGAACGGCGTCATAATCGCGTTGATCAGGAAATCATTGTCGGTCAACGGAATCACGACATAGGCGAAGGCCAGAATGAAGAGGATGCCGATACGATCCTGCAGAATCGGGAAGATCGCCTGATCGCGGGCGTAACCGGTCTTGAATTGTCCGACTTCGCGGTAAAACATTTTATTACACCCGCTCGATGATCATTTCGCCGAACAGCCCTTGCGGGCGGAACAGCAGGAAGACCAGCGCAATCACGTAGGCAAACCAAGCGTCGGTGCCGCCGCCGACCAGCGGCCCCCAATAGAATTCAGTCATTTTTTCGCCAACCCCGATGATCAGCCCGCCGACGATAGCGCCGGGAACGGAGGTGAAGCCGCCGAGGATAAGCACCGGCAACGCCTTGAGCGAGATGACTTCGAGCGCGAAGGAAACCTCCGAGCGTGCGCCCCACATGATTCCGGTCACCAGCGCCACGATGCCGGCGGCAAACCATACGATCACCCAGATATATTCCAGCGAAATTCCAACCGAGAGCGCGGCGCGGTGGCTGTCGGCAACCGCGCGCAAGGCGCGGCCGATGCGCGTCTTCGAGAAAAAGATCGCCAGAGCTGTCACCATGACGGTGGCGATGATGGCCGCCGCGATATCGAGCTTTTGCAAGCTGACGAGGCCGCCCAGCGTATGCAGATTGATCCGGCCGGTGGGCAGGTAAAGCTGCTGGGCAATCATGATCTTGGAATCGCCGCCGAACACCAGTTCGCCGGTACCGATGAGGAAATAGGTCAGCCCGAACGTTGCCATGAACAAAATGATGTCGGGCTGGTTGACAAGCGGGCGCAGGACCAAGCGCTCGACACCCAAAGCGAGCAAGAACATCACGCCGATGGTCAGCGCCAGTGCCAGAAAGGCCGGCACGCCATGCTCATGCAAGCCGACCAAAGTGAGGGCCGCGAAAACTACCATGATGCCTTGCGCGAAATTGAACACACCGGAGGCCTTGAAGATCAGCACAAAACCGAGCGCTATCAGCGCATAGAGCACACCGGCAACCAGTCCCTCCCACAGCGTCTGCACCAGCAAATCGGGCGCTGAGCCCATCTGCATGAAGGGGTCGATGAAGATCATGTAGAGAAGATGCATGCCGGCCCCTTAATGCGCGACGCCGAGATAGGCGTCGATGACGGCCTGATCGCTCTTGACCTGATCGGGCGTGCCGTCGGCGATTTTGACGCCGTGATCGAGCACCACCACGCGGTCGGACAGGTCCATCACCACGCCCATGTCGTGCTCGATCAGCGCGACGGTGGTGCCGAAATGATCGTTCACGTCGAGGATGAAGCGCGACATGTCTTCTTTTTCTTCCATGTTCATGCCGGCCATCGGCTCATCGAGCAGCAACAGTTCCGGCTCCATGGCGAGCGCGCGGCCAAGCTCCACCCGCTTCTGCAGGCCGTAAGGCAAGCGGCCGACGGGCGTGCGGCGGATCTCCTGGATCTTGAGGAAGTCGATGATTTCCTCAACCCGCCGGCGGTGCTGTATTTCCTCGGTCATTGCCGGCCCATAGCGCAGTAATTGCCAAAAGAACCCTCGGTTCATCTTCAGCGCGCGCCCCGCCATGATGTTGTCGAGCGCGGTCATGCCGCGGAACAGCGCGACGTTCTGGAAGGTGCGCGCAATGCCGCCATGTGCGGCTTCATAGGGCCGCATCTTGGACCGCGTTTTACCCTTGAAGGTGATGCGGCCCTCTTGCGGGTGATAGAAGCCGTTGATGATGTTGAGCATCGAGGTCTTGCCGGCACCGTTCGGCCCGATGATGGCGCGGATTTCGCCTTTGCGGATATCGAAGGAGACATCGGTGACGGCGTTGACGCCGCCGAACGACAGCGACACGTTTTCGACAGACAACAGCACATCGCCGACGGCGACATCGGGTCCGCTCGGCGCCCTCATGCCGCTTTCTCCAGGGGGGCGGGTGTCGGTTGGGTTTGCATATCGCGGATTTTCACGTGCGCGCTGATCGTGCCCTTGCGGCCGTCCTCGAACGTGACTTCGGTCGAGATGTCGGCTTCCGTCGATCCATCGTAAAGCGCCTTGATCAGCGGAGCGTAGCGTTCGGCAACGAACCCGCGGCGGACTTTCTGAGTGCGCGTGACCTCACCGTCGTCAGCGTCGAGTTCCTTGTGCAGTATGAGGAAGCGCTTGATCTGCGCGCCCGCCATCACTTTGTCCTCGGCGAGGGAGCGGTTCACTTCCGCCACATGCTTCTCGATCATGTCGTAGACCAGGGGATGGCCGGCGAGCTCCTGGTAGGAGCCATAGACAACATTGTTGCGTTCGGCCCAGCTACCGACCGCGGTGAGATCGATGTTGAGCATCACCGCGACGAAATCGTGTTTGTCGCCGTAGGCCACGGCTTCTCGGATATTGGGAAAGAATTTGAGCTTGTTCTCGATGTATTTCGGCGGAAACAGCGTGCCGTCGTTGAGTTTGCCGACGTCCTTGGCGCGGTCGATGATCTTCAGATGCCCTGTCTTCTCGTCGAAGTAGCCGGCATCGCCGGTCTTCACGTAACCGTCCGGCGTCAACGCTTCGGCGGTTTTGGCCTCGTCCTTGAAATAGTGCGCGAACATACCGGGCGATTTGAATTGCACCTCGCCGTTCTCGGCGATGCGAATATCGACATTGGGGCAGGCCGGGCCGACCGTGTCGGAATAAATTTCGCCATCTGGCTGTGCGGTGACATAGAGGAAGGCCTCGGTCTGCCCGTAGAGCTGCTTCAGGTTGAGGCCGATCGAGCGATAGAATGCAAACAGGTCCGGACCGATCGCCTCGCCCGCGGTATAGGCGACGCGCACGCGTGAAAAGCCAAGCACGTTCTTGAGCGGGCCGTAGACCAATAGATCGCCGAGCCAATAAAGCAGGCGCCCGTGCAGCGGCACCTTCTCTTTGTTGAGGATACGTTCGCCGTGTTTCCGTGCCACGCCGATGAAGTAGTGGAACATCTTGCGCTTGAGATAGCCGGCGTCCTCCATGCGAATCATAACCCGCGTGAGCAGCTGCTCAAGCGTGCGCGGCGGCGCGAAATAGAAGCTCGGCCCGATTTCGCGCAGATCCTGCATGGCGGTGTCCGGGTTTTCCGGGCACGCAGTGCAGAAGCCGGCGATCAACCCCTGCACATAATTGAGGTAGTGGTCACCGACCCAGGCAAGCGGCAGGTAGGCCAGCGCGACGTCGTTCTCGGTGAGATTGTCGAACTTGACGGTATCGGTCCCCGCGTTGATCGAGCGTTCGTGCGTCATCACCACGCCCTTGGAAGCACCCGTGGTGCCCGAGGTGTAGAGGATCACGGAAGGATCGCTGCCCTTGCCGGCGGCGACTTCGTTATCGAGCCACTTGCCGACCGACGGATCGGACGCGAGCGCTTTTCGTCCCTCTGCGATGAGGTCGTTCATCGGATGCAGATGGCTGTGATCGTAGTCGCGCAGGCCCCGCGTCTCGTCGTAGAACATCTCCTCGAGCTTGGGCAGGCGATCCATCACCGACATGATCTTGTCGACCTGCTCCTGGTCCTCGACCGCGGCAAAGCGTGTCTCGGAATGGGCAAGCACATAGGAAAGCTCGTCGGCGACCGCGTCGGCATAGACCGGCACGGGGATGGCGCCGAGCATCTGCACCGCCATCTCCGACCAATAGAGCTTGGGCCGGTTGCCGCCGACGATGGCGACCGTTTCGCCGCGCCTGACGCCGAGCCGGGAGAGGCCGACCGCATAGGCGCGCACGATGTCGAGCGTCTGGTTCCAGGTCCAAGTCTGCCAAATACCAAGATCCTTGTGCCGCATTGCCGGCCGCGAGCCGTACAATTCAGCGTTACGAATCAACAGCTTGGGAAATGTATCCGCCTGAGCGGCGGCGATTGGCGCCACAGCCTGAACCTCCCATTCGACCGCGCAAAAAGCCGTCGCGGCATCCCTCCCCTCGCCGCCTTGCTCGGCGGACTTGTTATCTTGATATGAAAACACCGCCGATTGGCGGTCAAGTCTCAGTGATCGTGGAATATGGTCGTAGTGAACGACTAAATCATTCCGCAGCCTTCAAAAACGGTGCCGGACCAGCGCGGAATTGCTCGCGCAACACGGCTTCGGCGGCCTTGGCGGCGTCAATGTGCCGCTGTTTGACCGGACCGTAGCCGCGGATCTTTTCCGGTATCGCGGCAAGCTCGACGGCAACGGGGTAGTTCCCCAGCGTCAAATTTTTGATGATGTCGCGCAGCAGGTCTTCATAGTCGGCGATCAATCGGCGCTCCGTTCGGCGTTCGCTCGAATAGCCGAACGGATCGAACAGCGTGCCGCGCAGGAATTTGAATTTCGCCAGCACCGAAAACACGGTGAGCATTCTCGGGCCGTACGACTTTTTCTTCGGCTCGCCGGTCAACGGATCGATCTTTGCCAGCAGCGGCGGTGCCAGATGGAATTCGAAGCGCAGCGCGCCGTCGAATGACGCCTTCACCCGCTCGATGAAATTTGTATCGGCGTAAAGGCGGGCGACTTCGTATTCGTCCTTGTAGGCCATCAGCTTGAACAAATAGCGCGCCGCCGCTTCGCCGAGCGTGGTCTGGCCCGGCGCCTTCTCGGCTTCGGCGGCTTTGATCTTTTCGACCCACTTGCGATAGCGCCGCGCATAGCGCGCGTTCTGATAGGCGGTGAGGAAGTCCACCCGCCGCTCAACGGTCTCTTCAAACGATTCCGAAAGCCTGAGCGAGTCGTTGGCCGCTTCCGCCGCCGGCTTCACCAGCGCTTCCACCGCCTGCGGATCGATCGCGGCGCGGCGGCCGTAGCGGAAAGCCGCGACGTTCATCGCCACCGCCTCGCCGTTGAGCTCGATCGCCTTCTCGATCGCCTCGCCCGACACCGGCAGGCCGCCGTGCTGATAGGCGAAGCCGAGCATGAACATGTTGCCGCCGATGGAATTGCCCAACAGCGCCGTCGCCAATCGGCTGGCGTTGACGAAGTGGCTTTGTCCGCGGCCGGCAGCGTCCGTGATGGCGCGCTTGAGCCGCTCGGTCGGCAGCGAAAAATCGGCGTTGCGCGTGAAATCGCCGGGCAGGAATTCCGACGTGTTGACGACGACGCGGGTATGACCCGTCTTGATCGCGCCCAGCACCTTTTTCGTGCCGACCACCACGCTGTCGCCGCCGAGCACGAGATCGGCGCTGCCGGCGGCGGCGCGGATGGCGTGGATATCGTCGGGCTCGTTGGCAATGCGCAGATAGCTGTAGACCGCACCGCCCTTCTGGGCGAGGCCGGCCATGTCGATGATGCCGACGCCTTTGCCTTCCAGATGCGCGGCCATCCCGAGAATGGCGCCGATGGTGACGACACCGGTGCCGCCGATGCCGGTGACGACGACGCTGTAGGGATGATTGACCAGCGGCACGCTTGGGTCAGGCAGCGCCGGCCAATCCGCAGGCTCGGCGACGCTCTCGCCGCGCTTGAGCTTGGCACCATGCACGGTCACGAAAGACGGGCAGAAGCCTTTGACGCAGGAATAGTCCTTGTTGCAGCTCGACTGATCGATGGTGCGCTTGCGTCCCCATTCGGTTTCGAGCGGCTGCACCGACACACAATTCGATTTGATACCGCAGTCACCGCAGCCTTCGCAGACCAGGTCGTTGATCACCACGCGCTTGTCGGGATCAGGGAAGGTGCCGCGCTTGCGGCGGCGGCGCTTCTCGGCGGCGCAGGTCTGATCGTAGATCAAAACGCTCACGCCGGGCACCTTCGCGAGATCGCGCTGCACGAAGTCGAGTTCGTCGCGGTGATGGACGGTCAGACCGCGCGGCCACTCGGTGTCCTTCGGATATTTCCACGGCTCGTCGGTGACCACGACCACGCGCTTGGCGCCTTCGGCGGCCACCTGCGCGGCGATCTGCGGCACCGTGAGACCGCCGTCATTGGCCTGGCCGCCGGTCATCGCCACCGCGTCGTTGAACAGGATCTTGTAGGTCATGGTCACGCCGGAAGCGATGGCGGCGCGGATGGCGAGATAGCCGGAATGGTTATAGGTGCCGTCGCCGAGATTCTGGAACACATGCGGCGTCATCGAGAACGGCGCTTCCCCGATCCAGTTGGCGCCTTCGCCACCCATCTGGGTAAAGCCGAGCGTTTGGCGGTCCATCCATTGCGACATGAAGTGGCAGCCGATGCCGGCATAGGCGCGGCTGCCCTCCGGCACGCGGGTCGAGGTGTTGTGCGGGCAGCCCGAGCAAAAATAAGGAATGCGCTGCGCCACGTCGGACGTCTCAGCCAGCGCGCGTTGTGCAGCTTTGAGCCGCGCCACATTGGCCGCCAGTTCGTCGTTGACGCCATAGCGCAAGAGCCGTTCGCCGATGCAGATGGCGACATCGTTGGGATCGAGCGCGCCCTTGACCGGGAACAGCCAGTTGCCCTGTTCGTCCTTCTTGCCGACGCAAACCGGCTGATTGGCGGTGCCGTAGAGTTCCTCGCGCACCTGCACTTCGATCAGCGAGCGCTTTTCCTCGACCACGATGATAAGCTCGAGGCCCTGCGCGAAGTCGGCCAGTTCCTCGCGCGCGATCGGCCAGGGGCAACCAATCTTGAACAGGCGCAGGCCGAGATCGTTGCATTTCACTTCGTCGATGCCGAGTTCGTCGAGCGCTTGGCGCACGTCGAGATAGGCCTTGCCGGTGGTGATGATGCCAACTTTCGGATTGCGCCCGCCGGAGGTGATGGTCTTGTTGAGCTTGTTGGCGCGCAAAAAGGCCAGCATGGCGTCGCGCTTGTAATCGTGCAGGCGCGCTTCCTGGCCGAGGATGGTATCGACGAGGCGGATGTTGAGCCCGCCCTCCGGCATCTGGAAATCGTCAGGCGTGACGAGCTTGATGCGTTCGACGGCGCCGTCCACTACGCCGGTCGATTCAACCGTCTCATGCATGCATTTGAGCGCGGTCCAAGTGCCGGTGAAGCGTGACATCGCCCAGCCATAGAGCGCGTAGTCGATGATCTCCTGCACGCCGGCCGGATTGAGGATCGGCATCATCACGTCGACGAAATGGAATTCCGACTGATGCGCGGTGGTGGAGGATTCCGCAGTGTGGTCGTCGCCCATCAAGGCGAGCACGCCGCCATTCTTGGCGGTGCCGGCGAGATTGGCGTGGCGGAATACGTCGCCGGAGCGGTCGACACCCGGGCCCTTGCCGTACCACATGCCGAACACGCCATCGAACTTGCCCTCGCCGCGCAACTCGGCCTGCTGCGAGCCCCACAGCGCAGTGGCGGCAAGCTCTTCGTTGATCCCAGGCTGGAACTTGATATCGGCCGCGGCGATGTGGCGCGCCGCGCGCATGAACTGCTGATCGAGGCCGCCGAGCGGCGAGCCGCGATAGCCGGTGACGTAGCCGGCGGTGTTCAATCCGGCGCGGCGATCACGCTCCTTTTGCATCAGGCAGGCGCGAATCAGCGCCTGATAACCGGTCACCAGAACGCGGTCCTGCGCCAGATCGTATTTATCGTCGAGGCTGACGGATCGGAGGGTCATCGGTGACCTTGGGCGAACGCCGAGGGGCTTAGAAGTGCGATCCCGGACACCACACATATAGACTGAAATGGCGCAACGCAAAGCGGCTTCAGCCCAATAAAACCTGACACCGCAAGGCTCTGCGGTCAATTTCGTTTTGCGCAGGACAGCTAGAAGGAAATTTCGGCCGGACACCGATTCGCGCACTTTGGCGCAACGCAGCACCGGATACCTCGGTCGGTGCAGCCTATGAAGATTCGCCGATCCAAGGGTCCATTTCGCAACTCGACATCATCGCGCTAATGACCGAGGCGATGTCGCTTAGGACACTACCCGTTCAGGGTAGACCGATGTTTGCGGCGAACCGCCGACCCGACCTGCGACAAATCGGGCAATGACGAGCTTGGGCGTTGACAACTTTGCGTTGAAGAACAAACATCTTTTGTCGCTGCGGCTCGGAGGGCGCGGAGATGAACGCCAAGGATTGGAACGCCGTTAGGCAAGCTCTGTTGGATTTCTTCAAGCAGCATTTCCATCGTGAAGTCAGCGTCTCCACCGACTTAAAAGCTCTCCTTGGCTCCGATGGCTCACAATGGCGCGCGCTGAGCCATACGATCGCGGAGTTGCCCGTATTTGCCGTACACGGGTTGCGTATCGTGCCGGCTGACATGGACCGCGCCTCGACTGTCGCCGACATCATCGACGAGCTCCGGCGGAACAATGCGCGGTCGTTGACCGGGCGACTGGTGAAAAGCGCCAAGCCGCAGCCGATCGAACGGTTCAGGCAGAATTCGATTGCGCCCAGCGAAGAATCCGTCGCCCGGGAGCTCGATGAGCTTTTGAAGGCGTCGGATATCATCGAAGGGACGCGGGCGTCGATATCGAGACCAGAACCCGAGGACCAAGACCAAGCCGAATACACCGTGTGGTACGGCACCAGCCGCCGGCCCAACGACCCCACCAATTCCAACAAAGGCTATTCGGCGCAACGCGACTCAAAAATCCATTACGGCACTTGCGCGGTCTACATTCCGAAATCGCACAAGATCGGCTCCATTGGATCATCTTGGTGGAAGCGCCTCGTCACCATGACCGATGATCGCCTGAAGCTGTTGCGGACCCAGTAAACCGAAGAGGGGAATTTCTGGCGTTTGGTGGCATCTCGTCTCGATGCCGTTCAAATCGACGAACGCGACGCGCTGATCTACGTGCACGGCTACAACGTGGCCTTCGCGGATGCGGCCGTGCGGGCGGCGCAGATCGGCTTCGATTTATCGATCAAGGGTGCCATGGCGTTTTTCAGCTGGCCGTCGCAGGGCACACTTGCCGGCTATTCCGCCGACGAGGCCACCATCGAAGCCAACGAAAACATGATTTCGGAATTCATGCTGAAATTCGCCGCGCGGTCGCGTGCCCGCGCGGTTCATATCATCGCACACAGCATGGGCAACCGAGGCGTGCTACGCGCGGTCAACCGCATTGCCCAGCAAGCGATGCGCAAAAGTGGCGTGCCCTTTGGGCAGATCTTCCTTGCAGCAGCCGACGTCGACGTCGACACTTTCCGCAATCTGTGTGCGGCCTATACACAGCTGGCTGCGCGCGCGACGCTCTATATCTCACGGCGCGACCTGGCGGCGGAATTGTCGAAGTGGCTGCACGAGTTCCCTCGCGTCGGGCTGGCACCGCCAATCTTTGTCACGCCGGGTATCGACACGGTCAACGTCACCAATGTCGACCTAACTGCGCTCGGCCATGGCTACATCGCCTCGGCGCGTGACGTATTGCAGGACATGCACAATCTGATCGTGCATGACGCACCGCCGCGCCAAGCGCTTTGGCTTGAAACCGATGAAGACCGAGGATGGCAGTGGCTATTGGCTAATCGGCAAGTGATCGGTCCGGCCTGAACTTCCTGTTTCTTCCCGCGGACATCGCGTTTTTGCGGCGCACCGCGCGAGGCAGCCATTTGACCATGGCAATGGTCAAACCCGGCACGATATGCGAAGGAATGGCGGTCGGACTCCTTCATGGTACAATCCCCCTCCTCATCGATCGAGAGCCGATCGTCGTGGGTCGTCGCCACCGTGGCGCTGGTCGCCATGCTTATGGCGTTCGGCGGCGCCTGGATCACACCAGTTGCTTTGAAAGACATCGCCGCCGAAGTAGGCGGCTCGCGTCAGGTGCCCGCGCTGGCGAGTGCGCTCGCCTGGCTTTGTTCCGGCGCCGGCGGCATCATGATGGGCCGCATCGCCGACAAGGTCGGCACGCGCTGGACGGTGATTTTCGGCGCGCTGATGATCGGCGTCGGGCTGTTCGTTTCAACTTACGGGCCGCCGACGCCTTTGTGGATCGGGCATGGACTGTTCATCGGCCTGATCGGCCTCGGCGGCATCAACGCACCGTTGTACGTCTATGTCAGCCGCTGGTTCGACCGCCGCCGCGGCTCGGCGCTGGCGCTGATTTCGAGCGGGACTTACCTCGCCGGCGCCGTGTGGCCACCGATGTTCGAGCGCGTCATCGCGCATATCGGCTGGCGCCAGACCATGTTGTGGTATGCGCTCGCGGAAATCGCCGTCATCGTGCCGCTGGCCTTGCTGTTCTTCCGCCACCCGCCCGAAGTGATCGAACCCGTGACGGCCGCGACCGGCAACGGCGCGAAGATGCGCGTGTTGGGCTGGCCGCCCAATCTCGTGTTCGCGCTGATGTGCGCGGCCTCCATCTTCTGCTGCATCCCGATGGCGATGCCGCAGGGCCATCTGGTCGCCTATTGCACCGATCTCGGATTCACCCGTTCGCTCGGCGCGCTGATGCTCTCGGTGCTGCTCGGCACCGCCTTCGTCAGCCGGCAGATCTGGGGCGCGATTTCCGACCGCATCGGCGGGCTTGCCACCGTGCTGATCGGCTCGGCCTGGCAATGCGCGTCCATGATCGCGTTGCTGTTCACGCAAAATACCTACGGGCTGTTCACGGTTTCCGCCGCCTTCGGACTCGGATTTTCCGGCATCATTCCGGCTTACGTGCTGGCGCTGCGCGAATTGTTTCCGGCCGCGCAGGCGTCGTGGCGAATTCCCACCCTGCTGATGTTCACCGCGATCGGCATGGCCTCGGGCGGCTGGCTTGCGGGATTATTGTACGACTATTTCGGCTATTACGCGCCGGCCTTCGCCGTCGGCATCGGCGCGAACCTCATTAATCTCATCTTGGTCGGATCGCTGGTGTTTCTGCAGATGAACCATCGCGGCGGGGCGCGGCGTCACCACACCGCTTACGAGGACGCTACTCCGGCCGCGGGCTGATGATTCGCACGCCGCCCAGAAGAGCGAGCGCCACGACCGCTGGAAATAACGCGAGCCATGAGCCGGCCGCTGCCAGCGCCGACGTTCCAGCCCAGGCAATCGATGAAAAGGCTTCGGCGAAAGTCGCGATGCGCGAGGACACTTGGCGGCGGCGAAACTGACTGCGTTTGGCCTGCACCCGGAAGCAAAGCTGAACGAATGTGGCCGAGGCTGCGGCAATGGCCACGCCCAAAACCGCCACCAACGCGGCGCGCGGTGACGCGATGGCCAGCGCAATGATCAGCGGACCGAATAAAAGGGCGACCGCCCCCATCACTGCTTCGATTTTGGCTCGTACGATGCGGCGGGCGGGAATCGGCGCCGTAGCGACGAGATCGGGCGCGTCCTCACCTGAAATCGACAACCAAGCGAGACCGCCGGCCAATTGACCGGCCGCCATCACCAATACGGGAACCAGCACGACCAGGGCGCCGGTGCCGTCATGAAAACTTCGCCACAGCAGCAGCGCCGGCGGCAGCAGATAAAGCACCTGCATCAGGCTCTGCGACATCAGCCATGGATCGCGCGCAAGCAGCGCCCACTCCTTATACCGCAGCACGCTGCCCGGCGAGCGGGTGCGAAAGCCTGGCGACCAGCGGCGCTGGCGCACGAGCGTCTGCGATACGCCGGCTGCAGCCACAGCATGATCACCGAATCGAGCAGAAAATGTCGCGATCGACACAACAAGCAAAGCAACAGCAGCAGCAGCAACAACAGAAAGAGCAGCCGGATCGCCCATGACGGCGCGCGCCGGCCACCAGAAGGCGCTGCCGACATCGGGCGCGCGCGCGATCAGCCATTGCGATTGCAGCAACGCCATGCGCGACAGGCTGCCGAAGGAGAGGATCGCCGCCACCTGCAGCCCGATGACGAAGGACGCGCCGATGACGGCCGCCACGATCTGCGCCACCAGCCGCGTGCGCTTGGGGCCGATGGTGCGAAACAGCGCGATGGTCAGGGCAACGGCAAAAGCCGCCGCCACCGCGCCCATGGCGGCGACGACGCCGAAAGCCGCCAGCCAGCGGGCGCCGCCTTTGATCACCAGCACGTCGATGAAAGGCGTCGCCAGCAGGATAGCGACCATGGCGACGGACACGGCGATGCGGCCGATGCGCACGGAGAACACTTTGCGCGGACTAACCGGCGAAGTGAGGATGAGATCGAGATCGGAGCGCGTATAGAAAGCGCGCGTCACCGACTCCATCGCCTGCGACAGCAGCAACGCCCAGGACAGCAGGATGGTGCCGGTCACCACGACCAGCGTCGTCTTGTCGGGCTCGGCGTCGGCATAGCGGCCGACCATCGACCAGGCCAGCAGGTGCATGAAGGCGGCAAAGACGATCAGCGCGATGGTCACGGTGCGCGCGCGGCTGCGGCGCCCGGCCGTCATCATCGAGACCCAGTCGCGCCATCCGAGCCGCAACTCGTGGCTGGCGAGCCAGGTCAAGGTGTCGGGACGGCTCACGCCGACGCCTGCCGATCTTTGCCGTCATTCCGGGGCGCGCCACCCAAGCCGGCTATAGCCGACTTGGGCGCTATGGATAACCGATCTCGGGTAAACCCGAGATCGATGGCGCGAACCCGGAATCCAGAAACGGACTCGGCATGCATATCTGGATTCCGGGTCCGCTCGCGGAGTTTATCATCGGGCCGCGCTTTGCGCGGACCCGTTGGCTCGCGTCCCGGAATGACGCGATGATGGTACGACTGCCGGCTCACGCGGCGGCGACCGGTTCTTCAACCAGCATGAGGAAGGTGTCCTCCAGGCTGGCGGCGGTCTTTCCGGTCTGCTTGTGCAATTCGTCGAGCGTGCCTTCGGCGATCAGCTTGCCCTTGGCGATGATGCCGATGCGATCGGCCATGCGCTCGGCGACTTCGAGAATATGCGTCGTCATGATGACCGTGCCGCCGGCTTTGACGCGCTCGCGCAGCACGTTCTTGACCAGGCGGGCGGAACCGGCATCGAGACCGGTCAGCGGTTCATCGAGAATGATGAGCTTAGGGTCGTGCACCAGCGCGCCGGCCAGCGCCACCTTTTGCTTCATGCCGCGGGAAAATCCTTCGCAGCGCTCATGCGCGTGCGGCGTAAGCCCGAGCCAGCCGATCAGTTCGCGGGCCTGCGCTTCCGCGGTCTTGGCGTCGATACGCCAGAGCCCGGCGACGAATTCGAGATATTCGTAGGGCGTCAGCTTGTCGTAGATCATCGGCTCATCGGAGATCCAAGCGGTCACCTGCTTGGCCGCAACCGGGTCCTCAAGCGCGTCGATGCCTTCGATCGCGATCGTGCCGGCGTCGGGCGCCAGCAGCCCCACCACCATGCGCAAGGTGGTGGTCTTGCCGGCGCCGTTAGGGCCGACCAGGGCGTAGAACTCGCCGCCATAGACCGTGAGGTCGAGCGCATCGACGGCCGGCCGGTCGAAATTCTTGCTCAAGCCCCGAACCGCAAGGGCAACGGGCCGATGGGCCTGACTCATGATGGCTGGAGAATGCATCGCCGCTCTCTACAAGAGAGTGGTTTCGGTGGCGTAAATCTTACAATTGCGACGGGCGCGTTATGGTTTCGGGACCGTTAAGCATCTCAGGCGCCCAATAAGCGAGCGTTAATTTATGCATTTCACACTCGGGCCTTCTTGGATCACGCGCGATGAACACCCAAAGGTCCTTCGGGCGACGCACGATTTCTCGACCGCAGCCGTTGCGCGCCGTGCCGAAACTTGATTTGCCGGCGCCCGACGCAAAGCCCGTCGTTGCGGAAGTTCCCGCCGACCAAGCATCGCTCTTGCACAAAGAAATTATGTTCCCGCGGGCCGACGGCGAATGGCGAGTGCGGGAACAACCCATCAAACCAAAGCTCAAAATACCGTGGCGTCAGGTGGCGCTCATGGCGACGTTGTGTTTCGGCATTGCCTCGTTCGTGTTGCCGGATTCGATAAGCGACGACCTGGATTGGCTGCTTTACGGCCTCATGGCAATCAGCGCCTATGCCGGATTCAGCAAACGCGTTTTCCAAGCGTGACAACGGCGCCGGCCTCGAGATGGCCGCGACCGCCGCCTACGCCTTCGGCACCATGTTAAACATCTCGTCGCCGTACATTTTGCCTGCGTCGGCCAGCAGCGGCTGCACCGCGGCGACAAAAGCCGCGTGTTCAGCGGCGTCGAGTTCGACGATCTCGCAACCGGCGTCTTCGATCGCCTTGCGCGAGGCCTCATGCTCTTCGACCGCGAGCTTGCGTTGAAACGCGACCGCTTGCGTCACCGCGTCTTGCATGGCGCGCTTGAGATCGTCCGGCCATGCGTCGAACGACGCGCAATGCAGGAAGACCGGGCGCGAAATGTAGAAATGCGACGTCAGCGTGTGGAACTTGTGGAACTTGTGCACGCCGTAGGTCACAGTATTGGCGAGCGGGTTTTCCTGCGCGTCCAAGGTGCCGGCCTTGATCATGGCGATCGCTTCGGTCAGGTCCATGCGCATCGCTTGCGCGCCGAGCAATTCGAAGGTGCGCTTCTGGATCTCGCTCGGCAGCACGCGGATCTTCATGCCCTTGAGATCGGCAGGGCGATGCACGGGGCGCAGCCGGTTGGAAATATGGCGGAAGCCGTTCTCGAACCAGCCGAGGATGCGGTAGTTTATGCGTTCTTCGGTTTTCGCCGCAAGAAATTTCCCCAGTGCGCCGTCCATCGCCGCGCGCGCCTGCGCGTTATTGGCGAACAAAAACGGCAGATCGACAAAACCCAGTTCCGGCACGCGGTCGGTCAGGTAGCTCGACGACTGGTAGCCTAGCGTGAACTCTCCGTTTTCGACCAGCGTCAGAATGTCCTCGGCCTTGTGGCCGTGGTCCATGATGTTCCAGACGTAGTCGATGGCGACGCGGCCGCCGAATTGCGCCTGTAATTTGTCGCCGATGAATTTTAGCGCCTTGGAAAACCCGGTGGTGGGCGGGCCGTAGCCGGCCATGCGGATCGGAATGGCTGCGCTCATTTTTTCTTTTCCTTTCGCGCATGACCATTTCCGAAAACCGGTGCCCATCCCCGATCAAGTCGAGGACAAGCTTTTCGGGGTCATGCGCCGGCGTCTCTATACCGGCGCCGCGCGCGCTGTGCTAGACTGGCCCCACGGAGGACGCCCATGAACAAGCACGCCAAGCTGGCCACGGCCACATCGCAGGGTACGGTCTCGGACGCCGAATGGGAGGCGCGGGTCGATCTCGCCGCCGTTTATCGGCTCATCTCCCACTACGGCTGGGACGACGTGATCTACAATCATTCCTCCATGCGGGTGCCGGGCGAACCGCGCATGTTTCTGATGAAACGTCACGAGCTGCTTTACACTGAGGTGACCGCGTCGAACCTGGTGAAGGTCTCCATGGACGAGGACCTCGACGAGAGTTCGGGCGTTAATCGTCCGGGCTTCACGCTGCATGGCGGCGTCTTGAGCGCGCGCGCGGACGTCAATTGCGCGGTGCACGTGCACACCGCGGCCGGCATGGCGATCGCCGGCTTGAAGAGCGGCCTGCGCATGGTCTCGCAGCAGGCGATCCGCTACTACAAGCGCATCGGCTATCACGCCTACGAGGGCATCACCGAGGATTTCGGCGAGCGCGAGCGCATCAACAAGGACCTCGGCCAGAACCGCGCCATGATCATGCACAATCACGGTCTGCTCACGGTCGGCAAGAGCGCGCGCGAGGCTTTCGTGCTGATGCAGCATTTGCTGGAAGCTGCGGAAATCCAGCTGATGCTGGAAGCGACCGGCAATCCGGTCATCGAAATTCCGCCGGAGGTCTGCGAGAAAACCGCCGCGCAATACGAAAAGCACGATGCCGGCCGCGGCTCGGCCGACTGGGCCGCCTATCTGCGCATGCTCGACAAGATCGATCGCAGTTTCCGCAATTGATTTGACGGCCCATGCCCGTCACCAGCCGCCTGCAGGAACGCTTTGCGCGCGGCGAAGTCGGCTTATGCATGGCGACGCGGCTTTCGCGCACCGCCGACATCGCCATGATCGCGGATGCCTGCGGCTTCGATGCCTTCTTCATCGACATGGAGCACTCGACGATCACGCTCGATGCCGCGGCGCAGATCTGCACCGCGGCGCTCGGCGTCGGCATTACGCCGCTGGCGCGCATCGCCGGCCATGCCTTTGAGGACGCCGCGCGGCTGCTCGATGCCGGCGCGCTCGGCATCATCTGTCCGCATGTCGATACGGCCGCGCAGGCGCAAAGCTTCGTCGCCGCCTGCCGCTTTCCCCGCTCGGCACGCGCTCGGTCGCCGGCGCCGGCCCGCAGCAGGGCTATCGCCCAACGCCGCTCGGCGAGGTGAACGCGCAAGGCAACGCCGTGACGACACTGATCCCGATGCTGGAAACGCCGGAAGGCATCGCCAATGCCGATGCGATCGCCGCCGTGCCCGGCATCGATGTGCTGCTGATCGGCTCCAACGATCTGTCCACCGCGCTGGGTATTCCGGGCGAGCTGAAGCATCCGAAAATCCGCGCCGCCTTCGAGACGACGGCGAAGGCCTGCAAGGCGCACAACAAGGTGCTCGGCATTGGCGGCATCCGCGCCGATGTCGCCCATGTCGGCGAACTGGTGCAGCTCGGCGCGCGCTTTGTCATCGCGGCGTCCGACGTGCAATATCTGATGATGGCCGCGCTCAACGAAGTCGCGGCACTGCGAAAGGCGGGGACGTCATGAAACTCAAGCTGCATCACGTCAACTTCGCCACCACCGACGTACCGGCGATGGACAAATTCTACCGCGACGTCCTCGACATGCAGACGATCCCCGGGATGGGCCGCAACCGCGTCAAGGATCAGGGCTATCCGGGCGACGTCGCCTTCATCACCGACGGCGTCCTGCAAATGCACATCGCCGAGAAGGACATGAACATCGGCTTCCGCACCGGCAAGGTGGTCAATCCGGTCGAGCGCGGCCACATCGCCTTCCGCACCGACGACCTCGACGCGTTCAAGAAACGCCTCGACGACAAGGGCATCCACTATTCCGACTTCGGCGACTGGGCGATGACCGGCTGGAAGCAGATTTTCTTCTACGACCCCGAAGGCAACGTCGTTGAAGTGCACCAGGCGCCGAAGGATGCGCCGTAGCCCGCTTTGTCGTCCCCGCGAAAGCGGGGACCCATACGCCGTGACCTCTCGATAGACTGCGGCGTATGGGTCCCGGCTCGCGCTCGCGAGAGCTCGCTTGGCCGGGACGACCGAAAGCTACCGCTCGTTCTTGCGTCCCTCGCCCGGGCCCCATTGCCAGAAGTCGCGGCCTTCTTCGCGCAGGAAGCGCGACAGCACCATCATGTGCACTTCGGAAGCGCCGTCGACCAGCTTCGCCGCGCGCGCGGCGCGGTAGATCCATTCGACCACGGTGTCCTTGGAGAAGCCGCGCGCGCCCTGCAGCTGGATGGCGACGTCGGCCGCCTTGTGCAGCGTGTCGGCGACATGCACCTTGGCCATGGAGACTTCCTTACGGGCGCGGCCGCCCTGATCGAGCATCCAGGCCGCGTGCATGGTGAGCAGCCGGCCGATCTGGATCTGCTGCGCCACCTCGCCCAATTTGATCTGCACGCTTTCGCGGTCGGCGAGCTTGATGCCGAAGCCTTCGCGTTCGGCGACGTAAGCTTGCGCGATCTCGACGCAGCGCTTGGCCCAGCCGGTCCAACGCATGCAGTGCGTCAGCCGCGCCGGACCTAGGCGCACCTGCATCAGCCGCAGGCCCTCGCCTTCGCCCATCAGCACGTTTTCCTCCGGCACTTCGAGGCCGTCGAATTCAAGTTCGCAATGGCCGCCGTGTTCTTCCGGCCCGAGGATCGGAATGCGGCGCACGATGCGCCAGCCCGGCTGGTCCTTGTGATAGAGGAACGCGGTCAGCCCCTTGCGCTTGTCGTCCGAAGTGCGCGCCATCAAAATGAAATGCGCCGCGCCGTCGGCGCCGGTGATGAACCATTTGCGGCCGGTGATGACGTATTTGCCGCCCTTCTTCTCGGCGCGGGTGCGGATCATGGTCGGATCGGAGCCGCCGCCGGGCGCCGGCTCCGTCATGGCGAAGGCCGAGCGCACTTTGCCTTCGACGATCGGACGCAGCCACTTGTCCTTCTGCGCCGGCGTGCCGACGAGCCGCAGCATGTTCATGTTGCCGTCGTCCGGCGCCATGCAGTTGATGGCGAGCGGGCCGAACAGGCTGCGCGCGGCTTCCTCGTAGATCGCCGCCCAGGCGACCATCGGCAGCTCCATGCCGCCGTATTCCTTCGGTGACTGCGGCGCCCACAGGCCGGCGGCGCGCGCCTTGGCGCGCACCGGTTCGAGCCGCGCGTGCGGGATGTTCTCGTGCTCGGAGAAATTTTCCGGATCGGTTTCCAGCGGCAGCACTTCCTTGTCGATGAAGGCGCGCACGCGCAGGCGCAGGTCCTCAATCTCGGGTGACAGTGCGAAGTCCATCAGCGTTCCCTTCTTATCCCTCCCCTGAAAGGGGAGGGTCGGCGAACGAAGTGAGCCGGGGTGGGGTCTTCTCGTCAACCGCCCCCACCCGGTCGGCGGAGCCTGTCATCGGGCGGCGCTTCGCGCCGGCCCGTTGGCCGGCCACCCTCCCCCGCAAGCGGGGGAGGGATAAGTGGCTACCCCTTGATCTGCACGACCTGCCCGCCGTCGACAATGATCGTGGCGCCGGTGATGTAGCTGCCGGCGTCCGACACCAAAAGCAACAGCGCGCCGTCAAGATCGCCTTCCTTGCCGAAGCGGCCCATCGGGATGTCACGCTTCAACGCCTGACCCGCCTCGCTGTTGAGATAATCGTCATTGATTTCGGTGACGAACCAGCCCGGCGCGATGGCGTTGACGCGCACGCCCCTGAAGGCAAGCTCGACGGCGAGCGCCTTGGTCGTCTGCACGACGGCGGCCTTGGCGACGGCGTAGGACGCGGTGCCCTTGGCAACGCCGAAGCCGAGCACCGAGGCGATGTTGACGATCGCGCCGTGCTTCTTGGCCGCCAGCATGCGGCGCGCCGCTTCCTGCGCCCAGTAGAACACCGCGTCGAGATCGATGGCGAGCACACGCCGCCATTCCTCTTCGCTCGCCTCGATCGCGCGCACCGGCTTTTGCGCGACGCCGGCGTTATTGACCAAAATGGTGACGGTGCCGAACGCCTTCTCTGCGGCATCGAATGCGCGCGTCATGGCGGCGCGGTCGGTGACGTCGGCCTCGATGGCAACCGCTTTGCCGCCTTTGCCTTCGATCTCGTCCTTGAGCGCCTTGAGCCGATCAACCCGCCGCGCCACCAGCGCCACCGCCGCGCCGTTGTCGGCGAGCGCCTTGGCGAATTGCGTGCCCAGCCCCGACGAAGCGCCGGTCACCAGCGCCACGCGGCCGGACAGATCGAAAAGTTCTGAAGCCTTCATAGGTATCCCGGCATTTCCGCTCGTCATGCCCGGGTTTATCCCGGGCATCTACGCCTCTCTTTGCAGCCATTGTCAAAGACGTGGATGGCCGGGACAAGCCCGGCCATGACGAATTTGGATCCCCCCGTCACGCCGCCAGAATGCGCTTGACGTCGGGCCAGCTCTTGGCGCCGAAGGCGGCGAAGTCGTCGGCCAACGGTTTCGGGAACCATTGGTAGAACGCGGGCTCGAAGCTCGGCCGCGCCTTCAGCCGCGCAAACCAATCCGCCAGCCGCGGACGCTTCGCCCACATTTCCGCCATGCCCAGCATGTCGAGGCGGTTGACGTAAGGCGCCATGCCGATGTCGGCGAGCGAGAAGGTCTCGCCGGTGAGCCAGGGCCGATCGCGCAGCGCGTCTTCCATCTTCTGCATATAGCCGTCGTAAAGCTTGAACGGCACGGCGATGCCGGGCGCCTCGAAACCGAGCGTGACGATCTCGCGCTTGCGCGCCTTCCAGCCCGGCTTCACCGACTGCGCCGGCGTGCTCTCCAGAAACCGCTCCAGCTCCGCGGGCGGCAGCCGCGCCAGCGTATGCCGGTGCGTGCAGGAAAACGTCAGCTCCGCGCAGGCCGGATGAACCTGATCGTCCACCGCCTTGGTCCACATCCGCATCTGCCAGCGCGCATAAGGGTCGGCGGGTCTGAGCGGCGTGTCGGGAAACACCTCGTCGAGATATTCGCAGATCAGCGTCGACTCGGTGATCACCTTGCCGTCGTGCACCAGCGTCGGCACCACCGCCTTGGGATTGAACTTCACGTATGCGGGGTCGAACTGGTCGCCCTTGAGAATGTCGAGATAGTGCCCTTTCCAGTCCAATCCCTTTTCATAAAGCACCAGCCGCACCTTGGCGGCGCAGACGGACGAGCCGTGATGATAGAGTTCGAGCATGTTTGGTTTCCTCACCGGCCCCCATAAAGCGCATGCGGCAGCGCGGTCGCAAGCCCCGGCAGGAACCAGAGCACAACCAGGGCGAAAAGCTGGATCAGCACGAAGGGGATAATGCCCACATAAATATGCCGCGTGGTGATCTCTCGCGGCGCCACCCCGCGCAGATAGAACAATGTCGGGCCGAGCGGCGGGTGCATGTAGGAAGTCTGCAGGTTCACCGCCATCATGATGCCGAACCAGACCGGATCGATACCGGGCATCTTCAGCAGCGCCGGCGCCACGATCGGCACCACCACGAAGATGATCTCGAAGGCGTCCATCACAAAGCCGAGCAGGAAGATCGCCAGCATCACAGCCAGCATCGCGCCATTGGCGCCGCCCGGCAGATGTTCGAGCGCGCGATGCACCATCACGTCGCCGCCGAGCGCGCGGAATACCAGGCTGAACAGCGTGGCGCCGATCAAAATGAGGAAGATCATGCTGGTGATTTGCGTGGTCTTCTCCACCACCGGCATCAGCAGTTTGCCGAGCCCGCGTTTGCGCGCGGCGAGCAGCATGGCGCCGACGGCGCCGACGGAGGCGGCTTCCGTCGGCGTCGCGATGCCGTAAAGGATGGAGCCGAGCACCGCGACAATCAGCGCGACCGGCGCAACCATCGCGCCGACCAGCCCGCTGGGCGGGCGCTCGCCGCGCAGGGTGACGGCGGGGCAACTCGCCGGCCGCGCGATCGCAACCACGATCAGATAGGTCAGATATAGGCCGACCAGCAGCATTCCGGGCAAGATCGCACCGGCGAACAAGTCGCTTACAGAAATGACGTTCGGCGCGAAGGTACCCTTGGCGAGCTGCGCCGACTGGTAGGCGTTGTTGAGCTGATCGCCGAGCACGACGAGCACGGTCGAGGGCGGAACGATCTGCGCCAGCGTCGCCGAGGCCGCCACGGTGCCGGCCGCCAGCCGCGGGTCGTAGCGGTGGCGCATCATCGCCGGCAGCATGATGAGGCCCATGGTCACGGCTGTTGCGCCGACAATGCCGGTCGAAGCGGCCAGTAGCCCGCCGACGATCACCACGGAAAATCCCAAGCCGCCGCGCAGCCGCCCGAACAGCAGGCCCATGCGCTCGAGCAGATCCTCGGCGATGCGCGAGCGCTCCAGCATCACGCCCATGAAGATGAACAGCGGAACCGCGAGCAGCACACCGTTGGTCATCACGCCGAAGATGCGCTCGGGCAGTGCGCCGAGAATGCCGAGGTCGACGATGCCGAACAGGTATCCAAGCACAGCGAAGGCGAGCGACACCCCGGCGAGCGTCAGCGCTACCGGATAGCCGGCCAGCAGCGCCGCGATGACCGCGGCGACCATGAGCACACTGAGGATTTCGGCGAATAGCATCAGCGCCGGCCCGGCCTTCGCCGCCGGCGCTTCCCCACAGCGGGAAAAAGCACGGCGGCCGCGCGTATCGCCTGCGCGATGCCTTGCAGCGCCATCAAGGCGGCGAACAGCGGGATCACCGTCTTGAGCAAGTAGACCAGCGGCAATCCGCTGGTCTCGTGCGAGCGCTCCATGATCGCCCAGGAGCGCGAGGCGTAGGGCACCGAGAGATAGATCAACACAAACGCGAACGGCAGCAGCAGCAACAGCGCCCCAATCAGATCGACAATCGCCTGCGCGCGCTGTTGCGCGTGCGCATAGAACACATCGACCCGCACATGGCCGTCGGCACGCAGCGTCCAGGCGGCGGCCAGCATGAACATCATGGCGCTGCCGTAGGTCACCGACTCGGTGAGCCAGATCGATCCGAGCCCGAACGCGTAGCGCGCCACCACCAGGCTGAACTGCACCAGCACGATGGCGAGCGCCAGCCACGCCACCGCGCGGCCGATGGCGGTGGTGAGGCTGTCGATAAAATCGGCGATCCGGATCATGGCGACTGAAAATTCCGCGGCTGTCCCATTAGCCGATGATGACACACTCCCCGCCCCTCCGCTAAATTGCGCCGATGGGTGACAATAAGCCGAGCGACGAAGACCTGCTGCGCCGCGCCTTCGCGGTGGCCAAACGCGCGCAGGATCACGGCAACCATCCGTTCGGCGCCATCCTGGCGGGGCCCGGCGGCGAGGTGCTTTTGGAGGCGGAGAACAATTTGTTCCCCGCGCGCGACATGACCGCCCATGCCGAGCGGCTGCTGGCGACCGAGGCCTCGCGCAAATACACGCCGGACGAACTCGCGCAATGCACGATGTATACCTCGGCGGAACCCTGCGCGATGTGCGCGGGCGCCGTCTATTGGGCCGGCATCGGGCGGGTGGTCTACGGCCTGTCGGAAGAAGATGACCGGCGCCCACCCGGAAAACCCGACACTGTCCATGCCCTGCCGGGCTGTTTTTGCCGCCGGCCAAAGGCCGGTTGAGGTTGTGGGACCACTGCTGGAAGACGAGGCCGCTGCGCAGCACAAGGGCATGTGGGATTGAACTTTTTACTGTCATGCCCGCGAAAGCGGGCATCCAGTAGTCCTGGCGCATCAACTTGCCTGAACACCGGGGTTACTGGATCACCCGCTTTCGCGGGTGATGACACCAAGAGTTCGCATCAGCTAGACTCGCTGCCATGGCACACGACCATCACCACGATCACGACCATTCGGAACTGACCGAAACCCAACTGCGCGTGCGCGCGCTGGAAACGGTGCTGACCGAGAAGGGTTATGTCGATCCAGCGGCGCTCGATCTCTTGATCGAGACCTATGAGAAGAAGGTCGGCCCGCGCAACGGCGCTCAGGTGGTCGCCAAAGCCTGGGCCGATCCGGCCTACCGCGCGCGTTTGCTCAAGGACGCGACACCGGCGATCGGCGAGCTCGGCTACGCCGGACGGCAAGGCGAGCACATCGTGGTGCTGGAGAATACGCCGAAGCGCCACAACATGGTCGTCTGCACATTGTGCTCCTGCTATCCGTGGCCGGTGCTCGGCCTGCCGCCGGTCTGGTACAAATCGGCGCCCTACCGTTCGCGCGCGGTCGCCGATCCGCGCGGCGTGCTCGCCGATTTCGGCGTGACGCTGCCGCAGGACACCGAGATCCGCGTCTGGGATTCGACCGCCGAGATTCGTTATCTGGTGCTGCCGATGCGGCCGGCCGGCACCGAGGACTGGAGCGAGGACAAGCTCGCCGATCTGGTCACGCGCGATTCCATGATCGGCACCGGCCTGCCGAAGTCGCCGGGGGAAGCGCAATGAATGGCGCGCGCTTTCTTCCCTCTCCCCGCTTGCGGGGAGAGGGTGGCGAAGACCGAAGGTCCGAGCCGGGTGAGAGGCTCTTTGTCAAGGCTCAGAGTCGCCGCAACGCCCCCTCACCCGCTCGCTGCGCTCGCGACCTCTCCCCGCACGCGGGGAGAGGTGAAAGAGGTGTCCCATGAACGGCGCGCAGGACATGGGCGGCGTGCAAGGCTTCGGCCCGGTCGAGCCGGAAGCGGACGAGCCGGTGTTCCATGCCGAATGGGAAAAGCGCGCCTTCGCGCTGACGCTGGCGATGGCCATGCCCGGCCAGTGGAATATCGACATGTCGCGCTTCGCGCGCGAGAACCGCGACCCGGCCGAATATCTGTCGATGAGCTATTACCAGATCTGGTTTGCCGCGCTGGAAACCATGCTGAAGGAGCGCGAACTGGTCAGCGACGACGAGATCGTTGTCGGCCGCGCCTTGCGCGAGCCGAAACCGGTCAAGCGCGTGCTGTCGCCCGGCGACGTGTTGAAGGTGCTGCATCGCGGCGGCCCGACCGAGCGCGAGACCAACACCCACGCTGCGTTCAAGGCGGGTGACAAAGTGCGCGCCAAGAACATCAATCCCCTCACCCACACGCGGCTGCCGCGCTATGTGCGCGGGCATGCCGGCACGATCGAGCGCGTCATCGGCTGCCACGTGTTTCCGGACAGCAACGCCAGCGGCGCCGGCGAGAGCCCGCAATGGCTCTACACCGTCGTGTTCGATGCAGACGAATTGTGGGGGCCGGACGGCGACCCGACCAGCAAGGTCTCGGTCGACGCCTGGGAGCCTTATCTGGAGAAACTCTGAGCTGTCGCCACCGGGCCTGTCCCGGTGGCCCCGCTAAGGAGGACACTGCGCCTTCCTCATCGGGATGGCCGGGACAAGCCCGGCCATGACAAAGTCAAAGGCCGCCGTCCATGACATCCATCGACCCCGCCGCCGCGCGCCGCGCAACATGCGAAGTGCCCGGTATCCCGCGCGATGCCGACGGGCCGGTGTTCCGCGAGCCTTGGGAGGCGCAAGCCTTCGCCATGACGCTGGCGCTGCATGAGCGCGGCTTGTTCACCTGGGGCGAATGGGCGGCAGCGCTCGCCGCCGAAATCAAACGCGCGCAATCGGCCGGCGATCCCGACACCGGCGAGACCTACTATTCGCATTGGCTCGCGGCGCTGGAAAAACTGGTGGCGGAAAAGGGCGTCGCGACGCATGACACCTTGCATCGCTATCGCGATGCCTGGGACCGCGCCTGCGACCGTACTCCGCACGGCCAGCCGATCGAGTTGCGGGCGGATGATTTTTCTCCCGCTGTCGTCCCGGGCGAGCGTTAGCGAGACCCGGGACCCATACTCCGCAGCCTATCGAGGGTGCACAGCGTATGGGTCCCCGCCTTCGCGGGGACGACAGTATTTAAAACAATCCCATGCGCTCGCTCACCATGTAGCCGGTGAGCAGAGCCACGCCGAACAGCACGATCAACGCCGCCGCCGCTGTTTCGAGACCCCGCAACGCGATCAAGCCGGCACCGGGCTTGGTCTTCGCCAGTTTGCCGGCCAGCCCGCGCGCGCTAACCGCCAGCGTGGCGACAGCGGCAACCGTGATCGCGGTGCCGATCCCCATAACAAAGGTCGAAGCCACCCCGATCCAGAACAGGCCCTGTGCCAGCGCGAAGACCAGCACGATGATGGCGCCCGAGCAGGGCCGCAATCCGACCGCGAAGATGGCCGACAGCCCGCGCTTCAACCAGTGCGGACCTTTCAACTCGCTCGGCTCCGGCGCATGGGCATGGCCCCAGGCATGTCCCTCATCGTCGTCCTGATGGTGGTGGTCATGATCGTGGCCGTGATGATAGTCATGATCGTGCTCATGCGGTTGGCCGTGCCCATGATCATGCGCATGTGTATGGGCATGATGCTCGTGCGCGCGCGGCCGCAACAAATTTAACAAGGCGCGGCCCTTCACCCACAACAGCCGCAGCCCGATCAAGATGATCAGCCCATAGCTCACCATCTCGACGACGCGCACGGTGTCGCCCATCGCCTTGGCGGTGGCGCCGAGCAGCACCGCGGCGATGCCGACGATCAAGATCGCGGTCAGCGCCTGCAAGATCGCCGCGGCAAACGACAGCGCGATGCCGCGCCGCCAGGTCTCGTCGTTTGCCACCAGATATGACGAGATCACCGCCTTGCCGTGGCCGGGGCCGGCGGCATGGAAGATGCCGTAGATGAAGGAGATGCCAAGCAGCGTATAGGCGGCGCTGCCGTCGGACTTAGCGGCGCGGATGGTGCTCGACAGCATGCGGTAGAAACGCGCCTGCTCGGCCAGGATCCAGCCGGCAAATCCGCTTGGCTGCGGCGGCGGCGGCGCGCCGCGATGCAGCCCGAACTGCGCCAGCGCCGGATCGATCGCGCCGACAATCAGCAACACACAGATGATGAAAAAGGCGTACTGCGCCAAATTGAATCGCCGGGGCAAGCCCATCCCGCAAATTCCTCACTACGCGCGCCGCGCCCCGCGAATTGCTCAGTCAACATTCACGCTTTAAGGACATTTCACTGTGATCTTGTTGGCGAAATTCGCGCCCCAATTCGCTGCCGCTTCAGGATTGTTGGAAAGCCACTTGCCCTCCTGAAAGGTCAGCTCGCGTGGCAATGTGAAAGCGGCCTTGCAGCCGGCCGGTGCGCCGACGAGTTGCACCGGGTTCTGCTTGGCCAATTCCATGGCGACGAAATAGGTCGGATCGTAGACTTCGATCGTGAGGTCCTTGGCCTTCACCGGTGTCTTGAACGGCAGGACGAAGTGCAGCGTGACGATGGCGTCTTTTTCGTCGGCCCAATAGCCCGATTGCGGATCGGCGAATGGCGCCTTCTTGCCGTCGGCGGTGGCAAAAGTGAAATAGTTGAACTCCTTCAGCGACTCGACGTTTTCCTTGGCGAGCGGCGCCAGTTCCTCGCGCGTGAACTTGCCCTTCTCCTTGCTCGCCAGCCCTTGCAGGGCAAAAGCGGAGAACATGTCGTCAAAGGCCCAGCTCTGGCGCAACCCGGTGACGCTGCCATCGGGCGCGTAGACCAGTTCGGTATTCATCGTCACCCAGACATGCGGATGCGCCGCGGCCGGTGCGGCGACGGTGAGGCTCATGAGCGCGGCAATAAAGATACGGAGGCGCATGCGTTGGCGACCATATCACGGACTGCGGCACAATAGTGACGGTTGGATTGCGTAACTGTGTAACGTGTCGGGCGGGAAACGTCAGGGGCAATTTACCAGGATCTTGTTGGCGAATTGTGCGCCCCAATTCTGCGAGGCATTCAGCGAATTGAAGAACGCCTCACCGAGCTTTTGCGATTGCGTGGCGGTGATGTCCTGCGGCAGCACGACGTCGAGCTTGCAGCCGGCCGGCGCAGCGACCAGTTTCACCGGCGTCTGCTTGGCGAATTCGAAATCGACGAAAATGGTCGGATCGTAAATTTCGACCCGCAGCAGTTTCGGCTTTACCGGCGTCTTCAGCGGCAGCGTGAAATGCAGGGTGAGGATCGCATCTTTGTAGTCGAGCCAATAGCCGGGCGCAGGATCGGTCAGCGGCGCCTTCTTGCCGTCGGCGGTGACGTAGGTGAAGTAGGCGTATTCCTTCAGCGACTCGACATTGACCTTGGCGAGCGGCGCCAATTCCTCGCGGCTGAACTTCCCCTTCTCCTTGCTCTCGATGCCTTGCGTGGCGAAGGCCGAAAACATGTCGTCGAAGGCCCAGGCATGGCGCACGCCGGTGATGCTGCCGTCCGGCGCATAGGCCAGTTCGGTGTGCATCGTCACCCAGACATGCGGGTGCGCGGCGGCCGGCGCGCTTGCGCCCAGGGCTGCGATCAATGCGCTGGCGATAAAAAACAAACGGTGGAGCGGTATGCGCACGGCGGCCTCGTGATGGCCGGGACTATACGCCGATCTGCGGCGGAATGGGGGCGAACGCCGAGCGCGGCCGCTACACGACGTGGTCCGGCTGCAGGCTGCAATGTCCGCGGTCGTTGAGTTCGATCTGCACGGTGGCATGGCCGATCTCGAATTTGTCGTGCAGGTCGACGGCGATGCGGCGCAGAAAGGCGTCGCCGGGATGCCCGTCCGGCGTAACCAGATGGCAGGTAAGTGCGGTCTCGGACGTGCTCATGGCCCAGATGTGCAGATCGTGCACCTCGGCGACTTCCGGCAGATCGTTCAGATACTGCTGCACCTTGGCCGGGTCGATGTCACGCGGCGCCGCAAGCAGCGAAAGTCGCAGTGAATCGCGCAGCAGCCGCCAGGTGCCGATAAGGATGACCGCCGAAATCAGTAGGCTCATCGCTGGATCGAGCCACTGCCAGCCGGTGAGCGCGATGCCGCCGGCGGCGGCGATGACGGCAACCGACACGCCGGTGTCGGCCAGCATGTGCAGAAAGGCGCCGCGCATGTTCAGATCGGACTTGCTGCGGTGGCTCAGCATCCAGGCCGAGACGCCGTTGATCACCACCGCGACAGCGGCGACGATCATCACCTCGGTGGTGGCAACTTCGATCGGCTGCGAAAAACGCCGCACCGCCTCCCAGGCGATGAGGCCGGTGGCGACCAGCAGGATCAGACCATTGGCGAAGGCCGAAAGAATGGAGGCCGCGCGCAACCGGTAGGTGAAGCGGTTGCTTGGCCGCCAGTCGGCAATGGCGAAGGCAACCCAGGCCATCACCAATCCGACCACGTCGCCGAAGTTGTGCCCGGCGTCGGCAAGCAGCGCCAACGAATTGGTGAGCACGCCGTAGACGACCTGCCCAACAACCAGCGCGATATTGAGCGTGATCGCAATTGCGAAGTTGCGGCCGAAATTTTTCGGCACCTGCGAATGGCTGTGGTCGTGGCCGCCGTGCATAGCAAAATCAACGTAGTGGTCAGGCAGGCGAATACTAGAACACTGGTACCTTCAACCCGCTGTTCCGTTAGACACCCGCCGCGCCGCCGTCGGCGCGCGGATCGTGGCCGCCTTCCAGCGTGCCGTTGGGATGCAACACGACGGCGCCGGCATGGCCCATGGTGTCGGAATAAGCCTCATCCAGCACCGCGACATCGTGGCCGGCCGACATCAAGCGGTCGATGACGCTTTCGTCGAAGCGTTGCTCCATCCGTAGGTTGGTATGGGTCGAGCCCCAAGTACGGCCGAGCAGCCAGCGCGGCGCATCGAGCGCGCGCTCGAGCGGCTGGCGGAATTGAACGTGGCGCGTAAACACCGCGGCCTGCGTTTGCGGCTGGCCGTCGCCGCCCATCGTGCCGTAGGCGATCACGCGGCCGTCTTTCAATGTCGCCAGCGCCGGATTGAGGGTGTGGAACGGGCGGCGTCCGGGTTCGAGCGTGTTCAACGCCTTGGCATCGAGGGAGAAGCTCGCACCGCGGTTCTGCATTAGGATGCCGGTCGCCGGCAGCACGCAGCCGGAGCCGAACTCCCAGTAGAGCGATTGGATGTAGGAGACGACAAGACCGCTTGCGTCCGCCGCGCCCATCCAGATGGTGTCACCTCTGGCGTCCGCCGCAGGCCAGCGCGCCGCCTTTCGCGCGTCGATTTTGCCAGCTTCCGCGTCGAGAAATTTTGCATCGAGGAAACGCGTTAGGTTGCCGTCGATCCAGTCGGGATCGGTGATGACACGGTCGCGCACCAGGAAGGCCCGCTTTGTCGATTCGATTAAACCGTGGATGTGCTCGAAGCTTTCGCCGGTCGCGACGCGCAGGCGGTCGAACAGCGCCAGGATCATCAGCGAAGCGAGGCCTTGCGTCGGCGGCGGCGTGTTGGTGAGCGTACCGGCACCGATCGAAACCGTCAGCGGCTCGGCGATCCGCGCCTCGTATTTCTCCAGGTCGGCGCGCGTCACCGGGCTGCCGATGCGCTCAAGATCGGCGGCGATCTCGCGCCCGACATCGCCGCGATAGAAATCGTCGAGTTCCGGCATTTGCCAATTGGTCGAGTGTGGCGGCGAAGGCGATCTGCTTGAGCTTCGCGCCCGCCTCCGGCGCCTTGCCATCGACCAAGAAGGCCTTGAGGAAACCCGGCGCGGTTTCCAGTTCGGCATATTTCTCGACCGTCAACCGCGCCTGACTGCGGGTGACCGTGTAGCCCTCGCGCGCGTGCTTGATGGCGGCATCAAACAGCACATGCAGCGGCAAGCGCGCGCCGCCGCCGTGTTGCGCCTTGGCCGCTTCCACCGCCAGCATCCAGCCGGCAACCGCCCCAGGCACGGTGAGCGCGGCGAGCGGCCCGCGCGCCGGAATTTCGTGGTGGCCGGCGTCGCGATAGAATTGCCGCGTGGCTTTGGCGCCGGCGCGGCCGCCGCCCATGATGGCGCGCACGCGGCCATTGGGCTCGCGGATCAGCCAGAAGCCGTCGCCGCCGATGTGATTCATGTGCGGATAAACCGCCGCGATCGAGGCGGCCATGGCGATCATCGCTTCGATGGCGTTGCCGCCCTCGGCCAAGATGGCGCGGCCGTCCTCGACGGCGGCGGCATGCGGCGCGCAGACGACGCCGCGGCGATGGCCGGATGTGTAAAGGCTCATTCGTTTCCCTTGTCATGCCCGGCCTTGTCCCGGCCATGACAGTTGCTAGGCCGCGGCATTATCGAGCCCGCGCTTCTTGAGCAGCGCATCGACCGCCGGCAGGCGGCCGCGGAAGGCTTTGTAGGCCTCCGCCGGGTCGCGCAAATTGCCGGCGCCGTAGACGAACTCGCGCAGGCGGCGCGCGGTCTCCGCATCGAAGGCGTTACCGGTCTCCTCGAACGCTTCGAAAGCGTCGGCGTCGAGCACCTCCGACCACAAGTAGGAGTAATAAGCCGCTGCATAGCCGCCGCCGGAAAACAGATGCTGGAAATGCGGCAGCCGGTGGCGCATGACGATTTCCGCCGGCATCTGTAGCGCGGCGAGATCGCGCCGCTCGAATTCGCTGACGTCGAGCGCGGCCGGCTCGCGCAGGCCGTGAAGATCGAGATCGACCAACGCGCAGGCGGTGTATTCCACCGTGGCAAAGCCCTGATTGAAGGTGCGCGTCGCAAGCAAGCGGTCGAGCAGCGCCTTTGGCATCGGCTCTCCGGTGCGTGCGTGGCACGCATATTTTCGCAGGATCTCCGGCACCTCCAGCCAATGCTCGTAGAGCTGTGACGGCAGTTCGACAAAATCGCTCGGCACCGCGGTGCCGGCAAGCAGCGGATAGGTCACGTTCGACAGCAATCCGTGCAGCGCATGGCCGAATTCGTGGAACAGCGTGCGCGCGTCGTCAAAGGACAGCAAAGCCTTTTCGCCGGCCGCGGGCTTGGAGAAATTGCAAACATTGACGATGATCGGCCGGATGTCGCCGGCGAGCTTTTCCTGATCGCGCAGCGAGGTCATCCAGGCGCCGCTGTGCTTGGAGCCGCGGGCGAAATAATCGCCGATGAACAGACCGATAGGACGGCCGCCTGCGTCGGTCACCTCCCAGGCGCGCGCATCCGCGTGATAGAGCGGCACATCGACCGACTTGAAATTCAGTCCGAACAGCCGGTGCGCGGTCTCGAAGGCGGCATCCACCATCTTGTCGAGCTGGAAGTACGGCTTGATCTCGGCCTCATCGAGATCGTATTTCGCCTTGCGCAGTTTCTCGGCGTAGTAGCGCCAATCGTGCGCGGCCAGCGCGAAATTGCCGCCCTCCTCGGCGATCATTGCCTGCAGAGCATCACGCTCGGCACCGGCCTTGGCGCGGGCGCGGCGCCAGACCTCGTCGAGCAGTTTGCGCGCGGCGGCCGGCGTCTTCGCCATCTGATCGTCGAGACGGTAGTCGGCGAAGGTGGGAAAGCCCAAGAGCCTGGCGCGCTCGCCACGCAAAGCCACCATCTCGGCGATGACCGCGCGGTTGTCGGTTTCCCCGCCATTCTCGCCGCGCTTGATCCAGGCCTGGAAGATTTTCTCGCGCAGGTCGCGCCGCGCCGAAAATTGCAGAAAGGTCTCGCAGGAAGAGCGCGCCAAGGTGATGGCGTATTTGCCCGGTGCCCCGCGCTCCTCGGCAGCGGCGCGCGCGGCGGCGCGGGCAAAATCCGGCAGGCCGGCAAGGTCGCCCTCCTCCAATATGAGAGCGTAAGCCTTCTCGTCGGCCAGCACGTTCTGTCCGAACTGGGTGCCGAGGCTGGCCAGCCGCTCGTTGATCGACGCGAGCCGGTCTTGCGCCGGCTTCTCCAGCGCGGCGCCCGCGCGCACGAAACGGGTGTGGTAGCGCTCAAGCAGGCGCGCCTGCTCGGCCTTGAGCCCGAGCGCTTCGCGCCGGGCATAGAGGTCGGCGATGCGGGCATAGAGCGCGCGGTCGAGATACATCGCATTGCTGTGGCGGGCGAGCAGCGGGGAGACCTCGCGCTCGATGGCCTCGATAGCGTCGCCGGTATCGGCGCCGGCCTTGACGAAGAACGCGTTGGCGACGCGTTCGAGGTCGCGGCCGCTCATCTCCAGCGCCACGATGGTGTTGTCGAAGCTCGGCGCCGCCGGATCGGCGGCGATCGTGTCGAGCTCAGCCCGATGACGGCTGAGCGCCGCATCGAAGGCCGGGCGGAAATGGCCGGGCGCAATACCGGCGAAGGGCGGCAGCCCGAACGGGCCGGTCCAGTCGGTCAGCAGCGGATTGTTAGCGGTGGAAGTCGACGGGGGCTGGGTCATGCGGCCTATCTAGAGCCTGCACCCGCAAACACCAAGCCTGCGCCGACGCAAACGCCCATGATCGCCCATGCCTGAAGCGGCCCCAGGCGCAAGGCGAGCTGGCGCATCGGCGGGCGCTGGTAACCGCGCTCAGCCGCGCAGTGCCCGCAGCGCGTTGAAGATGACCGCGATATCGATGACCTCCTGCAGCAGCGCGCCTTCGACCGGCGGCAAAAAGCCGAGCGCCGCCGCGACCATGGCAACGACCGAAAGCCCCATGCCGGCGATAACGCTTTGCAGCGCGATATAGCGCGAGCGGCGCGCGATGCGGATCGCCGGCAGCACGCGGTCGAGCTGGTCGACCAGCAGAACGACGTCGGCCGCCTCGGCCGAGGCCGCCGCCCCTCTGGCGCCCATCGCAATGCCGATGTCGGCGGCGGCCAGCGCCGGCGCGTCATTGACGCCATCGCCAATCATCATCACCGGGCCGTTTTTGCGCTCCGTCAGCACCACCAGGATCTTCTGGTCGGGCGTGAGCTCCGAGCGCACCTGGTCGATGGACAGCCCGGCAGCGATGAAGCTCGCCACCTCGTGGCGGTCCCCGGTGGCCAGCACGATTCGCTCCACGCCCAGCTTGCGAATTTCCTTCAGGAGCAGCTCGGTGCCGGCGCGCAGCTCGTCCGCCAGGATCAAGATGCCGGCAAGCTTGCCATCGATCCCGACAGCGACCGCCAATGCGCCGGGCGCGCCGCTCGCGCCCCAAGGTCGAGAGGCCGCCGTCGGCAGTTTTGCCGGCGACGAAGCGTGGGCCGCCGACGACGACTTGGCGACCGTCGATGCGGCCGACAATTCCCTCTCCCGGCGTCTCCACCACCTCGGTTGGGATGGTCAGCGCGAGACCCTTGGCCCGTGCCTCGGCGACGATAGTCTGCGCAATGATGTGCTTGGACGCCTGGTCGAGCGAGGCCGCGATGCGCAATAGCTCGTCGGGCGCCAAGTGATCGACCGCCTGCGTGGACACGATCTTGGCCTGGCCGACGGTCAGGGTGCCGGTCTTGTCGATGACCAGTGCACGCACCCGCGCCAGCGTCTCGATCGCCTTGCCGCCCTTGATCAAGATGCCGGCTTTGGCGGCGCGCGACAGCCCGGCGACGATCGCCACGGGCACCGCCAGGATCAGTGGACAGGGCGTCGCCACCACCAGCACCGCGACAGCCCGGACCGCGTCGCCGGTGAGCGCCCAGGCCATGCCCGCCAGCGCCACCGTCACCGCCAGGAACGCCACCGCGTAACGGTCGGCCAGCCGCGACATCGGCGCGCGCGAGCGCTGGGCAGCCTCCACCAGGCGCACGATGCCGGCATAGGTGCTCTCCGCGGCCAGCCGGGCCGCCGTCAGATCGAAGGCATCGCCGACATTGGTGGTGCCGCTGAGCACCGCTTCGCCGATCTTGTGCTGCGCTGGCAGCAATTCGCCGGTCAGCGCCGATTGATCGAGCACCGCCACGCCTTCGACCACCGTGCCGTCGACCGGCACCACGTCGCCCTGGCGGATCAGCAGGCGGTCGCCGGGCACGACCTCGTCGAGGCCGACCTCCTCCAGTCGGCCGCCGCGGTGCCGCATGGCGGTGCGCGGGACCCGCGACAGCAGCGCGGTCATCTCGCGCCGGGCTGCCCGCTCGGCGTAGCCCTCGAGGTACTGTCCGCCAGCGTACATCAGCGCGACGATGGCGGCGGCGAGGTTCTCCCCGACGGCCAAAGCGGCGGTCATCGACAGCGCGGCAACGATGTCGAGACCGAGATCGCCGCGCCGCAAACTGGTCACAATCTCGATGAGCAGAACCAGCAGCACCGGCACGGTGACCGCCGCCCAGATCGCGCCGGCTACGACGCCGCGACCCGCGAGCCACGCCAGCAAACCGGCGGCGAGCCCGAGCGCGGGCAGCACGGCAAGGAAAGGTCGGGCCGCTTTGAGAGCGCGAGCAATGTCCATGTGAGCCAGATGCCAGTTTGCGCGCGCCGCCGCCATGCGCGAGATCAAAGGTTAAGATGGTCGGCGCCAGGAAACAGTCGGCGCGCATAAAGACTTAATTCAACGGCCGAATTCGTGGACATTGCCGGCCGTTGAAAGGAGCGCGTCCATGGCCCAAGACCGCCGCATCGTATGGCTCAACGTCCTCACCGTCGTCAGCGCAGCGATCCTGATCGGCGCCGAGGTGTTCGGCGCAGCCTTCGCCGGCTCATGGGCGGTCGCCACTCTGTTCGACCTCGGCCACATCGGTCAGCGCATCCTCGATGGCGTCTTCGTCGTCTGCGGCATCGCCGTCATGGTCCAGTTCATCCGCAACGCTCACCGCATCGAGCCGTTCACCGCGCGCGAGTGAGCGCATGCCGACGAAAAAGTTAAGGAAGTTTTTGCCGCGCTCGAACTAATTCTCTTGCATCGCGCGAAAAATTTGTTATTTCCATCATTGCCCAATTTCGCACGTGCCTGTGGCCGTGTGTCGGTCGGTAGGTAGCGGGACAAGAGGCCCGCCAGCCGCCTGGAGAGAAGAGCCAAGCTCTCCAAGAAATCTGACCGGCAGCTGGAGGCGAAACCAGCAAACCCTGCTCTCAGCAGGGGACGCGGCTTAAAGCAACGACGATCGGGCTTCCTTGGTCTCTGCCGGTCTCCACCGCCGGCCCGGGTCACCGAAGAGGCTTGTTCATCTTTGCCGGCCGTGCGGACGGGGGTTTCCCCTTTCCAATCCAAGGCAGCATGAGCGGATCAAGAGCGTAAGCGCTCGCGCGTCCCCATCGCGCGCAAGTGTGAAGCTCGGAAATCCGCGACATCAGGGGCCTAAACCGCCCCCTTGAGTTTGGGGAGAGCGCCATGACTGAGCGCATCCGCGAGTTCCTACGCAAGCGTAACGACGAAGGCCCGTGCCTCGTCGTCGACCTCGACGTCGTCAAGGACAACTACAGCGCCTTCGCCAAGGCGTTGCCCGACACCCGCGTGTTCTACGCGGTGAAGGCCAATCCGGCGCCGGAGGTTCTGGCGTTGCTGGCCAAGCTCGGCTCCTGCTTCGACACCGCCTCGGTCGCCGAGATCGAGATGGTGCTGGCGGCCGGCGCCACGCCCGACCGCATTTCCTACGGCAACACGATCAAGAAGGAACGCGACATCGCGCGCGCCTATGCGCTCGGCGTCCGCCTCTACGCGGTCGACTGCAAGCCCGAGGTGGAGAAGGTCGCCCGAGCGGCGCCCGGCTCAAAGGTGTTCTGCCGCATCCTCTCCGACTGCGTCGGCGCCGAATGGCCGCTGTCGCGCAAGTTCGGCTGCGAGCCGGCCATGGCCGTGGACGTGCTCGAGCACGCCCTCAATCTCAAACTGGAGCCGCATGGCGTCTCGTTCCATGTCGGCTCCCAGCAGCGTAACCAGCACGCCTGGGACCGCGCGCTCGCTTCGGCGGCCGCGGTGTTCAAGGAGTGCGGCGAGCGCGGCATGAACCTGTCGATGGTCAATTTGGGCGGCGGCTTCCCGACCAAGTACCTGAAGAACGTGCCGACGGTGAAGACCTACGGCAATGCGATCTTCAAGGCGCTGCGCAAGCATTTCGGCAACCGCATCCCGGAGACGATCATCGAGCCGGGCCGCGGCATGGTCGGCAATGCCGGCGTGATCGAGAGCGAAGTCGTCCTTGTCTCCAAAAAGAGCGAGGAAGACGACGTGCGCTGGGTCTATCTCGACATCGGCAAGTTCGGCGGCCTGGCCGAGACCATGGACGAGTCGATCCGCTATCCGATCCGCACCCCGCGCGACGGCGATGCTCTGGCGCCGTGCGTGCTCGCCGGACCGACCTGCAATTCGGCCGACGTGATGTACGAGAAGGTGCCTTACATGCTGCCGGTCAGCCTGGAGATCGGCGACAAGGTGCTGATCGAAGGCACCGGCGCCTATACGGCGACCTACTCGTCGGTGGCCTTCAACGGCTTTGAGCCGCTGAAGACCTATCACATCTGACATCACCGGGAGGCGGGCAGCGCCTGCCTCCCCTCCCCCTCATAACGAACGACAGCGCCCGCGAGCGCGCGCCTGACCGCGCGCCGGGACTTGGAAGAACGCGAATGATCACGTTGCGTCACGAACGACCTGCCGACACTCCGGCGCGCGAGGCCCTGCTCGACCAGGCTTTCGGCGCGGCGCGGGCCAAGAAGACCTCGCAGCGGCTGCGCCATGGCCGCTTGCCGGCCGACGGTCTTGCTTTCGTCGCCGCCGACGGCAAGCAGGTGGTCGGCACCGCGCGGCTCTGGCCGATCGCCTGCGCCTCCGGCCAGCCAGCCTTGCTGCTCGGCCCAGTGGCGGTGTCGGCTGATTGCCGCAGCCGCGGCATCGGCGCTGCGCTGGTGCGGCGCGCGATTGCAGCGGCGCGCCGGCTCGGGCATGGCGCCGTCGTCCTGGTGGGCGATGCGCCCTACTACAGCCGCTTCGGCTTCACCGCCGAAAAGACCGGCGCCCTCAAGCTGCCCGGTCCGTTCGAGCGGCACCGCCTGCTCGCGCTCGAACTTAGTCCCGGCGCGCTCGACGGCGCCCGCGGCGTCATCCGCGCGTCCGGCCTGCCGGAAACGAAGCCGGACCTCGCAACGCCCGCGCTGCCGAATCGGCAGCGCGCCTCGCGCGCGGCCTAACCGTCCGCAAAAACTGGCCGATTGCAGTGGACGCCGCGGAACAAAATTCGCGGCCGCCCTTCCGTTTGCGCGTTTGGCCGGATATCACCCGATGATTGACGGAGACTTGAATAATGACCGTTTGGCCCATTCACGCCCGCTTCGACGGCCCCATTGTGATGATCGGCTTCGGTTCGATCGGCAAGGGCACGCTGCCGCTGCTGGAGCGGCACATCGATTTCGATCCCACAAAATTCATTGTCATCGACCCGGTCGACACCGACCGGGCGCTGCTGGACGAGCGCAAGCTGAGCTTCCGCAAGGTCGCCCTTACCAAGGAAAATTTCCGCGAGGTGCTCAACCCGCTGCTCACCGTCGGTCCCGGGCGCGGCATGATCGTTAACGTCTCGGTCGACACCTCGTCCGTCGACCTGATGGACTTCTGCAAGGACATCAACGCCTTTTATATCGACACCGTGGTCGAGCCCTGGCCCGGCCTCTACAACAACCGCAATTTCACCGTCTCGCAGCGCTCCAATTATGCGCTGCGCGAAAGCCTGCTGGAGTTGCGCAAGCGCCGACCGGACGGGATCACGGCCGTGAGCTGCAGCGGCGCCAATCCCGGCATGGTGTCCTGGTTCGTCAAGCAGGCGCTGCTCAATCTGGCGAGCGATACCGGCCTCAAAACGCCTGAGCCCACCAACCGCGAGGAATGGGGCCGGCTGATGCAGCGGCTCTCGGTCAAAGGCATCCACATCGCCGAACGCGATACCCAACGCGTGCGCACTCCCAAGCCGCGCGGTGTCTTCGTCAACACCTGGTCGGTGGAGGGATTCATCGCCGAGGGACTGCAGCCGGCCGAGCTCGGCTGGGGCACGCACGAAAAGGAAATGCCTCCGGGCGCGCACCACCACGATTTTGGCAGCGACGCGGCGATCTATCTGATGCAGCCGGGCGCCGGCACGCGCGTGCGCTCGTGGACGCCGACCGCGCTGGGCCAGCACGGCTTTCTGGTGACCCATAACGAATCGATCACGATCGCCGATTTCTTCACCTTGCGCGAGAACGGCAAGGTGATCTACCGGCCGACCTGCCACTACGCCTATCACCCGGCCGACGACGCGGTGCTCTCGCTGCATGAATTGGCGGGCTCGGCGTGGAAGCGGCAACCGAAATTCCACATCCTCGACGAGCACGAAATCGTCGACGGCATCGACGAACTCGGCGTGCTGCTCTACGGCCACGCCAAGAATGCCTATTGGTACGGCTCGCAGCTTTCGATCGAGGATACCCGCAAGCTGGCGCCCTACCAGAACGCCACCGGCCTGCAGGTGACCTCCGCCGTGCTCGCCGGCATCGTCTGGATGCTGGAGAACCCCAACCGTGGCATCGTCGAGACCGACGAGATGGACTTCCGCCGCTGCCTCGAAGTGCAGACGCCTTATCTCGGCCCGGTGATCGGCCAGTACACCGACTGGACGCCGCTCAAGGACCGGCCCGGACTATTCCCGGAGGACATCGACAGCGACGACCCCTGGCAGTTCAAGAACGTGCTGGTGCGTTGAGCTAGAACGTCAACACGCCGGCTTCGCCGGCTTCGGTGCCGAAAGCGAGCCGTTGACCGTCCGCCGCCCAGCCGAGCGCGGTGACCGGCGAAGCGCCCTCGGCCTTGACCGCAATCAGCGCGCCGTCATCAAGACGCACCAGCACCGCCATTCCGTCTGCGTGGCCGACCGCCGCCACCGGCTGGCGCGGATGGCAGGCAACGACCGACACGCGCGCCTTCGATTGCGCCAGCAGCCGCGGCTGCTTACCCATCGGGCCATCCTTGCCGTCGAACGGCCACAAAATGAGCTGTTCGGAGCCGGAGGTGGCGAGATTTTTGCCGTCCGCGGTCCACGACAGCGAACGCACGCGCGCCGAATAGCCTGACATGCGCATGTGCTTGGCGTCGACGAGCCGCCAGCCGTGCAGCATCGGCTCCTGCATGGTGGTGATGAGGAATTTGCCGTCCGGACTAATGGCGACGCCGAGATGCGAGCCTTTCCATTCCAGCGTCTCGGGCGCGGCACCCGCGGCGTTGGGAAACCAGAGCGTGGCGCCGTTGTAGTGGGCAATGGCGAGGCGGAAGCCTTTGGGCGCGAAGGCGAGCCCGGCGACGGTGGATGATGCATCGAAGCTTCGCTGCTCGCCTTTGCCGGTGAGCACATGCGCGGTCTTGCCGGCCGACCAGGCGAACGCGCCGTCCGGCCCCAGCGCCACCTGATCGATCCAGCGGCGCTTGTCGTCGGTGGCAACCACACGGTGCGCGCCGGACGCCTCGGTCTCGACCAAGGTGCCGTCATCGCCGCCGGTGACGATGCGCTCACCGTCGGCCGCGCTCGCCAGGATCGCGCCGGCGTGGACAGGGATACGCTTCTCGCCGTTCTCGTCGGCGAATAGCAGCACTTCCTCACCCAGCACAAACACCGGCGTCTGGCCAAGGAAATGCACGCCGAAGACGGCGCCACCGGCGTCCACTGGACGGACGCGGTCGGCAAGCGAGGGTAAGGGCGCGTCGGTGGAGGACATCAAGGCAGCCTTATACTTCGGCTGTCATTGCCCGCGAAAGCGGGCAATCCAGTAATCACGGCGGGCTCTTGGGTTACTGGACCCCCGCCTCGGCGGGGACGACACTTCTGTGTTGTGCGGAGCGGCGCGCCCTTATGCCACACAGCTTTCAAAGCCCTGGCGGATGCGCTCTTCCGGCAGATTGCGGCCGATGAAGACGATGCGGCTCTCGCGCTTCTCGTCGGCGCCCCAGGCGCGCTGGTGGTCGCCGTCGAGGATCATGTGCACGCCCTGGAACACGAAGCGCTCGGGATCGTCCTTGAACGAGAGGATGCCCTTGCAGCGCAGAATGTTCGGCCCGTCTTTGGCGACGAGGTCCTGGACCCACGGGAAGAACTTGTCGGGGTTGAGCGGCTTGTCGGTGCGCAGCGCGACCGACTGCATCTCTTCGTCATGATAGTGCTTGAGCCCGCCGCCATGATGATGATCATGATCGCCGTGGCTGTGATCGTGATCATGGTGATGATCGTGGTCGTGCTCGTCAGCCTCGAGGAATTGCGGCTCGATGTCGAGGATACGGTCGAGATCGAAGGCGTTGCGCCCGAGCACCTCGTCGAGGGCAATTTTTGCGCGCTCGGTACGGTGCAGCCTGGCGTAAGGATTTAAGCCGCGGATGCGCGCTTCCAATTCACGTAATTCTTCGGGCGTCACCAGATCGGTCTTGTTGATAAGGATGACGTCGGCAAAGGCGATCTGGTTCTTCGCCTCGGGCGCGTCCTTGAGCCGGTCCTTCAGCCATTTGGCGTCGGCGACGGTGACAACCGCGTCGAGCTTGGTCTTGGCGCCCACCTGTTCGTCCATGAAGAAGGTCTGCGCCACCGGCGCAGGGTCGGCGAGCCCGGTGGTCTCGACGATAATGGCGTCGAATTTCCCTTTTCGCCGCATCAGCCCGTCGATGATACGCACCAGGTCGCCGCGCACTGTGCAGCAGATGCAGCCGTTGTTCATCTCGAACACTTCTTCGTCGGCGTTGACGATGAGCTCGTTGTCGATGCCGATCTCGCCGAATTCGTTGACGATGACGGCGTATTTCTTGCCGTGCGGCTCCGACAGAATGCGGTTGAGCAACGTGGTCTTGCCGGCGCCGAGATAGCCGGTGAGCACGGTGACGGGGATTTTTTCGGACGTGGCGGGGGCTGACATTGCGGCGGGCTACTCCATGGCCAGGAGATATAGGGAGTATGAGCCCACGAAGCAAAACGGCAATGGGCGCAGGTCCGGTGCGGACCTACTCGCCGCCGGCAATGGAAAAAGGCCGGTGAACGTCGACCCCGCCTGCTTTGCGAGCCTAAGGCCGACCGCGATAATAATAAGCCCGCGGGTTTAGGCCGCTGTTGGCCGCGGTCTGCGGCTCCGGCTCGGGCGGCGGGTCTGACTCCGACTTCTTTTCGGCGTCGTCCTTGGCGTCATCCTCGGCCGGTTTGGGCTTGACCCGCTTCTCGGCCTTGGCACGTTTTGCCCTGTGTTTATGGACCTGCCGCGGTGGGGGCTTTTCAACTGAATCCTTCTGCCATTCGAGGAATTGCTGAAACAGCGCGGCGTTCTGATCCGGCGTCGCCTTCGCCATGGCCCCCGCTGCAGATGTCCGCGTTGCCAAGAATTTGTTGAACTGCCGCCGCGTGTCGGACATGGCGCCGTTGGCGTGCTCATCGAGCCATTCCTGCGCCGCCTGGAAACGTTTCCAGCCGCTCAGCGGCGCGCCGAGGACAACCTCTTTCCATTTGGGATGAAATGGCGGCTTTTGGAATTCCTTGAATCGTTCAAAGAACGCTCTGACGAAGCGCGCCACCTTGCGGTATCGCTCGGTAGCCGGGTCGCGGTTGTAGGCGGCAAGAATGGCCGGCACGGCGATCGTGTCGACCCGCTTGCCGGCGGGAATCAGCGCCGGATAATCCTCCGACTTCAACTGCGCCGGCAGATAATCGACTTGCAGCGGGGCGGCGTAATCGATCGGAACAAAATGAAAGCGATCGTCTTTGATTTGCGTCGTGAACTTCGAAGGGGCCCCCTGCACCGCAACCATCGCATCGATTTCGCCTTTGCGTAATTTTTCATAGGCGCGCCGCTGTTCGACGTAGACATATTTCGGTTTGATGCCGAGACGCTCGAAAACCGTAATCGCCGTGATGAACGTGCCGCCGTTGGGCATGTCGACGCTCACGGTCTTGCCGTCAAGATCGGAAAGCTTGCGGATCGCCTTGGAGGCGATGACGTGCATTTCCTCGTTGTAGAGTTTGGTGACGTAGGTCAGTTGCCTTTTGAGATTGCGCGCGTATCCCTTCTTCTCGAGATAGTCGAGGGTGTCGGAACGAATTATGCCGAGATCAACTCCCTTTAAATACAGAATGTCCGCGAGGCTCTGCACCGAGCCGCGTCCGACGATGGGAAGGACGCGAAGCTCCTCGCCATTGTCCAACAACGACGCAAGATCGGCGCCAATCTGCACATAGGTCCCGCCGATCGTGCCGGTCATGATCGTGATCGTGTTGGCGTTGAGGCGGTCCCTGGTCGATTGGGTGTCGCGCCCGTAATTGAAGATCGCGGTCAAGCCTTCGCTGACCTGAGCAGGATCGACCTCTCCCGGTTCGGCCATGACCGCCGAACCCATGGCGAAAACCGCAAGCGCCATCCCCGCAAAGCAGGTGCCGCGCACGAATTTGAGCATGTTCTTAAGCCTCCCCCATAAAACGACTTCTTGTGCTTGCGCGGGCCCAATCCCCATCGGCGCCCGCGAATGCATTCCGGTAGCGGCGCGACGGCTATTTGGCTGCGCTCGCGAGCGCATCAAGCTTTGCCGACGCATTGACCGCGCCCCAGTCGCGCGCCCGCTCGTACCACTTGCGCGCAAGCGCGAGATCGGAAGCCGCGGTGACAACGCCGAGCGCCGCGATCACCGTGGGGTCGTAGGTGGTGGCAAGGTCATAGGCCGCGCGGGCGTTATGCGTTTCGCTGATCCGTTGCAGCAATAGCCGGGCAGCCGGCAGGTCGCCGTTCGACATCAGCGCTTCGGCCCGTTTCAACAAGGCTGCGACTTCGGCCGGATCGATCTCCCTCACCTTGGCCGACGGCGCAACGCTGGCGACGGCAGGGGCAACGTCCGCGCGGCTTTGCAGTTTTGCCACGTCGCCTTGCCCGGCGTCGCGCGCCTGCCGCCAATAAAGCCGAAGCGGCTGGCTTGCGACCGTGCGGCCATCCCCGGCCTGCACCTCGGCGACAAGGTCCATCGCACCGACATAGTCGCGCGGCGGCGTCACCAGGGCCGTCGGCAAGTCGTCGACATTGAGGCGCCATTGGCCGGGCGCCGAAGCGGTGCCGGCGCTCACCACGGCCCCTGCCAACAACCCGCTGAGCTCGACCGTTTCGTCGGGCGTGTAATTCGTCACGCTGACGCCGAGCCCCAGCGGCATATTGGCGATGGTGCTGCCGTCCTCGACCATCAGATTCGGCGGCGCCGTCTCCTGCACTGCCGGCTTACCGGCCGGAGCGATTCCGAGAGCGATGCCGGCGCCGGCACCGAGGCTGGCAACGACGGCAAAAGCCACGCGTCTCCACGCCGACCGGCGCGCACGGCGCCGTGAATATGATTTGAATTCAACTTCGATCAGACGCCGGAACGCTTCGGGAAGCTCGTCCTCAACATAGGCAGGATGAAGAGGCTGCGGCGGCGGGCCAGAAGGTTCGAACTCCGATTGTCTGACGGTGTCCGGCTGAAGCCGGATTGACTGCGGGTCGATAAAGCCACCACGCACATTGGGCGGCGCATAATATAGCGGACCGTTTGGATCGAAAGCATCGTGTTGGCTCAACGTACTCATGGGTTACTCCAATCGTTGCACCACGTTCAACAACAGCTCAGTGGCTGATCGTCAGTCTCCTGTTGAATTTGATTCGGAAGCTTTGCGGGGAAGCAGACGCATCGACGCGCGCCGACGCTCGCGGCTTGCGGCCTCGGAGCAACGCGCAATGCACAGCATGGATGGGATCGATGCGCGCCGGCAAAATGTCGGACACGAATTGTGCCGGCCGTTCAGCTTCCATCGCCTCGTCCCCCGTCGGCAGATTGCCGCTTCTTTCCCCCAAGCGGCCGGACAGCTTGGTTAATGATGCGACGGGTGAGCGGGCTTTAGTTGGTCCGAAGTTCGACAAAAATGTGGAAAATTGCGTCGGCCAAATCCGCAAATTCGTCGGCCACCGCCGATGAATCCAAATCGGCGGACAAGCTTCGCCTGCGCACTATTCGAGCGACCTGCATCAGTGCGAGCGAAGAATGCCCGCTCGCCGTGCGGCTCGTAGGGCTTACGCGTCGGCAGGGCCATCTTGCCGTTGCCGAGATAGCCGGTAAGATTCCGATTGGAGGTCCCGTGGGCGGCGACGACCAAGGGGCCTGGGAAATGTGGCAAGCGGGGCGCAAGCGGGCGCGCGGAATTGCTTCCGCATTCCCTCGTATTATGCTGGCTGTACACTGACGGAAACGATTCGGACTGGGCGGGGGTATTATTTCGTGAGGCTGACGGGGGTTTTTGCATGCGGCCCGGCGCTCGCCGCCGGGCTCGCGTTCATGTTGATATTGGCGCCGCCGGCGGCTGCCGATTTTTTCGGCTTTCCGGGCCAGTGGCGCCAGCCGAATTGGTATGCGGAAAGGCCGCCAGCGGCCAAGCCGCTGCATAAGCACCGGGCGGCCAAGCATAGCAAACACGAGACTGCGCATAAGGAGCCGCGCCCGCAAGGCCCGTTCCAGATCATCGTCGAAATCGCCAAACAGCAGGTCGTGGTCTATGGCCAAGATGGCCTCGTCATGCAGGCACCGATTTCCACCGGGATGCCGGGGCACCCAACGCCGCTCGGGGTCTTTACCGTCCTGTCGAAAGCCAAGTGGCATCAATCGAACATCTACAGCGGCGCGCCGATGCCCTATATGCAGCGCGTCACCTGGTCCGGCATCGCCATGCACGCCGGGCCGCGGCCCGGCTATCCGGCCTCGCACGGCTGCATCCGCCTGCCGGAGGATTTCGCGGTACGGCTGTTTCACACGACCAAAGTCGGCGCGCGGGTGATCATAACGCGCGAGCCGACGGCGCCCGCCGGGATCGTGCATCCAAAGCTCTTCGTTCCCAAGCCGCTGGAGGAAAAAGTGGCGGCGATCACCGCTGCGTCCGCAACGGCCAAGGACGCCATCAGCTTCGCCGCCAATACATCCGGACCGGTAAAGCGGACTGGCGCCGCTACCAAGACCGACGCGACCGGCGCCATCGCCATATTGCCGGTCACCCCCAAGCCGGCGAGCGAACCGCCGCATCCGGACAAACCGATATCGGTGTTCGTGAGCCTCAAACAAAACAAAGTTTTCGTGCGTCAGGGCACCACGCCGCTGTTCGACATGCCGGTGACCATCAGCGAGCCTGATCACCCGATCGGCACGCATGTGTTCACAGCCATGGGGTTAAAGGACGACGGCAAGGCGATGCGTTGGATGGTGGTGTCGATCCCAAGCACCTACCGCCATCACGTCAGCCATACCGGCAAGCGCCATCGCGGCGGCAAGACTGTGGAGGCTGAACCGGCCGTGCCGGCGTCGACCGCATCCGAGGCGCTTGACCGCATCACGCTGCCGCCGCAAGCGATCGAGCGGATTTCCGCGCTGCTATTGCCCGGCTCTTCGCTCATCGTGTCGGACAATCCGCTCAGCGACGAGACCGACGCCGACACCGATTTCATCGTGCTCACGCGCTAATCGTTTCCAGCCCAAGGTACGCTTTAGCGGCACAACACGACGAACACGCGTAGCCGCGCTGTCGTGTGCTAGGATCATTCACATGATCCCCTCTGACGAAAAACCTCTCCCCGCGGTCGGCGCCTATTGGATCGATGAAGCCGACTATTCTGCGCTGCTGAAGCTATTCGACGACGGCAACACGATGCCGCATACATGGGTCGAGTGGCGCAAGATGGCGGAAGAGATGGAGAAAGGCCTCAAGGCCTACGGCCATCCGGTGATGCGGGTGCGCATCGATCCGTCCACTTTCGCGGACTGGTGCGCCGCGCATGGCACGAATCCGGGCCGGCAAGGCCGCAAAATGTTCGTCACCGCCGCCGTTGCCGAGCGATACGGCGATCAGACCTGAGCGCAGGCGCTCCGCTATAGCCTCTGTCGCTTGCCGCCCACCCCCCCCGGCCACTTTGTTAATGCTGGTGTGCTAGCCGATGCGCTCTTGGCACGCTCGTGGGCGCGCAGTCTGCAGGCGGCCTCAAGACGGTGGAACACCATGAATTGGGAATATCAAATCATCAAAGCGGATATCGCGGACACCTTCCAGGCCACGCTCAACAAGCTTGGCGCGGAAGGATGGGAGGCGATCTCCGGCGGCTACACGATCGGCGAAAATAAAAAGATCAGCCTCGGTCAGGGCATGCCCCTGTCCACGGCCGTGGGCGCGCCCATGTGGATCGCGATCATGAAACGCGCGATCAAGGAACAATGAGCAAGCCGCTCGAAGAACCGCGACGATGAATTTCGGCGCCGTCGTGCTCCGCCGCGCCGCAAATCCGAAATACCGCCGATCGCTATTTCCGCGGCTTCTTTCGCCGCTCGGGCAACATCTCAAAGGTCATCGCGCGTTTCGAATAAATGCCCCGATCCCGGCACTTCGGACAAGTGACCGAGAATTCTTCGGCCAGTCCCTTGATTCTATAGACAGGAATCGGGGACGCGCATTTCCTGCAGACGACCACGCCGCGCTGGTACACGGATCTTTTCGGACGCTGACCCAGAAGCGTTGCCATTGATTCCCGCTCCTTCTCGCAATTCGAATCCTTTTACCAGAAAACCTCTGTAGGTTGTTAAGAACCAACCGACAATTTTCGTCATTTCATCGTCGAGCCGCCGCGCTGTTCGCGCCGCCCGTCGGTCGCCGGACTTGGCTCAGGCGCGGTCGCTTGCATCGCCAGTCGCGGCCACAGCGAGATCGCCGTCGCAGCGAGGACAAGCCCGAAGAGAATAAAAAAACAGCCGCATCGCACGCCCCTGCGCCGGGGGCTACGTCGCCAAGCGACGCGTGAAGAGCGGTGGCGGCAGGCGATCGAATGAGCAACGACCTTACATTCCCGGTTCGATCGGCCTATCGACGGCGCCTCCGCTTGCTTCCATCATTTGCTTGACGCTTGTGGGCATCGTCATCCTCCATTTTCCAGCCTTGGGGGCTTCTGAATTCTGCTCAACCACTTTTCAACGCCGGCTGCAAACTGTCCGGTTGAAGGGCCTTGTCCACGATATGTTATAATGTTACATATTGCACCCCGCGCTGAGGATCATACGCAAACAAGGTTCCGCCCCCATGACACGCGTGATTGGCTTCACCTTCGCTCTGCTGTTCGGTCTTGGCTTTGCCTCGCCCATTCAGGCCGCCGGCCCGGTCAAGCTGGTGGCGGCGGAGAATTTCTACGGCAGTATCGCTCATCAGATCGGCGGCCTGCAGGTCGAGGTCGTCAGCGTCATGAACAATCCCGAGCAGGACCCGCATCTGTTCGAGACTTCGCCCTCTGTGGCGCGCCAGCTCGCCGCCGCTCAAATCGTCATCTACAACGGCGCCGACTACGATCCCTGGATTCCGAAGCTGTTGGCGGTGACGCCGACGCCGGGCCGCAGCGTGATCGTCGCCGCCGACCTCGTACACAGAAAGGCCGGCGACAATCCGCATCTGTGGTACGACCCCGCCACCATGCCGGCGGTCGCCAAGGCGCTGGCGGCGGCGCTCGGCACGGCCGACCCCGCGCATGCCGCCGACTATAACGCGCGGCTTGCGACGTTCCTAGCCTCGCTCAAACCGCTCGACGACAAGATCGGCGCCATCCGCAAAAAATATTCAGGCGTCGCGGTGACCGCGAGCGAGCCGGTCTTCGGCTACATGGCCGAAGCGCTCGGCTTGAAGATGCACAACGAGCAATTCCAGCTTTCCATCATGAACAGCACTGAACCGAGCGCCAGCGACGTCGCGGCCTTTGAGCGCGACCTCAAGGAGCACAAGGTTCGCGTGATGTTCTACAACAAGCAGGCATCCGACAAGATTGTGCAGCATCTCGTGACCATCGCGCGTGCCGCGAAGATTCCCGTGGTCGCAGTGACCGAGACCCTGCCGCCCGGCATGACGTTCCAACAGTGGATGCTGGGCGAGGTCAACGACACCGAAAAGGCGCTGGCCGGGCCGAGCTCTTGAAGCTATCGTCGTTACGGGGCGCGAGTTAACGGGTCCGTGCCAAACGCGGCCGGCAATAAGTCCAGCATGCGCCCCGGGATGACAAACAGACAATCATGAACGTCGTCGCGCTCGACCACGCCACCATCGCGCTCGGCGGCCGCACAATCCTCGCCGACGCCAGCTTCGCCATCGGCGCCGGCGAATTTATCGGTGTGCTCGGACCCAACGGCGCCGGCAAGACCACGCTGCTGCGCGCCATCCTCGGCCTGCTGCCGCCGAGCGCCGGTACCGTGCGCGTGTTCGGGCGCGAACCCAAGCGCGGCGATCCGGCGATCGGCTATCTGCCGCAGCTGCGCACCGTGCTGCCCGACCTGCGCGTGCGCGGCCTCGATTTCATCGGCGCCTCGCTGAATGGCGAGCGCTGGGGCCTGCCCTCGCTGACGCGCCACGACCGCATCATGATCGAAGAGACGCTCGACGCCGTCGGCGCGCGCGAGCTTGGCCGGCGCCCGCTGTCCGAGATGTCGGGCGGCGAGCGGCAGCGGCTGCTGCTCGCGCAATCGCTGATCGGCTCGCCCAAATTGTTGCTGCTCGACGAGCCGCTGATCAGCCTCGATGCTCGCCATCAGGAAGTCGCGATCGATGTGGTGCGCAAGGTCTGCCGCGAGCGCAAGATCACCGTATTGTTCTCAGCGCACGAGCTCAATCAGCTGCTCGGTACGCTCGACCGCGTGCTCTATCTCGGCAACGGCCAGGCCGTGCTCGGCAGCGTCGATGAGGTGATCACCGCGCCGGTGCTATCGCGGCTCTACGATACCGAGATCGAGGTGGTGCGCACGCAAGGCCATATCTTCGTGATGTCGCGCGGCCGCGACGTAGAGACCTCCGCGCATCAACACGAGCACGGCGATGGGCATGGGCATCATCATTGATCGTCGACCCCTCCGTCATGGCCGGGCTCGTCCCGGCCATCCACGCCTCACGCCGGTCGAGGCGTGGATGCCCGGCCCACGGCCGGGCATGACGAATTGAGAGGCCGTCATGTTCCAATATGAATTCATGACCAACGCTTTCGCCGCCGCCGGGATCGTCGCGGTGGTGTCGGGCCTTGTCGGCTTTTTCCTGGTGATGCGCGGACAGACTTTCGCCGGCCACGCGCTCTCCCATATCGGATTTGCCGGCGCCACCGGCGCCGGGCTGATCGGCCTGGCGCCGCTCTGGGGCCTCATCGGCTTTACGCTCGCGGCCGGCATCGCCATGGGCCTGTTGAGCGAGCGCATCAGCAACCGCGACGTCGCCATTGGCATCGTGCTGGCGCTGGCGCTCGGCTTCGGGCTGTTGTTCCTGCACTACTACACGTCGTTTGCCACGCAAGCGGCCGCCCTTCTGTTCGGCAATGTGCTGGCGGTCGACCATGCGATGATCGCCACACTGGCCGTACTCGGCATCATCACGCTTGTCGCGCTGGCCGCGATCATGCGGCCGCTGATCTTCGCCAGCCTGCAGCCGGAACTGGCCGAGGCCAAGGGCGTGCCACTGCGCTTCGTCTCCACCGCTTTCCTGGCGATCGTCGCCCTCGCCGTATCGGAATGCGCGCAGATCGTCGGCGTCCTGCTGGTGTTCACGCTGATGGTCGGCCCGCCGGCGGCGGCGCAGCGCCTCACCACCGGGCTGTGGAGCGGGCTCACGCTCGCCGCCGCGCTTGCTTTGGCCGAGGCTTGGCTCGGCATCACCATGGCCTTTTACACCGACTGGCCGGTGAGCTTCTGCATCGCGCTGCTGAGTGCGCTCGGCTATTTCGCCGCGCTCGGCGCGCCGAAATTAGCGGCTACCGAATCCGCACGAACCGGGTGACGCTCAACACCGTCCGTGATAGTCAGGCCGTTATGAACGAGCCGGTCAAACGCGCGGTCTGCATCGGAGAGGCGACGATCGAACTCACCCGCGGCGGCGACGGCCGCTACGCGCTGGCGAGCGCCGGCGACACCTTCAATACCGCGATCTATCTCGCCCGCGCCGGCGCAGCCGTCGCCTTTGCCAGCGCATTGGGCGACGATCCTTATTCGGACGCGATCCTTGCGCTGGCCGAAGCCGAAGGCGTCGGCACCGACCTCATGCTGCGCGTCGCCGGCAGCCTCCCCGCGGTTTCGCTGGTTGACGCCGACCGCCAGGGTGCGCGCCGCACCTTTACCTGGCGCGCGGCGGCGCCGGCGCGCGAGCTGCTCGAACTGCCGCAATGGAGCCGCGTCGCGGTCGGCCTCACCGCCGCACGCTTGATCTATTTCTCCGGCATTACGCTTTCGCTTTATTCCAATATCGGACTTGGGCGATTTCTGGCCGCGATCGAACTCGCCCGCAGCAACGGCGCCAAGGTTGCCTTCGACGGCAATTTTCGCCCACACGGCTGGCACGGCGATCTCTCGCGCGCGCGCACGGTGTGCGCCGAAGCGCTCAAGCGCGTCGACATCGCGCTGCCGGCCTATGACGACGAGGCGGTGTTGTGGGGCGATCCGTCGCCGGAGGCGACCATCGAACGGCTGCAAGCCTTCGGCGTGAACGAGATCGTGGTGAAGAACGGACCGAACAGCGCGCTGGTCGCGGTCGCGGGCGAACGCGACATGGTGCCGGTGCCCGAGGTTGTCACGCCGGTGGATCCGACCGCCGCCGGCGACGGCTTCAATGCCGGCTATCTTGCCGCGCGCCTTGCCGGCCGCTCGGCGATGGCCGCCGCCGCCGCCGCGCACAAACTGGCCGGTGAAGTGATCCGCCACCCCGGCGCCATCACGCCGCGCACGGGCGCGGCGCACTAGCGCAACAACTAGCGCGCCGCGGCCCGCACCGCGGTCGCGGCGATCTGTTCGCCCTGACGCGGCGCGCTGGTGATCGTAACCACGGCAACAACTGCAAGCACAATCGAAGCGTAAACCGGGATCAAAATACCCGACAGCTTCTTGGCTTCCTTCTTTTCCTCGGCAGAGAGCCTCACATACACATGGTGGCACATGGTCGCCTCCATTTTGCGCGCGTCACGGTTCCATCGGCCGCAAGCCGAGCTTGTCCAATAATCGCATATCGCGGTCACGGCCGGGGTTGGGCGTGGTCAATAGCTTCGGGCCGTAGAAGATCGAATTGGCGCCGGCCAGGAAACAAAGCGCCTGGGTCTCCTCGCTCATGTCCTCGCGACCGGCGGAGAGCCGCACCACCGAGCCCGGCATACAGATGCGCGCGACCGCGATGGTGCGCACGAAATCAAGCGCATCAATTTTTGGCGTATCGGTCAGCGGCGTCCCTTCGACGCGCACCAGCATGTTGATCGGCACGCTCTCGGGATGCACCGGCAGACTGGCCAGCGCGGCGATCATGCCGATGCGGTCTTCCGGTGTTTCACCCATGCCGACGATGCCGCCGCAACAGACATTGATACCCGCGTCACGAACATGACCGAGCGTGTCGAGGCGATCCTGATAGGTGCGGGTCGTGATGATCTCCCCGTAATATTCCGGCGAGGTGTCGAGGTTATGGTTGTAATAGTCGAGTCCCGAGCGCTTGAGCCGCCGTGCCTGCTCGCCCTCAAGCATGCCGAGGGTGACGCAGGTCTCCAGGCCCAGCGCCTTGACGCCTTCCACCATGGCGCAAACGCTGTCGAGGTCGCGGTCCTTGGGCGAACGCCAGGCGGCGCCCATGCAGAAGCGCGAGGCGCCGCCGGCCTTGGCCGCGCGCGCTTCCTTGAGCACGGCGTCGAGGCTCATCAGCTTTTCGGCATCGACGCCGGTGTCGTAGCGCGCGGCCTGCGGACAATAGGCGCAGTCCTCCGGGCAGCCGCCGGTCTTGATCGACAACAAGGTCGAAATCTGAACCTCGGCCGGGTCGAAATTTTCCCGATGCGTCTGCGCGGCGCGGAATATCAATTCGGGAAACGGCAGCGCAAACAGCGCGCCGATCTCGTCCCGCGTCCAATCGTGGCGCGGTGAGCCAAGGCCAAGCGGAAGCGGATTTTCGGTAGCGAGCGACATGGCCTTATTGTCCCAAGGGTTGAGACCATATCTTAGCATAAATGCCGGTCGGCTTCCTGCTTTTCACCGTTTGCCCGGCCTGCTTTGACGCATTTCGTTCGAATACCGCAACTTTGCCCACAAGCCCAACTATCCTATGATGCGATGGTGCAACCGGGAGCGCTTAAGCGATCAGGCCATGCGTAGTGTCATGAGAATTTTTACCGCAGCGGCATTGGCGACGACTTTGCTGACCGGGCCAGCTTTCGCGCAACTTGGCGGCGGCGGGAAGGAAAAAACCGGGCCACAGATTGAGGAGGAAGCCAAGGCCAAGCGCAATGCCGAGATCGACAAAGAATACCGAACCATGCGCAAGCACACGCAGGACGCAGCGAAGACGAACAAGACCGACCCCTGGCTGAACATGCGCGCGCCGACGGACAGCGCCACCCGCTAGTGCAAGATCGTCGGTTGCGCCCGTATGGCGGCGCGCGCCGCTAGCGACTTTTGCTCACCACCACCCGCGGCGCCAGAAGCGGCGCGGCCAAAAGGGGCCGTCGTAATACACGACCGGCGGCGGTGGATCGTAGTAGATCGGCTCGTCGACCACAAAGCCCCTGGGCCGATAGCCCGGCGGCCGCGACGCCGTACGATAGCCGGGTGATGTGCGCGGCACGTGCCCGCTCAGATCGAGTGCCGTCTGGATCGCGTAGCCGGTTTTTTCCTTCCAGGTGATCTCGCACCATCCTTCCGAGCAGCCGCCGAAATTGATCAAAGTGCCGCCGGGAATCTTGGTGAGGATTTCGGCACCTCTGCTCGGCGCGGCGCGCAAGTTCACTGTGGCAAGGACGTAACCGGGCTTGGTGGCGGCGGCAGCGAATGTGACCGACGCCAGCAGCACTCCAACACTCAATAAATGCGATGAAAATCTCATGACCTTGCTCGCTGCTACAATGACGCCCCCGGCGGGACCGCCCGCACGAGGACAAAGTTCATCCGGCAAAAGCGGCGGCATCGGGGCGGCGGTTGCGATGCGGCATGCTCGGCGCCCCTACCCTTGCACTCGGCCCGCCGCGGGGAGAGACTAACGGCGACGGATGCCCAGGCGCCCCGTGCATGACTTTCGCCCGGACGCGAGCCTAAAGGCCAATGCAGGGCTTCCGCAAGGGAGGAAGACCATGATCGCATTGAAAACCGCGCGCGGCGGCGTCCTCGCCTGCCTCGCGACTGCCATGCTGATCGCCAGCCTGCCCGCGCGAGCCGACGACGAACCCAAGCCCGGCACGCCGCTCTTCGGCCGACCCAACCAGCCTGGCGCCATGAAGCTCGCGCCGGTCGCGCCGCCGCCGCTGCCGACGCCGGCCGACAAGCTGCCGATCGCCAAGCTCAAGCTGCCGAAGGGCTTCAAGATCGAGGTCTATACCAGCGGCATTCCCAATGCGCGCACGCTGCGCTGGGGCGACAAAGGCACGCTGTTCGTCGGCAACTGGCAAGCGAACAAAGTCTGGGCCGTGGTCGACAAGAACGGCAAGAAAGAAAACAAGGTCCTCTATCAGGGTCTCGACTGGCCGAACGGCCTCGCCTTCCACAACGGCACGCTTTACATCGCCGAGCACACCAAGATTTCCAAGGCCGAGAACATCGAGGATCATCTCGACAACCCGCCCAAGCTGCAAGTGATCTACGACAAGCTCGGCGAGCAACGGCCGCACGGCTGGCGCTTCCTCGCCGTCGGTCCCGACAATCGTCTTTATGTGTCAAACTCGTCGCCCTGCAACATCTGCTTGCCGCCAGACACACACGGCCAGATCCGCAGCATCAAGTTTGACGGCAGCGACGAGCAGGTGGTGGCGCGCGGCATCCGCAACACCGTCGGCTTCGACTTCAATCCGAAGAACGGGCAGCTCTACTTCACCGACAACAACCGCGATTGGATGTCGGAAGATTTGCCGAACGGCGAATTGAACCGCATCAGCCAGCCGGGCAAGCAGCACTTCGGCTTCCCCTATTGCCACCAGGGCAATATCGCCGACCCGGAATTCGGCTGGGGTCACGACTGCAAGGACTACACGCCGCCGATCGCGCTGACCGGACCGCATGGCGCCCCGCTCGGCATGCGCTTCTACACCGGCAAAATGTTCCCCAAGAAGTACCAGAACTCGATCATCATCGCCCGTCACGGCTCATGGAACCGGACCAAGAAGTTCGGCGCTGGCCTGCTCTTGGTGCAACTCGATGCCAAGGGTAATGCCAAGGGCCCGCCGGAGGATTTCATCACCGGCTTCATCGACGAAAAGGCCAACCAGTATGTCGGCCGGCCGGTCGACGTGCTGGTGGCGAAAGACGGCGCGCTGCTGGTCTCCGACGACTGGAACGGCGCGGTCTATCGCATTACTTTCGGCAAGTGATCCGACCTTCGATCCGTCATGGCCGGGACAATCCCGGTCATGACGGCTAATTTTTTGCACTTGCGGAGCATGACGCTGCGCCGGACTGTCCTCACTTTATCGTTCGTCCTGATGAGCGCGGCGGCAGCAGCCGCCGGCGTTTTCGACGAACGCAAAGAGCAATGCGTCGCCTGTCACGGCGACAAAGGCGTTTCCTCGGCGCCGGAAACGCCTTCGCTCGGCGGCCAGCCGGAGCTGTTCGTGCTCTATCAGCTCGTCGGCTTTCGCGAGGGCCAGCGCAAATTCGACCTCATGAACGAGATGATGAAGGGCATGAGCGATGACGATCTGCGCGCAGCCGCCGCCTTCATCGTGAAACTGCCGCCGCCGTCAAAACTGGAAGACGCGCCCGATGCTGCCCGCATGGCGCGCGGCAAGAAACTGGCCGAGGAAAACCGCTGCGGGGTCTGCCACAACGCGGATTATGCCGGCCACGACCAGATCCCGCGCATCGCCCGCCAGCGCGAGGATTACCTGTTGAAGGCGCTGCGCGAATATAAGAGCGACAAGCGCTTCGGCGGCGGCGCGGCGATGAACGAGGTGCTCTATCCGCTGGACGACAAGGCTCTGGTGGACCTCGCTTATTTCATGGCGCACGCGCCCTAGTCCTCAGCGCCGCCGGCGGAACTTTGCGGCTGGCGCATAAACACCGCGTAATCTTTTCGCCGCGCCGCGCGCCGCCGCAATCGCGCCATAGATGCTTCCCATATCCGCCAATGCGGAATGAAACGCGCCCCGCGCAAGCCCCGGCCGGAAAGGCCGCGGACCCAAGCCACCGGCGGACAGCCGGTCGCGAAATGAGCCGCAGCGACAATTCAACGTCTCACGAATCCTGAAAGGATTTCGACCATGTCTGCGCGCGCGCTTTTAGTGGCAGCCGGTTTGCTCGCGGCGAGCATCGGCCCAGCCTTGTCCGACAGTGTCACCGCGACCGTCACCGCTTGGGATGCGGCCAGCCGCACCATCACGCTGGAAGACCAGTCGCAGTTTTCGGATATTCCGAACACTGTCACGATCCCGGAGCTGAATGTCGGCGACCAAGTGACCGTCGATTACCAAGCCTTGGACAACGGCGTCGACACCTATAATTCGGTCACCGTCATCAAGGACATCGCCAAGCGGCTGGTGCCCAACAAGCGCGGCTGACGCGGGCGACTCTCTTAACACTGCAAATCTGTGTCATGGCCGGGCCGATTGCCCGGCCATTTCGATTCGTGTCAATTCTGTCAATTCTTGTCAACTCTTGCGCCATCGCGCTAGGCTCGCGCCATGGACGGCGACAGCTCGCAGCAGAACATTGCGCGCATCGAGGCGCATATCGAGGCGCTGACCGAGGCGATCGAGCACTGCCGCAAGTTTTCCTTCGCCGCCAAACTCGCAATCGGCGCCGGCGCGATCTGGCTCGTGCTGACCATTCTGTTGCTGGTGCCGTTCTGGCCGGCAATCGCTTTCGCCGCCTTGGCCGCGGTCATCGGCGGCATCGTTCTGCTCGGCTCCAACGCCACCACCTGGACGCAGACGGAAAGCGCGCTGCAAGCGAGCGAAGCGATGCGCGCCGATTTGATCGGCCGTATCGAGATGCGCGTGGTCGAGGGCGAAAGCCGCACCGTGCACTGAGGCATCGACGCCTTGTTACGGCGCCGGGATTTTCTCCGGCAGCACGCTGGCCACGAAACTTTGCCGGCCCTTTGTCACCGACATGATGCTGACCGACTTCGCCGGAATGCGGCTGCCGCCGCGATAGCTGATGGTGCCGGTCACGCCAGCGAAGTCGGTCGTCGCAGCCAAGGCCTTGCGCACCGCCTTCGGTTTGGCGCTGCCGGCAGAAGCAATCGCGGCCATCAACAATTTGGCGGCGTCGTACCCGAGCGCCGTGAACGCGTCCGGCTCCTTGCCCGGATAGACCTTGGCAAAAGCCGCGCGGAACCGCTGCACGCGAGCGTCCGGATTGTCGGCGCCGAGATAGGCGTGGGTGGTGAAATAGACGTTGTCGGCCTGGGCGACCTGTTTCCAGGCGTCGCCGATATCGAGCCCATCGCCGCCAAGGATCGGCGTTTTAATGCCGGCGCCGCGCAGGGCCGCTATCGCGGCCGGTACGTCGTCGGGCTGCCCTGCGAGATACACCAGGTCGGCCTTTGGCAGGTCGTTCACCTTCGCCGCGACATCGGCGGGCGTATAGGCGCGCACCGCCAGCACCTTGCCGCCCAGTTGCTTGAAGCGGGTCTCGAAATAGCCATGCAGCAGCTGGGCGTAAGTTGAGCCGCGCCGGTAAAGCACCACGGCCGAGCGGGTTTTCAGCGTCTTGACCGCCCACTCGGCGCCGGCCGCAGCCTGCACGTTGTCGCCGAAGCAGGCGAGGAACAGATAGCGCGGAACTTGTTGCGGCAGCCGCGGCGACGTCGCGCCGGAAGTCACGAACACGCGCTCGTTTTTCGCGGCCAGCCGTGCCGCGGCCAACACCATGTCGGTATCGGAAAATCCGATCAGTCCGGCAATCGCCGGCCGCTGCTTGAAGAGCGTGGCGGTTTTCCGCGCGATGACTTTCGGTTTTGTTTCGCCGTCAACCAAAATGAGTTTCACCGGCCGGCCGCGCACGCCGCCCGCCTGATTGGCCTCATCGACGGCGAGCTGCGCGCCGCGCGATGAAGGAACGTCGAGATCCTGCTGGCCGCCGGTGAGATTGTACATCGCGCCGATGACGATCGGCTCTTCCGCAGCCGAAGCGCAATTGGCCCCGAAGACAATCGTCAGGGCGATAAGCCAAGCGCAAATGAAATCTCGAAGGCTGTTCAACATCACGGCTCACTTGTCGGTGTTATCAAACCCGAGCGATTTTCTAACATAATTCGCGGCAACGCTGGCCATTCACCAAATTCAATTGTCAAACAGCCCGCCTTCGCTACGCTTTCGGCGCGGTAAGCCCATCAAGGCAAGCGCCAGCGCCCGTATTCTTTGCGGCGCCGGGTACGCCGTCTTCCCGCCCCGCTTGCGCGGGACCTTCCTTGATCCCCCGGCCACAGGGGTGCGGGGCGTCGCCCCCGGCAAAAGCCGAGGGGACGGAGCGCCGCGAAGCGCGTCCGTATCCTTTCGTGCCGCGCTTCGTCTCCGAAGCGCGGGCGCCTCTCGGCGCTCCGTAGCGGCCTCGCGTCTCGGCATTCGCCGAAAGACTCAAGGCGCCGGATCCGCGCTTCCTGGGACGAGGCGTTGCCAGTCCCAGTCCAGCGAGCTCCTCGCGGAGGGGTCCTTGTGCCCCCGGGCGGAGTCCCGGGCCTCCCGAGTGCAAGGTTACGAGCCTTGCCCGCGGGCGCCGCATCCTCCCCCGCCCTCCTGACGTCTCATGAGAACGCCCTCGGTATCGGGGAGGATGAAGCCAATATAAGCGAAGATAGGAATATAGTCAAGTCGCGTTCGCCGCCGGCTTGAATAGGATTTAATCGTGCACTATGTTTCCCGTGCAAACGGGAAAACCGCGATGCGCAAGACCCAATCGCTCAGCATTACGCTACCCCGCGACATGGCCAAGGCGGTGAAGGACAAGGTCGCCTCCGGCGCCTATGCCACCGAGAGCGAGGTTATCCGCGACGGGCTGCGGGCGCTGAGCGAACGTGACGCGGCGCTTGAGGATTGGCTGCGCAGCGAAGGCGTGGCGCGCTACGACGCCTACAAGCGCAAGCCGCAAGGCGAGCCAGCGGAGAAAGTGTTCGCGCGCCTGCGCGAGCGACACGCCAAGCGGACCAAACGTCCGGCGCGATGACCTACACCGTCGTCTTCAGCGCACCCGCCGAAGCCGACCTCAACGCCATTTACGATTACATCGCCGAGCGCGCCGGCGCGGAGATCGCGCTTCGCTTCATCGAGTCGATCGAGGCTTATTGTCTCGGTTTTGCGACCATGCCCGAGCGCGGGACGAAGCGCGACGACCTTCGGCCGGGTTTACGCACGGTTGGGTTTCGCCGGCGCGCGACCATTTTGTTCCAAGTCCGACGCGCGATCCGACCGGTGGCGATTCACGGTATCTATTATGCAGGGAGAAATTTGGAGGGGATCGAGACAGAACACGGATAGGACGGCGCCGCCTGGAACTACCGAGCAAGGCGGCCTCAGCCTCTTGCCGCAGCGGCAGGGCTTGCTAGAACCCCGGTTATGTCCGACCCCACCGACACGCCGCCCGACCGGCTCAGCAACGATCCCGCCAGCCCCTACTTCAATGCCGAGGCGCTCGCGCGCGATGTCGGCATCCGCTTCAAGGGCGTCGAGAAGACCAATGTCGAGGAATACTGCGTCAGCGAAGGCTGGATCCGCGTCGCCGCCGGGAAAGCCTTGGACCGCTTCGGCAATCCGCTGACGATCAAGCTCACGGGCGAGGTCGAGGCTTATTTCAGGAACAAAAAGCCGGCGTGACCGCGAGCGCCAGCATCGGTGTTCATTGCGGCGCCAAGCACGCGTCGTCCTGCCGGCCGCCTCGGTATGGGGAGGACTAAGAGAAATATTGTCACCCATCGCGGTGGTCAATAAAGCGAGAGCCCGGCTAATGGACTAGCCGGGCTCTCTTTGATCACGCTGCCTGCGTGACCGAAGCATAGGCTGGGTGGGGGGGATCGTTGCCTACGCCTAAAACCGGCATCGACACATCTGCGACGCCAAAAGCTTCCTGCCCCTGAGGATAGAAGCGGCTGAAATCACGTTCGCCGTTTTTGGCCGCTTCAATAAGCCACTTTGCAATAGTCTCACGCACCGTGTCCGATATTCCGAATTGACGGAGCGACGCACAGGTGCGGTCGAACACCTCGCCCATAGCCGAGGTCACGGCGTCGTCGAACGAAACGTCTTGGATCGGGTCGTCGAACGCAACATATCGGAGCGGAACGATCGTCATCGTAGCCTCCCGCAAGCGCGCGCGAACGCCGCCGCGTCTCTCAATCACCGAGACCGAAGCTATATCGACGCTAATCTAGTCTGTTTATTTGACTGGGAACTGTCTGTTCAATACGGGACACTTTCGGACTGTCCCGCCAGCATGCCGATTAGACCGTTTCGACGGTCACTAAAATTGATTTGTCCACGTGCGGCTCTAAAAACCAGTGCGCGTTACTCCGCCGCTTCCTGCCGCGGCAACGCCGGCTCCACCTTTGCCGCGCAGAACTTGAACTCCGGAATCTTGCCGAAGGGATCGAGCGCCGGGTTGGTCAGCATGTTGGCCGCCGCCTCGACATAGGCGAAGGGGATGAACACCACGCCGTCGGGAATGGCGTCGTCTTGTCTCGATGCGAGTTCAACTTCACCGCGCCGTGTGGTCACCCGCACTTTATCGCCGGGCGCGATACGCAGCTTCTCGAAGGTGCCGCGCGACAGCGAAGCCACCGCGCCCGGCTCGAGCGCGTCGAGGACGGTGGCGCGCCGCGTCATGGCGCCGGTGTGCCAATGCTCGAGCTGGCGCCCGGTGGTGAGGATGAAGGGGAAGTCGTGGTCCGGCATTTCGTCCGGCGGCGTGAGCTTGGCCGCCACCAATTTGCCGAAGCCGCCGGGGCGCGGGAAGCCCTTGTCGAACACCACGTCGCGGCCGGGCACATCGGGGCCGTCGACCGGATAGGTGACGTGATCCTCGCGCGCGACGCGCTCCCAGGTGATGTTGTCGAGCGCCGGCATCAGGTTCGCCATTTCGGTGAACACGTCGCTGACGTGCTTATAGTTCCAGTTCTCGCCCATGCGCTGGGCGAGATCCTGAATGATCCACAGGTCCTGGCGCGTATCGCCCGGCAATGGCAGTGCCTTGCGGCCCATCTGCACCTGGCGATTGGTGTTGGTGACGGTGCCGTCCTTCTCCGGCCAGGCCGAGGCCGGCAGAATCACGTCGGCATAGGAACAGGTTTCGGTGAGGAAGATGTCCTGCACGACAAGACATTGCAGATGCGCCAGCGCGCCGCGCGCGTGGTTCAAGTCCGGGTCCGACATCGCCGGATTCTCGCCCATGATGTACATGCCCTTGATTTCGTCGGCATGTACGGCGTCCATGATCTCGACCACGGTCTTGCCGCGCTTGGGATCGAGTTTCTTGCCCCAGGCTTTTTCGTATTTGGCGATCATCTCCGGGTTCTCGACCGATTTGTAGTCGGGGAAGAACATCGGGATCAGGCCGGCGTCCGAGGCGCCCTGCACGTTGTTCTGGCCGCGCAGCGGATGCAGGCCGGTGCCGGGACGGCCGACCTGGCCGCAGATCAGCGACAGCGCAATGAGACAACGCGCATTGTCGGTGCCGTGCGTGTGCTGCGACACGCCCATACCCCAGAAAATGATGGCGCTTTCGGCGCGGGCATAAGAGCGCGCGACCTCGCGCAAGGTGTCGGCGGGAATGCCGCAGATCGGTTCCATCTCCTCCGGCGTGAAATCCTTCACGTGCTCGGCGAGCTGGTCGAAGCCTTCCACATAGGTCTGCACATATTGCTGGTCGTAGAGCTTCTCGCCGATGATGACGTTGAGCATGGCGTTGAGCATGGCCACGTCGGTACCATTGCGGAATTGCATCATCTGCCAGGCGTGGCGCTTGAGCGCCTGCCCGCGCGGATCCATGACGACGAGCTTGGCGCCGCGCTTGGCCGCCTGCTTGAAGAAGGTGGCGGCGACCGGATGGTTCTCGGTCGGGTTGGCGCCGATGACGATGATGAAGTCGGAATTCTTGCACTCGTTGAAGGTCGCAGTCACCGCGGCCGAACCGACGCCTTCGAGCAGCGCCGCCACCGAGGAGGCGTGGCACAGCCGCGTGCAGTGATCGACATTGTTGGTGCCAAAGCCGGTGCGCACCAGCTTCTGGAACAGATAGGCCTCCTCGTTCGAGCCCTTGGCCGAGCCGAAACCGGCGAGCGCGCGCGGTCCGTCGCGGTCGCGGATTTTCTTCAGACCGGAAGCGGCTCGCTCCATCGCCTCTTCCCAGGTGGCCTCGCGGAAATGCGTGAACGGGTTTGCCGGATCGACCAGGTCGTCGGCCGATTTGCCGACGCCGTCCTTGCGCACCAAGGGCTTCGTCAGGCGCTGCGGGTTGTTGACATAATCGAAACCGAAGCGGCCTTTCACGCAGAGCCGGTTCTGGTTGGCCGGGCCGTTGCGGCCGCTGACATAGAGCAGCTTGTCGTTCTTGATGTGATAAGTGAGCTGGCAGCCTACGCCGCAATAGGGGCAAACGCTATCGACGGTGCGGTCGGCAAATTCTGTGCGCACATTGTTGTCGTTGACGACGGTCGCCGGCATCAGCGCGCCGGTCGGACAGGCCTGCACGCATTCGCCGCAGGCGACACATGTCGAGTTACCCATCGGGTCGTCGAAGTCGAACACGATCTTTTCGCCGTAGCCGCGGCCGGCCATGCCGATGACGTCGTTGACCTGCACTTCGCGGCAGGCGCGGACGCAGAGATTGCACTGGATGCAGGCGTCGAGATTGACCGCCATGGCCGGATGGCTGCGATCGGGCGCCGGCACGACTGCGGCTTCGCGCTTGGGAAAGCGCGTCGTATTCTCGACGCCCTGGCGCTTGGCGACCTTCCACATCTCGGATTCTGGATCGTGCGCGATGTCGAGCGCCGGTTGGTCGGTCATCAAAAGTTCGGCGACCATCTTGCGCGCGGTCTTGGCGCGCTCGGTCTGCGTCTTCACCTTCATGCCCGGCGTAGCGTTGCGCAGACAGCTCGCCGCCAGCACGCGCTCGCCTTCGATCTCGACCATGCAGACGCGGCAATTGCCGTCCGCCCGGTAGCCGGGCTTGGGCGAAAAGCACAGATGCGGCAGCTTGATGTCGAGCCGGCGGGCGGCGCGGAAGATCGTCTCGCCGGGGCGGATGTCGATCTCGCGGTCGTCGATGGTGAAGGTGGCGGGTTTAGACTCGCTCATGGCGTATTTCCTCTGTCGCCCCCGCGCAGGCGGGGGCCCATACGCTGTGCCCTATCAATCACACCGGGGTTATGGGTCCCCGCCTGCGCGGGGACGACGGTTGAATATGTTGCCCGGCGCTGCATCACCAACTCCCCAGCGGTTTTTGCAATTCCTCAGGAAAATATTTCAGCACGCTCAACAGCGGATTGGGCGCGGCCTGGCCGAGACCGCAAATCGAGGCGTCGCGCATCAAGGTCGAGAGTTCGGTCAACAACGCGGCGTCCCAGGGCCCGCGCGCCATCAGCTTGACCGCCTTCTCGGTGCCGGCGCGGCAAGGCGTGCACTGGCCGCAGGATTCGTCCTCGAAGAATTTCATCAGGTTCAACGCCACCGCTTTCATGTCGTCCTGCTCGGACAAGATGACGACGGCGTGCGAACCGACGAAGCAGCCGTATTTTTCAAGCGTGCCGAAATCGAGCGGCTCGTCGGCCATCGATGCCGGCAGAATGCCGCCGGAGGCGCCGCCCGGCAGATAGCCATTGAAGCTGTGGCCGTCGGCCATGCCGCCGCAGAATTCCTCGATCAATTCGCGCGCGGTGACGCCGGCCGGCGCGACCACCACGCCGGGCTTTTTCACACGGCCGGAGACCGAAAAGCTGCGGAAGCCTTTGCGCTCGCGGCGGCCTTGCGCGGTCATCCATTCCGCGCCCTTCTCGACGATGTCGCGTACCCAGTAAAGCGTCTCGACGTTCTGCTCCAGCGTCGGGCGGCCGAACAGGCCGACTTGCGCGACATAAGGCGGGCGATTCCGCGGCAGGCCGCGCTTGCCCTCGATCGATTCGATCATCGCCGACTCTTCGCCGCAAATGTAAGCGCCGGCGCCGCGGCGCAGGTGCAGCTTGGTGTGCGGCGATAGACCTGCCGCCTCGACCCTGGCGATCTCCTCGGCCAGCATCAAACGGAGTTCAGGATATTCGTCGCGGATGTAGAGATAGGTGTCGGCCGCTTCGACCACCCAGGCCGCGATCAACATACCCTCAATGAAACGATGCGGGTCCTGCTCGAGATAGAAGCGGTCCTTGAAGGTGCCAGGCTCGCCCTCGTCGGCATTGACCGCGAATAGCCGGGGGCTGGGTTCCGCGCGCACCAGCGACCATTTGCGCCCGGTGGGGAATCCGGCGCCGCCGAGACCGCGCAAGCCGGCGTCGCTGACGATCTTGATCAACTCGTCGCGCGTGCGCTTGCCGGCGAGACAGTCTTTCAGCAGCGCATAGCCGCCGTTCTTTTGATAGCCGGCGAAATCCGCACCCGGCTTCCAGGCGTGCGCGTGCTTTCCCGCCTTGACGTCGGCGGCGACCTTGTCGGTCGTGGCCTTAAAGGTTTGCAGATGGCCGACAGCCACGACCGGGGCGCGGTCGCAGGCGCCCATGCAGGGCGCGCGCACCACGCGTACGTCCTTCCCGAGAATGGCCGGCAATTTCGCCAGCAGCGTTTCCGCGCCGGCCATGGCGCAGGACAGCGAATCGCAGACGCGCACGGTGACCGCCGGCGGCGCCGGCCCGTCCTTCACCACATCGAAATGCGAATAGAAGGTGGCGACCTCGTAGACTTCGGTGAGCGCCATCTTCATCTCGGCGGCGAGCGCGGTGAGATGCGCGGCGGCGAGATGCCCGTAATGATCCTGGATCAGATGCAGATGCTCGATCAGTAGATCGCGCCGGCGCGGCCGGTCGGTGAGCAGCGCGCGCACCTCGTCCAGTGCCGCCGGATCGACCTGGCGGCCCTTGGGTGTGCGCGGCGGCCGGCCCTTGCCGGCGCCCCCGCCGGTAAAACGCGGCGGAACTTGGATATTCATGGCGATCTCCAGAGCGCTGATTTGAAACCGTTCTGAACTTGAGACAACCCCGTGCTTGGCATGGGTTGATAGAATTTCTCTATCAATTATAAGGTCATTGCTGCTTATTTCTTGTGCGACCGGCAGGGCCTTCTTCTTACTAACCAATTGTAAATGAAGGGGTAATGGCTTGATCGACAAGCTCGACTTCATCCTGGCACTGGCGCGCGAAAAGCATTTCGGCCGTGCCGCCGAAGCCTGCGGCGTGACGCAACCGACGCTGTCAGCGGGGGTGAAGCAGCTCGAGGAGCAGATGGGCGTGCTGCTGGTCAACCGCGGCTCACGCTTCCAGGGCTTCACGCCGGAGGGCCAGCGCGTGCTGGAATGGGCGCGCCGCATCGTCGGCGACACAAGGCAGATGCGCGAGGAGATCAATTCGCTGCGGCACGGCCTGTCGGGACGCCTGCGCATTGCCGCCATTCCGACCGCGCTGGCGATGGTGGCGGCGCTGACCACGCCCTATCGCGAGCGGCATCCCAACGTCCAGTTCACCATCTACTCGCGCAACTCGCTCGAAGTGCTCGAGCTCTTGGACAATCTCGAGATCGAAGCCGGCATCACTTACGTCGAGAACGAACCGCTCGGCCGCGTCAGCACGGTGCCGCTCTATCGCGAGCGCTACCGGCTGCTCACTGCCGCCGACGCGCCGCTCGGCAACCGCGAAAGCGTGACCTGGGGCGAGGTGGCGCAGGTGCCGCTCTGCCTGCTCACGCCCGATATGCAAAACCGGCGCATCATCGACCGCCTGCTCAAGAGTGCCGGCGGCGAAGCGCGTCCGACGCTGGAATCGGATTCCATGATCCTGTTGTTCTCGCACGTGCGCACCGGCCGCTGGGCGAGCGTGATGCCGGCGCGGCTGGCGGAAACCTTGGGGCTGACCGACACCATCCGCGCCATTCCGATCACCCATCCGGAGGCGGTGCAGACCATCGGCCTGGTGGTGCCGGCGCGCGCGCCGATGACGCCGATCACCGCCGCGCTGGTGGAAGAGGCCAAACGCGTGGCGCCGAAACTCGATTGAGATGAATCCATAGCCCGGTGCTATGACTTGTCGTTAAATTTTTCCGATCCGCGCCAACTGATTTCTTGCCTCGGCGCGGGCACGAGCGTATTTAAAATATCTTGCCGGTCCAATTCGTCGGGACGTCCGCGATGCCACGCAGCTTCGTCTACGGCACCGTCCGCGATTCACAACGCACCGCAATCTACGTGATCCGCGTCAAGGACGACGTCATCGACGCGGTCGAGGCCGACGTGATCGCCTATCGCATGCGCAAGCATCTCCAGGCGCGCGGCGATTTCGGCGCCGACGTCGTGGTGGTTGAAGGCGGGGGCAAGGAAACGCTACGGCTTTACGGCATCCCCTATTCGGTTTCGCGCGTGCGCGCCGCCATGTTCAGCGCCGCGATTTCCTGGTCGCCGATCGAGATGGACTGACCGCGCTCAGGCTTTGGCGCGCGCAATGCTGTCCATGACAAGCTGCTCAGCCTCCGCCGTATCGAGCCAGCGCACGATCGAGACCCACTTGCCCTTTTCCAGATCCTTGTAGTGCTGGAAGAAGTGGGCGATCTGATCGCACATGACTTTGGGCAGGTCCTTGTAGCTGGCAATACCCTTGTAAAACGGGTGCAGGTCGTCGACCGGAACGGCCAGGATCTTCTCGTCCTTGCCCGCCTCGTCTTCCATCAGAAGAGCGCCGACCGGCCGGCAGCGGATGACCGCGCCGGGGACAACGGGCACCTGCGAAATCACGAGAATGTCGCAAGGATCGCCGTCTTCCGACAGCGTACCGTAATTGCCGGGATAGAACATCGCGGTGTGCAGAAAGCGATCGACGAAGATCGCACCCGACCGCTTGTCGAATTCATATTTGACCGGGACGCCGCCGAGCGGAATCTCGATCACCGCATGCACGTCTTTCGGCGGGTCGCGGCCGGTCGAAACGAGTTTGAGATCCATCGGCGCCGATCCGGTTTGAACCGGCGCCGAGGTTAGCATTTTTTGCGGGCGCTAGCGCGCCAGCGCTCAATCTCAAGCCACCTTTACGTCCATGTGGCGGAACATGGCCTTGCGCGCTTCCTCGTCGAACTCGGTCTTGAACTTATGCTTGTCCTTGATCGCGTTGGCGCGCGCCGCCGCCGGCCGCGCGGAAATCTCGTCGATCAGCCGCTTCACGTTGGGAAACTTGGCCCAATAGCCCTCGCCGAGCGCGACCGGAATGAGCCGGGCCCAGCCCCACAGCGCCATGTCCACGATGGTGTAGGTGTCGCCCACCACGTATTTCTGCGTGCCGAGCCGCGCATCGAGGATGCCGTAATGGCGCTGCGCCTCGTACATGTAGCGGTTGACGGCGTAGTCGTTGCCCTTCGGCGCGTAGTTGCGAAAATGCACCGACTGGCCGGAGAAGGGGCCGACGCCGGAGGCGACGAACAGCAGCCACGACAACAATTCACCGCGCAGCTTCGGCGTGTTCGCCGGCAGGAATTTTCCGGTCTTCTCGGCGAGATAAAGCAGGATCGCGTTCGAATCGAACACGGTCGCATCACCGTCGATGATGACCGGCACCTTGGCATTGGGATTGATCTTGAGAAATTCCGGCGTGTGCTGTTCGCCCTTGCGCGTATCGACCGGAATCGCCTCGTAAGGCAGCCCGCACTCCTCCAGCATCAGCGCGACCTTCATCGGGTTGGGCGCGCCGCTATAGTAGAACTTGATCATTTGGGAGACCCCTGAATTGCGAAGGCGCGCATAGCATCACCCTGCAAATCCGCGCGCAAGCGGGGGAGCTCACACAAGGCCGTGACCCCGCGTTCCAGGCGTTTTCAGAGCGCGCAAAGAAAAACGGGCGGCTTTCGCCGCCCGCTTCATAACCGCCTGAACCGGCTGCTAGAACAGTCCGACGATGCGGCCGTCCGGACCAACGTCGATCGAATCGGCAGCCGGCACGCGCGGCAGGCCGGGCATGGTCATGATCTCACCGCAGATCACGACGATGAATTCAGCGCCGGCCGACAGCCTCACCTCGCGCACCGGAATGGTGAAGTCGACCGGCGCGCCCTTGGCGTCGGCATTGGTGGAGAACGAGTACTGCGTCTTGGCGATGCAGACCGGCAGCTTGCCGTAACCCATGCTCTCGAACGTCGCGAGTTGGTCGCGAACCGCTTTGGGCGCGTCGATGTCCTTGGCGCGGTAGATCTTCCGGGCGATCGTGCGCACCTTTTCCAACAGTGGCATTTCGTCGGGATAGAGCAGCTTGAGCTTGCTCTTGCCGCTTTCGACCACCTTGACCACGGCGCGGGCGACGTCGGCGGCGCCCTCTCCGCCCATCGCCCAATGATCGGCCATCAGCGCTTCGACGCCGAGCTTGGCGCAGGCGTCTTTCACCAGCTTGATCTCGGCATCGGTGTCGGCGGAGAAGCGGTTGATCGAGACCACCGGCACCAGGCCGAAGTTCTGCATGTTCTCGACATGGCGCTGCAGATTGGCCATGCCGGCGGCGAGCGCCGTGAGGTCTTCCTTCTTCAGATCCTCTTTCTTGACGCCGCCATGCATCTTGAGCGCGCGGATGGTGGCGACCAGCACCACGCAGTCGGGCGCCAGGCCGGTCTTGCGGCATTTGATGTCGAGGAATTTCTCGGCGCCGAGGTCGGCGCCGAAGCCGGCTTCCGTCACCACGTAGTCGGTGAGCTTGAGCGCGGTGGTGGTGGCGAGCACAGAATTGCAGCCATGCGCGATGTTGGCGAAGGGGCCGCCGTGGATGAAGGCGGGCGTGCCTTCCAGCGTCTGCACCAGATTGGGCGACAGCGCGTCTTTCAACAGCGCGGTCATCGGCCCCTGCCCTTTGATATCGCCGGCGCGTACCGGTTTGCGGTCGCGGGTATAGCCGACGATGATATTGGCAAGCCGCTGCTTGAGATCCTCGATATTCTTGGCGAGACAGAATACCGCCATCACCTCGGAGGCGACGGTGATGTCGAACCCATCCTCGCGCGGGAAACCATTGGCGACGCCGCCGAGTGAGGAAACGATCGAGCGCAGCGAACGGTCGTTCATGTCGACCGCGCGGCGCCAGGAGATACGACGGCCGTCGAGGCCGAGCGAATTTCCCCAATAAATGTGGTTATCGATCAGCGCACAGAGCAGGTTGTTGGCGGCGCCGATGGCATGAAAGTCGCCGGTGAAGTGCAAATTGATGTCTTCCATCGGCACCACCTGGGCATAGCCGCCGCCGGCGGCGCCGCCTTTGACGCCGAAGCAGGGGCCGAGCGAAGGCTCGCGCAAGCAGCACATGGCCTTCTTGCCGATGTGATTGAGCGCGTCGGTCAACCCAACCGTGGTGGTGGTCTTGCCCTCGCCCGCCGGTGTCGGCGTGATGGCGGAGACCAGGATAAGCTTGCCGTTCGGCTTGTCCTGCAGCGACTTGATGTAGTTCATCGACACCTTGGCTTTGTAGTGGCCATAGGGGTCGAGGTTCTCCGGACCGATGCCGAGCTTTTCCTTGGCGAGTTCCATGATCGGCCGTGGCTTCGCAGCCTGGGCGATTTCGATGTCGGATTTCGGATTTTGATGCTGCGAGGCGGGCATGTGTATTTTCCATTGATGGAAGAGAGGTGGACGGGCGATGGGGTGATTGATGCTAGAAAATTCAGGTGAACTTCGTTCCGGTTGCGAGCTTGATGCTGGCCGCCCATTCGCCAGCGGCGATCTTCTTGCCGTCGGCGGGCTGCACGCGGGTGACCTTGATGCGGCCGTCGGCGCAGACGACGGTGAAGCCGTCGGCATCGACCGCGACGATCTCGCCGAGCTTGCCGGCGATGCCCTTGGGGTTCTTGGCTGGCAGCGGCGTCGCGTCGAAGATTTTCAGCGTGGTGCCGTCGAGCGTCGTCCAAGCGCCGGGCGCCGGATTGCAGCCGCGGATGAGCGGATCGATCTGGCGCCACGACTTGCCCCAATCGATCTTGGCGTTGCCCGCGCCGCAGCGGCCTTCGTAAGTGGCTTTGGATTCATCCTGCTTGAGGCGCGGCGCCTTGCCGGCTTTGACGAGGTCGACGGATTCGAGCATGGCCTCGACGCCCATCGGGAATAGGCGATCGAAATACACCGTGCCGAGCGTGTCGGTCGCGGAGATCGGCGTCTTCTTTCGCAGCAAGACGTCGCCGGTATCGAGCCCGTTGTCGGGCCAGAAGATCGATAGCCCGGTTTCCTTTTCACCGAGGATGATCGGCCAGTTGATCGCCGAGGCGCCACGATAGGCCGGCAACAGCGAGGGGTGATATTGGATCGAGCCGTGGGTGGGGATGTTGAGGAACTCTTCCGGCACGAACAGCGTGACGAAGGCCATCACTTGCAGGTCGGGCTTGAGCGCTTTGAACTCTTCCCAGACCTTCGGCTCTTTATAAGACGACGGCTGATAGACCGGCAGTTTGGCGGCGATGGCGGCTTCCTTCAGCGGATCGGCCTTGGCGCCTTCCTTCTCCGGCGCGACATAGACCGCGACCACGTCCTCGCCGCGCTTGATGAGCGCTTCCAGCACGGCCTTGCCGAACGCCTGTTGGCCGTGGACCACGATACGCATTGCAGTTCCTCCCAAACCTCTCGTTGTCATCGCCGGGCCTGTCCCGGCGATCCCGATTGCCCGGGCACCGAGTCCCTAAGCGGGATGGCCGGGTCAAGCCCGGCCATGACAGTCTTGCTACGCCGCCTTCTCCTTCTTCTCCGGCGCGCTCAAGGCGCCGGAGCTCTTGATCTCGGCAATCTCGGCCGCCTTGAAGCCGAGCACGTCTTTCAAGATTTCGTCGGTGTGTTCACCGAGCAGCGGCGAGCGTTTCACTTCGGTGATCGAGTCCGACAACTTCACCGGATTGCCGACGGTCAGATATTTGCCACGGCCTGGATGATCTACCTCGACCACCGTGCCGGTCGCGCGCAGCGATTTCTCCTCGGCGATTTCCTTCATCGACAGGATCGGCCCGACCGGAATGTCGACCCTGTTGCAGATATCCATGACCTCGAACTTGGTCTTGGTCATGGTCCACGCTTCGATGGTCGCAAAAATGTGCTTGAGGCGCGGCAGCCGTGCCGGCGGCGTCGCGTAGTCGGGATCGGTCTTCCATTCCGGCTTGCCGATCAGGTCGCAGATCGCGCCCCACACCGGCGCCTGGGTGATGAAATAGACGTAGGAGTCCGGGTCGTCCTCCCAGCCCTTGCACTTCAAAATCCAGCCGGGCTGGCCGCCGCCGGAATCGTTGCCGGCGCGCGGCACCGCCTTGCCGAAGGGAACGCCCTCGCCGTATTGGCTGTATTCGGTGAGCGGCCCAGCGCTGAGGCGCTGCTGGTCGCGCAGCTTCACGCGCGCGAGGTTGAGCACGCCGTCCTGCATGGCGCACAGCACTTTCTGGCCGCGGCCGGTGCGGGCGCGCTGATAGAGCGCGGCGCAAATGCCGAAGGCGAGATGCAAGCCGGTGCCGCTGTCGCCGATCTGCGCGCCGGTGACCAGCGGCGGACCTTCGCGGAAGCCAGTGGTAGAGGCGGCGCCGCCCGCGCATTGCGCGACGTTCTCGTAGACCTTGCAATCCTCGTAAGGGCCGGGGCCGAAGCCCTTGACCGAGGCGACGATCATGCGCGGGTTGAGCTTGTGGATATGCTCCCAGGTCAGTCCCATGCGGTCGAGCGCGCCGGGCGCGAAGTTTTCCACCAGCACGTCGCAGACTTTGATCAGCGCGTCGAGCACGCGCTTGCCTTGCGGGTGCTTGCTGTCGATGGTGATCGAACGCTTGTTGCCGTTGAGCATGGTGAAGTAGAGGCTGTCGGCGCCCTTCACGTCGCGCAATTGCCCGCGGGTGATGTCGCCGACGCCGGGCCGTTCCACCTTGATGCAATCGGCGCCCAGATAGGCGAGCAGCTGCGTGCACGTCGGCCCGGACTGCACGTGGGTGAAGTCGAGAATGCGCACGCCGTCGAGGGCTTTGCCGACCTGACCGTAAGGTTTGCTGCTCGGCTTCGGCAGTCCGTTGCCGGGCGCCTTTTTGGCACTCGACACCTTCACCACCTTGCGGGCTGATTTCTTCGCCGCGGCCCTGACCTTGGCGCGCTTTGCCCGCTTCTGCTTTTTCTTGGCCATCACTCTTCCTCCACGATCTCCAGGCGACGGTCTCGGTTCTATTTCTTCTTCAGCTTGCTTTGCGGATTGAGGTTGCCGATGCGGCCGCTCTCGCTGCCGGCCGCTGGGTCGATTACCGCGTTGATGAGGGTCGGTTTGACCTGAATCCATCGCAGCGTTCACGGCACGCTTGAGCTCGTCCGGCGATGTCGCGTTCACGCCGACGCCGCCGAAGGCTTCGATCATCTTGTCGTAGCGCGCGCCCTTGACGAAGACGGTCGTCGCCGGGTCGGCGCCGGCCGCATTGACGTCGGTGCCGCGGTAAATGCCGTCATTGTTGAAGATGACGACGCAGACCGGCAAGTTGTAACGGCAGATGGTCTCGATCTCCATGCCGGAGAAGCCGAAGGCCGAGTCGCCTTCGACCGCCAGCACCGGCTTGCCGGTCTCGATCGCCGCGGCGATGGCATAACCCATGCCGATGCCCATGATGCCCCAGGTGCCGACGTCGAGGCGCTTGCGCGGCTGGTAAACGTCGATGATGCCGCGTGCGAGGTCGAGCGTGTTGGCGCCCTCATTGACCAAAATGGCGTCCGGCCGCTCCTTGACGACGGTGCGCAGAACGCCGAGCGCGCCGTGATAATCCATCGGCGAGTTATTGTTCATCAGGCGCGGCGCCATTTTGGCGACGTTGTCTTCACGCTTCTTGGCTACGGCGCCGATCCAGTCGGCCGGCGCGGCCGGCCAGTTGGCGCCCATGCCATCGACCAGCGCCGACACACAGGAACCGATATCGCCGACCACCGGCGCCACGATCTCGACGTTCGAGTCCATCTCTTTCGGCTCGATGTCGATCTGGATGAACTTCTTCGGCGCCTCGCCCCAGGCCTTGCCTTTGCCGTGCGACAAAAGCCAGTTGAGGCGCGCGCCAATCAGCATGACGACGTCGCTGTCCTTCAGGACCGTCGAGCGTGCCGCGCCCGCGCATTGCGGGTGCGTGTCGGGCAGCAGGCCCTTGGCCATGCTCATCGGCAGGAAGGGAACGCCGCTCTTTTCGACCAGCGTGCGGATCGCGTCGTCGGCCTGCGCATAGGCCGCGCCCTTGCCGAGAATGATGAGCGGACGCTTGGCGCTCTTGAGCACCTCGAGCGCGCGCTTGACCGCGGCCGGCGCCGGGATTTGCGCGGGCGCCGCATCGATCACCTTCACCAGCGACTTCTGTCCGGCCGCAGCATCCATGACTTGGCCGAACAGCTTCGCCGGCAGATCAAGATAGACGCCGCCTGGACGGCCGGACACGGCGGCGCGGATCGCACGCGCCACGCCGATGCCGATGTCGGCGGCATGCAGCACGCGGAAGGCCGCCTTGCACAGCGGCTTGGCGATGGCGAGCTGGTCCATCTCCTCGTAGTCGCCCTGCTGCAAGTCGACGATTTCGCGCTCGGACGAGCCTGAGATCTGGATCATCGGGAAGCAGTTGGTGGTGGCATGCGCCAGCGCGGTCAGACCGTTGAGAAAACCGGGCGCGGAAACCGTCAGACAGACGCCGGGCTTCTTGGTCAGGAAGCCGGCGATCGAGGCGGCATAGCCGGCGTTCTGTTCATGACGGAAGGACAGGACTCGGATGCCGGCGGCCTGCGCCATGCGGCCGAAATCCGTGATCGGGATGCCGGGCACGCCATAGATCGTGGTGAGGCCGTTGAGCTTGAGCGCCTCGATGACGAGGTGAAAGCCGTCGGTCAGCTCCTGCTCCGCCTCGGCTGCATTCGCGGTCGTACCGTTCTTTTCTTTCACCGCTACATCAGCCATGGGAATCCTCGCTCCTCACTCGGTGTTCGGATTGTCAGTCCAGATAATCGGCGTATTTCGCCACGTGATCGGCAAGGCCGAGCGCGTGGTCGCGCACCAGCTCTTCCGCGCGGTCGGTGGTGCGCGCTTCCAGAGCCTCGATGATATTCATGTGGTCGCGGATCGAGCGGTCGACGCGGTCCTTTTCACCGATGGTCTTGCGCCGGATCATGCGCATGTGGGTGAACAAATTTTCCGCCAGATCGATCAGCACCCGGTTGTGCGACAGGCGGATGATGGTCTGGTGGAACTCGATATTGGCGTCGGAATATTCGTCGAGATGCGCGCGCACTTTGCCGCCCTCGAAGGTGGCAAACAGGCGCCGCAGGCCGGCGATTTCCTCATCGCTGGCGGCCTGCGTGATCAGCCGCGCCGCCATGCTTTCCAGCGCCGCCCAGGCCGTGATCATCTCGAGCACTTCGCGCTTGGTCTTGCGCACCACGTAGATGCCGCGGCGTGGCACCGAGCGCACGAAGCCTTCACTTTCGAGCTGCGCCATGGCTTCACGCACCGGCGTGCGGCTGATGCCGAAGTCCTGCGCCAGCTTGCGCTCGTCGAGGCGGATGTCGTCGCGGCTGCGGTAGATGTCCATCGCCACGATTGCGTTCTTCAGCGCGGCATAGGCCTGATGCTTGAAGCTCGGCGTCACGTCGATGGGCGCAAGCACCGGCGACACCGCCGCGCCAACGGCGGACGGCCGGGCACGGGGATTTAGGCCGTGGCGGCGGGAGGGGCGGCTGGGACTACTCATAACTGGTATACAATATGCCAGGGCCCCCAAGACACGCAACCGGCCTTTCGGAGGCCTTAAACCGAGCCGTTTTTGCAGGCTCAAAGACGGGACCTTGCGGCCGCCGCCCGGGTCACTCCGCCGGCTTCAGACCAGGGCGGCCTTTGCGGAAGAGCGACGCGAGAACCTTGGAGATCAGCGGCCAGAACAGCATGACCATGCTGAGTGCCGTGATCGTGCCGACCAGCCCGTTCGACCAGAATACCGACAGGTCGCCTTGCGAGCCGATCATCGACTGGCGGAAGGAATTCTCGGCGCGCCCGCCCAGCACGATCGCCAGCACCATCGGCGCCAGCGGATAGTCGAGCTTCTTGAACAGGTAGCCGATGATGCCGAACATCACCATGAAGATGAGATCGGCAGGCGCATTCGACAACGTGTAGGAGCCGATGGCGCAGACCGCGATGATGATGGGCGCGATGATCGAGAAAGGAATCTTCATGATCGAGGCCCAGAACGGCACCGTCGATAGCACGATCACCAGGCCGACAAGATTGCCGAGGTAGATCGACGCGATCAGGCCCCAGACGAAGTCCTTTTGCTCGACGAACAGCAGCGGTCCCGGCTGCAAGCCCCAGATCAGCAAGCCGCCGAGTAGAACCGCCGCGGTCGGCGAGCCGGGAATGCCGAGCGTGAGCATCGGCAGAAGCGCGCTGGTGCCGGCGGCATGCGCCGCGGTTTCAGGCGCCACCACACCTTCCAATTCGCCGGTACCGAATTTATCGCCGTTCTTCGAGAAGCGCTTGGCCAGGCCGTAGCTCATGAACGAAGCGGGCGTTGCGCCGCCCGGCGTGACGCCGAGCCAGATGCCCACCAAGGTGCCGCGAATGATGGTGACCCAATACTGCGGCAGCTTCTTCCAGGTCTGCCACACGACGAACGGATTGATCTTGGCGCTGCGACCTTCGAATTGCAGCCCCTTCTCGACCGTCACCAGGATTTCGCCGATGCCGAACAGGCCGATGACCGCGATCAGAAAGTGGAAGCCGGTGAGCAGCGTCTCGGTGCCGAAGGTGAGCCGCAAGCCGCCGGTGACTTCGTCGGTGCCGACGCTGGCGAAGGCGAAGCCGAACATCATCGCCGTGATGACCTTGAACGGCGATTGCCGGCCCATGCCGATGAAGCTGCAAAAGGTCAGAAGATAGACGGCGAAATATTCCGGCGGGCCGAAGTCGAGGGCAAAGTTGGCGACGATCGGCGCCATGAACGTCAACATGATCGTCGCAAAAAATGCGCCGACGAAGGACGACGAGAGCGAGGCGGTCAGCGCTTCACCGGCGCGCCCCTGTTTTGCCAATGGATGTCCGTCGAAGGTAGTGGCCACCGACCATGGTTCGCCTGGGATGTTGAACAAGATGGCGCTGATACAGCCGCCGAACAGCGCGCCCCAATAGATCGCCGCCAGCATGATGATGGCGGTGGTCTTGGGCATTGAGAAAGTCAGCGGCAGCAGAATGGCGATGCCGTTGGCGCCGCCGACGCCGGGCAGGAAGCCGAGCAGAACGCCGAACAAGATGCCGACCACCATGTAGCCCACGTTCATGGGCGTCAGCAGCACCTCGAAACCATGCATCAGCGAAAAGAAAGCGTCCAACTCAGTCTCCCGTCACCCTAACCGAGCGGTTCGGCGGCACATCCGCTCATTGTCTCGATTCTTATTGTGCGTACTTTCCCGGTCCTGTGTCCTAGCGATCCCAACTTAGTAGCCGAGCCATGCCTCGAACGGCCCCTTCGGCAACGGCACCAAGAACCAGATTTCGAAAATGATGAACAGCGCGACCGGCACGAAAAATGCGACTGGCAGCGTCTTGTAGATCGGATAACGCCCGTGCCACATCATGAAGAAGCTGATGAACAGAAACGTCGAAATATAAATTCCGATATAGAGCGACAAGACGACGAAAATAGTCATCGGAATCAGAACGCTGAATACCATCGCCATCTCGCCGTGCGAGATGAAGGAGCCTTCCGAACCGCGCGCAAGCAGATGCTGGAACAGCGTTACGCCGCTGGCAACAAACATGAAAAGCGCAACGTAGAAGGGGAAATAGCCGGAATCCGGCCCGACGTCCTTCGCCCAGCCGGCGCCGAGGCGATAACTCGACACCATCACGACCGTTGCAACGGTCATGAGGGCGAGCGAAACCGCCAGGTTCATGATGCGGTTGGAAACGGCGCTGCCGGTCGAGTCTTCGTTTTCGGTGCTTTCGGCCATAACACGAAACTCATAGTATCTGCATGCGCCCCCAGCGCAGGGCGTACATAGCGGGACGCCGGGTATCGAACAAGCGAAATGCGGGAGCGCCGGTTCAACAGCGCTCCCGCAAGATCGCAGAACTTACGAGCCCTTGTGCAGGAACCCGGCCTTTTCCATCAGCTTATGATGTTCGGCAGCGGCATCCGTCAGCCAATTGTTGAATTCGGCGCCGGTCATGAAGCTTTGATTGAAGGCGCCCTTTTCCATGTAGGCTTTCCACTCCGGTGTCGCGCGCACCTTCGTGAGCAGGTCGACATAGTAGTCGACCGCGTCCTTCGATACGCCCGGCGCCGTCATGATGCCGCGCAGCATTGTGTACTGGATGTCGAGGCCCTTGGACTTGCAGGTCGGGATATCCTGCCAGGACATGTCGGACGTGATCTTGGCGGGATAGGGCATCGCCTTGCCATCGAACACGCAAAGCGGACGGACAGTGCCGGCCTTCCAATGCGCAACGCATTCGACCGGATTGTTGACGGAAGAATCGATGTGCCCGCCGACAAGCTGGGTGCAAACCGTGCCGCCGCCGCTGTAGGGCACATAGGTGAACTTATCGCCCGTCTTCTGCTCGAGCGCCGCGGTGATGATCTGATCTTCCTGCTTAGAACCGGTGCCGCCCATCTTCATCTTGCCGCCGGCTTTCTTGACGGCGTCTAGATACTCGCCCGGAGTCTTATAGGGCGTCTTGGCGTTGACCCAGAACACGAACTCGTCGAGCGCCATCATGGCGATCGGCGTGTAGTCCTTCCAGGAGAAGGGCGAGCCGGTCGCAAGCGGCGTGGTGAACAGGTTGGAGAGCGTGATGATGATCTTGTGCGGATCGGCCTTGGCGTTCTTCACGTAGAGGAAGCCTTCCGCGCCGGAGCCGCCTTTCTTGCTGATGACGACCATCGAGGTCGGCATCAGGTTATGTTTTTGGACGATGCCCTGAATGAGCTGCGCCATCTGCCCGGCGCCGCCGCCAATGCCGGCCGGAACGATGAACTCGACCGTGCGGGTGGGCTTCCAGGCAGCGTCCGCCGGAATGGACGAGAGAGCGAGGGCACCGCCGAGAACGGCCGTCCCAAAGCTGAGCATCTTGGTTTTGATCGTCATAAATCCTCCCTGTGTGAATTTCTTATGCTTGACCGATCTTCTGTCGGTGCGAGCCGGGCAGTGAATCTATCACATCGTCAACTCCGGCACAGGCTAACATGAATTATACATAATACCAGAGCCTGACGCACCTCGCGAACCCGGTGGGTCGATAAAATTTCGCGCCCTTGTCGTAAGCCCCGTGAAACACAGCGGCCTTACGAACGTACGCTGCGATGCAGCAACCATGGTTGTCGTGGCGTCCGGTTCGGCGCAACGCCGGGTGCGGCAAAATGCGCGCAAGAATTCCAATGCGCTTGCAGCGCTCGCCGGTCGCATCGAAGGCGCACGGCGCTGTACGGCCCCGACTGGGGCGGGCCGCCGCTTTCGCAGGAACATCTTTCGCGCCAGAACGATTTAGGCCCGGCCAAAAAGGCCGGGCCTAAATGCGTGCGCTCATGATGGTTGCGGGGGTAGGATTTGAACCTACGACCTTCAGGTTATGAGCCTGACGAGCTACCGGGCTGCTCCACCCCGCGTCAAAATGCGAAGCGCGGGGCGAGACCCGCGCGTTTCGAGGGCTATGTAGCAACGGCGATTGCCGATGGAAAGGGCACCGCAGGGTGAATTTCATCGATCTGTCATGAAACAGAGGCAAAAGGCGAGAATGATGGGGGCTGCGGGGGACCAGGACAGCAGCTTCGGCGACGGTCTAGCGGCCGCCGCCCGGTCGATTATCGCCGACGCCCGCCGCGCCCTCACCGACCCGGAACTCTCCGAAGCCGAAGCAGTGCACGAGGTGCGCAAGGCCCTCAAGCGCTGGCGTGCTCTGCTGCGGCTGCTCGCCCGTCCACTCGGCGAACAGGCCGACCTGATGCGCGGCGAAGCCCGTGAACTGATGCGCGCGCTCTCCAGCGCGCGTGACGCCCAATCGGCACTCGATGCGCTCAACGATCTGCGCAAAGCCGACGTGCCGTTTTCACCGACCTCGGCGGAAACCATCCGCAAGCGGCTGACCGAGACGCGGGACGCCGCCGAGCAGAGCGGTCTCACCAAGGCCATGCGCGAGCGTCTCTCGCGTTATCTCGACTATGCCGCGCTGTCGCTCGAACGCTGGCCGCTTGAGGCGATCGACTTCGACACCGTGGCCGACGGACTGACGTCTACCTATCGCCGCGCGCGCCAGCTGTTGCCCGACGCCTGGCCCGGCGCCGACGCGGAGCATTTGCACGATCTGCGCCGGCGCGTAGTCGAGCACCGCCACCAGATGGATCTGATTGAGCCGCTATGGCCGCGGCTCGGCAAAGTCTGGGCCGAGGAAGCGCAACGCCTGCGCAATCAACTCGGCGCCTGCCAGGATCTCGCGGTGCTCACCAGCCTGACGGCGCCGCATCAGCCGCTGGCGCCGTGGCGCTCGCGGCTGACGCCGGCGATCGAGGCACGCCGCGGCGCGCATTTGAAAACCGCAGCACGGCTCGCCGGACGGTTGTTCGCGGAAAAGCCGAAGGCGTTCCGCCGCCGCGTCGCAGCGCTATGGAGCGCGCGTCGAGCCAAGAAGCACTGATGCAAAAGGCGAAAGCCCGGCACAGGCCGGGCTTTCTGTTTGAGTTTTTTGCGC
>CAWEMT010000004.1:0-92500 GCA_963810255.1 uncultured Alphaproteobacteria bacterium | reverse complement strand
CCAGCCCGTAAGGGCCATGAGGACTTGACGTCATCCCCACCTTCCTCCGGCTTATCACCGGCAGTCGCCTTAGAGTGCCCAACTAAATGATGGCAACTAAGGCCGAGGGTTGCGCTCGTTGCGGGACTTAACCCAACATCTCACGACACGAGCTGACGACAGCCATGCAGCACCTGTCTCCGGTCCAGCCGAACTGAAGGAGTGCGTCTCTGCTCTCCGCGACCGGGATGTCAAGGGCTGGTAAGGTTCTTCGCGTTGCTTCGAATTGAACCACATGCTCCACCGCTTGTGCGGGCCCCCGTCAATTCCTTTGAGTTTTAATCTTGCGACCGTACTCCCCAGGCGGGATGCTTACTGCGTTAGCTGCGCCACTGACGAGCAAGCTCGCCAACGGCTAGCATCCATCGTTTACGGCGTGGACTACCAGGGTATCTAATCCTGTTTGCTCCCCACGCTTTCGCACCTCAGCGTCAGTACCGGGCCAGTGAGCCGCCTTCGCCACTGGTGTTCTTGCGAATATCTACGAATTTCACCTCTACACTCGCAGTTCCACTCACCTCTCCCGGACTCGAGCTCTCCAGTTTCGAAGGCAGTTCTGGAGTTGAGCTCCAGGATTTCACCCCCGACTTAGAAAGCCGCCTACGTGCGCTTTACGCCCAGTAATTCCGAGCAACGCTAGCCCCCTTCGTATTACCGCGGCTGCTGGCACGAAGTTAGCCGGGGCTTATTCTACGGGTACCGTCATTATCTTCCCCGTTAAAAGGACTTTACAACCCTAAGGCCTTCATCATCCACGCGGCATGGCTGGATCAGGCTTGCGCCCATTGTCCAATATTCCCCACTGCTGCCTCCCGTAGGAGTCTGGGCCGTGTCTCAGTCCCAGTGAGGCTGATCATCCTCTTAGACCAGCTACCGATCGTCGCCTTGGTGAGCCATTACCTCACCAACTAGCTAATCGGACGCGGGCCGTTCCTTCGGCGATAAATCTTTCCCCGTTAGGGCGTATCCGGTATTAGCTCAAGTTTCCCTGAGTTATTCCGAACCGAAGGGCGCGTTCCCACGTGTTACTCTCCCGTCTGCCGCTCGTGTATTGCTACACGCGCTCGACTTGCATGTGTTAGGCCTGCCGCCAGCGTTCGCTCTGAGCCAGGATCAAACTCTCAAGTTGGATGAGAACTTTTGATACCGGCTAAGTCACAACGTTTGACGAGGTCCCTACACGTCCAACTGTTTGCACAGCCGGGCAATGTAGAAAACCTTGAAACGTCAGACCGCCGAAGTCTCTTCCAAAGCCACCTCTCTTGAAGAATTGCTTCTCCACGAGAAGGCGGCCCGCAAGGACCTCGCCGTCCGCGTTTCTCTTTCTTCCGATTCACTTTTCAAACAGCCCGGGAACCATGGCGATTCCCACTCCCCGGTGAACCGAAGAGCCGTCGAAGCCCGTGCACCCGATACGATCGGACGCCGTTTCACTGTTCCAGTGAGGAGCTTCAGAGGCGCGTCATCACGCCGTAAGCGGACGGCGCGCCGGAAGGCGTATATATGCGGGGGCCCCCGGGCCTGTCAACCAAATTTGGCCGGTCGTCTCCAGCAAAAATAGGTCATTTCTGCTGTCCTAAGCGAATTTGGTAACTCGGCCCAAAAACACGGGATGTTAACGCCGACCGCGCCGTACTGAGGCCATATTCATGGGCCGTGCTTAAGCCCGGTACTTCGAGGGACGGAATCGCGACGGAGGCATCCAGCCACCGTGTTCTAGCCAAAAAAGCAGGCCCAGGGCCGTCATTGACGGGCTGGCGGCCTACCGGCATCGTTCCGCGCTTGGGGCGGACGCCGCGGACCGGACGAGTTTTGTTGGGGTAAGCGAACTTCGCGCGCAGGGGACGGCGGGTTTGGATCATTCGCGGGTACGCGGCGCAATTCGATCGAGACGGGCCGAGGTCATCGAACTCGGCAATGAGCCGCCACTTTCGGTGGACGGCGATGGCGGTGGTTTCGTCGACCGCCGCCGCGTTTCGGTGCAATGGTTTGCCGGTACCATCCTGACTGCAGTTTGCGGCGCTGCCTTGATGGGCGGCGCCGTTTTCACGTCGCTCGACGGGGAAGCCAATTTCGCGTCTTTGCCAGAACAGGTCGAAGTGGCGCTGCGTAGCGCGCTTGCCAACGCCGGCGACAAGCTCCATGCGGCACGCAAAAGCGACCGGCTTCCCACCGCCGAAGAGCCGACTTACGCCCGACGGGTGATCCGCGTTTCCACGATGGCGCGGGTCGGCAATCACGAAGTCGTCCGGGTGCGTCCTTTCGTGCGCGTCGCCGGCAATCTGTCGCTAAGCGTCTCCGATCTCTCGGCCAATATCCCGGCCTTCAATCCGCAACGCCTGCTCGCTGAATCGGGCTCCGGCGATAGCTCCGACAGTGCGCGTCCGGCCGCGCAGCCCGATGCCGAAGTGTCTTTTGTGATGCGCGACCTCGAACCGGTCATGCCGAAGCTCAAGATCGCGCTGCTCACGCCGAAAGACGAAGTGCTCGCGCGTGTGCGCGAAGCCGCCGACTGGAGCGCGAAAGCGACAAAAAATCTGCCGGTGACGCCCGACATCACCGGCATCAAGCTCGCTTATGCCGGGTCTGCCAATATCGATCCTTATGCTGGCTTTGAAGCGCGCGTGGTCCCTGAGAACATCACCTTGCTGCCGAAGACCGCCGAACAGACCACCGGCGGCGGCGGCTTTAACGAGCGCATGATTCCGGTCAAGAAAGGCGACACGGTCGCGAGCCTGTTGCACGATCTCGGCGGCACGCCGGACGAAATCGCCTCCATCGCCAAAGTGCTCGGTCCGCGCGGTGCAAAAGGCGGCATCAGGGAAGGTGACCGGCTGCGCGTTCTCTTGTCGCCCGTTCCCGGCAGCCAACGGCTGCAGCCGGTCCGCGTCATTGTCGCCAGCGAAACCTCGATCGACGCAGTGGCGGCGCTGTCCGATACCGGAAAATACGTCCCGGTCGATGTGAGGAATGTCGACACCGAGGTCGCCGATAACCGCAGCGACGACACCGCCGCGAGACCAAAGTCAGGTGTCAGCCTCTATCAAAGCATCTACGAAACCGCGCTGCGCGACCAGCTGCCGCGCCCGATCATCGAGGACCTGGTGCGCATCTACTCCTACGATGTCGATTTCCAGCGCAAAGTGCAGCCTGGCGACTCGTTCGAAGTGCTCTATGCCGGCGAGGATGAGAAGCCAGTCGCCGACAGCCACAACGAGGTGCTGTTCACGGCGCTGACCGTGGGCGACGAGGTCAAGAAGCTTTATCGCTTTCAGACGCCCGACGACGGGGTCGTCGACTATTACGACGAGAACGGCAAGAGCGCGAAGAAATTCCTGGTGCGCAAACCCGTCGGCGAAGGCGAAATGCGCTCCGGCTTCGGGCTGCGCCGGCATCCGATCCTGGGTTACGTCAAGATGCACACGGGCGTCGATTGGGCCGCCCCGACCGGCACGCCGATCTACGCCGCCGGCAACGGCGTGATCGAAAAGGAAGGCTGGGAGTCCGGCTACGGTAAATTCATTCTCCTCCGCCACCACAACGGCTACGAGACGGCCTACGGCCACATGAGCGCCTTCGCCAAAGGCGTTTCCGAAGGCGAGCACGTCCGGCAAGGCCAAGTCATCGGTTTCGTGGGCTCCACCGGCCTATCGACTGGCTCGCACCTGCATTTTGAAATTCGAGTCAACGGCCGTTTCGTCGACCCCATGCGCATCAAACTGCCGCGTGGCCGCGAGCTGCGCGGGCCCATCCTCACCGCTTTCGAGCAGGAGCGCGATCGCCTCGACGGCATCATGGCGCGCAACCCAGCGCGGCTGGCGTCAAGCGCAGCGGTCGGGCACTAACTTCCAATTCGATTATCTGGCTGTCATGGCCGGGCAACCGGGTCCGGCCTTCGGCCCGGGTGTGAACTTGTCCCGGCCATCCCTATTCATAGGGTGCCGTCCTAAGCGGACCACCGGGTCGCGGCGCTTACGCGCCGACCCGGCGATGACAGACGTTACGCCGCCTGCGCGAGCTTTCCGTTGAAAGTGAGCCCTTGCTTGCCGGCGGAGACGGTGACCTTCTCGCCGTCCTTGACCTGACCGGCGAGGATCATCTCGGCGAGCGGGTCCTGTACCGATTTCTGGATCACTCGCTTCAAGGGCCGCGCGCCATAGGCCGGATCCCAGCCTTTGTCGGCCAGCCACTCGCGCGCGCCGGCGTCGAGCGTGATGGTGATCTTGCGTTCGTCGAGCAGCGTCTGCAGACGGCCCATTTGGATGTCGACGATGCGGGTCATCTCGCCTTTCTTCAGCCTGTGGAACAGGATGATTTCGTCAATGCGGTTGAGGAATTCCGGCCGAAATGCCGAACGCACTACCGTCATCACCTGATCCTTGACCGCGTCCGTGTCCTGACCTTCCGGCTGGTTGATCAGGAATTCGGCGCCCAGATTTGAGGTCATCACGATCAGCGTGTTGCGGAAGTCGACGGTGTGGCCCTGGCCGTCGGTCAAGCGGCCGTCGTCGAGCACCTGCAGCAAGACGTTGAATACGTCCGGATGCGCCTTCTCGATCTCGTCGAACAAAATGACCTGATACGGCCGGCGCCGCACCGCCTCGGTGAGCGCGCCGCCCTCCTCGTAACCGACATAGCCCGGCGGCGCGCCGATCAGGCGCGCGACCGAATGCTTCTCCATGTATTCCGACATGTCGATACGGATCAGCGCGTTCTCGTCGTCGAACAGATAGGCCGCCAAAGCCTTGGTCAGCTCGGTTTTGCCGACGCCGGTTGGGCCTAAGAACATGAACGAGCCGATCGGCCGGTGCGGGTCCTGCAGACCGGCACGCGCGCGCCGCACCGCAGTCGAGACCGCTTGCACCGCTTCCTTCTGGCCGATGACGCGCTTGGCGAGTTCGCCCTCCATGCGCAGCAACTTATCTTTCTCACCCTCCAGCATCCGGTCGACCGGCACGCCGGTCCAGCGCGACACCACGCCCGCCACGTGATCGGCGGTCACGGTTTCCTCGACCATGGCGCCGCGGCTCGCTTCGGTGTCTTCGTTTTCTTTGAGCTTCTTTTCGAGTTCCGGAATGCGGCCATAGGCCAGCTCGCCGGCGCGCTGGTAATCGCCCTTGCGCTGCGCGTTGGCGAGCTCGGCACGCAACTGGTCGAGCTCGTTCTTGAGCTTCTGCGCCTGCGACAGCTTTTCCTTTTCCGCCTTCCAGCGGCTGGTGATATCGGCGGATTTCTTCTCGAGGTCCTTGAGCTCCGCCTCCAGATGCATGAGGCGATCCTTCGAGCCCGCGTCCTTTTCTTTCTTCAAGGCTTCCTGCTCGATCTTCAACCGCACGATTTCGCGGTCGATCGAGTCGAGCTCTTCCGGCTTGGAATTGACCTGCATCTTCAACCGCGCCGCTGCCTCGTCGATCAGATCGATCGCCTTGTCGGGCAGGAAGCGGTCGGTGATGTAGCGGTTTGACAACGTGGCGGCGGCGACGATCGCCGAATCGGCGATGCGCACGCCGTGATGCTGTTCGTACTTATCCTTCAGCCCGCGCAGGATCGAGACCGTATCCTCGACCGTCGGCTCGCTGACATAGACCGGTTGGAAACGCCGGGCGAGGGCGGCGTCTTTCTCGACGTGCTTCTTGTATTCGTCGAGCGTGGTGGCGCCGATGCAATGCAACTCGCCACGGGCCAGCGCCGGCTTCAATAGGTTGGAGGCATCCATGGCGCCATCGGCCTTTCCGGCGCCGACCAGCGTGTGCATCTCGTCGATGAACAGGATGATGCCGCCGTCCGAGGACGTCACCTCGTTCAGCACGGCCTTCAGCCGCTCCTCGAACTCGCCGCGATATTTGGCGCCGGCGATCAGCGCGCCGAGGTCGAGCGCAAGCAGCTTCTTGTCCTGCAAACTTTCCGGCACGTCGCCATTGACGATGCGCAGCGCCAAGCCCTCGACGATGGCCGTTTTGCCGACGCCGGGCTCGCCGATGAGCACTGGGTTGTTCTTGGTGCGGCGGGAAAGGACCTGAATGGTGCGGCGGATTTCCTCGTCGCGCCCGATCACCGGATCGAGCTTGCCGTCGCGCGCGGCCTGCGTGAGATCACGGGCGTATTTCTTGAGCGCGTCATAGGCATTTTCGGCCGAGGCAGAATCCGCGGTGCGGCCTTTACGCAAAGCTTCGATTGCGGCATTGAGATTTTGCGGCGTGACGCCGGCCTTGGTGAGAATCTTGCCGGCCTCGCTGTCCTTGTTGAGGGCAAGCGCCAGCAGCAGCCGCTCGACGGTGACGAAACTATCTCCGGCTTTCTCGCCGGCCTTCTCGGCGGCTTCGAAATCGCGCGCCAAAGCCGGGTCGAGATAGACCTGGCCGGCGCCGCCGCCGGAAACCTTGGGGCGCTTGGCGAGCGCGGCTTCCACCTGCTGCAACGCCTGGCGAGAATTGCCGCCCGAGCGGTCGATCAAGCCCGCCGCCAACCCTTCCGGGTCGTCGAGCAGAACTTTTAGCAGATGTTCGGGGGCGAATTGCTGATGGCCTTCGCGCAAGGCCAAAGACTGGGCTGATTGCACAAAACCGCGGGCGCGGTCGGTGTATTTCTCGAAATTCATGTCTCAACTCCCTCGGCCCATAAAGGCACCGGTCAAAGCGGGGTCCCATCAGGCGACCCCTCTACGCCCTTATGTGGGTGCAATTCCTGCCAGTTTGAAGACCCGGGCGGGTTGATATAGGTCAGACTTTGGACAGCGAGAAAGTGCCGAAAATCAATGACAAGTCAGCCCGCTCGGATCGACGCCATTTACCGATATCCGGTCAAGGGTCTTTCCCCGCAGCCGCTTACCCGCACCCGCCTGACGATCGGGGCTACGCTACCGGCCGACCGGCTCTATGCCATCGAGAATGGCCCGTCGGGCTTCGATCACGAAGCACCCGCCTACTTCCCCAAGCAGCGTTTCCTGATGCTGATGCGCAATGAGCGCCTCGCCTCCCTGCGCAGTGATTTCGACGAGACGAGCCATACCTTGATCATCCAGGCCGAGGGGCGCGAAGCCGCGCGCGGCGACCTGCGCAACAAAGAAGGCCGATTGGCAATAGAAGCATTTTTTCGGCGCTTCATGCCAAACGAGTTGCGCGGTCCGCCCAAGGTGTTGTTCGGCGCGGGTCATAGCTTCTCGGACGTCGCCAAGAAGGTGGTGTCCATCATCAACCTTGCCTCAGTGGCGGAGGTCGAGAGCGCGGCGGGCGCGCCGGTCAATCCCTTGCGCTTCCGCGGCAACATCTATGTCGTCGGCTGGCCGGCCTGGTACGAATTCGGATTGCTCGGGCAAGAGATCACCATCGGCGCCAGCGCGCGGCTCAAGGTGGTCAAGCGTATCCAGCGCTGCGCGGCGACCGACGTCGACCCGGATACCGGAATCCGCGACCTGACGATTCCAAAAACGTTGCTGGAAAACTTCGACCACACCGATTGCGGCGTCTATGCCGAGGTGGTGGCGGGTGGGGAAATCGCGGTCGGCGATGCAATTGGCTGAGACTCGCAAAGAATATTATTGCGGCCGTCCTGCTGGCGGCCGGCCCGGCCGCGGCCGATCCAGCGATCGATGCCCTGGTCGCGGCTTATCCGGATTTTCTCGCTGGCAGCGAAGGCAACGTCCTGATCTGGAAGGACGGCACACGCATGCCGATCTCGGATAGGCGTACGGGAAAATCGTTCGTGCAATTGCTCGACCACCCGGACATCAAGGACCAATTCGCCATCCCCTACCCGCTCGGTATCAAACTCAAGCATCCGGCGATCAATGAGGATCCGGGACGGATTCGCTTTCAACCCTTTTTCCTCAAGATGTACGGCGACTGCCGCAAGGCCGCCCGACGCCTGAAGGCCGTTCGTTGGCTACCGAACCGCGGAGGCGGCATTGTGATGGCAACGACCGTCAACGGCGTCGCCGAAAAGCTTGCAGCGGTCGCGCGGGAACTGGAGCAACTGCCCGCCAATCTTACCCGCTTTTTGGTGCCGAGTGCCGGCGCCTACAATTGCCGCGCGATTGCCAAAACGCACCGCTTGTCCGTCCATGCCTATGGCGCGGCGATCGATCTCAATTCCCGATACGGTGACTACTGGCAGTGGCCGACGGCATCAAAGGGCACAATCCCTTGGAAGAACCGCATGCCGCTCGCAATCGTCGAGGTGTTCGAGCGTCACGGCTTCATCTGGGGCGGCAAGTGGTATCACTACGACACCATGCATTTCGAGTATCGGCCGGAGCTGATCGGGCTTGCCAAAAAAGGATGGCCGCGCAACTGATCTTTTCGCAATGCCGTTCTAGTTGCGGCGGCTGAGCAAAAACACCGCCTGCTCGCCGAACAGATTCCAGAACCACCAGGGCGCGGTCAACCGTAGCGGCTTGCCCCAGGCATTGAGCGCCACCGCCCTTTCCATCTTCACGCCGATCTCGCTACAGAGCTGGCGGAAGTCCTTGATGGTGCAGTGGTGGATATTGGGCGTGTCGTACCAGCTATACGGCAGAATATCGGTGTGCGGCATGTGGCCGGCGAACAGCAGCTGCATACGCACCTGCCAGTAGCCGAAATTCGGAAACGACACCACGGCGCAGCGGCCGATGCGCAGCATGTGCTCGAGCACCAGGCGCGGATGGCGCGTCGCCTGCAGCGTCTGCGACAGGATCACGTAATCGAAGGCATCGTCGGGATAGTCGGCAAGGTCGGTGTCGGCGTCGCCCTGGATCACGGCGAGGCCCTTGGCGACGCATTTGTTCACGCCCTCGCGCGACAATTCGATGCCGCGGCCGTCGACGCCGCGGCTTTCGCCGAGCAGGCGCAGCAATTCGCCGTCACCGCAGCCGACGTCGAGCACCTTGGCGCCGCGCTCCACCATCTCGGCGACCAGCACCAAGTCGACGCGGGCGCCGCCCGCGTTGCGCGCGATATTGGCAACGGTGAGATTGGCATTGGCGCGCGTGAGCATGTTCATTCCTCAGCCTTTGGCGGCAAGGCCGCGGGCCTTGCCAGCGCCGTCGAGGAAGCCGCGCACAATGCCGAACAATTCCGGCTCGTCGAGCAGGAAGGCGTCGTGGCCCTTGTCGGTGACGATCTCGGCGAAGGAGACTCGCGCGCCGGCGGCGTTGAGGGCGTGCACGATGGCGCGCGATTCCACGGTCGGGAAAAGCCAGTCGGACGTGAAAGAGATTGGGCAGAACCGCGTCGGCGAGTTCTTAAAGGCATTGGCGACCAAGCCGTCATAGTCGGCGGCGAGATCGAAATAGTCCATCGCCCGCGTGAGATACAGATACGAGTTGGCGTCAAAGCGCTCGACGAAGCTGATACCCTGATGGCGCAGATAGGATTCGACTTCGAAATCCGCGTCGAACGAGAAGGTCGGATTTTCGCGGTCCTGGAACTTGCGGCCGAATTTCCGATGCAGCGCGGCATCGGACAAATACGTGATATGCGCGCCCATGCGCGCCACTGCGAGCCCGCGCCGCGGATCGGTGCCTTCCAATAAATAGCGGCCGCCGCGCCATTCCGGATCGGCCATGATCGCCTGGCGGCCGACCTCGTGGAAGGCGATATTCTGCGCCGAATGGCGGGTGGAACAGGCAATCGGGAGTGCCGAGAACACGCGATCCGGATAGCTCGCCGCCCACTGCAGCACCTGCATGCCGCCCATCGAACCGCCGGCGACCGAGAACAAACTTTCGATGCCGAGATGATCGAGCAGCATGGCTTGCGCGCGCACCATGTCGCGAACGGTGACGACGGGAAAATCGAGGCCCCACGGCTTGCCGGTCTCCGGATTTATCGAGGCCGGTCCGGTCGTGCCCATACAGGCACCGACCACGTTCGGGCAGATCACGAAATAGCGCTCGGTGTCGATCGGGCGCCCCGGCCCGACCATGGTTTCCCACCAGCCCGGCTTACCGGTGACCGGATGCGGGCTGGCGGCGTGCTGGTCGCCGGTGAGCGCGTGGCACACCAGCACTGCGTTGGTGCGCATTGCGTTGAGCGTGCCGTAGGTCTTGTAGGCGATCTGGAACGGCGCGAGTTCGACGCCGGCATCGAGCTTGAGCGGCTTGTCGACCCCGAATTGCGCCAGGGCCGAGGCGCGCGGATAATCGGCCTCACGCGCCGTCACCGCCGACTTCACGCGGATTGCTCAACTCGGCGTCAACCATATCGTTCAAGCGCTCCCGGCGCGCCGCCTGCCCGCCCGGAGGCCTTCATCCGGGTTAGCGGGCCGTTTAGGTAGACTTACGTGCCAAACTGTCAATGTTTTCTTTGATTTCAAGGCTTGGCCCTCCTATCAATGCCGCCATGGCGAAGTCACCCGAAAAACCCTCGCTGGCCGACCTGCGCCAGGAGATCGACCGTATCGACGAGGCGATGCACCGGCTCCTGATGGAGCGCGGCGAGATCATCGATCGCCTGATCGCGGTCAAGAAAGCCCAAGAAACCGGCTCCGCGTTCCGTCCGGCGCGCGAAGCGGAGATGATGCGCCGTCTGGTCAAGCGGCACAAAGGAATCCTGCCGCTCGATACCGCGGAAAGCATCTGGCGCGTCATCATCGCGACCTTCACTTACGTACAGGCGCCGTTTTCGGTGCACGCCGATTTGTCTGCAGGCGACGCCCTGATGCGCGATTCCGCGCGCTTCCATTTCGGCTTCACCGTGCCGTTCGTTCCGCATATGGGCGCGGCCGGTGTGGTCGCGGCGGTGTCGTCATCGAAAGGCGATCTCGGCCTGGTGCCGGCGCTCGCGCTGGCCTCGGCCGGCGCCTGGTGGAGCGCGCTCGAATTCGATGCCGCGCCGAAGATCATCGCGCGCCTGCCCTTCGTCGAGCGCGCCGATCATCCGGCCGCCTTGCCGGTCTTCGTGCTTTCGAAGGTCGCCGCCGAGGCGATGGCGACCGAAGCCGGTGTCTGGAGCGTGCGCGTCGCCGGCTGGGGTTCAAAGCCCGCGCAGGCGCTCACGACCGTCGCCGATTTCATCGCCGTGCCCGACCGCGCCTTCGACGGCGCAGCGCTTCTAGTCACGTTGCCGATCGGCGTCAGCCTCGAAACCGTCAACGAGGCGCTCGTTAAGGCCGGCGCCACGGTGCGTTCGGCGGCCCTCGTCGGCAGCCACGCGACCCGCTATACGATTGCCGCCGACAAGGCCTGACTGTCTGGAACTGCCAAATGACCGTGACCCGTCCGCAACCGCGACCCGGCGTGCTCGATATTGCCCCTTACGTTCCGGGCAAGAGCAAGGCGCCCGGCGTCGCCAAGGTCTTCAAACTCTCCTCCAACGAAAGTCCGCTGGGGCCGAGCCCGAAGGCTGTCGCCGCCTATCAGGCGGCGGCCGCAAGGCTGGAGGATTATCCCGACGGCGCGGTGACCGAGCTGCGCGCCACTATCGGGCGCGCCTTCGGTCTCGATCCCGCCCGCATTCTGTGCGGCGCCGGCTCCGACGATCTCCTGAACCTGCTCGCCCACGCCTATCTGCAAGACGGCGACGAGGGCATCTACTCGGCGCACGGCTTCCTGATGTACCCGATTTACATTCGCGGACACGGCGCCAAGCCGATCGCGGTTCCGGAAAACAACTACACCGCGGATGTCGACGCCATTCTGGCGGCGGTGACCGGGCGCACGCGTATTGTGTTCATCGCCAATCCCAACAACCCGACCGGTACCTATGTGCCTTTCGACGAGATCAAGCGGCTGCAGCAGAAGTTGCCGGGCAACGTCATCCTCGTGCTCGATGCGGCCTACGCCGAATACGTGCAGCGCAACGATTACGAAGCCGGCATCGAGCTGGTCGCCACCAGCGAGAACGTGGTGATGACGCGCACGTTCTCAAAGATCCACGGGCTCGCCGGCGTGCGGCTGGGCTGGATGTACGGGCCTGCCGCGATCGTCGACGCGCTCGACCGCGTGCGCAACCCGTTCAACGTCAATACGCCGGCGATGAAGGCGGGCATCGCCGCGATCGAGGACACTGCGCATGTGGAGACCTCGATCGAGCACAATAACCGCTGGCTCGCCTGGCTGACGGCGGAGATCGGCAGGCTCGGCCTGAAGGTGACGCCGAGCGTGGCGAATTTCGTGCTCATCCATTTCCCGCAGACCAAGGGCCGCACCGCCACCGACGCCGACGCCTTCCTGACTGAGCGCGGGCTGATCCTGCGCCGGGTCTCGGGCTACGGCCTGCCCAATGCGTTGCGGCTCACCGTCGGCACCGAAGAGGCCAATCATCTGGTCGTACAGGCGCTGGCGGGGTTCGTGGGAAAATCGGCGTGAGCAAGCCTTTGTTCAACCGCCTCGCCTTGATCGGGGTCGGGCTGATCGGCTCCTCGATCGCGCGCGCCGCGCGTGCGCAAAACGTCGTCGGCTCGATCGTCGCCACCGCGCGTTCGGCCGCGACGCGCCGGCGCGTTGCCGAGCTCGGGCTGGCCGACCAGGTGGTGGAAACCAACGCCGCCGCGGTCGAGGGCGCCGATCTGGTCATCGTCTGCATTCCGGTCGGCGCCTGCGCCGCGGTCGCCAAGGAGATCGGACCGCATCTAGCTGCCGGCGCCATTGTCTCCGATGTCGGCTCGGTCAAAGGCGCGGTGCTGCGCGATATGAGCCCGTATTTACCTGACACTGTACATTTTGTGCCCGCACATCCGGTCGCCGGCACCGAATATTCCGGCCCCGATGCCGGCTTTGCCGAACTGTTCGTCAACCGCTGGTGCATCCTGACGCCGCCGGATCGCGCCGATGCGAAGGCGGTGGAAAAACTCGCCACCTTCTGGCGGCTGCTCGGCGCCAATGTCGATCAGATGCCGGCCGACCATCACGACCTGGTGCTCGCCATTACCAGCCATCTGCCGCATCTGATCGCCTACACCATCGTCGACACCGCCGACGAATTGCAGACGGTGACGCGCTCAGAGGTGCTGAAATTCTCCGCCGGCGGCTTCCGCGACTTCACCCGCATCGCCGCCTCCGATCCGACCATGTGGCGCGACGTGTTCCTCGCCAACAAGGACGCGGTGCTGGAAATGCTCGGCCGCTTCAACGAGGACGTGGCGACGCTCACCAAGGCGATCCGGCGCGGCGATGGCGACGCGCTTTTCGATCGCTTCACGCGCACCCGCGCCATCCGCAAGGGCATCGTCGACATCGGGCAGGATTCGCCGGCGCCTGATTTCGGCCGCACGCATCCCAGCCTGCCGCATGCGCCGCTGCCGAAGCCTTACGCGGCGGACGAGGATTAGAACAGCGCCGGCGCGTCGCCGATCTTGATCGGACCCAGGAAAATCGCGCCATCATTGAAGCGCAACGGCAGCGTGACCGCACGCTTACCTTCGATCGAGCTTTGCTGGCCGAGCATGCCGATGCCGACCGAAATATTGGCGCCGGCCTGTTCACGCGCGACGCCGCCGAGGCCGGGCAACAGGCGATCGAGCGCGCCGGCGACCTTGTCCATGTCGGGCGAGGATTGCAGCGCCTTCTGCGCGCCGATGGCGCTGAGAAACGGCTCCAGCCCCGCGACGGTGACACGCAACTGGCCTTCCAGCCGGCCGGCATTGTTGAGCGACACGGTGCCGCTGCCGATTGCCAAGGTTTCGCCCTGCCTCACCCGCGCCGCGGTGATGTCGATGCGGCCGCCGGCCGCCTGCAGCTGACGCAAACGTTCCGGCAACGGCATGGGCGATAGATTGTTGAGGCCGCGCAGCACGCCGGTGATCTCGGCGTCGATCGGAGCAACGGCGGCAGGATGAAGGCCCGGCGCCGATCCGGCCGTAAGGCGCAGCACCATCTCGATCACCGGGTTGCGCGCGGCCGAACCCTCGACGATCCGCGCATGCAACTCGATGCGTTTGGCGCTCAACAAGTTTTGCTGCAGCCCGCCGTTCACCCGATCGACAACCGGGCTGTTGAACACCAGCGAGACCCGATCCGGCGACAGCGCGGTATTGTGCACGCTCGTCTGGCCGAGCTTCCAGTTGGCAATAATGCTCGGCGGCTGACCCGGAGCGGCGACCGTAAGCGGGCCTTTAAATTCGCTGATCAGCAAGCTTGGCTGATAGATCTGCGCCGCCGCCAGCATACCGGCGGTCTTGATCTCGACCGGCGGCTGATTGCTGCGAAACAGCGCCGACGCCCTGTCGCAATTGACCTCGAACCGAAACGGAAAGCCGCCGATGCTCTGCGCGCCGCAATCGTAGATGCGTCCGGCCGCCGCCTCGCGCGCGCGCCAGGCATCCATTTCGGCTTTCGCCTTACCGGCGGCGTAGTACCAGAGCCCGCTCCAGCCGCCGCCCAAGGCGACGATGAAAAGCAGCAATGCCACGTAGTACCAGCGGCGCCGGCGCGCGGTCTTGGAAAGGGCCATGGCTGCTCTATCACCTGCCGAATGCGGCGTTTCTGCGCCGGAGGCGCCGGCGCAGCACGGGTTGCGCCGGAACCGGCCTCCTGTTAGCCGACACGAAGTCGCCGGTCTCTGTCAACGCGACGGTCTGTCTCCAGCCACGATGCGCACAAGGTCAAGGAAAAGCGGCGAAGACCTATGGGTTTTCGGCTACGGGTCGCTGATGTGGCGGCCCGGCTTTGCCTTCCTGGAGCGGCGCCATGCCCGCCTGGTCGGCGCCCACCGCGCGCTCTGTGTCTACTCTTTCGTGCACCGCGGCACACCGCAAAAGCCCGGCTTGGTGCTCGGCCTCGACCGCGGCGGCAATTGCCGCGGTATCGCCTATCGGGTGGCCGCGGCAAAGCGCGCGCCAACGGTCGACTATTTGCGCGCGCGTGAGCAGGTCACCCTGGTCTATCGCGAGACTTATCGCATGGTCTGGCTGGACGACGATCCGCAGCAAAGCGTGCACGCGCTTTGCTACATGGTGGATCGCGGTCACCGCCAATATGCCGGCCGCCTGACGCTGGCCCAACAGGTGCATTTTGTGCGCCAGGGCCACGGCCGCTCCGGCAACAACCGCGACTACGTGCTGGCGGCGGTCAAGGAAATCGAGCGCCAAGGCTATCGCGACCGCGAATTGCACCTGTTGGCCGAGCAGATCAAAGGCATCCACGAGAGCGGGTAGCGGTCCGCGCCTAGCCCTTGGCTTCCGCGATCAAACGCGCGGTTGCCGTTTCCATCGCATCTTTCAGCCGCTCGAAGAAGACGTCCTTGTCGAGCCCGGGCGGGATCGGGTCCAGGATTTCGGCCACGACTTTCCCCGGCAGCCGGCGGATCGAGCGGCGCGGCCAGAACAGACCGGAATTGAGAGCGACGGGAACGCAAGGCACGCCCGCGGCCGCATAAAGATGCGCCACGCCGTATTTGTAACGCGGCTCGGCGCCGGGCGGCCGCCGCGTGCCTTCCGGAAAGATAATGAGCTGGCGATCGAGGCTGAGCTCGATGCGCGCCCGCTCGACCATCGCGGCGAGCGCGCGAACGCCGGCGCCGCGGTCGACCGGCACCATCCGCCCCCTGATCAAGAGCCAGCCGAAGATCGGGATCCATTCCAATTCGCGCTTGAGGATGAAGAGCGGATTGTCGAACAGCGGCAGCAGCGCGAAGGTTTCCCAAGCCGACTGGTGCTTGGAAGCGACGATGAGCGGTCCTTTCGGAATCTTCTCGCGCCCGCGCACTTCGCAGTCAATGCCGGCGACAACGCGCAGCAATACCAGATTGGCGCGGCCCCAGGCTTGCGCCACCGCGACCACAGCGCGAAAGGACATGAAAAATGTCGGCAGTGCGACGATCAAATAGATCAACGTGTTGAGATAAAACAGCACGTTGAAGACGATCGAACGAACGATGATGAACACAACGGCCCTGCCCTTCAGCCCGTCGTGTCCAGATCGAGACGCACGCGGACGAGCGCGAATAGATATTTCATATATTCGGATGCCAACAATTTTATGATTTCTTCATTCGACCACCAGGATTTGCGCTTGATCTTCTCGGACAGCACCGGGAACGGAATCAAGGTGGCATTGGGAAGCTGGTGCGCGATCTCCACCATCGCGCGCGGCATGTGCCAATTCGACGTGACCACGATGAGCGTATTGAAATTGTGCTCCTGCGCCCAGCGCCTGGTCTCGACGGCATTGCCAACAGTGTTGAGAGCGGAGCGATCGAGATCGATGCAGCAACCGAAGTATTGCTTGTAAAGTGGCAACAGCCGCGCGATTTCACGCGCGCTCGTGGAACGGTGCACGCCGGTGATCAGCAGGCGCTGGCCGCGTTGTTCCGCCAGGAGCTCAATCGCGTCGGGAATGCGCGTCGCTGCGCCGGTCAAAACGACGATGCCGTCGGCCTTGCGATCGAGCGTCACCTCCTCCGCGGGAACGTGAAAGACAAACCAAAGGAATCCGCCGGCCAGCAAAACGCTGCCGGTCACGACCGCCGTCATCGTGAGAAATCCCAACAAGCGTGCGAGGCTTGCAATCATGCCTAATCGATCGTCTCCAGGGTGCGGTTGACGGTTTGCCGAGAAGTCACCGCCGTCACTCCCGCGATCAACACGATTTGTCCGATCACGGCGACGTAGCCGAGGACCCCGATGGAGAACGTACCAAACAAGGCCGCGGTCTGGTCGCCGACTGCGGTGCCGGACATCCAGTTCCCGACGAGGCCGGCGAGCGCGAACAGCACGATGGCGATGCCGCCGCCGATAGCGCCGCCTTGCAGGCCGAGCAGGAGGAAATGCCGCTGGAACAGGTTGGCGATGTATCCGTTCTTGGCGCCGACGAAATGTAGAACCTCGATCACCGGCTTGTTGGTCGCCATGGCGCCGCGGGTCGCGAATGTCACCGACAACATGGTGGCCGCGACCATCAGGAGCAAAATGGCGACGCCGATGGCGATCGCGCTTCCCGCCATGGTGCGCATGCGGCCGATCCAGCCGCGATGATCGTCGAGGATGGCGCCCGGGACCTGGTCGACCAGCTTTTGCCGCAGCCCCGACAGATCGGGCCTCGTGTCCGGTGCAATCTTGACCACGATCAGCCGCGGCACCGGCAGTTCGCCGAGCGACAAGCCGTTGCCGAGCCACGGCTCGAGCAGCTTGTCGGATTCTGCCTTGCTGTAGGCGCGCACCCCGCCGATGCCGGGAAACTCGCGCGCCACCGCCGCCGCTTTCTCGACGCTGGCATCGACGTCGCGTCCGGCGGCCGGCAGGATCTGGATGGTGGCCTCGCGCGCGACGTCCGACTGCCATTCGATGGCCGCCGACCCCACCAGCACCACGGCGCCGGTGGTGAGCGAAGCCAGGAACGTCATGATGGAGACGACCGCGACCAGCGCGCGTCCGGAAATCGAATTGCGCGGCACCATCGCCGTTTCAAAACGCGGCAGCGCGCCGCCTTGCATGCGCGGCGGCGCCGCTGTTCCGGTCCTGCTGGTATCCGCGATCGTCACGCTTCGGTCCAATCGTTCTTACGCTAATCGTAGATATGCAGCCGGCCTTGGTGCAGCACCAACCGGCGTGCATCGTACTGATCCATCAGCGCGATGTCGTGGGTGGCGATCACCACCGATGTCCCGGATTTGTTGAGCTCGATAAACAGCCGCAGCAGCCGCTGCGCGAGGTTGGGATCGACGTTGCCGGTCGGCTCGTCGGCAAGCAGCAGTTGCGGCCGTGCGATCACCGCACGCGCGATCGCGGCGCGCTGCTTTTCGCCGCCCGAGAGCACCGGCGGCAGCGCCCATTTCCTTTCACCCAGGCCGACCCAATCGAGCAATTCGATCACCTCGTTGCGGTAACTGGCCTCGGCCCGGCCCATGACGCGGAGCGGCAACGCGACGTTCTCGTAGGTGGTCATGTGTTCGAGCAGACGGAAATCCTGGAACACGATGCCGATGCGCCGGCGCAGCGTCGCCACGGCATCCTTCGACAAGGTGGCGACGTCGTGGCCAAACTGGGTGATGAGGCCGCGGGTCGGCTTGAGCGACAGAAATAGTAGTCGCAACAACGAGGTCTTACCGGCGCCGGAGGGGCCGGTGAGGAACTGGAAGGAATGCGGCTCGATCCGGAACGTGAGGTCGCGCAGAACCTCAGGCCCCAGCCCGTAGCGCAAGCCTACATTCTCGAATCGGACCACACCCCTCTCCGGTAACGTCTCGTTAAGATCCGTGGATTTGGCCGAGGCCCCGCGGAAAAATCCCCAATTGCCGCCCGCAGGCCAAATATGGCCGAGACCTGCGCTTTTACAGGAGAATCACGCCGCCGCCATAGCCGCGGCCTTCAGAAAATTCACCGCCGGCAATAAGGGCCGGGCCGATCATGGTTTCCAATCCATTAACGGACGGCTGCTAAAGTCGAAGCCTGACCCGGGATTGCTGCCATGTTGATTCTCTGCCCGAGCTGCGCCACCTCCTATCAGGTCCATCCGGAAGCGATCGGCCCGGACGGGCGGCTGGTGCAGTGTACCCATTGCAAGACAATGTGGTCTGCCGGGGGTCCGGAACCCGGTCCCGACACGCCCATCTCAGCGGAAAACGTGTTCAAGCCTGTCCGATGGTTCTCACCGCCGGATGCCGAGGAGTGGAAAGCCGCCGACCAAGCCGGCACTGAGACGCTGGTGCCGCCCGATGGCGGCGAACAGTTGGTCGAATCCGGCGAACTGCCGGCCGAGGGCGAAGGCATTGCGCCGTCCGAAGAGGCGGCGGCGCAAAACGACGACCTTGAGCCAAGCGAGCCGGTGTCGGAACAGTCCGTCGCGGTCATCGACACACCGCCGCTGGCGCCGCCGTTCGAGGATGCGGCGCCGGATGAGCCGACCGACGAAGAGCTCGATTCCGAAGTCATCGAAACCTTCGCCGCGCGCCGCCTGCGGCTGCAGAGCCGCCGCGGGAAACACGGCCGCTCATGGGGCTGGACCGCGGTCATTGTTGTTCTGCTCGCCGGTAACGCGGCAGCGCTCGGCGGCCGCAACACGCTGGTGCGCACCCTGCCGCAAACCGCATCGCTGTTCGCGGCCATCGGCCTGCCGGTCAATCTACGGCAGCTTGCATTTGAGCACGTCAAGATCTCGAGGGATGCGAAAGACGGTGTGCTGATCGTGCAAGGCGCCATCGTCAACACCGCCGGCAAGGCGATCGAGGTCCCGCGCCTGCGCATCTCCGCGCGCAATGCCACCGGGCAGGAAATCTACACGTGGACGGCGCGACCAAGCCGCAGCGTCCTCGGCGCCGGCGAGCAGGTGAAGTTCATGAGCCGGCTGACATCGCCGCCACCGGACGCCCGCGACATGACCGTGCGCTTCTTCAAGGCGCAAGACTCAGCCGACGCACGCGCAAAACTAGACGCATGGCAAAAGTCCTGATCGCCGAGGATGACGAGACCGTCCGCGCGCTCGTTGTCAGGGCGCTGAGCGAGGACGGCCACACATTGACGACGGTCGCCGACGGCGGCGAAGCGCTCGATGCACTCAACCACGACGGAAAATTCGACCTGTTATTGACCGACGTGAAGATGCCGGTGATGGACGGCATCGCCCTGGCGCTGGCGGCCGGGCGCGATCACCCGGATGTCGCGATCATGCTGATGACCGGCTATGCCGATCAGCGCGAGCGTGCGCACGAACTGGACGCGTTGGTGCATGACGTGATCGCCAAGCCGTTCACGCTGTCGCAGATCAAAGTCGCGGTGAAAGAAGCCCTGCTGCCGCGGCGCTAGAGCGCGATCAGTTTAGATTAAATCACCGTGCTTCCCTGACATTTTTCTTGCGCATGATCTTTTCCGAAAACCGGTTCCCACTTTTCGGGATCATGCGCTGGGCGGTCAGAACCCCTGCAGCAGCCGCTCGATATAATCGAGTTCGAGTTGCGGACGCGAACTTTCGCCGAAGCGCTTGCGCAGTTCTTCCAGAATCCGGCGGGCGCGCTGGGCGTCGATCTCTCCCGGCACCTTCACCGTGACGTCATCACCATATTCACGGCCGCGCAGCGGCCGTCCGAGCGGATCGGTATTCTGCTGCGCGCGCTGGCGGCCGTTGCGGCCGGGCTGGCCGGGACCCATGCCCATGCCGTTCTGCTGCATCTGTTGGGCTAGCCCTTGCGCGCCCTTTCGCATGGCCTCGAGCGCGCGGCCCTGGCTATCGACCGCGCTGTCGGCATCGCCTTCGCCGAGTTCGCCTTCCGCCTCGCCCATGGCCTCGCCGGCGTCGCCGAGCTGACCCATCTCGTTGCCTTTGCCTTGCTGACCTTTCTGGCCCTGTTGGCCTTGCTGGCCCTGCTGACCGAGCCCGCGCTGGCGCAGCTGCTCGAGCAGCTTCTTCAGCCGGTCTTTCAGCCCCTGCTGGTCCTGGCGCAAGTCACCGAACTTGCGTTGGCCGCCTTGCTGGCGCTGGCGGTCGCGGCGTGCGTCCTGACCCTGTTTGAAGGTCTTGTCGCGCAATTGCTGCTGCTTGCGGATCATGTCGCCAAGTTCGTCGAGCGCCGACATCATGTCGTCGTCTTCGTCGCCCTGCTGGCCTTGCTGCGCGGTCTGCAGGTTTTCGAGCATCGACTGCAGTTCCTCGAGCATCCGGCGCGCGGCCTCCTTGTTGCCGGACCGCGCCAAGTTCTCCAGCCGGTCGAGCATGCTCTTGAGATCCCGCTCGCTGAGTGTGCGCGTATTGCGGTCGAGGGGCCGCGCGAGTTGTTGCGGGTTCTTGCGCATCTGTTCGGCCAGCGCCTGCAGGAATTTGTCCATTGCGGCGCGCAGGTCGTCCATCAGCTTTTTCAGCTCCTGGTCGCTGGCGCCACGTTCGAGCGCCTGGCGCAGCGCTTCCTGCGCCGCACGCAAGGCCTGCTCGGCTTGGCTGACGTTGCCGTCCTCGATCTGCACGGCCATGTCCCACATGCGCGCCACCACCTCGCGCAAGCCATCGTCGTTTCTGGCGTTGACAAGGTCGAAATAAATCGCGCGCAGGCCAAGATAGACGGAAGCCTGAGGCGTGAAGCGCTCGGGCGCGATGGTCAGCGCATCAAGCGCGGTCAGCACCAACGGCCGCTGGTCGGCATCGAGCGCCAGAATCCGGCGCTGCTCGATCAGCGCGCGCGCCACCGGTTTGACGAAAATGCGCTGCGGCAGCTCGAATTCATGCGGCTCGCTATGGCCCTCATTGCCGGCTTCATCGTGCGCCACCAGCGTCATGTTCACCGTCGCGCCGGCCCACGGATGTTCGGTGAGATCGTGGGTTGTTTGCGCCACGCCGCTGCGGGCGCGCAGCTGCGGCAAGGTGAGTTTGATCTCCGGTGCTGCAAACAACCGATGCGGCAGCTTTTTACCTTGCGCTTGGCCGGCGAGCGCAAAGGTCGCACGCGCATCGGTCACGCCGTAGTCGTCATCCATCTTATAGTCGAGGCGCAGCGAACCGCGCGCCTGCCGTTCCGGATCCTTAAGCAGGGCGATGGTCGGGGCGCGGTCGGGGATAGCGGTGAAGGTCCAGGATAGATCGCTGCCGACAATCCCGTGCAGCACCGCCGAGCCATCGCCCTTGATCAGAAAGCGGCGCTCCTCCGTGCCTGACGGCAGCGGCGCGCGCGGATCCGGCGGCGCGACTTCGAGGCCGCCTTTGCGGGCGACGTCGAAATGCACATTGCCGGTGGCGCGAACGACGAGCTGACTGCCGACCGGCACGGCAACCGGCGCGGTGACCTGCGGTGCTTCGCCGGGACGCAGACCGGAGAGCATCACCGGCGGGCGGCCGGTATAGACCGGCGGCGTTACCCAGGCATCGATGCGGAAATTGGCCGGCGCCACCACGCCCTGCCAATCGAAGGCGGCGGTGACGCGTTTGATCCGCTCGCCGCCGGCGGCGAAATATGTAGCGACTGCCAAGATCAGCACCAGCGCGCGCAACGCCATCGGATCGCGCAACGCGAGCTTGGGCGATGGCCAGCCGGCCTTGAGCTTGCGCGCCGACATCAGGGCGCGCTCGACATGCGCACGCCAGAGCGCTTGCGCGACCGGATCGTGCTGGTTGGCGGCGATCTCGTCGGCAACCGCGGTCGCCGGGCGATGCCGCTCGCCGCTGCCGCGGTCGAGCCGGCGCAGGCCGTCGGTGAGGCTGGGCAGCCGAAGCCACAGCAGCGGCAGCGCGGCGATCAGTGTCAGCAACGCGAAGCAAACCAAGCCGATGGCGCGGCCGAGCGGCGGCAGCACCATCCACAGGCCGGCCCAAGAGAAAGCCAGAAACAGGCCGAGCGCGGTCGCGAGCGTGGCCAAGGCCGGCCACAGCCGTTCCCACAACAAACTGCCGCGCGCGCGTTTGAGCGCGCGTGTCAGCACCGCCCGGGTCGAGAACTCCCGGTCAGGCGTCTGCTGATCCAAACTGTCCAAAAACCGCTCCGTCGCCTCGGACTGGAGAATCTATCAACTAACACGCTAGCACGAGCTTATTTCCCGGGCCACGCGGGTATTTATGCGCCTAGAGCCAAGCCGGCATGCGATCGAGCGCAATTAATTGGTCAACTTCAAGGCGGGGGCGGACAACCGCCCATTTCGCGCCTTTCACCAGCACTTCCGGCACCAAGGGACGGGTATTGTAGGTACCCGCCTGCACCGCCCCATAGGCGCCCGCCGACATGACGGCCAAGAGGTCGCCCGGCTGGGGCTCCGCCAAGTCGCGGTCGCGCGCCAGAAAATCGCCGCTTTCGCAAACCGGCCCGACTACATCGGCGCGGATACGGCGGCCGGCGCTCGCTTCTGCCACCGGCCAGATCTCATGATGGGCGTCATAGAGTGTGGGACGGATCAGATCGTTCATGGCGGCGTCGACGATGACAAAATTCTTCGCCTCGCCGTGCTTCACGAACAGCACACGCGTGACCAGGATACCGGCATTGCCGACGACCAGCCGCCCCGGCTCGAAGATCAGCCGGCAGCCGAGATCGCGCGTCGCCTGCTTGACCAGTTTCGCATATTCGTCCGGGTGCGGCGGCGGCTCGTTGTCGTCGCGGTAGGGAATGCCGAGGCCGCCGCCCAAATCGATGTGCGAAATCGTATGGCCGTCGCTGCGCAGCGTGCGCACAAAATCCGCCAGCAGCGCAAAGGCATCGCCGAACGGATCGAGGTCGGTGATCTGGCTGCCGATATGCATGTCGACGCCGGTGATCCTAAGGCCCGGCAGCTTGGCCGCGCGCGCATAGACCGCGCGGGCGTGGCTAAGCGGAATACCGAACTTGTTCTCGGCCTTGCCGGTGGCGATCTTGTGATGGGTCTTGGGGTCAATGTCGGGATTGACCCGTACCGAAATCGCCGCGGTCCTTCCCTTGACCGCAGCAATGGCCGAGAGCTGATCGAGCTCGGGTTCGGATTCCACATTGATACAGAGAATGCCTTCGTCGACCGCAAGCGCCAGCTCTGCTTCGGTCTTGCCGATGCCGGAGAACATGATCTTGTCGCGCGGCACGCCGGCAAGCCGCGCGCGCATCAGTTCGCCGCCCGATACCACGTCGGCGCCGGCGCCGAGCTTTGCGAGCGTCGCGACGACCGCCTGGTTGGAGTTCGCCTTCATGGCGTAGCAGACCAGCGCGTCGACGTCGGCAAAGGCACCGGCGAACACCCGGTAGTGCCGCTCCAGAGTCGCCGTGGAATAGCAGTAGAACGGCGTCGCGACGGCAGCGGCAAGCGCGTCGAGACGAACCGCCTCGGCGCTCAGGACGCCGTCGCGATAGGCAAAGTGGTGCATCGCCGGCTCAGTTGAGCAGAGGATCGAGGACGAAACGCTTTTTCTTCAAGCGTTCCTGCTCGGCACCGGCGCTTTCGGCCGGAGTAGCCGGTGCGCCTTGCTCGCCGGCGACCGAAGCGGCGGGCGGCGGGTCGAGCGGACCTTTGCGCCCGCAACCGGCGAGCGCCAACGCGGCGACAACGGCGCCGATCAGGGCCAGATAGCTAAACGGGCGATCGAAAATGCGGCTCAAGACCTGCGCTCCTTACGGCACCATAGCAAACCCGCCAATCAAGGCGAAGTCAGGATTTCTCCTTTTCGAGCCTACGCAGCCACTTCTTGGCCTGCGTCCGCACGTTTTTGGGCGCCGTGCCGCCAAAACTCGTCCGGCTCTTCACCGAACGGTCGACCGACAGGACGCTGAACACGTCCTCGCCGATGCGCGGCTCGATCTCGCGCATGACCGTAAGCGGCAGCCGGTGCAGCGCCACTCCCGTCTCCGCCGCCTTGGCGACGATGCGGCCGGTCAGATGATGCGCCTGGCGGAACGGCATTTTCAGGCTGCGCACCAGCCAGTCGGCGAGATCGGTGGCGGTAGCATAACCTTCGCCGGCCGCCTTCTTCATGCGCGAGGCGTCCGGTTCAAGATCGGCCACCATGCCGGTCATAGCCGCGATCGACAGCGCCAGCGCCTCGAGCGCGTCCATGACGCCCTCTTTGTCTTCCTGCATGTCCTTGGCGTAAGCGAGCGGCAGCCCTTTCATCACAATCAGCAGGCCGGTGAGCGCGCCGATCACGCGGCCGGTCTTGCCGCGCACCAGTTCGGCGGCATCCGGGTTGCGCTTCTGCGGCATGATCGAGGAGCCGGTGGTGAATTTGTCCGACAGCTTGACCAAATTGGTGAGCGGCGAAGTCCAGATCACGATTTCTTCGGCGAGCCGCGACAAATGCACCGACGCGATCGACGCCGCGGCAAGCGTCTCCATCGCGAAGTCGCGGTCGGAAACGGCATCGAGCGAATTCGCCGACGGCCGGTCGAAGCCGAGCGCCTTGGCGGTCATGTCGCGGTCGAGAGGAAACGAGGTGCCGGCGAGCGCGGCGGAGCCGAGCGGCGACTCGTTGAGCCTTTTACGCGCGTCGGCGAAGCGGCCGCGGTCGCGAGCGGCCATCTCGACATAGGCCAGGAGGTGATGGCCGAAGGTCACCGGCTGCGCCGTCTGCATGTGCGTGAGGCCCGGCATCACCGTGCCCGCATGCGCGAGCGCCTTTTCGGCGAGCGCGCTCTGAAAGCCCAGGAGCGCTGCATCGAGCGCATCGATGGTGTCGCGCATCCACAGCCGGAAATCGGTCGCCACCTGGTCGTTGCGCGAGCGCGCGGTATGCAGGCGCCCCGCGGCCTCCCCGATCACTTCGGAAAGCCTGCTCTCCACGTTCATGTGGATGTCTTCCAACGCGCGCTTGAAGGCAAATTTTCCCGCCTCGATCTCTGACAGGATCGTGTCTAGACCGCGGCCGATCTTTTTCGCATCGTCGGCCGCAATGATGCCTTGCTTGGCCAGCATGTCGGCATGGGCCTTGGACGCGGCGATGTCCTGGCGGTAGAGAGCCTTGTCGAAATCGATGGAGGCATTGATCTCCTCCATGATTGCGTCGGGTCCGGACTTGAACCGCCCGCCCCACATTTTGTTGCTCATGGCACAGCCACCGAGGTTTCGCCGATTATGACCGCCCCCGAACCTTCATCCGCCAGAAAGCGGCTCGCCTTGATCGCGGCGGGCATTGTCGCCGGCATAGTCGTCGGGTTGGCGGGGGTATACGGGATTGCCACCCTCAGGCGCAATGCAGGCGGCGACCCCGCTTGCCGGCCGGCCGTCGAATTAGCCAGGAAAATAGCGCCTTTGGCGCACGGCGACGTCGCCGCCGTTAACATTGCCAAGAGCCCGCTGAAGCTGCCCGACCTGATATTCCTCAACGCGGCCGGCGAGAAGACCTCGCTCGAGCATTGGCGCGGCCGCACCGTGCTGCTCAACCTGTGGGCCACCTGGTGCGTGCCCTGCCGCAAGGAAATGCCGGCGCTCGACGCGCTGGAGAAGCGCCTCGGCAGCCCGCAGTTTCAGGTGGTGGCGGTGAACATCGACACCCGCAACCTGGACAAACCGAAAGCCTTCTTGAAGGACGTCGGCGTCAGCAAGCTCGCCTACTACGCCGATCCTGAGGCCAAGGTGTTTCAGGACTTGAAGGCGATCGGCCGCGCCTTCGGCATGCCAACCACGGTGCTGGTCGATCCGCACGGCTGCGAGATCGGCACCATAGCCGGACCTGCCGAATGGGCCAGCGACGACGCGGTCAAACTGATCCAGGCGGCGCTGGGCAACAACTAGGGACTGCGCGCTTGACTGTCTGATCTGCACGCCCCTATACTTAACCATATGGTTTACTATTCGCCTGACAAGCTCGACCGCACCTTTGCCGCGCTTGCCGACCCGACACGGCGGGCGCTGCTGGCGCGCTTAAGCGAAAAGGAGGCGCTGTCGGTGAGCGAACTCGCCGCCCCGCTGCCGATGTCGCTGCCCGCGGTGATGAAGCATCTCGACGTCTTGTCGGACGCCGGCCTTGTGGCGCGCGAGAAGAACGGCCGCATCGTTTCCTGCCGGCTGCGCGCCGAGCCGATGCGCGACGCCAACGACTGGCTCAACCGCTACCAGAAATTCTGGACCGATCGCCTCGATCAACTTGCCGCTTTCCTGGAGGAAGACACATGGCCACCGTCGCCACCAAACCGAGCCTCACCCTCAAACGCCGGTTCAACGCGCCGCCGGCGCAAGTCTTTGCCGCGTGGACCGACCCGGAAAAAGTGAAGCGCTGGATGGGACCCGGCGAGGTCAAGACCGTCCGCGCCGAGAACGACGTGCGCGCCGGCGGGCGCTTCCGCATCGTCATGCATACGCCCGCCGGCGAAGAGCACGACGTCAGCGGCGTCTATCGCGAGGTCGTGGCGAACGAGAGGCTGGTCTACACTTGGGCCTGGAAATCGACGCCCGAGCGCGAGTCGCTGGTCACGGTGATTTTCAAGGCCGACGGCGGCGGCACGCTGCTCACCCTCACCCACGAACAGTTTTTCGACGAGGCCGCGCGCGACAGCCATCAGGGCGGCTGGAACGGCGCCCTTGTCAAACTCGAAAAATATCTCGCAGCACAGTAACGGGAGTCGAACATGCCACAGCCTTGGTCACACGGAAGTTTCTACTGGAACGAGCTGATGACGCGCGACGCCGAGAAGGCGAAGAAATTCTACGGCGACTGCATCGGCTGGAAATTTGAATCCATGCAATCGCCCACGGGTACCTATTGGATCGCCAAAGTCGGTGACCAGCCGGTCGCCGGCATTTTTGACATCAGCGCCCCTGAATTCGGTCAGGTGCCCGAAAGCTGGATGTCCTATCTCGCGGTCGACGATATCGATGCACGCCTGAAAAAGGCGGAAAATGCAGGCGGCAAAGTGATGAAGCCAGCCTTCGACGTGCCCGGCGTCGGCCGCATCGCGGTCCTGATGGAGCCGGGCGGCGCCGGCGTCGGCTGGATCACGCCGGTGGCGCGCTGATTGCAACTGCGGTGATTGCCAACGGCTGCGCGTCGACGTGGCGCGCCGTCACCACGGCAGCGCTCAGCGCGTCGGCACCGGCTTTTCGCCGCGGTAGTCGTAGAAGCCGCGGTCGGTCTTGCGGCCGAGCCAGCCGGCCTCGACGTATTTCACCAGTAGCGGACACGGCCGGTACTTCGAATCCGCCAGCCCTTCGTGCAGCACCTGCATCACCGACAGACAGGTGTCCAGCCCGATAAAGTCGGCAAGCTCCAGCGGCCCCATCGGATGGTGGGCGCCGAGCCGCATCGCGGTGTCGATTCCCTCGACGTTACCGACGCCTTCGTACAGCGTGTAGATCGCCTCGTTGATCATCGGCAGCAAAATGCGGTTGACGATGAAGGCGGGGAAGTCCTCCGACACCGCAATCGTCTTGCCCAGCTTGGAGACGAAAGCCTTGCTGCTCTCGAAGGTCGCGTCGTCGGTGGCGATGCCGCGGATCACCTCGACCAGTTCCATCAGCGGCACCGGGTTCATGAAATGGATGCCGATGAAATGCTCGGGCCTGTCGGTCGAGGATGCCAGCCGCGTGATCGAGATCGACGAGGTATTGGTGGCGATGATGGCGCCCGGCTTGAGCGCCGGGCATAGATCCGAAAAGATCTTGCGCTTGATATCTTCCTTTTCGACCGCGGTTTCGATCACCAGATCGCAATCCGACAGCGCGTCATATTTCTCCGCCGGCTTGATCAACGCGAGCGCATTCTTGCGCGCGTCCTCGCTGATCGCCTTCTTGCCGACCTGGCGCGCCATGTTACCGTTAATGGTCGCCATGCCGGCCTTGATCTGGTCGGCCGACACGTCGTTCAGCATGACCGAATAGCCCGCCAGCGCGCAGACATGGGCGATGCCGTTGCCCATTTGCCCAGCGCCGATCACCCCGACATTCTTGATAGTGGTCGCCATGATTTGATCCGATCGATGCGAAGTCCCGGTACTTTGCTTCGACTTCGGTTGTTATCGTTGCATTTCTACGCCGAACCGCGCGGTGACACCACCGGCGCGAAAGCTAATTTGCATTGTGGTCAACGCCCGAGCTTGCCAAGTTCCGCCGCAAGCTCCGGCAACGCCTGATAGAGATCGGCGACCAGACCGTAGTCGGCAACCTGGAAGATCGGCGCTTCCTCGTCTTTGTTGATGGCAACAATCACCTTGGAATCTTTCATCCCGGCGAGATGCTGAATGGCGCCGGAAATTCCGACCGCGATATAGAGTTCGGGCGCCACCACCTTGCCGGTCTGCCCGACCTGCCAGTCGTTCGGCGCGTAGCCGGCATCGACCGCCGCGCGCGAGGCGCCGACCGCGGCGCCGAGCTTGTCGGCGACCGGCTCGATATATTTGGTGAAATTCTCGCGGCTCTGCATGGCGCGGCCACCGGAGATGATGATCTTGGCGGAGGTCAACTCGGGACGATCCGATTTCGACAGTTCCTCGCCGACGAACGACGACACCCCTGGATCGGCGGCGGCGCTTGCGTTCTCGACGCTCGCCGAGCCGCCATCGCCAGCGGCCTGGAAGGTCGAGGTGCGCACGGTGATCACCTTCTTGGCGTCGGTCGACTTCACGGTCTGGATCGCGTTGCCGGCATAGATCGGCCGCTCGAACGTGTCGGGCGCGATCACTTTGGTGATGTCGGAGATCTGCATCACGTCGAGCAGCGCGGCGACGCGCGGCATCACGTTTTTTCCGTTCGTCGTCGCCGGCGCAAGGATGGCGTCGTAGCTGCCTGCGAGCGAGACAATCAAGGCAGCCGTCGGCTCCGCCAGCATGTGTTCGTAGGGTGCGGCATCCGCCACAAGCACCTTGCTCACGCCGTCGAGCTTGGCGGCGGCATCGGCTGCCGCCTTGCAATCTTTGCCGGCGATCAGCACGTGCACATCGCCGCCTATGGCCTTGGCGGCGGTGAGCGCCTTGTTGGTGGCGTCCTTGAGCGTCTTGTTGTCGTGCTCGGCGACGAGAAGCGTGGTCATAAAATCCCCGCCTCGTCCTTGAGCTTGCCGACCAGCTCGGCGACCGAGCCGACTTTCACGCCGGACTTGCGGCCCGGCGGCTCGGTGGTTTTCAGAACTTCGAGTCGCGGCTTGGCGTCGACGCCGTAGTCGCCCGGCGTCTTCTCGTCGATCGGCTTCTTCTTCGCCTTCATGATATTCGGCAAGCTCGCGTAGCGCGGCTCGTTCAGCCGCAGATCGGTGGTGACGATCGCCGGCGCTTTCAGCTTCACCGTCTGCAAGCCACCATCGACTTCACGGGTCACCGACACGCTGTCGCCGTCGAGGACGATCTTCGAGGCGAAAGTACCCTGCGCCCAGCCGAGCAGCGCCGCCAGCATTTGACCCGTCTGATTGCAATCGTCGTCGATCGCCTGCTTGCCCATGATCACCAGACCGGGCTGCTCCGCCTCGACGATACCTTTAAGAATTTTTGCCACCGCCAGCGGCTCGACTGTGCCTTCGGTCTTCACCAGGATGCCGCGGTCGGCGCCCATGGCGAGCGCGGTGCGGATGGTCTCGGAGGCCTGCTGCGGGCCGATCGATACCGCCACGATCTCGGTCGCCTTGCCGGCTTCCTTCAGACGGATCGCCTCTTCGACCGCGATCTCGTCGAACGGATTCATCGACATCTTGATATTGGCGAGTTCGACGCCGGAACCGTCCGATTTGACGCGGATCTTGACGTTGAAATCGACAACCCGTTTTACGGGCACCAAAATTTTCATCATCCCCCATCCCGGGTGGGCGCTTTTGCGGCGCGGGCGGAAGCTAAAGGCGGTGCTATCGGCCTGTCAACGTTTATGCTGCGCTGCACGCAAAGGCAATTTTTGCGCATGACCTTGTCCTAAAACCGGTTCCCACTTTTCGGGGTCATGCGCTACCGGTTCTGCCCCGGGGCCCAAAGCACGTCGCCGGCGCCTTTGTCGTTGGCATAGCGGCCGGCCACGAACAGATAGTCCGACAGCCGGTTGATATATTTGAGCGACGGCTCCGAAACCCCCTCATCCGGGCTGTCCTTGAGTGCGACCATGATCCGCTCGGCACGCCGGCAGACTGTGCGCGCCAGATGCAGATAGGCCGAGGCCGGGCTGCCGCCGGGAAGGATGAACGACTTGAGCGGCGCAAGCTCGACATTGAGCCGGTCGATCTCGGCTTCCAGCCAGGCAACCTGCGCATCGGTCACCGTCAGCCGCGCCCCGCCCGGCCCTTTTTCGGCGAGGCAGAGATCGGCTTCGACGTCAAACAAGTCGTTCTGGATGCGCCCGAGCGCGGCATCGAGCGCGGCATCGCCGGCGCTGTGCAGCCGCACCAGACCGATGACCGCGTTGACCTCATCGACGGTGCCATAGGCCTTCACGCGCAGATCGTATTTCTTGCGCCGCGCGCCGCTGCCAAGCGACGTGGTACCGTCGTCACCGGTGCGGGTGTAGATGCGGTTGAGCACGACCATGTCGAGTTTTCGCCCTTCGCCTCGGCCGGATTTCGCGATAAGCTCTATCTTATCCGGTTTCGGTCGCAAATACGGGGGGAATAATCATGCGATTTCTGACCATTGCAATTGCCGCGGCGTTCTTGTTGCTGCCAGCCGCAGTGCCGGCGAGCGCCTGCAGCGCTGGCGCGCACACGGCCAAGGCCTCTGCCACAACTTTCTCCGCGAAAAAGAAGAAGCATCACAGACACCACGCGAAGAAAAAGCCGAAGGAGAAGGTGGAATATATGCGCGCGGTGCCAAGCACGCCGCCGAAATAGCCACCCGCGTCAGCGCCCCATGACCCAGATCGTCGCCATTATGATGATGATGGCGACGAACTGGAACAGCACGCGCAGCCGCATCAGCTTTTGCGAGCGGTTGGGCGAGCCGCCGCGCATCATGTTGATTAGGCCGAGCGCCAAGATGATCGCCACCGCGACGATCGCGGCCGGCACGAGGTAATGCGACATAAATCCCGACATCGGCGTTTCCTAGCATCGGCAGCTGGCCGCGGCCACCGCGGGGGCGTAATCGCTCGCTGCGGGTTATTTCCCTGCTAACAGGGAAAAATACAGGGAAGACGTTGATTTTGGGCTATTCTTGGCCTCGGCACAGTCTATATTTTGCCATGTTTTCAAAGGATTAGCTAATGAATTCCCTGTTTTTGCGAACAGGGAAACTGCGATCGATAACAGGGACGCGGAATTTGAAAACAGGGAATTTCTGATCTGATAACAGGGATATTCCGTCGATTTGAATCTCGCGGAAGATCCCGATATTGCCAATCGTTTTTAGTAGCCTCATTTGCCCGCAACTATTAGGATAACGGTGTGGTTGTGGGTTGCCTCCGCACCACGCACCAAGTTGACTAGCCCCGGTGAGCCCCCCGCGCACCGGGGTTATTTCTTGTCGCTTTCATAACGCGCGAAAGCGGACTCTCGGTCCAAAGCTGATTTGCGGGCTTCTTCCGAGGTCTAGTTTGAGTCGCTAGAATGCTGCCAGCGGCTGAAGGCGGCAGCGAGGCGGTGCGCGCTCCATAAAGCTTGCGTCGTGCAGGCCAAAAGCTGGAAACGAAATAGGGTGGCTGAATTTTGAAAACGGTCAAAACTGTGGTCGTCAAGAAGGTGACCAACCCCATTGATAAGCGCGTCGGCTCGCGTGTGCGCATGCGCCGGATGGCTCTCGGCACGAGCCAATCTTGGCTTGCCGAGGCGGTCGGTCTGACCTTCCAACAAATTCAGAAATACGAGAAAGGCGCCAACCGCATCGGTTCAAGTCGGCTGCAGCAATTTGCCAATCTGCTCGGCGTGCCAATTTCATTTTTCTTCGAGGACGTCGGCGAGTCGTCGCGAACCAAGGCGAAAGCCGTGGATCCGTTGGTTGCCGGCGTGTCCGAATTTGTCTCCTCCTCGGACGGCATGGCGCTGATCAAAGCCTTCATGCACATCAAAGATGCCAAGCTGAGGCGGCGGGGGGTGTCAATGCGGCAGCGTTCTTCATTGCCGCTCAGGTCGCCCGGCAGAAACTCAGGGGCAATTATAACCCGCCTTCATTGACGCGCCGCATGCGGACACAGCCGCCGACATGCCGGTCGATTGGATTCGGGATGTGGCATGCCGGGCCGACTAGCTTCGCCAACAGTTTACGAAGCTGCGCTGGCGTAAATGGCTTTTGCAATAATGGAACGGCTATATAGCGCGGCTCGAAACCCTTGTCATGGCCGGTGAGAAACGCGAATGGAATATCAGATTCAATCAAGATATCTGCTATTTCAGTGCCATAGAGACCATCAAAGCCAATATCGAGCAGGACAGCGTCAAAGTTTCGTTTGATGAGTTCGCAGCGGGCCACAGCAACGACGTGCGCAAGACCCGAAACTCTGTATCCAATTCCTGCTACAATCTCGCCAATGAGATGCGCTATGAGATGTTCATGCTCAATAATTAAAATACGTGGCACGCGGCGACGAGCGCTAGATATGACGCGGCGACCAACCATTTCAGCTTCCGAGCGGACGAGGCGCAAAACCGGCCCCTCTCTCGATCCTTCTCCATAATTGCCGCGTCTATTCTCGAACTCTACAAGTTTCAACAGCCGCCAAGTGAGGGGCCCTATTCGCCGTCGCCGATGCCCGCTTTCCAATCTTCGCAACGCAATGCCCAACATCTATTTTAAACATTTTAGCTTACCAGCTTCGATCAGCGTGAACCATATGGCCCCGCCCCAGGTCAATCACACTCGGTGCGCATCAACGGGCTGGCGATCTTAGCTTAAACGCTCCCTAGGAGCCTTACTTAATTGATATTTCTACCTATTTCAAAAGGAATGACCGATTTGGTCGCGACCCACAAGTGGCGATCTCGTTATGATGATGGGCCTCGTATTTATTTTCCATGAGGGTTATGCAAGGCGATCGGATTGAATCCTTCTTATCTCGCAGCTGCAGCATTATTTTGCTCCCGCTGCCAGCAGCCCCGATTCAATTCGCATTTAGGGATGAGCCGGGGCCGACAGATTTCAGTTCATAAGGACTTGGATCGTTTGGTCTTTTTGTAACGGTGTTTCCGTGTTTGCGACCTTATAGTTGATAAATGTAAGCAGAGCTTATGCCGTACTCGCTTGCAAGATCGGCGACCGAAACGCCTTTTCTTCGCTTCGCTTTCAGCATCTTGCGAAATCTTACCAGCTCATTTCCCGAGCGCCGAATACGCTTTCCGGTAAAGCGCTTAATCGCGCCATTACCGTTGTATAGTGGTGGGCGGCCCCGCTTCGGCTTCGGATTTTCAGCGATTATATTTTCGGCGAGCTTAATAATATGTTGTAGTTTTGCGATTTCTTTAGCGTGGAAAACCATACTTCCCCTCCAATGTTTGATGAGCCTACTAAATCATAAGATGGCAAAAGAGCAAATGATCAAGAGCCGCAAAGCTAGATTTTCAACGCTACACTTTCTCGTTGCAATGAGTTCTTGAAATAGCTGCGCTGTTGCAGCTGCAGAGTGACGTGACTGGTGGCATGTCGAGGCTATAAAAACCACTCGATGTGCTCAGGTGCCTGCTTCGATGGTGACGATCTGATCCAGCCAGTCACCTCACCAATAAAAATTGACTGCGTTCGTCGCTCGCGGTCTGAGCGTGGATTTCGACTGAAAAAGCCCAGAATTGGGCGCTTCGCCCCGCACCACATTAGCCAGAAGGATATTTGCGGAGGAAGTTCTCCAAAAACTTTTCCGCGGAATTGTAAAGTGGCAACTTATCGATATCATAAATCTCCGCAAAGAATACATTATAGGCAGCGGGATCGCTCTTTAGTACCCTAACGAACTTCTCTATTACGGCCGTTGAAATCTTCGGAATTGTCGTTCGTAAATGTTCGCTAACAGGCAAAACGCCTTCCGTTCGAGTGCCGATCATTTCCGTTTGTTTTTGAAACAGGTAATCGAGAAATTTGCGTGGATCATAGGCGTGACCGCGCAGGGTGCAAAGATTCGGATCGAGGAGGACGATCTTGTCCATCTTGATCTGCTACCAATGAGGTCGTCAAAATAGGTGCGAATTGTCCTTACGAGTACGACTTTGCAACCATAACTGCACGGGATCCGGTATGCCAGCCCAGCTAAAGTTGCCCGGTTGCGTATGTCCGAGATCGCCGGCGAGAGTGTATGACCGCAATATAAAGCGAGCGGTCCCACCAGTGACGTAGACGCCATGACCGGCAAACATACCACCGAACGTAAAGCCAATTTTATCAAGCTCCTTGACGCAGCGCTCAAATTCATTTGGCGCCGCCGCACCATTTTTGCCGAACACGTTTGACCACTGGCCAGGTACCAACTGGGCGGTTAGCCTAAACTCGCGGTGACCTATGAGATCGACATAGGCGACGCTCCACCAGCGTTTGTATGGCTCGGGCGCAATCATCCGATCACCTCGCTTCTCGAGGAAGAGCCGCACCCGTGCCGGCGTTTTACCCTCGGTCGGCACCAGCCGCTCGTTACCCGCAATTGCAAAGCGCATTGTGGCGGTTTGTGTGAGCTGCACAGATGGCGCGACAGTGGTCACATAGTGCACGCCATCCGAAGATGGGAAATAAAAATAGTAGCTTCCTGAGCTTTCCCTCATGCGCGGTGGCATGCCGGGACTGAAGGCTATGGTCCAGCCGCTTAAGCCCACCTGCGCAACCAATGGGCTGGTGCTCGAAGCGCCAAGACAGCATGACAGCGAACAGAAACCCCTTCATACTTACCCTGCGCCTGCCAAGAAATCTCGTGATGCAGGGAGTGTCTCGCCGCGCCGACGAAGGTTACCCGATCACGTCTGTTAAAGATTGATCAGGCATTGAATTGCTGCTGCTGTTACTTTGTTTGGAAAGGCGACTTCGTCCATTATCGAGGCGATTTCTAATTCTTGAGATGTTGTTTTTCGATGTGTGAGAGCCAAAGATAAAAGACGGTGAGTAGTACCCCTGCAAAAAGTAAAGGCACCATGACCGGCAACTGAAGCAATGCGTCAAACTGGTTTGGAAAATGGTTCCCCCCGATCCCGCGAGTAGCCGCTACTTCATAGATCTCGCGGCTAGTTTTCAACTTTTCCAAAACAGATTTCACCGGCACGGGCGGCCAAGCTCCTGCGCTAAGAAAAATATATGTTTGCCAACCACCAATCAGAACGATGTACGAAATGGTCCATAGATCAGCAACAAGGGCTGTAATCTTTGCAAATCGAATAAGACGAGGGAATGCGATCAACGGGCGCTCCTAGTCGGAACCAACCGCCAAACAGACTTTTATGGGAAAGCACTTCTATAACCCGATTCGACATACTGAAACCGAATCACTGGCAATTTTCTACGGAATCTAACCGACATTCAAATATGTCATTTCAATGAGTCTGATGAGGCCATAACCTAATACAGACGCCCAGAGCAGAGTGAGTACTAGTCCAAACGCGACCAGTACCGCTGGCCAGAGACGGCGGCGTCCGGCTTGGGTGGCAGGCGCGACCCTAGTTGGCGAAAATACGGACTCGGTCTGCATGTTTTTCTTACTTACGCGACATTGCCAACAGGCTTTTAGCGCAAATATCGTGCCTTCGACATCGCGGCTGCACAAGTTCGTCAATGGCCGACGGACTAGACGGCAAGTGTGTGAAAGCCGAACGACAGAGTCGGGTTTCGCTGAAAACCAATAGGAATCATAAACCTTTAGCCGCAGGCCAGAGTGCGACGGCAGGCAAGCCGGCCTGCATGCAGCTCCCGTCAAACGGAATAAATTGTCCACAGAGGATATGACCGATCGAACCGAAGTCGGACGGCTCTCACTATCGCCGATACAGCTGGATGCGAGTGGCGCGCAGGCTCACGAGGCCAAGTTGGTCGATCGATGCTTGCCACGATAGGAATTAGAGAGGACCCCACCGCGCACGGCGGCAACCACCCGGGTTTGGTGTCCCGCGCTGGCAAATCCGCCATCGCTACTGGCAGCGTTCCTTCAGCGCCGCTACGCCCATTTCCTTGATTGCAGCAGTTGATCAAGATCCCGGAGCAGTTGCGCCGCTTTGTTCTCGTGGTCGCTGACCTTATCGGTGAACAGGGAACCTCCGCCCCCGTGGGGCCCCTTGCCTTTGGACGTGTAATCGGTTTGCCGTGGGCGACGAGCGCCGTAGTCGTCCGCGGCCGGCACAAGTGAGAGATCCAAATCGTCGACGAACTTTTGCCGTTCATGCTCGTGGCGGTCGTCATGAACCCAACCCAATCCGGAGTGATCCATAATTATTCGCTGGTCCCGCGCTGCGGAAAGTTTCATCACTAGACGATATAGAAGACTGGCCACGATCAGCCCGAGCGCGATAACAAGCAAGATTTCTACGAGCGGACCGGCAGAAGACGTCATCATCTTGGTCGCCTCGGTGGTCCGCGTACGCATTTGAGCAACGCCCTCTGCAGCATCGGCCGGGCGAGCGGCCACCGCAGATGGATTGGGATCCAGAGGCGAGTTGATCGGAACAAGATTGGGATTCTGCACTTTGACCATCGCAACCGTAGGGGTATCGGGCCATACTGATGGGGTGGCGGGTGTCGCTGCAGGTTCCTGAGTGTTGGTCTGGCGAGACGTACTTGCCTGCGAAGCAGGTGCCTCTGGAATTGGCGGTGCCGTGCTTTCTTCCTGAGTGACTTGCCCGACAGGTTCTTGCGTGGGCGCGCTGCTTGTGGACGCCGCCTGCGGCCTGGGGGGCGGCAAAGGCGGAACACCATCGACGGTGCTCGTCGTCGGTGTTGAAACGACGACCGACGCAGTTGCAGGCCTTTCGGCTGCTCCGGAGCGTGCAGCCCGCGCTGTTGCCGATGCATCATGCGGAACCGCGTGCTGCGTCGGTGCGCCTAGCGTACGCAAGAACCAGCACTTGCGGCCTTTCGCTCGATCCGTGCGGTAGTACCAATGGCTCCCCGGCGGCGGTTCAGAGGCCGGTGCACTCAGACAATCATCCGCCCGCGCAGAATTTGCTGGGACTCCAATACCAGCCCCCCACAAAAGTAGTGGGGCAGCAAGTGCGATCAACCGGATTGAGATGATCTGGCCTGACATGTCGGCTCCCCCCGCCAAACCCGCGAAATGTCCATGCAACTTTCGATCTGCAATGAGTCCTAATTATGAGCGTCGAGGGACCTTCTAAGAAAGATCGGTCGCTGCCGCAGCATTGCCGTGATTCTGGACGACGGTGATGCGAACGCTGCAGCTGATGAGGGTCTGAATCTGCTGAGCCGTGAGCATGTTCTCCTCCTTGGAGGCCCATGGATCGGCCCAAGACGAGTAAAGGACTGATTATCACTCTGATCGTGGTGGCGTTTGCGCACTAGAAGAGCCGCGCAAAGGCGCTGTCAGACCCGGAGGGGGTGAAGAAGCGCGTCTACAGAGCTTTCATACTTTACGCTGGCTCGGTTTAGGGATCACGAAGCTTACACCTGGCTCAAAGCGGCGCACGCCAGCGGATACTCAAATGCCCAGTTACTGCACGACTTAGGCGTCGCGCATGGCGACCGGTTACCGCAGCGAATGTCTAGCGCCCTTGGGCGCCAGTATCGTGCTCTGCCGCTCGCAGTTTGCGGGTGCGAGCCAAAAATGTTGCCGCCTCGATGACAGCATTGGGACGGTAAGGCACTCTCGCATTCTTAACTGGCGATTCGAAAATCCTCTGGATTCTTTCCTTCCTTCATAGCATTGGTCATCCATCGCGGCTTCATCCCGCGGCCAGCCCATGTTTCGCCGTGTGGTCCTCGAAATTTTGGGGCGAGCTTTTGTCTCGGTGTTTCGGTCACTTTTCTAGCACCGGCCGCCGATCCGTTAGTTAGCCGGTCGAGTTCCATGCGCAACTTTTCTGCGCGGCTATTGAGGATCGCCACGATTTCGTCTCGCAACTTACAGAGCGCCTCGTTAGACAGACTGGCGAAAGAGGATTTTTTCGACTGCATGGGTTCACCAAGTAAATCGTAGTCATAGACGGCAAGTATCGATCTTAAGAATTATTAACCAAAAACTGACTGCCTTCAAAACCTAGCTAGTCGGATGGTTAATGGCCCAACGTCGATGCGTATTCATGAAAAAGTATCGCGCGTACCAATGAAACTGCCCGCAAAATCATGGAGATGCGCACTATGCCGCTCGGGTAGAAGTTGTGTAGGGCAAATACCTTCGGACGCGCTGCAGCGTCCCAATCGAAATCACTTGAGCGCTTGTGAAAGCCACCCGCTGTCGCAACAAAGCCCCGTGCTTGCGGCCGACTTGGCCGGCTAACCATTTTTTCACCGAGCCCCTGCATATTGGATGCGGGCACGGAGATATAGCTATGCCGAATGATGAAAACCGATTGGTCGTCGGTCGAAGCGCAGGCAGACGTTTAGGCGGCGATCGTCGCGGCGGTTTAGATACGCGGTCCGAAGAAGAGCAGCAATTAGTTGGAGAAAGGCGAACGAACAAAGATCGACGCTCAGGTTTGGATCGTCGACTGAATACGGCGCCAAGTACTTTTCCGAAAATCGACGGTTAAGACCACCATATTCGCGCCGCCGCTCACTGTGCCACCAACGCTGCGCGCCCCGCGCCGATAAAGTGATCGAGTAGAGCTACTGTTTGCTGCGGTGCAAATGTCTGCTTCTGGCACTTAACGGAGAAACCAGCCTGGCCCGGGGTTGTCGCCTATTGGAGCAACAGCGAACAAACGAGGGCGTCGGCCTCGATCAGATAGGCCGCAAATGACCTACAGCGGACTTTGTAACTCGGATTGCATCGGGCCCGGTCGGAGGACCGTTTAGAACTTCGAAATTTCATATCGCACATAGACATTGGATAGGTATCTAAAGTTTGTCCAATGTACGTAAGTAATTTTTAGCCGAATGCGCGTAGCTTTGTGCCAAATTGTTGAGCTGCTTGTGCCAGAGAGTTTCATGAGTGTGCCCCGAAGGGTGACCAAATACGTGATTGGGCCGGATGGTAGCCCGCTGACGACGGCCGATTTGCCATCGCGGGATACGAAACGTTGGGTCATTCGGCGCAAGGCCCAGGTGGTTGCCGCTGTCCGCGGTGGGCTCCTCTCCATGGATGATGCTTGCAGACGATATATGCTTACCGCTGACGAATTCCTTTCATGGCAATCGTCGATCGACCGGCACGGCCTCGCGGGGCTGCGCACTACACGCGTTCAGCAATACCGGCGGTAGATGGTGGCCGAATCGTTTTTCAAGAAGTTTCGGCGCTTCAGCGCCATATTGATTAATCGTCAATCGCGTTCACCCAAAGTTACCACCATGCGATTTGGATGGCCGACAGGGGTGATCGCCGGCGTTTTCGGTAGTTTAATGCTGCTGCTAACTGCTGGTGCTGCTGCATCGGGTGAGGCGCCGTACGATCGAACTGCTCTACGGGCGAAATATCAACGTCCGGCCGAAATCCCCTTTCCGGAAAGCAACCCCTATTCGGAAGCCAAATCGAAGCTTGGCCGCATCCTGTTCTTCGATCCGCTGCTTTCCGGGTCCCGCGAACGCTCCTGTGCAAGCTGCCACAACCCGTCTTTGTCGTGGGCGGATGGCCTGCCGCTCGCTGTTGGCGAGAAGCAAATGCCGCTGCGGACGCCGACTTTGCTCAATGTTGCATGGGTGCCGCGGCCTGGCTGGACCGGTCATTTCAGGAGTCTCGAAGCGGTCGCCTTCGGCCCGATCACCTCGCCCGGCAACATGAATTTGCCGGAAGCGGAATTGATCAAGCGACTGTTGGAAATTCCCGGCTACGTGCGCGCTTTCCACACTGCTTTTGGCGACGGCAAGATTACCCGCCAGAACATCGAACTCGCGCTTGCCACTTTCCAGCGCTCGATCGTCTCGGGCGAAGCTCCATTCGATCGTTGGATCAAAGGTGACGAAGGCGCGATCAGCGAGGCCGCCAAGCGCGGCTTCGACTTGTTCAACGGCAAGGCTCATTGCGCGTCGTGCCACAGCGGATGGGCTTTCACCGATTCCTCGTTCCACGACATCGGTACGGCGAAAGGCGACGACATCGGCCGCGGCAAACTGTTTCCGAGTTCGGTGAAGCTACGTTATGCCTTCAAGACTCCGACCTTGCGCGATATCGCGCGGCGCGCGCCCTATATGCACGACGGATCGGAAGCGACGCTGGACGAAGTGATCGATCTTTACGACAAGGGCGGTATCGACCGGCCGAGCCGTTCGGTACTGATCTTTCCGCTGCATCTCAGTCAATCTGAGAAGGATGACTTGATCGCATTCTTGCGCACGCTGACCGCCGCGCCCGAGCAGGTCGCAATCCCGCGGGTACCACGCTGACCGATCAGCGCGGCCTCAAACCACCGGAATTTTTGCGCTTATAGAGCGACCGGCAGAAATGAACCGGCGAGTGCAATGCCGCCGATTAGCAATATACCGGCGGCGGTCTCGATGACGGCGGTATAAGCGGGAAAACGCTTGGCGTTGACGGCACCTATCGTCCCGAGCGCGATACAAATGAAACTTGCTGCGCCCAACATTGCTGCTTCCCGACTAATTCAATGTCAAAGCCTTAGCTGAGAGCATTTAGCGTCGTGCTGCAGCAGGTCCGCAATTTCAGGCGCGGCGATTAACCACGATTATACCTTCGGGTCTGAAGTCCTAAAATTCGTGGTAAAGAATTAATGTACCGGTGAACGGCTTGCGGCGGCGGATCCCGGTATTTGAAGCGATTATCGCGTTGAGGAGGCCTGAAATGAACCGGCTGCCTGTGCGGCTGCCGTCTCTGGCGGTGATTCCGCTTGCGCTTATGATGAATGCGGGATTGGCAGAGACTGCGAGCGCGCACGTCAAATGGTTTGACGCATTTAACGTCGCCGGACAGCCGCTCGGGCTGGAAAAGGTTCTTAACCCTGATTTTGCGATGCTGATTGGCATCTCGATCGCCTGGCTTCTGTTCGGAAGCGTGGTCGAATGGTCGTTTATGGGCGACGCGATGTTACGCGCGTTAAATCGGGCGACGCAATTTATCGAAGAAAACACGGAACTGATCTTTCGCGCCGGCTGTGTTTTCTTTTTCATCTCAATCTGGGCAGTCGGCGGCTTCATTCTGACACCCGAACTGAAAACCAACGCCGCTTGGATCGGCGCTGTGCAACTCGCCATCGCTGCCGGCATGGTGTCGCGCCCGACGATGCCGCTCTCGGGGGTGGGTATCTTTGTCCTATTCGACTACGCGCTCTGGAACTATGGCACCTTCCATCTCGCCGACTATCCGATCTTTCTCGGTGTCGCCGCCTATGTCGCCCTAAAAGGAGCGAAGACTGATTTCTTTGGGGCGCGACCGATTGACGTCGTTCGCTGGGCGGCCGGCGTTACCTTGATGTGGGCTTCGATCGAGAAATGGGCCTATCCGGAGTGGTCGTATCCGCTATTCATTCAGCACCCAAACCTCACTCTGGGTTTTACCCCGGAATTCTACATGCGGGCGGCCGGGGCCGTCGAATTCGGTCTTGCCTTTGCGCTGATGTGGACGCCTTTGGTGCGGCGCGTCGCTGCAATCGTGCTGACCTCGATGTTCATCAGCGCCGTGCTCGAATTCGGCAAGCTCGACATGATCGGCCATACGCTGATTGTGGTCGTTCTGGTTGGGATTATCGCCGACAGCGGCCGCGAGGCGGCGTTGACCCGGCGTCCTTGGCTTGTACCACTGGCTTATGCTGGAGCGCTTAGTCTCTTCCTGATGACCTACTATTTCGCGCACGCGGTCTTGTTCGGAACTTTGCTCACTTGACGTGAACGACGAGCTTCATCTTGGGATGGATGGCGCACAGCACATCAAAGTCACCGGCGGCCGTAAAGGTGATGTTGGTTTTGCTGCCGGGTTCCTGGTCACCGGAATCGAACGTGAACTTGTCTGAGTCGATGTAGGCGTGGTGACGGAGATCGCCGTCGTCGTTAACAAGTTCCAGCGTATCGCCGCGATTAATGGTTATTTTCTCAGGTCTGAACTGACGACCTTTTTGCGAAATTATATATTGATGCCCGGCTATCGCTGCCCAGGTGCCCAAGCTGAGCAAAAAGGCGGCGAATAGGCCCAAGAAAATAGAAAAGCCTAGACGCGCTTGCAACTGTGGAAAAATACGCATGGTCGTCCCTTGGCCTTCCGCGAGGGCAGACTTCTGGGCGAGCTTGGACGCGCGCAGTTAAGACAACTTTAAAGAAGTCGCTAGGATGCGCTCGATAGTTGAAATTCGATTTAGTCGGTACCGATATACACTGCGCGGCTTGAGTAGCTGGGGCGGAAATGTCCAGAATCGGCCGCTTGTTTGCAAGGAGGGTATCTCAGTGGCGCCGTTGCGCCGGCTGGTTTGCGTCCTTTCGCAAGACGATCCGCGGCCGCATCCTGGTGGCGTTCCTGTTGATGAGCGCCATTACGGCTTCGCTCGGCGGATACGCCATCTGGGGCATCCAGGACGCCGGCGTCCTGGTGCGCAAGACCTTCGACCAATCGCTGATGTCGATCAACTACGCGCGTGCGGCTGCCACAGATTTCGCCGCCATGCGGGCGGTTTTCGCTCGCCGCTGGATCGCCGACGATCCGGATCTGCGCGCGAGCCTCGACGAACAGATCGAGGGTCTGGCCAAAACGCTCAGGGACGATCTGAGGATCGCGTCGCAGCGATCGCAGTCGGCGCGGGCCAAGGAGGCCGCGGGCAATGTGCAACGCGCCACTAATGCCTGGAAGGACCTTAGTGGACACTTGCTGGACAAGACCAAGCTCGACGCCAGTTGGGACCTGCTCGACAATTACGCCAAGAAGGTCGACCAACAGGTCGATCTGCTGATCAACTATACCGCCGGTGACGGCTTCCTCTACCGGCAAACCGCGAGCGCAGCAGTCACTCGTGACTTGCGTCTGAATATTATCGGCACGGTCCTGGCGCTGATGCTGTCAGGCGTCGTCGCCTGGACGCTCGCGCGCCGCATCATTCGCCCGGTCGCCGCCGCGTCGAACGTCGCCGAATGCATCGCGACCGGAAAACTCGACGTCGTGATTCCGACCGGCAGTGCCGACGAACTCGGTGCGTTGCTTGGTTCGATGCGGTCGATGCGCGACAAGATCAAGGAAATGATGGAGCGCGAGGTGGCGCAGCGCCGTTCGGCGCAATCCCGGCTTGCCGACGCGCTCGACAGTTCGCAGGAAGGCGTCATGGTCGTCGACGCGAACGATTGCATCGCGCTCGCCAATGCGCAGGCCGCAAACTTGCTGGGTGTGCCGGCGGAGCTGATGCGGCCGGGCACGCCGCTTTCGCATCTGCGGCCGTTCGTCGACGATTCGACGCATACGGCCCACATCCTCACCCGGCGCGAGGACGGTCTGCCGCCGGCCGGCGACTTCCAGGTCGATGAAGGGCGATGGCTGCGCATCAGCCAGAGCGCGACGCGCGACGGCGGTTTTATCGTCATTTGCAGCGATATCAGCCATTCAAAAGAGCAGGAGGCCAGTCTCCGGCAGATCAACGTCCGGCTCGACGCCGCGCTCGACAACATGTCGCAGGGCCTGTGCCTGTTTGATAAAGAAAACCGTCTCGAGGTGGTCAACCGCCGCTTTCTCGAGATCTTCGGCTTGCCGCGCGAACAGATTCAGCCGGGGATTACGTTTTCCAAAATACTGGTCCACAGCAAGGCGCTGTGGAACAAGAACGGCCAGACGATAACGCAATTGCTCGGCGAGCAAGCCGAACTCATTGGCCGTCATGAGGCTGGCACGCATTATTACGAGCTGAGCGATGGCCGGGTGATCGCCAGCGCCTACAGTCCAACCTCGAACGGCGGCTGGGTGGCCACCTTTGAAGATGTCACCGAGCGCCGCCAGGCCGAAGCGCAAATCATGCACATGGCGCGCCACGATGCGCTGACCGATCTGCCGAACCGGCTGTACTTCCGCGAGCGCATCGAGCAGACCCTCGAACGCGGCGAGAATCTTGCAGTTTTGTTTGTCGATCTCGATCGCTTCAAGACCGTCAACGACACGCTGGGGCACCCGGTCGGCGACGCGTTGCTGCGCGCGGTCACCAAACGGCTGCAAATGGCCGTGCGCGGCAGCGATACGGTTGCGCGTCTCGGCGGCGATGAATTCGCTATCGTTCAGTTCGGCGCCAGGCCGACCGATGCGACTGAACTTGCGGCCCGCATTGTCGACACGCTGTCGAAGCCGTTCGACGTGTGCGGAAACCAGGTCGTCATCGGCGCCAGCATCGGTATCGCGATGGCGCCGACCGACGGCAACGAACCAGACCAACTTCTGCGTAACTCCGATATGGCGCTCTATCGCGCCAAGAGCAACGGGCGTGGCGCCTATCACTTCTTTCAGCCCGAGATGGACGCCGAAATGCAAGCGCGGCATGCCCTCGAGGTCGATCTGCGCAAAGCGATGCTCACCGGCGAGTTCGAGAACTACTATCAGCCGATCGTCGACGTTGCCACGGGTAAGATCATTGGCTTCGAGGCGCTTGTGCGCTGGAACCATCCGCAGCGTGGGCTTGTTCTCCCGGACGATTTTATCCCGCTTGCGGAAGAGATCGGCATCATCGCGCCGCTCGGTGAATGGGTGCTGCGCCAAGCTTGCCGTGATGCCGCCGCTTGGCCCGGCAAGCTTACGGTTTCTGTCAATTTGTCGGCCGTGCAATTCCGCAATACGTCGCTCGCATTGACGGTAGCGTCCGCATTGGGCGCGTCGGGCCTCGATGCCAAGCGGCTCGATCTGGAGATCACCGAAACCGTGCTGTTGCAGCAGGATCGAAGAGTCCTCACCACGCTGCACCAAATTCGCGATCTCGGCGCGCGCATCTCGATGGACGATTTCGGTACCGGTTACTCTTCGCTCAGCTATTTGCGCAGCTTCCCGTTCGACAAAATCAAGATCGACCGCTCTTTCATTCAGGAACTCGGCAAGAAAGGTGATTCGACGGCGATCGTCCGCGCCGTCACGCGGCTTGCGGGCAATCTCGGCATGGCCACCATCGCAGAAGGAGTAGAAACTTCGGAACAGCTTGAAATATTGCGCGCCGAAGGCTGCACGCAGGTGCAAGGCTATCTTTTTAGCCGCCCGAAGCCAGTCAGAGAGATACCGAAAATGCTCAACCGCTCGGCAGAGCACACAAGCGCCGCCTGACAAGATTCTTTAGTGCAAGGCCGAAAACTGACGGCCCGAATTGTCGCAAGTGAGCGAAAGCTTTTCGCGTAGGATTACGTTTGCGCTAACATGCGAATCGGCTTTTGAAACGTCAAGCACGGCAGGCCGATGCGCTCACGTATTTTTATTCGGTTAGTAGCGGCAATGGTCGCATTTTGCGTCCTCGCGCCCAATGGCGGCACATTTGCTGACCCGCTGGCCGACGGTCAGGCCGCTTACCAACGGGGGGACTATGCCAGTGCGGCGAAATTGTTGCCGCCAATAGCCGCTGCAGGGAATCCCTCTGCGCAGGCGACTCTCGGCATGATGTATAATCAAGGGGCCGGGGTCGTGCAGGATTTTCAGCAGGCCATGAAGTGGTGGAAACTGGCTGCGGCGCAGGGAAATGCTCTCGCGCAAATCAATCTCGGGCTCAGGTACAGTGTAACTCAAGATTTTGTTCGGGCTGGCATGTGGCTAAACGTAGCCAGCGCACAAGGCTATCCCCGGGCAGACGAGTTCTGGGCCGCCGTCGCCGTCCGGATGACAAAAGACCAGATCGCCCAGGCACAGGCTTTGGCGCGCAAATGTATCGCCTCGCATTACAAGCAGTGCGATTAAATATGGCTGCCGTTATCGGCGGGACCCGGCGCCCGAGCGGAGGCCCGACCAAATTTGTGATTGCAAAAAAAGAAATTGGGACAAAAGCTAGTCGCGCGAATTGCGGCAATCAAGCCGCAATAGCGGAATTTTGAATGACATGCGCCACGTCGTCTCCATATGTCCGCTGACAGGCCACCGCGTGCACTCCATGGTCGATGAAACTCTAATTGATTCGAACGTCAAGGTTGCTCCGGTGCACTGCCCGATATGCCGGCGACCGCATTTGGTTGATCCGGACAGATTTGAGGAGCCCCGTAATGATGATGGATCCGTGGAATAGCGCGCGGTTTCCACGCTTTTGATCATCTTGCCATTTTTAATAGCGAGGTTCGCAGATGTCCGGTCTTGGCACGCGGACAATTCAACTGCATCCGCGTTTGTCCGCTTTCGGGGTTAAAGCGGACATCGGGCCGACTTATCGTATGTGCAATAATGATGCTGTGGACGGCGCCTACGCTGCGGCATCGAGGTGGCGTAGGATACTTCGGTCGAAAGGAGAGATATAACGAGCCGATGCTGACGTTGGCGGCATGAAGAATGCCAGCACGCAGCTCGGCCAAACGAATTGGTGAGGGCAAACGACGTAATGCAGACAAGGTCGATCGATGGATCGGGAGAACCCGTATGGGTCATAGCACCTTCGAGTGCGGGCTAACGATTGGGACCCGATCCGCGAAAAGCATTATGGCCAGCGGCCATGCACGCCGCACAAACAGGCCGGACACATGACCGCACCGACCAATGCTGCAGCAACGTCAAAAAAGCTCTTGCCAATCAGGCGCCGTCCACACATGACCCATAGTGGAAATACGCCGCTCCGGTATTAAGGTTTCTTCCTTACGGTAAATTTGAAATCCGATTGAAGGAGAGTAAGCCGCATTTATAGTGCGGGCGGAACGATTGGTCCGCAATGCTGCGCATTATCGCACGCAAGTACGACGTTCTTCGGATGCTAGCCCCGAAGCAAAAACCTCCCCATGAGGAAGTTTGGCATTCATGGATCGTCATCATTCCAAGGCGATCAATTACAGGTCGCCTATTGTGGGGAACCGTTTTCCGTCGGAGGAATGGCGGAAGATGGATTTACAAGAAATATGCGGAGAGTGTTGACGCAACTGAATACCGTAGGTCGGTGCGGGCGCTCATTAGAGATTGTAGAAAAACCGCCGCACAGCGGCGGCCTTTCTAGGGGAAGAGCATCGAGCGCGCCCGATCTGGCGATCTGGTGAGGGGACCTGTGACAGCTGAGCCGCCCGAACGCACCGTGGTCTTGAAACGTTGCCATCAGTGCGGCGGCAAATTCGGCTTGGTGCGTTATTATTTTCTGCATCACCCGTTTTGCAGTCGGCGTTGTGTCGAGCGCTTCAAAACGCCGCTGGTGGCAGAAGTGTCGCGCCGCAAGAAGCTGTCGGGCTGGCCGCGGCGATTGTAGGGCTTGGTTCGGCCAAATCGACGGCAGCGGAACAGCAAGACGGACACCGACGAATATCTGTTGTTGGCACTTAGCGGGCAATCCAGCTGAGCCCGCATTTGTCCACTTTTGGGGGCAAAGCGGACATCCGGACGATCGGTGCTCGTCAGCGTCAATTTATGAGTACACGAATATATGAGTACACGAAAATCGTCCCCGGGCGCACGCGAACTGTAGATCCGCTTCGACACCGGCCACATTCGGAAATAGTCGTCGTCCGCCGGCGTGAGCAATTGCCCCGGCTGCGCGTCGCGTACCGTCTGGAAGGTGAGGTTGCTTGATCGCGCGGGCCGCAGGGTTACACCTGCGTAGCTCCCCTGGGGGAGCAAGCCCTCGGCTTCCAAACCGGGGGCTACTACTTTGCCAACCGGTCCTGGGCCTTGCTCGTGCCGGATTCGGAATCCGGCTTTACCGCGCCCGTCAGTATTCCGCCGCCGGAGAGGGCCGGAATTTTGCGACTGTCACTGTTGCTTACCGTCATCGAATGGATTCGATCGCCGAAGACTACTATTCCCAGCGCCGTGCATGCGATAACTCCGCCGAGCACCACTCCGAACGCGAACGCCTTCGTTTCCGGTGCCATTGTCGTAGCTCCCGCCAGCGACTCGCTGCAAGTATAGCATTGTGAAGCTACATCCCTATCCGACTCCTGTTTGGCCGATACCTCCTGGCCGCGCTCGCTGTTCCGACTCGCTCGGCCAATGCGAAGACAGACGCATCGCAAAAAGAGCCCGGGGATATTACCCGGGGCTCTCTCCCCCTCCACTGTCTGCTAGTCGTCAACGGGCGTCATTTCCAAGCGCTATGCTTGCCGTTGACCGAGCAAGCTCAAATCTACTTAGGCTAGGTCCCCATAAAACTATTCCAAGCAAAAATGCCATTACTCCGATTGTTAGAAACCACCTTACGTGGTGCACCGTCTGTGTTTGACCTCTTGGCTTGGCGCGTTTTGCGGTCATATACGTTTCCCCCGAATTGATGCATTCGAAGCCGAGCGGCGGGACTGATATCCTCCGTGTTATTCTCTCGATAGGATTTTCGGCTGTTTACGCAGCTTCTTCGGCGTCTTCAACAACGCGGACAGATTTCAAAAGCGCAGAGTGCTCAGTCTCGCAGTACGGGCAATTTGCGACGATGAGATCGCTTTCGCGCATTATTGATTTCGATTGCTCGTCAACATTCACGCCAGTCGAGAAATAGGTGCGACGAACCGGACACTCCATGTATAAAATGCTCATGGCTACTCCCCCGTGGTCGAGTACCATGCTGGGACGTTTGTGAGTCATTTTCAGGGCGGCCGCTCATCGCGAGTCAAAATAATTGTTCGCGCGCAAACACTATGACGCCTGAACCTCGTGAGCCCGCAGTGGGCATTTCTGGTTAGGCATTCGGCCAATTTATGTAAACGACGTAGATTATCACGGCGATAATGGCGCAGAATATTGTGGAAACCACTATTTTTTGGACGATATTCGGAGATTCTGTCATGCCTGAATATACGGTTGCATCAGCTGGCGCGCTATGTCCACCTTCGCGACCGCCACCGTGCTCCAGACCAATAATTTCTTACCGCAGGTCTGCATATGTATTTAAATTTTGTCGGATGTACGTAAGTCATTTTTTGACGAATGCATGTAGCATTGCGCTAAATCATTGGTCTGCTTGTGTGAGAGTTTTCCATGAGTGTTCCCCAGAGAGTGCCCAAATACGTGGTTGGACCGGACGGCAGCCCACTGACGGTCGCGGATTTGCCGAAGGCTGATACGAAGCGATGGGTGATAAAACGGAAAGCGACGGTGGTTGCCGCAGTACGCGGCGGCCTATTATCCCTCGAAGATGCCTGCGCCCGCTACATGCTTACGGCCGACGAATTCTTGTCGTGGCAAGTGACAATCGACCGATACGGTCTCGCCGGCTTGCGCAGCACACGTATCAAGCAATACCGATAGTAGTGGGGGCAGCGAAGTGCGTTGGTGCCCGTAGCGGTACAGAATGCAGGTCCTGGCTCGGTTATGCTGGCACGATCATTTTGCCGACTGGCCAGAGTGCTATTCCAGCGAGCTTCAAGTGGGCCCAAGCGAACGGTATGCCTACTATCGTGACGGCGAGAAGTATTGCAGTGACTAAATGTCCAAGCGCGAGCCACCAACCGGCGAGCACCAGCCACACGACATTGCCCAGAAACCCGAGCGGCCCGGTGCCTAAGCCTCGCTCGCCAGTGTACTCGGCGCGCGACACTACCCTATGGCCGAACGGTAGCAGCGTGTAAGCGGCTATATTAAATGCCGCCCGAACCCACGGCAGGCCGACGATGGTGATCGCCATGATCACTGCGGCGATGACCCAGCCAACTGCCATCCAGAGACCGCCGAACACGATCCACAAGATATTTAGTAAGAGTGACATCGCGGGCATTTGGTTACCGTAGTGGCTGGGAAGCGGCGACGGCGACTCGCCCGGCGACTTGCGCGTCAACCCGCGCAATCGTAGCAGCGAACGGGTTGTCTTGGAATTGCGTCACGGTGATAGCAAAAAGGCCATCTACGACAACCAATCCAGAGATTTCGGCCACTGGAGTGATCGCACAATTCGCCCATCGATACACCCGATTCGATCTTCAAAAAGATCGCCGCGAGGCGGTTTTTCTTTTCCCGCAATTGATCGCTAATGGCACTTAGCGGACATCATTGAGCCTCGGACGAATGTCCGCCATCGGGGGCAAAGCGGACATCGCGCGGGCTTATTGCAATGTCCGCATTTGACCCAAAACAGACGAAGAAGAGATAGGGCTGCAGCGCATGACCCATTGCTCTCGGACTTTAGTTGCGGAATTATCGCAGTGGGGCGACCTGCCTAATCCGGGAGATCAGCATGATCAAAGCGTTTATGGTCTGCCTTGGCTTGCTTTTTATTGCCTCGCCCTCGTTTGCGACCACGCGGTCGCAAGACACGGACCAACTACCTCAGACACGCAATGCGTGGATCCGCCTTGCTCAGCACTGCCAAAAATATGGCAAATCACATCACTGCAATGCTCAATGGGACCACAAGACAAAAACTTGCCTTTGCACTGGCTGAAAAGGCCGGAGAGGCCGCCTCAGTTGGCGGCCTCTTTCATTCGAGGCAAGCGTGCAATGGTCAGTTACGTTGGACCGGACGGAAGGCGTCGAACCTTCACCCCCACTTGGGAAATGTGGTGCTCTACGTCCGCGAAGATCGCTCGACGGTATGTTCAGTGCTCGACCGGCGCCGAAGCAGATACCGCGCGGGTGAAGCGGATTGTAGGACTAAATACTTACAATTGCACTTGACAAAGGTAGCCAGACTTTAGGCACAATAGTCGTTCCGCTCTCTCTGCCCTAGCGATGGAGAACGGACGGCGTGCGCCACGCACGGTGATGATAGCAAGCGTCCAACCTACCGGCCGACCAACTAAACGAGATTGCAATCATGTTCGGGCGCCGCGGCGCGGCGGTTGTTGCGTTAGCGTAAATAGAAGGGCTTGGTATGCGAGTTTGGCTCATTTCTTTTATTTCGGGGCTCGGTGGTGGTGTCTTATCTTGGTTCTTAGCCGATTTCGTCACGCGCCCCATCCGACGTTTTCGCGAACTTCGGACGGAGGCGAAGACACTGATGATTTTGCTTTGGAACGCTCCCGAATCCGGACGCTATTCGGCCGTCGAATGGCTTGAGTTGATGGAGGCCTTCAAAGAAAGCCGGGTGCGTTTGGACGCCGTTGGCGCCGAACTATATTCGTTCTCGCAAACTGAGCGACTTGCTTCGGCACTTATCCGGCTATTCGGATATAAACCGGCGGTCGCAGGACGGGCTGCAAAGCGACTGGCTTTCGAACTTGGCACCGATATCGAGGACCGTGACAAAAATTACCAAAGGCTGGACGCCTCTCTGAAACTCTATTTCGACCCCGCGAATCCATTCTACAATCCACTTAACCCGCGCCACTAGTCCAAGTCGAATTCATGGGTCGCCGCATTTCAGCGACCAACGGCCCGTACAGGCGGTTCGGCGAGCGTTTGTCGCGGTGTTTGTATATTTTTTTGGTCATCTTGGCTCGGGACCAGGATAATTACCCAGCTGAGACCGTGGTCATGCCCACCAAGTCTTTGTTCAAAACGGTTATTCAGGCCTCTTCCCGAGGCTTAGCTTTAGTCGCTAGGATGTCGCCTCCTGAGGCTGAAGGCGGCGTCAAGGTGGTGGTCTGGCGTCGCGCACGTGTTTAGCAGGACAAGAAATAGGGTGGTGGAATTTTGAAAAAGATCAAACCTGTGGCGAGGCTGCCCAATCGCACTGATCAGCACGTCGGCTCGTGCGTGCGGATGCGCCGGATGGCTCTCGGCAAGAGCCAATCTTGGCTTGCGGATGCGGTCGGTCTGACGTTCCAACAAATTCAGAAATACGAGAAAGGCACCAACCGTATTGGCTCAAGTCGGCTGCAGCAGTTTGCCAATCTACTCGACGTGCCAATTTCATTTTTCTTCGAGGGTGCGCCCGGTGAGTCATCACGAACCAAGGCGAAAGTCGCAGACCCTTTGGTCGACGGCATGTCCAAGTTTGTCTCCTCCTCGGACGGCGTGGCGTTGATGAAAGCCTTCACGCATATCAAAGATGCCAAGCTGAGACGGGGCATCGCTAATTTGGTTGAACAGATTGCGGACAGTCACCAAGCGTGAGCGCAGCTCCGCGAAGTGAGCGAGCGGTCGTCCACCCACATTCTGCTCAATAAAAAAGATCCAGGCGGGAGTCAAATCTACCGAACGATTACCGTCATCCTGAGATCCCCATAAACGGACATCGCTGAAAAGCGATCCCGACTGTTGTGATACATAGCTTCGTGCGTACCGGAGCGCGAAATCGTTTGAGCGCTTGCATGTTCCCGGCAGCACAGCATTGCAATTGGGTTCGTTTTGCCAAAAACCTGTCTACGACCCCCGTCGCGCTACGTTGGCTTCGTTCTGGCAAAAACCGTGCTCGATGGACCCCCCTCACACCCCACGCACACGGCCGAATGGTTCCGACGCAGCAGACCGAAGCCCGATCGGCCAACCTTCGGTTGACGGTGCTGGTGCAAGCAAATAGCCCGCGAAACCATGCCCCATTGCCAACGCCGCGTAAATCTAGGTCTAATGCTGGAGAATAAGGAGGAGTACCATGACCAAAAAACCTGCGTTATTGATGGCCGCCCTGGTCGGAGGCCTTCTTGTCGTCTCCACGACCTCAATTTTTGCCGCCGACAAAGTCATAAAGATCGGCGGCCTGTTTCCGATCTCCGGGCCGGGGTCCTATTTCGGCGTGCAGGACAAACAGGGGGCCGAACTTGCCATCGAGCAACTCAACAAATCCGGGGTGAATGGCTACAAATTCGAAGTTCATTACGAGGATTTCATCCTGCAGTCCGTTGCCCGCCAGCCAGGCAGCCAAGCGCATGATCGAGCAGTTCAAACCTGATGTTGCGATCGGCGAAGAATGTTCGGACGCAACGCTCGCCATCATGCCGATCATGGCGCAGGCCAAGATTCCTCTGCTCAACGCCGGCTCTTCGTCGATAAAGGTCACCGAGCCCGGCAATCCTTGGACTTTCCGTATCATGCCTAATGAGGTCATGCAGGGCATCGACATCGCGACCAACGCCTATAAGCGGTTGAATGCACGCACGGCTGTGGTACTGCACGAAAACACCAATGCTGGCATCGGCAACGCCAATGTGTTCGCGGACACATTCACCAAGCTCGGCGGAAAAATTCTTGCCGATATCGGTTTCGGGCGTGATGTGAACGATTTTACATCGATTGCCACTCGCATCAAAGGCCTGGGCAAGGTCGATGTCATACCGACCTATACACTCGAAGGTCAGGGTCTGAAAATCACTCAAGCCCTGGCGCAAGCCGGTGTCGTTAAAGGCGGTGGCGGCCAATCCATACAGCTTGGGACCATCTGGTTGCCCTTCGGTTTTGAAAAGAAAGCTGGCAAAGCAGCGCTCGGCTATGTCCGTATCGTCCAGTTCGATCCTACCGATCAGCGCGATACCGTCCGAAAATTCATCGAAGCGTTTAAGGCTAAATACAACCAGGATCCGACCCATATCAATGCCCACGCCTATGATCAGGTCATGCTGATCGCCGACGTGGTGCGTCGCGGGGGCAAGGACGCCCAATCCATTCGCGACGGTCTTGCGGCGACCAAAGATTTCTCCGGCGTAACCGGCAGCGTCGCGTTTGATAAGACCAATCAAAATACCAAGATGGATACCGTCCACTACATGGAGACCAAACCCGATCTTTCGTGGAATGCCCTGAAGTGGAACTAACCCTGCGGTTATGCTGACGATCATCCTCCAGCAGGGGATCAATGGTATTGTTGTGGGGAGCCTCTACGTGCTGGTCGCGTTGGGGCTTACCCTCATTTATGGCGTACTGGTTCAGATTAACTTTGCGCACGCCGACATTGTCACTCTTGGCGCTTTTGCCGCTTATTTCGTCACCCATGTGTTGAGCGGCAATTATTTCCTCGGTATCGCCGTCGCCCTCGTTGTCGGCGGGCTACTGGGGTGGCTGGTGAACGCCACCATTTTTGCGCCCTTGCGGGAACGTGGCAACGAGCTGTTGCCGCTGATTGCAACGATCGGCGTTTCCATCATGCTGCAAAACGCGATGCTCGTATTGCTCGGGCCGATCCCCTACGCATTCGACACACCCTACAGCAACAGCGTCATTCGCTTTAGCGGCATCTTTTTTACCGTGCAGAATTTGTTGATCATTGTCGTGTCAGCAATCACCATTGGACTGCTTTATGCTTTTATGAAATTCACCATTCTCGGCAAGGCACTGCGCGCCGTCTCTCAAGACCGCGAAACAGCCGGCCTCATGGGGATTAATCCAAACCACGTTATCATGCTGACATTCGTTATTGCCTCAGCGCTCGCCGGAATGAGCGGGGCCATGCTTGGACCGGTGCTGGTCCTCACCCCGTTTGCCGGAACCTCGGTCATCGTTAAAGCCTTCGCCATCGTGATTATCGGCGGTTTCGGCAATGTGGAAGGAACGATTATCGCCGGTCTGATTGTCGGGCTGATCGAGAGCTACACGACGCAATTTCTCGATCCAGGCTTGATCGACATCGTCGTTTTCGCCCTGCTGCTTCTTACCCTCGCGGTGCGCCCAACCGGCCTCATTGCTGAGAAACGCGAAGAAAATGTCTGAGTCCGCGCACAAGGCGGCACCGTGGGCGCCTCAAACTATTTTTTTCTCGCGACGCTTTTGGTTCGTAATGGCGGCGATCGTCATCGGTCTGCTGCCGATGATCTTTACAGATTCCTATTGGCGTACCAATCTGATTGTCTGCGCGATAAATGTCTTGTTGGCGATCGGCCTGGATTTCGTGCTTGGCTATGCCGGCCAGCTCAATCTCGGCCAGTCAGCCTTTTATGGCATCGGCGCTTACGCCTCGACCCTCTTAATTATGAAACTTGGCGTGCCGTTCTGGCCGTCATTTCTTTGCGCCGTTCTCATCGCGGGCCTTGCCGGGATGTTGTTGTCGCTTTTCGCGGTTCGCTTGCGGGGACACTATCTTGCCATCGCATCCCTCGGTTTTGCCGTCATCACTTATCAGATCCTGCTCAATTGGATCAGCCTCACCGAGGGACCGCTCGGCATCTATGCCATCGCGCCCCCTCCGCCGCTCAAGATACCCGGCTTAGCCATTGTCGAATTTAGCAATCTCGCGAATCTCTTTTATCTCACCGCCGGATTTACGCTGCTAACCTATATCTTACTCGACCAACTCGTACGCTCCCCAATCGGGGAAACCTTAACCGCAATCCGGGAAGACGAGATCTCCGCCGCCTCGCTTGGCGTCAATTGCAATCGATGGAAGGTGTTTGCCTTCGCTATCAGCTCCGCGGTCGCGGGCGCTGGCGGCTGCTTTTACGCAAGCTTCGTCGGTACATTGGTTCCGGACGCTTTTTTCATCACCGAGTCTTTCACAATCTTAGCGATGGTCATTGTCGGCGGTATGGGAACGCTGATCGGACCGGTGCTGGGAGCCGTCCTATTGACAGTCCTGCCCGAACTGTTGCGTGGCATTGGTGACCTGCGTCTGATCGTCTACGGCGCGTCGGTCACACTTGTCGTTCTCTTTTTACCTGGCGGCATTGTTCAAGCTGCGCGCCTCTTCGCCAAGGGTTTGCGTGATCGCACGGGCAGCGTGCGGGCTCAGAGCCGGCCATGAGTTTGTTTGCGCGAGCCACCAACGCACGCTCTGCCGACGGCGGTAACAAGATTTTGTTTCAAGCAGCCGGCCTGCGAAAGAGCTTCGGCGGCGTTCAGGCGGTGCGGGACATTTCCCTCAATATTCCAGTCGGCATTGTCTTTGCCGTCATTGGCCCGAATGGTGCCGGAAAATCCACGCTCCTCAACCTGATGAGCGGTCTTTATCAACCCGACGCCGGCCAGATGACATTTGCTGGGGTCGACCTGGTGGGCATGCCTGCGCAAAAGCGCGTGCGCCATGGTCTGGCGCGGACGTTTCAGAAAATCCGTCTATTCAAGCAGTTGTCCGTTATCGAAAACGTCGTTGCTGGATTTCACACGCGACACGACATCCCCGCCTGGCAGTATATCCTGCACGGCGCCCCTTTCCGACGAGACCACGCGCGTTTTCGTGACGAAGCCATGGAGCTGCTGAGCTTTGTTGGACTCGCGCAACGCTCGCTGGTGACCGCCGGTTCGCTGTCTTACGGAGAGCAGCGAATGCTCGAAATCGCACGCGCCTTGGCCACCGCGCCACGCCTGCTGATGGTCGACGAACCGGCCGCTGGGCTTAATGCGACCGAAGTGGACGCCCTGCTTACCCGGATTGCAATGTTGCGAGAGCGCGGCCTCACAGTCGTGATGGTCGAGCACAACATGGATCTCGTGATGAAAGTCGCCGATCGCGTGCTTGTCATGGACTATGGCGAGTACCTTTTTGAAGGCATTCCGGCTGAAGTCCAAGCTCACCCCGGTGTGATCGCCGCCTATTTGGGAACCGTCAGTCAGTGACTGCTTTGCTTACCACCGAAGGACTCGAGCTTGCCTACGGCCAGGTGCCAGCTTGCCGCGACATCACGATCGAGGTTGACGAAGGCGAGATCGTCACCTTGATTGGCGCCAACGGCGCCGGTAAATCGACCACGTTGCGGGCAGTCGCCGGTGCGCTTATTCCACGCGATGGCGTCATTCGTTTTGATGGGAGCGATATTACACGACTTCCATCTTACGAGCGCAGCAAAATCGGCATCGCGCTGGTGCCAGAGGGCCGCCATGTTTTCCCGTTTCTAACGGTGCGCGAAAATCTCGAGCTCGGCGGCTTTAAGTTCCGCAAAGATGCCGTGAAAATGCAAATGCTCATTGATCGGATGTTTGCAATGTTCCCAAAACTCAGCGAACGTTCTACGCAAAATGCCGGCACACTCAGCGGCGGTGAGCAGCAAATGCTGGTCCTCGGCCGCGCCATGATGTCGGAACCACGGTTGCTATGTCTGGACGAACCCTCGCTTGGTTTGGCGCCCATCATTGTGCAGGACATATTTCGCACAATTAAGTCGATAAATTCTGCTGGCACTAGCGTCCTCTTGGTCGAGCAAAACGCGCGCTATGCCTTGGAAACAGCAAATCGCGGCTACGTTCTGCAGACCGGCTCGATCATTGCGTCGGGTTCATGCGATGCGCTGAAGCAGGATCAACGCGTCCAACAAGCCTATCTCGGCGGCACCGCAGGCAGTTCACCGACGGCCTCGCCATGACCGCTTCTGTGCTACTAGGAAAAACGGCAATCGTGACCGGTGCCGGCAATGGAATTGGCCGGTCAATCGCAACAACATTCGCAGCCGCGGGCGCTGCGGTTGCGTGCCTCGATCTTGATCCGAAAGCCGCAGACGACACCGCGCAATTGATCGCCGGCGCTGGTGGTCGTGCATTGGCGCAAAACTGCGATGTGAGCCTCGAAGCCGACGCCCACCGAGCCGTTGAAGCTGCCCAGTCCGCGCTCGGGCCCATCCATATTCTGGTCAATGGCGCGGCGACAGACGACCCCAACGGCACGGTTCTCGATACAACACTCGCCGATTGGACGCGTGTTTTCGCGGTCAATGTGATGGGGGCCTATCTAATGAGCCGCGCGGTCCTCCCGGGGATGATCGCGGCTGGCGGCGGCAACATTATCCATATTGCGTCGCAACTCGGCCGGGTCGCCGCACCGGCACGGGTTGCCTATTGCGCTTCCAAAGGCGCCATTATTCAACTGGCCAAGGCCATGGCCGTCGACCATGCGGCGCAGAACATTCGCGTCAACGCGCTATCTCCCGGCGCGGTGGAAACGCGTCGCTTGGTGCTACGTTTTGGAGATATGGATACAGCCCGCCGCGTCGCCGGGCCTAAGCACTTGCTGAATTGGCTCGGCCAGCCGGATGAGATTGCGCAGGCCGCGCTGTTTCTCGCCAGCGACGCCGCAAGCTTTATGACCGGCGCCGACATGCTGGTCGATGGCGGCTATACGACAACCTAAAGTCGGTTAGCGTCCGAGGATCGCCGATACCATCGCCCGCGGATCACGGCTGCGCCAGCTGCCGATATCGACCGCATGGAAGAAGTCCGCGAGGTGCTGGTTGAAAGCAGCGGGATCTTCAAGATTGATCGTGTGTCCAGCATTGGGCATGACGACGAGGGCGGCAGTCGGGATCGTCCGCTTCATCAGGAGGCCGGGCTCAAGACACGGCCAATCCTCGTCTCCGGTCATAATAAGCGTCGGCACAGTGATCGATTTCATTTTCTCGACCAGATCGAACAAGGACGGGCGTCTTTTCTGAACGCCGCGCATGGTCAGCGCCGCCCCTTCTGTTGAATGCTCGCTGAGTTGGTCGGCAAACTCGCGCCAGCCACGCGGATCTTTGTTCTGGAATTGAACGCGCGTGGGGCCGAGTGCATAGGCTTCCGCAGCTTTCGCCATGCTCTGCTCTTCGAAGCCTTTTGCGGCGGCTTCGGCTTCCTCAGCGAATTTTGCGCGTTGATCGGGAGCAGCCCCATAACCGCAGCCAGCAACCACGATCGAGCGCGCACGATCGGGATACGTAAACCCGAAATGAAGGGTAGCAAACCCACCCATGGACAGGCCGACGATATGAGCCTTGTCGAGTTTGAGTGCGTCGAGCACCGCGCGGATATCGTCACGCGCACGCTCTTGCGAATAACGTTCGGCATCCTTGGGTACGTCCGACGGGGGATAACCACGCGCGTTGTAGGCAATGCACCGATAGCGCTGGCCGAAATGGCGAATTTGCAGCTCATGTGAGCGTAGATCTCCGGCAAATTCGTGAACGAAGATGATCGGAATTCCGCTCCCTACGTCTTCGTAGTAGAGCTTGACGCCATCGTCAGTGGTCAGGTGCGGCATCGCTATCTCCGTGCTGCTGTTTTCAGAAGTTGAAAGTACGCGCCGATAGGCCAGCGTCTATCGTTACCACCGCGCCGCTGTTGTAACTGCAACGCTCCGAAGCGAGGAACACAATCATGCTGCCGACCTCTTGCGGCGAACACGCGCGACCAAACGGGAGTGGTTTGAAAAGATCGCGCCACGCCTCTGCGTTACCGGTTCGGTCGTGGGCCTTCTTTTTCATCAGGCTGACCAACCGCTCAGTCTCAACCGGCCCCGGATTGAGCGAAATAACGCGAATGCCATCTTGCGGGCTAACGCTGCCGAGCGATTGGCTGAATGCCGTAAGCGCGGCGTTGCCGGCAACGCCGCAAATATATTCCGGATCGTGCGTCTGCGCTGCGTTGCCGGTTACATTGATGATGACGCCGGAGCGACGCTCTTTCATGATTGAATAAAAGGCTCGACACATATTGATGTAGCCGAAGACTTTAAGATCCCATGCTTTACGCCAGGTCTTTTCATCGACGTCGAGCAACCTTCCGCCCGGGATGGCGCCAGCATTATTGACCAGAATGTCGATGTTCGGAAAAGTTCGCGCCAAGCTATCGACATTGGCGCTATCGGAAAGATCAGCCGCCAATGTCTCGACTTTGACGCCGTAAGCGTGCGCGATTGCCTCTTTCGCCACCGCCAGATCGGCAGCACTGCGAGACACGAGGATGACGTGACATCCTTCGGCGGCCAGGGTGTCCGCCGCCGCGCGGCCGATGCCCTTGGACGCGCCAGTAATCAAAGCGGTTTTGCCCGCAAGGCCGAGGTCCATAGAGGCTGTATCCTTCGACGGAAAGCAGCTGGAGGAAGTCTTCACTATGACGAGCGCCGTTTGACCAGACAAGGGCGTATGAATGATCTCATGCCTGCATTGACTGAAAGGTTTCAACCATCCGGCGAATTCCTGTTCGATGATCAATTTTTGGCGTGAAGTCAAAATCGCGCCGCGCGGGCGCAATGTCGAGCGGTCCACGCGCGGCGCGCGGTAACGCTTCGTCCAGTAAAAGTTGGACCGGCGTTCCCCCGGCCGCCGCGGCAGCCAGGTCGTCAAGTGTCACCTGCTCAGGATAGGCTATGAAATAGAAAAGCTGGCGCCGACGCTCAGAGAAACAAGCGGACACCGCAGCGTCTGCCGCATCATCGATGTAGATATAAGGCCAATCAGTTGTCGACTGGACGAGCGCCGGTTTACCCTGCGCAGCCGCCGCCACGATGTCATCGACGACCAAACGGGTCCGGCGGCCGGGTCCATAGATGCTGGTGAAACGGAGCGAGCAAAGATCGAGCGGCACGCGCCGGTATAGCCCAAGAAGCACCATGTCGACGGCTGCCTTTGAACATCCGTAGGCGCTGGTCGGGTGCAATCGATAGCTATCGTCAATCGGTTTGCTTTCGTAGAAATCGCCGATGGCCGATACAGAAGAACAATAGACAAACGTCTTCACATTGCGTGCCAGCGCGGCCTGAAGCAGGTTGAGACTGCCGGTGACATTGATATCCATCACTCGCGCAGGATCATCACTAAGGACCATCGGTCCTGAGATGCCACCACAATGGATGACGTGCGTGACGTTTTCCGCGCGCAAAAGCTCGGTGATCCAACGTTGGTCCGACAGATCGCCGACGATGTGCCGCGCTGATCGATCGAGGGCCCGGACGGGGTCGAGGCCGGTCACGCGGTGACCCGCCTGTAGAAGCCGCGGGATAATCGCAGCGCCAAGAAATCCGCTCGCCCCCGTTACCAGGACGCTTGCCATATCGCTCACACGACCTTGCTAGCGCGCAAGCGCTCGATGTCGGTGTCTGCGTAGCCCAATTCACGGAGAACCTGATCTGTTTGCGCGCCACGTTCGGGTGTCATCGACACGATGTCCGCCGGGGTGCGCGATAGCTCGACCGGTTGGCCCACGATACGGATATCTCCGCGGTCGGGGTGATGACAGGGAATGGCGATGCCCAGATGCTGGACCTGCGGGTCGGCAAACACCTCGTCCAGTTTGTAAATCGGGCCAGCCGGCACGCCAACGCTTTCTAGTCGTTCAAGCCAATCGGCCGAACTTCGTGTCGCAAAGATTAAACTAAGCTGTTCCATCAGTTTCGGTCGGTTACGGAACCGGTCTGCCAACGTTGCATAATCGGGACTGGCGGCGAGATCCGGCCGTTCCAGGGCTTTGCACAACGCGCGCCATTGCCCATCTCCCCCAACGCCAATGTTGATATAGCCGTCGGCTGTTTTCAGCACTCCCATCGGAGTCGAATAGGGATGTTCGTTGCCGGCTTGGCCAGGCACATCGCCGTCAACGAGATAACGCGCCGCCTGGAAATCCATCATCGCGATTTGCGACTGGAGCAACGACGTCTGCACCCACTGGCCAACGCCGGAGTGTGTGCGCTCACTGAGCGCGATGAGTATCCCGACCGCCGCATAAAGGCCGGCAGATAAATCCGCAATCGCAATGCCGGCACGCATCGGCCCTTCGCCCGCAAACCCTGTCACCGACATTAATCCGCCCATGCCTTGTGCGATCTGATCAAAGCCAGCGCGAAGTCGGTAAGGTCCGGTTTGGCCGAAGCCGGAAATCGACGCGAGAATAATTCGCGGATTGACCGCGCGCAAAGCCGCATAGCCAATACCGAGGCGCTCCTTTACATCCGGCCGAAAATTTTCGACAACCACATCAGCTTTCGCGGCCAGCCGCATAAAAATCGACTGCCCCTCCTCTTCCTTGAGGTTCAGTGTCAGCGAGCGCTTGTTGCGGTGCAGATTGACCATATCATAGCCGTGCCGCGCACCGCTCATGCCCTCATTCGGATCGACGCCCGGTGGTGCTTCAATCTTGAGAACATCGGCGCCGAAGTCCGCGAGGATCCGGCAGCACGTCGGCCCTGCCCGCGCCCGTGTTAGGTCGAGTACATTCAAGTTGGAAAGTGCGGCACTTTGATTGCTGGTCATGCAAACAGGTCCTGATCGCCACTGAGAAGATCGGCAACGGCTGACGGTACGCGGTCATGCCAATCTGTCATTTTCTGCACGCGCACTGCCAGATCGATGAGATCAAGATCACGACCGGCACGCCCAACGATCTGCATTGCGACTGGCAATCCTCGATCGTCAAAACCGACCGGTATGGCGATCGCAGGAAATCCCAGCATATTGACAAAGCGGCAGTAACGACTGAGCTCATAAAGGCGCCGGCCGCTGAATGATGGCGAGGCCGGATCGGCCTCCACCATGGGCGGCGTGCGGATAGCCATCACCGGTAAGACTGCAGCGTCCGCTTTACCCAAAATCTTATTTTCGAAATCCTTGACCAATTGCGGCCGCGCGGCGCGGCTTGCCGTTAGGGTTACCTCGTCAATCTGCAAACCTTTTGCAAGCCGCTTGCGCAGAACCGGACTGATCATGGGATGGTCGAGGCGGTTTGCATGAATTCTTGCCGCTTCGCCTTGCATGATGGTCAATGCATGCACGTCGATTGCCTCAATCGCGGAAAGCCCCGCTATAGCCGACACAACAACACCACAGGATTGAATAGCGTCGATGCCGTTCCGGCAAGCTTGTTCGACTGATGACTCGGCATTTTCCAAAACGTCTTTGAAAACGACAACGCTTTGAATGGTTGTCAGCGGACGAACCTCGGTCGTCAAAACGGGAGCCGCCATCGCGAGATCAACGGCGCTTCGTGCAAACAAGCCGACACAGTCGAGAAACGGCGCCAACGGCAAGGCACCAGCTGAACTAACTGCACCCCATGTCGGTTTCCACCCCGTCACGCCGCAACAATGCGCGGGGATGCGAACCGACCCGCCCGTATCCGAGCCAAGCGCGATAACGACCGATCCGCTGGCAACCGCAACCGCCGAGCCGGACGATGATCCGCCTGTGATAAATTCGGGATTCCATGGATTGCGCGGATACTCGCAAACAGCATTGTAACCCGACGGCTCGTAAGCGAGCTCAGTCATGGCCGTAAAACCGATGCGGCATGCGCCAGCATCATCGAGCCGGCACAAAGCCTCTGCATTGCCGACCAATCCGAAATCCAAGATATCCGCCAAACCGCCCGTAGGGCTATGGCCCGGCGCGACGAACAGGTCCTTCGCTGCATAGGGAAGCAATGCGAGCGAACCAGTCGCGTCGCGTTCGTTTCCGAGTTCCCTGAGCTCGAGAAACGCATGAAGACGCGGCTCAAGTCGGCGAGCTCTGTCGACTGCGGTGGCGGATATATTAGTCCGCGCGTTTCGACTAAGCGCTGACCAATCCGAAAATCGGGCATTTTCTCGCATCGGTAAACGACCTTAAAACTCACCCGTATATTGCACGCTCAAAGGAAGAGCCTAGACTTAAATCAGGCCGGGCTCGTACTCTAATCTTTGGCTTCGTTCGGTTTCTATAATAGCCTGACCTGATCGATACTCGGCAATAAAAAAGCCCGATTTGCAATCGGGCTCTTGAGCTCAGCATCCAGCGAGTTGTCACATGAAAATCAAGCGCGTTGAGCACATTGCGGTTGCCGTCAAAAACATGGCGCAAGCGCGAGAAATATTCGAAATCGAAGCTAGGCTTGACTCTCGAATACGAAGAACATTTGCCGCAGTACAACACGCGGCTAGCAATGTACCCGGTCGGACAAACCTACATCGAGTTATTGGAATCGGATAGGGACAACACGGACACGGCGCGTTGGATCTCCGAACACGGAGAAGGCCTGTTTCATATTTGTCTTGAAGTGGAAAATATTGTGGAGGCCTTAGAGGAGTTAAAGGGAAAAGGTGTCAAACTCCTAGATGAACAACCACGCGTAGGTCATGCAAATTCACAAATTGCATTCATCGACCCGAACTCGACCGGCAACGTGCTGATCGAGCTCATGCAGCCTGCAAGGCAGTCATGAACTTTCAATTGCTTCTGCGCGTTAAGACATACGGAGGCGGCGCGAGGTTTTCACCCCATTGAAAGGAGGACCGCTCAGAACGGGAAAATGCTTGTCTGTTACGGATGGAGAAAACGGACGCCGAGCCGCTCCTCTTTGGACCAGATGACACGGCAGCTGCGTTTGTCGGTACCGTCCTTATCCAGCAGCAAAGAGAAGTAGGCGGGGAGCACGAGAGGTTGGCGGAAGCAGAGCTGGGCGCCCTCAGAAGTAAGATTCACGACACTGCAGGGAATGAGTCCCTTCGTTCCTTCAATCCAAGCCCGACAGTCAGTCGGAATGCGGCGATCGGTACGCGTTTGCGAAGTGGAATCCATGTAAACTCCATCCTAGCGGGAAGTCATTACCAATCAATTGCGCTGAAAAATTCCGCGCCCAAGGGACGACTAAAGGCGCCCTTTTGCCATGCGACACCTTACGCCCTTAGATGATCCCCCAACAGCGCAGCCACGGCAGCGCAAATCCTGTGGCCAACCCAAGGCACATTTGAGCGATGTACAAGCCGACCAAAATTTTAACGGTGGTGCTCAATACGCAATCTCGCCATTGGGTCCGAAAATTTCCACCCAATGTTGCAACGATAGCCGTGGCCATCAAACAAAATGCAGAAATACGCTAAGCAAGAAACCTTAATGCGGGAACTCTCGATGACGACGTTAGTCTCGACATAGCAAGGCCACTAAACCCCGTCAGAGATTTAGTGGCCCATAGATTTTTAAGTGCTGCAATGAAACAGACGGAGCCGTCGAACATCGAACTAATCGGCGAATCCGCTGACCTGCCGGGCGTCATGAACGGAAGCCCGAAGGCCAGATAGTTGTAGCCAATTGTTTTCGCAATCACGATCTGATCTAGCGAGTAACCTCACCAAGTAACGTTAAGGGTGTGAGGGCATCGCTGAAAACAATTGCGCATATTCGAATCTCGCAGGCTCCCAACAATGAACAATCTAGTTCTCTAATCATTGCGCCAGCACGACGACGCGACTTCCAAGCGGCGTTCGCTTGTAAAGATCGATAACGTCGTCATTGGCAAGCCCTATACAGCGCTTTGGGACGCGGTATATGTTTGCGCCGGATACATTTATGCCGTGAATTTGATAACCTTTGTCCAGGCCAAGCACGCGGGCACCAAGCGGATTTTTCATCCCATCATCGGTCGTACTGGGCAATTGTTGGGGTTGCGCATCAAAGCCTGGCCTTTCTTCCTTTCGCACGACGTGAAAGAGCCCGACCAATTCGGCACACTCAGTGCCAACGTCAATAGTGTAGCGCAACGCAGCGAGATTTGGCCGCACAACGTAGAGAAAGTTCTGCGATCTATCGACAACGATCGTCCCCACCGGATAGTTCGTCCGGTAGTAGACGATCTGGCGCATGTAAACATAACTTCTTTCGGGATGCTCGACGGGGCCGGCAACACGCGTCGGGTTTGCGACCTTGCCCGCGGTGGGAACAGCATGCGGCCAGAACAAATAGGCGGCCGCGCCACTCAGAAGAATGATCATTGCGGCGATTGCGCCGGCGGCAACGCCAAACCGTTTTCTGGTATCCGTTAGCGGCGGTTTAGCCCGATATGATGCGGGAGGCGCGTGCACCTCGCGTCGGATCGCTTCCGCTTCGAAGCGACTGATCGGCAGCTTCGAATGCCGCTCTTTCCGCCATCAGGATCCGCATCCGACAAATTGCGGGTCGCCGGCGCGAATTTTCTCGATCAGGGCTTGCGACACGATCGTAAAGAGCTTGACGTCGCTCACCTGGTATTGGGATCGAGCTGCGCAACGGCGCGAACTAAGACCGCAAAGTAATCGACCATCGGTTCAGACTACCCAATGCTGTGCGGCCTGCTCCTCTTGAGGTCGGCGACGGCCGGGTCCGATCAACGGATCGGAGGGGCATATTGAATGCCGCCTTTGTTCCACAGCTGATTTAGCCCACGAGGAATACCGAGCTTGGAGCCGGTGCCGACATTGCGCTCAAACATCTCGCCATAGTTGCCGACAAGACGCACGACACGCGCCGCCCAGTCCTTGGTCAGACCGAGTTGTTCGCCGTAATTTCCTTCAAGGCCGAGAAGGCGCCGCACAGATGGCTTTTCGGATTTCATTGCCTCATCGATGTTCGTACGGCTGATGCCCAGCTCTTCGGCATTGATCGTCGCGAACTGGGTCCATTTGACGATGTTCAACCACTTGACGTCGTCCTGGCGAACGACCGGCCCGAGCGGTTCTTTCGAGATGATGTCGGGAAGGATGATATGGTCGCGCGGCGTCTTGAGTTTGGTGCGTTGCGCATAGAGCTGGGAAACGTCGGAAGTCAAAGACTCGCAGCGCCCATCTTCATAGGCTTTCAGCGCTTCGTCCGCGGTTTCAAACTTCACGACCTTGTAGCTCAGGCGGTTATTGCGAAAGTAGTCGGCGAGATTGAGTTCACTCGTCGTTCCAGTCTTCGTGCAGATGGTCTTGTCCGCAAGTTCGAGCGCCGACTTCGATATTGAGCGCTTTGCGGACCATGAATCCCTGACCATCGTAGTAGCTGACGGCCGCAAAGATCAGCCCGAGCTCGGTCTCGCGCTCCATCGTCCAGGTGGAGTTGCGCGACAACACGTCGATCTTTTTCGATTGTAGGGCCGCAAAACGTTCATCGGCCGATAGCGGCACAAACTGCACTTTGGCCGCATCGTTGAATATGGCTGCGGCCAGCGCGCGGCAAAAATCGACATCGAGCCCGCTCCACGCACCTTTCCCATCGGCTGCCGAAAAGCCCGGGAGCCCCTCGCTGACGCCGCACATCAATTGCCCGCGGTCCTGCACCGTTTTGAGCGTTTGCGCCGACAACGCGCTGCAAGTCAAAACGATGAATGCGAGTGCTGCAATACCGCTTTTAAGCAACATCATCATCGACATCCCCTCGCCACAACGGTTTACAGTTTTGGTGCGTGCAATACGACGACCTTCGTGCCGATCGGCACGCGCGCGTAAAGGTCGATGATATCCGGATTGACCAAGCGGAAGCATCCGGAGGACACGGCATGGCCAATGGTCTGCGGCTGATTTGTACCGTGCAGGCGGTAGACCGTTGCGCCGATGTACAGCGCCCGCGCGCCCAAAGGATTGCCCGGCCCACCGGCCATAAACCGAGGCAAATAGGGTTGGCGCTTGATCATCTCCGACGGCGGCACCCAATCCGGCCACTCGGCCTTGCGGGTGATCCGATGAACCCCTGACCATTGAAATCCGTCACGGCCAACACCGATGCCATAACGGATTGCGCGGTTGTGGCCTTGCACCAAGTAAAGAAAGCGCTGCTCCGTATTCACGACAATAGTGCCGGGCGACTCGATTGTCCGGAAGAAAACCGGTTGTCGCTCGTACACGGCATCGAGCTGCTCTTCTGTGGGATCAGGCACGTAGCCCGGCTGGTCGCCGAGCGCGATCATGTCCATCTCTTTTGTCGATTCCGCCCGGGCCGGTGAGACCGCAACGACGAGCAACGAACCGAGGAGTAGAAGAATCCTAATCACGATCGAGCCTTGCCTCCATCTTTCAAGCCATCTCATACCGAAATACTCCAGATCGGCGCCTGAAACTAGTGCGACTTGTTGTAGATCATTTGCGGAGGAGTTCATCGGCTCGTTTTGTGTGCCGGGGCCAGGATCGCTATATTGCAAGTATATTCTTTTTCCGACACCATGATAAAGAGTTGTAGCAGCGAGCGGAGATACCATTTCCAGAGCCATGGTTGCAGAAGGACCTCTGATTATCGCGACTACCGGACCAATCCGGTATGACTATCTCCTGGTGGCCTTCCATTCGTGCCGACGGATGTCCGTTTCTGGCAGCGGACAAACGACCTCAGATGTTGAATGTTCGCTATTGGAGCAATAGCGGACAAAAGTAGTGGCGTCAGAGCTGCCATGTGCCTGATGAGGTCTCGTCGAGGCCCGTTGTGTACTTCCCGTCCGGCAGCCAAGTGCTATGCACTGCGTACTCCTTGAGCAAAACTATGCGCCGATCGTAGAAATTCGCGTAACCAGCCTCACATGCAAGATTATTATCTTATCATAGCGAATGCGGTTTCGAAGTTGGATCGCGACACCGAAACCGGCCGTCGCAGGGTGTACGAAAACGCCCGAATTACTTTCACAGCGCTATTAAAGAGGCAAAAGCCGCCGCTATCTGAGGCAGACATTGTTCGCCATCAGCTCGTACTCGAATTTGCTATTCATCAAGTAGAACGTAAAGCCGCATCTAATACAAAATACTAATTGGGTTTCGGAACGCACATCGACGAGGTGCCGCCCGACGTCTGCTTTCGGAGGTAAAGCGGACATCGCAGGGCCCTGCCGCGATGTCTGCTAGTGACCCATTGCGGCCCTCACAACGCCTTCCGCGCCGCTGTGCGTTGGTTGAGGGTCACGACACGTCCGAACGCCGTTTCGACCGCAGCGAGCAACAAGAAAAGGCGCTGGCGTTAACTGGCCCAATGGCCGGGTCGCTTTTCCGCTCGTGTGGGTCTCGGAGTCTTCGCGGTCACCGAGAGAGTAAACCACCTAGGGAAAGTCCAGCGCAAATGGCTTCGAAAGTTACCCGTGCCGATGAGGTGATCGGGTAACTTGCCGACATGACGAACACCGCGCGGTCTACAAAATTCCGCCATTCGACCACTGCACCCAACGCCTGACGTACATCTCAAGCGGAGCGACGGCTGAAACCATCCTCCGCCTTTGCTCACAAAGCCAAGGCACTTTCACGACGAGGTTTTCGCTCAAGCAGAGGTGAGCGGTGGCTTGCAGCGGGTCAATTTTTCCCTTGTTCCAGGGCGCGGGCTTACGGACGATTGCCGTTGCCCATCACTTTGTTCGGTTCGCAAGCTGCTTAAGCAAATTTGGCGCCTCAGGAGAACCGAGACTGCGCGCCTTTTGATACCAGTAGCGTGCCCGCTCGGGGTCCGGCGCCATGCCCTTGACGCCTAAACGCTTGAGCGCGGCGGGATCGTATGTTCCCGCCATCGCGAGCGCTGCCTTCCGGTCGCCAGCCTCAGCCGCTCGTCGGAGCACCACGCGGGCGCTGGCGAAATCGCCCGCATCAATGAACTGCTCGCCACGCTTGATAAAAAGAGCGATGGTCTCTTTGTCGAGCTCAGTGGCGGACGGTATCGGCGCACTTGCCGCAGCCGTAGTCGCCGCGTCTTCCACCTTCGGCATCTCGGGTAGCCGCACGGCTGTTTTCGCCAGCGCGACGTCAGAACTGGGCGGCGATGCGCCAGTCGGCGACGCTGGACGGTGTGGCGATGCTTTTGGATCGAGTAGGTTTGGTTGGGACGGAGACGCTACTGGGGACGGCTCAGGGTCTTTTTGCTCGGACGTTTGTGCCGCTTTCAGCGACTCGCCCAGCGACCGAGCCACCGGGACGGCTGCTGCCGGCGGGAGCGCGGCGTGCTGCGTCTCGGCGGCCGCGTCGACGGCATAATGCGTCGAGGCTTGCGTTATAAGGTAGGCGGCACCCGCCGCAGCCAAAACCGCCAGTATGGAGTGCAGGGTCTTGCGGCTAAAGGAGCAACGCTTCTTGGGCCCTTCCTCGACTTCCCGCCCCCGCTCCCGTTCGGGCCGCATCGACGGCGGGACGCGAATGTTGCCAATGTACATTTCTTCTTGATCGGGTTGATGACGCTTCTTGAGGTACTCCGGCAGATCCTGCGGCAGATCGGGCGCCGCTGAAGGAACGAAGTTGGGGTTGGCTTGCGGAGAACAATGGGCGTCGTCCTTGCGTGTTTTCGCGCGCTGCAAGACCTGATGGTTTGGATGGCGCACCCATGAGGCAGTGAAATCAGCGCCGTTACGTTCAAGTGGCGTATCGCGTCGGGTACTCATGTGACATCTCCCGAATTCAGCTGGCGATTTTGCCTTTTCTCAATCGTTCACGTTTTCGTTTGGTAACCTTCGGCTAAGCGTTAAATTTGAAGCCCTTGCACATTTGCTATGGGCAAGGCCGGCGATTTCCCCGGTAGCTGAGATACGTTTGGCTGGCCCGATCATACGAACGGTAGCGTTTGGCGCAGGCCTCGATTGCATCTTCGTCGGGAGTTGCTTCCGATTTGGTAGCAGCAGCGTTGAGGGTCGGACTTTCCTTTTGTTCGTCGCGCCATTTGAGGTATGCGCGGAACAGCGCCTCGCGCTCCTCAGCCGTACGCGGATTCGCGCGGGTCGCCAACCGATTCAGGTAGGACTGGAAGTCGCCGCTGATTTTTTGAGGTTCCGGCCTCTCTGCCGTCCGTATTTTTCCAAGCTCTGTTTCGGCCACCGAAAAGCGCTGCCAGCCGGGCACGGTCGCCGCTAAGTTCACGTCACGCCACTTCGGATGGTAGGGAGGTTTTTGCAGGCTATCCCAATTCTGGAACAGCCGCTGTACGAACCGTTCAACTTTGCGATAGCGGTCGTCGCCTTTTTTCCAGTTGTACACGGCCAACACGAGCGGCACGGCGATGGTATCGACACGTTCGTTCTCCGGAACCAACGTCGGATAATCCTTATGGGTGAATTCGCCGAGCGAATAATAGTCGGCAAATTTCTTCGAGAATGGGATCGGCACCAAATGGAGGTTGGCATCCTCCGGAACCCGCTGGAAGAAATTGATCGGCTTGCTGATCGCCCGCACCATGGCCGCGATCTCGCCCGAGCGTACTTTTTGCAGCGAAACGGGTGCGTTGAGATGCACCGCGTCGACTTTAATGCCGAGCCGCTGAAAGATGATGGCGCCTGTCAGACTGGAGCCGGCTCCGGCCGGGCCGAAGCTGACTTTCTTGCCGCGCAGGTCTTCCAGGCTACGGATGTCCCGCTTGGCGACGATATGAATCTCGGAAAGCGGAAGGCGCAGGATGTAGTTGACGCGGTTTTCAAGATTGGGCGTCTTGCGCTCGGTACGAAAATACTCGAGGGCGTCCGATTGAGTGATCGCTACGTCTATGCCGCTGAGATAAAGGAGATCATCGATGTTCGATGCCGCGCCGTGAGACACGATCGGCAGGACGCGCATTTCGTCACCATCGTCGACCACCTTGGCGATCTCGTCGACGAACCGCATGTAGGTGCCCGACAACAGGCCGCCGACAATGCCGACGGTCCACATGTTCTTTTGCTGTTTCAGCGCGGTTTCGGTGCCGCCCTGGGACAGCGTTGACGGAACGCTCTGCGCCTTCGCGCCCACATCGAAACCGCCTCCCAGCACAACAAATATGGCAACCGCGATAAAGGCGATGCGACACATTTGTTACCTCCCTATCCGGAAACGCGTGAACGGGCGCAATCGCTGGCCACGCTGCCAGCCGAAGCGCCGGATTGGATCGAAGAAGTGTCTAAAGTTGAGGCGTCTCGGCCATTTGATATAGGGCCGCACAGAACTTCGCGAGACTGCCTGCGCCGCTGAGGCTCAGGCTTGCAGAGATGAATTCCTTGCCGCGCGAACGCAAATCGATTTAGGTCTAGCTCCGGACCACCGCGCGACGCTGCCACCATCACACCCCCCACCCCTCCCCGGCCCAAACACGAACGCGTGGCCAGTCGAGCTAGTACGCAATACGTTCTAATTGCTGCATTCGCGTTGGACGGATTCACCTCGGAGCGGTTGTTATAGATTTGAGATCGAGCACCTCGACTTGGGCAAAATTTCGAAATAATTGTGAATTTCTTCGAAAAACTGTCCGCACGTACTACGGCGCTCCCCTTCCAGATTCTTTCCAATCTTCGCGGTTTAGTCGACGATTTCGCGAACGAAAGACGCGTCAGAAACTCTGTGCGTGATATGTTTCCCAGCATTAAAGACTGAAAAGTGCCAGATCCCGAACGTGCGATGGACCGTTCATCCATCGACCTCCCAAATAGCCGCCGATGATGGGCAGAATCTCGGCAGTGATGAAGCTCGAGCAGCTCGACTCCGCCAAGCCGGCTTCCTCGAATGACACTAATTTGAGTTTTCGCCGGTTGCCGATCGATGTCCGCCTCTGGCACTTAGCGGACAAACGACCTCAGCCGTCGAATGTTGGGCCAACAGCGGCCATTGGCCGGAACCAGCCCCGCTCGCGGCCCCCGCATAAACTCGAGGGTTCATATTCACGGCCCCCGGGAGGAGGCTTTCCCACTATCGCCCTGCTATCCGCGCATTTGGATTGACAAAGACGTAGCCACGCACGCTGCGCACGTGGACTCTGGACAACCCGCCGCCGGAATTATAGTCGCGGACAATCCACTGTCCGTCGCCGCTCTGTCCTTCGATGTACATCACGTGACCGCTGCGAACAGCTGCGAGACCGACGCGGGGTCCGGGCTCGTGTCGGAAAAACCGTCCCCAGTTGCTGGCGAGATTGAGGCGGGTGTCTGTGAGTTCGAGGAATTTCCGCAGACCGCAGCCGCAATAGGCATGCGGGCAGCCCGCCGGCCGTGAACCGATGATTGTCGTGTTCTCTGCGACCCGGCTGATGCGCCCATTGGCCCGCCGGGCGCGCGTTTGCATGGCGCGCGACTTTGCGATCTGCGTTGAATGCGCGGCGGGACCGCATATGCGTCGCCCGTCATTAGTCAACGTGCAGGCGATGGCACTACGGTCGTCGACATGATGTTGTTGATGGCGGCTGTAATGATGGCGATGGTGTCTTTTCGATGCTTCAGCCGGATGGTTGAACGACGCAACAAGGAGCAACACACACGACGCTCCCAACAAACGCAAAACACTCATTTGTTTTCCTTAGCGGTGAGGATGATTTAAAGGTGATCGGAAACTCACCGGGCTTTTTTGTGACGGAAATGGGCCCCTCGTCTGTCAGGAAAATCACAAACGTCGTCATGCGATATGCAATGTGATAGAACAAAATTCGCGCGACCCTTGTGACGAAAGCCTAGAATGCAAAAGGCCGCTCTCAGTTGGCAGCTTCTTCATTTCCAACCCATGATTACGAAACGTGGCATCTCCAGCATTACGGCAGGGGTCCAAACTGGATTCGCATTTCTTTTACGGGGGTCTGTTCTCAGATTTTTATGCAGATGCTTTCCGAAACAAGGGGCCACCTACATCGGGCTAGACCCCGTGAGATCTTAGAACCTCGCCGCACGCCTTGCTCAGTTTGGCTCGGTGCTCCTGCAGGCACCGAAGAAAGGCGCCATTGCCTGCGCCGGCTTTGATGTGGCGGCAGAGCTTTCGAACGTCGCGGCGGCAAGCAGCTCGTTCTGTTGGCGTGCCGCTAAACAATCCTTGAGCGCCTGTTTGAGCCAGCAATGGAGTTCCCGACGCAAGCAGCGCCGTGACCACCGCGGCGCCGATCATTCTAAACATTCCTTGAGCTCCCGATTGAATTGACCTGGAGTTTAGGTGGAGCCATGGGGCAGCATTGAGGCGATAGAGAAATCCGCACTCAAGGCGCCGCGCCGCTCAGATTGAGGTTAGCCAAGAAAGTCGAAAACTGCGTTCGATCCGGCCGATGAAAGATCGTTGGAGAATGTAGGCTTGTGGCACTTAACGGACATCGAAAGGCTACCGCCCGATGTCCGCTTTCGGGGGTAAAGCAGACATTGCGCGGACTTGTCGTCATGTCCGCTACTGATGCTGTGGACGGCGCCCACTCTGCGGCATCAAGAGTGCCATAGGGTGGTTGCGTGAAGCGAACCACATTGAGGGGAGCCGTCCATGGGCGAGGTTAGCACGGTTGGTCTGGATATTGCGAAGTCAGTATTCCAGGTGCATGGGGTCGATGATGCTGGCGCGGTGGTGATCCGCAAGCGCATCAGTCGCGCGAAGGTGGTGGAGTTCTTCGCTAATCTGCCAGCATGTTTGATTGGGATTGAAGCCTGTCCGTCAGCGCATCATTGGGGCCGCGAGCTGCAGGCGTTTGGCCACACGGTGAGGCTGATGCCGCCGAGCTATGTGAAGGCCTATCTCAAGCGCAGCAAGAACGATGCAAACGATGCGGCAGCGATCTGCGAGGCGGTGACGCGGCCATCGATGCGGTTTGTCCCGATCAAAACGAAGGAGCAGCAGACTGCCTTGATGCTGCACCGGACCCGACAATTGCTGGTGCGTCAGCGCACGATGTTGAGCAACGCCCTACGCGGGCATTTAGCCGAACTCGGCATCGTGTCGGCCAAGGGGCGCAATGGAACGGGAGAGTTGCTCAAGATCATCACGGATGGCGCGGATAACCGAGTTCCCCCAGCCGTCCGCGGCATTCTCGATGTGCTGGCACGGCAGTACAGCGCTATCGGTGCGGAGATCGGATCCATCGACAAGAGCATCCTGGCTTTGCATCGCTCGTGCGAAGCGAGCCGGCGACTAGCGGAGATTCCAGGCATCGGCCCGATCGGCGCCACCGCCCTGGTTGCCGAGATCGGCGACTGGAAGACATTCTCATCGGGGCGCAGTCTGGCTGCTTGGATTGGGTTGGTGCCGAAGCAGCATACGAGCGGCGGCAAGGACAGGCTCGGCAGCATCACCAAGCAGGGCAATCGATACTTGCGCTGGTTGCTGGTCGTGGGCGCCATGGCCGTCATCCGCTATGCGCAGAAACACGGAACGAAGAACCGGCCGTGGCTCGGACGGTTGATGGAGCGCCGACCGACGAAGGTGGCGGCAGTCGCGCTGGCCAACAAGATTGCGCGGATGGCCTGGGCCATCATGGTCCGCGGTGAGAGATACAAAGAGCCGACGCTGCTGATGGCGGCATAACAGACCCCAGCAGGCAGATCGGCGCCACCAATTGGCGAGGGCATGACGACGTAATGCAGATACGGTCGTTCCGGGGATCGGGAGAACCCGTTTGGGTCATCGCACCTTAAAAGTGCGTGCTAACGATTGGGACCCGATCCGCGCAGAGCATTAGGGCCAGCGGCCACACCCGCCGCATCAACAGGCCGGACACGTGACCGCACCCGACCAATGCTGCATTACGTCAAAAAAGCTCTTGCCATGGCGCCGTCCACACGTGACCCAAAGCGGACAAATAAATGTCTTGGATAGGGATGGCGCCTACGACCAAAACGCGTCCCACGCGTAGAGGTCGTAGAAGTGCTCGCGGCCGATCACGATGCGGCCGTTCTCGAGCTCGAAGACGATGCAGCAGAGCACGTCGAGCTGCTTGCCGTTGCGCTCGGCGCAGTTGTGATGAACGGCGACCACGCGGCCATCCTCGCTTTCGAGGACATTCAGCAGATTGGCCCTGAAGGTTCCGCCGGTCTCGCCGCCATAGCGGCCGAAGTGGGTGAAGACCGCGTTGCGGCCCTTGCGGTTGCCGGCGATGGAGCCGCGCCCTGGCGTGTGCCACGAGCTGTTCTCATCGAACAGAGTTGTGAGCGTGGCGATGTCGCCGGTGTTAAAAGCCCTGTAAGCGCGCGCAACGATCGCAGCGTTTCTGCCCGATTCCGTGCGGGTGATCTTGATTGCCGACCCGTTGGTCATGACTGCTCTCCTTTGACGGGCGACCGGATCTGACATCCGGCCGCCCGCGCGATCGCGAAGGTTGTTCGAAAAGACCGGGCGGCAACATCAACCGGCGGCGGCCCGTCTGCGGAGTTCGACGGCTTGCGGGACAGTCGCCTCGTTTGGATCGATGGCGCCGAGGCTCTTGGCGATCTCGAATTTGCCGTTCTTGGCCTGGGCGATGTACATGTTCATGCGGACGTGGTGCTGGCCGGGCACCATTGCCGCGGGACCACCCGGTCCGTCGGCGATCTTAGCGTGATCGAGCGCCGCGATGACATCTTCCTGCCGCAGCGAGCCGGCCTCTTTCACCGCCGCCTCCCAGAGCTTCATACCCCGGTAAAGGCCCGAACACGCGCTGCCGCCGGTGAATTGCTCCTGGCCGGGATACCGCGCGTTATAGTGATCGAGTAGCTTCCTGCTGAATAAATCGCCGACGTTCTGGTAGTAGTCGAGGCAGCCGTAGAGGCCCTCCACGTGCGCGGCCGGCAGCAGGCTGAGAAGGTTCTCGTCGAAATAAGTGCAGACGAGTTGCCCGCCGCGCTTCTGGAATCCGGCTTCGTGGAGTTGCTGGAAGAACGGCACCACGCCCGGCGGAACGATGGTGTTGAACACCACCTCCGCGCCGCTCGCCATGATATTCTTGACCGTCTCGCCATATTCCATGTGGTCGAGCGGATAGTACTCCTCGCCGACGATGGAACCGCCATTGGCGGTGACAAGCTGGCGCACTTTCTTGTTCATCACATGCGGCCAGATGTAGTCGGCCGACGGCAGATAGAATTTCTTCGCTCCGATTTTCTGCATCAGCCAAGGAATGAGTGTGTCGAGCTGCTGCGCCGGAACCGGGCCGGTGCAGAAGATGAGCGGGTCGCATTCCTGCCCCTCGTATTGCTCGGGGTAGATGTAGAGCTTCCTGCCCTTGACGACGGCGGAACCCTTGATGGCCTGACGGGTGGAGCTGTAGATGCCGCCGAAGATCACATCCACCTTGTCTTGCTCAACGAGCTTGGTCGCTTGGGCGGCTGCAACGCTATCGGTCGTTGCGCCGTCCTCAAGGACGAGATCGATCTTCCGCCCCAGCAGACCGCCGTTGGCGTTGATGTCGTCGATCACCATCGTCGCCACTTTGGCGTTGGCGCCGCCCATGAACGACAATGCGCCCGTTTGCTCCGCGATGACTCCCACCTTGATATTCATGGCCTTATCTCCTGTCGCGGCGGCGCCACCACGGCCCGCCTCACGTTTGCCAAGTTGCCCACTGCGCCAGGCGGCACATGGGGTGGATTCCCTAGACCGCCGAGATTTCTTGCTGAGACCTTGAGGCGTGAGCTCGGAGCGCACCAACCCGATGGCGCCGGTAATTCCGCAGCGGATATTTTTGGAAGTTGCTTTTAGGTACTCGCGCAGCATCACGCCCACCGAGCAACAATTGCCCGGCGAGCGTGAGCGGCAAGGACGCGCGTGGTGTCGTGCTAGGCGCGGTAGCTACCGGCGAACTTCGCCACTTGCGGCTTACCCTGGTGCCCGGCTTCTTTCAGGATCGGCGGCACTTCGGGATCGGTGACGAAACTTTGCCAGCCCTTTTCGTCCCAGTCGAAGATCGCCCAGACGCGGTCGGCTTCGGTGGGATCGCGGAAGACGGTGCAGCCCTTGGAGCCATGCTGTCCTCGCTTCTCGGCACCCTTGGTCGAAAAGACCTTCAGAAAGCGGTCGACATCCTCGACCTTCGTCGTCGCAAGAATCATGTTCTCCTCCTGACGTATCCGGCGCCCCAATGGGCCGGCTCACGTCGAGAGGTTGGCCGCAATGCCAATTCCACACATGGGGTGGATTCCCTAGGCCGCGGATATTCCTTGCTGAACGAGGCCGCGCTCGAGGGCATAGAGGGCAGCCCCTGCGCGGGTGGAGACGCCGATCTTGGAATAAAGGTTCTGGATATGGTTGTCGGCGGTTTTGGGCGCGATTTCGAGGTGGCGGGCCGCTTCCTTCGCCGTGTGACCGGCAGCGATCAGCCGCAACACTTCGATCTCGCGAGGCGTCAGTCCGGCCAGGCGCTCGGTAATATCCCGGCGCGCAGGTTGACCGGCGACGGCGAGGACCGCCTCGACGGCGTCGGGGCAGAGCTTTCCGTCCCGTACCGTGCTGCGCAGTTTTGCAGCCGCCGCGGTATCGCTCATGGCGCTGCGGTAAGGCCGTGCTTCCCTGGCGGTCTGGAAGGCTTCGGCGGCGGCGAGGATGCGGGCGGCAGGCGAAAGATCGGGCGCCTTGGCGTAGCGGTGATAGCCGGTGCCGTCGAGGCGCTCGTGGTGACGTAGAACCAGCGCCGCGACCGCGGTTCCTTCCCCGCCGAGCGACATCAGTGCGCGCTCACCGTGATAGGGATGCAGGTGTGCTGCGTCGGTCTCGCGTTGCGTAAGCGCGCCCGCCCTCATCCAGGTCGAAACCGGGACCGCGAGTTCGCCGAGATCGTGCGTGCATGCTGCCCAGCGAACGGCGCGAATGTCGGACGCTGGCAAGCCCATGTGCTTGCCCGCCGCTTCGGCGAGCTCGGCAACGGCGCGCGAATGCCCGAACGTGAAGGGCATCCGCATGTCGATCATGTCGGCGATCGCGAGGTAGGCTTCATTGCAGCCCGCTTCATCGAGTAAGGCGTGGGGCTGCGGCTCGAGCGCCAGGATCGTCTTGCGATCGACAGGCCCATCGAGTCCTTCGAGTAGGCGTTCGGCATGCGCGAGAAGCTGATCGGCAAGCTCCGCTTCATAGCCGCCGCCGCGGCGTTTCTCGATCATCGCCTTCATGGTCTCAAGGCCATGGGCCTCGGTCAAGACAACGGCGTCCTGCGCCAAGGTCACCATGCGCACGGGAAGCGTCACCGCGTCGCCTTTCAGTCCGCGCGGCAGCCCATGTCCGTCCCAGCGCTCGTAGAGTTGGCTGAGGTTTTTGCGGACCTCTTCCGGGAGACCGATGCGTTGCGCGATCCTTTGCGCCACCTCGCAATGACCGGCCAGAATGGGAACGCTCACCTGCAACGCGTCGGCAAGACCCTTTTGGATCGCATCGGCCATTTCGGCGGGCGGCGCATCCGCGAACAGACGCGTGAAAGCGCGAACGAAGGTGTCGACGATGTCCGAGTGGCTGCCCATGTCGATGCGGGCGAGGTCTTGGCGAAGCGCGATCTCATCGCCGAAAGCCGCGGAAAGCAAATGGGTATCGGCGTTGCATCCGATGTAGCGCAGCAAGGCTTGGTGATAGACTTGGCGGCGCATGTCGACGTCGAGCCCCATGACTTCGGCGAGCCGCATCGCCAGCACGCAGGACCGCAACGCAAAATCGCGCGACTGGCCGGTGGCCAAGTCGGTCGCATAGGCGAGCGCCATGAGAAAATCGGCGCGTCGAACTGCGGGAGCCGTCATTTGCCTCATCCTCCCCTCGGCACTCCCAGCGAGTATAGCCCAATAAAGTTATAAGCGCGCGCCATAGAGACGCTGATTCAATTCGGCTAGAGCTTAAACCTCCAATTCTAACATGCTCGCGAAGCCTCAATACAATCATCAGCGCCGGTTTCGCCCAGTGTCCGCTGTTGGTCCGATAGCGACCATCAATTCCGTCAGCGAAATACTCCTGCTCGGGATCGCTACTGATGTTTTGGAACGGAAGAACGGCACTCGAGCGGCTTTCCGACACCACCTCCGCGGGCGCCGCTTCAACATCGGAATGCACAGCGGCGAGGTCGAGCAAGCGATACCCACGACCGGTCACTGTCATGATGTAGCTCTCGCCAGCGGCCTCGTCACTCAGTACCGTACGGAGCGCCGTGACATGGACATGCGGCCGACAAAGGTCGCCGCAATCGCGCTTGCCAACAAGATTGCGCGAATGGCCTGGGCAATGATGGCCAAAGGCGAACGCTACAAAGAACCCGTTCCACTCGCGGCGTAAACGTGATCGCGCCGAATACCTGGCGTGATGTGAAGGTTGGAAGGGCGAACAGCACGTAATGCAGAGCCGCTCGATCCGGCGATCAGAACAACCCACTTGTGCCATCGCATTGTCGAATGCGGGTTTTTGACCGGGACATGATCCGTGGAGGGCATTATGGCCAGCGGCCCTACGTGCCGCGCTTAAAGGCCAAACACATGGCTGCACCGACCAAGGCTGAAAATATGAAGAGACCCGAAGAGGACGTGCTGCTGGGATCGGGCAATATCTCTGTCGCCACCGCCTGTTATGACTTGCAGGACCACCGTTTTATTAATTGCTTTCCGCGCGGCGATCGGCAAAACTTTACATCGCGACTTAGCCTTCGTCGCTGGGTACAAAGGGGCGAATGAGCCCGGCGTTGCTTGACCAGAAATAGCAAACGAAAATTCCTCGGAGGAACGAAATAATGAACAAGCCAACATCGAATAACCGTCTATCGCGCCGCGCAATCCTAAAGGCCACCGCTGCGGCGGGCGCTCTGCAGATCGCCTCGCCATTCATCATTAGTGCCCGTGGCGAAGCGCCGATCAAGCTCGGCATGGTCGATCCGCTGACCGGCGTATACGCGGCAATCGCGGAAAGCGAAGTCGCCGGCGCCAAATTTGCCGTCGAACACGTCAACAAGGCCGGCGGCGTACTGGGGCGGCAAATCGAGTTGCTGGTCGAAGATTCTGCGAACAACGTCGGCACCGGCGTGCAAAAGACGCGCAAGCTGATCGATCGCGACGCGGTCGACTGCATCATCGGCGACGTCAATTCCGGCATCGCGCTGGCGATGGCCGGCGTCACGTCGGAGAAGAAAAAGCTTCATATCGTTTCGGGCGGTCACGCCGACGCGGTCACTGGCGAGCACTGCCACTGGAACGTGTTCCGCGTCTGCAATACGACGACGATGGGCGTGAATGCGATCGCCGACACGCTAATGAACAAGTTTGGCAAGAAGTGGTACTTCCTCACCCCCGACTACGCCTACGGTCATTCGGTTCAGGCGGCTTTCGTCAAGAAGCTCAAGGCGGCCGGCGGCGAGTTTGCCGGCGACCTAGTGCCGCTCGGGTCGGCCGACTATTCGGCCTATCTCATCAAGGCCAAGGCTTACGGACCGAAAGTGCTCATCGACGTGATGGGTGGCGGTGACCAGGTGAACAGCCTGAAACAGTTCGCCGCATTTGGTCTGAACAAGGAAATGGCGGTCGGTGGCACGCTATTCGAGCTCGAGAGCTTGCGTGCCGTTCCGGCCGAAGCGCGCGTCGGCTGGTGGACGATGGAATGGTGGTGGAATCAGCCGGACAACGAGCACGTCAAGAAGTGGGTCAGCGAAATCCGACCGAAGATTGGCGGCAAGGCGCCGTCAGCGCGCAACTGGTTCGGTTACGTTGCCGTGCAGACATTTGCCGGACTGGCCAATCAGGAAAAGACCGTGGACGGCTTCAAGCTCGCGCACGCGATGCAGGGCTACAAGTTGCCGCCGGAGGTCGCGCTACAACCGGGCACCCCCTTCTATCGCGAAGGCGATCACGAACTCATGGCCTCAGTGTTTGCCGGCGAGGCGCACAACGCCAAAGGCGATCCTGACAATATGTTCAGTGTCGGCGCGGTGGTTCCGGGCGAGAAGGCCGCTGGGCCGGTGTCCGAAACCGGATGCAAGATCACTTTTCCGAGTTGAGCCGCCGCGCGCGGGCAGCTTAGCAAGGGCCGCATCATTATTGGACGGGGTCGTGATCCTCACGACCCCGTCTCGATAGCGAGCCTTGGCCGATCGGTCCGCTGCGGTTAACCGCCGACACACCCAAGTTCTTGCGCCTGCTGGGAGGGCCGTGATGACCAGTCTGCTCCTGCTCAATGTGACCAACGGTCTCATCGTCGGTGCATTTTATGTGCTGATGGCGCTGGGCCTTTCGCTGATCTTGAATCTGAGCGGGGTCATCAATTTTGCGCATGGTGGCTTTCTCGCGCTCGGCGCCTACGTCGCCTACACGATCGAGCCCGTCTTCGGCTTTTGGGCCGCCTTGCTGATCGCGCCGCTTCTGGTCGCCTTGCTCGGCGTCCTGGTCGAGCGTGTGCTGATCAGCCGGCTCTATCGCCTCGATCCGCTTTACAGTCTGTTGCTCACCTTCGGGCTCGCGTTCGTATTTGAAGACGTCACACGCGCGGTTTGGGGCGCGACCGGGCTTCCCTACAAGGTTCCGGATGCGCTCACGCAGCCGATCAGTCTCCAGTTCTTTTTCATCACCTGGTACCGGCTGTTCATGGTTTCGATCGCCGCTGCCGTGGTCGTCGGGCTGTTTTTATTCCTGCGCATGAGCCGGCAGGGCATCCGCATTCGTGCCGGCACCTTCGATTTGGACACTTTGTCCTCGCTCGGCGTCAATGTGCGCGGCTTGCGCACATTGAATTTCGCCGTCGGCATCTTTCTGGCGGGGCTCGCCGGCGTGCTGGCTGGCGGCCAGCTCAGCCTCGAGCCGACCATGGGCGCGAACCTGCTGATGCCGAGCTTTGTTGCGATCATCGTCGGTGGCGTCGGCAGCCTGCCGGGCACCTTGGTCGGCGGCTTGCTGATCGGGGTTGCCTCCGGCCTCACCGCGGTGTTCTGGCCGTCGGCGAGCGAAGCAGTGATCTACGTAATGATGGCGGTGGTGCTGCTGATACGGCCGCGCGGCCTGTTCGGCGAGGAAGGGCTGCTGTCATGATGACGGGTACTGCGCAACGCAAGTTGATTGTGCTGGCGGCGATCTGGGTGATCTTGCTGGCCGTTCCCTACTGGCTGCCGTTTACCGGCGGCTATATCGCGCTCGGCACCCGCGTTCTGGTCCTTGGCCTTGCCGCCATGTCGCTCAATTTTCTGCTTGGCTTTACCGGCGTGCTGTCGTTCGGCCATGCCGCCTATTTCGGCCTCGGCGCGTACGGCACCGGGCTCGCCCTCAAGTTTGCGACCAACAGCACGCCGCTGGCTTTGGTGCTCGGCACCTTGCTCGGCGGCGTCGCCGCGGCGCTCTTGGGTGCGCTCATTGCCCGTCGCCGCGGTGTCTATTTCGCGATGGTGACGATCGCCTTCGGCCAAGTGTTTTATTTCATCGCGTTCCGCTGGCACAGTCTGACCGGCGGCGACGATGGCTTGTCCGGCTTCAAGCGCCAGCCGCTGCATTTCGGCGTGTGGACCGCCAACATCCTCGACAATGCCGTGCTGTTCTATTTCTTCGTGCTGGCGGTATTCGCCATCGCCACGGCCATCATGGGATTCCTGCTTCGCTCGCCGCTCGGCCACACTTTGCTGGCTATTCGCGAAAATGAACGCCGAGCCCGCTTCCTCGGCATTCCGGTCGAACAGCACATCTGGCTTTCTTTTACGATCTCGGGGTTTTTCGTGAGCCTGGCGGGCGGCCTCAACGCGCTGCTCAATAATTTCGCCGATCCGACCATGCTGAACTACAATCAGTCCGGTGAAATCGTGATTATGGTCGTGCTTGGCGGCATGCGCTCGTTCTGGGGCCCGCTGGTCGGCGCCGCCGTGTTCGTGGTGCTGCAGGATTATCTGTCGAGCATGACGACCAACTGGATGTCGTTTCTCGGCGCGACCTTCGTGCTTGTGGTTCTGTTCTTTCCGCGCGGCGTGCTTGGCATGAGATTCGGCAATCTGCGCAGCACCGCCGGGTCGTGGCTCAAATTGAGGGGCGCGACCTCTTGAGTCCGCAGGGCGAAAATCTGCTCGACGTCCGAAACGTCACCAAGACTTTCGGCAGCCTGGTCGCGGTCAGCAACGTGTCGCTGTCGGTGTCGTCGGGCGAATTGCATGCGGTGATCGGGCCGAACGGCGCCGGCAAGACGACCTTCTTCAACCTGATCAGCGGCATGTTTTCGCCGGACAACGGCGAGATCGTGTTCGCCGGAGAGAATGTGACGCAATTGCCGGCCTACCGCCGCGTCCAGAGCGGCATGGTGCGAACGTTCCAGATCACCGAAATATTTCCGGAAATCTCGGTGCGCGAAAACGTGCGCATCGCCGCTGAAGTTGCTGGCGGCTATCGGCTGCGGCCATGGATCAGCGGCGCCGAGAGCGCGACGATCGACAAGCATGTCGATGAGGTGTTGGCATTGACCGGCCTTGCCGGCAAAGAAGGCCGGCTCGTAAGCGAACTCGCGCACGGCGACCAGCGCGCGACCGAAATCGCGACCGCGCTCGCGCTCAAGCCGCGGCTGTTGCTGCTTGACGAGCCCACCGCCGGGATGGGCGATCAGGAGACCTATGAGATTACTGGGCTTATCCGGCGGCTTCACCGCGACAGCCGATACACCATCGTTCTCATCGAGCACGACATGCGGGTGGTTTTTCATCTTGCCGATCGGATGACCGTGCTCGACCAGGGCCGCGTGCTGGCGCAAGGCTCGCCGCAAGAGATTGCCGCGAATGAAGCGGTGCAGGCCGCCTATCTGGGGAAGGCGACATGAGCGCGCTGACGGTCGAACACATTCATACCTTCTACGGCAAGAGCCACATTCTCCACGACGTCAGTCTCGACGTTGCGGAAGGCAAGATCACGACGCTTCTCGGCCGTAACGGCGCCGGCAAGACCACCACGCTGCGCAGCATCATGGGCTTGACGCCGGCGCGCGAAGGCAAGGTCACGATCTTCGGCAACGACACGACCCGCTGGCCGCCGTTCAACATCGCTGCGCTTGGCGTCGGCTATGTGCCGGAAGGCCGGCGTGTTTTCCCCAATCTGACGGTGGACGAGAACCTCCAGGTGCCGGTTCAGCGCGCTGGCGCATGGACGCCGGAGCGGATCTATCAGCTGTTTCCGCGTCTGGCCGAACGCAAACAGAATATGGGCCGCCAGCTTTCCGGCGGCGAGCAGGAGATCCTGGCGATTGCGCGCGCGCTGATCATCAATCCTAAACTCCTCATTCTCGACGAGCCGTCGCAAGGCCTGGCGCCGCTCATCGTACGGGAAGTCTTTCGCATCGTCGTGCAAATGCGCGCCGAGGGTATTTCGATCCTGCTGGTCGAGCAGAACGCGCGCATGAGCCTGGAAATCGCCGACAACGCCTATGTGATCGACAACGGTGCGATCGTTTACTCAGGCACCGCCGCCGAGCTCGCCAGCAACGAGGAGCGCGTGCAGGCACTGGCCGGCGTCAGCGCCGAGGATTGGTCAATCGACGAGTTGTTGCGCGCGCCCTAGTGCGGCGCTGCTTATGGCCAAAGCGGATATCGCAGCCGATCCTGTGACTGTTCGCCTATGGCGGCGAGCGTTGTTGCACTTTCGCAGCAAAAGCCGATGCTAAGAGCGTTACTCCGGCCACGATGAAACTATGTAACGAGATCGCCTTCACCGCTCCGGCTCCTTATCGCGCTCGATGTCCTTGACGTGGACTAAGTGCTGGCGTTGGCAGATCGGGCAATCTAAGGAAACGACGCGCGTTTCGGGTCGCATAAAATCATCAGGCAATTTCGCTTGAACCTTTATGCCCGTCATCGGACAGGCGAAATGGCAGGTCATTCTACCTCACAGCCAATGCATTTACGTCGCTCTACTAGAGTTAGCTCTACTAGAGTTATATGCGGCTAGAGAGGCAAAATCCAGGAGTTGAGCGACGTACCGTTATCGACAAGTGTTTGGCGTAATCAACCCGGGTTTCAGTGCCTACAGGAACACCGCGCGAAACTGAGCGAGGCATGCGGCAGGGTTCTAAAATCTCACGGGGTCTAAAACAGCGAATTCCCGCTCAACGTCCAATCACTACGCCGCTCATTCCAATTCGGCCGCGCGTCGGCACCGATCGCGTCGCAGATGGTGCACACCATCCGCGGCCTGAACGCGGGCACCGGCACGTCGTCGCTATATCTCGCCACGTCAATAACGCGCTGATGATTGCAGCGCTCGCAACAGACGGCCAGCGTGTTAACGCCGTTGGCTCGCATGTTGCCGAGGGTCATGGCTGCAATGTTCATGGCGGCCCCTCACGTCCAGCAATTCTGTTATCGGGCGCGAAGCGGACATGCCGCTGACACCTCGGACCCGCGGCCGCGATGTTCCGATATTTTTCGATTGCCGTTATTTTCGCACGCACAACCCAATCGTTTGACCAGGAGCCGAGCATTTCGATCCAAGTGGAGCGCCGTTCGCGCAAACCAATGAAACCAGAACCTCGTTTTCTGCGCAGACAACAACGCCGAAATCGCCCGTTACAACTCGGAAATGAGTTTGTGCTGGCGCGCCGGGATCACCCTTTGGGCCTTGCGCGCCAGCATCACCCTTAGCGCCTTGCAAGCCTTGCGGGCCTTCCGGTCCCCGATCTCCTTTGGGTCCAGCAGGACCAGCGACACCTTGCGCGCCAGCATCACCCTTAGCGCCTTGCGGGCCTTCCGGTCCCGGATCTCCTTTGGGTCCGGCAGGACCAGCGACACCTTGCGCGCCAGCATCACCCTTAGCGCCTTGCAAGCCTTGCGGGCCTTCCGGTCCCCGATCTCCTTTGGGTCCAGCAGGACCAGCGACACCTTGCGCGCCAGCATCACCCTTAGCGCCTTGCAAGCCTTGCGGGCCTTCCGGTCCCCGATCTCCTTTGGGTCCAGCAGGACCAGCGACACCTTGCGCGCCAGCATCACCCTTTGTGCCCTGCTGATCGCATGCCCCGAGCGTAAGGACGCCCGATAAGATAATGACAGCGGCTATCAGACGCATTGGTCCATCCTCCCAAAATACATGCGGTGACCCTGCGACGATGCCCGGTTTTAGGTCAAGGCTTCATTCTTTGATGCCTTGTTGAAGCGATCGACAGCAATGTCAGGTACTGGCACAAAGTGGACAAAGCGGACGACTTGAGGCGGGGGTTACAGGGCGCTATCGCGCATCCTGCTCGTCGGCGTAGAAGTCCGGCTTGTGCGGGTAATGCGGGCCGTCATAAATCTCGACGATAACGGTTTCCTCGTGCGCCACCGCTGGCCCGTGCACATTGCCCTTCGGATTGCAGTAGAAGCAGCCGGGCGTCAGCGTCACCCCGGTTGAGGTGTATTCGTATTTGCCTTGCAGGCAAAACATGAACTGGTTCGAGGAGTGAAAGTGCGGCTTGGGGATGCCGGCGCCCTTGTCGAACTTGATGAGCGCAATCGATGCGCCGGTTTCCTCGTTTCGCCAGAGCATCTTTTCGGACACGCCCATGAGCGACTTTTCGCGCCAGGGAACACTGTTCGACTGGATCAGGATTTCATCGAGGCTCGGTGCGCCAGCGGGCATGTTGGTCATCGCGGTGTCCTTTCTTACCAGAGTCAAGGCGTCCACTTGACGGATCTTATTTCGATCAGCCGCGACAGATAGACGACATCGGACTTGTTGGTGAGTTGGTGGACCTCACGCATCTCGTTGATGAAGGTATATGAGCCCGCAGGCTCCCGCACGGTGATTTTCTTGCCCGAGATCGTCTCGATCTCGTTCTCGCCGCCGCTTAGCGAGAGGACGGCATAGGGGTGATAGTGGATATGGAAGCCGAGCGTCTGGCCCGGCTCAAGCCGCACCTCCCACATCCGGATGTGCTCGTTCTCCAGCAGAACCTTGTCGCCAATCTCGCGCAGCTTGATCCCGCTCGCGGCGGCGGCTTTCAGACCGTGTTTGTCGTCCATCGGCCGCTCCTATTTGGCTGGCAGCACGGCGATCGCACTAATTTCGATCAGGTAATCCGGCGAGGTCATCTTATTGATCTCGACCATGGTCGAGGCCGGCAGCGGCGGCTTGAAGTATAGGGCGCGCACTTTGTGGATTGCCTCGAAGTGCTCCATGTTGCGGACATAGACGTCGACGCGGCAGATATCGTCCAGCGTGCCGCCGGCGGCTTCAACCGCCGCTTTCAGGTTCTCGCAGACCTGCTTTGTCTGCTCGGTGACGTCGCCGATGCCGGCGATGCTGCCATCCGGGCGGCGCGCCGTCATTCCCGATATGAATACGAAGCGACCTGTCGCTTCGATCATCGTGGCATGTGAGAAAACGCCGTTCGGCTGCCGGAGCCTCGGGCTAGTGATCTGTGTCTTAGGCATGGCGCTTCTCTCTTGTCCCTCCTTGCAGGGGCGTGTCCATCACGCCGAGTTCACTGGCATAGCGGCTCAACATCGCGACGACGGGCGCATCGAGGTCAACCAAGCCGTCTGAGGCGCGCTCGCGCCGCCATTCGATTTCGCCGGGCGCGAACAGCTCCGCGACGCCTGGCGCACGAGCGCCGTTACGGACGCGTTCGGCTGCGGCAGCAGCCTGCGTCTTGAAGATTGCGAGGTCGCAGAAATGCGTGACGTCGATGGCGATAAAGAGATGCGAGCAGTCATAGGGCTTTGAATAGTCGCCGTAGAGCGGCTGCACCTGGGCGCCAATTGCGCCCTGCGCCAGCAGGCCGCACATCAGGTCGATCATGAAGGAGAGGCCGAAACCCTTGGCGCCGCCGGAGGGTAGCAGCATGCCCTTGATGGCTTCGGCCGGGATCGGTGGTGCGTGTGCCCTGCTGCGGTCACTGCCCATGACTCCGGAATATTCTGGCCGGCCTTCTCGGCCATGCGGATCTTGCCCATGGCAGCCTCGCTGGTCGCCATGTCGAGCACGATCGGGATTTCGCCGGCGCTCGGCACTGCGATGGCCAACGGATTGTTGCCAACCACGCGTTCCGCGCCACCCGGAGCGGGCATCAATGGTCGCGTATTGCACATCGCGATGCCGATGCAGCCTGCGCCCGCGGCGTGCCTTGCATAGTGTCCGGCAGCGCCGAAGTGAAAGCCGTGCCGGACCGCGACAATGCCGGCGGCGAATTCCCGTGCCTTGGCAGATCGCGACGTCCATCGCCTGCTGGCCAGTAACCTGGCCGAGTGCGTTACCCGCATCGAGCACGACCGCGCCCTCTTGTTCGGACACGATCGTTGCGGCTTTAACTTGCGACACCGAGCCTTTACGTAGCCGTTCGATGTACATGTCCGCCAACATCACGCCGTGGGAGCGAATGCCCATCAGGTCCGCTTCGACGAGCCCGTCCGCGACAACAGCTGCTGGCTGCTCCGGCGCTCCGGCTGCGCAAAGCAGCCGCGCAACGAAAGCGCGCAAGTCGTCGGCCGGAATTCGCCGGACCTCAGCAGACATCACGCGAACTCGATTTTCTGAGCGGCGAGCTTCACCGACAGCGTAAAGCTTCCTTCGTTCATCAGCCAAGGGATGACTTTGTAGGTGCGCACGCCGTCACGGTGCATCGGATCGGCATCGGCGATCTTGCGCGCCTCGGCGATATTTTCCGCACGGTAAATGATCATGCCCTTGCCGGTCCATTCCTCGCCGCGTTCGTCTGAGAGAGGGCCGGCCGCGACGATGATGCCGCGCTTTTCGAGATCGCGTTGATATTCGAGATGCGGGCCGAGATGACGCTGCACCGCGAGCCGATCTTTGGCCGGTTCCGTAAACACGATGAAATATTCGCGTGCGGCAAGCCCTTCCGCGCGTGCGTTGTCGATCCGTTGCCGCCAGGTCTGGATGGTTTCGGTCATTTTGCCGGTTTCCTCTGTTCACGACACGAAGCTCGGCCGGCTTCTTGCGGCTCGCAAGAGAAACAGCCACCTTTTCGAGCGTCCGGGTGATGTGGGCGCGGTTGAGTTCGAGTGCCTTGTCGGCGTCGCGGCTGATCGCTGCACGCATAAGCTGCCGGTGCTCGGCGACGTCGTCACGCGACGGCGCATTTGCCATGATTGACAGCGCGACATAGCGCTCCGCTTGTTCGAACAGCCGCGCGCGGATCGACAACAGAGTTGGCGCGCCGCAGGCGGCCACCAGCGCGGCGTGGAAGTTCTCGTGTTCCTTGCTCCAAACCTCGCTGATCGTGTTCGAGGAGTTCGAATTTTTCTTGTCGCGAGAGCCTATGGAAGGCACTTACCAGGTTGGCTTCCCAGTCGACGCCGCCGTTCTTCAGCGACCAGCGGAGCGCAATACCTTCGATTTCGATGCGCGTGCTCATCAGGTCGATGAGGTTCTCGGCCGATACGTCGGAAACGCGAAACCCTTTGTTCTGTTCGAGTGCGACGAGGCCTTCGGCTTCCAGCCGCATCAATGCCTCGCGGATCGGACTCGTGCCCATGCCGTAGCGCTCGCGTAGCGCTTCAACGCGCAACCGCTCGTTTGGCATCAGCCGGCAATTGAGAATGTCGGAGCGAAGCCGCGTGAGGGCTTCGGAATTCAAAGTGGTCGCGACCTCGGAATTGGCAGGCGATGTCGTCATGAGCGGCGTTTCTCCCATCGCCGCGCGAGAGCGGCATTTCGAGATAGCCGACTGGGTATCGATAATCAAACAAATTTTCGAAAATATGTTGACGTCTCGAAACCTACATTGCACGATGATGGGGGTTGCGGGCGCTGGCCGTCCGGCTTTGCAACAGGGGAGAGTGGGTATGAACGCGTGGATTCGTATCGTCGCAGTGTCGCTGGGAATCTTGTCGTGTGCCGCCGCGGTTGCGCCGGCATCGGCGCAAGGCGCAAAACCGCTGACCAAGGTGGTGTTCTCGCTCGATTTCATCCCGCTTGGCCGTCATGCCCCGTGGTATGCGGCGCTGGCCGAGGGCTACTTCAAGGATGAGGGCCTTGATGTGTCGATCATCCCGGGGCAAGGCACTGCGCAGGTCATCCAAGCAGTGGAATCCGGAACGGCCAACATCGGATTCGTCGATGTACCGAGCCTCGTGCTTGCCCGCAGCAACGGTTCCAAAATCAAGATCGTCGCGGTGAACTATCAGAAGGCGCCTTACGCGATCTTTAGCTTGAGCACCGGCGCCAATGTTACGCAGCCAAAGCAGCTTGAGGGTCTGACGCTCGGTAGCGGCGCCGGCAGTTCGACACCGAAGATCATTGAGGGCTTCATGGCGCAGAAAGGTCTCGACCCGAGCAAGCTAAAGATATCGAACGTTGCACCGCCGGCGCGCGCTTCGACATTGCTTGCCGGAAAAATCCCCGCTATCGAATTTTTCGTCATGGCGAAGCCCGGTCTGACCGTCGGTGCCAAGGCCAGCAACGCTGAATTGCGAACCTTGCTGCTCGCCGACTACGGCCTCGAGCTATACTCGAACAGCATTGCGGCGACAGAAGACTATATCGCCAAGAATCCGGACGTGATGAAGCGCTTCGTCCGTGCGGCGCTTAAGGGCTGGAAATTTGCGCTGGCTAATCCGGAAAAGGCAGCGGCGGACGAGATCAAATACGTTCCGTCGCTCAAGCCAAATGTTATTGTCGCCGAACTCAAGGTGGTTGAGGATCTCGCCGTGACGCCCGACACCAAGAAGAATGGCTTCGGCTGGTTCGGTCCTGAAAAAATCAAATCGAACGTCGACTTCGTCGTCAAATATATCGGTGTCAAAGGCAAGCCACCGGCCCCGACCGATCTCTATGCGACCGGTTTCCTGCCGTCGCCGGCCATCATCCCCTGACAGGACGCGAACAATTCAAATTCAAGCTGCACATAATACACAGGAGCGAGCGAATGTCGCTCCTGTGCCATTTGGACACTTCAAGGACGTTCATCAGTCTTTCAAGCGCGTCGGCCAGCCGCCGCTCGTGGCGATCGAGAACATTAGTTTCGATCTCAAAGAACGGCGTCTGGTGACGCTGTTGGGCCCGAGTGGCTGCGGCAAGACCACATTTCTGAAAATCGTCGGCGGTCTGATCTCCGCCTCAAGCGGAACGGTTCAGATCAACGGCGAAGATGTGACCGAGCCGCACGCTAATTTCGGCGTCGTGTTCCAGCAGGCCAATCTCATGCCGTGGCGCACGGTCCTGGACAACGTGCTGTTCCCGATGGAAATTCTCGGTCGGACCGGGCCGGCGGCGACGCAGCGAGCGCGAAATCTGCTTACGCAGGTTGGCCTTGAGGGGTTCGAGCGCGCTTATCCCGCACAGCTTTCCGGCGGCATGCAGCAGCGCGCCTCGCTGTGCCGTTCGCTGATCCATGAGCCTGAGCTGCTGCTGATGGACGAGCCATTTGGTGCGCTCGATGAACTCACGCGCATGGAAATGCAGGACTTGCTACTCGATATCCGAAACAAAACCGGCGCGACGACACTTTTCGTCACGCACAGCATCAGCGAAGCGGTCTATATTTCCGATGCCGTTGTTGTCTTCAGCAAGCGGCCGGCGGTAATCGCGGACTATATCGAAGTCGATCTGCCCTATCCGCGATCCGCGGAAATGCGCTATTCGTCGCAATTCACCGAACTCGAACACAGGGCCGGCCGCGCGCTCGGAATTACCCGATGATACCGCGCAAGATCGAGCACGCCCTTTATCCCCTGCTCGGAGTTGCCCTCATCCTGGTGGCGTGGCAGCTCTACACGTGGGCGTTCCAGGTTAACCGGATCGTATTGCCGAGCCCGACCGACATCTATCACGCCTCTGTTGCCAACTGGCGGACGCTGCTGATCGAATCTTGGCCGACCTTCCTTGAAAGCTTGCTCGGCTTTGCGTTGGCGGTCGTGATCGGCATTCCAATTGCGGTTTGCGTCGCCAATTCGCGCATCCTCAATTTGACGCTTTATCCTATCCTGATCGCCACCCAGTCGGTCCCAAAGGTCGCGATCGCGCCGATCGTTCTCATCTGGTTCGGCCTCGGCATGCAGTCGAAATTGGTGATCGCGTTTCTTGGTTGCGTTCTTCCCGATGGTGATCGATACCGCAGCCGGTATGCGGGCGACGCCGCCGGGCCTTCTAGAACTCGCGCGCTCGCTCAGGGCATCACGTTTCCAGATCTTCATGAAGGTGCAGTTTCCCGCGGCGCTGCCGTTCGTGTTCGCAGGTGCCAAGGTTGCCGTTACTCTTGCGGTAATCGGCGCGGTGATTGGCGAGTTCGTCGGCTCGGTCGGCGGCCTTGGTAATCTGCTGCTGACCGCGAACTCGCAGCTCGACACCTCGTTAGCATGGGCGTCCTTGGTTTGGTTAAGCGTGCTCGGAATTTTACTGTTTGCGGCAGTCGTTGGGGCAGAACGTATCATTATGCCTTGGGCAGAAAGCGGGCATCACTGATCGTGCTGCGTGCCGCCGTCTGGAAAACTGGCGCGAGCGATGGCCGAGCGCAGAG